>NZ_JAPFGB010000012.1 GCF_026241095.1 Saccharopolyspora sp. NFXS83 | reverse complement strand
CGTCCGCGCCTCGCGCGGACGGGGCGAGCGGCCGGTCCGCGCGCGGACCGCCGGGGCGGGGGCCGTCGCCGCCGGTCGCGCGGTGCGCGGCGCCCGGCGTGCCGGAGGTACCGGTCCAGCTCCCGGCGGAGCCCGGCCGGTTACCGCCGGAGCCGGGCGTTCCGGCGGCACCGGGTGCGCCGCCGGCGGGTGCACCGCCCATCGCGCCGCCACCCGCGGCCGTGCCCTGGTCGGCGCGGCCCGCACCGGCTTGCGCCGCGGGAGCGGGCGCCGCCGCGGGCTCGGCGGGACGCGCCGGAGCATCCACATTGGACGCTGACGTGGTGCTCGCGGGTCCGGAAGGCTGGGTGCGCGTGGAATCGCCGTGCGGCATCGAACCCGCGCCACCCGCGGAACCACCGGAAGCCGCGCCGGATGCGCCCGGAGTCGTGCCGGACGCGTTCCCGGAACCACCGGACGCCGGGCTCGACTCGCCCGGAGTCGACCCGGACGTGCCCGAGTTCGAGGAACCGCTGGACCCGTCCGAACCACCGGAGCCGGTCTCGGATGACGTGTCGGTGCCTCGGGATCCCGTGGCGCCACCGGTGTCCGTGCCGGAACCGCTCGACTCTGCTGCGCCCGAGGTGGCGGTCGTGCCGCTGTCGCCGTACCCGGAGCCGTAACCCGAGCCGCCGGTCGAGGCGGTGTCGGCTCGACCCGTGCCGGAACCGCCGTCGGTCGACGGGCCGCTGGAGTCGCCGTCGGTGGACGACCTGGGCGTCGCTGCGGAATCGCTCGCAGGCGTGGGATCCGACGTCCGGGCGGAAGCCCCGTCGGAGGCCGACGAGGAGTCCGCTGCGTCGGAGCGAGTGCTCGGGCCTTCCGCGCTCCGGGAGGACGACGCCGCGTCCGAGTCGGACCGCGAGCCGCCGGAGTCGGCGTCACCCGACGTGCGCGCCCCGGAGTCCTCGGCGGACGACCGCGAGCCGCCCTCGGCGGTCGAGCCGGAACCGCCTTCGGCGGAGGAGGTCGAGCCGCCGTCGCTCGACGAACGGCTCCCGTCCCCGGCGGACGACGACCCGCTGTCGGAAGAACTCGTCGACCCGTCGGTGCCGGACGACGAGCTCGTGGACCCTTCGGCGGACGAGGCAGGTCCGCTGCTCGAATCCGCGCTCGCCGTGGACGGATCACCGGACAGCATGTCCTCGATGGACGGTCGAGAGGCGGAAGAACCGCTGCCCGAACCGGAATCCGATCCGCCGGAGTCGCCGGGCGAGCCGCCCTCCGCGGTGGCGGACGCCGTGCTGCCGGTGGACGTCGAACTCGACGCGTCACCGCTGCCACCGGACGAGCCGCTGTCGCCGCCACCGGAGGATCCGCTGTCACCGGATCCGGACGAGCCGCTGCTGCCCGAGGAATCGCCGGACCCGCTCACGTCGGGCACGTCCGGGGCGCTGAAGTGGTTCGAGAGGCCCGCGCCGCCCGCGCCCATGCCCGCGCCCATCGCGCCACCGGACATCGCGCCGGTGCCGACGTCGCCCCAGTCGACCTTGCCTTCGGTGATGAGCTGCTCGGCGACGCTGCCGATGGCGCCTTGCGCGGCACCGCTGGCGCCTTCCTTGAGCGCCGTCGCGCCGATGTTCTTGGCCGCGCTCTCGCCCGCGGCTCCGGCGGCGTCGCCCGCCGCGTCTCCCGCGGCTCGCCCGGCCGCACCGGCGGCGCTTCCCGCGGCTTCTCCCGCAGCCCCCGCCGCCCGGCCCGCCGAGCTCGCGGCGTTGCCCGCGGCATCTCCCACGGCGTCGCCGGCCGCGTCGCCGACGGCCCCGGCCGCCTTGCGCGCCGCCACGTTCCCGACGCCCTCGAAGACACCGCCGACGGCGCCGCCGATGGCCCCGCTGATCGCCGCGTCCTTGAACTTGCCGCCGTCGAGGCCCTTGCGCTCGCCGGAGGCGATCTGGATGCCCTGCACCGCGGCCTCGATCGCCATGGACGTGGCGACCTCGATGGCCACGTTCTTGGCGATGCTCAGCACGAGCTGCTTGAAGATCTGCATCACCACGGTGCGCGTGATGCCTTGCGCGATGGGAATTCCCGCCGTGGAGGCGCCGAAGCTGAACGCGGCGCTGGCGATCATCGCGGCGATCTGGATCGCGAGCGCGATCAGCGAGGCGATGATGGTCAGCTTGGTGTGCTCGACGTCCAGCGCCGCGTCGTCGCAACCCTGCCCGAGCTGCTCGCACGCCTCCTGGAGCTTCGGCAGCGCGGCTTCGCCGCCGTTGCCGATGTCCTGCCAGAGCTTCTCGAACGCGTCGTGCGTCTGGCCTTCCATACCGCCGAGCGACTGGCTCGCGCCGCCGTTCGCGTCGCCGGTGACGCCGTCGATGCCGTCGCCCGCCGCCCGCCACGCGTCGGCGAGGCGGCGCAGCGCGTCCTCGTCACCTTCCGGCCAGGACTGTCCGACGACGATCGGCAGCAGCCATTTGACCTCGTCGGGCATCTCGATGCTCATGGCGGTAGGACTCCCCAGTCACTGGTCGGCCAAGTCGGTGTTCAGCTCTGCGGCACGTTGCCGATGTCGGAGGCGGCCTGCTCGTCGCGGCCCTCGGTGTCGTCGGCGGTGGCGGTCAGGTTGTCCCTGATGTTGCCGAGCGCCTCGGCGAGCTTCTTCATGCCGTCGCTGACATCGGTGCTGTTCTTGACGTAGCTCTCGGCGAACTTCTGCCCGGCCTCGTCGCCGCCCCAGCACTCGCCTTCGGCGTCCAAACCGGATTTGAGCTGCTGGAGCACGGTGCTCAGCTGGCTCCCGGCATCGCCGATCCGCTTGCCGCCCGCCCGGATCTCCTCCGGGCGCATCTCCATCTGGCCGCTCACCAGCGGCCCTCCGTCATGAAGGACTGCGGTGGCTCGTCGTCGTCCACGTCGTCGCGACGGGTGCCCGCCTGCTGGGCGGACGGCTGCTTGCCGGTGCGCGCGGCTCGTTCGGCGGCCGGGTCGGGCGGGGCGACCAGCGGGCCGCTGCTGGGCAAGAAGTCCGTCAGCGACGGCGCCCCGGCGAACACGTCCGGCAGGTCCGGGGTTTCGGCGAGCGCGGCGAAATCGGACTGCAACGACTGCTGCGCGCTGCCGGTCGCCTCCCGGACGACGCTGGTGATGTTGCGCGCCAGCTGTTCCGGGGTGGTGCGCTCGAAGGCCTTCGCCGACAGCAGGAGTTGTTCCAGCGTGCCCGTCGCGTCGACCCGCGCGGTGATCACGCCGTCCTCGGAGACGACCTCGTGGGTCTTGGCCGCGGCCTCGGTCTGCTTCTCCTGGATTTCGGCCGTGCGGCGGCGCAGGTCCGCGAGCATTCCGTCGATCTGCCCGCGCAGTGCGTCGTTGCTCGTGCGCAGTTCCTGTCGTCGCGCCGCGCCGGTCGGGTCCGGATCGGACACCGTCGCCTCCCCAAGTAGTCGTTCGCTGCACCACGGCTATGTTGATCGCCCCAGCGTAGTGCCGTCGTGCGGGTCGCCTGCCGGGTGATTTCCGGCCATTGGTGAGCATGACGTTCTCGATCGGAGATCGGTGCCCCCCACCCGCGAAATGACTCCGAACGGCCGCACGCGTACGGCTGAACGGGCTAGTGGAAATTCCGCAGGGCTTGCTCAGCGGTGCCGGCGGGGTACGGGGAGTGGCGCAGCGCTTCGCCGGTGGTGAGCTCTCCCCGAGCGTGCCGCGCGCACACGTCGGCCAGGCGGACGAGTTCGTCGCGCTGCCCGCGCACGAACTCCGCGTCGACCGGGGTGCCGTGGCCGGGGACGACGATCTCCGGTCGCAGCGCGAGCACGCCGCTCAGCGCCGTCGGCCAGTTCCGCGGGTCGGCGTCCTCGAAGTCCGGCGGCGCCCCCTGCTCGACGAGGTCACCGGCGAAGACCACGGCCACGTCCGGCACCGACACCACCAGGTCGTGATCGGTGTGCGCCGGTCCGAAGTGGTGCAACCGCACGACGCGCCCGCCCAGGTCCACTTCGGCCGAGCCGGTGACCGGGCGGTCCGGCAGGACCACGTCGGTGCCGGCGAGCGCCTCGGCGACGTCGGCGCGTCCCTCGCGGCGGTAGTGCGCGACCCACTCCGCGCGCTGCCGCTCGGCGTGTCCGCGCAGGTAGGTGGCGCATCCCTGGTGCGCCCACACGGAAGCGGGCCGGAACGCGGCGGTGCCGAAGCAGTGGTCGAAATGGCCGTGGGTCAGCACGACATCGCAGGGCAGCGAGGTCTCGGCCCGCACCGCCTCGGCGAGCTCGGCACCTTGGCGGCGATCACCTCGGGTGTCGATGACCAGCGCTCGGTCCGAGCCCAGCACCAGGCCGGTGGTGAGGTCGAGCTCCGCGTGGCGCCGGGCGCGCACGCCGTCGGCCACTTCGAGCCACCGGCCCGTCGGCGCGGCGTCGGCATCGGTCACCGGGCAACCCTAACCAGGGTGCGAGGCGGCGGTGGGGCGTTTGACACACTGCCCCCGTGCGCGTCTACCTAGGATCTGATCACGCAGGGTTCGAACTCAAGAATCACCTGGTCAAGTGGCTGACCGAGCGCGGTCACGAGGTGACCGACGTGGGGCCCGCGGCCTACGACGCTCAGGACGACTACCCGCCGTTCTGCGTCGAAGCCGCTCGCCAGGTCGTGGCCGACGAAGGCAGCCTCGGGCTGGTCATCGGCGGCTCCGGCAACGGCGAGCAGATCGCCGCCAACAAGGTCCCCGGTGCCCGCGCGGCCCTGACCTGGAACGTCGACACCGCCAAGCTCGCTCGTCAGCACAACAACGCACTGCTCGCCGGCATCGGCGCGCGGATGCACTCCGTCGAGGAGATCGAGGCGATCGTCGAGGCGTTCCTCGGTACCGAGTTCGAAGGCGGCAGGCACCAGCGCCGCATCGACCTGCTCTCCGACTACGAGCGGACCGGCGAGCCGCCGGCGCTGCCCGCGGAGTGACCACGACATGACCGGAGCACGCCCGGCCACCGCCCTGCTGACACCGCTGGTCGCGTTCGGCGGCGCGGTGGTCGGCGTGCTCGTCCTCTTCTTCGGGCAGAGCGCGCTCGCGCCCTACCTGGCGGGCGGCCCCGGTGCCGCCTGCACGCAACCCGACTGCGCCCTCGGCGTCGGGATCTGGTTGATCGTCGGCGGTTTCCTCGCCGTGTGCCTGGCCTTCGTCAGCGGAGTAGTCGTGGCGCTGCGCCGCGGCGCGGCTCCCGGAACGGTGCGGCGCGGACTGGTCGTGAGCGCCTGCTGCGTGCTCGCGTACCTCGTCGAGTCGATCGTGCTCTGGGTGTTGTTCTGACCGATGCCCGAAGGTCACACCCTGCACCGGCTGGCCGGGCTGCACGATTCCCGGTTCGGCGGCCACCGCGTCCGCGTGTCCAGTCCGCAGGGGCGGTTCGGCGCCGGTGCCTCCCGAGTGGACGGTGCGCCGTTCGAGCGGGCGGAGGCGCACGGCAAACACCTCTTCCACTTCTACGGCCCCGAAGTCGTGCACGTGCACCTCGGGCTGTACGGGACCTTCACCGAATTCCCGCTGCCGCCGCAAGAACCGCGCGGCCAGGTGCGGATGCGCCTCATCGGGCCGGACGCCGGCACCGACCTGCGCGGGCCGACGGCGTGCGAACTGCTCACCCTCGACGAGGTCACCGCGCTGCGGGAACGGCTCGGCCCGGACCCGCTGCGCGCCGACGCCGAACCGGACCGGGCGTGGGCGCGGATCTCGCGATCCCGCACCAGCATCGCGGCCCTGCTGCTGGACCAGAAGATCCTCGCCGGAGCGGGCAACGTGTACCGCGCGGAAGTCCTGTTCCGGCACGGGATTCCGCCCTGCACGCCGGGACGTGAGCTCAGCGAGCAGCAGTGGAAGCTCATCTGGGACGACCTCGTCGAGCTGATGGCCGACGGCGTCCGGGTGGGCCGCATCGACACGGTCCGCCCCGAGCACGAACCCGAGGCGATGGGCCGGGAACCCCGGCAGGACCGGCACGGCGGCGAGGTCTACGTCTACCGCCGGGCGAATGCGCCGTGCCTCGTCTGCGGCACTCCGATCGCGACCGTCGACCTCTCCGGCCGGAACCTGTACTGGTGTCCGTGTTGCCAGGCTTGATCGGGTTCCACGGCTCGTTTTTCTTGGGTGGTCGGGTGGCGGAACCTCAGCGGCTTCCTCGCTGCGGGATCTTTTCCCGAGTGGCTCCGCCACGAGGGAAAAAGCTGTCCTCGCGAGGAAGCCGCTGAGAACCCGCGGGTGGTCGGCTTGTGGACGTGGGCTAAAGCGCTTCGCGCTTTACAGGCACGGCCTTCGGCCGCAAGGCAGGCGGGCTTCGCCGCCCACGGCACGGCTTCGCCGTAGGGGGGGGCGTTCGCCCTTTGCCGTGGCTGCGGGGGCCTGCTGGTCAGAAGCCGAAGTCGCCCAGGTCGAAGTCGAAATCCCCGAAGTCGCCGCCGGAATCTCCGGGGTCGCCGAAGTCGCCCGAGTCACCCAGGTCGCCGGAGTCCCCGAGATCGCCCTGGCCGTCCTGGAAACCGTCGGCGTAGGCCGCTTCCGACACGCCGGGCATGCCGCTGAACATGGCGCTCATCAGCAGGAACGAACCCGCGCCCCAGGCTCCGGCGACCAGCGCGGGCTTCCACCACGGCTCGCTGTACCAGCCCTCGGGAACCGGGCGGCCCGCGACGCGCCCGCCGGGGTAGTAGTGCGGGGTCTGATCGCTCGGCGACGGGGAGGCGACCTGCTGCCTGCCCTCCACCTCGACCTCGCGGTGCTCGGTGACCTTGCCCGCGCCGTGGCTGAGGTCCGGCAGCTCCGGGCCGGGGTCGAGGCCCATCGCGGTGCGCGCGGCCCGCACGTAGTACAAGCCTTCCATCGCGGTCTGCGTGGTCAGCCTGCACTGCTCGGCGGAGGTCGCCTGGTCGAGCTGGGAGACGGCGGCGTTGTGCCGCTCGGCCGCGTCGGCCATGGCCTGCTTCGAGGCCTCGTCGGTGCCGTCGATGTTGAGCACCTGGCCGCCGAGGCGTTCCACCCAGCGGCGAGCCTCGGCCCGCGAGTCGTCGAGCTCCTTGCGCGTGCGGTCCAGAGCCTGGCGGCGGGACCACCACAGCGCGCCTACGAGGACGACGGCCGCGAGGATGATCAGGATGAGTGCGCCCGACATGGTCCCTCCGAACGGATTCCGACCCGGTGCGTCCGCCACGGCGGCCACACTTCCGAAGGTACCCGTTCGGAGGACCGGCTCAGCCGAAGCGGGCCAGTGCGGACGCTTCGCCAGCCCCTCCTCCTGCCACCTGCGACCAGAGCGACCGGCACCGCTGAAACCCTGTCCTCAGCCCTGTCATTCCAGGTGAGCAGTGTCCTTGATCGTTCGTCGTCTCAGCGGGGAAGCCGTGCCTTGGGCGGGCGAAGCCACGCCTGGCTCGCGGCGAAGCCGTGCCTGTATGCGCGAAGCGCACAGCCCACGTCGAGAGCTCAACCACCCGCGGGTTCTCAGCGGCTTCCTCGCGAGGACAGCTTTTCCCTCGTGAGGAGCCACTCGGGAAAAGATCCCGCAGCGAGAGACCGGCTGAGGTTCCGCCACCCCACCACCAAAGCAAAAAGAGCCCGACCCCCTCAACCCAGCGGGACCTGCGCGATGGTCTCCCACTCGGAGCAGGAGTGGTCGCGGTTCAGGCGCACCAGGGACACCGCGGAGGTCTTCGCCGTCGTCGGGTCGACGTCGGTGCCGCCGAGCGTGGCCACGGCGAAGATCGCGGGACCTTCGGTGGTGGAGAACGCGAGGCTGATGTGCCGGTCGACCTCCTCCGGCTCACCGGGAACCTGGTCGTCCCCGAGCGCGTCGGCGGTCGCGGCCCGGAGCCCGGCGCGCAGGTCCAGCAGCGAGGTCTGCGGTTCGGCGGGCAGCGACAGCGACTCGGGCAGCACCACGGCGCGGTGGAACGCCAGCGACAGCGGGGTGAACCCGGTGAGGCGCTTGCGGGCGGCGTCGACCAGGGAGTCGATCTTCTCCTGCGGTACCTCGTCGGTGAACCCGACCTCCTGCACCAGGATGTGCATCCACTCCAGCGGGACGAGGTCGAATCCGGGCAGGTCGCGCAGCGCGTACTGGTACTGGTTGACCAGGTGGCGGAGTCCGGGCTGGTCGGCGAACGGCAACAGCCAGGCGTAGCTGGTGCGGCCGGAATGCCATCCCGGACGCCAGCGGGCGTGGTTGCGGACCTGGTCGGCGTGCGGCAATTCGGTCACCCTTCAAATAGTGCACCGGTGCGGACCGTTGTGGGGATACCTTGAGCTATCTCACGGTCGTGGTGCCCGAGCGGTCGCCACCGCGTTTCCTCGGCCGCGCGCGCGATTTCTCCTGGTCGTCCAGCGTCGCTGCGGCGTCGGCGTTGCGCACTCGCAGCGACAGCAACAATCCGAGAACGCCGAAGCCGATCGAGGCGAGGAACGCCCCGCGGTAGGCGGCCATCTGCATCTGCTCGACCGCGCCGGGTGCGGCGAGGTCCACGGTGGACGAGCGGGCCTCGGTGATCGCGACCAGGATGGTGGCGCACACCGCGGTGCCGAGCGCGGTCGCCACCTGCCTGCTGGCGTTGAACAGCGAACTCGCGTGCCCCATCGCGGCTCCGGAGATCCGGGCGAACGCGGCGGTCTGCAACGGCGTCATCAGCAGCCCCATGCCCAACCCGAGCCACATCAGCAGCACGACGAGGAACCACACCGGTGTCGTGGTGCTCAGCAGTTGCAGCGCCAGTCCCACCGTGATGAGCACGCTGAAGCCGATCAGCAGCAGCGGTCGCGGCCCGAAGCGCCCGTAGATGCGGCTGACCACCTGGGTCGCCGCCAGCATGGTCAGCGCTTGCGGCATCAGCACCAGCCCGGACTCGAACGGGGAGAACCCGTGCAGCTTCTGCAGGAACAGCGGCAGCAGGAACAGCGTCCCGAAGATCGCTCCGGTGGAGCACACGAGCAGCGCGTTGCCGGTGCCGAACAATCGGTCGCCGAGCAGCCGCAGGTCGAGCATCGGTTCCGCCGTCCGCAGTTCGCGCACCACGAGCCCGCCGATGAGCACCGCCGAGACGAGCAGCGCGCCCCACACCGACGGGCGCCCCCAGCCGAGCTGCGCGCCCTGGTCGAGCGAGACCAGCAGCGTCGCCAGGCCCGCGCCGGCGAGCACGAAGCCGGGCAGGTCGAACCGGCCGGGGCGTTCGCGGTGCTCTTCTTTCAGGAACAGCACGGTGAACAGCAGCGCCACCGCACCGACCGGCACGTTGATGAAGAAGATCCACCGCCAGCTGGCGTACTCCACGAGCACGCCGCCGAGCAGCGGTCCGAGCGTGGGGGCGATGGTGATCGGGATGGACAGCACCGCGGAGGCCTTCGCCCGCTCGTTCGCGGGGAACGCGCGGAACAGCATGGCCTGGCCCACGGGGACGAGCATGCCGCCGCCGACGCCCTGCAGGACGCGGGCTCCGATGAGCATCCACATCTCCGTCGCGAGCCCGCACAGCACGGAGGCCAGCGTGAACAGGACCACGGCGAGCTGGAAGGTGCGCTTGCTGCCGAAGCGGTCCGCGATCCAGCCGGAGGACGGCACGAACACGGCGAGGCTGATCATGTAGCCGGTCAGCACCCACTGCAGGGTGCCCTCGCCGACGTGGAACTCCCTGCCGAGCGTCGCGAGCGCCACGTTGAGCACGGTCATGTCCAGGATCTGCATGATCAGACCGAGCACGAACGTGATCCCGACCAGCCACTTGTACTCAAGACGTCGCACCGGTTGTCTCCGACTCTGCTCATCCGTGGCCCGCGCGCACCGACCGCGCACCACGGGTCCTCCGCCCCGCCCGCCAGCATGGGCCACCCCACCGACGGCGGGCCACGGAATTGCGCTGGTCCACCGCGTCCACCAGCCAGCATGCCGGGAAGTGTCGTTGGTCACGCCCTGGTGAACCGCTCCCTGCGGGACGTGTCCGGTCCACCGGGTGGTGCGGCGGAACCCGGAGCCGCGGGGAGCGCGATCCGCCGGCGGCGGAGGAGCAGAGCCGGACGTGCGCAGGGGAGAGCGGCCGGGATCGAAGATCCGGACCGCTCTCCCCTGCGCACTCCGACCGCACTAGCGGGCGTCCCGCGGTCGCGCGCGACCACGGGACCCCGGCTCAGCGGCCCGTCGGGCGGTGCAGGTAGCGCCCCGCGGGCTCGCCCAGCACCTCGCCGCCGTCGAAGATCCGCTTGCCGCGCAGGAACGTGGTCTCGACCGTGGCGCCGATCTCCGCCCCGCGGAACGGGGTGTACTCCTGGGTGGATTCCGAGGCTGCGGGGTCCACGACGAAGGAGCGGTCCGGGTCGACCAGGACGATGTCGGCGTCGAAGCCCGCCGCGATGTCGCCCTTGGTCGGCAGGCCGAGGCGCCGGGCCGGGTTCGTCGAGACGAGCTCGGCGACCGTCGACATCGGCAGGCCGCGCCGGCGCCCCTCACCGACGAGGCCGGGCAGCAGGTACTCCGCCCCGCCGAAGCCGGACTTCGCGGCGAACACGTCCTCGGGGTCGTCGCCGAACTTCTTCTCCTCCTTGCAGCAGGCGTGGTCCGACACGACCCAGCTGACGTCCCCGGCGAGCAGGTGTTCCCAGAGCGCCTCGACGTCGGCGCGCGGGCGCAGCGGTGGGTTGACCTTGCCGCCGACGCCGTCCGCGGTGGTCACGTCGGTCAGCAGGTGCCCGATCGTCACCTCGCGGCGGAAGTCGACGTGCGGGAACGCCTTCGCCATCACCATCGCGGCCTCCATCGCCTTCGCCGACGACAGGTGCAGCAGGTTGATGGTGGGCAGGCCCGTCTCGTGGGCGAGGTAGGAGGCGATGGTCACCGCCAGGCCCTCCGAGTGCGGCGGGCGCGACGCGCTGTAGGCCTCCAGGCCGGAGAGGGTGCCCTCCTCCTCGACCAGGCGGGTGTAGGCGGTCATGATCTCCGCGGTCTCGCAGTGCAGCGACAGCGAGATCTGGTCGGCGATGTCCGGGTTCGCCTCGCGGGCGGCCTGGATCCCGCGCATGACGAACTCGAAGTGGGCGATGTCGTAGCGCTCGCCCTCCGGGATCATCAGGAAGTCGCTCTGGTCGGTGGAGCGGCCGTGCAGCCCGTGGCTGCCGTAGAACATGAAGATCTTGAACGACGTGACGCCGTGGTCCCGCACCAGCGCGGGGATCTCGTCGATGTGCGAGGACTGCATCGGGGCGAGGTGGAAGGCGTAGTCCACGTACGAGCGACCCTCGGAGGAGGCGAGCACCTCCGGGAAGACCTCGGAGTACGGGCCGCCCCGGTTCAGGTAGTACTGCCCGGTCCGCATGTAGGTGAGCGAGGTCGTCACGCCGCCCTGGGCGCAGGCCCGGCTCTCGGTGGCGGTGTCGTCCGACAGCGAGTTGTAGATGCCCCAGTGCTGGTGGGCGTCGACGACTCCGGGGAAGGCGAGCCTGCCGCGGCCCTCGTGGACCTCGGTGCCCTCCGGCACCGGCAGTCCCGGTCCGACCTCGGAGACGACGCCGTCGGTGATCGCGATGTCGGCGGGGAACGGCTCGCCGCCGCCGGGGCGGACGACGCGGACGTCGCGGACGATCAGATCGGGTCGGGTCATCAGGCACCTTCCGGGGTGAGGTTGCGGGTGGGGTCGGCCGACCGGGCGAGGTGCCCGGCGGCCAGGTAGGCGAGGCCCAGCGCGGGAAGCAGGCCGTTGCCCGCGAGGTATCCGGCCGCGCCGTGACCGGAGATCCCGGCGGCGGCGCCGCCGGAGGCGTACAGGCCGGGGACGGGTTCCCCGGCGGTGTCGAGCACGCGGGCGTGCTCGTCGACGAGCAGCCCGCCCTGGGTGTGGAACAGCGCGGGGACGATCTCGACGGCGTGCAGCGGGGCGCGCAGCTCGGTGGCCGTGCCGCGGCCGAAGCGGTCGGCTCGGGTGCCCGCGGCGACCTCGGCCAGCGCGTCGATCTCCGATTCCAGCGCGGCGGCCGGAACTCCGATCAGCCGGGCGAGTTCCGCCGGGTCGTCCGCGGTGCGCACGGCGCCCGCCGACAGCACGTCCTGGTAGTCGCCGAAGGCGCGGCACAGCCCGTCGATCCGCGAGTCGAAGACCATCCAGCCGCGTCCGCCGGGACGTCCGGCGAGCACCGCCGCGTATTCGGAGTAACCGGCCGTCTCGTCGCCGAACCGGGTTCCGCCCGCGTCGACGACCGCGGCGCCGTGCATCACCGCCGTCCAGGTCACGAGGGTGTGCGCGGCGGCGGACAGGGCGGCGTGGCCCTGGTAGGCGTCGAGGTACCCGGTCGCGGCGCCGAGCGCCCGGCCGATCCGGATCGCGTCGCCGCGGGAGTGCTCGCCGCCGTGGTAGTGGATCCCGGCGATCTCGGGCAGGTGATCGGCGACCAGCCCGGTGTCGGCGCCGTAGCCGTTGGTGGCCAGCAGCACCGCTCGGGTGGTGATCTCCTCGCGCTCCCCGGCGGGGTTCTCCAGCACGGCGGTCCGGCCGCCGTCCGGTCCGGGCTCGACCCCGACCAGCCTGGCCGGGACCAGCAGGTCGATCCGGTCGCTGCGGTCGGTGGCGTCGAGCAGGTGGCTCAGCAGCGCCGAACCGTGGCGGCCGGGGATGCTGTGCACCCGCGGCACCGAGTGGCCGGGGTAGCTGAAGTCGGTCGGCAGTTCGATCGGCACGCCGACGTCGTCGGCCAGCCATTCGACGAGTTCCGCGCCGACGTGCGCCAGCGCGGCGGCGATCCGCTGGTCGGCGGTGCCCCCGGTCTTGCGCGCGACGTCGTCCAGGAACAGCCGCGGGGAGTCGGTGACTCCGGCGGCGGCCTGGTAGCGCGATCCGGGGCCCGGAACCATCGCGGTGGACATCGAGGTGTTGTTGCCGCGTCGGAAGTTCTCGTCGGAGTCGACCACCAGCACGTCGAGTCCCAGCTGCGCAGCCCGGATCGCGGCGATCAGCCCGCCGCCCGCTCCGGCGACCACGAGATCGACATCGATCGTCATCGTTTCTCCTCACTGCCAGCCCACTGATTCGTTCCGCTCAGCGGTACGAGCACGGGCGTGACTGGCATCTCGATAAGAGCACTTGGCCTGGCGATACGCAAGAAGCGAGGCGAAACTTCTTGACATCGCAAGGGCATACCGCTCAATCTCGTTCCGGTAAGCGGTACGCGAACAGTCCGAATCGAAGGGGATGACGTGGCGGAGATGACCGGGGGCACCGGAGCCACCGAGCGGGCGGCGGACGTGCTGCTGCTGTTCGCCGCGGGGCCGCCCACGCTCGGCGTGAGCAGGGTTTCCCGCGAGCTCGGCCTCTCCAAGGCCGTGGTGCACCGCATCCTGAAGTCGCTCGGCTCGCGGGACCTCATCGCCTACGACCCGGAGACCCGCGAGTACCGCCTGGGCCCGGCCGCGGCGGCGCTGGGCAGCCGCGCGCTGCGGGAGTCCGACCTGCGCACGGCCGCGCTGCCGTTCCTCGCCGAACTGCGCGACCGGCTGCACGAGACCGCCACCGTGAGCTCGAAGGTGCACGGCGGGCGGATCTACCTCGACCAGGCCGTCGGCACCCACGAGATCACCATGTCGGTCGAGCTCGGCCGGCCGTATCCGCTGCACGCCGGCTCGTCGGGCAAGTGCATGCTCGCCTACTCCGCCGCGGACGAGGTCGACCGGCTGCTCGCCGGTGAGCTCGCCGCGCTCACCCCCTCCACCCCCACCGACCCGGACGCGCTGCGGCTCGAACTGGACCGCATCCGCGAGCTCGGCTACGCGGCCTCCGCGGGTGAGCGCCAGAGCGATGCCGGATCGGTCGCCGTGCCGGTGTTCGGTCCCGGCGGCCTCGTCGGAGCGGTGTCGGTGTGCGGCCCCCGATTCCGCGTCACCGGCGAATTCGTCGCCGCCACCGCCCCCGAAGTGATCGAAATCGCCGACCGCCTCACCGCCCGGCTCGGCGGGCTCGTGCCCGATCGAGCCCGCCCGACCAGCAGTGGAAGGACATGATGAGCCACGACCAGCCTGCGGCCTTGCGAGGCCTGAAGGTCCTCGACGCCTCCACCCTGTTCGCCGGTCCGCTGGCGGCCACGCTGCTGGCCGACCACGGCGCCGACGTCATCAAGATCGAGCACCCGCGCGGTGACCCCGCCCGCACGCACGGCGCGCAGAAGGACGGCGTCGGGCTCTGGTGGAAGATGCTGTCCCGCAACAAGCGGGCGATCACCCTGGTGCTGTCCACCCCGCGCGGCAGGGAGCTGTTCCTCGACCTCGCGGCCGACGCGGACGTGGTGATCGAGAACTTCCGCCCCGGCACCCTGGAGCGCTGGGGGCTGGGCTGGGAGGAGCTCTCCGCGCGCAACCCGCGGCTCGTGCTGGCGCGGGTCACCGGGTTCGGGCAGAAGGGCCCGTACTCGTCCCGCCCCGGGTTCGGCACCCTCGCCGAGGCCATGAGCGGGTTCGCCGCGATGACCGGTGAGCCCGACGGCCCGCCGACGCTGCCGCCGTTCGGCCTCGCCGACGGCGTCGCCGCGCTGACCACCGCGTTCGGCATCCTCACCGCGCTGCGGGCCCGCGAGGACACCGGCCGCGGCCAGGTGCTCGACACCGCGATCATCGAGCCGCTGCTGCACCTGCTCGGGCCGGGCCTCATCGCCTACGACCAGCTCGGCGTGCTGCAGCCGCGCACCGGAAACCGGTCGTCGAACAACGCGCCGCGCAACACCTACCAGTGCTCCGACGGGCGCTGGGTCGCCGTGTCCACCAGCGCCCAGTCGATCGCCGAGCGGGTGATGCGGCTGGTCGGCGCCCCGGAGCTGATCGACGAACCGTGGTTCGCCAGCGGCGCGAGCCGCGCCGAGCACGTCGAGGAGCTCGACGCGGCCGTCGGTTCCTGGATCGCCGCCCGCGACCGGGACGAGGTCGTCGCGGCCTTCGAAGAGGCCCAGGCGGCGGTCGCCCCGATCTACACCGCGGCCGACGTGCTCGCCGACCCGCACTTCAACGCGCTCGGCAGCATCGTGACGATCGACGACGAGGAACTGGGCCCGGTCCGCTTCCAGAACACCCCGTTCCGGCTGTCCGAGACCCCCGGCTCGGTCCGCACCACCGGCCCGCGCCTCGGCGCGCACACCGCGGAAATCCTCGGCGGCCTCGGCGTCGACGCCGGTGAGCTGGACCGGCTGCGCGAACAGGGGGTCGTGTGAGCGCCCTCGGGTGGGCGCGGAGCTGGCTCTACGTCCCCGCCCACCGCGACGACCTGGTCGCCAAGGCCCTCGGCGGGGCGGCCGACGCCGTCGTCCTCGACCTGGAGGACGCGGTTCCGCCCGCCGACAAGGCGCTCGCCCGCGAGGTCGCGGTGGCCACCGCAGCTCGGGACCCCCGGATCTGGGTGCGGATCAACGCCGCCGGGACGCCGTGGTCGGACGACGACGCCGCCGCCCTGGCGAGCTCCGGCATCGCCGGGCTGCGGGTCCCCAAAGCGGAGGACCCGGACGCGGTCGCCGACCTCGCCGAACGGACCGGGCTGCCGCTGCACCTGCTCGTGGAGAGCGCCCGCGGGCTGCGCCGGGCCTTCGACCTCGCCGAGAGCCACCCGCTCGTCGCCGGGATCTCGCCGGGCGAGACCGACCTGGCCGCCGACCTGCGGGTCCGCGACCGCGCCGAGCTCGGCTGGGCCCGGGCCCGGCTCGTCACCGCGAACCGCGCGGCCGGACTGCCCAGCCCGGTCGCCAGCGTCTGGACCGAGCTCTCGGACACCGCCGGGCTCACCGCCGACAGCGGCGCCCTGCGCGACGCCGGGTTCTTCGGCCGGTCGGTGATCCACCCCCGGCAGATCGCCCCGGTGCACGCGGCCTTCACCCCGGACGCCGGGGAGGTCGAGCGGGCGCGCGCCCTGCTCGCCTCGGTCGGCTCCGCGGGCGACGCCGCCTGGGTCGACGCCGACGGCCGCTTCGTCGACCCGGCCGTCGTCGCGGGCGCCCGCTGGGTGGTCGAACTCGCCGACGCGCTGGAACAGCACGCCCCCGACCACCACGAACCGGCCCGTGCGGCGGCCGGGAAGGAGAACTCGTGAGCGCCACCGACGGACTGCTCGGCGCCGTGCGCGCCGGTACCCGGACCATCGAGCTCGGGCACCCGCTCTACACCGGGATGGCCGGCTCGCCGAACCATCCCGGCTTCCGGATGACCCTCGAACGCCGCCACGGCGACGCGGTCCGCCCCGACGGGGGCTCGGCGTCCAACGAGGTGATCGTCACCGGCGGCCACACCGGCACCCACGTCGACGCGCTCGCCCACGTCAGCCACGAGGGGCGGCTGCACGGCGGCGCCGACGCGGCCGAGTCCCAGCGCGGCGGCAAGCACACCGTGCACGGCGCGGAGACGATCCCACCGATGGTCACCCGCGGCGTGTTCCTCGACGTGGCCGCGCTGCACGGCGTGGAGGTGCTGGAACCCGGTTACGGCATCACCGCCGACGACTTGGCGCGGGCCGCGGAGCGGATCGGCGCCGAGCCCGGACCGGGCGACGTCGCCGTGGTGCGGACCGGGTGGGGGCGGTTGTTCTCCGACGCGACCGCCTACGTCGGCAAGGAGACCGGCGTGCCCGGCATGACCGTCGACGGCGCCCAGTGGCTGGTCGAGCGCGGCATCGTCGCCACCGGCACGGACACCACCGCCTACGAGCAGATCCCCGCCGGGGCCGGGCACCGCGTGCTGCCGGTCCACCGGGTGCTGCTGGTGGAGCACGGCATCCACATCGTCGAGCACCTCGCCCTGGAGGACGCCGCGGAGGCGGGGCTCGGCGAATTCCTCGCCGTGTTCGCCCCGCTGCGCATCGTCGGCGGCACCGGCGCCCCGGTCCGTCCCCTGGCGGTGGTGCCGGCATGACCACTCCCGCGCAGCGGATCGGCGAGGTCGGCGCCCGGCTCGCGGCCGGCGGCGTCGACGACACCTTGGCCGAGGACGTGGTCCGCCGGATCGTCGACGTCCTCGGGAACTCGCTCGCGGCCACCCGCGAGGAACCCGCCCGGATCGCCGGGGCGGTGGCCGCCGAGTGGGGCGGCGCCCCCGCGGCGACCGCGATCGGGCTGCCGGATCGGGTGCCCGCCCCGTCGGCCGCGCTGGTCAACGGAACCTTGGCGCACAGCCTCGACTTCGACGACACCCACCTGCCGTCGGTCCTGCACCCGTCGGCCTCGGTCGTCCCGGCCGCGCTCGCCACGGCGGAGCGCACCGGCGCCGGTGGCCGGGCCTTGCTGGCCGCGACCGCGATGGGCATCGAGGTCACCTGCCGGCTCGGCATGGCGGGCTACGACGAGGAGCTGGGCAACTCGGTCTTCTTCGAGCACGGGCAGCACGCCACGGCGATCTGCGGTGCGATCGGCGCCGCCGTGGCCTCCGGCATGGTCCAGGGCCTCGACGCGGATCAGCTGGCCTCCGCGGTCGGCATCGCCGCGAGCATGGGCGCCGGGGTGATCGAGGCGAACCGCACCGGCGGCACGATCAAGCGGGTGCACTGCGGCTGGGCCGCGCACTCCGGGGTGGCCGCCGCGGACCTGGCGCGCCACGGCCTCACCGGCCCGCCGACCGTGATCGAGGGCAGGTTCGGTTTCCTGCGCGCGTTCTGCGGTGAGCGGGTGCACCCGGATCGGGTCACCGACGGGCTCGGCGAGCAGTGGGAGACGCCAGGCGTGTTCTTCAAGCCCTACCCCTGCAACCACTTCACCCACGCGGGCATCGACGCCGCCCTCCGGCTGCGCGAGCGGGGCGTGACCGCCGAGCAGGTCCGCGAGCTGGTGCTCGGGGTGCCCGCCCCGGTGCTGCGCACCATCGCCGAACCGGCCGAGGAGAAGCGGCATCCGCGCTCCGGCTACCACGCGGCGTTCTCCGGTCCCTACACCGTGGCCGCCGCGCTGATCGGCGGTGGCGGGCTCGGCGTGTTCCACGAGGACTTCACCGACGCCGCCGCGGCCGATCCCCGCCGGTTGGAGCTGGCCGGGCGGGTCCGGGTCGTCGCCGACGAGCAGGCCACGGCCGGGTTCCCGCGCCAGTTCCCCGCGGTGCTCACCGCCGAGCTCGCCGACGGCGGCTCGGTGACCGAGCGGATCACCGAGAACCGCGGCGGACCGCAGCGCCCGCTGTCGTCCGAGGAGCTGGCGGCGAAGTTCACCGGCAACGCGGGACGGGCGGTCGGACCGGACCGGGCGGCCGACATCGTCACCTCGGTGTGGGACCTGCGCGACGACCGCGCGGTCGGCGAGGTGATGGCCGGGGTCCAAGCCGCGCTCGCCTCCTCCGCCCCGACCGGCTAGCAGCTGATCGAACCCCGACAGGACAACGACGTCTCGTCCGCTCCGAGCGAACGGAGCGAACGATTCCCCATCGGAATCAAGGGATTACGAGCATGAGCACACGGTTTCGCTTCGTGACGCTGGGGCTGGTGGTAGGCCTCATCGTCATCAACTACATCGACCGCAGCGCGGTCTCCTACGCGGTGGAACCGCTGGAGCAGGCGTTCGGGATCACCACCGCGCAGTACGGGATCATCAGCTCCGTCTTCTCCATCGGCTACATGGTCGCCGCGTTCGTGTCCGGACCGCTGGTGGACCGGTTCGGGACCCGCCGGGTGCTGCTCGCCGCGATCGCGCTGTTCTCGGTGACCACCGCCCTCATCCCGGTCGCCGGATCGTTCGCCGGGCTGCTCGTCATCCGGCTGCTGCTGGGGATCGGCGAGTCGCCCGCGTTCCCGGCCGCGACCCGGACGGTGAGCCGGTGGCTGCCGATCCGCGAACGCGGCGTCGCGCTGGCGCTGTGCGGCGGGGTCGCGGTCTCCGGCAGCCTGCTGATCTCGGGGCCGCTGCTGACCTGGCTGACCGATCTCGTCGGCTGGCGCGGGATGTTCTGGACCTTGGCGCTGATCGGCGTGGTGTGGGCGCTGTTCGCCGTGGTGCTGCTGCGCGACCTGCCGGAGGAGTCCTCGCGGGTCAACGACGCCGAGCGCGCGCTCATCGCGCAGGGGCAGGAGTCGGACTCCGCGTCGGGCCGGTCCTCGGTCCGGTGGCGCCCGCTGCTGACCAACCGGAACCTGTGGGTCGTCGCCGGTGGTTACTTCGCCTGGGGCTTCATGTTCTGGGGCTTCATGTACTGGCTGCCATCCTTCCTCTCGAACGCCTACGGGCTCTCCGTGGAGGAGGCCGGTGCGTTCTCCATCGCTCCCTGGGCCTGCGGCATCGTCGGCTCGCTGGTCGGCGGGTACCTCGTGGACCGGGTGTACCGGCGCAGCCCGCGCATCCGCACCCGGTTCGCCGTGATGGGCGTGGCGCTGCTGCTGGCCGGGTGCTCGCTGATCCCGCTCGCGATCGCCCCGACGCTCACCGTGGCACTGATCTCGATCTCGCTCGGCGTCGGCTTCGGGTTCATCACCGGCGGGATCTGGTGGGTCGCCTCGATCGACGCGGCCCCCGACCAGCCGGGCAGCGCGGCGGGCTTCGCCGACGCGGCCTTCGCCTCCTCCGGCATCGTCGCCCCGTCGGTGATGGGCTTCATCGTCGCCGGTACCGGCAGCTTCACCAGCGGTTTCGTCGTGATGGCCGGGTTGGCGGTCGCGGGCGCGCTGCTGATGCTGCTGGTCCCGCGCGAACCCGCTCTCGCCGCGACACCCGCCAACGCCCCCGCGGGCGAGCGGGCATGAGCGGGACCGAGCACGCCGACGCGGTCCGGTCCGCGGTCGGCGGGCTCGGCCGGTGGGTCTCCGAGCTGCGCTGGCCGGAGGTCCCCGCCGAGGTCCGGGAGCGGCTGCTGACCGTGCTCGTCGACTCCGCCGCGGTCACCGCGCTCGGTTCGAGGGAACCCGAGCAGCGGGCGCTGGTCACCGCCTGGGATCCGCCGGAGGGGCCGTCGCCGCTGTTCGGGACGGGTCGCACCACGTCGGTCGACGCCGCGGCCTGGCTGAACGCGATCGCCGCGGTGCGCCTCGAACTCGACGACGGTCACCGCCTCGCCGCGGGACATCCGGCCGCGCACGGTTTCCCCGCCGTGCTCGCGCTGGCCGCGCGGCGAGGCGCGAGCGGAACCGAGCTGTGCGCCGCGCTGCTCGCCGCTTACGAGGTCGCCGCCCGGTTCGGCCGGGCGACCCGGCTCCGGCCGGGCACGCACCCGCACGGCAACTGGGGCGTCACCGGATCTGCGGCGGGCTGCGCCCGCCTGCTGGGGCTGGGCCCGGTGGAGACCGCCGTCGCGATCGACGCGGGCGGCGGGCTCCCCGTCGCCGGGCCGTTCTCCGCCGCGCTCGACGGCAACCCGGTCCGGGACGCGTGGGTCGGCGCCGCCAACCAGTCCGGCTTGGTCGCGGCCCGGCTGGCCGCCTCCGGTAGCGGGCATCTCACCGGTGTCGCCGCGGACGCGCTCGGCGATCTGCTCGGCGAGCTCGAGCCTGCGGTGCTCGGCGACGAGCAGGGGCAGCGCTGGGAGGTCCTCGGCGGCTACTTCAAGCAGCACTCCTCGTGCTCGTTCACGCACGCCGCGATCGACGTCGCGCTGTCCTTGCGGGAGCGGGCCGGGCCGGATCCCGAGGAGGTCCTCGTCGAGATCCATTCGCTCGGGGCCGGGCTGGCCCGGACGGACTGGCCGACTCCGCTGGCCGCCCGGTTCTCGCTGCCGTACGTCGTCGCGACCGCGCTGCGGCGCGGCCGGGTCGGCCCGGCCGAGTTCACCGCGGACGCGCTCGCCGACCCCGCCACGGCGGCGCTGGCCCGCCGGGTGACCGTGCGGGCGGCGCGGGACCTGGACGCCCGGCTGCCCGCCGAACGACCGGTCCGGCTCACCGCGTCCACACCGGACGGTCACGCCGTCGCGGAGGCGCCGAACCCGATCGGCGACGCCGCGCACCACCCGTTCAGCGCCGACGACCGCGTCCGCGTCCTCGGCGACCTGCTCGGCGACGCCGAAGTGGTGGCCGGGATCCGGGAGCGCTGCGCCGCGCTGCCGGACGCGGCCGACGCCGCGGCGGAACTGCGCGCGCTCGGCGCGCTCACCCACGTCCGATGAGGAGGAACGCCATGCTCGTCCAAGCCGTCACGCCGATCGTCGTCGGACCTCAGGAGGTCGCCCGGCGCCAAGCCCGCTACGACGCCCTGTCCCCGGCCGGGGTGCGCGTGGTGTTGTCCGACCTGCCCCCGCACGGCCCGCGCGCCCTCAACACCGAGCAGGACGTGCACCGCTCGACGGAGCTGGTCGCCGAGGCCCTGGCCGCGGCACCGGACTGCGACGCCGTCCTGCCGGACTGCGTCCTCGACCCGGCGGTCCCCGCCGACGGCGGCACCATCGGCGGCCGGCCGGCCCTGGGCCTGCTCCGGCTCACGGTCGGCGCCGCGGTCGCCGCGGGCCACCGGATCGCAGCGGTCACCCGGAACGAAGCCATCGCGGCGGAACTCCACCGGCGCATCGCCGACTACGGCTGGGAGGGCTCGTTCCACGACGTGGCGGTCCTGGACCTGACGGTCGACGACATCACCGACCCGGCCAGGTGGTCGGACGCGATGCGCGCACCGCTGGAAGAGGCGGGCCGAGCGGGCGTCACAGCAGTGATCAACGGCTGCTCAGCCGTCGACACGACCACCCGCCCCGAAAACGCCCCCCTGGTCCTGGACCCCATCAGAACCGCCCTGGGCGTACTAGGAGCCCTCGCCTAGGCGAAGCGGCGCTGTTCGGAGTGCGCGCCGCCGAGCCCGCTCGCCGACCGCGCACGGGGAGAGCGCGCGCTCACCGGCCGTGGTGGCGGTACCCGAGCACCGCCGGGTCGCCGGTGTCGGTGCGGCTGGTCCCGAAGGTCCGGGCCAAGGACCGGTCGAGCGGCACGGGGCGCAGGACGACGCCGTCGAGGTAGGCGCGGCTCGCGGTCCGCACTGCCAGCCGGACCGCGGGCCGAGGACGAGGCAGTCCGTGGGTTTCCCGCAGGTTCGCGGGGCTGATCGCGGAGAGGACCTCGCGCCCGAACGGCCGGAGGCGGGCGGGCAGGACCCGGGCGGTGAAGTCCTCGGCCAGGGCGTCGGAGACCGCCCGGCCGGCCGCGCTCGGCGCGAATTCGCGACGCTCGTAGTCGAGTGCCCAGGACCGCATGTCCTCGCGGGTGGCGGGGATGTCGTGGAGGCGTTGCCGCTCGGCGACCGCGCGCCAGAACCGCCAGTGCGCCTCGATCTCGGTCGGCGAGAAGGGCCGCGCACCCAGGGTGGCGGCGATGTTCGCGGGGTCGAGGGCCAGGGTGCTCAACGTGTAGAGCGCGTCGTCGTTGCGGATCGGGAAGTGGGCGTGGATCTCGTTCATCCGCTCGATCCAGGCGATGCCCTCCGGCGAGTCCGGCCCGAAGTCGAGGAAGCGACCGAAGAAGACGATGGTGTCGTCGTTGCGCAGCGCCGTGTTCTGGACGATGTCGCCGGTACCGCGTCGCCACAGGATCCGGGCCATCGTCGGTACGGCGACCTGCTTCATGAACGCCACCGTGAACATGGCGAGGACCAGGCGCCGGTCGCCGTGCAACGTCTGCAGGCTCGACCGGGTGATCTCGGTGTGGTCAGCGGCCGGGTCGAGCCGGGCGATGCGCCGCCGCTCCAGGCCGCCGATCCGCCACCTCCGTCGTGGTGTTCGGGCCGAGCCCGCTCCCGGTGCACTCTTCATCGAGCGGTCTCCGTCCTCGATGTATTGTTGACACGGCCTCGTGTCAACTTCACGATGCTACCCGACACGACCTCGTGTCAAGATGAGGTCATGTCCCGCACCGTGACCCGACCGCACCGCGGCGTCAGCGCCGCGGACCGGACCGCCGCACGCCGTGCGCGCCTGCTCGCCGCGGGGCGCGACCAGATCGCCGAGAACGGCACCGCCGGCGTCTCCGTCGATGCGGTGTGCCGCCGGGCGGAGCTGACGAAGCGCTACTTCTACGAGAGCTTCGACGGCAGGGACACCCTGCTGGTGGCGCTGTTCGACGAAGCGGTGTCGACCATGGGCGCGGCACTCGCCGAGGCGCTCAGCGCCGCCCCCTCGACGTTCGAGCTGCGGGTGCGCGCAGCGGTGCGCGCCGTGCTCTCGACGCTGTCCGCGGACCGGGGGTGGTCGCGCTTGTGGGCCGAGGCCCACGCGCACCCGGCCCTGCGAGCGCGCCGCAACGCCGCGCTCGACGGGTTCGTCGCGGTCCTGTCCGCTGAGCTGGCCGGGTCCGGCGGCGGAGCCCAGGACCCGGCGACCACCCTGCTGGTCCTCGTCGCGGGGGTCACCGAGCTGGTCGAGCGGCGCCTGCGCGACGACCTGGACATCGGCGACGACGCGCTCGTCGACCAGCTCGTCCTGATCGGCGTCGCGGCGTGCGCCCCGATACGGCCCGATGGCGCCGGACACCCCGGCGATCAGGACGGGTAGAGCCGCAGCTCGCGACGACCGTCCAGGTCGACCTCGACCACGGCCCGGCCCCGCGCGTCGGCGATGACCTCGTCCGCGCACGCGCCCGCGACCCGGTACGCCGAACCCGGCACGAGCCGGTCCACCGCGAGCACCGTCCGGACCGGGCCCGCTCCCGGGCGGAGGACGAGGTCGAGCGCACGACCGTCGGTCACCGCCCGGGCGACGAGCACGTCCGGGTAGGCGGCCTCGGTCAGCCGCGGTCCGGTGCGCCACGCCTGCGGGACTCCTCCGTGGCCGAGCAGGTCCCGCAGCGCGTGCTGCCTGCCGAACCGGCCGAGGACCGCGTAGAAGTTGACCATCGGCGACGCGTCGGCGAAGCGACGGCAGCCGTTGCGCTCCTCGATCGGCTCCCGTTCCGCCAGCAGCGCGGCAGCCGCGTCGGCCATCTCGCCGTCGCCGATCTCGCGGGCCGCCATCGTGATCGCGACCTGGGCGAAGGTGTCCCGGCCGAGCCGGTAGGAGCCGACGTCCACCCGGTTCGACGCACGGGGAGGGAGGGCAGGGATCCCGTCGCGCAGGGTGAGCTCGTTGCGCCGCAGCAGCCACCACGCCCGCTGCGCGAGGTCGGGGAAGGCCGCGTGCATCCAGTAGACGGTGTTGAGCTGCACCGCCGTGCCCGACCAGAAGTTCCACGACAACCCCAGGTGGCGAGCGCGGACGCCCACGATGCGGCCGTCGGGCCGCAAGAACTCGTGCTCGTAGGAGTGCCGGAGCCGTTCGCGCAGGTCCTCGACGTGGCCCGTTCCGTGGGCGCGATCGTGGCCGAGCATCGCGTTGATCCCGAAGGCGTTGCAGACGGTGTAGATCCAGTTCGGCTCGCAGGGGATGAGTGCGTAGTCCGACCGGCGCATGCCGTCGTGGATCTGCCGCGCGACGGCGTGGTGGTCGTGCGGGTACGCCTCGTCGGCGGACCAGCGATAGGTGAGCGCGCCCGGTTCCGCGTAGCGCAGGTCGTTGAGCAGTGCGTAGAAGCCGAGCATCGTGCCGTGCCAGCCGGTCAGCATGATGTTCTCGTCGGTGGCCAGCGGGTCGCGCGTGGTCGAGAGATTGCCCCAGAGGTTCTCCGTCCGCCAGTAGCCCCACACGCGGCGGTCGAGCATCTTCTCGATCGCGTTGCGCTGGGCCTCCGCCAGGTAGCCGGAGAAGGCGGGGGTGCGGGTGTACTGCGACATCGCCAGGCCGGTTCCGAGCGAGGTCAGCTGGTACCGGAGCGCGCCCTCGCGGTACTGCTCCAGGACGATGAACCCCTCGAACCTGTCGAGCGGCTGCAGGGCGACGTCGAGCGCATAGCGCAAGTGCGCCAGATCCTCCGGGGAGCTCTCCCGCACCGGCGGGCCCGATTCGAGGTCGGGCGGGCCGCTGACGACGAACGACGTCCGCGCGAGTTCGGCGTTCAGCACCGACCGTCGTCGGTGCTGGCCACGATGCCGCACGAGGTGCGCGGCGAGTGAGAGCGCCAGCACGGCCACCGGCAGGGCCGGTACCAGATATGCCGCTGCGCCGGCGACCTCCCGCGACGAGACCGTGAGCGCCGCGACCGCCGCACCCGCCACCCACGCCAGCGGCGGCAGCACGACCGGCCCCGCGTACCACCACAGCGCCAGGGACAGCACGAACGTGACGACGGTCAGCGCCGCTGCCGCGAACGACCCGTCGAGCAGGAAACCCCCGCCCGGCAGGGCCAGTCCGTGGCCGAAGGCGACCGCCGCGGGGCCGGCGCCAAGCCACCCCGGCAGGGATCCGGCCAGCCACACCACGGCGTAGGCCGCCAGCGCCCGTCGCATTCGTCGCGCCGTCACCGGGCCGAACGCGGGCACGTCGGGCAGCAGCACAGTGACGGCCCGGTTTCCGTCCCGCGTCGCCTCGGGCTCTCCGGCGGGCACCGGCGCGCTCATCGACTTTTTCCGGTCGGCACGCCAGGCATGGGGCGGCGAGCCGGAGGGGCGAAGGGGGTCGGCGGCGGCGCCGCCGAAGGGCGCAACCGGAACAACAGCTCACGCACGTGAGCGATCACCAGGGCCAGCGCGACGCAGCACGCCATCACGGTCCTCCTCGTCCTCCGGGGAACCTCGACAGCCTGATGTTGAAACGGGATCGTGTCAACTATGCTCGACCCATGTGCCGAATGGGAGCGCCGGACGCGGCGCTCGTCGTCGTGCTGGTCGCCGCCGCCGCAGTCGGAGCGGTCCGCCTCATCGCGGGGCGGCGGATCGACACCGTCTGGACCACCCGAGAGGCCGACGCGGCGCACCTGGTGATGAACCTGGCCATGGCCGTGATGTTCACGTCGCTGTGGGGATCGACGGCCCGGTCGTGGGTCCTCGCCGTCGTGGTGGCCGGGATGCTCGGCGCCGGCGCCGCCCTGGCTCGCCCGCCCGCGGGGCCGGGGCGTCGGGCTGGACTCGCGAACCACCTGCTCGCCTTCGCCGCCATGGGCCTGGCAGTGCTCGTCGGCCACTCCCCGGGGCACGCCCACGGGCACGACGGGGCTCCCGGCGGAGCCGTGTCCGTGGTCGTCGTCCTGCTCGCGGCCTGGTTCGCCGTCGATCTCGTCGTCACGGTCGTCGTCGCCGTCGTGGGGCCGCCCGCCCGGTTGCTCTCGGTGGGCCTCGCGCCTCCGACCGGCCGCGACCGCGCGGCGCTGCGGGTGGCTTCCTTCCCGCACGCGGTGATGGCCGCGGCGATGACCGCAATGCTCCTGGCCGTTCTGTGACCACGGCGATGAGCGGAGTCCGGCGCCGGGTCGCCCCGGACGATCCCGCTCGATCGGCCGCCCGCGCCGTCGTCCTGCACGAGACGTTCGGCGGCGAGTTCGGGCGAAACGCTCGTTGGTCGGCGCGAATGCGAAACGGCGCCCCTCCCGCGTTCGGGAATGGGCGCCGCACTTGCCGGTAGGTGCTCTGAGCGGGCGACGGGAATCGAACCCGCGTAGCCAGTTTGGAAGACTGGGGCTCTACCATTGAGCTACGCCCGCATGCCTGGTCAGGACGTTCCTCGGTGGTGCGCCGATGGGCATCGATGTCGATGTCCGGACGGTGATCGCCGGGGTGTTTCCGACCTTGCGTGCCCTAGCTTAACCGGTCGCGATAGGCTCTCCGCAACGCACCCGTGCGGTCGGGGTGCGTTGCAGGTGGGACGGGGTGTGGCGCAGTTTGGTAGCGCACTCGCTTTGGGTGCGAGGGGTCGTGGGTTCAAATCCCGCCACCCCGACGGTCCTCCGGGAGGCGTGGTCGTGCGGCCGCGCCTCCTTTTTGCGTTCCGGGGTCGCGATGGAGATCACGCAACGTGATTCCTGCGGGTGATCCGCCCGGCATTCGGTAACGGTCGGCAGCGGCAGGTCGATTTCGTGGTCGTGCACGTTCACGTTGCTGTGTCGAGGGTCGCGCGACGCGTCCGGCTCCCCGCTTTGCTGGTGGGGGTGCTGTTGATGCTCGCGGTGGTGCTGCTGATCGGGGTGTCGCTGTTCGTCGACGGACCCGGCAGGCAGATCGTCCCGCCGACGGTGGGGATCGGGACGGCGGTGATTCCGACGCCGCTGGGCTCGGCGGCCGTGCCGGCCGTGGGCGGTGCGGGTGACGTGGTCGGTGAGGCGGTGTTCTCGGCCCGCGGGGCGCGCTGAGGCAACCCCCGGCCCGGCCTCGGTCTCGCCTGGGCAATAGACTCGGAGGTCAGCCCGGCGTCGCCGGAGTGCACCCGATGTGGGGTCGCGCTCCCGCCGGCACCGCCGGGGTCCGAAGCACGTTCGCACTAGGAGACCACGTGAAGAGCACCGTCGAGCACCTGAGCCCGACGCGCGTACGGATCAACGTCGAGGTGCCGTTCGACGAGCTCAAGCCGAACTTCGACCGCGCGTACAAGGCACTCGCCAACCAGGTCCGCATTCCGGGCTTCCGGCCGGGCAAGGTTCCCGCCCGCGTGCTGGAGAGCCGCATCGGCCGCGGTCCCGTGCTCGACGAGGTCGTCAACGAGGCGGTTCCGGCCAAGTACATGGAGGCCATCAACGGCACCGAGGTTCGCACCCTCGGGCGTCCGGAGATCGAGGTCACCAAGATCGAGGACGGGGACCAGATCGAGTTCACCGCCGAGGTCGATGTGCGTCCGGAGATCACCGTTCCGGCGTTCGGTGAGCTGTCCGTGTCGGTGGACGACGTCGAGACGACCGAGGACGAGGTGCAGGAGCAGCTCGACGAGCTGCGCGCCCGCTTCGGCACGCTGACCGGTGTCGAGCGCCCGGCCCAGCAGGGCGACTTCGTCAGCATCGACCTGTCGGCCACGGTCGACGGCGAGGACGTCGAGGAAGCGCGCACCAGCGGCCTGTCCTACGAGATCGGGTCCGGCCAGCTCATCGAGGGCATCGACGACGCGCTGATCGGCGCGTCGGCGGGTGACACCAACACCTTCACCACCAAGCTGGTGGCCGGCGAGTACGCGGACCGCGACGCCGAGGTGACCGTCACGCTGGACTCGGTCAAGGAGCGGCACCTGCCGGAGGCGGACGACGAGTTCGCCCAGATGGCCAGCGAGTTCGACACCGCCGAGGAACTGCTCGCGGACCTGCGGGAGCGCCTGGCCCGCGTCAAGCGGATGCAGCAGGGCATGCAGGCGCGGGACAAGGTCCTCGAGGCGCTGCTGGAGACCGTCGAGGTCCCGCTGCCGGAGAACGTGGTGGCGTCCGAGGTCGAGGTGCGCGAGCACGACGCGATCCACCCGTTCGACCACGACGAGGCCAAGTTCGCTGAGTGGCTGGAGTCGCAGGGCCAGACCCGCGAGCAGTTCGACGCGGAGACCCGCGAGGAGGCGGAGAAGGCGGTCCGCACCCAGCTGGTGCTGGACACGATCGCCGACGCCGAGAACGTGTCGGTCTCCGACAACGAGCTCACCGAGCGGATCATCTACCAAGCCCAGCGCTTCGGCGTGAGCCCGGACCAGTACGTCCAGCAGGCGCAGCAGTCGGGCCAGCTCGGCGCGATCTACGCCGACGTGCGGCGCAGCAAGGCGCTGTTCTCGGTCGTGCGGCAGGCCACTGTGGTCGACGGTTCCGGCAGCGAGCTCGACCTGGACGAGCTGTTCGGCTCGCAGGACGACGACGGTGCTCCGGAGGTCGTGCAGGGCGAGGTCGAGCAGGCCGAGTCCTCCGACGAGACCGCGGGTTCCACCCCGGCCGCGAAGTCGGAGTGACGACTCTTTCGCGGTGATTTCGCTGTGAGCAGAAGGAATCCGCGAGCGGCGAGAGCAATGCACAAGCTCTGAGCGAACGTGGGCGGTACCGGGAAGCTGGTGCCGCCCACGTTCGTTAGGGTCGGTTGCAAGCGGATCACCGGAAACGGAACAAGCCAAGGCATCCCCAACGGTCCGGCGCCCGGCGACCGGTGTGGCCGGATCCATTGTGGAAGCCCTCATCGTGGAAGAAGGCAGGGGAGACGTGACGCAGCACCTGACTGTTCCGGCGTCGGACACGACGCCGCACATGCGGTCGACGAACGGGCTCTCGCTCAACGACTCGGTTTACGAGCGCTTGCTGCGGGAGCGGATCATCGTCCTCGGCTCTCAGGTCGAGGACACCATGGCCAACCAGATCTGCTCGCAGCTGCTCCTGCTCGCGGCCGAGGACCCGGAGCGGGACATCTCGCTCTACATCAACTCGCCGGGCGGTTCGGTCACCGCGGGCATGGCGATCTACGACACCATGCAGCTGATCAAGCCGGACGTGGCCACCGTCGCGATGGGCTTCGCGGCGTCGATGGGCCAGTTCCTGCTCTCCGCCGGTGCGCAGGGCAAGCGCTTCACGCTGCCGCACGCGCGGATCATGATGCACCAGCCGTCGGCGGGCCTGGGCGGTACGGCCTCCGACATCGCGATCCAGGCCGAGGTGTTCTCCAAGCACAAGCGGGAGATGGCGGAGCTGATCGCGGCGCAGACCGGCCAGACCGTGGAGAAGATCACGGCCGACTCCGACCGGGACCGCTGGTTCACCGCCGAGGAGGCCCGCGAGTACGGCTTCGTGGACCACGTCGCCACCGCAGCCAACCTGCCCAGCTGACCGCGCGCCCGGACCTAGTAACGAGGAGTCACCTGTCGTGAGCTCATTCCAGCTTCCGCAGTCCCGGTACGTGCTGCCCTCCTTCGTCGAGCGCACCGCGTACGGGGTGAAGGAGTCGAACCCGTACAACAAGCTGTTCGAGGAGCGCATCGTCTTCCTCGGCGTCCAGGTCGACGACGCGTCGGCCAACGACGTGATGGCGCAGCTGCTGTTCCTGGAGTCCGACGATCCGGATCGCGAGATCCAGATCTACATCAACTCTCCGGGTGGTTCGTTCACGGCCCTGATGGCCATCTACGACACCATCCAGTACGTCCGCCCGGACGTGCGCACGATCTGCCTGGGCCAGGCGGCGTCGGCCGCGGCCGTCATCCTGGCGGCCGGCACCAAGGGCAAGCGGCTCGCGCTGCCGAACTCGCGGATCCTGATCCACCAGCCGTCGACCGAGGGCATCTACGGCCAGGTCTCCGACTTGGAGATCCAGGCCAACGAGGTGCAGCGGATGCGGGACCTGATGGAGTCCACCCTCGCCACGCACACCGGCAAGGAGAAGGACCAGGTCCGCCAGGACGTGGAGCGCGACAAGATCCTGACCGCCCAGCAGGCCCAGGAGTACGGCATCGTCGACGAGGTGCTGCCCTACCGCAAGCTCTCCGCCCAGTCCTGATCTGCTTCTCCAGCCTTGTTCTGCGTTGGTGACCGGGTAGCGGAACCTCAGCCGCCTTCTCGCCGCGGGATCAATGTCCCGAGTGGCCTCCGCCACGAGGGAATTGCCGCCCTCGCGAGAAGGCGGCTGAGAACCCGCGGCGGTGCCGGTTGCGTGGATGGTCGCTGCTCGGCGGATTCGCCGCTGCGAGGACGACGGCGATTGGAAGCGCTGGTGGGCGCAGAACTCGATCTGGGGAAAGGACCTGGTGGAAGGCTGTCGCGGGAGCGTTCCGGAAAATGGGATGCTGGTGCGGGCGGCACGCCGGGCGTTCGCGACACGCCGGACGGTGGCCTCGGCGACCACCGCGCCCGGCGCATGCCGGAGACTGGCAGGTAGCGGAGTCTGCGAGTCTCCCCGAATTCGGGGAGCGGCAGGTACCGTCGGTACGAGCACATACGGTCAGGCACGTCACCGGACGGCGTGCCGGAGGGGACGGGGTCAGCGGTCATGGCACGTATCGGTGACGGCGGCGACCTGCTGAAGTGCTCCTTCTGCGGGAAGAGCCAGAAGCAGGTGAAAAAACTCATCGCCGGCCCCGGCGTGTACATCTGCGATGAGTGCATCGATCTCTGCAACGAGATCATCGAAGAGGAACTGGCGGAAGCCGGTGAGGTCAAGCTCGACGAGCTGCCGAAGCCGACGGAGATCCACGAGTTCCTGGACCAGTACGTCATCGGGCAGGACCCGGCGAAGCGCAACCTGTCGGTAGCGGTCTACAACCACTACAAGCGCATCCAGATGGGTGAGCGCACGCGCGACAGCCGCGAGGAGAACGTCGAGCTCGCGAAGTCGAACATCCTGATGCTGGGCCCCACCGGTTGTGGGAAGACCTACCTGGCGCAGACCTTGGCGAAGATGCTCAACGTGCCGTTCGCCATCGCCGACGCCACCGCGCTGACCGAGGCGGGCTACGTCGGCGAGGACGTCGAGAACATCCTGCTCAAGCTCATCCAGGCGGCCGACTACGACGTCAAGCGCGCCGAGACGGGCATCATCTACATCGACGAGGTCGACAAGATCGCCCGCAAGAGCGAGAACCCGTCGATCACCCGCGACGTCTCCGGCGAGGGCGTGCAGCAGGCGCTGCTGAAGATCCTGGAGGGGACGACGGCGAGCGTGCCGCCGCAGGGCGGTCGCAAGCACCCCCACCAGGAGTTCATCCAGATCGACACGACGAACGTGCTGTTCATCGTGGCCGGCGCGTTCGCCGGGCTGGAGAAGATCGTCGAGGACCGGGTCGGCAAGGCCAGCGTCGGCTTCGGGGCGCAGCTGCGCTCGAAGGAGGAGGCGAACTCCGCGGACCGGTTCTCGGAGGTGCTGCCCGAGGACCTCATCAAGTTCGGGCTGATTCCCGAGTTCATCGGCCGGCTGCCCACGGTGGCCAGCGTGACGAACCTGGACAAGCCGTCGCTGGTGCAGATCCTCACCGAACCGCGCAACGCGCTGATCAAGCAGTACAAGCGGCTGTTCGAGATGGACAACGTCGAGCTGGAGTTCACCCGCACGGCGCTGGAGGCGGTCGCCGATCAGGCGATCCTGCGCGGCACGGGTGCGCGCGGCTTGCGTGCGATCTTGGAGGAGGTGCTGCTGCCGGTGATGTACGACATCCCCAGCCGCACCGACGTCGCGAAGGTCGTCATCACCGAGCAGACGGTGCGGGAGAACGTGAACCCGACGATCGTGGCCAGGCAGAACACTCGGCGGGAGCGCCGCGAGAAGTCCGCCTGATGGTACTGCCGTCGTCCCCTCGCGGGGCGGCGGCAGTTCTCTTCTCGGGCGAGGTCGAGCTCAGGCGAGTGGAGCGGGTTCGCGCTCGCGGGAAACGTCCGGGTGTCCCGCTAGTGGGTGAGCCGCAGGCGCGCGATCCGCGGCCATGCGTGATCATGCTCATCGGAGAGTCGTCCGATTCGAGCGTGCCCAGGGAGTGGCCCGATGAGCGAGCTGCACGTGCTGCTGGTGCCGGGCGGCTCGAAAACCGGTCCGTGGCACTGGCAGCAGTGGCTGGCCGCGCGGCTGCCCGATTCGGGCGCGGTCGTGACCACCTGCCCGTCGCCCGCGGAATCGCACGATCCGCTCGCCGCGCTGCGCGTCCGGCTGGCCCGCACACCCCCGGAAGCGGAGCTCGCGGTCGTCGCCCACCGCCGCGGCGCCGCGTTGTGGCTGCGGCACGCGGCTACGCTGGGGGCGCGGCGGTCGGCGGCCGACGGAGTCCGCCGGGCCGATCGGGTGCTGCTGGTCGCGCCGGACGACCAGGTGCGGGCGCCGGGATCGCGGGCGGACGTGCTCGGGGAACCGGACGCGCCGGCGCTGCGCGAAGCGGGTGGTCCGACCCGGCTGGTCGTCGGAGCCGACGACCCGGCGTCGCCGGTGGGCGCGGCGCACGCGTTGGCCCACCGGTTGCGGGTCGAACTCGACGTTCTCGCCGAGGGCCGAGGGCTGGACACGGCCGCGGGTTACGGGCCGTGGCCCGCGCTGCTGCGCTGGGTGCTGTACGGCTCGGTGCCGGTGGCCGACCGGTTCGATTCCGCGCCGTGCGCGGCGGGCTGGTCGCCGGTTCCGGAGGGCGTGCGCTGATCCGTCCACCGCGGACGGGCGGCGGCCACCGAGCCGGAGCGCTCACCGTCCACCGGAGACTCCTGGTGCGAGGCGGGTGAGCTCTCCGTGGCGCAGGGGGCTTCCGGTAGCGCCGACGGCCATTGGCACGATGAACGGTTCGGGGAGAACGAAGCGGAGGTGCCATGCAGCGCGGGGAGCCGCGGAAAGTCCCGATGCCAGACAGGCGGACCTTGCTCACTTCCGGCCTGGTCGGAGCAGGTGCGTTGGGGCTGGGGCTGAGCAGCGACTCCGGGGGCGCGGTGGTGCCGCCGCAGCCCGTTCCGCTGGCGAAGCAGACCAACGTGTCGGTCGAGACCGTGCACTCGCAGGCGCGCAACCGCGAAGTGGACCTGGTCACGATGTATCCGAGCGGGGTGCCCCGCGCCGGGCTCCCGGTGTGCCTGCTGCTGCACGGCCGGTTCGGTGACGCCCGCAGGTCCTCCGGTGGGGTGCCGGCGTGGTTGACCGCGTCGGTCAAGGCGGGCAAGGTGCCGCCGTTCGCGATCCTCGCCGTCGACGGCGGCGGCAACAGCTACTGGCACCAGCGTTCCGGTGACGATCCGATGTGGATGTTGCTGGACGAGGTGCCGCGCTGGCTGGGGGAGCGCGGACTCGGTGGGAGGGACGGCCAGCCGTTCGCCGTGGCGGGCATCTCGATGGGCGGTTTCGGGGCGCTGCTCTACACCCGCCGCCGCAACGAGCTCGACAGCCCGGTCAACGCGACGGCGGTGGTGTCGCCCGCGCTGATCACCAGCTGGCCGGAGATGGCGCGGCGGCGCGCGTTCGTCGACGAGGCCGAGTGGAGCGCGATCGACCCGATGCGCCACGTCGCCGCGTTGGAGGACGTGCCGCTGGGGGTGTGGTGCGGCACGCGGGACAGGTTCATCAGCGGGACGCGCAAGTTCGTGCGCAAGGCCAAGCCCGAGGTGGCATCGGTGCGGACTCCCGGAGGCCACAACAGCCGCTACTACCGGTTCGCGCTGCCGGAGGTCGTCGACTTCATCGGCGGCTACGCCCCCGACATCGCCGACCACGGCTGACCGCTCGTCGTCCGACTCCTGTTGCGGTGGGGGTCGGCAGCGGAACCTCAGCGGCTTCCTCGCTGCAGGATCGGCTGCCCGACCGGCGGAGCGGATCGTTCGGCGAGGACTCCTACGAGACCGAGGTCGGGGTTCGTTCGATGATGCGGTGGGCCCCGGTGTAGACGTTCATCGAGGTCCCCCGCAGGAAGCCGACGAGCGTCATGCCCTGCTCCTCGGCCAGTTCGACCGCCAGCGAGGACGGCGCGGAGACCGCGGCCAGTGCGGGGACTCCGGCCATGGCGGCCTTCTGGACCAGTTCGAACGAGGCCCGGCCGGAGACCATGAGGACGCAGCTCTCCAGCGGCACGCGGCGTTCCAGCACGGCCCAGCCGAGGACCTTGTCGACGGCGTTGTGCCTGCCCACGTCCTCCCGGCACACCAGCAGCCGGCCCTCGGCGTCGAACAGCGCGGCGCCGTGCAGCCCGCCGGTGGAGTCGAACACCTTCTGCGCCGCGCGCAGCCGGTCCGGCAGGTCCGCGAGCGTCTGGGGGCTGATCAGCAGCGGATCGTGGGCGGGGGAGTGGCGGGTGCTCAGCCGCACCGAGTCCAGCGCCGCCTTCCCGCACACCCCGCAGGACGAGGTGGTGTAGAAGTTGCGCTCGATCGAGGTGTCGGGCGGTTCGACGCCGGGTGCGAGCAGCACGTCGAGCACGTTGTAGGTGTTGCGCCCGTCCGGTCCGGGGCTGTCGCAGTAGCGGGCGCTGCGCACGTCCTCCCGGTCGGCGATGACGCTCTCGGTGAGCAGGAATCCGTGGGCGAGCTCGATGTCGTTGCCGGGGGTGCGCATCGTGACCGACAACGCCCGGCCGTCGATGCGGATCTCCAGCGGCTCCTCGGCGGCCAGTGTGTCCGGCCGGGTGCGGGACCCGTTCTCGGTCACGCGGAGCACTGGTCGGCGGACGGTGACTCGTCCCATCGCGGCCTCCTGGGTCGGCGCTGCTCGGATGCCGTGAACCAGTATGCGCCGCTTGCGATGGCCTCCCGCGGGTGCGGTCCACCAGGTGCGCGTCGTCGGATCGGTGCGGTGGGCTGATCGGGTCGTGCTGCTCCATTCGGGTGTGAGGTGGGTGTGCTCGCGCGGAACCTTCCGGTTCGGTCGGTGCGGGTCGCTAGGGTCTCGCCCGGAAAGCCGGATGCGCGCGGTGCGCCCGCGCAACCCCGCCAGCAACAGCAAGGACCTCGATGCCCGACAGCAGTGCACAACCCCGCCTGAGCCTCCGCTTCGTCGAGTCGGACGTGCCCATCCAGGAACCCGTCACGAAGTTCGGCGGCCAACCGGTGTGGCTGCAAGCCCCGGCGTGGCCGATGTCCGCGGCCCTCGGCAGGCCGATGCGCTTCCTCGGGCAGATCCGGCTGCCGGGTGAGCAGGTGCGGCTGGCCTACCTGTTCCTGACCGAGGACTACCCGGAGGACTACGAGGACGTCGTGGACACCTTCGAGCCGGACGGCGGGGAGAACGCGTTCTTCGCGCAGCCCGGTGAGCCCGCGGAGTTCTACCCGGTCGCGACGATCGCGAAGGGGCCGACGTTCGGACCGGACCACCGGGTGGAGACCGAGCCGTTCGACGGCGAGGTCGACGTGGACGACTTCGCCACCAGGCTGTTCGGGGCGCCGCAGTGGTTGCAGGGCGACGAGTCGCCCGGCGAGCCGTTCCGGTTCATCGGGCAGTTCGACACCGCGGGCGACCTGCCGTTCGACGTGAACTTCGGCGATGCCGGGGTGGGGTACGCGTTCCTCGACGAGTCCACCGGGCAGGGACGTTTCCTCTGGCAGTGCAGCTGATCGCTGCGGTTCGGACGGCCGGAGCCGCCGGGTGTGGTCGGCTGTGGCGCCGGGTACGGCTCCGGCATGGCACGAGACCGGCTCGACGAGTACCGGGGCAAGCGGGACCTGGCGAAGTCCGGCGAACCGTCCGGCGGGTCCGCGGCAGCGCGCTCCCGCTTCGTGGTGCAGCGCCACGAAGCGTCGACGACGCACTTCGACTTCCGGTTGGAGGTCGGTGACGTCCTCAAGTCGTGGGCGGTGCCGAAGGGGCCGTCGACGGACCCGGGGCAGAAGCGGCTGGCCACGCCCACCGAAGACCACCCGCTGGACTACGCGTCCTTCGAAGGCGTCATCCCGGAGGGGGACGGGGCGGGCACCGTCGTGGTGTGGGACACCGGGCCGTATCGGAACCTGACCGAGCACCGCGGCGCGCCGATCGACGTGGACGACGCGCTCGAACGCGGGCACGTGAAGGTGTGGCTGGAGGGCGCGAAGCTCACCGGCGCTTTCGCCTTGACCCGCACGCCGATGCGCGGCCGGGAGCAGTGGCTGCTGGTGAAGGTGGACGACGAGGGCGCCGACCGCGGCGGCGATCCGGCTCGCGGACGCCCGGAATCGGTGCTCAGCGGGCGCACCAACGACGACGTGGCCGCCGACGCCGACCGGGAGCGCTGAGCGCGGTGGCCGACGCGGAACTGCTGGAGGTCGGGGGCAGGAGAGTCGACCTCACCCACCCGGACAAGGTGCTGTACCCCGGCGAGGGCTACCGCAAGCGGGACGTCGCCGACCACTACCGGCGGATCGCCGACCGGATGCTGCCGCACCTGCGCGGGAAACCGCTGACGCTGCGGCGTTTCCCGGACGGGGTGGGTTCGGAGGGCTTCTTCCAGAAGGAGGCTTCGCGCCACTTCCCGGACTGGGTGCGGGTGGAGTCCGTCCCGCGGCGCGGCTCGGCGGAACCGGTGCACCACGTCGTTTGCGACGACGCCCCGACCTTGGTCTACCTGGCGGCGCAGGCCTGCTTGGAGTTCCACGTGGGTTTGGCGCCGGTGGACGACCTGGACCGGCCGCTGCTGGTCGTGGTGGACCTCGACCCGCCGCCCGGTTTCGACGTGGGTGAGCTGCGCGCCGTGGTGCGCGTATTCCGGGACCGGTTCACCGACGCCGGCCTGGAGCCGTACCTGCAGGCGACGGGAGGCAAGGGCTTCCACGTGGTGGCACCGCTGGCCGGGCGGCGCGCTTTCGACGAGGTCCGCGCGGCGGTGCGGGAACTGGCGCAGGACGCGGTGCGCGACGACCCCGGCCGGTTGACCACCGAGCAGCGCAAGGACCGCCGTGGGGACCGCCTCTTCCTCGACGTCGGCCGCAACGCCTACGGGCAGACGATGATCGCGCCGTATTCGCTGCGGGCCCGCGACGGCGCACCGGCTGCGACGCCGCTGGAGTTCGCGGAGTTGTCCAAGGCCGCTCCTCAGACCTACGGGCTCGGGAACCTGCCGCGCCGGGTGGCGCGGAAAGCCGATCCCTGGGCGGATGTCCACGACGACGGCGCCGACTTCGGGCGACTGCCGAAGTCGGCCGGTTAAGACCGGGGTTCGGCGCCCGGCGCCTCCGATCATTCGACGTAGGAGGTGCGTTCCGAGTGCAGGGCGTGCTGCGCCCGTCGTAGCCGGTCGTACATGTCGGGCCGCAGCAACGCCCTGGCCTGCACGGCCGGGACGAACCGGAAGCGGGTGATCTCCGGGTCCGAGATCCGCAGCGCCTCGACGCTGTCCGGGTGCAACCGTCCGCCGTCGAAGATGAACAGCAGCTGGTCGTCCCACGGGCCGTGCGGGCGCACCCAGTCGATCAGCAGCGGGCGACCCACCGACAGGCTCAGGCCCAGCTCCTCGTTCACCTCGCGCACCGCGGCGCGGCGGGGCGACTCGTTGGCCTCGGCCATGCCGCCGGGCAGGTCCCAGTAGTCCTTGTAGCTCGGGTCGACAAGCAGCACGTGGTCGTGCCGGTCGCGCACCAGCACGTCGGCGGCGACCCGCTTGCGGGCCTGCCGGGCGTTGCCTTGCGCGAGGTGGGCGTCCTGCGCGGAACTCGGCTCCAGACGGTCCTCCTCAAGCGGAGTCGCGGAGCGGGTACGCGGCGCGTGCGGCGAAGAAGTCGGCCACGCCGGGAACCCGGTGGTGCGGCAGCAGCGAGGTCGCCAGCTCGTCGAGCCTGCCGTGCACGCGCGCCGACGACAGCGCGCTCGCCTCGACGAGCACGGTGGTCCCGGTGTCCGCGGCCTCGTCGTGGCGGCCGGCGTCGGAGAGCACCTGCGCCAGCGCCAGCAGGCTCAGCGCCCGGCTGCGCACCCGCTCGGACGGCCGCAGCTGCACGGCTTCGCGCGCGTGCAGCTCACCTCGGCGCAGGTCGCCGAGGCTGCGCCAGCACTCGGTGGTCTCGCTGGCCAGCGAAGCGTGGTCGAACGGGGCGATCCAGGGACATGCGTCGTCGTTGCGCGCCAGGCGTTCCTGGGCGAAGGCGAGCTGGTGCTCGGTGCCCGCCCGGTCGCCCTGCAGGGCTAAGGCCCTGGCGTGCAGCGCGTGCAGCCGCGTCACGAGACGGCCGGTGCCCTCCGTGTTCATGGTGTGGGTGAGCCCGTTGAGCGCGTAGTCCGCGGCGGCCTTCGACTGGCGCATCTCGGTGGACAGGTGGGACAGCGACGCGCAGACGTTCGCCACCAGCGCGTGGTTGGCGGCGGCGGAGGCGAGCCGGTACGCGGTGAGGAAGTGCTCCCGCGCGGGCACGTCGTTGCCGCTGTCGTGCGCCATCCACCCGGCGAGTTCGATCATCGAGGCCGCCGCGGACAGCACGTCCGCGTTGTCCTGCTTCTGCTGCACCAGCGGCATGACGACGGTGTTGAAGTAGTGCCGCACGGTCTCGTAGAGGTTGCCGCCCCCGACGCGCCGGTCAGCGGACTGGAACGAGGCCGACACGACTCGGATCGCCTCGACGCTGGTGGCGGGCATCCCGGTGCCCGGAGTCGACGGCGGGGCGAGCGAGCCTCTGGGGCGGAATCCGAGGGTGGCGTCGTCGGCCGCGCCCAGCACCGCGCGCAACGCGGCGCGGTAGGCGGCGGTCGGCCAGCGCACCGCGCCGCGTTCCCACTTGGCCACGTGGTGCGCGTCGAGGTCGTAGCGCTTGCCCGTCGTCTCCAGCAGGTAGCCGTTGACCGCGGCGGCGAGTTCGGCGCGGGACAGCGGTTCGCCGGGCGCCAGGCGTGAGGGCTGCGCTTCGCGGGCGCGGCGAAGCCGCTCGTTGCGCTCCGGTCGGCGCCGGTCGTGGGGGGTGCGGGACATGTTGATCAGCCTCCCAACGGATACAGAGTGTATCCACTCAATTCCACACAGTCGCCGATCTTGCCCCAAGTTGCCCTGAACGGCCCCGGCGGGTAGGCCAATCGCCGAGGCCACCGGATGTTTCGGCACGTTCCCCGGGTTGCCCCGAGGTGTTCCCTGTTGCGCCGGCGCGGCGGTGCCGATGCTGTGGGTATGCGGCGACGAGGTGATCGGCCGGTCCGGGTGACCGATGTCCACGATGGACGTGACCACTTCGTGGGGGATGTCGAGATGGCCGAGGGGTTGGCCAGGGGACGAGGGCTGTACCGGGCGCTGTGCGGCCTGGTCGTGCTGACCGCGGAGATGTCGCGGCCACTGGCCCGCCCGTGCCCCTGGTGCCTCGCGACGCTTCCGCGTCCCGCTCGCCGCACCACCGGTGTCCTGAGCGTTCTGCTGGGGCACCGGATGCCGGTCCGAGCGTCGTGCCGCGGCACGTTGTCCCCCCGTGGGACGGCGATCGGGCCCGATCGGCACGGGCGGTGACCTCGGACGCGCGCCCCGCCCGTGCCGATCCCTTGCTTGGACGGCTCGTTCTGCTCGGGTGGTTCCGTGGCGGAACTTCAGCGTCCTTCTCGCTGCGGGATCTTTTTCCCGAGTGGCTCCGCCACGAGGGAAAAAGCCGTCCTGGCGAGAAGACAGCTGAGAACCCGCGGGTGAGCGGCTTTTCGACGTGGGCTAAAGCGCTTCGCGCTTTACAGGCACGGCCTTCGGCCGCAAGGCAGGCTTTGCTTCGCTCGCCCACTGCACGGCTTCGCCGCAAAGGCACGGCCTTCGGCCGTGATGCGCGGGTTCGCGATCGCCGTGGGGGCGAGTCGATCTCCGGCAGGTCGCGCGGTGGTGGGCGGTCGAGGTGCCACCGCGCGACCTGCCGGGGTGTCAGTCGGTGACCCGTTCCAGGCGGATGATGATCGCCTTGGAGACCGGGGTGTTGGACTTCTCCGCCACCGAACCCAGCGGTACCAGCGGGTTCGCCTCCGGGTAGTAGGCGGCGGCGCAGTCACGAGCCGTGGGGTAGGCGACGATGCGGAACCGCCCCGCGCGCCGTTCCTCCACAGTGGACTCTCCGGTGGGGCCGGGCTCGCCGGGCCACTCGGAGACGAGGTTCACCAGGTCGCCGTCGGCGAAACCGAGCGCGGCGATGTCCTTCTCGTTGACCATGACCACGCGGCGGGCGTCCTCGATGCCGCGGTAGCGGTCCGAGAGCCCGTAGATCGTGGTGTTGTACTGGTCGTGGCTGCGCAGCGTCTGCAGCAGCAGCCTGCCCTCCGGCAGCACCAGCGGCTGCGGCTCGTTCACCGTGAAGTTCGCCTTGCCGGTGGTGGTGGTGAACGTGCGGCTGTCCCGCGGCGGGTGCGGCAGCACGAAGCCGTCCGGTTCGCGGACCTTCGCGTTGTAGTCGGTGCAGCCGGGCACCACCTCGGCGATGTGCCTGCGCACCGCGTCGTAGTCCTTCTCGAACTCCTCCCAGCGCACCGGGTGCCCGTCGCCGAGCAGCTTCCGGGCCAGCCGGGAGATGATCGCGACCTCGGAGAGCAGGGCGTCCGACGCCGGTTCGAGCCTGCCTCGGGAGGCGTGCACGACCGACATCGAGTCCTCGACGGTGACGAACTGCGGCCCGGACGCCTGCACGTCGCGCTCGGTGCGGCCCAGCGTCGGCAGGATCAGCGCCGTGTCGCCCACGACCGCGTGCGAGCGGTTGAGCTTCGTGGAGACCTGCACGGTGAGCCCGCAGCCGCGCAGCGCCCGCTCGGTGCCCGCGGTGTCCGGGGTGGCGGACACGAAGTTGCCGCCCACGGCGAAGAACGCCTTCACCTCACCGGCCTGCATGGCGTGCAGCGCGTCCACGGTGTCGTAGCCGTGCTTGCGCGGCATGGGGATGCCGAACTCGGCTTCCATCGCGGCCATGAACGGCTCCGGCATCTTCTCCCAGATGCCCATCGTCCGGTCGCCTTGCACGTTGGAGTGGCCGCGGACCGGGCACACGCCCGCACCCGGCTTGCCGATCATGCCGCGCAGCAGCAGCAGGTTGACGGCTTCGCGGATCGTCGGCACGGCCTTCTTCTGCTGGGTGAGGCCCATCGCCCAGCAGATCACGGTCCGCTCGGATTCGATGAGCATCCGCGCGATCGTCTCGATCTGCTCGCGGGACAGCGCGGTGGCCGTGAGCGTCGCGTCCCAGTCGATGTCGGTGGCCTGCGCGAAGAACTCGTCGAAGCCGTGGGTGTGCTGCTCGATGAACTCGCGGTCCAGCACGGTGCCTGGGGCGTCCTGCTCGGCCTGCGCCAGCAGCGCGGTCAGCGCCTTGAACAGCGCGAGGTCGCCGCCGATGCGGATCTGGGCGAACTCGTCGCACAGAGCGGTGCCCTTGCCGGCGACGCCGCGCACGTTCTGCGGGTTCTTGAACCGCATCAGCCCGGCCTCGGGCAGCGGGTTCACCGCGATGATCTTGCCGCCGTGGCCCTTGACCTTCTCCAAGGTGGAGAGCATCCGCGGGTGGTTGGTGCCCGGGTTCTGCCCCACCACCATGACCAGGTCGGCGTGCTCGACGTCGGCCAGCGACACCGAGCCCTTGCCGATGCCGATGGTCTCGGTCAGCGCCGAACCGGAGGACTCGTGGCACATGTTCGAGCAGTCCGGCAGGTTGTTCGTGCCGAAGCTGCGCACCAGCAGTTGGTACAGGAACGCGGCCTCGTTGCTGGTGCGCCCGGAGGTGTAGAAGGCCGCCTCGTCCGGGGAGTTCAGCTCGCGCAGCCCCTCCGCGACGACGTCGAGCGCCCCGTCCCAGCCGATCGGCCGGTAGTGGGTGTCGCCGGACTGCTTGATCATCGGCTGGGTCAGGCGCCCCTGCTGCCCGAGCCAGTACTCCGACTTGCCCGCGAGCTCCTCGATCGAATGCCGCGCGAAGAAGTCCGCGTCGACCCGCCGGGTGGTGGCCTCCTCGGCCACTGCCTTCGCGCCGTTCTCGCAGAACTCGGCGACGCTGCGCTTGTCCCCGTCGGCCTCGCGCGGGTCCGGCCACGCGCAGCCCGGGCAGTCGAAGCCGGAACGCTGGTTGAGCAGCGGCAACGTCTTGATCGTGCGACCCGCGCCCATCTGTTCCCAGCTGCGGCGCAGCGACACCATCACCGCCTTGACGCCTGCGGCGTGGTCCTTCGGGTCGTGGGTGGACAGCGCCGACTCGTCGATGTCCTGTTCGGGGGCTTTGCGCGACATGGCCACCAGGGTCCTCCTTCATGGTCGCGGGAGCACTCCCCGCGTGGCGTGGTTCACACGGCCGGCGCAACGCGGGAGGTGAGGCCCGGTAAGTCGGCTGAAGGCGGTTCGTAGAATCGGTGCGTGACACAAACCAGCGCCCCTCTCCCGGAGACCTCCTCCGGGACCGCACAGCCCCGTGAACTTCCGTCGAGCTGGAACCCGGCCGACGTCGAGGCCGAGCTGTACCAGCGCTGGGTAGCCGCCGAGTACTTCACCGCCGACGCGACCAGCGACAAGCCGCCGTTCTCGATCGTGATCCCGCCGCCGAACGTGACCGGCAGCCTGCACATCGGCCACGCGTTCGAGCACACCCTGATGGACGTGCTCACGCGGCGTCGCCGGATGCAGGGCTACGAAGCGCTGTGGCTGCCCGGCATGGACCACGCCAGCATCGCCGTCCAAGCTCTGGTGGAGCGGGAGCTCCGCGAGGAGGGCGTCGACCACCGCGAGCTCGGCCGGGAGAAGTTCCTGGAGCGGGTCTGGGAGTGGAAGGAGCAGCACGGCGGCTCGATCCTGTCCCAGATGCGCCGCCTCGGGGACAGCGTCGACTGGAGCCGCGAGCGCTTCACGATGGACTCGGGGCTGTCCCGCGCGGTTCAGACGATCTTCAAGAAGCTCTTCGACGACGGCCTGATCTACCGGGCGGAGCGTCTGGTGAACTGGTCGCCCGCGATGCGTTCGGCGATCTCCGACATCGAGGTGGAGCACCGCGAGGTCGAGGGCGAGCTCGTCTCGATGCGCTACGGCTCCGGCGACTCCGAGATCATCGTGGCCACGACCCGCGTGGAGACGATGCTCGGTGACACCGCCATCGCGGTGCACCCGGACGACGAGCGCTACCGGAACCTGGTCGGCACTCGGGTCGAGCTGCCGCTGACCGGCCGCACCATCCCGGTCGTCGCCGACGAGCACGTGGACCCCGAGTTCGGCACCGGCGCGGTCAAGGTGACCCCCGCCCACGACCCGAACGACTTCGAGATCGGCCAGCGCCACGACCTGCCGATGCTCACCGTGATGGACGAGCAGGGCCGCATCGCCCACACCGGCACCGAGTTCGACGGCATGGACCGCTTCGAGGCCCGCGTCGCCGTCCGCGAGGCGCTGCGCGAGCAGGACCGCATCGTCGCGGAGAAGCGCCCCTACCTGCACAGCGTCGGCCACAGCTCGCGTTCCAAGGAGCCGATCGAGCCGCGGCTGTCGTTGCAGTGGTTCGTCAAGGTCGGTCCGCTGGCGCAGGCCGCGGGCGACGCGGTCCGCGACGGCCGGGTCGCGGTGCACCCGCCGGAGATGGCCAAGCGCTACTTCGACTGGGTCGACAACCTGCACGACTGGGCCATCTCGCGGCAGCTGTGGTGGGGCCACCGGATCCCGATCTGGTACGGCCCGAACGGCGAGGTCGTCTGCGTCGGCCCCGACGAGGAGCCGCCCTCGGGCGACGGCTGGCGCCAGGACGAGGACGTGCTCGACACGTGGTTCTCGTCGGGCCTGTGGCCGTTCTCCACGATGGGCTGGCCGGAGCAGACCGCGGACCTGGCGAAGTTCTACCCGACGAGCGTGCTCGTCACGGGCTACGACATCTTGTTCTTCTGGGTCGCCCGGATGATGATGTTCGGCCTGTACGCGATGGACGGCGTGGCGCCGTTCAACGTGATCGCGCTGCACGGCATGGTCCGCGACGCGCACGGCAAGAAGATGTCGAAGTCCGCGGGCAACACGGTCGATCCGCTGGAGTGGATGGACACCTACGGCACCGACGCGCTGCGGTTCACCTTGGCGCGCGGCGCGAACCCGGGTGCGGACGCGCCGATCAGCGAGGAGTGGGTCGCGGGGTCGCGCAGCTTCTGCACGAAGCTGTTCAACGCCACCAAGTTCGCGCTGATGAACGGTGCCCGCGTGCCGTCGGCGCTGCCGGACCGCGCGGAGCTCACCGACGCGGACCGCTGGATCCTGGACCGCACCGACCAGCTCACGTCCGACGTGGACGAACTGCTGGAGGACTTCCAGTTCGCGAAGTCCACCGAGGCGCTCTACCACTTCACCTGGGACGAGTTCTGCGACTGGTACGTGGAGCTGTCGAAGGTCCAGATGGACGGCTGCGGGGACCGCGCCGAGCGCACCCGCGAAGTCCTCGGTCACGTGCTCGACGTGCTGCTGCGCCTGCTGCACCCGACGATCCCGTTCGTCACCGAGACGCTGTGGACCACGCTGACCGGACGTGAGTCCGTGGTCATCGCGGACTGGCCGAAGGCCGCGGGCACGCCCGCGGACGAGGGCGCCGCGCAGCGCATCGTCTCGGCCCAGAAGCTGATCACCGAGATCCGCCGGTTCCGCTCCGACCAGGGCTTGAAGCCCGGTCAGCGGGTGGCCGCGCGCCTCGGCGGGCTGGACGAGCTGGAGCTGTCCGGGCACCTGCCCGCGGTGCGGTCGCTGGCGAAGCTCAACGAGCCGGGGGAGGACTTCACGTCCTCGGCGTCGCTGGAGATCGGCCTGACCGGCGGGACCGCGACGGTCGAGCTGGACCTCTCCGGCGCGGTTGACATCGCGGCCGAGCGCAAGCGGCTGGAGAAGGACCTCGCGGCGGCCCGCAAGGAGCTGGAGGGCACCGAGAAGAAGCTCGGCAACCCGTCCTTCACCGACAAGGCGCCCGCCGACGTGGTCGAGAAGATCAAGGTCCGCCGCGACACGGCGCAGACCGACATCGCCCGGATCGAATCCCGCCTGGCGGCCCTGCCCCCGGCGTGAGGTGGTTTGAGTGAACGGCCCGTTCGTCCAATCCCGTTGGGCGAACGGGCCGTTCGCTTCTGGGGGCATCGGCGGGGGAGCGGATCATTCTTCCGAGACGGCTGCCGCGGAGAGCTGCGCCAGCGCTCGCCTTCCCGCCTCGACGACGCACTCTAGTGTTTCGCGGCCGAGCAGCAGGACGAACTCGTCCCGGCCGAAGACCAGCGTGATCCGGTCGTTGAGCTCGTCCACCTCGTGCCGCAGCGTCACATCCGCCTCCATGTCCACAAAGGACTCGACGGACACCTTGGTGTCGAAGTACAGGGACATGCTGCGCCTCCGGGGTTCTGGTCCGATATCGGAGTTAAGCTTAAAGTCCGATATCGGACTTGTGTATCAACTGATCGAATGAGATCCTTTGATCTCGCGAGGAGGTCGGCTGATGGGCCGAGTTCGACAGACGTTGGAGCGCCGCCAACTGGGACTCGCGTTGCGGAGGCTCAGGTCGGAAGCTCAGCGGACGAGGCAGGAAGCATCGGAGGTTCTGGGCAAGGTCCGATCGCGGGTTGCTGAGCTGGAGGACGGCAAGAGCACGATCACCCCGGGCGATCTCGACTCACTGCTCGATCTTTACGGCGTAAAGGGCGATGAGCGCTCAGCGGTCCTTGCACTGGCCGCAGAGGCGCGCAAGCGACAGCCTCGACGGCCCTACACCGACGCATTGCCGCGCTCGTTCCAGCGTTTCGTCGACCTGGAAGCGAGCGCTGTGGGCATGTGCAGCTACGAGGCGGCGATCGTTCCGGGCTTGCTCCAGTGTCCCGACTACATTAGGGCGCTCATGGCGGACGGTGACGGCGTGTGGTGGGACGCGTCGGATGACGAGGTCGAGCGACGGACTGATGCACGTCTGAACCGGCAAGAGAAGGCGTTCGGTGCTGAAGCTGCGAAGGCCCTGCACTTCATAGTGACCGAAGAGGCGCTTCGGACGGTCGTTGGTTCGGAGGAGGTCATGCGTGCCCAGCTTCGGCACCTCCGTGAGCTCTTGGAATTGCACGATGACCTCACCGTCCAGGTTCTGCCGTTCGGCACGCGGAATCCGGCACGGGGTGGCGGCTTCACCGTGTTCGAGTTCGGAGACAAGGGCGGGCCGGTGGGGTTCTCCTCCGCCACTTTCGGCCCGTCCACCTACTTCGACGGTGACTCGGACGTCTCTCTGCTGCGACATGCGTTCAAGGGCCTCGCTGAACTGGCGGTCACGAGGGACGAAGCGCCGAAGTTGATCGAGCGGCTGGAAGAGGAGCTGTGGCTGTGACACGTGGTGCGGATAGCGGATGGTTCAAGAGATCCCGAAGCTCTGGAGCGAGCGATAACTGCGTGGAGGTGCGGATCTCCCCCACACGGTCGGTGTGCGGGATTCCAAGGAGCGTTCAGGCCCGGCGTTCGCGTTCTCGCTATCGACCTGGGGTGCGTTCCTCGCCGAGGCGAAGGCGGCGCGCTTCGATCGGTGATCATTTCTAGCGGCATTCGAGGAGGCGTGATGGACACGGGTTGGTTCAAGAGCAGCAGGAGTGCGGCTGCCAGTGACAATTGCGTTGAGGTGCGGATTTCCAGCAACGGGGCGGGTGTCCGGGATTCCAAGGAGCGTTCGGGCCCGGCGTTCGCGTTCCGGTTATCGGTCTGGGGTGCGTTTCTCGTCGAGGCGAAGGCGGGGCGCTTCGATCGCTGACCTGCGTTCGACGGCGTCCATCGAGGAGGCGTGATGGACACGGGTTGGTTCAAGAGCAGCAGGAGCTCCGGCGGAAGCGACAACTGCGTGGAGGTGCGTCTTCCGGCACGGGCGGTCAGCGTGCGGGACTCGAAGGAGGCAGGTGGCCCAGTGCTCGCCTTCTCCTCGATGTCGTGGGCGGTGCTCTTGGACGCGGCCAAGGCGGGGAGATTAGACGTGCCTCGGTGATCGGGGTAGTTGCTCAGCCGGGCTTTCCGGTAGATCGGTCAGTCGGTGCGTTGCTGACGGCGAACGTGCCGTCAGCGGTGGTCCCACGCAGCAAGTCGCACACGACGGGCAGTCGTGCGCGCGTGACGCTCGGCGCGCTCGTCGTCGGTCAGCTCGGCCGCCAATCGCCGGTATGAATCGTCGATGGTTTGGACGCTGTTGGACTCGGTAAGCCGGAATCGAGTGCCCAGCGTGCCGGTGCAGAGGTCGTGCGCGTCGCTCATCACGTGATCCTAGATCGGCAAGCTCTGACTGCTGATCACGATGATCCCCCATGGGCGTGGCGGCCAGGCGTCCAGCTCTCTAGCACGTTCCTCGCCGAGGCCAAGGCGGGGCGCTTCGACCTCCCGGCGTGACGGGAGTGGTGGTTGAGGTGAACGGCCCGTTCGTCCAACGGGATTGGACGAACGGTCCGTTCACTCCCAACCTCCTGGGGGCGCGGGCCCGGGATGTGCACCCTCCGACGTAGACTTGAGCTGGACGTTTGTCGTCGGGGTAGGGGAGTGTGCCAGTTGTCCGGCACCGAGTCCGGTGCGCTGCACGAGCTGCGCGTCGTGGAGGCCGAGCTCAACGAGCGCTGGCCGGAGACGAAGATCGAGCCGTCGTTGGATCGGATCAGGGCGCTCACCGACCTGCTGGCCGATCCGCAGCGCAACTACCAGGTCGTGCACATCGGCGGCACGAACGGGAAGTCGTCCGTCTCGCGGATGGTCGACGCGCTGCTCACGCGCATCGGCCTGCGCGTCGGGCGTTACACCAGCCCGCACCTGCAGCTCGCCACCGAGCGCATCAGCATCGACGGCGCGCCGATCAGCCCGGACGCCTACGTCGAGGCCTACCGCGACATCGCGCCCTACGTCTCCATCGTGGACTCGAACCACGACGTGAAGATGTCGAAGTTCGAGGTGCTGACCGGCATGGCGTTCGCCGCGTTCGCCGACGCCCCGGTCGAAGCGGCGGTCCTGGAAGTCGGCCTCGGCGGCGGCTGGGACGCCACCAACGTCGCCGACGCGCACATCGCGGTGCTCTGCCCGATCGCGCTGGACCACGCCGACTACCTCGGCACCGATCTCGCGGGCATCGCGAGGGAGAAGGCCGGGATCATCAAACCCGAGTCGGTGGTGGTGCTCGCCGCGCAGACCGCCGAGGTGCAGACGCCGATCATGGAGCGGATCGCCGAGGTCGACGCCACCGTGGCCCGCGAAGGCAACGAGTTCGGCGTGCTCTCGCGGACCGTCGCCGTCGGCGGGCAGATGCTCAAGCTGCAAGGGCTCGGCGGCACCTACGACGAGATCTTCCTGCCGCTGCACGGGGAGCACCAAGCCCGCAACGCCGCGCTGGCGCTGGCGACCGTGGAGGCGTTCTTCGGGGCCGGAGCCGACCAGCAGCTCGACGTCGAAGCCGTCCAGGAGGCGTTCGCCGGTGTGATCACGCCCGGTCGCCTGGAGCGGGTCCGCGCCGCCCCGGCCGTGCTCGTCGACGCCGCGCACAACCCGCACGGCGCCCGCGCGCTCGCGGACGCGCTGAGCTCCGAGTTCTCCTTCCGCCGCCTCGTCGCCGTGATCGGCGTGCTGTCCGACAAGGACGTGCGCGGAGTGCTGCGGGAACTCGAACCCGTCGTGGAAGAAGTCGTGCTCACCAAGAACTCCTCGCCGCGCGCGATGGATCCCGACGAGCTCGCGGCCCTGGCCAAGGACATCTTCGGCCCGGACCGCATCGTCGTGGAACAGCGCTTGGACGACGCCGTGGAGACCGCCATCCAGATGGCGGAGGAGACCACCGGCGACTCCGACACCGTCTCCGGTGGCGGCGTGGTGATCACCGGGTCCGTGGTGACCGCCGGTGAAGGGCGAGCACTGTTCGGCAAGGAGCCATTGTGACCGAGTCCGGATCCGAGCCCCAGTCCTTCTGGTCGCTGCCCACCGCGCCCGAAGGCGTGCGCGACCCGTGGAAGGGGCTGCGCGGCATCATGGCGGGCACCCTGGTGATGGAGTTCATCACCTTCGGGCTCGCACTTCCCGTCGTGTGGCAGTTCGGCGGTGGCGTCACCGGCATCGGGTTCGCCGTGGTCGGCGCGCTCACCGTGCTCATGCTGATCGCCGGGTTCACCCAGCGGAAGCCGTGGGGGCTCGGGTTCGCGCTGGTGCTGCAGGTCGCGATGATCGCCTGCTACCTGGTGCACCCCGCCGTGGGAATCATGGGACTGCTGTTCGCGGCGGTGTGGGGCTACATGCTGTACCTGCGCCACGACGTCGCGAAGCGGATGCGCGAAGGCCGCTTGTTCGACCAGCTCGGCCACCCCGAGGGGTATCCGCCGGAGCAGTGATCGAGCACCCGCCGAACCGGTCGCCGTTCGGCGACGGCACCTGATCGTGTCCTTGGCAGCCGTGTTGATCATCGGTATCCATGGCGTATGGAGATCAACAACGATGTGGTGGCGAATCAGATTCCTCAACTGGTGACGCGGAAATTCCAGCTCTCGACGTTCGAACTGGGCGAGCCGCGCGCCGGGATCGACGTCAACGACAACGCCGCGCTGCTGGAATGCCTCGACACCGATCAGTGGAGCTGATCACGCGATGTCGATGACCGCCCGGCCCTGGATCTCGCGGCGGTTCAGCGCGTCGTAGGCGTCCTGCACCTCGTCGAACGCGAAGCGGCGGCTCACCGCGTCCTGCGGGCGCAGCTGCCCGCGGGCCACCATGTCCAGCAGCACCGGCATGTCCCGCTGCGGTTTCGCGCCGTAGGAGCCTTTGATCTGCAGCTTCCGGCGCGCGATGGTGGCCAGGTCGAACTCGCCGACGCTGCCCTTCGGGGCGATGCCGACGACCACCACCTGACCGCCCTCCACCACCGAATCGCGGGCCACGCCGAACGTGGCCGTGCTCCCCAGCGCCTCGAAGGCCACATCGACCCCGCGGCCACCGGTCAGCTCGCGGATCGCCTCCGGAGCGTCCACATCGGACGAATTCACGGTGTGCGTGGCGCCTAGCTTGCGGGCCGCTTCGAGCTTGTCGTCGGCGATGTCCACCGCGACGATCATCGAGGCGCCGAACAGCGCCGCCAGCTGGATCAGCGAACTGCCCACGCCGCCGGCCGCGACCACCGCGACCGCGTCGCCCACCCGCACGTCGGCGGCGTGGCGCAGCGCCCCGTAGGCGGTCATCGTCGAACAGCCCACCGAGGCCACATCGGCCAGTTCCACCTCGTCCGGCACCTTGTACACCGACGTCGCGGGCGTCACCGAACGCTGCGCGAGCCCGCCCATCGAGTACATCCACACCGGCTCGCCGCCAGGCCGGAACAACCGGGTCTGCCCGTCGTAGAGCAGGCCCTTCGCCCGGTTGTGCGCGAAGAACTCCAGGCAGATCTCCGAATTCCCGCGCGTGCACTGGGCGCAACGGCCGCACGGCATGATGAAGCTGGTCACCACCCGGTCGCCGACGCGCACCCCGCTCACCTCCGGCCCGACCTCGGAGATCACCCCCGCGACCTCGTGCCCGAGCACCGCCGGAGTGGGGAACGGCAGCTCTCCCTTGAGCACGTGCAGATCCGAGTGGCAGGCGCCGCACGAGAGCACGTCGATGGCGACCTCGCCGGCCTTCGGATGCGGGTCGGCGATCTCCTCGATGGTCATCGGCTCGTTCACGGCGGTGTGCACGGCTGCGCGCATCCGGACCTCCTCGTTCGGACCGGCCGGTCGGTACGGCCGCAGCCGAACCTAGTCGGCGAGCTCGGGCCGCACCAGGGACCGGAGGTTCAACTGTTCGTCGCCCGCAGGTCGCCGGATGGCCGCCTGACTCGGCTAAAACCGGCACATGAGTGCGATGAATCGACGTGACCTGCTGCGACGGGCGATCACCGGAACCGGTCTGGCGGGCGCCGGACTGCTGCTGCCGTCGACGGCCGGTGCCGCCCCGGCGTTCGTGCGCGGCGGACGGCCGGTGCTCACGCACGGCGTGCAGCTCGGCGATCCGCGGCCGGACGGGGTCGTGGTGTGGACCCGCGCGGACCGGCCCTCCCGGATGGTCGTGGAGGTCGCGCGGGACGCGGGCTTCCGCGACGCGCGGCGGGTCCGCGGGCCGCTGCTCACCCCGGAGACCGACGGCACGGGGAAGCTGCTGCTCGACCGGCTCGCCCCGGGGCAGCGGTTCCACTACCGCGTCAGCGCCGAAGACCTCGACGGCCGCGTCACCGGCGAACCGCTCACCGGGCACTTCCGCACCGCCGCGCGCGGACGCGAGGACGTGCGGTTCCTGTGGTCCGGTGACGTCGTCGGCCAAGGCTGGGGCATCAACCCCGATGTGGGCGGCATGACCATCTACTCGGCGATGGCCCGTCGTGACCCGGACTTCTTCCTGCACAGCGGCGACACCGTCTACTCCGACGGCCCGCTGGAGGAGACCGTGGCGCTGCCGGACGGGGGGACGTGGCGCAACCTCGTCACCCCGGAGAAGTCCAAGGTCGCCGAAACGCTCGCCGAATACCGCGGGCAGTTCGCCTACAACCTGCTCGACGAGAACGTGCGCCGCTTCGCCGCCGACGTCCCCCAGCTGGTCCAGTGGGACGACCACGAGGTCACCAACAACTGGTACCCCGGCGAAATCCTCGATTCCGAGAAGTACGCGGAGAAGCGCGTCGACGTGCTGGCGCGGCGCGCGTTCCAGGCGTTCCACGAGTGGCAGCCCGCCCGCCGCGTCGACGCCGTCGACGGGCGCGTGTACCGGAAGGTCTCGCACGGGCCGCTGCTGGACGTGTTCGTGCTGGACATGCGCAGCTACCGGGACGCGAACTCGCCCGGCACCACGCCGGAGCGGATCCTCGGCGAGCAGCAGGCCCGGTGGTTCGTCGACGAACTCGCCCGCTCCCGCGCCACCTGGAAGGTCGTCGCCGCGGACATGCCCCTCGGGATCGTGGTGCCCGACGGCGACACCGACGTCGAAGCCATCGCCAACGGCGCGCCCGGTGCGCCCGGCGGCAGGGAAGCCGAGATCGCCTGGGTGCTGCGGGAGGTCAGCCGCAGGCGGGTGCGCAACGTGGTGTGGCTGACCGCGGACGTGCACTACACCGCCGCCAACCACTACTCGCCGGAGCGCGCCGCGTTCACCTCGTTCGACCCGTTCTGGGAGTTCGTCTCCGGGCCGCTACACGCCGGGGCGGGCCCGCCGAACGACCTCGACCCGACGTTCGGGCCGGAGACGGTGTTCGTCAACGCGCCCGCGGCCACCGGAGGGTCCCCGCTGGAAGGGTTCCAGCACTTCGGCGAAGTCAACATCGACGGCGGCAGCGGCAGGCTCACCGTGGACCTGCGCGACTCCTCCGGTGCATCGCTGTGGTCCGCGGAGCTGGACCCGCAGCGCTGAACCCGATGGCGCGGTGCTCGGCTCGCCGGACTCGGCCCGAGGCGGTGCCGGTGATCACCACCGTCGAGGTCACCGGCCTTCCCGGTGCCGCTCGGCCGCCCCGGGCCCGATCGGTTCACCTGCGCCGATACCCTTTTGCGCAACACGGGCGCGGCGACTCGGGACAGGCCCGCGCCCCCATCCGAAGGAGAAAATCGTGAGCGAGCGCACCCTGGTCCTGGTCAAGCCCGACGGGGTCGAGCGCGGCCTGGTCGGCGAGGTCATCGGCCGGATCGAACGCAAGGGGCTCAAGCTGGTCGCGCTGGAGCTGCGCCAGGTCGGCGAGGAACTCGCCAAGCAGCACTACGCCGAGCACGACGGCAAGCCGTTCTTCGGCTCGCTGCTGGAGTTCATCACCTCCGGCAAGGTGCTGGCCGCCGTCGTCGAAGGCCCCCGCGCCATCTCGGCGTTCCGCCAGCTCGCCGGCGGCACCGACCCGGTGGACAAGGCCGCGCCGGGCAGCATCCGCGGCGACTTCGGCCTGGAGGTCCAGTTCAACCTCGTGCACGGTTCCGACTCGCCCGAGTCCGCCGAGCGCGAGATCAAGCTCTGGTTCCCGGAGGTCTGATCACTCCCGGCGGTGCGGCCCCCGGCCCCGCAGCGGGTCGAGGCCGCACCGCATCCGCCTCCACCGGGACCTCTACCCTGGGCGGTGTGAGTGTGGAGTCCGTGTTCGACCGCCTGGAGCCGCTGCTGCCCCGCGTCTCCAAACCCGTGCAATACGTGGGCGGGGAACTCAACGCGACCGTCAAGGAGTGGGACGCCACCTCCGTGCGGTGGGCGTTGATGTACCCCGATGCCTACGAGGTCGGTCTGCCCAACCAGGGCGTCATGATCCTCTACGAGATCCTCAACGAGCTCACCGACGTGCTCGCCGAACGCACCTACGCGGTGTGGCCGGACCTCGAAGAGCTCATGCGGGAGAACGGGATCCCCCAGTTCACCGTGGACGGGCACCGCCCGGTCGGCGCGTTCGACGTGCTCGGCGTCAGCTTCGCCACCGAACTCGGCTACACGAACCTGCTCAGCGCGCTCGACCTCGCGGGAATCCCGCTGCACGCCGTCGACCGCACCGAGGAGAACCCCGTGGTGCTCGCGGGTGGGCACGCCGCGTTCAACCCGGAACCCATCGCCGACTTCGTCGACGCAGCGGTGCTCGGGGACGGTGAGGAATCCGTCCTGGAGATCACCGACGCCATCCGGCGCTGGAAGGACGAAGGCCGCCCCGGCGGACGCGACGAGCTGCTGCTGCGCCTCGCCGAGAGCGGCGGCGTGTACGTGCCGAAGTTCTACGACGTGCGCTACGCCGAGGACGGCACCATCGCCGAAGTCGTGCCGAACCACGAGCGCGTGCCCTACCGGGTCTTCAAGCGCACCACCATGGAACTCGACGAGTGGCCGTACCCGAAGCAGCCGCTGGTGCCGCTCGCCGAGAGCGTGCACGAGCGGATGAGCGTCGAGATCTTCCGCGGCTGCACCCGCGGCTGCCGCTTCTGCCAAGCAGGGATGATCACCCGCCCGGTGCGGGAGCGCTCGCCCCAGGGCATCGGTGAAATGGTGCAGAAGGGCTTGGAAGCGACCGGTTTCGAAGAGGTCGGGCTGCTCTCGCTGAGCTCCGCCGACCACTCCGAGATCGCCGACGTCACCAAGGGCCTCGCCGACCGCTACGAAGGCTCCAACACGAGCCTGTCGCTGCCCTCTACCCGCGTCGACGCGTTCAACGTGGACCTCGCCAACGAGCTGTCCCGCAACGGCCGCCGTTCCGGGCTCACCTTCGCACCCGAAGGCGGCAGCGAACGGATCCGCCGCGTCATCAACAAGATGGTGTCCGAAGAGGACCTGATCCGGACCGTGTCCGCCGCGTTCGCCAACGGCTGGCGGCAGGTCAAGCTCTACTTCATGTGCGGCCTGCCCACCGAAGAGGACGAGGACGTGCTGCAGATCGCCGAGATGGCCAAGGAGGTCATCCGCGCCGGTCGGCAGGTCAGCGGGCGCAAGGACATCCGCTGCACCATCTCCATCGGCGGATTCGTGCCGAAACCGCACACCCCGTTCCAATGGGCCTCGCAGTGCGACCCGGACACGGTGGACGAGCGGCTGCGCAAACTCCGGCAAGCGGTCAACTCCGACCGCAGCCTCGGCCGCAACATCGGCATGCGCTACCACGACGGCAAGCCCTCGCTGGTCGAAGGACTGCTCTCCCGCGGAGACCGCCGCCTGGGCAAGGTCATCGAACGGGTGTGGCGCGAAGGCGGCCGGTTCGACGGCTGGAACGAGTACTTCTCCTACGAGCGCTGGACGACCTGCGCGGCCGAAGAACTCGCCGAGCTCGGCGTGGACGTCGCCTGGTACACCACCCGCGAACGCACCGAGCACGAGATCCTGCCGTGGGACCACCTGGACTCCGGGCTGGACAAGGAATGGCTCTGGGCGGACTGGCAGGACGCACTGGAAGCGCGGGAACAAGACGACTGCCGGTGGACGCCGTGCTTCGACTGCGGGGTGTGCCCGACGATGGGGACCGATATCGAGGTCGGGCCTTCTGGGCGGGTTTTGCTGCCGATCAGCCCGGTGGGGCAGGGCTCCCCAATCCAAAACCCGGCTTTTACTGAGTGAGCTTTTCGGCTCGTTTTGCTCGGGTGGTCGGGTGGCGGAACCTCAGCGGCTTCCTCGCTGCGGGATCTTTTTCCCTCGTGGCTCCGCCACGAGGGAAAAAGCTGTCCTCGCGAGGAAGCCGCTGAGAACCCGCGGGTGGGCGGCTTTTCGACGTGGGCTATGCGCTGGCGCGCATACGAGCACGGCCTTCGGCCGCCAGGCAGGCGGGCTTCGCCGCCTACAGCACGGCCTTCGGCCGCTAGGTGCGGATTCGCTTGTGCTTTGGGGTTTGGCGTTCGGCGGCTTGCGGGGGCTCAGTTGGTCACTGCGGTGAGGGCGTCCACCAGGCCGTGGCCGTAGAAGCCGTTGTAGGCGGCGTAGCCGCGGCAGAGGGCGTCTTGGGCGCCGTCGGTGTTGAGGTCGTAGTCGCGGGGGCAGGTCAGGGGGCGTGCCGCCTCTTGCAGCATGCGGCTCAAGTCCGCTGCGCCCGCCTGCGGATGGCGTGCCGCCAGCAGCGCCGCCACTCCGGCGACGTGCGGGGCCGCCATCGAGGTGCCGCAGGTCGAGCGGTACTCGCTCGGGACCGTGGAACGCACGCATCCGCCGACGTGCTGCTCACCGCCCGGGGCGGCGACGTCCACCGCGCCTAAGCCGTACGAGCTGTAGCCGGCCTTCACCGCGTCCGGGCCGACCGCGGCGACCGACACCACCCCGTCCAGATCCGTGGGCACCGCGTCGCACACCGCTCGCTGCTGCGGCGGGACCGCGGTGAGGTCGGTCCGCTCGTTGCCCACCGCGGCGACGGTGAGCACGTCCCGCTCGGTCGCGTAGTCCACCGCCCGGCGCACCGCCTCCCGCGGCACCGGCGACCCGGCGCGGGTGCAGCCCAGCTGCGCGGACTCCACCAAGAAGCTGCTGTTGACCACGTCGATGCCGTGCTCGGCGGCCCACACGAACCCGCACACCGCCGACTCCGGGTGCACGTAACCATCACCGTTGACCACGCGGACCGACGCGATCCGCGACGCCGGTGCCACCCCGGTGACGCCGTGGCCGTCGTCGGCGGCGGCGATGATGCCCGCGACGTGCGTGCCGTGCGCATCGCCCTCCGGCGGGTCGGTCAGCTCCGGGTCCTCCGGGGTGAGGCAGTTCGCCGACCGCTCCGGGTCCAGCGCCGCCGCCAGCTCGGGGTGCGCCGCGTCGACCCCGGAGTCCAGCACGCCGACGACCACGTCCGAGCTGCCGCGGGTGATGACGTGCGCCTCCTGCGCGCGGATCTGGCGCAGGTTCCACTGATCGTCCTGAGCGGGCCGCTCCCCGGGCTCGGCGTTCTGGCTCTCACCTGCCTCGATCCGGTCGGCGCGCACCTGCCGCTCGGCGCTGTAGGCGCGGTCCGGTCCCATCCGGATCCCGAAACCGGGATCCGCCGAGTCGACGATGCCGACACCGATCTGCCCGTAGTACGCCGCGATCGAGCCGCACTGCGCCGCGGTCTCAGCAGCGGCCGACGCGCGGGGGAGACCTGGTTCGAACAGCACGACGTAGCGCGTGTCGAGGCCGTCCTCAGCGCAGGACCCGGCGGGGTCCGCGACGGCTGAAGGACCGGAACCCGCCAGCAAGCCAGCGATCAAGAGGCTCGTGGCCGCGGCGCCGGCCCGCCGGACGAAGGGCACGTCCAACCTCCAACGTGGCCGGGCGAACGCCCGATGCTCGCGACGGTAGCCACCGCGCACCGGGAGGAACAAGGGCCGGACGAACATACCGCGCGGTGCTCGGCGGCCGGAGCGGAACCAGGCGGTACCGTCGTGGCACGGCTGGGCCCGTCGGATCGGGGCGGATCCGGCCGGTGCGGATCAACGATCGGCCGACTCGTGCGGCCACCTCCGGGAGGAGCCTGGTGAGTCGTCGCGACCACCCCAACCCGTCGGCGGCGCCGGTGCAGAAGCTGCGCCTGCGCTACGCCAAGCGGGGACGTCTGCGGTTCAGCTCGCATCGCGACCTGGCTCGGGTCTTCGAGCGGGCGTTGCGCCGCGCCGGTGTGCCGATGGCGTACTCGCAGGGCTTCAGCCCGCACCCCAAGGTCTCCTGGGCCGGTGCGGTGCCGACGGGCGTGGGCAGCGAAGCCGAGTACGTCGAGCTGCAGCTGGTGCGGCAGGTGGACCCGGAAGTGCTGCGCGAGGAGCTGAACCGGGTGCTGCCGCCCGGCATGGAGCTGGTCGAGGTCGTGCAGGCGGGGCCGGGAGCGTTGGCGGAACGGCTGGAAGCGAGCCGTTGGGGGATCGAACTGCCCGGTGTCGCGGTGGAGCCGCTGCGCTCCGCGGTGGCGAACCTGCTCGCCGCCGAATCGGTGGAAGTGGAACGCATGACCAAGGACGGGCGCCGCACTCTGGACGCCCGTGCGGCCATCGTGTCGGCGGAAGTCCTGGACAGTGCAGATCCGGATGCGCTGCGTGACCGATTTCCCGCTTGCGTCGCCCAAGTGGACGATTGGCCCGAGGGCCGTGCACCGTATGGGATACTCGTAACGGTCGTGCGGCAGACAACACCCGTCGTTCGACCCGACGATGTGCTGAACGCCTTGCGCGTCGTCGCCGATCTGGACCCGTCGACGGCCGCGCGAGCGACCCGGTGGGAACAAGGTCGGCTCGACGACGAGGGAGGGCTCGCCGACCCGTTGACCCTGGACAGGGCGACGGCCGGAGCTCACCGGGGGACACTCCCGGCCGGGTGACGGGCGAAGGCGCGGACACCGTCGGACCCGCCGTGGGACTTCCCGGTTCACCCAGAGCCGGGACGGAGGGGACCAACAGAATTGCCGTCGCCCACGGGCGACGGAGACCGCAGAACGCACATGCTCCTGTGCGGCCGCGTCCACGGACGCGCCCGGGGGCGGAGGAGTTGAATGTCGAACAGGGAAACGCCCGCTGGGAACACCAGCGGGCCATCGTCCACATCCACGCAGGAAAGCGGCTCGGGCACTTTCGAGTTGCCCGCGAAGCTGCGGGTGCACGCGCTGGCGAAGTTGCTGGGGGCGAGCAGCAGGGAGGTCATCACCACCCTGGACGCGCTCGGCGAACCGGTGCGCAGCGCCCAATCCAACATCACGCGCGAGGTCGCGCTGCAGGTGGTGCAGGACCTGCGCCCGGAGCAGATCGCCGACGGCGAACCGGCGGACTCGGACGCGGCGATGCCGCAGGCCGAGCAGTCCGGTCGCGCCGACCAGCAGGAGACCGCCGCGGCTGAACCCGCCGCCGAGCCCGAACGCCAGGAGGGCGCCGAGGCCGCCGGGTTGAACCCGGTGTTCGCGGCCCCGCAGGCGATGTTCCTCGCTCCGGAGCCCGTCGCCGCACGTCCGGCGCCCGCCGCGGCGAAGCCCGCCGTCGAGCAGCCCGCCGAGGCGCCCGTCGAGCAGCACGACGCCGACTCGGAAACCGCCGACGTCGACGAGTCCGCCGACGCCGACACCGACGGTGACGACGACGACCAGGGCGGTAGGCGCCGACGCCGTCGTGGCCGTCGTGGCCGGGGCCGCGGCAAGGGCGGCGACGGCGACCAGTCCGACTCCGGCGAGGAGCAGGACGACGAAGGCGGTCGCGACAACGCCGACAAGCAGGGCAAGCAGGACAAGCCCGCCAAGCAGTCCCGCAAGGAGGCGCGCAAGGAGGCCGGTCGCAAGGGCTCCGGCGACGACTCCGCCGAGACCACCGACGGCAACCAGGACGCGAAGCCCGCCGACGCGCCCGCCGGCGACTCCGACGGGGACTCCGGCGACGACGGCAACCGCCGTCGCCGTCGTCGCCGTCGCCGCAAGGGCTCCGGGGACGACGACGGCCAGAACCGGGACGACGACCCGCCGAACACCGTCGTGCACGTCCGCGAGGAGCGGCAGGACAACGGTCGCCAGGAGAGCAGCGACGACGAGGTCCGCGCGATCAAGGGCTCCACTCGGCTGGAGGCCAAGCGCCAGCGCCGCCGGGACGGCCGCGAAGCCGGTCGCCGCCGCGCGCCGGTGCTGTCCGAGTCGGAGTTCCTCGCCCGCCGCGAGTCGGTGGACCGCCGCATGGTGGTACGCGAGAACGGCGACCAGACGCAGATCGCGGTCCTCGAGGACAACGTCCTCGTCGAGAACTTCGTGACCGCCTCCGGTTCCGGGTCGCTCGTCGGCAACGTGTACCTGGGCCGGGTGCAGAACGTGCTGCCCAGCATGGAGGCCGCGTTCGTCGACATCGGCCGGGGCCGCAACGCCGTGCTCTACGCCGGTGAGGTCGACTGGGACGCCGCCGGGCTCGCAGGCAAGGCGCGCCGCATCGAGCAGGCGCTGTCCACCGGTGACAGCGTGCTCGTGCAGGTCACCAAGGACCCCGTCGGGCACAAGGGCGCGCGGCTGACCACGCAGATCAGCCTGCCGGGCCGATTCCTGGTGTACGTGCCGGGCGGCGGCGCCACCGGCATCAGCCGGAAGCTTCCGGACAACGAGCGCAAGCGGCTCAAGGAGATCCTCAAGCGGATCGTCCCGGACAACGCCGGCGTGATCATCCGCACCGCGTCCGAGGGGACCTCCGAGGAGGCCCTGGACCGCGACGTGCGCCGCCTGCAGGCGCAGTGGGAGATCATCAAGGAGAAGGCCGACACGCCGAAGGCCCAGGCTCCGCAGCTGCTCTACGAAGAGCCGGACCTGCTGATCAAGGTCGTGCGGGACCTGTTCACCGAGGACTTCTCGTCGCTGGTCGTCCAGGGCGGCGACGCCTGGGACACCATCGAAGCCTACGTGCAGCACGTGGCGCCGGACCTGATGAGCAGGCTCACCAGGCACGTCGGCAAGAACGACGTGTTCACCGAGCAGCGGATCAGCGAGCAGATCGCCAAGGCGCTGGACCGCAAGGTGTGGCTGCCCTCCGGCGGTTACCTGGTGATCGACCGCACCGAGGCGATGACCGTCATCGACGTCAACACCGGCAAGTTCACCGGCTCGGGCGGCAACCTCGAGGAGACGGTCACCCGGAACAACCTGGAAGCGGCCGAGGAGATCGTGCGCCAGCTGCGGCTGCGCGACATCGGCGGCATCATCGTGATCGACTTCATCGACATGGTGCTGGAGTCGAACCGGGACCTGGTGCTGCGTCGCCTCACCGAATGCCTCGGGCGGGACCGCACCCGGCACCAGGTGGCCGAGGTGACCTCGCTCGGGCTGGTGCAGATGACGCGCAAGCGGGTCGGCACCGGTCTGCTCGAGGCCTACAGCAGCACCTGCGAGCACTGCCGCGGCCGGGGCCTGCTGGTCTCGACGGACCCGGCCGTGCACCAGCACGCTCAGGGCGGCGGCAACTCCGGTTCCGGCAACGGCGGCGGTGGCGGCGGTTCGCGCCGGAACCGCAACCGCGGCAAGCAGGAGACGCCGGAGTCGGACGGCTCGCAGCACGCCGAGCGCAACGGCGTCGTGCAGGACCAGGCGGCGAAGGACTCGCAGGCGGGCAAGCAGGACTCGGAGAAGTCGGACTCCGGTAAGCAGGAGTCGGGCAAGCAGGACTCCGGTAAGCAGGAGTCGGGCAAGCAGGAGTCGGGCAAGCAGGAGTCGGGCAAGCAGGACTCCGGTAAGCAGGACTCCGGTAAGCAGGAGTCGGGCAAGCAGGACTCCGACAAGCGCGGCTCCGGCAAGCAGGAGCGGGAGGCTCAGCCGTCAGTTCCCGCAGCGGCGTCCGCGGATCGCACGGCGGAGCCGCAGCAGCCCGCTCCCGCGAAGCCCGAGAGCACGCCTGCTCCGCAGTCGGCACCCGCGCGGCCCGCGGCGTTGGCCGAGCCGGAATCCGCCGCGACCGGCGAGACCAACGGCCGCTCCCGGCGGCGCAAGGTCAGCCGCCCTGCCGGTAGCGCGGGCACCCCGGTGGAGCCGGTGGTGATGACGGTGGCGGAGAAGCCGAGCGAGCCCGCGACGAACGGGGTTCCGGAGGTGCCCGCCCCGGCGACCGCCTCGGTTGCCCGGCGCCCGCGCCGTCGTGCGGCGTCGCGTCCCGCGGGTCCGCCGCCGGACGACGCCGTCCCCGGCAACGCCGAGGACGCCACCGCAGGAGCGAACTCCGAGAGCTGAGCACCACCCACGCCGCGGGCGGGCCGGGATTTCCCGGCCCGCCCGCGGTCGTTCCGGCCGGGGCGGCCGGAACCGCTCGCCCCAGTGCCGAGCCGCGCGGCGGCCGATTCGTTCAAGACAGGTGACCACGACCGGTTTAGCGTCCGGGTATGAGTGATGGCGCAACGGACACGCATCGGCTGGCGGCGGCGGAGCGGTTCATCTGGCTGACCGCCCGGGTGCTGGAGCAGCGCCGCTTCGAGTACCTGTTCGGCGCGGGCACCGCGGAGCGGGTGGCGGCGGCGCTGGAGCCCTACCGCTGCTCCGACGGCGGCTTCGGCTACGCCCTGGATCCGGACATGCGGGGGCCGGTGAGCCAGCCGCTCGGTGCGCACGCCGCGCTGAGCGTGCTCGGCGAGATCGGTCGCTGCACCCCGGAACACGCCGCGGGCATCGTCGACCAGCTGGTCTCCATCACCGGCGCGGACGGCGGCGTGCCCGTCGTCGACCCGTCGCTGCGCGACCAGCCGCACCCGCCGTTCATGCCGGTCGAGGACGAGCCGTTGAGCGAGCTGCTGTCCACCGCGCTGCTCGCGGGCGAACTGCACCGGAACTCCTTCGAGCACCCGTGGCTGCCGGGCGCGACCGAGTTCTGCTGGCGGCGGATCGACGCGCTCACCGAGACGCACCCCTACGAGGCGCACGCCGCGGTCGCGTTCCTCGACCACGTGCCGGACCGGGATCGCGCCGTCGCGGCGGCGGCCCGGCTCGGCGAGCTGGTGCGAGAGCAGCGCATCGTGGCGCTCGACCCGGCGAACCCCGAGCGGTCCCACCTGATGCCGGGCTACGCGCCCGGTGAGTGGCACTTCGCGCACGACTACGCGCCCCGCCCGGACGGAGTGGCGCGCTCGTGGTTCTCCGACGAGGAGATCGCGGTGAGCCTCGACGCGCTGGCGGCGGCGCAGCAGGACGACGGCGGGTGGCAGATCCGCTGGCGGCGGTGGGCGCCCGGCACCGAGCTGGAATCCCGCCCGCGGGTCACGATCGACGTGCTGCGGACCCTGCGCGCGTACGGCTGCTGAGCAGTTCGGCGGCGGTGAGCCCGGACAACCGCCGCACCTGCCTGCTCAAGTGGGCTTGGTCGGCGTACCCGGCGGTGGCGGCGAGCTCGGTGAGCCGAGCGGCGTCGAGGGAACGGGCGCGCTGGAAGCGGAGCACGCTCACCAAGGTGCTCGGCCCGTAGCCGACGGCCGCGGTGAACCGCCGCCGGAGATGCCGGGGAGAGAGGCCGAGGTGTTCGGACAACGCCGCCACGCTCGGTGGTCCCGGAGCACCGAGCAGCCGCACCGCCTCCGCGACGGCCGCGTCGTGCCGGTACTCGGGCAGCCGGGTGCGGGCGAGGTGCACCAGCAGGTCCGAGGCTTCAGCGGCCCGCGCGGTCGCCGCGAGCCGTTCCAGCACCGGCCGGGCTCTCGGCCCCCACAGCTCGCCCAGCTCGACCCGCCGGTCGCGGAGTTCGGCGGCGGGCACCTCGCCGAGCAGCAGCCGCGCCGCGCCGGGGCGCATCCGGAGCCCGGCGATCCCGCCAGCGGCCAGCGGCACGAGCCGTGGTCCGGTGTCGGGTCCCGCCATTTCGAGCACGCCGTCGCGCCAGATCAGGTCGAGGCACCCGTCCGGCAGGACGCGCTGCACGTGGCCACCGGACGGCACTTCCTGCATCCATCCGCAGCTGACCGCCTCGTGCAGGGCACCGGGAACAGGGTGCTCGACGTAGGGGGCCACGACCTCATGCTGCCGTAGGCATGTCGCGCACCGGGCCGCAGGCGGTCGTCGCGCTGCGGGACCGCATGCGCCGGGAACGAGCCGCTGCTCACCCGGTCGTTGCGAAGCGCACGAGGTCGAGCTCCGTGGCCCCGGTCAGGCCGGGGTAGTGCGCGTCGAGCGCGGTGCGCAGCTCGGCCAGGTTCGCGAAGCCGTCGAGCACGGCGTCCTGCTCTGTCAGCTCGGCGACGGTCCTGTGCTCGACCTCGGTCACCTCGGCCGCCAGCGTGGTCGCGGACCCGCCGTCGTGCTCGAAGATCAGCCGGATCGGTCCCGGCACGACGGGGTCGTGCACCCGGACCGTGCTGCGCTTGGTGCCGTTGCGGACCGCGTCCAGGTAGCCGTCCCACAGGTGCAGCGCGATCGGCGGGGCGTCCGGTTCGTAGTCCTGGTAGTCGTACGGGAACGGGAGGAGGTCGGTGATCGGCACCGATTCCAGCCCGTTCTCGCCCCGGATGATTGCCCGCGCGTCCGGGTAGTAGTCGAACAGCTGCTGCCTGCACCGGCCGCAGGGCGGGATGACCCGCATGCCGCGCGCCAGCACCGCGACGATCGTCGTCAGCGGTGCCGCACCGGAGGCCGCGGCCTGTCCGATCACCACCGGTTCCGCGCACGGGCCTCCGGTGAAGTGCGAGACGTTCATCCCCGTGAACACCGCGCCCGTGGCGTCGTAGGCGGCGGCCGAGACCTGGTGGTTCTCGTTCAGCGTCGCGCCGTCGAGCACCGCCGTCGCCCGCCGCACCAGTTCGAGCTCCCGATCGGTCAGCATGGACCGGATACTAGGTCGCGTGACGAGCGCTGTCCGCTCGTTCTCCGGTGTGCGGCGGGGAATCGGCGGACGGAGTCGGACGGATCAGGCCGCGGAGCGCACGGCCGTCGTGGTGTCCGCGACGAGGTCGGTGACGTCCTCATCGCGCCCGGTGCGGTGCAGCACGAGCTCGGCGAGCAGCCCGGTGGAGATCATCTGCACCGAGAAGATCTCCAGCAGGATGCCCAGCGTCAGCAGCGGCCGGGTGCCGATCGAGTTCTCGGTGAACACCCACACCCCGGTCAGGTACAGCAGGATCAGGGTGCCGAGCGAGCCCGCGACCACGCCCAGCCCGCCGAACAGGTGCGCGGGCCGGCGCCCGTAGCGGGTCAGCGCCACCACCGTCAGCAGGTCCAGCGCGCCGCGCACGTAGCGCTCCAGCCCGTACTTCGACGTGCCGTGCTCGCGCGCCCGGTGGTGCACCGGCAGCTCCCGCACCCGGTACCCCAGCTGGTGGGCCAGCGCCGGGATGTAGCGGTGCAGCTCGCCGTACAGCGGCACCCGCCGGTACACCTCGGTCCGGGCCGCCTTGAGCCCGCAGTTGTGGTCGGACAACCGCAGGCCGGTGATCACGCCGGTCATCCAGTTGAAGAACTTCGACGGCAACCGCTTGCCCAGCGGATCCTTGCGCTGCGCCTTGTGCCCGCTGACCAGGTCGGCTCCCGCGTCGAGCTCCGCGAGCAGCCGCGGCACCTCCGCCGGGTCGTCCTGCAGGTCCGCGTCGAGGGTGACCAGCAGCCGCCCGCGCACCTCGGCCACCCCGGCGGCCAGCGCGGCGGCCTTGCCGAAGTTGCGCCGCAACAGCAGTCCCCGCACCCGCGGGTCCACCGCGGTGTGCTCGGTGATGACGCGCCAGCTGTCATCGGTGCTGCCGTCGTCGACGATCAGCAGTTCCCAGCTGCGCGACTGGGCCTCCATCGCCGCGGTGATCTCGGAGAACAGCTTCGGCAGGCTCTCACCCTCGTTCTTCGCCGGGGCCAGCAACGACACCTCGACGTCCGCAGTGCGTTCGCTCATGACGCCACCTTCGGGTTCTCGGTGAGGGGACGGGCCCACCAGCCGTCCGGGAAGCGGAACGCGACGCGCAGCGGGCCGGTGCTCGTCGCCGGGGCCACCGCGCGGTAGCCGAGACCGATCTCGATGCCGACGGTCTGGCTTTCGGCGTCGGACCGAGGGATGTCCACGACACCGCCTCCGACGACGCGACCGGCCTGGTCCAGCACCGCGACGCACTCGGCCCGTTCGATGCCGGAGATCGCCCAGCCCTTGAGCATCCGCGCGCCGCCCTGGATCTGGTCGGTCTCCACGTTCAGGATCACGTCCCACCCGGCCGGGCGGGGTTCGCGGTAGCTGCCGACGCTCGGCACCCGCCAGCCGGAGGTGTCCACCCGCGAGCCGATCTCGGTGCCGTCGCCGCAGCCCAGCGTGAACTCCTCGGAGAACGGGTAGTGCCCCAGCGCCCGCATCCGCGGCAGCAGCCGTTCGGGGGAGGGGAAGCGATCGGTGAACGCGTCGGTGGCGCCGACCTTGGCGGCGACCGCGAGCAGCTGCTGGTTCGGCGCGTCCTCGCGCACGGTCTGCGCCATCGGGGCGCCCAGCGCCACGGTGCTCAGCACGGTGGTGAACACCGCTACCGACCGCACCGCGGGCCAGCGGGCCCACGCCACGGTGATCACGAGCACCGCGATCCACAGCGCGGCGGTCATGCTGTTGTAGCGGCTCTGCAAGCCCGCGGACTCGCCGAACGCGGCCCGCGAACCGGAGATCATCACCGCGCAGCCCGCGGCGTACACCGCCAGGCCCCACCAGGGAGCGCTCGCCGAGCGGTGCTCGGGACGCAGGCAACCGGGCAGGTGCACGGCCAGCAGCGCCAGCCCGGCGACCCCGGCGACCAGCGCGAGCGAGGGCTCGGTGCCCGTCCACACCATGCCGAGCATGCTCAGCCCGGCCAGCAGCGCCTGCGCCGGGTCGTCGGTCGGGGAAGCGCCCCCGCCGCCCTGCGGGCCGCGCAGCACCAGCCAGGTAGCGACCACGACAACCCCGACGATCATCGGCGTGGCGACGCGCGCACGCCGTTCGCCGCGCAACCACGCCACCAGCGACAGCGCCGGCCACACCGCGAACGAGGTGCCGTAGCTGATCGAGGCCAGCAACCCCAGCACCACGGCGATCGGAAGCCGTCCTCGCTGCATCGCCAGCAGCGCACCGAGCACCAGCAGCATCGCCAAGATCCACGAGGCGCCGCTCATCGAGCGCACGAAGTTGTGGATGCCGTGCGGGTTGAACACCAGCGTCGAGGTCGCCAGCACCAGCGCGGCGCGCTGCCACCGGCCGAGCGAAGCGGGCAGCATCGCCCACACCAGCAGCACGCAACCCACGCCGAAGGCCAGCACCACCAGTCCCAGCGGATGGTTCAGGCCGTGCCCGAACCGGGCGCTGAGCCAGAACAGCAGGCTCGGCAGCACGAACGGGTGCTCGTTGCGGAAGCCGAACAGCGCTTCCGGCCGCAGCGAGCCGTCCTCACCGGTGATGTCCAGCAGGACCCACCAGTAGTCGTAGAAGTGCAGCTGAGGTGAGCGCAGCACTTCCCGGAGCATCATCAACGGCGGTACCAGGGCCGACAGCAGCAGCAGCCGAGGGCCGAGCGGTCCTTCGCGGAGCCGCTGGAAGCGGTCGCGCGGCAGGTCGTCGACGTCCCCGGACGATGCGTGCTCGCCCCGCCCCGAAATGGACTCGGATGCGATCTCGGTCACGCGCTTTCCCCATGTCACGGTCGAACGGCGACTCACCGTAGCAAGCGGCGTGCGCGCGTTCGGGCGTTTGTCCGGACATCGCCGGTGACGGTCTTCTCCCGCGCCTTCCGGCTGGTGCGCGGCCTTTCCCGATGATCGTCGAGCCACCGGCGAGGCGCCGTTGCCCCACCCGGTTCTCCGGTGGTGCGGTGGTGTGGAATAAGCTGACCACCTGCCCGCTCCCGGCGGCTCGGACCCCTAGCGGCCGGGCGTCATCGGGCGGTCTGTATGCTGTGTGAGCACTTCTCGCCGCCGGACGGGCGGAGAGGCAAAACGCCTGTGGAACCCGGTGTGCCCCTCGTGGGGACGAGGGTCGCGACACAGGAACCCCCCGAAGCCCGGCCTGGCCGGGCGGTAGGAACTCCGGCTCGCCGGAGAGGGCGTCAACGGGTGAACCAAGCGAACCGAGTAGCAGGAGACTTCCGACTCATGTACGCGATCGTCAAGACCGGCGGCAAGCAGTACAAAGTGGCGGTCGGGGACGTCGTCGAGGTCGAGAAGCTCGAAGGCGACGCCGGCACCGAGGTCACCTTCCCGGCTGTTCTGGTCGTCGACGGCACCGACGTCACCGCCGACGCCAACGCACTGGCGAAGGTCTCGGTGACCGGGAAGCTGGTCGAGCAGACCAAGGGCCCCAAGATCCGCATCCACAAGTTCAAGAACAAGACCGGATACCAGAAGCGCCAGGGTCACCGTCAGAAGTTGACTCGCGTTGAGGTCACCGGCATCACCAAGTGAGGACCTGAGTAGTCATGGCACATAAGAAGGGCGCATCCAGCTCTCGTAACGGCCGCGACTCGAACGCTCAGTATCTGGGCGTGAAGCGCTACGGCGGCCAGGTCGTCAAGGCCGGCGAGATCCTGCTTCGGCAGCGCGGCACGAAGTTCCACCCCGGCCTGAACGTGGGCCGCGGCAAGGACGACACGCTGTTCGCTCTCTCGGCCGGCGAGGTCGAGTTCGGCAGCAAGCGCGGTCGCAAGACCGTGAACATCGTGCCGGCCGAGGTCGTCTGACCCGGCTCTCGGCACAGCACTTTCCCGACGAGGGGCGGGTCCGGTTCGCAAACCGGTCCCGCCCCTCGTTCGCGTTCGCGTTCGCGGGCGCTCTGATGTCCGCACTGTCTGTACCTGGAGGGACTCGTGTCGCGGTTCGTTGACCGCGTGACCATCCACATCGCCGCGGGCGATGGGGGCAATGGCTGCGCCTCGGTCCACCGGGAGAAGTTCAAACCGCTCGGCGGCCCCGACGGCGGCAACGGCGGCCGGGGCGGCGACGTGCGGCTCGTCGTCGACTCGGGCGTGCACACGCTGCTCGACTTCCACCACCGGCCGCACGCGAGCGCGTCCAACGGCAAGCCGGGCAAGGGCGGCCACCGCAACGGTGCGATCGGCGAGGACCTGATCCTGCCGGTGCCGGACGGGACCGTGGTGCTCACCGAGGACGGCGAGGTGCTGGCGGACCTGATCGGCCCCGGCACCACGTTCGTGGCCGCCGAAGCCGGCCGGGGCGGTCTCGGCAACGCCGCGCTGGCCTCGAAGGCCCGCAAGGCCCCCGGTTTCGCGTTGCTCGGGGAGCCGGGTGAGCAGCTCGACCTGGTCCTGGAGCTGAAGTCCGTCGCCGACGCCGGTCTGCTCGGATTCCCCTCGGCGGGCAAGTCCTCGCTGATCTCGGTCGTGTCCGCCGCGAAGCCGAAGATCGCGGACTACCCGTTCACCACGCTGGCGCCGAACCTCGGCGTGGTCACCGCGGGCGAGACGGTGTTCACCCTGGCCGACGTGCCCGGTCTGATCCCCGGCGCGAGCGAAGGCCGCGGGCTGGGCCTCGACTTCCTGCGCCACATCGAGCGGTGCGCGGTGCTGGTGCACGTCGTGGACTGCGCGACGATGGAGCCGGGGCGCGATCCGCTGTCCGACGTGGACGCGCTGGAATCGGAACTGGCCCGCTACACGCCCGCGCTGCAGGGCGAGCACGGCGACCTCGCCGACCGGCCACGGCTGGTGGTGCTGAACAAGATCGACGTGCCGGAGGCGCGCGAGCTCGCCGACTTGATCCGGCCGGACCTGGAAGCCCGCGGCCTGCGCGTGTTCGAGGTCTCCACGGCCAGCCACGAAGGCCTCCGCGAGCTGACCTTCGCGCTGGCCGAGGAGGTCGAGCGCTACCGGGCGTCGCTGCCCGAACCCGAACCGGCGCGGGTCGTGGTGCGTCCGCACGCCATCGGCGACTCCGGATTCACCATCGAAACCGACCCGGAGGACGACGCGGCGTTCGTCGTGCGCGGAGAGAAGCCGGAGCGGTGGGTGCGCCAGACCCAGTTCGACAACGACGAGGCGGTGGGCTTCCTCGCCGACAGGCTCGCGAAGCTCGGGGTGGAGGAGGCGCTGGGCCGCGCCGGCGCGGAGCCGGGCAGCCAGGTCACCATCGGCAGCGTGACCTTCGACTGGGAGCCGTCCACCCCGGCCGGCGTCGCCGCGATGCTCAGCGGGCGAGGCACCGACAACCGCTTGGACTCGACCGATCGCGTGGGTGCTTCTGAGCGCAAGGCGGCGAAGAAGGCACGTCGTTCGCACCTCGACGAAGAAGGCGGCTACATCGGCGATGCGGGAGCCGAGGAGGACGCATGACCGACGAGGTGGAGCTGTCGCCGACCCGCAAGTCGATCGCGGCGGCGCACCGCCTCGTCGTCAAGGTCGGATCGTCCTCGCTGACCACGTCGAAGGGCGCGTTGGACCAGGCGCGCCTCGCCGCGCTGGTGGACGCCGTCGCCGCCCGCGTCGATGCGGGCGGCCAGGTGGTCGTGGTGTCCTCCGGGGCCATCGCGGCCGGGATCGCACCGCTGGGACTGCGCCGCAGGCCGCGTGACCTGGCCACGAAGCAGGCCGCGGCCAGCGTGGGGCAGCAGGCGCTGGCGCACGCCTACGCCGAGTCCTTCGCCCGCTACCGCCGCACCGTCGGGCAGGTGCTGCTCACCGCCGACGACGTGGTGCGGCGGGCGCACTACCGCAACGCGCAGCGCACGCTGAACCGCCTGCTCACGCTGGGCGTGGTGCCGGTGGTCAACGAGAACGACACGGTCGCCACCGCGGAGATCAGGTTCGGCGACAACGACCGGCTGGCCGCGCTCGTCTCGCACCTCGTCGGCGCGGACGCGCTGCTGCTGCTGTCCGATGTGGACGCCCTCTACGACGGGGATCCGCGTGGTGGGGGCGCATCGGTGATCCGCGAGGTCACCGGTGCGGGCGATCTCGACGGGGTGGACGCGGGCGGCTCGGGGACCGGGGTCGGCACCGGCGGCATGGCCTCCAAGGTCGAGGCCGCCAGGGTCGCGTGCACCGCGGGCATCCCGGTGCTGCTGACCTCCGCCGCGCAGGCCGGTCGGGCGCTCGGCGACGCCGACGTGGGCACCGCGTTCGCGGCCACCGGCACCCGGCTCTCGGCCCGCCGGTTCTGGCTCGCGCACGCCGCGGGCGCCCGCGGCCGGTTGTGGCTGGACGACGGGGCGGTCGCGGCCGTGGTCCGGCGGCGGCGTTCGCTGCTCGCGGCCGGGATCACCGCGGTGGAGGGCGCGTTCGACGGCGGTGACGTGGTCGAGCTGCTCGATCCGTCCGGGATCGTGGTGGCGCGTGGTGTGGTCGCCTACGACGCGGGCGAACTGCCCGACCTCATCGGCCGCTCGACCCACGAACTGCCCGCGGAGCAGCGCCGCGAGGTCGTCCACGCCGACGACCTGGTCGCACTGCGCTGACGACGCGCGCGCTCAGCGGAGTTCGGTGCCCTTGGTCTCCGGCAAGGTGCGGATCACCAGGAACGCGACGACGGCGCTGACTGCGATGTACCAGAAGAACGCGGTGGACGCGTTGACCGCGGCCAGCCCCTGGATCACCAGCGGAGCGGTGCCGCCGAAGACGGCGACCGTCAGGTTGTACCAAGCCCCGATGCCCAGGCCGCGCAGCTCCGTCGGGAACAGCTCCGACATGATCGCCGGGGCGATCGACGTCATCGCCGTGTAGAGGCCGACGCCGATGCAGAAGACCACCAGCAGACTGCCGAGCCCGGGGCGGACCAGGGCCGACAGCGGCACGATCAGCACCGCCGTCGCAGCCGACCACGCCAGCAGCTGCGGTTTGCGCCCGAAGCGGTCCGAGAGCACTCCCATCGGGTACTGCAGGGCGATGAACAGCGCGGTGGCCACCGACAGCGCCAGGAAGACGTCCGTGGCGTCCGCGCCGCGGGTCTTCACCGCGAACGGGGTCAGCGCGCTGAAGAACGTGTAGTAGCAGAGCGTCGAGAGCATGCTGAAGCCGATCAGCTGGCCCACCGCCTTGGGGTGCAACCGCAACGTCGTCCGCAGCGGTTTCGCGAGGGCGCGGGCCTTCTCCCGGTTGTCCTCGAACTGCTCGGTCTCCTCCAGCGAGCGGCGCAACCACACGCCGATCAGCCCCAGCACGCCGCCGATCACGAACGGGATGCGCCAGCCGAAGTCGGTGAGCTGCTGCTCGCTGAGCACCGAGGTCAGCAGGAAACCCAGCAACGAGGCGATGAGCAGCGCGGTGCCGGTGGAGATGTAGAAGAAGGCGGAGTAGCGCCCGCGCCTGCTCGCCGGGGCGATCTCGGCCAGGTAGGCCGACGCGTTCGACACCTCACCGCCCAGCGACAGGCCCTGCCCGATCCGGGCCAGCACGAGCAGCGCGGGTGCCGCCCAGCCGATCAGGTCGAAGGTCGGCAGCACCCCGATCAGCAGCGAACCGCCCGCCATCAGCGCGATCGTCAGCAGCATCGCCGTCTTCCGGCCGCGCAGGTCGGCGAACCGGCCGAGCAGCCAGCCGCCGAGCGGGCGGAAGAAGAACGCCAGCGCGAACGTGGCGAGCGTGTTCACCAGCGCCAGCTCACCGGGGAAGAAGCGGCTCGCGAAGTACACGCTGAACGCGCTGTAGATCGTCCAGTCGTACCACTCGATGGCATTGCCGATGCTGGCCGCGACGAGCTTGCGCATCGGCAGCCGATGCCGCTCGGGCACGGATGTAGCCGTCACCGTCCGCCCCTCCCCGAATCGATCCCCCACACGGGCTAGTGGGTCGGATCACACTAAAGCGCTCGGTGCCCGCCTGGAAACCCTTCCCACCAACCGGACCCACCGTTTCGCGTGAAACACCCCGATCGCCACCCACCCCCAGCGATCTCCCGGCGAACGTCCGAGGGGACACCGCCCGTCCGCGACATCGCAGCGAGGCGGTGACGTCCGTGGCATAGGTGGTGGTGCGAGGGAGCGGGAGGTAGGGGAGGGGTTCAGCCGGTGGAGGCGAGGGTGAACGGCAGCACCGCCGGGGCGCCCGCGAGCCGCAAGGTGCGGGCGACGATCGCCGAGGTCCAGCCGGTGTCGGTGTAGTCGTCCATCAGCAGCACCGGGCCGTCCAGCTCGGCGACCTTCGGGGCCAGGTCCTCCGGCACCTTGAACTGCCCGCGCAGCGAACCGACGCGCTGCGCGCTGTTGCCGCGCTTCGGCGTCGTCGCCGGATTCGTCGCCACCTCGCCCAGCAGCGGCAACCGGCCGATCGTGGCGATGCGCTGCGCGAGGGTGCGCACCAGCAGCGGCCTGCTGTTCGAGCCGATCGAGATGACGCCCACCGGCCGCTGCTCCCACTCCCAGGACGCCAGCACCTTCACGCAAGCCTGGAACAGGTCCTCGGGCAGCTCCTGGTCCGCAACACCGGTGCCGAGCAGTTCGCGCAGCCGGTTGCCCCAGCCGATGTCGGTCAACCGGCCCACGGCCCGGCCCGGTTCGGCGCGTTCCCCGGCGGGCAGCCTCCCGGAGACCGCCAGGCCCAGCGCCTCCATCCCGCTCGGCCACATCTTGCGCGGTTCGAACTCCACGCCCGGCCGGTGCAGCCGCTCCTGCGCCTGCTGGACCACCTGCTCGTCGACGTCGGCGGAGCGGTTCTCCCCGGTGCAGTTGTCGCAGCGCCCGCACGGTTCGGCGTACGGGTCGTCGAGCTGGCGGCGCAGGAACTCCATCCTGCATTCGGTGGTGGCCAGGTAGTCCAGCATCGCCTGCTGCTCGGAGGCCCGTTCCGCGGCGATGCGCCCGTAGCGTTCGGCGTCGTAGCTCCACGGTTCCCCGGTCGCTTCCCAGCCGCCCTTGACCCGCCGCACGGCGCCGTCCACGTCGAGGACCTTGAGCACCATCTCCAGCCGGGACCGGCCCAGTTCGACGCGGGGCTCCAGCCCGGCCGTGGACAAGGTGCCCCCTTCGGCAAGGGCGTCCAAGATCGAGCGGACGGTGCCCTCTGGCGGGAACGCCAGCGACGCGAAGTAGCGCCAGATCTCCTGGTCCTCCGGCCCGGGAAGCAGCAGTGCCTCCGCGCGCCGCACACCACGACCGGCGCGGCCGATCTGCTGGTAGTAGGCGATCGGCGAGGACGGTGCACCCAGGTGCACCACGAAACCGAGGTCGGGCTTGTCGAAGCCCATGCCCAGCGCGGAGGTCGCCACCAGCGCTTTCACCCGGTTCGCCAGCAGGTCCTCCTCCGCGCGCTGCCGCTCCTCAGGGTCGGTGCGACCCGAGTAGGAAGCGACCTCGAAGCCCTGGTCGCGCAGGTACCCGGCGACTTCGTCGGTGGCCGCGACGGTGAGCGTGTAGATGATCCCCGAGCCGGTCATCTCGCCGAGGTTGCTCGCCAGCCACGCGAGCCGCGCCTGCGCCGTCGGCAGCCGCAGCACGCCGAGCCGCAGGCTCTCCCGGTCCAGGGTGCCGCGCAGCACCAGCGTCTCCTGCGGGTCGCTGAACTCGCCGCCGACGCCGAGCTGGTCGGACACGTCCTGCACCACGCGGTCGTTGGCGGTGGCCGTCGTCGCCAGCACCGGGACACCTTCGGGCAGCTCGCCCAGCAGCGTGCGCAGCCTGCGGTAGTCGGGGCGGAAGTCGTGGCCCCAGTCGGAGATGCAGTGCGCCTCGTCCACCACCAGCAGGCCCGCGCTGTGGGTGAGCTCCGGCAGCACGGTGTCCCGGAAATCGGGATTGTTCAGCCGTTCGGGGCTCACCAGCAGCACGTCCACGTCGCCGACGGCGACCTGCTCCTCGATGGACTGCCAGGCCTGCGGGTTGGCCGAGTTGATCGTGGCGGCGCGCACGCCCGCGGCTTCGGCGGCTTCGACCTGGTTGCGCATCAGCGCCAGCAGCGGCGAGACGATCACCGTGGGACCTTCGCCGAGTTCCCGCAGCAACGCGGTGGCCAGGAAGTACACCGCGGACTTGCCCCAGCCGGTGCGCTGCACCACGAGCGCGCGCCGACGATGCAGCACCAGGGCCTGGATGGCGCGCCACTGGTCTTCGCGCAGTTCCGCATCCGGACCGGCCAGCGCACGGAGCCGTTCATCGGCGAGTTCCCGCAGGGCTTGTTCGTCCACGCCTCGATTCCTACCGGATGGCGCCGACGTGCCCGGCACCGCCCGTCGCTTCGTCACCAGCGGAACTCGGTTGCGGGCGCCCACTAGGCTGGTCGCGTGACGACGAGCATCGAACCCACCGACGCCCAGCAGGCGGAGACCGCCGGCGACGAACTCCGTGACCAGGTGCGCGACGCGGCTCGGTCCGCTCGGGACGCCGCCGCCGAACTGGCGCTGCTGCCGCGGGGCGCGAAGGACGCGCTGCTGCACGCGATGGCCGATGCGCTCGTCGCGCGTGCCCCGGAGATCTTGGCGGCCAACGAGCTCGACGTCGCGCGCGCGGAGGACAACGGCACCGCCGCCGGGCTGATCGACCGGCTGCGGCTGAGCACCGACCGCGTCGGGGGGATCGCCGAGGGGCTGCGCACCGTCGCCGGGCTGCCGGACCCGATCGGCGAGGTGGTGCGCGGCAACGTGCTCGCGAACGGCTTGCAGCTCCAGCAGGTCCGGGTGCCGCTGGGCGTAGTCGGCATAGTCTACGAGGGCCGTCCCAACGTGACCGTGGACGCCGCCGGGCTCACGTTGAAGTCCGGCAACGCCGTGCTGCTGCGCGGTTCCGCGTCGGCGGAGCAGTCGAACACCGCGCTGGTCGCGGTGCTCAGCGAGGTGCTCGTCGAGCACGAGCTGCCCGCTGCCGCCGTGCAGCTGCTGCCCAGCCACGACCGCGCCTCGGTGCGGCACCTCATCACCGCGCGCGGCCTGGTGGACGTCGTCATCCCCCGCGGCGGTGCGGGCCTGATCGCCACGGTCGTCGAGCAGTCCACGGTGCCGACGATCGAGACCGGTGTGGGCAACTGCCACGTGTACGTCGACGCGCACGCCGACGCGGACACGGCGCTGCGCATCCTGCTCAACTCCAAGGCTCGCCGTCCGAGCGTGTGCAACGCGGCGGAGACGCTGCTGGTGCACCGGGACGTCGCCGCCGAGTTCGTGCCACGCGCGGTCGCCGAGCTGCGCACCGCCGGGGTCACCGTGCACGGCGACGACGAGTTCGTCCGCCTCGGTGGTTCCGGTGTGGTCGCCGCCGAAGAGCACGACTGGGACGCCGAGTACGGCTCGCTGGACATCGCCGCCGCCGTCGTGGAGTCGCTGCCCGCGGCGACCGAGCACATCCGCGCCCACGGATCCGGGCACACCGAGGCCATCGTGACCAGCGATGTCCGCGCCGCGCGCCAGTTCACCGCACGGGTCGACTCGGCCGCGGTGATGGTCAACGCCTCCACGGCGTTCACCGACGGCGGCGAGTTCGGGATGGGCGCCGAGATCGGCATCTCCACGCAGAAGCTGCACGCCCGCGGCCCGATGGGGCTGCCCGAACTCACCTCCACGAAGTGGCTCGTGTTCGGCGACGGGCACGTGCGGCCCGCGGGCTGAGCCGCGGCGGGCGCAGCGTGTGATCAGTCACCGTCCTGCTGCTCGTCGGCGCTACCTGGGAGGTCGCTGGATTAGGCTGTGCAGTCATGTCTCGTCGGCGCCGTATCGGGGTCATGGGTGGCACCTTCGACCCGATCCACCACGGTCACCTTGTGGCGGCCAGTGAAGTGCAGGCCCAGTTCGGCCTCGAACAAGTGATCTTCGTGCCGACCGGCCAGCCGTGGCAGAAGGGCCACGACGTGGTCAGTCCGGCCGAGGACCGCTACCTGATGACGGTCATCGCCACCGCGTCGAATCCCCGGTTCCTGGTGAGCCGGGTCGACGTGGACCGCAGCGGCCCCACCTACACCGCGGACACCCTCAGCGACCTGCGCGCGCTGTACCCGGACGCCGAGCTGTACTTCATCACGGGCGCCGACGCGCTGGAGCAGATCCTGTCCTGGCACCGGGTGGAGGAGCTGTTCGAGCTCGCGCACTTCATCGGTGTCACGCGCCCCGGCTACTCGCTCGACGACGCGCACCTGCCGCAGGGTTCGGTGTCGCTGGTGGAGATCCCGGCGATGGCGATCTCCTCCACCGGCTGCCGCGAACGCGTGAACGCGGGCCTGCCCGTCTGGTACCTGGTACCCGACGGAATCGTCCAGTACATCACCAAGCGCGGCCTCTACCGCGCCGAAGACGGCTCACCGGCACCGGAGTGGGGACCGTGACCGGTCGTCGGGTCGGGCCGGATCATGCGGCGGCGCTGAGGTCCAGTGCCATCAGGACGTCGTCGACGTAGTTCCCCTGCAGGAAGAACTCGCCCCGCAGGATTCCTTCGACCCGGTAGCCGTGCCGGTGGTACAGCGTTTGAGCGCGGGGGTTGGAGCCGAGCACCTTCAACGTGATCCGGCGTGCGCCGCGCGCGACGGACTCCCGCCGGATCGCGTGCAGCAACGCGGTCCCCACGTCGCGTCCTTGGTGCTCCGGGGCGACCGAGCACCCGTAGATCACTTGGACGTGGGCGGTGGCGAGTCCGATCTTGGGATGGGCGAGTGAACTCGGGACCAGTTTCGCGAAACCCAGCGGACGCGCGTTCTCGACGGCTACGAGGACGTTCTCGGGGAGGGTCGGCTCGGTGAAGACGGGGGCATCGAGCGACGGCCGTGGAAACACCGACGATTCCCAAGACCATGCGCCGTGCACGATTCGTGAGAGTTCCGGCTCGTCGCCCGGAACTGCGGTCCGCATTCCCGCCCGCCCCTCTCGTTGACCTCGCATCCAGTGTCCGAATCGGCGCAACCGATTATCGAGATCGGCGCATCGGAGCAACTGCCGCGGGGTCGCGCACCTGTTCGGAAGTTCCGAAGTCGTGAACTCTGCGGAACGCGTCGTGGTGGTCCACGTCCCGTGCGCACCCCGGTGGTCGTAATGGGTGTGGTGGGGCTGGCTATCCTGGGGCGCGTGGGCGGAACCGTGCCCGCCTGAGAGGAGTGACGTGGCAGCCACTGAGGAAGCCCGCAGGCTGGCCCTCGTCGCGGCGCAGGCCGCGGCGGACAAGAAGGCGAACGACCTCGTGCTGCTCGACGTCTCCGAGCAGCTGGTGATCACCGATTGCTTCGTGATCGCCTCGGCGCCGAACGAGCGCCAGGTCGACTCGATCGTCGAGGCCGTCGAGGAGAAGATGCGCGCCGCGGGCACCAAGCCGGTGCGCAGGGAAGGCGCCCGCGAGGGGCGCTGGGTGCTGCTCGACTTCGTCGAGGTCGTGGTGCACGTGCAGCACGCCGACGAGCGTTCGGTGTACGAGCTGGAGCGGCTGTGGAAGGACTGCCCGCGCATCGACTTCGTCGACAGCGCCGTTCCGGCTGAGCAGCAGGACGGCGTCGAGTGAGCTTGGATCGCCTGGTGCTGTGGCGGCACGGCGAGACGGACTACAACGCCGCTGGACGCATCCAGGGGCATCTCGACACCTCGCTGACCGAGAACGGCATCGCGCAGGCGCACCGGGCGGCCCCGGCGATCGCGGCGTTCGAGCCGGAGGTCGCCGTCGGGTCGGACCTGCGACGGGCGAGCGCGACCGCAGCCGCGTTCACCGAGGTCTCCGGCATGCCGGTGCGGCAGGACAAGCGGCTGCGCGAGACGCACTTGGGCGAGTGGCAGGGCCTCAGCGGCGCTGAGGTCGAGCACGGCTGGCCGGGTTCGATGGCGGTGTGGCGGTCCGATTCGACTTGGGCTCCGCCCGGCGGCGAGTCCCGCGTGGAGGTCGCCGAGCGCGCGTTCGAGGTCGTCGACGAGCTCGACTCCGCTCACCGGGCGACCGCGCTGGTGTGCGCGCACGGCGGGCTGATCACCGGTTTGACGGCCCGGCTGCTGGAATGGCCGGTGGAGATGTGGCCCGGCCTCGGCGGGGTCTCGAACTGCCACTGGGTGGTACTGACGCGGCACGCGGTCACCGGTCGCTGGCGGCTGACCACGTACAACGGCGGCATGCCTGCCTGAGCGCCTGGTCACCCTCGAGGGTGCGCGCGGCGGCCGGACCTTAGGGTTGCGCGCGTGTCCGTAGCCGTCATCACCGATTCGACCGCGTACCTGCCGACCGGATTCGCGCAGCGGCACGCGGTCCAGGTGGTACCGCTGCACGTCAGCGTGCAGTCCGCCGAGCCGGTACCGGAGCACGAGTTCGATTCGGGGCGGCTGCTGGCGGCGTGGGACCGCAAGCAGCGGGTGACGACCTCGGGCGCGAGCGTCGGCGAGTTCGCGGCGGCTTACCGGGAGGCGTTGTCCGCCGGCGCCGACGGGGTGGTCTCCATCCACCTGTCCCGCCGCTTGTCGGGCACCTGGGACGCCGCGCGGCTGGCGGCGCGGGAGGTCGACCCGGAGCGGGTGCGCGTCGTCGATTCCCGATCCACCGCGATGGGGCTGGGTTTCGCCGCGTTGGGCGCGGCGGAGAGCGCCCGCGGCGGGGCGAGCCTGTCCGCGGTGGAGAGCCGGGCCGCGTTGATCGCCCAGCGGACCAGGACGTTGTTCTCGGTGCAGACCTTGGAGCACCTGCGCCGCGGCGGCCGGATCGGCGCCGCGGCCGCCGTGCTGGGCACGGCGCTGGCGATCAAACCGCTGCTGCACGTGCACGACGGTCGGGTGGAGCTGCTGGAGAAGGTGCGGACCACGGCGCGTGCGCACGCCCGGCTGCTCGACCTGGTGTGCCGGCCCGCGGAGGAGGGGCCGGTGTCGGTCGCGATCCACCACCTGGCCGCTCCCGAGTGGGCGGAGCGGCTCGCGGAGCAGTTGCGCAAGCACGCGTCGGCGGCGTTGGAGTGCGTGGTGTCCGAGGTGGGGCCGGTGGTGGGGGCGCACATCGGGCCCGGAGCGCTGGGTGCTGTGGTGCTGCCGGGAGGCTGGCGGCCTACCGCTTGATCCTGCGATTCATTCCGATGAATAGCGGATACATCTGCTTTCGAGTGAATTCGACGGTCGAGTTTTCCACAGGTCATCGATTCATCCACAGATCCTGACATTGGGTCTGGTCGCGGCCGGAACGGACTTCTAGCGTCGATGGCATGGCTGCCACCACCCGCCTCCGCGGAGTTCTCCACGATCCCCCCGAATCCGCGACCACCCCGCGCGCTCGCCTGCTCGCGCTGAAACAGCAGGCCGATCGTGAGTCCCGAGCGCAAGAGCGGGATTCCCACCGACACGGCGACACCGCGGATCCGCTCGATTCCGGAATCGAGCACGATTCGCGCGCCGGCCCTGAATCCCCCGGACGGCATTGCGCCACGGCGCAACCGGACACCCGAACCCGGCGGGTGCTGCAGCGGTGGCTGCCCGAATCCGTGCTGGGGGCCAGGCTCGACCCCGGTCGCGCGGGACGGCTCGGGCTGCTGCTCGCGGCGGTCCTCGCCCTCATCGTCGTCATCGTCACCACCTGGGTGGATCGCCCGGTGGCCGAACCCGCTCCGAGCCCGCCGCTGCCCGTCCCAATGGCACCGGCCGCCCCGGCACCACCCGCTCCGCCGCCGGACCTGGTGATCAGCGTCGTCGGCGAGGTCGCGCGCCCCGGCCTGGTCACCGTGCCGTCCGGCGCCCGCGTGGCGGACGCGCTGGAAGCCGCGGGCGGCACGAACGCGGGAACCGACATCACCGCGCTCAACCTGGCTCGGCGGCTGGCCGACGGCGAGCAGCTCTACGTCGCCGTCCCGGTACCACCGGGCGCGAACGCCGGGCAGGTCCAGCCGGGTCCTGGACCAGGGACGTCGTCGACGAAGGTCGACCTCAACACCGCTACTGAGGAGCAACTCGATGCGCTGCCCGGAGTCGGCAAGGTCATGGCGGAACGGATCGTGCAGTGGCGCACCCGGCACGGGCGCTTCAGCTCCGTCGATCAGTTGCAGGACGTCGAAGGCATCGGCGACACCCGGTTGTCGAAGCTGCGCGAGCTGGTCCAGGTGTGAGGGCGACGTCCTTCCCGCACTCGGCGCTGCTCGACCTGCGGCTCGTTCCGGCGGCCCTCGTGACCTGGGCGGTGACGCTGGTCGGGCTGCTCGGCGGCTGGGTCCCGGCGACGGTCCTCGCGTGCTCGTCGGCGGTGCTGCTGGTGGTGGCGTGGTCGGTGCGGGGCCGGGCGTGGCGCAACGGCCTGCTCGCGGTGCTGATCATCGCCGGTGTTGCCGGCGCGGGCATCGCGGTGCGCGCCCACGCGGTCAGCACGCACCCGTTGCGCGTCGCGGCGCAGCAGGGCGAGCGGGTGACGCTGCGAGCCACGCTCGCGGAACCGCCGCGTCCGCTGCAGGGCGCGTCCTACGGCGCGCGGCGTGCCCAGGACCGTTCCTTGGCGCACGTGCGGCTGAGCTCCGTCGACACCGGCGAGGGGCGGACCCGGGTCGGTGGCAGGGCGCTGCTGCTGGTGCCCACGGCGCAGTGGCGGACCTTGATCGCGGGCCAGGAGATGACGGTGACCGGGAGGGCGGTTCCACCGCGCGGCGGGGAACTGCTGGCAGCCGCTGTCCAGGTCAACCGGCCGCCGGCCCAGGTGCTCCCGCCGCCCGGCTGGCAACGGGTGGCGGAAGACCTCCGCGAAGGACTGCGCTCGACTTCGCGAGGGGTGCTGGGCCCGGCCGCCGCCGGTCTGCTGCCCGGACTGGTGGTCGGCGATACCGGTCGGCTACCGCCGGAGATCGTGGAGCAGTTCGACACCGCGGGGCTGACCCACTTGATGGCGGTCTCCGGGGCGAACCTCGCCATCGTGTGCGGAGCGGTGCTGCTGGTGCTGCGGCTGGCTGGAGCAGGACCAGTGCTCTCCTCGGTGGGCGCCGCGCTGGCGATGGCCGGATTCGTGGTGCTCGCCGGGCCGGAGCCGAGCGTGCTGCGGGCCGCCGTGATGGGCGCGATCACGTTGTTCGCCCTGGCGATGGGACGGGAGCGCTCGGCGATGCCCATCTTGTCGGCCAGCGTCATCGGCCTGCTGCTGCTCGCTCCCGGCTTGGCCACCACGGTGGGCTTCGCGCTGTCGGTGGCGGCGACGGCCGGGCTGGTCGTGCTGGCGCCGGTGTGGGCGGGCGCGATGCACGCCAGGGGAGTGCCGGTCGGGATCGCCGAGTCGCTGGCGGTGCCGGCGGCGGCGCACTTGGTCACGGCTCCGCTGGTGGCGGCGATCTCCGGGGAGGTCAGCCTCGTCGCGGTGGCGGCGAACCTGCTCGCCGGGCCGCTCGTCGCGCCCGCGACCGTGCTGGGCGTGGCGGCCACGGTGCTGGCTCCGATCTCCGCTCCGTTGGCCACCGCGCTGGTGTGGCTGGCGGGCCCGGAGCTGGAGTGGGTGCTCGCGGTGGCGCGGCACGCGGCGGCGGTGCCGGGCGCCTCGTTCGGCTGGCCCTCGGGGGTGCTGGGCGGGGCGTTGCTAACGGTGCTCTCGGTGATCGCCCTGATCGTGCTGCGCGGTCGCATCGCCCGGCTGGTCCTGGTGAGCTTGGTGCTGATCGCCGTGGTGGTGGTGATCCCGATCCGGCACCAGGTGGCGCCGTGGCCGGTGCCGGGCTGGGCCCTGGTGGCCTGCGACGTCGGGCAGGGCGACGGCCTGGTGCTGGCCACCGGGCGCGACCGCGAAGCGGTCGTCATCGACACCGGGCCGGACCCGGTGCTGATGGCCGAATGCCTGCGACGGTTGCGGATTCGCAGCGTGCCGCTGGTGCTGCTGACCCACTTGCACGCCGATCACGTCAGCGGGCTCCCGGCGGTGCTGTCCGGGCGGCGAGTGGGTTCGGTCGCGGTCGGCCCGCTGAACGAACCCGCTTGGGCGGCGCGGGAGGTGCGGGCGACCGCTCGCGCGCACGGGGCTCGGGTCCTCCCGCTGCACGCGGGGCAGCGGCTGCGCTGGCCGGAGCTGGTGCTCGACGTGCTCGGCCCGCGGGGCGAGTTGGCGCGGACCAGGTCAGCCGACGACGCCAACGACGCTTCGTTGGTGGTCAAAGCGACGACTCCGGCCGGTCGCGTGCTGCTCACCGGGGACGTCGAACTGCCCGGCCAAGCCGAACTGCTGTCGGCGGGGGTCGATCTCCGCGCGGAGGTGCTCAAGGTGCCGCACCACGGTTCGCGCTACACCACGCCCGCGCTGCTCACGGCGGTGCGCCCGCAGCTCGCCGTGATCAGCGTCGGAGCGGGCAACGACTACGGCCACCCCAGCCCGTTGATCATGGACGCGCTGATGCGGATGGGAGTGCGGATCCAGCGGACCGACGAGTCCGGGGACATCGCCATCGTTGCCGAAGGGGAGGGCCGCGAGGTCGTCGAGCGTGGGGATCCGGTGCGGCCGGACGAGAACTGACCTGCCGGTGGTCGTGCGAGTCCCGTGGGCCGCGGCGCGCCGCGGCCCACGGGCGGCGATCACAGGCCCAGCGCCTCGTTCACCGCGTCGGTGCTGGGGGCGACCGTGGCCTTCGGCCCGACCTGGTCCTGCACGGCGTCCAGGGTCTTGAGCCCGTCGCCGGTGATCAGCAGCACCGTCTCCTGGTCCGGGTCGATCTTGCCCGCTTCGATGAGCTTCTTCGCGGTCGCCACGGTGACGCCACCGGCGGTCTCGGCGAAGATGCCCTCGGTCCGGGCCAGCAGCCGGATGCCGGCCACGACCTCCTCATCGGTGACGTCCTCGATGGCCCCGCCGGTGCGGCGGACCGCGTCGAGCACATAGGGCCCGTCCGCGGGCGCCCCGATGGCCAGCGAGCGCGCGATGGTGTCCGGGCGCACCGGCTGCACCACGTCGTGGTCGCTCTTGAACGCGGTGGCGACCGGGGAGCACCCGGTGGCCTGCGCACCGAAGATCCGGTAGGGGCTCGGCTCGACCAGGCCGGTCTGCCCGAGTTCGCGGAAGCCCTTGTCGACCTTGGTCAGCTGGGAACCGGAGGCGATGGGAACGACGATCTGCTCCGGCAGCCGCCAGCCGAGCTGTTCGGCGACCTCGAAGCCGAGGGTCTTGGAGCCCTCCGAGTAGTACGGCCGCACGTTGACGTTGACGAACGCCCAGTCCTCGTGCTCGGCGGCGAGTTCGGTCGCCAGCCGGTTCACGTCGTCGTAGTTGCCGTCCACCGCGAGCAGCGAGCCTTCGTAGACCGCGCTCATCAGGATCTTCGCCCGCTCCAGGTTGGAGGGGACGAGCACCACGGAGTCCCAGCCCGCGCGGGCCGCGGCGGCGGCCACGGCGTTGGCGAGGTTGCCGGTGGAGGGGCACGCCAGGACCTTGAAGCCGAATTCGCGGGCGGCTGCCAGCGCCACCGCGACGACCCGGTCCTTGAAGGAGTGGGTCGGGTTGCCGGTGTCGTCCTTGATCCAGATCCGCTTGACGCCGAGCGCCTTCGCGAGATTGTCGGCGCGCACCAGCCTCGTACAACCGGGCTCGGTGTTCGGGTGCTCCTCGACGTTCGTCGGCACCGGCAGCAGCTTCTTGTAGCGCCAGATCGACCGCGGTCCGGACTCGATGTCCTCGCGGCGGATGCGCCCGAAGTCGTAGGCGACCTCGAGGGGCGAGAAGTCCTCCAGCGAGACGAACTCGGGTGCCAGGGGCTGGCGGTGGCCCTCTTCCTTCGACACCAGTTCGACGGCGGGACCCAGGTCGTAGGTCTTACCGGTGGAGTTCGGGGCTTGAGCGGCAGCAGTCATCGCGAGGTCCTTTCCTCATCTGTCCCGCGGGCGGGTCGGAGTTGGCACCAATTTCTTCGACTGCCTCGCGAGTGCCGCGAATGGTCGAGATGGTTGCCGGGGCTTCATCGGGCCGTTCCCTCTGCCCCTCTGGATGAGCTATTCGGTTGTGGCGGCAACGTTACGGGAGGGCGCCGCGTCCTGGCCAGCACGGTCCAGCGCACGGGAACGATCCGCGGTGTCGCAGGGTCATGCGACGATGCCCCTATGAGTTCTCCGTCGGTGGTCTGCGATCCGCTGCATTTGATCCTCGGGGACGAGGAACTGCTGGTGGAGCGCGCCCTGTGGGAGGCGGTCGGGGCGGCCCGCGCGGCAGACCCGGAAACCGAGCTGCGCAGGATCAAGGTGAGTGAACTCACCCCGCCGGAACTCGACGAGTTGCTCAGCCCCTCGTTGTTCGCGGAGGGCCGCGTGGTGGCGCTGGAGGCCGCGCAGGACGCGGGCAAGGAGATCGCCGAAGCGATCTTGTCCCACGCCCGGCAGCCCGCGGACGGCGTGGTGCTCGTGATCGTGCACAACGGCGGTGGTCGCGGCAAGAACGCGAAGGAACTGCCGAACGCGCTGCGCAAGCTCAACGCCCGGGTCACCGAATGCAACAAGATCACCAAGGGCTCGCAGCGCGAGTCGTTCGTCAAGGACGAGGTCCGGCGTGCGGGCGGTCGCATCGACGCCGCCGCGGTGGGCGCGCTGATCGAAGCGGTCGGTTTCGACCTGCGTGAACTGTCCTCTTCTGCTTCGCAGCTGGTCGCCGACACCGGCGGCAAGATCGACGACGCGGCGGTGCACCGCTACCACCGCGGGCGTGCCGAGGTGACCGGCTTCGTCGTGGCGGAGAAGGCCGTGACCGGGGACCGGGCCGGAGCGCTGGAGGCGTTGCGGTGGGCGCTGCAACTGGGTGTGGCGCACGTGCTGATCGCCGATGCTCTGGCCGACTCGGTGCGCACCATCGGCCGGGTCGCCGCTTACGGCCGGGGGGATCCGTTCCGGCTCGCCGGAGAGCTGGGCATGCCCGCGTGGAAGGTGAAGAAGGCGCAGGGCCAGGCGCGGGGCTGGAGCAGCGCCACGGTGTCCGAGGCGCTGCGGGCGGTCGCCGCGCTCAACGCCGACGTCAAGGGCATGGCCGCCGACGCCGACCACGCCTTGGAACGCACCGTGCTGCGCTTGGTCGACCTGCACTCGTCCCGGAACTGACGCGAATCGCCACACGGACGCGTCCCGGGAGCCGAGCTCGCCGCCGAGCGGACAGCCGCGAGCGGCCCGTGGCGGGCACTCGGCGCCGCACAGCGAAACGGGGCCCGCTCCCCGGAGGGAACGGACCCCGCTGTCAGCCTGCGACCGGTCGAGAGCGAACCCGACCGGTGCCGCGTGGCTCAGAGCTCGTTGGCGACCTTGGCCAGCGCCGACTTCTTGTTGGCGGCCTGGTTGGCGTGGATGACGCCCTTACCGGCGGCCTTGTCCAGCGTGCGCGAGGCGGCGCGCTGCAGCTCGAGGGCCTTGTCCTTGTCGCCGGCGGCAGCGGCCTCGCGGAACTTGCGGATGGCCGTCTTGATCGACGACTTCGCCGACTTGTTGCGCAGGCGGTTGCGCTCGTTGGTCTTGATCCGCTTCATCTGGGACTTGATGTTGGCCACTGCGGGCGCCTCTTTCCTCGATCGGACTCGTCGTGCCGCGCTGTATCGGCGCTGCCGTGCCGGGTCGAGCGGACCTCGGCGCGAGCAGCTTTCCTCCCTGGCGGAATGCCGCACGGCACGGTCGGCAATCCTAGCAACGCCGCACCGGGCGCTCCGCTTCGGTCCTGGCTGCGAGGACGCTCACAAGCGGCGCCCTCGTCGGTGGCCGGCCGCATAGGGTCACCCGTCGTGTTCACCGCATTGGGCTGGCCCGGCTTCGCCGAACTGTCGCTGGCCGGGTTGATCTTCCTCTGCTGCGCGGCGTTCCTCGCCGGCGCGGTGGACGCCATCGTCGGCGGCGGCGGCCTGATCCAGTTGCCGGCGATGCTGCTGCTGGTGCCGGGTGGCGACCTGATCTATTCCTTGGGCACGAACAAGCTCGCCGCCGTCGCGGGGACCGCTGCCGCCGCGCGGACCTACGCCAAGCGGACACCGGTGCCGTGGCGCAGCGCGCTGCCGATGGCGGCGGTGGCGTTCGTCGGCGCGCTGGGCGGCGCGATGTTCGCCGCCGCGCTGCCGCAGGCGGTGCTGACCGGTGTGGTGCTGGTGGCGCTGATCGCGGTCGGGATCTACACGTGGCGCAAACCGGACCTCGGTTCGGTGGAGGCGCCCCGGTTCGGTCCGGCTCGGCAGACCCAGGTGATGGTGGCGGGCGGCGCGGCGATCGGGTTCTACGACGGCATCGCCGGCCCCGGAACCGGCTCGTTCCTCGTCTTCCTGCTCGTCGGCCTCGTCGGTTTCGCCTTCGTCGGGGCGTCCGCGACGGCGAAGATCGTCAACGTGGCGACGAACCTCGGCGCGCTGCTGTTCTTCATCGCCGCGGGCAAGATCCTGTGGGGTCTGGCGCTGGCGATGGCGGTGAGCAACGCGACGGGCAGCGTGCTGGGTGCGGCGATCGCGTCCAGCCGCGGTTCGGTGTTCGTGCGCAAGGTCTTCCTGGCCGTCGTGGTGGCCTTGGTGGCGAGTCTCGGGTGGAAGCTCGCGTCCGGGATCTGAGCCTCCCGGAGGCCGGTTCCGATCGGGCCGCGGGGCAAGGCGTCACCGCTGCTGCGGAGGGCCGCGACATGCGCGGGTTGAGATCGAGAACACCGGCGGGTCGCGGGAATGATCCGGCCCTGGGTGTGGTTGTATGAGTCGGCCGATTTTTGTGTTCGTGTTCGACACGCTCGCGAAAGTTGCGGGCGCGACTCTGTCCTGAGCGCAAGCTGGAGAGTTCGCCGTCTGGACTAGGCCCCGTTGTCCGCACAGTGCGGGCATCGGTACTCATCAGCTGTGAGGAGACAGAGATGGCACAGGGCACCGTGAAGTGGTTCAACTCCGAGAAGGGCTTCGGCTTCATCTCGCCCGACGGTGGCGGCCCGGACGTGTTCGTCCACTACTCGGCGATCGACGGCTCCGGCTTCCGCACCCTGGAAGAGAACCAGACCGTGACCTTCGAGATCACCCAGGGCCAGAAGGGCCCGCAGGCCAGCGGCGTTCGCCTGGTCTGAGAGCGGTGATCCGCTCGGCGGGTCCCCCACCCTCGTGGTGGGGGGCCCGCCGTTTTTTCGCCCCGATGCGGCCGAGGCGGTACAACCGGACCCATGGAGGTCCTCAACAGCCGCATGATCCTTCGTCCGCTCGACCCGGAGCGCTCGCTGCGCTTCTACCGGGACGTGCTGGGCCTCGCGATCTCCCGTGAATTCCCGGGAGGCACCGTGTTCTTCCTGGGCCAGGGGTTCCTGGAGTTGTCGGGCCGAGGTGAGCACGGACCCAGCCCCGATCAGGTGCTGTGGTTGCAGGTGCGCGACCTGCGCTCGGAGTTCGGTCGGCTCAGCGGGCTGGGCGTTGCGGTGGAGACCGCGCCGGTCCGTCAGCCGTGGGGCCTGGACGAAGCGCGGATCGCCGACCCGGACGGCATGCGGATCGTGCTCGTGGAGGTCCCGCCGGACCATCCGGTCCGCGCCGACCAGCGTCCGCGGTGAGCTGACGGGGCCGCGCCCCGGATCCGGGCATTCGGAACTGGGCATAAGGGGCTGCCCGCGGCGTGGGACGATGTGGTTTGAACGCGCGCCCCGCGAGGACCCCGAGATCCCAAGGAACACCGAGTGAGCAGCTTCGCCGACAACACCTTCACGGACCCGGAGCGCATCCGGAACTTCTGCATCATCGCGCACATCGACCACGGCAAGTCGACGCTGGCGGACCGGATGCTGCAGCTCACCGGGGTGTTGGGGGAGCGGGCGTACCGGGCGCAGTACCTGGACCGGATGGACATCGAGCGGGAACGCGGCATCACGATCAAGGCGCAGAACGTGCGCCTGCCTTGGGAGAAGGACGGTGTCGAACACGTCCTGCACATGATCGACACTCCGGGGCACGTCGACTTCACCTACGAGGTGAGCCGGTCGCTGGCCGCGTGCGAGGGCGCGATCCTGCTGGTCGACGCCGCGCAGGGCATCGAGGCGCAGACGCTGGCGAACCTGTACCTGGCGATGGAACACGACCTGCAGATCATCCCGGTGCTCAACAAGATCGACCTGCCCGCCGCGGAACCGGACAAGTACGCGGCCGAGCTCGCCCACATCATCGGCTGCGAGCCCGCCGATGTGCTCCGGGTATCGGCCAAGACCGGCGAGGGCGTCGGGGCGGTCCTCGACGAGGTGGTCAGCCAGATTCCGGCTCCCGAGGGTGATCACGACTCGGCGCCCCGCGCCATGATCTTCGACTCGGTCTACGACACCTACCGGGGCGTGGTGACCTACATCCGGGTGGTCGACGGCAAGATCACGCCGCGGCAGCGCATCCGGATGATGTCCACCAACGCCACGCACGAGCTGCTCGAGGTCGGCATCATCTCGCCGGATCCCAAGCCCTCCGCCGGGCTCGGCGTCGGCGAGGTCGGCTACTTGATCACCGGTGTGAAGGACGTCCGCCAGTCCAAGGTCGGCGACACGGTCACCGCGGAGCGCAAGGGCGCCGTCGAGGCGCTCGGTGGTTATCGCGAGCCCAAGCCGATGGTGTACTCGGGCCTGTACCCGCTGGACGGCTCGGACTACCCGATCCTGCGGGAAGCGCTGGACAAGTTGCAGCTCAACGACGCCGCGCTGACCTACGAGCCGGAGACCTCGGGCGCGCTGGGCTTCGGCTTCCGCTGCGGCTTCCTGGGGCTGCTGCACCTGGAGATCACCCGGGACCGGCTGGAGCGCGAGTTCGGCCTGAACCTGATCTCCACCGCGCCGAACGTGGTCTACCAGGTGAAGCTGGACGAAGGTGAGGACTTGGAGGTCACGAACCCGTCGGACTGGCCGGAGGCCAAGATCGGCGAGGTGCACGAGCCGATCGCCAAGTGCACCGTGATCGCCCCGTCCGAGTTCGTGGGCACGATCATGGAGCTGTGCCAGAGCAGGCGCGGCCGGCTGGACGGCATGGACTACCTGTCGGAGAGCCGCGTCGAACTGCGCTACACGCTGCCGTTGGCCGAGATCGTGTTCGACTTCTTCGACCACCTCAAGTCCCGCACCCGCGGCTACGCCTCGATGGACTACGAGGAGTCGGGCACTCAGAGCTCGCAGCTGGTCAAGGTCGACATCCTGATGCAGGGCGAACCGGTCGACGCGTTCAGCGCGATCGTGCACAAGGACGCCGCTTACGGCTACGGCACGAAGATGACCTCGAAGCTGCGCGAGCTGATTCCGCGCCAGCAGTTCGAGGTGCCGATCCAGGCCGCCATCGGTTCGCGGATCATCGCGCGGGAGACGGTCCGCGCCATCCGCAAGGACGTGCTCGCCAAGTGCTACGGCGGTGACATCAGCCGGAAGCGCAAGCTGCTGGAGAAGCAGAAGGAGGGCAAGAAGCGGATGAAGACCATCGGCCGGGTCGAAGTGCCGCCGGAGGCTTTCGTCGCGGCGCTGTCCACGGACGACTCGGCGGGCAAGGACGACAAGTCCAAGCCGAAGAAGTGACCTGCCGCGGTCCTGCCCAGCGGCTCCGGCGTTGAACGAACAGTCGGCGAGGTGCGCGCCATAGGCGGCGGCTATGGCGCGCATCGTGAATCGGTCTTCCCGTCATCGGGACGTGTGATCACCAGGCGCGATGTCGGCCGGATGTGTCGTGGACCTCGCTGACCAGCGGTGTCCGGCTCGTGGGAACCCTTGCTCCCGGCGGCTCGCCGACTAGCATTCGGTCGGCATCGTGGAGACCCGGAATTCGTTGCGCCGCTTGCGGTTTCGTCTCCCGTGCTCGTTCACCGCATCGCACAGGAGGTAGCACATGGGAGCATCCGACGTATCGCGTGAACACCTGCCGATCCCGGACGCCCCGCCCGCTTCAGCCACCTCGCTCGACGTACGAGACCAGGACCCCGCCTTCACCCCGGTTCAGCCGCTGAACGCTCCGGCCGGTGCGCCCAACGTCGTGATGGTCCTGATCGACGACATGGGTTTCGGCGCGTCCAGCTCGTTCGGCGGGCCGTGCGAGATGCCCGCGGCGCAGCGCCTGGCCGACGGTGGACTGCGCTACTCCCGGTTCCACGTCACCGCCATCTGCTCGCCGACGCGTCAGGCGCTGCTGACGGGCCGCAACCACCACTCGGTCGGCATGGGCGTCACGACCGAGATGTCCAGCGCCGCGCCCGGCTACTGCGGAATCCGCCCGCGCAGCGCCGCCACGATCGGCCAGCTGCTCAACGGGAACGGGTACAACACGGCCGCGTTCGGCAAGTGGCACCAGACCCCCGCGCGGGACGTGAGCCCGGCCGGGCCGTTCGACCGCTGGCCCACCGGTGAGGGCTTCGAGAAGTTCTACGGCTTCCTCTGCGCGGAGATGAACCACTGGTACCCGGTGCTGTTCGACGGCACGAATCCGGTGGAGCCGGACCGCCGCCCGGAGGACGGCTACCACCTCTCCGAGGACCTGGTGGATCACGCGATCGACTGGATGCAGACCCAGCACACGCTGAAACCGGACACGCCGTTCTTCACGTACCTGCCGTTCGGTGCGACCCACGCCCCGTACCACGTGCCGCAGGAGTACCGGGACAAGTACCGCGGCAAGTTCGACCACGGCTGGGACCGGCAGCGCGAGATCACGTTGCAGCGCCAGAAGGAACTGGGCGTGGTGCCGCCGGACACCGAGCTCGCGCCGTGGGCCGAGGGCGTTCCGCACTGGGACGAGCTGTCCGAGGAGGAGCGCCGCGCGGCGGCCTCGTTGATGGAGCTCTACGCCGGTTTCGCCGAGCACACCGATGATCAGGTGGGCCGCCTCGTCGATGCGCTGGACGAGTTGGGCGAGCTCGACAACACGATCTTCATCTACATCCTTGGCGACAACGGTGCTTCGGCCGAAGGCGGCTTGGGCGGCACGTTGAACGAGCACCGCTTCGCCACGGGCATCCCGGACAGCGCCGAGTTCATCAACGCGCACCGCGACGCGCTCGGCGACGCCACGACGCACGCGCACTACCCGGTGGGCTGGGCGTTGGCGATGAACACGCCGTACCAGTGGACCAAGCAGGTCGCCTCGCACCTCGGCGGAACCCGCGACGGCATGATCGTGCACTGGCCGCAGGGCATCGAGGAACGCGGCGGTGTCCGCGACCAGTGGCACCACGTGATCGACGTGGTGCCGACGATCCTGGAGGCCGCGGGCATCCCGCACCCGAGTTCCGTGCAGGGCGTGCCGCAGCAGCCCATCGAGGGCACCAGCATGCTCTACAGCTTCAACGACGCCGAGGCACCGGATCGGCACCGGGTGCAGTACTTCGAGATGGTCGGCAACCGCGGCATCTACCACGACGGGTGGATGGCCGTCACCCGGCACGGGACGCCGTGGGAGATGGTGCAGGACGGCACTCGCCGTTCCTTCGACGACGACCGCTGGGAGCTCTACGACACCAACGTGGACTGGAGCCAGGCGCACGACATCTCCGCCGAGCACCCCGGCAAGCTCCGCGAGCTGCAGCAGTTGTTCTTGGTCGAGGCAGCCAAGCACCAGGTGTTCCCGCTCGACGACCGGATGACGGAGCGGGAGAACCCGAAGGAGGCCGGTCGGCTCGACCTGCTCGGCGACCGCAAGACCATCACCTTCCACCCCGGTGCCAAGCGGCTCACCGAGGAGACCGCGCCGAACATCAAGAACCGCTCGCACGTGATCACCGCGCAGGTCGAGGTGCCGGAGAGCGGTGCCGAAGGCGTGATCGTGGCGCAGGGCGGGCGGTTCGGCGGCTGGTCGTTGTACTTCCACGAGGGCCGCCCCAGCTACGCCTACAACTACTTCGGCACCGACATCTACAAGATCACCGGTGACCGGTTGGAGCCGGGCGTTCACGAGGTGCGGCTCGACTTCGGCTACGACGGTGGTGGTGTCGGCAACGGCGGGACGGCCAGGTTGGAGGTCGACGGCGTGAAGGTCGCCACTGGCCGGGTGGACGCGACCATCCCGTACTACTTCGCTTTCGACGAGACGTTCGACATCGGCGTGGACCGGGCCTCTCCGGTGGTGGACGACTACGAGCCGGTGGACAACGCGTTCACCGGGCGGCTGCGGTCGGTGCGCTTCGACCTGGGCGACGACCTGGCCAGCGATTCGGAGGACGTCGAGGCGAGGGAGCGCTTCCGCGCGGCCCACGACTGATCAGTCGTTCTTCGGCCCGGCGGTCGTCGCCGGGCCGAAGCGCTCGCGCAGACCGTCGTGTCCGGGATGGTTACGGTGACCGGATGTGAGGGGAGGCGGTTGTGGAGCGTCGTGAGGTCGAGTACTTCCTGGCCGTCGCTGAACACGGCAGCTTCACCGGTGCGGCGAAGGCGTTGCACGTCGCGCAGCCGTCGCTGTCGGCGGCGATCGGTCAGCTGGAGAACCGCTTGGGAGGCAAGCTGTTCCACCGCCTCCCGCACGGGGTGCGCCTGACCCCGGCGGGCGAAGCGCTGCTGGAGCCGGGCCGCCAGGTGATGCGGGATTTGACCACGGCCCAGGACTCGGTGCGCCAGGTCCTGGGACTGACCTCCGGTCGGTTGGACATCGTCGCGCAGACCACGCTCGCCATCGATCCGCTCGCGGGGCTGATCGGGAAGTTCCTCCACCACCACCCGCAGGTGGACGTGCGGGTGGTCGATCAGGAGTCGGGGAAGTCGCTGACCGGCATCGTTCGTGCGGGTGAGTGCGAACTGGGCATGGTCGACTCGGGAACCGACCCGGAGGGGATGGACGGGATCCGGTTGCCCGGCCGGGAGATCTACGCCGTGCTGCCGCCCGGTCATCGCACCGCCAAGCGGATCGGGCTGTCCGAGCTGGCCGCCTTGGACTTCGTCACCACGCCGGAGGGAACCGCCACGCGCGGGGTCATCGATGACGTGGTCGCCGCCCGCGACCTGCGGCCGAGGGTGTCGGTGGAGACCGTGCACCTGGCGATGGTCGTACCGCTGGTGCTGGCCGGGGCAGGGGTGACCTTGCTGCCGGAGTCGATGGCTGCTGGGGCCGCGCGGGAGGGGGCGACGGTGTTGCCGTTGCGCCCGAAGGTCGTCCGGGCCGGGCGGTTGTTCTGGCGTCCTGGACCGCTGTCCCCGGCGGCGTCCCGGTTCGTCGACTTCGCGATGGACTCGGCCAAGCCGAAGAACCGCCGTGCCCGATGATCGACCCGCGGTGCACGCTTCGAGCCGGTCGCGGTCATCGAAGCGCCGGAGGGTGAGGTCGCTTCGATGACCGCGGTGAGTTCGTCCTGGTCAGCCGCTCTGCGATCGGGGTTCCTCGGTCGGGGAGAAGGCGTCCGGGGCGGTCCCGATCAGTGGGATTCGAGGAAGGAGTAGACGTCGGCTTCGTCCACGCCGGGGAACGTTCCGGACGGCAATGCTGAGAGCACGTGGGAGTGCGCCCGCGCTGACGGCCAGACCATGCCCTGCCACCGGTTCGAGAGCTCCGTCGGCGGGCGCTGGCAGCACTCGCCGTTGGGGCAGCGCGACTTCGAGTGGTTCGTGGTCTCGCGCCCGCGGAACCAGCGGGACTCGGTGTAGGGCACTCCCAGCGTGATCGCGAAATCGCGGCCCCGGTTCGGGTCCACGTGCGCCACGCACCAGTGAGTTGCTCCTGGCTTGTCGGTGTACTGGTAGTGCGTCGAGTACCGGTCCGGCGACGCGAAGACCGTGCGCCCGGCCCAGTGCCGGCACATCCGCTGGCCCTCGATGGCGCCCGCCGGGTCGGTGGGGAAGACGAGGCCGTCGTTCTCGTACGCCTTGTAGATGATGCCGGTCTCGTCGTTGCGCACGAAGTGGCAGACCAGGTCCAGGTACTGCGTCGCGAGGTTGGTGAACCGGTGCGCGGCCATCTCGTAGGACACCGAGAACACGTCCCGCAGGTCCTCCACCGCCAGGTCGCGATCCGCCTTGGCCTGCTTGAGGTAGCTGACCGCCGTCCGCTCCGGCATCAGCACGGCCGCGGCGAAGTAGTTCGCCTCCACCCGCTGCCGCAGGAAGTCCGCGAAGTCCCGCGGCTGGCTGTGGCCGAGGGTCAGGTGCCCCAGGGTCTGCAGCAGGATGGTGCGCGGGCTGTGCATGCCCAGCGATTCCCGGCGCAGGAAGATCCTGCTGTGGCGCAGGTCGGTGATCGAGCGCACCGACCGCGGCAGGTCGGTGACGAACCGCAGGCCGTAACCCATATGCGTGGCGATGGACTGGATGAGGCCCTCGGAGAGCGCGCCGCCGTGGTAGCCGACCCGGTCGAGGATGCCGGAGGCGGCCTTCTCGATGTCCGGGAAGTAGTTGCCGTGCTCGCGCATCATCCGCCGCAGCTCGGCGTTCGCTTTGCGCGCTTCCTCCGGGGTGGCGACCTGCTTGGTTTCCCGGCGCTTCAGCTCGTCGTAGAGCGCGAGCACGTGCTCCAGCGCCTCCGTAGGCACGCGCTTGCCCACCTTCAGCGGTGGCACGTCCAGCCGCTGGTACAGCGGGTCGAGTTGGGCCTGCTCGACGGCGATCTCGAGCTCCGCGCGACGGTTCGGCGGTTTTTTCGACATCAGTTCGTCCACCGAGCTGCCGAGCGCGTCCGCCAGCCCGCGCAGCAGCGAGAGCTTCGGCTCGCGGTGCCCGTTCTCCAGCAGGGACAGCTGCGAGGGTGCGCGGCCAACGCGTTCGCCCAGCTCAACGAGGGTGAGCCCGGCGGCGCGGCGCAGGTGGCGCAACCGCTGCCCGAAGACCAGAAGGTCTTGGTCGGTGGAAAAATTACGGTCTTCTTCAGAGGCGAACTCGGCCATGTCGTTGATGTTAGCAGAAAAATCTACGAAATTTCCATGGATTTCTTCTCGGAACGGGCTGGTTCTCCGGCAACACTGGGTTCAGCAACGCCGCAACGAACATCCCGGAAGGGGAAGAACCATGAGCCTCCAGCCTGGAACCCGCCAGCAGGCGATCAAGGCCGCCGAAGAACTCCAGCACGACTGGGACACCAACCCCCGCTGGAAGGGAATCGAGCGTACCCACACCGCCGCGGACGTCGTCCGGCTGCGCGGTTCCGTGCAAGAGGAGCAGACCCTGGCCCGGCGCGGTGCCGAGCGGCTCTGGAACCTGCTGCACGAGACCGACTACATCAACTCGCTGGGCGCGATGACCGGTAACCAGGCCGTCCAGCAGGTTCGCGCGGGGCTCAAGGCCATCTACCTCTCCGGCTGGCAGGTCGCCGCCGACGCCAACCTGGCGGGCGAGACCTACCCCGACCAGAGCCTCTACCCGGCGAACTCGGTCCCGCAGGTCGTGCGCCGGATCAACAACGCCCTCAAGCGCGCCGACCAGATCAGCTGGTCCGAGGCGCTGGACCCGGAGGCGGAGGAGACCGAGTCGGAGCCGACGCACTGGATGGCCCCGATCGTCGCCGACGCGGAGGCGGGCTTCGGCGGTGTGCTCAACGCCTACGAGCTGATGAAGGGCATGATCCAGGCCGGTGCGGCCGGCGTGCACTGGGAGGACCAGCTGGCCTCCGAGAAGAAGTGCGGCCACCTGGGCGGCAAGGTGCTCATCCCCACCAGCCAGCACGTCAAGACGCTCAACGCCGCTCGCCTCGCCGCGGACGTCGCGGGCGTGCCGTCGCTGGTCGTCGCTCGCACCGACGCGCAGGCCGCGACGCTGCTGACCAGCGACGTCGACGAGCGCGACCAGCAGTTCGTGACCGGCGAGCGCACCTCCGAGGGCTTCTACAAGGTCCGCAACGGCATCGAGCCCTGCATCACCCGCGGCCTGGCCTACGCGCCGCACGCGGACCTGATCTGGATGGAGACCTCGAAGCCGGACCTGGAAGTGGCCAAGCGGTTCGCCGAGGCCATCAAGGACAAGTACCCGGACCAGATGCTGGCCTACAACTGCTCGCCGTCGTTCAACTGGCGCAAGAACCTGGACGACAGCACCATCGCCAAGTTCCAGCGGGAGCTCGGCCACATGGGCTACAAGTTCCAGTTCATCACGCTGGCCGGCTTCCACGCGCTGAACTACGGCATGTTCGACCTGGCCAAGGGCTACGCGGCGGACGGCATGACGTCCTACGTGGACCTGCAGGAGCGCGAGTTCGCCGCCGAGGCGCAGGGCTACACCGCCACGCGCCACCAGCGCGAGGCGGGCACCGGCTACTTCGACCTGATCAGCACCGCGGTGAGCCCGGACTCGTCGACCACCGCGCTGGCCGGTTCGACCGAGGCCGCGCAGTTCTGATCGCGACGTGATCCGGCGCCTCGGGGGCGTCGGATCGAGCGGGGGAGCGGCGGTTCCGGCCAGCGGCGGCCGGGACCTGCCGCGCCGGGCACCTCGGTGCCCGCCTCCGCACTGCAAAACGGTTGAGCGTTTCGTCGCGGGAGCGCTCACCCCAGACGCACCAGCGGCCCTGTGGCGGGGTGTGAGTGATCGCAATGGTGCGAGTGGGCGGGAATCTCCGATGGGGATTCCCGCCCACTTTTTGCGCTCACACCTTCTGGTGACGGCTGTATCAGATCGGCGGGTTCGTCCCTCTTCATCGCAGACCGGTTCTCGTCGGCGCCCGCGCCGACGGGGCAGCAGGCACCAGCGGAAGGGGTGACGATCATGCGGATCGAATCGGGAGCGGGACGGCCGTTCAGCGTGCACGACCTGGAGGGTTCGCCGGAGGACGGCCGGCGTTACGAGCTGATCGACGGCGACCTGATGGTGAGCGCGGCCCCGGGGTGGCCGCACCAGGCTGCGGTGGTGGAGTTGGCCTCGCAGCTGCACATCGCCTGCACCTCGGAGTACCGGGTGCTCGCCGCGCCGTTCGCGGTGCGGCCGGATCCGTTCACGGAGTTGCGGCCCGACGTCCTGGTGGCGCGCCACGACGATCTCACGCTGCGGAACCTGCCCGCGGCGCCGGAGCTCGCGGTCGAGGTGGTATCGGCGAGCAGCAGGCTCAAGGACACGACGTTGAAGAAGGCGATCTACGCGAAGCTGGGCGTGCGGTTCTTCTGGCTGGTGGACCCTGATCTGGAGGAGCCCGAGATCGCGGCGTGGGAGCTCGTGGGCGGGTCCGGTTATCAGCGGATCGCCCGCGTGCGCAACGACGAGGTGTTCGAGGTGCAGCGCCCGTTCCCCGTCAAGCTCACCGCATCGGACCTGGTGGCGGGGCTACGACCATGAAGGCGGGCCGTTGTTCCCGCGGACGATCGGCGCACGGGAGCGGGGCGGGAATCCGCGCCGGGTTCCCGCCCCGCTCGAGTGGGCCGATCGGTTCACCAGGACGCGCGCGAGGTGCGCCCGCCGGTGCGCCGGATCAGGCTGCCAGGCCCAGCGCGTCCAGCGCCGCGCCGATCGAGGACAGGGTGTCGGCCAGCGTCGCGTCCAGCGCCTCGGCGATCGGCGTCAGTTCCGCGGCGTTCGCCGGGAGCGCGAGGCCGACCATGAGGGTGGGGACTGCGACGGCGGCGAACGCGAAGCGCCGGAGACGCGCGCGGGGCTCGGCGGCGGTGTTCTGCTCGGTGGTCGTGTTCATGTGGATCACCTGTTCTCGATGTGGATTGCCTGATGTGCCAAGAGATTCGCCGCCGCGATGACGAGGGGCAAGGTCGTTTACAGCTCGTTTTCCCGTTCGGTACACGTTCGGTGAACTCGTGTCCCGTGGCACAGACCTTCGGAGGTGGCGCGGTGCGCGTTGACCGAGCCGCTCAACTCGGTCGGCGGGTCGGCGGCACGCGTCGGGTGCTTCGGGTCGTTCGGGGCGCGCGGACCGAAGTCATCGCGCAGATCGGCCGAGCGCGGCGGTGCTGTCCGGGCTCGCCCGGTGTCCGCGGTGCGAGGTCGGCGAACCCGTTCCCGCGTGGGTTCCCTCACGAGCCGGGCAGCGGTGATCGCGCGGCGGCCTCGTGAACACTAGGGTCCGGGCATGATCGAGCGGCGGACTTCTCCGGTGATCGCGGCGCCGATGGCGGGCGGGATCTCCACTCCCGAACTGGTGGCGGCTGTCGGTGGCGCGGGCGGATTCGGTTTCCTGGCGGCGGGCTACCTCGCGGAAGAGGCGCTGGCCGGGCAGATCCGGCGGGTGCGCGAGCTCACCGACGAGCCGTTCGGGGTGAACCTGTTCGTTCCGGGGCGGCGAGCCGACCTCGACCTGGGCGACTACCGGGAGCGGGTCGCGGCCGAGGCCGAGCGCTACGGCGTGCGGGCGGGATCCGGGCACTGGGACGACGATCTGTACCAGGCGAAGGTCGAGCTGGTGATCGCCGAACGGATTCCCGTGGTGTCGTTGACCTTCGGCTGCCCTGAGAAGTCCACCGTGGATCGTCTGCGCGGGGCTGGCGCGCAGGTGATCTGCACGGTCACCACTCCCGCGGAGGCGCGGCGGGCCGCCGCAGCCGGGGTCGACCTGCTGTGCGTGCAGGGTGCCGAGGCGGGCGGACACCGCGCGGTGTTCGACGACGACGCGGATTCCGCGGCCGGTGGGGAGTTGTTCGGCCTGCTCGGTGCACTGCGGGTGATCTCCGGAGCGGTCGATCTCCCGCTGATCGGCGCCGGGGGCATCGTGTCGGGCGCGGACGTGGCCGCGGTGCTCTCGGCCGGTGCGGTGGCGGCGCAGCTCGGTACGGCGTTCCTGCTCTCCGACGAGGCGGGGACCGCGCCCGCGCAGCGCGCGGAGCTCGCGGCCGGAACCAGGGGTACCGCGATCACCCGCGCGTTCAGCGGGCGCCCGGCGCGCGGCTTGGTCAACCGGTTCCTGCAGGAGCACGGTCCGCATGCCCCGGCCGCCTATCCGCAGCTGCACCACCTGACGAAACCGGTGCGGGGTGCGGCGAGCGCAGCCGGGGATCCGGAGGCGATGTCGCTGTGGGCGGGGCAGACCTACGCGCAGGCGACTCCGCTGCCCGCCGCCGAACTGGTTCGGACGCTCGACGAGCAGGCCAAGAACGCGCTCGACGCCGCGCGCACCCGCTTGTCCTGAGAACTTCTTCCCGGCGGGCTCGCGCCGGTGCTCAGCGGAACCTCAGCGGCCTGTTCGCTGCGGGATTCGGCGGAGTGTGGGCGAAATCCGGGTGCGTCGCCAGGCTCGGCGCACATAGGTTGACCCGGTGGGTCATGTGCAGTCAGTGAACGTCGCCGTGCTCCGGACCGGCCAGTGGACCGGCCGCATGGGCAGCACGGGCATCGACAAGCGGCCGGTGCCCGGCCCGATCCGGTTCACCGAGACCGGGGTGGGTGGTGATCGCGTGATCGACACCAAGCACCACGGCGCCTGGTACCAGGCCGCCTACGCCTTCGACGTCGAGGATCTCCGGTTCTGGTCGGTGGAGCTGGGCAAGGAACTCGTGCCCGGCAACGCGGGCGAGAACCTGAGCCTGAGCGGCTGCGACTCCAGCTCCGCGCTGGTCGGAGAACGGTGGCGGGTCGGCGGCGCGGTGCTGCGCGTGACCGGGCCGCGCACCCCGTGCCGGGTCTTCGCCGGGTTCTGGGACGTCGAGGGCTTGGTGAAGCGCTTCGCCGAGGTCGGGCGTCCCGGCGCCTACCTCGCGGTGGAACGGGCCGGTGAGATCACCGCGGACGATCCGGTCGAGGTGCTCAGCAGGCCCGACCACCTGGTCACGGTCGCCGACGTGCTCGCGCTGGGCATGGGAGACCGGGAGCGCAAGGAGCACGTCGCGGCTGCCGCCGCGGATCTGCCGGAGAAGTGGCGGGCGTCGCTCGGGCTCGCGGAACTCAGCGGTCGGGAAGGCATTCGATGATGCCGTGGCCGTCGTCGAGCGGCGTGACGGCGGCGACGAACAGCCCGGCGGCGGCGGTGATCCGCTCCGTCCGGTCCAGATCGCGCATCCGGCCGCCCACGTAGATCATCATCCGCAGGTCCATCTCGGTGAACTCGCCATCCGGGTCGGGCAGCAGCTCGATGATGATCACGCTGCTCTCCGGGCCCGCCGCCTCGGCGCAGCGGGTCAGGATCCGCACGGCGTCCTCGTCCTCCCAGTCGCCGAGGACGTCGCACAGCACGTAGGCGTCGGCACCGGCGGGCAACGGGTCGAAGAAGTTGCCGACCACCACGTCCGCCCGGTTCCGCACGCCGCGGGATTCCAGGTAGTCCTCCGCGGCACGGGCCGGACCGGCCAGGTCCACGACCGTGCCGCGCACCGCGGGATAGCGCTCCAAGATCTCGGCGACGAGCACGCCCTTGCCGCCGCCCACATCGGTGACCTGGTCGAAGCGGTCCCACGCCAGCGACGCAGCCACGGACGGGACGAACTCGCCGGACTTGGTCTCCATCAGGTCGTCGAAGGAGTCCGACAACTGCGGGCTGTGCGCCAGGTCTTCCCAGAACGAGCGCCCGAACGCGGCCCGGTAGGCGGGGTGGCGCCCGCGGACCTGCTCGATGAGCTCCACGAAGGCCAGGTCGGCGCGGCCGACGGCCCCGTCGAGGTCGAGCCACTCCCGGCTCCCGCCCGGCGCGTCGCTCTGCAACGAGCGGGAAGCCTCGTTGGGGCCGAACACGTCCGGTTCGGTCTCGGTGAAGACCCCGCGCCGCACCAGGAATCGCAGCACCCGGCCGAGCGGATCGGCTCGGGTCTCGGACCGCTTCGCGATCTCGTCGAGCGGGACCGGGCCGTCCTGGACGATGTCGGCCACTCGCAGCGTGGCCACGGTCCGCACGGCGAAGGGCGTGACCAGGTCGGCCATCGCCCAGACGTCCACCGGCTCAGAGGCCATGCGGGCAGGATAGGCGCGGCTCCGGCACCTGGCAGGGGGGGCGCCGGTCCCGGTCAGTCCTGCAGAACCGACACGATCCGCTCCGCCGTTTCCCGCATGTGCTCGCGCACGACCTCGCGGGCCTTGGTGGAGTCCCCGGCCTCGATGGCGTCCACGATCGGGGAATGCCGCTGCCAGGCCATGTTGCGCACGGCCAACTCCGGCCCGGAGCGGACGATGGTGGCCCGGGTGAGTCCGGAGATGTGCTGCCAGGACTGCACCAGCGCGGCGTTGCCCGTGAGCTCGCACATCCGCTGGTGGAAGGCCAGGTCGGCTTCGACCAGCGTCGCCATGCTCTGGTCGAGGTCCCGCAGCCGGTCCACCGATTCGCGGAGCTCGGCGACGCTCGCGCTCCGGTCGGGCGCATCGCAGAGCGCCTCCACCGCCAGTGATTCCAAGGCGGCGCGCACGGCGAAGATGTCCCGCACCTCGGCCGTGGTCAGGGCGCGCACGAGCAGCTTGCCGCGTTCGTCGGCGACCACGAGCCCTTCCTGCACCAGGTGCCGCAGGGCTTCGCGCAGCGTTCCCCTGGAGACCGAGAGCGCATCGCTGAGCTCGGTCTCGATCAGCCGCCTGCCGGGTTCGAGCTGGCCGCTGCTGATCGCCTCGCGCAGCTTCCGCAACGACTGCTCGCGCAAGGTCTGCCGGTCGACGCCGCCGAGCGCCGGAACATCCAGGGACACTTGTGCATCGCCTCTCTGCTGGTGGTCGCGCCCATCGTAATCCACCTCCGCCTCGACGAATAACGGTCGACTGTTGACAGTCAACGAGACGCGACGTTAACTGTGCGCTACCTAACGCACGAAGGGGTGAGGCAGATGCCGGAGTTGGGCTGCTCGACGATCTCGTTCCGGCAGCGGCCGGTGAGCGAAGCGCTCGCCGTCATCCGGGAACTCGGCTTCGACGGCATCGACCTCGGCGGCCTTCCCGGCGTCTGCGACCACATACCCACTCCGCTGACCGGGCCCGCGGACGAGCTCGTGGACGTGGTCCGGGCGTCCGGGTTGCGCACCTGGGCGATCAACGTGGACCCCGGCCCGCTGAACGACCCGAGGCTCGGCGAGCACGACCTGCTCGACTCCGGCCGGGCACTGGTCGGGCTCGCCGCGAGCCTGGACGCGGCGATGATCGTGCCGTGCGGGGCCCAGCACCGAGAACCGTTCGTGGACGAGGCCACCGATCTCGACCGGATCGCGCGCGGCTTGCGCCTGCTCGGCGGGCTCGCCGCCGACAGCGGGGTGCGGCTGCTGGTCGAAGGGCTGCACCACTACCGGTTCTGCCACACGGCCGAGCGAGCCGAGGCGCTGCTGGACCGGGTTCCGGCGGCATCGGCGGGCTTCGTCTTCGACGTCAGCCACGTCGTGGCGGGCGGGTTCGACGAGGTCGCCTTCGCGCGGGAGTTCGCCGAACGCATCGAGCACGTGCACTTCCGCGACGCCGAACCCGGCGACATCAACCTCAGCATCGGCCGCGGCCGAGCCGACTTCGCCGGGGTCGTCCGGACGCTGCGCGAGCACGGCTACGACGGCCGCTACGTGCTCGAACTCGAAACCCACGACGTCGCCGAGCAGGACCGGCCCGCCGAGGCCGCGGCGGCACGAGCGGACATCGCCGCGCTGCTGGCCGGCTGACCCGCGCGTCAGTCCCGGCCGCACTCCCAGATTCCGGCGTCAGCGCACGAGCCTGGCGACCGACCGCAGATCCGACCCGCTTTGGAGGACCCGCATGTCCGAATCCGCTCGCACCGCCCTGATCACCGGCGCAGGCTCGGAACGCGGCATCGGTCGGGAGACCGCACGCCAGCTCGCCGCCGCGGGCTTCGACATCGCCGTGCTCGACCTCGACGGCGAGGCCGCGCAGCGCACCGCCGCCCTGGTCGCCGAGGAGCACGGCGTCCGCGCGCTGGGCGTGCAGGCCGACGTCACCGATCAGGCGTCGGTGGACGCCGCGGTCGGCGCGGTCGAAGCCTCGGAGCTTCCCGCGGTCGCCGCCCTGGTCAACAACGCGGGGATCACCCGCCCCACCCGCTTCCTGGACATCGAACCCGCGGAGTGGGACCTGGTGTTCAAGGTCAACGTCACCGGCACCTACCTGGTGACCCAGCGCGTGCTGCCGGGCCTGGTGGAGCGCGGGTACGGCCGCATCGTCAACGTCTCCTCGGTCAGCGCGCAGCGCGGTGGCGGCGTGTTCGGCGGCTCGCACTACTCCGCGGCGAAGGCCGCCGTGCTCGGCCTCACCAAGGCGCTGGCGCGGGAGGTCGGCGCGAACGGGGTCGTGGTCAACGCGGTCACGCCCGGACTCATCGACACCGACATCACCGGCGGCCTGCTGACCGGTGATCGCAAGGAGAAGCTGATCGCCGACGTGCCGGTCGGGCGCAACGGCCGCACCACCGACGTCGCCGCCACCATCGCGTTCCTCGCCGGTGACGCCGTCGGCTACATCACCGGCGCCACCTTCGACATCAACGGCGGCTCGCACATCAACTGATCACCGCACTTCGGGCGCGGCGTGCCGCGTCGCTTCCAGGGGGTGTTGTGACGTGCGAAAACGTGCTCCTGGAAGCTCGACCGGCCGGTGACCGCCCATCCACCGCACCGCCTCAACGACGAGGATCACGGAAAGAACGAGTGGTATGCCCAACTCCCTCATCCTGCTGCACACGGCCATCACCGTGGTCGGCATCGTCACGCTGATCGTGGCGGCACGGCTCAACCCGGTCATCGTGCTGGTGCTGGGTTCGCTCTACCTGGGGCTGGCCACCGGCCTCGGGTTCGAGGAGACGGCGAAGGCCGTCACGGACGGCTTCGGCGGCTTGATGGCCGAAGTCGGCCTCATCATCGGGTTCGGCGTGCTGCTGGGCTCGCTGCTCTCGGCGACCGGGACGTTGCAACGCATCGTCGAGCTGTTCTTGAAGGCATTCGGCAAGTCCCGGTCGCCGTACGCGCTCGGACTGTCCTCCGGCGTGGTGTTCCCGGCGATCTACTTCGACGTGGCGCTGGTGATGCTGGCGCCCATCGCCCGGTCGGTCGCGGCGCGCACCGGGGCGAGCGTCGCCGCCGTCGGCGGGGCGCTGGCCATCGGCTTGGAAGTGGGCCTGCTGATGGTGCTGCCGGGCGCGGCGGCGCTGGCGATCAGCGGCTCGCTCGGCGTCGGGCTCGGCATGATGTTGCTGTGCGGCATCGGGATCGGGGTGCTCTCGATCGTCATCTCGGTGTTCCTGCACGGCAGGCTGATGCGCCGCACGTGGGATCCGGCGAAGGACGAGGTCGCCGCCGACGGCGGTCCGCAGGGCATGCAGGTCGCTCCGGAGGAGGCGCCGCGCCGCGCCTTGCCGCTGATCGTGCTGGTCCTGCCGGTCCTGGTGCCGCTGGCCCTGATCGTGCTGGGCACGGTGACGGAGACGGCGGGTGTGGAGATCGGCTGGATCTCGTTCCTGGCCGATCCGGTGGTGGCGCTGCTGCTCGGCCTGCTCATCGGATGCGCGCTCACGGCGTGGACGTTGTCGCGCGACGCCGTGGAGCGAGCGTTGACCAGGGGTGCTTCGACGAGCGGCACGATCCTGCTGTTCACCGGTGTCGCGGGTTCGCTCGGCGAGGTGATCAGCCGGACCGGGGTGGGCGACATCGTCTCCGGCCTGTTCCACGCGGGCAGCGCTTCACCGCTGCTGCTGGCGTGGGCGGTGGCGGCGTTGCTGCGGCTGGCGCAGGGGTCGGGGTCGGTCGCGGCGATCACCGGCGCGACGCTGCTCGCCCCGGTCGTCGGCGAGCTCGGCACCCCCGCCGTGCTGGTGGCGCTGGCCGCCGCCGCGGGCGCGAGCTTCGGCGGGCACGTCAGCGACAACACGTTCTGGATGTTCCGCACGATGCTCGGTCTGTCCACCCGCGGCGCGTTCCAGGTCTACACCGTCGCCCAGTCGATCATGTCCGTGGTCGCGCTGGCGCTGGTGCTGGCCGCGGACCTGGTGCTGTGAGCCGCTGACGGTCGCGCGTTCACCCGGCGGGGGAGGGCGGGCCGGACGCACCCTGGTTGGTCGACGTGCTGCCCGGACCGGGGGCGCGCTTCGAGAGCGGTGGCGCCGCTGCGCGGGCCGCTTGGTGCGAAGCCGTGGCAGGGTGGGGAAACGATGACGCGCTTGTTCAACGATCCGGCTTCGTTCGCCGAGGACGCGCTCGCCGGTTTCTGCGACCTGCACGCCGCTCGCGTGCGCAGGGTCGAGGGCGGAGTGGTGCGAGCGGTCCCGTCGCCGCAGGGCAGCGTCGCCGTGGTCGTCGGAGGGGGCTCCGGGCACTACCCGGCGTTCCACGGGCTCGTCGGCGCGGGGATGGCGGAGGGCGCGGTGGTGGGCGACGTGTTCACCTCGCCGTCGTCGTGGGCGGCGAGGTCGGTGGCGCGGGCCGCGCATCGCGGGGGTGGCGTGCTGTTCGCCTTCGGCAACCACCCGGACGCCGCCGAGAACTTCGGGGTCGCGCGGGATCGGCTGCTCCGGGACGGCATCGACTGCCGCGCGGTGGCGATCACCGACGACATCGCCTCGGCGGAGGCGCCGTCGCGGCGCGGCGGTGCCACCGGGAACTTCGCGGTGCTCAAGATGGCCGCCGCGGCGGCGGACGAGGGCCTGGTGCTCGACGAGGTGCAGCGGATCGCGGTCCTCGCCAACGAGCGCACCCGCACCCTCGGCGTCGCTGCCGACGGGCGCGCCTCGTCGGGGCGGGACGGGCCGCTGTTCGCGGCGCCGGTCGGCAAGATCGGCCCGGGCGTGCGCGGCGAGCCGGGGTCGTCCGATGCGGACTTCTCGACGGCGGCGGAACTCGCCGACGTCGTCGTCGACGGCGTGCTGGCGGAGTCCCCGGCGGGCGCGGGCGTCCGGGTCGGCGCGGTGCTCAACGGCTTGGGGCGCATCGGGCACGAGGAGCTGTTCGTGCTGTGGTCCCGAATCGCGGCGCGGTTGCGCGGCGCCGGGTTGGAGATCGTGGAACCGGAGTCCGGTGAGCTCGTGACCAGCCTCGACACCGCGGGGGTGTCGCTGACCCTGGTCTGGCTGGACGAGGAGCTGGAGCGGTTCTGGCGCGCCTCGGCCGACGCGCCCGCGTACCGCAAGCGTGCCCGGCCGCGGGCCGCGACGGTGCGGGCCGTGCCGGATCGCGCCCCCGCACGGGTGCGCGTGTACCCCGGCGCCCTCCTCGAATCCCGCCGGGCCGCGACGGCGACGGCCTCGGTGCTGGGCGAGATCCACCGGGTGATCGAGGCGCACGCCGAGGAGATCGGCCGGATCGACGCGGTGGCCGCCGATGGTGGTCACGGCCGCAGCATGGTGCGGGGGACCGGCGCCGCGCACGAGGCCGCGCTGATCGCGGTGCGGGCGGGCGCCGGGGTCCGTTCGGCGTTGGCGGAGGCGGGCGATGCCTGGGCTGCGCGGGCGGGCGGGACTTCGGGCGTGCTGTGGGGCACCGGCGTGCGCGCCTTCGCCGGTGAGCTCTCCGACGGGGAGGCGCCGCGGGCCGCCGAGCTGGCGGCCGGGGTGGCGGCGTTCGCGGAGTCGATCGTGCGCACCGGTGGGGCGCAGCCGGGGGACAAGACGATGGTGGACGCGATCGCACCGTTCGCGGCGGAGATCGCCGGTTCCGGTTCGTGGACGCGCGCGGCCGAGGCGGCCCGGGCGGCGGCCGGGGAGACGGCGTCGTTGCAGCCGAAGGGCGCCCGGACCCGGCCGACGGCGGAGCGCAGCCTCGGTTCGCCCGATCCCGGAGCGATCTCGTTCGCCTTGATCGCCGAGACGATCGCGGCGGCGCTCGAGACCACCGGCTGAACCGGATGCCGCTCGGTTCGCGAGCACGTGCCCGGTGGCCCGCTCGCCGCGTGCGGCGGCACCCGGGCGCCGCGCAGGCCGACGCTCGTGAAATCCGGACCTTCTCGCTGCTCACGGCGGTGCAGGCCGCGCCGGTAGCCGCTTCGGCGGATCGGTCGGACGAGGTCTTCACCCGTTCGAATGCTGTGACGTGCAGCACCTGTAGCGGCCGGATCGACTAGAGTGATGATTGGGTGACCGAAGGTTGGAAGCCCGACTAAATTGCGAACCGGGGAAGGCTTGATCCGGCGAGCGCGGGCGCGTCCGGGATCAACGGTGAGATCGGCGAAAGGTGCGGTGCGGTATGCCCCAGGAGTTGGAGCACTTCATCGGCGGCAAGCGGGTCGCCGGAACCTCCGGGAACTTCGGTGACGTGTTCGACCCGAACACCGGGCGGGTGCAGGCCAAGGTGCCGCTGGCGTCGACCCAGGAGGTCTCCGCCGCGATCGCCAACGCCGCCGAAGCGCAGCCCGCGTGGGCGGCGCAGAACCCGCAGAAGCGCGCCCGGATCATGATGCGCTTCCTGCAGCTGGTCAACGAGGAGATGGACTCGCTGGCCCGGCTGCTCTCCGCCGAGCACGGCAAGACCGTCCCCGACGCCAAGGGCGACATCCAGCGCGGCCTGGAGGTCGCGGAGTTCGCCGTCGGCATCCCGCACCTGCTCAAGGGCGAGTACAGCGAGAACGCGGGCACCGGCATCGACGTCTACTCGATGCGCCAGCCGCTGGGCGTGGTCGCGGGCATCACGCCGTTCAACTTCCCCGCGATGATCCCGCTGTGGAAGGCCGCGCCGGCCATCGCCGCGGGCAACACGTTCGTGCTCAAGCCCTCCGAGCGCGACCCCTCGGTCCCGCTGCGGCTCGCGGAGCTGTTCATCGAGGCCGGGTTGCCGCCGGGCGTGCTCAACGTGGTCAACGGCGACAAGGTCGCGGTGGACGCGGTGCTCACCGATCCGCGCATCGAGGCCGTCGGGTTCGTCGGTTCCTCGGCGATCGCCGAGTACATCTACAGCACCGCCGCCGCCCACGGGAAGCGCGCGCAGTGCTTCGGCGGCGCCAAGAACCACATGATCGTGATGCCGGACGCCGACCTGGACCAGGTGGTGGACGCGCTGGTCGGCGCGGGTTACGGCTCGGCGGGCGAGCGCTGCATGGCGATCTCGGTGGCGGTCCCGGTGGGGCAGGCCACCGCGGACGCGCTGGTGGACAAGCTCACCGAGCGGGTCCGCAAGCTCAAGATCGGCACCAGCTTCGACGAGACCGCGGACTTCGGCCCGCTGGTGACGAAGCAGGCGCTGCAGCGGGTCGACGAGCTCGTCGCCGCCGGGGTCGAGGAAGGTGCGGAGCTGGTCGTCGACGGCCGCGGCTTCTCGCTGGAGGGCCACGAGGACGGGTTCTTCGCGGGGGCCTCGCTGTTCGACCACGTCACGCCGGACATGCGGATCTACCGCGAGGAGATCTTCGGGCCGGTGCTGTCGATCGTGCGCGCCGCCGACTACGAGGAAGCGCTCCGGCTGCCAAGCGAGAACGAGTACGGCAACGGCGTCGCGATCTTCACCAGGGACGGCGACGCCGCCCGCGAGTTCACCAGCCGCGTGAACGCGGGCATGGTCGGCGTGAACGTCCCGATCCCGGTGCCGATCGCCTACCACACCTTCGGCGGCTGGAAGCGCTCCGGATTCGGCGACCTCAACCAGCACGGTCCGGACTCGATCAAGTTCTACACCAAGACGAAGACGGTGACCTCGCGCTGGCCCTCCGGGCTCAAGGAAGGCGCCAGCTTCACCATCCCGACGATGAACTGACTCGGCCGCGGGCAGGGTCGGCCGAGCCACGTCGGCCGGTCCTGCCCGGAAACTCGAAGTTGAGGAGTGAACGTGTCGGTAGCAGCGGTTTCCGGACCTTCCGGCGCGGTGTCGCCGTTCGCACTGACCGAGGACCAGCGGGCGATCCAGCAGCTCGCCCGCGAGTTCGCGGTCGAGCAGCTCGCGCCGCACGCGGTGCAGTGGGACCAGGACAAGCACTTCCCGGTCGACGTGCTGCGGGCCGCCGGTGAGCTCGGCATCGGCGGCATCTACGTCGACGAGGCCTACGGCGGCACCGGGCTGAGCCGGTTCGAGTCGGTGCTCATCTTCGAGGCGCTGGCCTCCGGTGATCCCTCGGTGGCGGCGTACCTGTCGATCCACAACATGGTCGCGGGCATGATCGACCGCTTCGGCGACGCCGAGCAGCGGACGCGCTGGCTGCCGTCGCTGTGCTCGCTGGAGGCCCGCGCCAGCTACTGCCTCACCGAACCCGAGGCCGGGTCGGACGCGGCGGCGTTGCAGACCCGCGCGGTGCGCGACGGGGACGACTACGTGCTGACCGGGGTGAAGCAGTTCATCTCCGGCGGTGGCAGCTCCGACGTGTACGTGGTGATGGCGCGGACCGGCGAGAGCGGTTCGAAGGGCATTTCCACGTTCATCGTCGAAGGCGGCGCCGAGGGGCTCTCGTTCGGGCCGAACGAGAAGAAGATGGGCTGGAACGCGCAGCCCACCCGCCAGGTGATCCTCGACGGCGTGCGGATTCCGGAGAGCCAGCGCCTCGGTCCCGAGGGGATCGGGTTCAAGATCGCCATGGCCGGGCTGGACGGCGGCAGGCTCAGCATCGCCTCCTGCTCGCTGGGCGGTGCGCGGGCCGCGTTGGACCAGAGCCTCGGCTACGTGCGGGAACGCAGCGCCTTCGGCTCGAAGCTCAGCGAGTTCCAGGTGCTGCAGTTCAAGCTCGCCGACATGGCCACCGAGCTGGAGGCCGCGCGGATGCTGCTGTGGCGCGCCGCGTGGGCGCTGGACTCCCGCGACGGGGACGCGACGAGGCTGTGCGCGATGGCCAAGCGGCTGGCCACCGACGTGGGCTTCACCGTGGCGAACGAGGCGCTTCAGATCCACGGTGGATACGGATACCTTGCCGAGTACGGCCTGGAGAAGATCGTGCGCGACCTGCGCGTGCACCAGATCCTCGAGGGCACGAACGAGATCATGCGACTGATCATTTCCCGTGGACTGCTGGAGTCGGCATCATGACAACACCCGCCCCGGAGCAGGTTCTGCTCAGCGTCGAGGGCGCGCTCGGACGCATCACGCTCAACCGCCCCAAAGCGATCAACTCGCTGACCCTGGAGATGGTCCGGGCGATCACCACGGCCCTGCTGCAGTGGAGCTCCGACGACCAGGTACGCGCGGTGCTCATCGAGGGCGCCGGCGAACGCGGCCTGTGCGCGGGCGGCGACATCCGGGCGCTCTACGACGCCGCGAAGGCGCAGGACGACTCGCTGCCGAAGGCGTTCTGGAGCGAGGAGTACCGGCTCAACACGATGCTGGCGCACTACCCGAAGCCGGTGGTGGGGCTGATGGACGGCGTCTGCATGGGCGGCGGGGTCGGCATCTCCGCGCACGGCTCGCACCGGGTCGTGACGGAACGGACGAAGATCGGCATGCCGGAGGTCGGCATCGGCTTCGTGCCCGACGTCGGCGGCACGTTCCTGCTCTCGCAGACCCCCGGCGAGCTCGGCACGCATCTGGCGCTGACCGGGGCGCCCGTCGGCGGCGCGGACGCGGTGGCGCTGGGACTGGCCGACCACTACCTGCCCAGCGACCGCATCGACGACCTCGTCAAGGCCCTGACCGCGGGGGACGCGGACGCGGCGCTGGCCAGGTTCGCCGAGCCCGCGCCGGAGTCCCCGGTGGCGGCGCAGCGGGAGTGGATCGACGCCGCCTACGCGGGCGACGACGTGGCGGAGATCCTCGCGCGGCTGCGCGCCCGGCCGGAGGAGGCCGCGGCGAAGGCCGCGGACGCGATCGAGGTGAAGTCCCCGACCTCGCTGAAGCTGACGCTGCGCGCCTTGCGCAGCCGCCCCGAGACGCTGGAGATCGCGCTCGACCAGGAGTTCCGGATCGCGCTGCGCTGCCTCACCGCGGGCGACTTCGTGGAGGGCGTGCGCGCCACCCTGGTCGACAAGGACCGCGACCCGAAGTGGTCGCCGAACCGGCTGGACGACGTGGGCGAGGACCAGGTGCAGCGGTTCTTCGCCTCGCTCGGCGCGGACGAACTGGGCCTGTCCGGCTGAGCACCCGGGCCGCGCGCCCGGATCGAATCACCGCACCCGCAGAAGGGAACATGACAATGGCTGTCATCGGTTTCATCGGGCTGGGCCACATGGGCGGCCCGATGTCGGCGAACCTGGTCAGGGCCGGGCACACCGTGCGCGGGTTCGACCTGGTCCCCGCGGCGCTGGACGCGGCGCGGGCGAGCGGGGTGACCGTGGCCGCCTCGGCCGCCGAGGCCGTGGCCGGCGCCGAAGCGGTGATCACGATGCTGCCCAGCGGCAAGCACCTGCTGGACTGCTACGAGCAGGTGCTGCCCGCGGCGGAGCCGGGTGCGCTGCTCGTCGACTCCTCGACGGTCGACGTCGCCGACGCCAGGGCCGCGCACGAGCTGGCCGAGGCGGAGGGCTTCGGCTCGCTGGACGCGCCGGTCTCCGGCGGCACGGCGGGCGCCGAGGCGGGCACCCTCACGTTCATGGTCGGCGGTGCCGAGGAGCACTTCCAGCGCGCGGAGCCGCTGCTGGAGCCCATGGCCCGCAAGGTGATCCACTGCGGCGGTCCGGGCAACGGCCAGGTCACCAAGATGTGCAACAACCTCATCCTCGGGGCCTCGATGGTCGCGGTCGGCGAGGCCTTCGTGCTGGGCGAGCGGCTGGGCCTGAGCAACCAGGCGCTCTACGACGTGGCGTCGATCTCCACCGGCCAGTGCTGGGCGCTGACCACGAACTGCCCGGTGCCGGACCTGGTGGAGACCAGCCGCGCCAACCACGACTACGAGCCGGGCTTCTCGGCGGCCCTGATGCTCAAGGACCTGAAGCTGGCGGAGTCGGCGGCGCGGCAGAGCGGCACCGACGCGTCGATCGGACGGCTGGCCACGGAGCTGTACCAGCGGTTCAACGAGGAAGGCGGCGGCGGGTACGACTTCGGCGCCATCATCCGCTCCATCCGGGAGCACTCGGAGCGGTCGGCGGAACCGTCCCCCGAGGCCACCGGCACCCCGTGACCGCCACCGCCGCGCGGCACGGCCCGGACGCCGTGCCGCGACCGGGGCGGGATGAGGGCCGGAAGGTCCGGGCGTACGCTGGCGCCTCGTGATGGACTGGCTGTTCGAGTGGTGGGACGGCGTCGAGCTGTGGCTCGTGCAGCTGTGGTACCCGCTGCTGGTGACCTTGGTCCTGGTCGTGCTGCTGCCGGTGTGCTGGTACCTGGCGCGTTTCCTCGACCGGGCCATCGATGGGATCGGCGCGAAGCTGACTCGAGTGCGCGACGCCGAACCGCCGGTGCGGACCCCGCGCGGAACGGACGTGTCGTGAGCAGGATGAGTTCGCGCAAGCGCATCACCATCGCGCTGGTCGGCCTGATCGCACTGGTCGTCATCGGCTGGTTCGTCCAGCAGGGCACGACGGGGCATCGTTCCGCGACGCCGGTTGACGGCGGGGGCACCCTGGTGTGGCAGGCTGTGCCCGTTCTGCCGGATTCAACGGTGTCGGCGGTGCCGTGGCGAGCGTTCGCCCCTCTCGGGCCGTCCGCGTCGCTCGCGTGACCGTGCGGGCTCCGGACCGTGGCGCATCGCCTCGGCATTGCGGTGAACAACACCTGTTCCCGGTTGTTGACGTGTGTGGTTGAGTGGGATGTTTGCGACGAAAAAGCCTCAGGTAATCCGGAAGGAGCCGGCGGTGGGCAAGCTGGAGCAGCCTGGCGTGAGCGCGAAGACGGCGGCTGAGGACGCCGAGCGGCGCGGCGCGTCCGTGCACGTGCTCGACGGCAGCGATCTGATCAGCAAGCGGACCGCGCTGGACGGCATCGCGGCGGTGCTCTCGTTCCCCGAGTGGGCCGGGCGCAACCTGGACGCGCTCTACGACTGCCTGACCGACCTGTCCTGGTTGCCGGAAGGCGAGCACGTGCTCATCTGGTCCGGGGCGCAGAACCTCGCGGAGCACGACCCGAAGGCCTACGCGAAGATCAACACGGTGCTGCAGGACGCCGCCAGCAACACCATCTGCGGGCGCGGCTTCGCTTCGGTCCTCACCCGCGACTGACGAGCCCTCCCGGGACGATCACTCCGGGCGCCGAGGGATCCAGGAGGCCGGGCGCTTCTCGGTGAAGGCGCGGATGCCTTCCTGGCCCTCTTCGGAGGCGAAGTGGCTCGCGGAGAGCTCCAGGACGGCGTCGAAGTCATCACCGATGGTGGCCGCGCGGGGGCGTCGGAGCAGTTCCTTGGTGGCGGCCAGCGCGTTCGGGGCGCCACGGGTGAGCATGTCGGTGTAGCGGGCGACCTCCGCGTCCAGCGACTCGGCGGGGACCGCGGAGTTGAGCAGGCCGATCTCGACGGCGCGAGTCGCGTCGAAGTTCTCCCCGGTCAGGAACAACTCGTGAGCGGCGCGCGGCTGCAGCCGGGGCAGCACGGTCAGCGAGATGACCGCGGGCACCACACCGATGCGGACCTCGGAGAAGCCGAACGTCGCGGTGTCGGCCGCCACGGCGAGGTCGCAGGCCGCGACGATGCCGACACCACCGGCCCGCGCCGGCCCCGCCAGCTTCGCGATGACCGGTTTCGGGCTGGTCCACAGCGTTTCGAGCAGCTCGGGCAGTTCCCGCACCCCTTGCCGGTCCGCGTCGGCGGACCGGGACTCCTTGAGGTCCATCCCGGCGCAGAACACCGGGCCGGTGTGGGCGAGCACGACGACCCGCACCGATTCCTCGGCCAGCGCCGCGGCCAGGTGATCGCGCAGTTCGCGGCGCAACCGCGCGGACAGCGCGTTGCGGTTGTGCGGGGAGTCCAGCGTGATCGTCGCGATGCCCGCGTCGACGGTGCGGTGCACGAGTTCTTCGCCCATGCGCCGCACGTTAGCCGCACCGGTGGGCTCGGAGCCAGGACCGGAACGTCACGTCGGCGGGTAGCGCGTCGTCCAGTCGTCGGTGTCCGGCGGGTGCGGGCCGAACTCCAGGCTCGCGTCGTGGGCGAGCTGTTCGATCACGTCGTGCAGTTCGAGTTCGGTGCGCCAGCGGTCCGGGATCTTCGCCGCGCCCGCCTGCGCGCCGACGAGGCTGCCGCAGACGGCGCCGGTGGTGGCGGAGTTGCCGGAGTGGTTGACCGCCAGGGGCAGCGCGACGTCGATGTCGCCGTCGGCCACCAGCGCGGCGTACAGGCCGATGCCGAGAGCGTCGGCGGCGCTCCATCCGTTGCCGATGCCGGTTTCCAGGTGGGTGGGCGTGGTCTCGGCGGAAGCGGCGTAGCGCACCGCCGCGGCGACCTTGCGGGAGACCTCCTGCTGGCCGCGGTGCCCGCTGAGCTCGTCCAGCGCCTCGTCGACGGCCGTGGCGAGGTCGCAGCCGGTGAGCAGCCGGGACACCAGGAACGCGAGCGTGCCCGCGCTGAGGTAGGCGACGGGGTCGCCGTGGGTGAGCGCGGCTGTGTTCTGCCCGACGCGGAACACCTCGGCCGGGTCGTCGCTCCATAACGCCGCCGGGACGGCCCGCATCACCGCCGTGCTGCCCTGCGAGTCGCTGATCGGGTGGTCCGGGGTGCCCATCGGCTGCTGGCCCTTGGCGAACGCGATGAGCGTGCGCATCATGGTGCGGCCCGGATTCCGGGTCTGGTAAAGGGCGCGGTGCCCGACCAGCCAGCCGTCGGGGGCGGGGGTGTGCTTGAGAAATTCGCCCGCCGCGCGTCCCCAGCTGAGGTGCTGGGTGTGCAGCCAGCGCTGGTAGGCGTGCTGGATGTGCCGGGACGGGTCGGCGACCTCACCGGTGCGGCGGCTCACCCCCGCGCGGATGGTGCCTTCCAGCGAGAACAGCAGCAGCTGGGTGTCGCTGCCGAGCCGTCCCGCCGGGTGCCCGGCGGGCACGTAGTTGCGCAGGCCCTGCGGCCCGTGCCGGTCCTGGATGTCGTCCCAGCCGCTGCCCGCGATGGGCGTGCCGAGCGCTTCACCGATGGCGCATCCCAGCACCGCGCCGAGGAAGCGGTCCCTGGAGGCGGCGAGTCTGGGCACGGCGTGCAGGCTCCTTCTCCGGTCGGGGGCGTGCGCAGGGGCGCCGACGGGGTACCGATGGAGCCACTCGGCGGATTCGTCCGGGTAGGGACCGAATTCGGTGGCGGCGTCCTCGGCGAGCCGTTCCAGCACCGCGAGCGCGGCGGGTTTCTCGGCCCACGGTAGGGGAATCACGGCGGGCCCGTGGGCGGCTCCGAGCAATTGGCCGCACAGCACGGCCGTGGTCCGGGTGTCGCCGCCGTGGTCGGCCGCGGCGGCGACGGCGGTGGCGAAGTCGTCGGGGCAGGCGGCGGCGACGCGCAACGCCACGGCGAGCGCCTCGGTTCCGGTGCGGCCCGCGCCCATCGCGTCGAGCTGGGCGGCGCCGGGGGCGAAACCGACCGGGCTGGTCGATCCGAGGCGCAGCGCGCGGTCCAGCAGCGCGGGCCGGGAGTCGGCGGGTTCCCAGGACGCGACCGCTCGCGACAGGCTCTCGTGCAGCGGAATTCCGCGCAGCAGCAAGGAGATCGCGACGCCGAGCACTCCGGCGGGGCGGTGCCCGTCCGGGTGGCCGTGCGATAGCGCGGCGATGTCCTTGGCGGGGCCGAACACGTCGGTGCCGGACCACAGCGCCGCCACGGCGCCCAGCGGCACGCCCGATGCGCCGGACGCGTGCGCGGAGGCCCTGCCACCGGCGGCGATCCTGGTCAGCGCGGTGAGCAGCGCCGGGTCGTCCACCGAGTCGGCGCGCAGCTCGGGCCGGTCGACCAGCCAGCCGTCCGGTTCCTCCGCCGGATCGGCGACGCAGTCCTGCCAGGGGAGCCCGCGGGTGTGCAGCCACCGCTGGAGTCCATTGAGGACGGATGTGGGGACGTCGGCCGCGCCGTGCACGCGCAGCGCCGTGTGCGCGCGGATCACGCCTTCCAGCGCGAACAGCGCGGACGTGGTGCGTTCGCCGATGCGGCCCGCGACGGTGAACTCGGCGCAGGCGGCGCCCAGCAGCATCCCGGCGAACCGGCTCGCGGCGTCCGCCCGGTAGCCGGAGTCGTCGGCGAGGCCGGTCGCGGGGACCGGCGGCGCCGGATCGGTGCCGATGCGCTGGCGCAGCGCCGCGAACCACGGCGGCCGGGTCAGCGGGCGGTCCCGCCACGAACGCCACTTCTCCAGCAGCAGCCGCTCGTCGGCGTCGGCGGGCTCCGCCGAAGCCGCGGCGGACGAGGCGTCCGGGCCGGTCGCGTCGGATCCCGCGCCCTCGGCGGCACCCGAGCGCGCGGTCGCCGAATCCGGCGTCGCCGAACGGCGCCGCTCCCGGTATGCCGCCAGCAACGCCCGTTCCGCCTCGGTGAGCCCGTCGGAGGCCCTCGCGTCCGTCACCCGTGCAACGTTACTGCCTGTCTTCGATCTTGTTCTGCGTGGCGGGTCGGGTGGCGGAACCTCAGCGGCCCTCTCGCGGCGGGATCGATTTCCGATGCCCGTCCGACGCACGGCGAAATCGCTGTCCTCGCGAGGAGGCCGCGGGGAACCCGCGGCGGTGCCGGTTGGTCGAGCGGTCGCTGCTCAGCGGCTTCGCCGCTGAGACCACGAACCCCGAGCACGCACCGGAGTTCGAGGAGGGGCTCTCATCCCGCGTACCGCTTGGCCCAGTCCGGTGCCGTGCCGTCCGGGACGAGATCGGTCTCGGCGCGGCGTGCGTCCGCGATCAGCTGCTCCACCTGGTCGTGCAGTTCCAGCTGATCGAGCCACTCCGGCGGGATCCCCGCCGCTCCGCGCGCCGCTCCGAGCAGGCCGCCGCAGAGCGCCGCGGTGGCGGCGGAGTCGCCGGAGTGCGTCGCGGCCAGCGCGACGGCGTCCGAGAACGAGTCGGGGTGCGTCAGGGCCGCGGCCACCGCGACGCCGAGGGCGGCCGGGGCGTGCCGTCCCGCGCCGAGCTTCTCCAGCGCGGGCACCGGAACCGGGCCGTGCTCGGCCAGTTCGAGCGCGTCGCGCAGCGAGCGGATCGTGTTCTCGTTGCCTTCCCATGCCTTCAGCTCGTTGAGCGTGGTGTGCACGCTCTCGGCCAAGGTCTGGCCGTCGCGCAGCGCGGCGACCATCGCGGCGACCGCTGCCGCCGGGAGGTAGCCGTCCGGGTGGCCGTGGGTGAGCACTCCGATGGTGATGCCCAGTTCGACGGCCGCGCCGGGCGTGTCGGCGTGCAGTCCGACCACGGCGCCCCGCGCCGCGGCGGCGGCACCGGTGGCCTGGTTCGGCGGGGTGCTCGGCGTGGGGGCGGCGCTCTCGCCGTCCCACCCGGCGAGCGCGGTGAGGGTGGCCTCGTCGGGGAAGCGCTGCACGCGCAGCGCGGACTGCTCGGCGAGCGCGGCGGGCCGCACGGCGGGCTCGATCGGCGCGCCCTGGGTGAGCACCCAGTGCTGCAGGGTGCCGCGGACCAGGTCCACCGGCGAGGTGCCGGGCCGGTTAAGTCCCTTGTGGACGGTGGAGCGGAGCAGGCCGTCCAGCACGAAGACCGACTGCTGGCCCACCGCGGTGGACCGGCCACGGCCGCCGAGGTACTCGGCCGGTTCGCGGACCCCGTCCGGATTGCGGCGCAGGATCGCACGCTGGGACAGGAACGTCCACGGCGCGCCCAGCGCGTCGCCCGCGAGCACGCCCAGGGCGCACCCGGCGAGCCGGTCCAGCCGGTCCAGCGCCGCCGGGACCTCCTCGGCGAGCTCGCCCTCGCCTTCGCCCGCGGCCACCAGCTGCGCGGCGCGTTCCGCGCCGAACGCCTCCTGGAGCAGCTTGTGCAGGCCTTCGGAGAGGTCGTTGGGGGTGTCGTCCTCGCCGTCGCGGAACTTGCGCCACGCGGCGAGCAGCCGCAGCTCCTCGTCGTTGAGGCCGTCACCGGCCTCCTCGTCCGCGGGAGCCTCGGCCGCGGCAGCGTTCTCGGCCGGTGCAGGGGACTCCGCCGCAGCGGGGGCTTCCGGGGTGACGGGAGTCTTCGGCGTGGCCGGGGCTTCCGGCGTGGCGGGAGTCTTCGCCGCCGCAGGAACTTCCGGCGTGGTCGGAGTCTTCGCAGCCGCAGGAACCTCCGGCGTGGCCGGAGACTCGGGCGCCGCGGGAGCCTTGGAGGCCGCAGGAGTCGCGGGCGCCGGGGGAGTCGCGGGTTCGTCGTCGGTGATGGCCGGGATCGGGGCGATCACCGCGGTGGTCTCCGCCGCGGTCTCCGGCACCGCCGTCCGCTGCTTCGGCTCGGCGGGGCGCTCGGGCTTGCGCGGCGCGGTCGCCGCCTTCGCCGTCGGCGCGCTGCCCGCGGGGTAGCGGCGCAGCCACTCCGGAACCGAGGGCGGGTGCTGCCCGAACTCCTCCGTCGCGTCCCGCGCGAGCTGCTCGATGACCTCGCCCAGCTCCACCCGCTGCCGCCACGCGTGCGGGACGGCGCTCGCGGTGTGCGCGGCGCCCATGATGTTCCCGCAGATCGAGGCGGTGGCGTCGCTGTCGCCGGAGTGGTTCGCGGCCAGCACCACGGCGTCGGCGTAGGACGATGGCCGGGCGAGCGCGGCGCACACCGCGATGGCCAGAGCCTGCTCGCCGACCCGGCCCTCACCGAGCCGGTGCTGGATCTGCTCCGGGGTGGGGGTGCCCTCGGTGGCGAGTTCGATCGCCCGGCGCAGCGCGCTCGTGGTCTCCTCGTGACCTTCCCAGCCGGACAGCTCGGTGAGCGCCCGATCCACGCCCTCCGGCAGCGAACGGCCGCTCAGCAGCTGCGCCACGATCACCGCCAACGCCCCGGCGGGCAGGAACCCGCTCGGGTGACCGTGGGTCAGCGCGGCGGTCGCCGCACCCACCCGGAACGTCTCGGTGGGGTCCGCCGACCAGAAACCGGCCGGTGCCGCGCGCATCACGCCGCCGCAGCCCTTGGAGTCGTTGATCCGGTTCGTGAGGGTGCCAAGCCGGCCGCTGGTGGCGTAGGCGTGCAAGGCCTGCACGCAGGTGGCGCCCGGCGCGCGGCGCACGAACAGGCCCTTCTCCCGGATCAGCCAGCCGTCCGGCGGCGCGGAGGCGATCGGGCCGCCCGCTTCCTTCCAGTCGAAGCCCTGGGTGTGCAGCCAGCGCTGGTAGGCGTGCTGGACCTGCGGCGCCGGATCGGTCTCGTCGTAGAGCCTGCGGCGGATCGAGGCGCGGATCAGGCCGTCGGTGGTGAACAGGGTCAGCTGCGTGTCGTCGCTGATCGAGCCGCCGGGGCGGTGCGCGTCGACGAAGTCGACCACGCCAGCGGCACCGTGCTTGGCGCGGATGGCCTCGATCGAGTCGTCCTCGACGGGGTAGCCGAGGGCGTCGCCGACCGCGCCACCGAGCAGGCAGCCGAGGATGCGGGCGCCGCGTTCGGTCGCGGGCTCGCTGAGGGTGCGGGTGGGGCCGCTGTAGGAGGGCTGGGCCGTCGCCGGGCTGGCCACCGGTTGCTTCGTCGCCGGTGCGGTCTGGGTTTTCTCCTGCGGCGGGGCGGTTTCGCCGTTCGCCGGGGAGGAAGTGGGCCAGGAGCCCATGGTGGGCAGCGGCGGGGTGGCGGACTGCTCGGCGTCGGCGGGAGCCTGCGCCGCCTCGTCGTCCGCCGCGGCCTTCTCCTCGGCCAGAGCCGAGGGTTCTTCTTCGGCCTTCGCGGTCTGCTGCGCCACCGCGGGCTCGTCCGCGGACGCCGCTTCCTCGGCGGGAGCGGGTGCGGCGGATTCCTCGGGCCGGTCCGCCGGGACGGCGGCAGCGGTCCGGCCGCCGGGCGCCAGCTCGGCCGCCGAGTCCGAAGTGGACTGCGCGACCGATGCGGACTCGTCCTGCTTCGCCGGCGTCGAACCGCCGGTGGCGTCGGCGGAACCCTTCGCGGCCTCGGTCTTCCCGGCGGAATCGCCCGCCGGAATCGGGAACCGCGCCACCGGATCGGGCTTCCCGGCGGTCTCCGGCGCGCTCGTCGTGGCGGTGTCGTTGCCCGCGTCCGCCTTCGCGGCAGCGGGTGTCGCGGCCTGCTCGCCGCTCGCCGAACCGGTGGCCTTCGCGTCGTCCGGCTCCCGGACCGCGGGCTGCTCCGAGGTCCGCGCCACGGCGTTGTTCCGCACGGTGCGCGGCAGCTCGGAGTCGAAGTCCAGGTCGATGAGGTCCCGCTCGGCGGGGTAGCGCTGCGACCAGGTCTCGTCGGTGCGCGGTTGCGGACCGAACTCCACCAGCGCGTCGGTGGTCAGCTTCTCGATCGTCTCCCGCTGCTTGAGATCGCGCAGCCACACGCCCGGCATCGCGGACACGCCTTCGCGGGCGCCGACGATCGCACCGCAGATCGCGCCCGTCGAGTCGCTGTCGCCGGAGTGGTTCACCGCGGCCATCACGGCCGGGCCGATGCCGTCGTTGCTCAGCGCCGCGCACACGGCGATGGCCAAGGCCTCGTGGCCCGTCCAGCCGCCGCCCAGCAGGTCCTTGATCTGCTCCGCGGTCGGCGCGCCCTGCGCGGCGAGGTCCTCGGCGACCAGCAGCAACCGCTCGGTCTGCTGGTGCCCGTCGCACTCGACCAGCAGGTCGCGGGCCGCGCTCAGCGCGTCCGGCAGCGGCGCGCCGCCCAGCAGGCCGTGCACCAGCACCGCGAGCACCCCGGCGGGCAGGTAGCCGCTGGGCTTCGAGCAGGTCAGCGCGGCCCCGGCCGCGGCGAGCCGGAACACCTCGCGCGGGTCCTCGGACCACAGCGCGAACGGCGCCGCGCGCACCACGCCGGTGTTGTCGTCGGAGTCGTTGATGGGGCGCTGGAACGTGCCCGGCGCGCCGATGGAGGCGAACTCGCGCAGCGCGGTGATGCACTCGCTGTTCGGGGACCGCACGGCGAACAGGTCGCGCTCGGCGATGAGCCAGCCGTCGGGCTCCGGGTGGCGCTCGGCGAACGGTCCCGCGGCCCGCGACCAGGCGTGGCCCTGGGTGTGCAGCCAGCGCTGGTAGCCGAGCTGGACGGCGGGCAGCGGGCCGCCGGTGGCACCGCCGCGAGCCGCGACGTGCCCGCGGATGAGGCCTTCCAGCGTGAACAGGATCAGCTGCGTGTCGTCGGTGAACTCGCCGGGGTGGTCGCCGCCGCGCTCGTAGTCGGTGACGCCGCGTTCGCCGAAGCGGCTGCGGATCTGCTCCACCGGGTACGTCTCGATCGGTGCGCCCAGCGCGTCGCCCGCCGCGGCGGCCAGCACGCTGCCGAGGAAGCGCTGCCCCCGGTCGCTGGTGATGGGGTCCGGGGCCTGCTGCTCGGTGGTCGGCACCTTCGCGGGCTGCGTGACGTCCGGTGCGGGGTTCGCGGGCGCGGGGGACGGGGCGCTGCGGGAACCGGCGGACTTGATCAGGTCCTCGCCCGGGATGCGCGCTTTGACCTGGCTCGTCGGGTTGATCTGCAGGTCCATGCCGGTGGGGTTGCGCTCGACGAGCTGCCTGCCGGTCATGCGCTGCCAGCTCGTCCAGTTCGCCGGGAGGTAGGCCTCCGAGGTGAACAGCTGCAGCTGCCGCCGGCCCGAGTCGTGGTCCATGGTGAACAGGCCGCTGCCCTGCGGCTGCGCGAACAGGATCAGCTCGGCGTCCAGCAGCGCCGCCAGCAAGGTGGGGGCCTGCGCGTAGCCGGTGGTGGTCAGCTGCAGCGCGCGCTCGACGTCGTTGGTCGGCGCGGGCAGCCGCAACGCGACCGGGGAGGGGCGGTAGTTCGGGTTCGGGGAGAAGTCGTCGGTGAGCTCGCCGCGTTCATCGACCCGGTAGCCGCCGATGAAGCCCCAGGGCGGCACTTCCGCGTTCGGGTCGCTGAAGATCGGATCCACCACGTACAGCCAGGTGTTCGGCTGTTTGGCGGCCTGCTCGCGCATGGCCGGCGTGATCACCGGCCGGCTCGGCTGCTGGGTGTTCATCTCCCGCACTCGCCCCCGACTTGTCGTTGCACCTTGATCCTTGCCGCCGAGGTTCACCTGACTCACCCGAAAGTGTGGTTTCGCGCCGCGATACCGCTCGGCTGCGCTGCGACGCACCACCGTCGCGTAGTTGATCCGCACTCTCTCATGGCCACTTGGGGTGAAGTTTAGTGTTCCACAAAAACACCCTGCGTCAGCGAGGGTGATATCCGCCGGAGGTGTGAGGAACCGGGCGGCGCCGGACGAACCGGGCCACCCGGCGGCGACCCGAAGTCGGGGTAACCGGGCCGCCGCCGGGCGTCGGTGCGCCCATGTCGGGGCCGCACGGATCGCATCTTGCCCGGATGGTTGCGCACCTGGGCGAACTTGTCGGAATTCCGCAAGAACGGCCCAATCCGTTGCCCCGCTCGGTGCCGCGCGCTGCGCCGAACGCCGAACCGGAAATCAGGCGATTCGGCCATGCGAGTGGCCGGGTCACGCGACGCCGGTGGCGTCCTCGTCGCGGTCCAGGGCCTGCGCGTGGCGGGTGAGGACGAGCTCGGCGACGGCGGGGGAGTCGGCCATCGGTGCGGCGATCAGCGGGGAATCCCCCACGGCATGGGCCTGTGCGGCGTGGATGACGCGGTCGGTGAGCAGGCCGGGTGCGAGGAACCAGAACGCCACTGCGATCCGGCGGGCACCGCGCTCCCGCAACCGGGAGATCGCGGCGGGAACGTCGGGTTCGGCGGCGGTCGCGAACGCGGCGACCGCGCCCGCCCACGAGGTCCGCTCCTGCCACCGCTCGGCGACCCGCGCGACGAGCCGGTTCGCCGGGGCGTGCGCCGAGCCGACCCCGGCGAGCACCACGCCGAGTTCGGAATCAGCCGTGGTAACACCGGTTTCGCCGAGCCGGTCCAGCGCAGCGGCCTCCAGCAGCGGGTCGGGGCCGAGCACGTCCGCGGTGCGCAGCCGCAGCCCCGGCAGCCGCGCGCCCGCCTCGGCGACGACGGCTGGCAGGTCGACCTTCGCGTGGAAGGCGCTGCCCAGCAGCAGTGGCACGATCACCGCCTCGCGGTGCCCGTCGGCGTGCACCGCGCTGAGCACATCGCCCACCCGCGGCGCGGACAGGTCCAGGAAGGCCGCGCGCACGTCCAGGTCCGGGCGCTCGGCGCGCACCACGTCCAGCAGGGCGTGGACGGTGCGCGCCGAGCGCGGATCCCGGCTGCCGTGCGCGACGGCGATCAGAGCGGGCCGCACCGCGTCAGCTCGCGACGGCCGCCGCGAGCGGCGCCAGCGGCAACCCGATCAGGCCGGCCGCCAGCGTGGTGCCGTCCGCCGGATCGATCACCAGGAACGAGCCGGTGCGCCGGGACTCGGCGTACTCGTCCACCGGCAGCGGTTCGGCGGTGCGCAGCTGCACGCGGCCGATCTCGTTGAGCTGCAACGAATCCGGAGTGTCCACACTGGCCAGTTCCTGTTCGTCGAAGCGCGCGGACAGCTCCGTCACCATGGCCTGCACGGTCCGGGTGCCGTGCTTGACCAGCACCCGTGCGCCCGGCTGCAGCGGCTTCTCGGCCAGCCAGCACACGGTGGCGTCGAGCTCGTCGGTGACCCGCGGCGCGGAGTCCGCCGCGGCGATCAGATCGCCCCTGGACAGGTCCACGTCGTCTTCCAGCAGCAACGTCACCGAACGCCCGGACGCGGCGCGCGGCACCGGCCCGTCCGGAGTGTCCACTTGGGACACGCGAGTGCGGATGCCCGCGGGCAGCACGACGACCTCGTCGCCCTGCGCGATGACGCCCGCCGACACCTGGCCCGCGTAGCCGCGGTAATCCGGGAGCTCGGCCGTGCGCGGCCGGATCACGTACTGCACCGGCATCCGGAACGGCGCGTCGAACGGGTCCGGGGCGACCGGCACCGTCTCCAAGTGCTCCAGCAGCGCGGGCCCGGAGTACCACGGAGTGCGCTCCGACCGCTCCACCACGTTGTCGCCGTGCAGCGCCGACACCGGGATCGTGACCACGGCGTCGTCGGCGTAGCCGAGCGCGCGGGCGTGCCCGGTGAACTCCGCGGCGATGCGCTCGTAGATCGCGCCGTCGTAGTCCACCATGTCGATCTTGTTGACGGCGAGCACCAGCTGCGGCACACCCAGCAGCGCCAGCACCGCCGCGTGCCTGCGGGTCTGCTCGATGACGCCCTTGCGCGCGTCCACCAGCAGGATCGCCAGCTGCGCCGTGGACGCGCCGGTCACCGTGTTGCGGGTGTACTGCACGTGCCCCGGGGTGTCGGCGAGCACGAACGTCCGCTTCGGCGTCGCGAAGTACCGGTAGGCCACGTCGATCGTGATGCCCTGCTCGCGCTCCGCGCGCAGGCCGTCCACCAGCAGCGACAGGTCCGGTGTCTGCAGGCCCCGGTCCGCGCTGGCGCGGTGCACCGCGTCCAGCTGGTCGGCCAGCACCGACTTCGTGTCGTGCAGCAACCGGCCCACCAGCGTCGACTTGCCGTCGTCGACCGAACCGGCCGTGGCCAGCCGCAGCAGGTCGGTGTGCACCGGCAACACCACTTCGGCACCGGAATCCGGTGCGGTGCGGGTCGTGGTCTCGGTCATCAGAAGTAGCCCTCCCGCTTGCGGTCCTCCATCGCGGCCTCCGACATCCGGTCGTCGGCCCGCGTCGCGCCGCGTTCGGTGAGCCGGCTCGCGGCGACCTCGGCGATCACGTCGTCCACGGTGTACGCCTCGGACTCCACGGCGCCGGTGCAGGAGCCGTCGCCGACGGTGCGGTAGCGGACGATCTTCTCCTCGACGGTCTCGCCGTCGCGGGCACCGCCCCACGGACCCGAGGTCAGCCACATCCCGTCGCGCTGGTACACCTCGCGGCGGTGCGCGTAGTAGATGTCCGGCAGTTCGATCTTCTCGCGCTGGATGTAGCGCCAGATGTCGAGTTCCGTCCAGTTCGACAGCGGGAACACCCGCACGTGCTCGCCGGGCCGGTGCCTGCCGTTGTAGAGGTTCCACAGCTCCGGGCGCTGGCGGCGCGGGTCCCACTGGCCGAAGGCGTTGCGCAGGCTGAAGATGCGCTCCTTCGCCCGCGCCCGCTCCTCGTCGCGCCTACCGCCGCCGAAGACCGCGTCGAACTTGTTCTCCGTGATCCCGTCCAGCAGCGGCGTGGTCTGCAGCGGGTTGCGGATGCCGTCGGGGCGCTCGGTGAGCCTGCCGTCGTCGATGTAGTCCTGTACCGAGGCCACCACGAGCCGCAGGTCGTGCTTCGCGACGAGCCGGTCGCGGAACGCGATGACCTCGTCGAAGTTGTGCCCGGTGTCCACGTGCAGTAGCGGGAACGGCACCGCCGCCGGCCGGAACGCCTTGATCGCCAGGTGCGCCAGCACCGTCGAGTCCTTGCCGCCGGAGAACAGGATCACCGGCCGGTCGAACTCCCCGGCCACCTCGCGGAAGATGTGGATGGCCTCGGACTCCAGGGCGTCGAGGTTGTCGACCTGAGGCGGTGCCCCCGTGGACACCGGGTCCTCCGGCAGGTCGAGCTGTGGCTCGGCGGTCATACCCATCCTCTCCGGGTGTGCGTGCTAACAAGTCCTTGCAAAGCGGTCGTTGTTCCGTGGCTCGTCAGCGGCGGAGCCGCTGAGCAGTGACCACGCGCGCAGCCGGACCAGTGCTGAGGTTCCGCTACCTGACCCGCTGCGCGAATCACTCCGCGAAGACTCCGTTCTGATCAGCCGTGCAGGCCGCATTCGGTCTTCGAGGTGCCCGCCCAGCGCCCGCTGCGCGGATCGGCGCCCGGCGCGGGCTTCGCCGTGCACGGCGCGCAGCCGATCGACGGGAAACCCGCGGGCACCAGCGGGTTCACCAGCACGCCGTGCTGCTCGATGTAGGCGTTCATCTCGTCGTCGCTCCACGCCGCGATCGGGTTGATCTTGACGAGGTTGTTGCGGTCGTCCCAGGTCACGATCGGCGTGTTCGCCCGCGTCGGGGCCTCCACCCGGCGCACCCCGGTCACCCAGGCCTCGTAGCGGGCCAGGGTGTCGCGCAGCGGCACGACCTTGCGCAGGAAGCAGCAGCGACCCGGATCGCGGTCGTGCAGCTTCGGGCCCTCCGCCGCGTCCTGCTCGGCCACCGACTGCTCGGCCTGCGCGTTGACGATGTTCACGTCGTAGACCTGCGCCACCGCGTCGCGGGTGCCGATGGTCTCGGCGAAGTGGTAGCCGGTCTCCAGGAACAAGACGTCCACACCCGGCTGCTGCTTCGCCGCCAGGTCGACCAGCGCCGCGTCCTGCATGTTGGAGGCGACGATCAAGCCGTCGCCGAAGGTCTCGGCGGCCCAGCGCAGCGCCTCCTCGGCGCTCGCCCCGGCCAGGCGGGGAGCGGCTTCGTCGACCAGCGCGCGCAGCTCCTCGTCGCTGCGGCGCACGCCGATGCCGGTGGCGGGGATGTCGGTGGTGGTCTCGGCAGTCATGAGTCTCCGTCTCCTCAGCCGCTCGCCAGTCCGACGAGCCGTACGGTGAACACCCGCAGGCAGGCCGCGCATTTCCAGGCGCCCGCCGGTTCCGCCTCCGGGACCAGTTCCTCGTCGCCGCAGTAGGGGCAGTAGAACGGCACCGCCCGGCCTTCCGGGGCGGCGCCGCCTTCCGCGCTCACTTGAGCGAGTCCTCGTCGGCGCGGCCCACCCACTGCGCGAACCGCTCGTCCTGCTCGCGCTGGGCGAGGTAGTTGCGCACCAGGCGCTCCACGTAGTCGCCGAGGTCCGTCGAGGTCACCTTGTGCCCGCGGATCTTGCGGCCGAACCCGGCGTCGAGGCCGAGCCCGCCACCGAGGTGCACCTGGAAGCCCTCGACCTGGTTGCCCTCGTCATCGCGCACCATCTGGCCCTTGAGGCCGATGTCGGCGGTCTGCGTGCGGGCGCAGGCGTTCGGGCAACCGTTGAGGTTGATCGTCACCGGGTCCTGGACGTCGCCCTGGATGTCCTCCAGCCGCTGCTCCAGGTCGTTGATCAGGTCGATGGCGCGCTGCTTCGTCTCGACGATCGCGAGCTTGCAGAACTCGATGCCGGTGCAGGCCATCACGTTGCGCCGCCACGGCGTCGGCGTGCTGTGCAGGCCCAGCTCGGCCAGGTCCGCCACCAGGCCCTCGACCTGCTGCTGCGGCACGTCCAGCACCAGCAGGTTCTGCTCCACCGTCGTGCGCACCCTGGCGGAACCGACGCGCTCGGCGGCCTTCGCGACCTCCACCAGCGTCGAGCCGCTGACCCGACCGGCCTGCGACTTCACGCCGACGTAGAAGTTGCCGTCGCGCTGCGGGTTCACCCCGAGGTGGTCGCGGTGCCCGCCGGGCGTCTCCGGCGCGGGGCCGTCGAGCAGCTTGCGGCCGAGGTACTCGTCCTCGATGACCTGCCGCGTCTTCTCCGCACCCCAGTCGTCGACGAGGAACTTCAACCGCGCCCGGTGCCGCAGCCTGCGGTAGCCGTAGTCGCGGAACAGGGAGGTCACCGCGTGCCACACCTCGGCGGCCTCCTCGATCGGAACCCAGGCGCCCAGCCGCACGGCCAGCTTCGGGTTCGTCGACAGGCCGCCGCCGACCCACAGGTCGAAACCGGGGCCGTGCTCCGGGTGCTCCACGCCGACCAGCGAGATGTCGTTGATCTCCGGCACGGTGTCCCAGCGCGGGGAGCCGCTGATCGCGGTCTTGAACTTGCGGGGCAGGTTCGACAGCGACTTGTCACCGATGTAGCGCTCGGTGATCTCCTTGATCGCAGGGGTGGCGTCGATGATCTCGTCCGCGGCGACCCCCGCGACCGGGGAGCCCAGCAGCACTCGCGGGCAGTCGCCGCAGGCCTCGGTGGTGTAGAGGCCGACCGACTCCAGCTTCTGCCAGATCGTCGGCATGTCCTCGACCCGGATCCAGTGCAGCTGCACGTTCTGCCGGTCGGTGATGTCCGCGGTGTCGCGGGCGTAGGTCTGCGAGATCTCACCCACGACGCGCAGCTGCTCGGTGGTCAGCGCGCCGCCGTCGACGCGGACCCGGAGCATGAAGTAGGAGGCGTCGAGCTCTTCCGGCTCGATCGTGCCGGTGCGGGCTCCGGGGATCCCGGCCGCACGCTGGGTGTAGAGACCCCACCAGCGGAAACGTCCGCGCAGATCGGCGGGGTCGATGGAGTCGAAGCCGCCGTGCGCGTAGATCGTCTCGATGCGGTGGCGGACGTTGAGCGGGTTGTCGTCCTTCTTGGACCGCTCGTTCGCGTTCAGCGGTTCGCGGTAGCCGAGCGCCCACTGGCCCTCACCACGCGTCTTGCCCTTGCGGGCTGGGGCGCGGCGCTCGGTACGGCTTTGAGCTTCCGTCGGGGGGACCATGGCCCGACCTCCGTGGTGGTGGACGAGGCACTCGGGGCGACGCCGCGCGGAGGCCAGTCAGGAGGTCTCGCAGTCAGCGCGTCCCCGGCGCCGACTGGACAGTTCGGAACGCGACGGCGGGTTCAGCCCGTAAGACGGCACAGTGCGCTGGAGACTCGTCGCAGATCCAGGTAGCGACGAGCGACCAACAGCAGCCTTGTTGCGGGCGCACCCATGACGGCCAGCGTGCCACGCGTCCACCCTGTGGTCCAACGTCAACCGGATAGTGAGACGAGGGTCAAACTCCGGCGCGCTCCGGCTGCTCACGCGCACTTTGGGACACTGGGCAGGTGCCTTCGCAGCCACCACCAGGTGAACCGGCTCCGCCGGATGGATCACTGCCCGCGAGCGCCCTGACCGGGCTCGGCGAGCGCCCCTTCGGCGTGTACGTGCACGTCCCGTTCTGCGCCACCCGTTGCGGCTATTGCGACTTCAACACCTACACCGCCGATGAGCTGGGCTCTTCGGGTGGTTTCGCGGACTGGCTGGACGGGTTGCGGGCGGAACTCGACCTCGGCGCCCGGACGCTCGCCGCCGGTGGCGGGACGGTTCCGGCGGCCCGCACCGTGTTCGTCGGTGGCGGCACGCCGTCACTGCTCGGCGCCGAGCGGCTCTCCTCCGTGGTGTCCGCCATCCGGGATTCGTTCGGCCTCACCGCCGACGCGGAGATCACCACAGAGTCCAACCCCGAATCCACGTCACCCGAGTTCTTCGCCGGTCTCCGCGAGGGCGGTTACACGCGGGTGTCGCTGGGCATGCAGTCCGCCGCCGAGCACGTCCTGCGGGTGCTGGAGCGCAACCACACCCCGGGGCGGGCCGTCACCGCGGCGCGCGAGGCGCGGGCGGCGGGCTTCGACCACGTGAACCTGGACCTGATCTACGGCACTCCGGGGGAGACCGACGACGACCTGCGGGCCTCGCTGCGCGCGGTGCTCGACGCGGGCGTGGACCACGTCTCGGCGTACTCGCTGATCGTCGAGGACGGCACCGCGATGGCCCGCAAGGTGCGCCGCGGCGAGCTGCCGATGCCGGACGAGGACGTGCTCGCCGACCGCTACGAGATCATCGACTCGACGCTGGCCGAGGTCGGTCTGCGCTGGTACGAGGTCTCCAACTGGGCCACCGACGACGCCGCGAGGTGCGCGCACAACCTCGGCTACTGGCAGGGCGGCGACTGGTGGGGCGCCGGTCCGGGCGCGCACAGCCACGTGGGCGGCGTGCGCTGGTGGAACGTCAAGCACCCGGCGCGCTACTCCGCGCTGTTGGCGGAGGGGCGTTCGCCCGCGCTGGCCAGGGAGCTGCTCGACGCCGAGGACCAGCGGGTGGAGCGGATCATGCTGGAGCTCCGCGTCGCCGAGGGGTTGGCGCTGTCCGCGCTCACCGCGGACGGGGTCCTGGCCGCGAAGCAGGCCGCCGAGGACGGGCTGCTGCGCCCGGAGGCCCTGAGCGCCGGCCGCTGCGTGCTCACCGACCGGGGCCGCCTCCTCGCCGACGCCGTGGTCCAACGCCTGCTGTGAGCGCCGCGAAGACCGCTCCCCGCGCGCGTTCACGTGGACGGCGGCGTCGCCGACGTCGCCGGTGCCCGAGCAGGATTCCGGCTGAGGGCGTCGGAGCGCGGGTGCGAGCACCGTAAACTTGCCGGGTGGGAGCACCGCAGCGGTGCGTGGCCTGGGGCGATGCGGAGGTGACGTGGTGAACGCCGATCAACGGCGGTTCGAGGTCCTGCGGGCGATCGTGGCCGACTTCGTGTCGACCAACGAGCCGGTCGGATCGAAGGCCCTGGTCGACCGGCACAACCTCGGCGTCTCCAGCGCCACCGTGCGCAACGACATGGCCGCGCTCGAAGAGGAAGGGCTGATCGTCCAGCCGCACACCAGCGCCGGACGAGTGCCCACCGACGCGGGCTACCGGCTGTTCGTCGATCGGCTGCACGAGATCAAGCCGCTCACCACCGCCGAACGCCGGGCCATCGGCGCCTTCCTGGAAGGCGCCCTGGACCTCGACGACGTGATGCGCCGCAGCGTCCGGCTGCTGGCGCAGCTGACCCAGCAGGTCGCGGTGGTGCAGTACCCGACGTTGACGCGGTCGACCGTGCGGCACGTCGAGGTGGTCACGATCACCCCGGCGCGGCTGATGCTGGTGCTCATCACCGACACGGGCCGGGTGGACCAGCGGATGGTCGACCTCGGCGACGTGATCACCGACGACGACGTGGCCCGGCTGCGCAACGTGCTGAACTCGGCGATGACCGAGAAGCGGCTCGCGGACGCCTCGGCGGCCGTGGCGGAACTGCCGGACCAGGCGCCGCCGGAGCTGCGCGACGCCATGACCCGCGTCGCGAGCGTGCTCATCGAATCCCTCGTGGAACATCCCGAGGAACGCATGGTGCTCGGCGGCACGCCCAACCTCACCCGCAACGTCACCGACTTCCCCAACTCGCTGCGCCAAGTGCTCGAAGCGCTCGAAGAGCAGGTCGTGGTGCTGAAACTGCTCGCGGCGGCCCGCGATTCGCGGACCGTCACCGTGCGCATCGGGATGGAGAATGAGGCGGAGGAGATGCAGACGACGTCGGTGGTGTCCACCGGCTACGGCACGCATGGGATGGTGCTGGGTGGCATGGGTGTCGTCGGCCCCACCCGGATGGACTATCCGGGAACGATGGCGGCGGTCCGCGCCGTTGCCGCTTATGTGGGTGAGATCCTGGCAGGCCGTTGACGCCTAGCCGGACGATCACTCGTCCACGTGAACTCGCAGACCTAGCAGAGGAAGATCGCACAGGTGGCCAGGGACTATTACGGGACCCTCGGGGTGGCCAAGGACGCTACGCCGGAGCAGATCAAGCGCGCTTACCGCAAGCTCGCCAGGGAATTGCACCCCGACGTGAACCAGGAGGCCAACGCCCAGGAGCGGTTCCGTGAGGTGACGACCGCCTACGAGGTGCTGTCCGATCCGAAGAAGCGCCAGGTCGTGGATCTCGGCGGCGACCCGCTGTCCCAGGGCGGCGGCGACGGCGGCATGGGCGGTGGTGATCCGTTCGCCGGATTCGGCGGCCTCGGCGACATCATGGACGCCTTCTTCGGCGGCTCCGGCGGCGGTGGAGGTGGCGGGCGCGGCCCGCGCAGCCGCGTGCAGCCGGGCTCCGACGCGCTGCTCCGGCTGGAGCTGACGCTGGAGGAGTGCGCCAGCGGGGTCAACCGGGACATCACCGTGGACACCGCGGTGCTCTGCGACTCCTGCGACGGCGGCGGTTCGCGCGTCGGCAGCGCGCCGTCGACCTGCGACACCTGCGGTGGCCGCGGCGAGGTGCAGTCGGTGCAGCGCTCCTTCTTGGGCCAGGTCATGACGTCGCGCCCCTGCCCGGTGTGCCGCGGCTTCGGCGAGGTCATCACCGATCCGTGCCAGCAGTGCAGCGGCGACGGCCGGGTGCGCGAGCGCCGGACGATCACCGTCAAGATCCCCGCGGGGGTCGGCGACGGCATGCGGGTGCGGCTGGCCGGTGAGGGCGAGGTCGGCCCGGGCGGTGGCCCGGCGGGCGACCTGTTCGTCGAGGTCGAGGAGCAGCCGCACGAGCGGTTCATCCGGGACGGCGCGGACCTGCACTGCAACGTCGAGGTGCCGATGACGGCCGCCGCGCTGGGCACGGTGCTGACGCTGGACACGCTCGACGACACCGAGGAGCTCACCGTGGAGCCGGGCACCCAGCCGGGCACCGAGCACGTGCTCACCGGCCGCGGCCTGCCGAAGCTGCGTTCCAACGGGCGGGTCAGCGGGCACGGCGATCTGCACGTGCACCTCGACGTGCAGGTGCCGACGCGGCTCGACGAGGAGCAGATCGAGCTGCTGCGCCAGCTGGCGACGCTGCGCGGCGAGGAGCAGCCGGAGCCGACGGTGACCGCGAACGGGAACGGCCAGCGGCAGGGGCTCTTCTCCCGCTTCAAGTCCTTCGGGCACCGCTGAGTCCCGATCGTGATCTGGAGGCCGGTCGCCGCCGGTCCTGGTTCCGCTCCGCCTCGGCGAGGCGCCTGACCAGGCCCGGTGGCGACCGCCGTTCGGGTACTTTCGGCGACAATCGCGTCACTGAATCGGAGTAATGGCCACGCGTTCGTGCGTTTTCTAGCGCGCAGGGATGACGCGGGGTTACGGTGGTTCTGATGCCTGAGGGTCACGGGTTCACCGCCTCAGGTAGCTCGCACAGCGAGCCCAACCGGGCGCTCGCCGGACACTCCCCCCTCGGTCCGGCGAGGCCGCGCCGTAGCCGGGCCACCCCCAGCCCCACTACGGCGCGGCACCCGGCTCGGGGAGCTTCCTCGCCGGACCTGCTCGGCGGAACCTCACCGGCTTCCTCGCTGCGGGACCGATGTCACCAGTTGCTCCGCCACGAGGAAACGATGTCCTCGCGCGGGAGCCGCTGAGAAACCGCGGCGGTGCCGGTGTCCGGGGTGGCCGCTCAGCGGCTTCCTCGCTGACAGGCCCGTGCCGCGGAGGCGGTCAAGGCCCGCCCCCGAAGACGGCGGGTGGAAGTCCGGGGCGCCGGGTGCGCGGATAGCCTTCCCGGCATGACCGACAGCGACCTGGATTCCCTGTTCCTGCGCATCATCGCCGGGGAGATCCCCGCGGACGTCGTGCACGACGGCGAGCGGGTGCTCGCGATCCGCGACATCAACCCGCAGGCGACGACCCACGTGCTGGTCGTGCCGAAGACGCGCTACCGCAACGCGGCCGAGCTCGCCGCCGCCGAGCCGGACCTGCTCGCCGAACTCGTGCGCGTCGCCAGTGACATCGCCGAGCGCGAAGGCATCGCCGAGTCCGGATACCGGCTGCTGTTCAACACCAACGCCGACGCCGGCCAGACCATCTTCCACGTGCACCTGCACCTGCTCGGCGGCGAGCCGCTCGGCGGGCTCACGGGCGGCCCGCTGAAGGGTTGACCGGGTGGGGAGGGCAGGAATGGCGACGCGACCGCGTTGCCGGTTGCTCTACCATCGAGAGCAGGAAGAAACGACCGACTTCGCGCGCCGAGCGCAGAAAGCAGGCCCGAACACACGTGGCCGGAATCGCAGCGGGTGGATCCGCCCAGTCCGGACAACAGCAGTCCAGGGACGTTGAGAACCAGCAGGGCAGCGCAACGCCGGACGGGACCGCGCGCAACGGCACGGCGTCGGAGCCGGACCTCTCCGCCCAGCGCCTGTCCGCGCAGCAGAACCGGCCGCAGGACCGGCCCGTCCAGTCGAAGGTCACCGTTCCGGACAGCGCGGTGCTCGCCCTCGTGGGCACCCGCGACGCGAACCTCCGGGCCGTCGAAGAACTCCTCGTGGCCGACGTGCACGTGCGCGGCAACGAGGTCACGTTGACCGGCGACCCCGGCGACGTCGCCTTCGGGGAACGGGTGTTCGCCGAGCTCATCGCGATGGTGGACAAGGGCGGCCAGCCGGGGCCGGACGCCGTGCGCCGCGTGGTGGACATGCTCTCCGCCGACGACGGCGAATCACCCGCCGACGTGCTCAGCCTGGACATCCTGTCCCGGCGCGGTCGCATCATCCGCCCGAAGACGCTGAACCAGAAGCACTACGTCGACGCGATCGACCAGAACACCGTGGTGTTCGGCATCGGGCCGGCGGGCACCGGCAAGACCTACTTGGCGATGGCGAAGGCCGTGCAGGCCTTGCAGTCCAAGCAGGTCAACCGGATCATCCTCACCCGGCCTGCCGTCGAGGCGGGGGAGCGGCTCGGGTACCTGCCGGGCACGCTCTACGAGAAGATCGATCCGTACCTGCGGCCGTTGTACGACGCGCTGCACGACATGATCGACCCCGAGTCGGTGCCGCGGCTCACCCAGGCGGGCACGATCGAGGTGGCCCCGCTGGCGTACATGCGCGGGCGCACCCTCAACGACGCCTTCATCATCCTCGACGAGGCGCAGAACACCACGCCGGAGCAGATGAAGATGTTCCTGACCCGGCTCGGGTTCGGCTCCCGCGTCGTGGTCACCGGCGACGTCACCCAGGTCGACCTGCCCGGTGGGCAGCGCAGCGGCCTGAAGGTCGTGCGCGAGATCCTCGACGGGGTCGACGACGTGCACTTCGCCGTGCTCGACAGCGGGGACGTCGTACGTCACCGGCTGGTCACCGACATTGTCAACGCCTACGATCGCTGGCAGGCCGAGCAGGACGCGGACTCCGAGCAGTTCACGCGCCGCTCCGGTCGCGGCGGTCAGTTCCGGGAACACGCATGAGCATTGAGATCGCCAACGAATCCGGGGTCGAGGTCGACGAGGGAACCATCGTCGCCGTGGCCCGCTACGCGCTGGACCGGATGAGCGTGAGCCAGCTCGCCGAGCTGTCCATCGTCCTGGTCGAGCTGAACGTGATGTCCGACCTGCACGAGCGCTGGATGGACCTGCCCGGTCCGACCGACGTGATGGCCTTCCCGATGGACGAGTACGACTCGTCGCGCCGTCCGGACGCGGTCGGGTCCGGCCCGGCGCTGCTCGGCGACATCGTGCTGTGCCCGGCGTTCGCGAAGGACCAGGCGCGCAAGGCCGGTCACGCCCTGATCGACGAGCTGCACTTGCTCACCGTGCACGGCGTGCTGCACCTGCTCGGCTACGACCACGCCGAGCCGGAGGAGGAGCGCGAGATGTTCGGGCTGCAGAACCGGATCCTCGCCGACTACCGGACGGCCCGGGACGAGGCGGAGCGCGCCGCCGCGCAGCGCGACGCGGACAACCGGGTGCTGGGGGCCGTGGGACTGGATCAGGGCGCCGAGCCCGACGTCCCGCGCGACTGAAGCGGTGCCGCGCGCGAAGGCTCGTGCGCCGCGCACGAGCAGTGCCGCCGTTGAGCGGAACAGGACGACGACGGGCGGGCCGGCCGGGTGCGGGCTTCGCGGGGTGAGAAGGCGGAGATCGTGTTCATGAGTTCGGCCGCACTGGTCGTGTGGGCTGTGCTGCTGGTCCTCGGGGCGGGGGTGTTCGCCGCCGCCGATTCGGCGGTGGGCACGGCATCGAGGGCGCGGGTCGAGGAGCTGCTGCGGGAGAACCGCGGCGGGGCCAGGCAGCTGGCGCTCGTGCTCGACGACCGGCCGCGGCACGTCAACCTGCTCATCCTGCTGCGCCTGGCCTGCGAGCTGGGCGCCACGGTGCTCGTCGCCGTGGCCGTGCAGCGCGGGGTCGAGTCGGACGCGCTGGCGGCGCTGTTCGCGATCCTGATCATGCTCGTGGTGTCGTACGTGCTGGTGGGAGTGGGGCCGCGGACCATCGGCAGGCAGCACCCGTACGGGGTGGGCCTGCTGGTCGCGGCGCCGGTTCGGGTGCTGGCGAGGGTGCTCAACCCGCTCACCCGGCTGCTGATCCTCATCGGCAACGGGCTCACTCCCGGCCGCGGGTTCCGGGAGGGGCCGTTCTCGTCGGAGGTGGAGCTGCGGGAACTCGTCGACCTGGCAGGTGAGCGCGGCGTGGTCGCCGCCGGTGAGCGCGAGATGATCCACTCGGTGTTCGAGTTCGGCGACACCATCGCCCGCGAGGTCATGGTGCCCCGGACCGAGGTCGTCTGGATCGAGCAGACCAAGTCCGCCCGCCAAGCCCTGGCGCTGTGCCTGCGATCCGGTTTCTCCCGCGTGCCGGTGATCGGGGAGAGCGTCGACGACATCGTGGGCGTGGTGACGCTGCGCGAGCTGACCCAGGCCCTCGCCGAGCAGGGCGACCTGAACCAGGCGGGCCCGGAACTCGGCGAGCTGATGCGCCCGGCGAGCTTCGTGCCCGACACGAAGCGGCTCGACGAGCTGCTCAAGGAGATGCAGCTGTCCCGCAGCCACCTGGCCATCGCCGTCGACGAGTACGGCGGCACCGCCGGTCTGCTCACCATCGAAGACGTCATCGAGGAGATCGTCGGCGAGATCACCGACGAGTCCGACCTCGAAGAGCACCGGCCGATCGAGCACCTCGACGACGGCACGGTCCGGGTGTCCTCCCGGCTTCCGGTGGAGGACCTGGGCGCCCTCTACGACGTGGAGCTGGACGGCTCCGAGGTGGAGACCGTCGGCGGGCTGCTCGCCCAGCGCCTCGGCCGGGTCCCGCTGCCGGGAGCCGAAGCCGAGATCGAAGGCCTGCGGCTGCGCGCCGAAGGCGGCAAGGACCACCGCGGCCGGATCCGCATCAACGCGCTGCTCGTGCGCCGCGCGAACGGCGAATCCGCATCGCACCGCGGTGCCGATCAGGAAGGAAGCAGCACCCGTGGCTGAGCAAGTGCAGGAATCCGCGGCACCGCAGGAACTCGACCCGGAGGACGCCAAGATCGTGACGCTGGCCCGCTCGGCCCGCGCGCGCATCGGCGCCGCCGAAGGAGCCGCCGTGCGCGACACCGACGGCCGGACCTACGCGGGCTGCACGGTGGAGCTGGCCTCGCTGCGGCTGACCGCGTTGCAGGTGGCGGTCGCCACCGCGGTCGCCAGCGGCGCCGAAGGTCTGGAGGCCGCCGCGGTGGTCACCGACTCGGCCGAGGTCTCCGCCGACTCCGTCGCCGCCGTGCGCGACCTCGCCCCGTCCGCTCCGGTGCTGCGCGCCGACGCGAGCGGTGCGGTCGCCGGAGTGCTGCGCTGAACAGGGCCGGTTCGTCCGCGGGCGTGCCCGGCGGTGACAATGGGCGGGTGAGCAGCACTCCAGACGCAGGTTCCGCCGATGAGCACCGTTCCGGGTTCGCCTGCTTCGTCGGCCGCCCCAACGCGGGCAAATCCACGCTGACCAACAGCCTCGTCGGCTCGAAGGTGGCGATCACCTCCAGCAAGCCGCAGACCACCCGGCACGCGATCCGCGGCATCGTGCACCGGCCCGACGCGCAGCTGATCATCGTGGACACGCCGGGACTGCACCGGCCGCGCACGCTGCTCGGGCAGCGGCTCAACGACCTGGTCTACGAGACCTGGTCCGAAGTGGACGTGGTCGGTTTCTGCGTGCCCGCGGACCAGAAGGTCGGCCCCGGCGACAAGTTCATCGCCGAGCAGCTCGCCAAGGTCGCCCGCCGCACCCCGGTGCTCGGCGTGATCACCAAGACGGACCTGGCCACCAAGCAGCAGGTCGCCGAGCAGCTGCTCGCGCTGCAGCAGCTGATGGAATTCGCCGACCTGGTGCCGGTTTCCGCGGTCGACTCCTACCAGATGGACACCCTGGGCGACCTGCTCGTGGGACACCTGCCGGAGGGGCCGCAGCTGTACCCGGACGGCGAGCTCACCGATGAGCCCGAGGAGACGCTGATCGCGGAGATGATCCGTGAAGCCGCCTTGGAAGGCGTCCGCGACGAACTCCCGCACTCGCTCGCGGTGAGCATCGAGGAGATGAACCAGCGCGAAGGACGCGACGACCTGGTCGACGTGCACGCGATCGTCTACGTGGAGCGGCAGAGCCAGAAGTCGATCGTGATCGGGCGCAAGGGCGAGCGGCTGCGCGAGGTCGGATCGCAGGCGCGCCAGCACATCCAGCGGCTGCTGGGCAGCAAGATCTACCTGGACTTGCACGTCAAGGTGGCCAAGGACTGGCAGCGCGACCCGCGGCAACTGCGCAAGCTGGGGTTCTGATCACAAGTTCGCCGCGGATTTTCCGGAAACGCCATCGGGGAACGTTCCTCTCGATTACGTTCCTGCTCAGGTCGTCGCGCTAGCCGCGCGACCGACACGACTTTCTGGGAATCGAACTAAGGAACCACCGTGACGAATCCGTACGGCGGCCCGCCCTCGGGGCCGAACCCGCAGCAGCCCCACGGCCAGCAGCCCTATGGTCAGCAGCCTCAGCCGGGCGGGCAGTACCCGCAGTCCGGTCCGCAGCCGGCTCAGCCCTACGGGCAGGCGCCGTACGGTCAGCAGCCTTACGGCCAGCCCGGTTACGGCGCGGGCGGCCCGCCGAACAACAACATCGGCTGGGGCATCGGATCCATCTTCCTGTGCTGGCCGTTCGCGATCCCGTCGCTGATCAAGGCCACCTCGGTCCAGCAGCTGTGGCAGTCGGGCCAGGCCCAGCAGGCGCAGGAAGCCGCCGATGAGGCCAAGAAGTGGGGCAAGATCGGCATCATCGCCGGTGCCAGCCTCTGGGCCGCGCTGATCCTGTTCTACGTCATCATCTTCGTCGTCATCATCGGTGGTGCGGCCAGCACGTCCGGTTACTGAGGTCATGCGGCCTGCCGTCGTTGACGGCAGGCCGTTGCTTCGTTCCTCCATGAAAGGACCCCCGTGACCAACCCCGATCCCGGTGCTTCGGGCCCGATCGGTGACCCGGGGCAGACCGGGCAGCCTGGGGCCGATCCGTACGGTTCCTATCCCGCGCACTCCGATCCGGCGCGAGCGGGCCAGGTCCAGCCGCCGCCGTACCAGCCCGCGGGCTACGGCCAGCCGAACCCCGCTTCGCTGCAAGCCCAGGCCGGTCTGGCACCTGGTGCGCCGATCAACAACAACCTCGGCTGGGCGATCGGTGCGATCATCGCTTGCTGGCCGTTCGGCATCCCCGCGCTGATCAAAGCGCTGAACGTGAACACGCAGTGGATGCAGGGCCGCCCCGACCTCGCGCAGCAGAGCGCGGACGAGGCGAAGAAGTGGGGCAAGATCGGCGTGTTCGTCGCGGCCGGGTTCCTCGGCCTCTACGTCCTGTTCTTCATCGGGTACTTCATCTTCCTGTTCGCCATCGTGGGCGCGGGAGTCGCCGGGTCATGATCAGCGCGCGGTCGCGGGCGATGGTGCTGCCCGCCGCCACCGCGCTCATCGGTGGCGCGGGCCTCGCGGCCGTGTGGTTCGCCGATCCGACCTCGGACGCCGGGTTCCCGCTGCCGCCGTGCCCGGTCAAATGGCTGTTCGGACTCGACTGCCCCGGCTGCGGCTGCGCCCGCATGATCTACAGCCTGTTGCACGGGGACCTGCTCCCCGCGTTGCACTACAACGCGCTCGCGCTGCTGTTCATCCCGTTCTTCGCGTGGTCCTGGACGGGCTGGGCCCTCGGCAGGTGGCGGGGCCGCGAGGTCAAGACGTGGGAGAACTGGCGCTGGTCGCCGCTGACCGCCCTGGTCCTGCTCGGGATCTGGTCCGTCGTGCGCAACCTCCCGTTCGCGCCGTTCACGTCGTTGTACGTCTGATGCCCTGAGCCCGGCCGCGATCCGGCATCGACCGCTCGACACGGCCGGACGTCGGCGAGCACCCTGCGTTCGCGCCAAGCGGCTCACCCGGAGCAGTCGGGTAGCCCGGTAGTGGGACGATGGGCGCGTGAGCCTCTACCGGGATACCGGCGTCGTGCTGCGGGTGCACAAGCTGGGTGAGGCCGATCGGATCATCACCCTGCTCACCCGCCGCTACGGGAAGGTGCGTGCAGTCGCCAAGGGCGTGCGCCGCACCACCTCGCGCTTCGGTGCCCGCGTCGAACCGTTCTGCCACGTCGACGTGCAGCTGCACACCGGGCGCACCCTCGACGTGATCACCCAGGTGCAGACGCTGGACGCGTTCGGCGTGCACATCGTCGACGACTACCAGCGCTACACCGCGGGCTGCGCCGTGCTGGAGACCGTCGACCGGCTCGCCGCTGAAGAAGGCGAACCCGTGCTCCGGCTGTACCTGCTGGTCACCGGCGCGCTGCGGGCGCTGTCCGGGCGGGAGCGGGACCCGTCGCTGGTGCTCGACGCGTTCCTGCTGCGCGCGATGTACTACGCGGGCTGGGCGCCCGCGCTCAGCGAATGCGCCCGCTGCGGCAGCGCCGGGCCGCACGCCGCGTTCAACGTGCAGGGCGGCGGGACGATGTGCGTCGACTGCCGGCCCACCGGCTCCGCGCGCCCCGCACCGCAGACGCTGCCGCTGCTGGAAGCCCTGCTGCACGGCGATTGGGACGGCGCCCAGCAGAGCACCGAGGCGGTGCGCCGCGAGGGCAGCGGGCTCGTCGCCGCGCACCTGCAGTGGCACATGGAGCGGCAACTGCGCTCGCTGCCGCTGGTGGAACGCCAGGAGCACCGCTCGGCCGTGCCCGAGATCATCCGGGAGCGCGCGGCGGTCGTCGACACCACGAGCGCGGAGACGGCGGACGGAGCCACCGGTTGATCGTGCGCAGCTGGCGTCCGCGCGACGCCGAGGCGGTGCACCGGATCTGCGTGGCCACCGGCGACAGCGGCGAACCCGTGCACCACATCCTGCGCGACCCGGACCTGGCCGCCTACGTCTTCGCCGACCCCTACCTGTTGCTGCACCCCGAACTGGCCTTCGTCGTCGAAGGCCGCGGCGCGGTGCTCGGGTACGTCGTGGCGGCGCTGCACACCGAGGAGTTCTACGCGCGCTGGCAGCTCGAATGGGCGCCGCGGTTCGCCGCCAGCCACCCCTCGGCGCGGGTCGTCGACGGCCGCAACGGCGACAGCCAGCTGCGGGCGTTCCTGCACCGCCCGAGGCTGATGCTGCCCGCGAACCTCGACCGCTACCCCTCCCACCTGCACATCAACCTGGTCGCGAGCGCTCGCGGGCAAGGGATGGGCAAGCGGTTGCTGCACGCGGTGTTCCAGCAGCTCGCCAGCGCCGGCTCGCCCGGCGTGCAGCTCGGCGTGAATCCGGGGAACACCAGGGCACAGGCGCTCTACCAGCGAATCGGGATGGTCCGGCTGCCGTCGGACACCCGGCTCGAAGTCCGCTACGGGACACCACTGAACGGGTGACACGCGGGTCCGGGAGAATGGACGACCGGCCGCGAACGAAGGAGAAGGCACAACATGCTGCGACGCCGTGGACGCGGGAGCGACGACCCGAGCGTGAAGGCGCCCGCACCGCACGCCGAGGGAGCCACCCCGCCGGACTTGCCGGCCGAACTGGTCCCGAAGCACGTGGCCATCGTGATGGACGGCAACGGGCGCTGGGCGAACGAACGCGGTCTGCCCAGGGTCGAAGGGCACAAGCGCGGCGAGCAGGTGGTGCTCGAACTAGCCAGGGGCGCCATCGAGATCGGCGTGAAGTGGCTGTCGCTGTACGCCTTCTCCACCGAGAACTGGAAGCGCAGTCCGGACGAGGTGAAATTCCTCATGGGCTTCAACCGGGACGTCATCGCCCGGCGCGTCGACGAGCTCGACGAGCTCGGCGTGCGCGTGCGCTGGGCGGGCCGCAAACCGCGGCTGTGGCGCAGCGTGGTGAACACGTTGCAGGCGGCCGAAGAGCGCACCAGTCGCAACGAAGTCATGAACCTGACCATGTGCGTGAACTATGGTGGCCGGGCCGAGGTGGGGGACGCCGCGCGGGAAATCGCCCGGCTCGCCGCCGCAGGCAAGATCAATCCAGAGAAGGTGGACGAGCGGACAGTGGCCCGGCATCTCTACCAATCGGAGATGCCCGACGTCGACCTGTTCATCCGGCCGTCCGGGGAGCAACGCACCTCCAACTTCCTGCTCTGGCAGTCCGCATACGCCGAGTTGGTGTTCCAAGACACCCTGTTCCCCGACGTGGATCGTCGTCACCTGTGGCGCGCGTGCGAGCAGTACGCACGCCGGGACCGGCGCTTCGGCGGCGCCGTCGATCGTGCCGCGCAGGACGAGAGCACCACCGAAACCGCCCAGGAGGGCATCTCATGACCCAGGAGGCCGCTACTACCGCGGAGCTGTTGACCGCGGCGAAAGAGGCGCTGGAGACCTATCACGAGGTGAACGTCGACGACGACGGAGCGTTGACCTTGCGGCACGGGGACGTGCCGTGCGCGGTCCAGGCGATGCAGCTCGCCGAGGGACTCACCGTGCTCAGCCTGACCTGCGTCGTGGCGTGGGACCTGCCGTTGAACGACAAGCTGGCGCAGTCCGCGGCGGAGCGGGCGGGGCAAGGCCTGTTCGGCACGCTCGGCGTGGTGCGCACCGAACGCGGCATGGACGTGACCTTGCGCTACGCGTTCCCCGCCGAAGGCATGGAGCCGCAGCCGCTGGGCACGTTGCTGATGCTGGTGGTGTCCACCGCTTCGCAGCTGCGCGGCGAACTGCTGACCGAGGTGGAGGAGGACACTCCGGTCGACTGAGCGCCGCCGGGCTACGAGCCTCCTCCGGATTCCGGAGGGGGCTCGCCGCCTGTTCGGACAGGTCGGCCCGGGGCGATCCCGCGCGGTCGGACACGCGTCGGCGTGTCGGAGCGAAGGACGTTCCGGATCACCGGATACGGCGGCGGTGCGGGGATCCGGGATGAACGCGTCCACGACGTGCTCACGGGGCGTGGCGAGTCGCTGGGCGATCCGGGCGACCCGGCTCCTGCACGGGTGGTCGGCGGCGGCTCCTCGCCGGGGGTAGCTGCGAACGATTGCCAGTTGCTGCTGGCACGATGAGGCCCGTGACCACGACCTTGCGCCGCTCCGGCCGTGATCCGGTGCGGCGCCGCCGGGTCACCTCGATGGAAGTGCTGTGCGCGCTGCTGCTGGCGGCGCTGCTGTTCCAGGCGCCGATCAGCGCGCTGCTGGACGCGCCGGGACTGCGCACCGGGTCGACGGTGTTCGTCGCGGTGTGCGTGCAGGCGCTGCCGTTCCTGGTCCTCGGCGTGCTGATCAGCGGTGCCATCGCGGCTTTCGTGCCGCCGAGCGCGCTGCGGCGGCTGCTGCCCGGGCGCCCCGGCGCGGCGGTGCCCGTCGCCGGTCTCGCCGGGGTGGCGTTGCCGGGCTGCGAGTGCGCCTCGGTGCCGGTGGCCCGCCGGTTGATGCAGCAGGGCGTGGCCCCCGCCGCGGCGCTGGCGTTCCTGCTGGCCGCGCCCGCCGTGAACCCGATCGTGCTGGTCTCGACCGCGGTGGCGTTCCCGGGTGATCCGCTGATGGTGCTCGCCCGGTTCCTCGGCTCGCTGCTGACGGCCTGCGCCATGGGCTGGTTGTGGTTGCGCGTCGGCAAGGCCGACTGGATCGCGGAGCGCGCCCTGCGGCGCGTCGAGCAGCGCTCCGCGACGGGCGCTGGCCGCTGGGTGCTGTTCACCGAGACCGCCCGGCACGACCTGGTCGAAGCGGGCGGGTTCCTCGTTCTGGGCGGGCTCACCTCGGCGGTGTTCAACGTCCTGGTGCCCGCGGAGTGGATGAGCTCGCTCGGCGGTCAGCTGGTGCTCGGGGTGCTGGTGATGGCGGTGCTCGCGGTGGTGCTCGCGCTGTGCAGCGAGGCGGACGCGTTCGTGGCGGCCTCCATGGCCGGGCTGCCGCTGATCCCGAAGCTGGTGTTCCTGGTGGTCGGGCCCGCCGTGGACCTCAAGCTCATCGCGTTGCAGGCGGGCACTTTCGGGCGCTCGTTCGCGCTCCGGTTCGCGCCGCTGACGTTCGTCGTCGCCATCACCTGCTCGGTGCTGGTGGGCCTGTTGCTGCTGGGAGGCGCGTGATGCGGCGCGAAACGCAGAACCTGCTGCTGGTGCTGCTCGGCGGCGCCCTGCTCAAGATCGCGTTCACCGGGACGTACCTTCGCTACGTCAAACCCGCGCTGTTCCCGTGGCTGGTGGGCGCGGGTGTGGTGATGATGCTGCTGGCCACCGTCGCCATCGTGCGCGACATCCGGGCGGCGCGGGAGCAGGCACGTGCGGAGGACCCGTTCGCGCCACCTCCCTCGACCGGGCACGACGAGCACGAGCACCAGCACGAGCACCGCACCCGGAGTCCGTGGATGCTGCTGCTGCCGGTGTTCGCGATCTTCCTGATCGCCCCGCCCGCGCTCGGCGCCGATTCGATCGGCCGCGGCGGCCAGCAGGCCGCCGCCCCGGAGCGGCCGGGGGACGACGCGCTGTTCGACGCGCTGCCACCGGGACCAGCTCCGCTGCTGACGGTCTCCGAGTTCATCACCCGCGTGGTCTGGGACGGCAGCGGTTCGCTGGAACGGCGAGCGATCCGCCTGGAAGGTTTCGTGGTGCACCCGGAGGACGATCCGGGGCGCACCCAGCTGGCCCGGATGCGCATTAGCTGCTGCGCGGCGGACGCCGCACCGGTGCTGATCGACCTCGCCGGGCCCGCCGCCGCAGCGCTGGCGGCGACACCGCCCGACACCTGGATCGAGGTGACCGGGACCTTGCGCGCGGGCACCGCGACCCCGGCCAACGGTCAGGTGCCGACCTTCGACATCACCGCGGTGCACGGCATCCCGGCACCTGATGATCCCTACGAGTACTAATCGACGATCATGCTCGCCCCGGATGTTCGCGGGGACGCGCGTGCACCGGGCGGCCGGTCAGGCGGCGCTCATTCGGCGGCGGCGCACTCCGGGCAGACACCGATGATCTCCACGGTGTGCCCGACGTTGGAGAAGCCGTGCTCGCTGGCGATCCGCTCCGCCCACTGCTCCACCGGCGGGTCGGCCACCTCCACGGTCCGCCCGCAGTGCCGGCACACCAGGTGGTGGTGGTGCTCGGTGGAGCAGCGCCGGTAGATCGCCTCGCCGGATTCGGTGCGCAGCACGTCGATCTCGCCCGCGTCGGCCAGCGTCTGCAGGGTGCGGTAGACGGTGGTCAGGCCGATGCCCTCACCGCGGCGCCGCAGCTGCTCGTGCAGGTCCTGCGCCGATCGGAAGTCGTCGACCTCGCTGAGCAGGCGGGACACCGCCGCACGCTGCTTGGTCGCCCGCAGCCCAGGCACGCCGGCCGCGGAACGCTCACCGGTGGTCACGCTGTCTCCGTTTCCTCTGCAGTGTTCTGGGTCGAGCGCGCGCCGCGCCCGCGCGGGCGCGTGCCCGACAGCTCCTCCGCGTGCGTGGCGGCATCGACGACGATGTGAGCGAGGTGCTCGTCGACGAGCCGGTACATGACTTCCCGCCCGTGCCGCTCCCCGTACACGACCCCCGCCGACTTCAGCACCCGCAAGTGCTGGCTGATCAACGGCTGGGTGACGCCGAGCGCGTCGACCAGTTCGTGCACGCACCGCTCGGCCGTGCGCAGCTGGAGCACGATCGCGATGCGCACCGGGGCGGCCAGCGCCCGCAGCAGTTCACCGGCCTCGACCAGGGTCTGCTGGTCGTGCACCGGCACCAGCCGCGGCGCTCCGCGCTCCGGGGAGTGCACGTGTTCTTCGGCGCGGTCCGGGTGACCGTTGCCCGCCTCGGCCACTGGCGACGCGGCCTCGGCCGGGTCGGTACCGGCCGGTTCGCCGAGCGGGTCGGGGCTGACGGCGGGCATGGTGTCCTTTCCAGTGGGCCTGGAGATGTCGGGAGCCGCCTTCGAGTGAGGCGGTGGCTCTCCACCGCCCATCCTACGGGTCGGGCGAAACGCGCAAGCACCTCGCGGGGCCGCCCGATCCGCCGCGGAGCCGATCATGGCAGCGCACATTCCCGCACCGCACCGCGGGCACCACCGGCCGGTCGACGAGATACCGCCCGCGGCGTGGACGAGATCGCCGACGAGATGGGTGGGGCCACCGATGCGGCAGACCTCATCGGTACGCTGGGAAACCCCAGGACGGAACGCGTGCGATGGCATAGCCTGCGCAGCATCGGAGATCGTCGAACCGCCGGACTCCGAGCCTGGACGGCCTTCCGCTCGGGGACCGCCGAGGCGGCGAAGGCCACCGGGAGCACCCGCCCGACACAACCCGGCACCGGGAACCGACGAGCGCAGTCGGGCCCCGGCCGCAGACAACCCCCGTCGAGCACCCGACCACCGCGGTCGAGCCTCGGCCCGAAGCAGATCGTCGAGTCCCTCGACCTGAGATTCCGGAGTGACCGTGCCCGCCGATCAGATCGACACGATCGTCAACCTTTGCAAGCGCCGTGGCTTCGTCTTCCCGTCCGGGGAGATCTACGGCGGTACGAAGTCGGCGTGGGACTACGGGCCGCTCGGCGTCGAGCTCAAGGACAACATCAAGCGCCAGTGGTGGAAGTCGATGGTGCAGGGCCGCGACGACGTCGTCGGCCTCGACTCCTCGGTGATCCTGCCGCGCGACGTGTGGGTCGCCTCCGGCCACGTCGGCGCCTTCCACGACCCGCTGGTCGAGTGCATCTCGTGCCACCACCGGTTCCGCGGCGACCACCTGGTCGAGGAGTTCGCCGAGCGCACCGGCAAGGAGGTCGCCGAGGGAGACCTGTCGCAGATCCCCTGCCCGAACTGCGGCAACCGCGGCCAGTTCACCGAGCCGCGCGAGTTCAACATGATGCTCAAGACGTTCCTCGGCCCGGTCGAGAGCGAAGAGGGCATGCACTACCTGCGCCCCGAGACCGCGCAAGGCATCTTCGTGAACTTCGCGAACGTCATGACCACCGCGCGCAAGAAGCCGCCGTTCGGCATCGGCCAGATCGGCAAGTCGTTCCGCAACGAGATCACGCCCGGCAACTTCGTGTTCCGCACCCGCGAGTTCGAGCAGATGGAGATGGAGTTCTTCGTCGAGCCGGGCGAGGACGAGCAGTGGCACCAGTACTGGATCGACGCCCGCACCGAGTGGTACACGAGCCTCGGCATCGACCGGGACAACCTGCGGCTCTACGAGCACCCCAAGGACAAGCTCTCGCACTACTCGAAGCGCACCGTCGACATCGAGTACCGGTTCCGCTTCGCGGGCAGCGAGTGGGGTGAGCTGGAGGGCGTCGCCAACCGCACCGACTTCGACCTCACCACGCATTCCAACCACTCGGGCGTGGACCTGTCGTACTTCGACCAGGCCAGCAACTCCCGCTACCGCCCGTACGTGATCGAACCCGCCGCGGGCGTGGGCCGACCGATGATGGCGTTCCTGGTGGACGCCTACCACGAGGACGAGGCCCCGAACGCCAAGGGCGGCGTCGACAAGCGCACCGTGCTGAAGCTGGACCGCCGGTTGTCGCCGGTGAAGGCCGCGGTGCTGCCGCTGTCGCGCAACTCCGAGCTGTCGCCGAAGGCGCGGGACCTCGCTGCGCAGCTGCGGCGGAACTGGAACATCGAGTTCGACGACGCGGGCGCCATCGGCCGCCGCTACCGCAGGCACGACGAGATCGGCACTCCGTTCTGCGTGACGGTCGACTTCGATTCGCTCTCCGACCACGCGGTCACCGTGCGCGAGCGCGACACGATGTCCCAGGAACGGGTGGCGATGGACAAGTTGGAGGAGTACCTCGCCGTCCGCCTCATCGGTTGCTGACCCTCCCGAGGAGTCCTCGCCGAGGGGCTCAGTGATCATTCCGCGAGGACTCCTCACCCACCAGGAACGCGTGTCCCATGTCTGAAGTCGGTTCCGCCCACCGCGGCTCCCGGAGCGGTCGGGTGTTGCGCCGCACCGCGCTCGGTGCGGTCCTGATGGTGCTGTTGCTGCTGGGCGGCACCGGATTCCGCGTGTGGCAGGTGGCGCGCACCGACGACCGCCGCCCGGTGGACATGATCGTGGTGCTGGGCGCGGCCCAGTACCACGGCAAGCCGACCCCGGTGCTGCGCGCGCGGCTCGAACAGGCCTTGGAGCTCTACGAGCAGGGCCTGGCCGAGCACGTGGTGACCGTCGGCGGCAGCCAGGAGGGCGACGAGTACACCGAAGCCGAAGCGGGCAAGTTGTGGCTGGCCAAGCACGGCGTGCCCGAGTCGAAGATCAGCATCGAGCCGACCGGCAGCGACACCCTCGGCAGCTTGCGGGCCGTGGGGGCGATGGCGAAGCAGAACAACTGGAACTCCGCGCTGATCGTCAGCGACCCGTGGCACTCGCTGCGGGCGCGGACGATGGCGGGCGACTTCGGGCTCGACGCGTGGGCCTCGCCGACCCGCTCGGGGCCGATGGTGCAGACGCGGTCGACCCAGCTGCACTACATCATCCGGGAGACCGGCGGGCTGCTGTTCTACCGGTTGACCCACGCCCCGGCAGAGGTCGTCGGCGACGGCTTGGGCTGAGGAACCCCTCCGATGCGCGTTCAGCGCGCGTTGGTGGGCGTTTCAGCTGGCGGGGCGTGCTGACACCGTAGGCTGGGCGCGGTGAACGCCTCGTCGCCCGGGTACGGAGAGCACGACCTCGCCCGGTTGTCCGCCGAACCGCCGAAGGCCGCCGCGTTGCCGGGAGCGCACCAGGAGGCCCGCACTCCGTTCGCGAGGGACCGGGCTCGGGTGCTGCATTCGGCGGCGCTGCGCCGGCTGGCGGGCAAGACGCAGGTCATGGGGCCGGAAGAGGGCGACGTCCCGCGCACCCGGTTGACGCATTCGCTCGAAGTGGCGCAGATCGGCCGCGGGATCGCCGTGACGCTGGGCGCGGACGCCGATCTCGTGGACACCGCGGGACTGGCGCACGACATCGGGCATCCGCCGTTCGGGCACAACGGTGAAGAGGCGCTGAACGAGCTCGCCGATTCCTGCGGCGGATTCGAGGGCAACGCGCAGACCCTGCGGATCTTGACGCGCCTGGAGCCGAAGCTGCCGGGCGAACCGGGCGCGGGCAGCGGCCTGAACCTGACCCGCGCCTGCCTGGACGCGGCGACGAAGTACCCGTGGCCGCGCCGTCCCGGCGAGGTGAAGTTCGGCGTCTACCCGGACGACCTCGGGGTGTTCACCTGGATGCGCCAGGGCGCGGTGGGCGATCGCCGCTGCCTGGAGGCGCAGATCATGGACTGGGCCGACGACGTGGCGTACTCGGTGCACGACGTGGAGGACGGGGTGCACTCGGGCCGCATCTCGTTGCGGGAGCTCTCCCGGCCGGGGGAGCGCTCGGAGATCGTGCGGTTGGCGGCGAAGCACTTCTGGGCCGACGGCGACGCCGGTGAGCTGGACGCCGCGGCGGGTGGGCTGGCGGTGCTGCCCGCGGTCGCGGCCGTGGCGGACTACGACGGCACGCTCGGCGCGCAGGTGGCGTTGAAGCGGTTGACCAGCGAACTCGTCGGCCGGTTCACCTCGGCGGCGGTGTCGGGCACTGCCGAGGCGCACGGGCCGGGCCCGTTGACCCGGTACGCGGCGGACGTCGTGGTGCCTCGCCGGGTGGCGGCGGAGGTCGCGGTGCTCAAGGCGGTGGCGGTGCACTTCGTGCTCAGCGATCCGCGTCGGCTGCGGATGCAGGAGCGGCAGCGGGAGCTGCTGGCGGAGCTGGTGGAGGTGCTGGTGCGGCGCGCGCCGGAGGCGCTGGACCCCGCGTTCCGGCCGGATTGGTCGGCGGCGGCGGACGACGCGCGGCGGTTGCGGGTCGTGCTGGACCAGGTGGCGTCCCTGACGGATGCGCAGGCCGTGTCCTGGCATGCACGCCATGTACGCAGCGGAGCCAATTCAGTGTGAAATACGTCTGATCGGGGGGTGTTGAGCCCCAAGTGTCCGGCATAGTGTTCACCCAGCGTGTCGGCCGTTCGGGACCCCCGACCTGAACGGCCGACTGCTGTGCGTGCGGCGCGATCCCCGACCCGTCCCCGTGCCGCAAGGAGATCCCCGATGCCGAACCGGCACTACATCCAGAAGCTCGTCGCCGACGGCGAGCCGTACGTGAACACCGACAACCTCGCAGACTGGGTGACCGACCTGCGCTGGCGCGACCCCGAAGCCCGGCGCGCGGCCGAGTACATCGCCCAGGAACTGCGGCTGATGGGCTTGTCCGACATCGAGGAGTCCCTGCGCTGAGCGCCTGTCCTCGAACTCGTGCCGCGTGGGTGTCCGGGTAGCGGAACCTCAGCGATGTCGCGAGCAGCTCCCTGCTCGGTGGAGTCGCGGCTCTCGCGAGACGGCCGCCGGAGAACCCGCCGGTGGTTCAAGATCGAAGACAGGCTCCGGGCGTGCGGCGGCGCGACGCGCGATCTCGCTCCCGCCGGATCGTGCTGAGCGGATTCCCGAGCGTTCAGGTGGCCCCGCCGGGGCGGTCCGGGTGGCAGACTCGGCGGCAGTCCTGAGTGAGCAGCCGACGCGCTGAACGGAGTCCACGCGGCCGTGACCGAGCATCTCGATTTCAGCCTGGCCCTGCACCACCGACTCGCCCCGGAGGCGAACCGCCCGTTCACCTGGTCGCCGTACTCGGTGGCCAGCGCGCTCGGACTGGCCGCTGCGGCGGCGGGCGGCGACACCCGCGGTGAGCTGCTGTCCGCGCTGCGCGCCGAGAGCCCCGAAGCGGTGCGCGGCTCGTTGTCCCCGGCGGCGGAGCTCCCCAGCGCCGGCTCGGCCGAGCCGCCGGAGCTGGCGGTCGCGAACACGCTGTGGGCGCACGACGAGCTGCCGGTGCACGAGGCGTTCCTGCGGTCGCTGAAGGAGTGGCCGGGCAGCGCCGTGCGCACCGCGCCGTTCCGCACCGCTCCGGACGAGGCCCGCCGCTTGATCAACTCCGATGTCGCGGAGACGACGCGCGACCTGATCCCCGAGCTGCTGGAGCCCGGCACGGTCGATGCCGACACGGTGGCGGCCCTGGTCAACGCCCTGTACCTCAAGGTGTCCTGGCGCGAGGCCTTCGACGCCCACAAGACGACGGACCAGCCGTTCCGAGCCCCGTCGGGGGAGCGGGCGGCGCCGACGATGACCGCGACCCGCCGTCTCGGCTACGCGGCGGCCGGTGGCTGGCAGGCGGTGACCTTGCCCGCGGCGGGCGGTGTGGAAGCCGTGGTCCTGCTACCCGACGAGGACCTGGCCACCGCGGAACCGGCGCTGGGCGCCGCCGAACTCGGCACCCTGCTGGCCTCGGTGCGCGACGAGCGGGTGGAGTTGTTCCTGCCGCGCTTCGACGTCGACTGGGACGCCGAGCTCAACGCCCCGCTCGGCCACCTCGGTGTGCACCGGCTGTTCACGCCCGGCGCCGATTTCAGCCCGCTCGCCGACGCGCCGCTGAAGATCTCGACGATCGTGCACCAGGCGGTGCTGCGGGTCGACGAGTCCGGGTTGGAGGGCGCGGCGGCGACGGCGGCGATGATGCGGCTCACCGCGATCGTGCGCGAACCCGACCCGATCCGGGTGCGGGTGGATCGGCCGTTCCTGTTCCTGGTGCGGCACCGGGAGTCCGGCGCGGTGTACTTCCTGGCTCGCGTCGTCGACCCGTCCTGACCCGCGTCGCTGTCACGTTCCCGGGTGCCATCTCGTCCCGGTGGTGAGTCCCCGCACCGGGCGGGGAACGGCACCCGGGAGTGACCATGCCGCGCATCGACCCCGTTCCGACGCACCGAGCGGGTCCGCTGACCAAGCTCCTCTACCGGTACCTCCGCCGTCGCTTCGGCGCGGTGCCGGAGCCGATGGCGGTGACCGCGCAGCACCCGAAGCTGCTGCTGGCAGCGGGCGTCGGGGAGCTGGCGGTGCAGCGCGCGACCCGCGTCCTGCCCGCGAGCGTCCGCGAGCTCGCCGTGTTCCGGACGGCGACCCGGATCGGCTGCTCGTGGTGCGTGGACTTCGGCACCATGCTGCAGCGCGACGAAGGCCTCGACGTCGAACGGCTCCAGGAGATCGACGACTACCGGACGTCGCCGCGGTTCACCGAGCTGGACCGGCTGGTGATCGACTACGCCGACGCGATGACCGACCTGCCGATGACGGTGACCGATGACCAGGTGGCGGAGCTGGACCGCAGGCTGGGCCACCAGGGCGCGGTCGAGCTGACCTACATGATCGCACTGGAGAACCAGCGCACCCGGTTCAACCACGCCCTCGGCATCACCGCCCAAGGCTTCACCTCGGGAGAAGCCTGCCGGGTCCCCATGCCCTGAGAAGTCGGCGCGGTGGGCCGTGCTCCGGCACGGCCCGTTCCCCGTCAGAGGGCCAGGCCGGTCAGCTTGTCCGGGTTGACCACGTCGTGCAGCTCCGCGATGCGGTCGTCGTCGACGGTGAACACGAGCACTCGCCGCGGCGAGGTGCGGCCGGTGGGATCGGTGGGATCGCCCGGCACGAACATCCCGAGATCGCCGTTGACCAGCACCGGGCGCGCCCCTTCCAGCGCGGTCGTGCCGTACTTGGTGGCGAGGCCGAGCATGAACCGGGCGATCTTGCCGCCGCCGCGGATCGGGCGCCGGGCCGTGGACGCCTTGCCGCCGCTGTCGCCGAACAACGCGGCCTCCGGGTGCAGCAGCCGGGTCAGCTCGGTCAGGTCGCCCGCGTGGACGGCGGCCAAGAACCGCTCCACCACCTCCTGCTGGCGCGGCAGCGGAGCGCGGGGCGGCGTGTCCGCGGCCAGCGCCTTGCGGGCTCGGGACGCGTGCTGGCGCGCGGTGGCGGCCGGGCAGTCGAGAAGCTCGGCGATTTCGGCGAACGGCACCTGGAAGCCGTCGTGCAGCACGAACGCGAACCGCTGCTCGGCGGGCAGCTCGTGCAGCATCCGCAACGCGGCCATCCGCAGGTCGTCGCGCCCCACGACGGCCTCCAGCGGATCCCGCGCGTCGAGCGGCGTCACCACGGGTTCCGGCAGCCACGGCCCCACGTACCGCTCCCGCCGATGCGCTGCCGAACGCGTCCTGTCCAGGCAGATCCGTCCGACCACGGTGCTCAGCCACGCCCCGAGATCGCGGATCTCCGCCGCCTCACCGGCCAGCCGCAGCCACGCCTCCTGCACGGCGTCCTCGGCGTCGGCGAACCGGCCGGTGAGCCGGTAGGCGAGCGCGGTCAGCCGCGGGCGGTGCGCGTCGAACTCGGCGGCTCGCGCCGGACCGGCATTGGTCATGGGCCGATTGTGCTCCCCGCGGGGACACCCGTCGGTGTGTTCTGCGCGACGCCTAGACTGGCGGTGTGGCTGGGAGGATCCGAGATAGCGACGTCGCCGAGGTACGTGATCGCATCCGGATCGACGAGATCGTCGGCGAGTACGTGGCGCTGCGCAACGCCGGCGGGGGCGCGATGAAGGGGCTGTGCCCCTTCCACGACGAGAAGACGCCGTCGTTCAACGTGCGCCCGAGCCACGGCACCTTCCACTGCTTCGGTTGCGGTGAGGGCGGCGACGTCATCGCGTTCCTGATGAAGTCCGAGCACCTCGGTTTCGTCGAATCCGTGGAGCGGCTGGCCGACCGCGCGGGCGTCCAGCTGCACTACGAGGGCGGGGTGCCGAGCGAGAAGCGGGATCGGGGCACCCGAGCGCGGATGGTGGAGGCGCACCGCGTCGCCGCCGAGTTCTACGCGGAGCACCTGCGTTCGCCGGAGGCGTTGCAGGGCCGCGAATACCTCGCGGAGCGGGGTTTCGACGAGGCCGCCGCGATCCGCTTCGGCTGCGGATTCGCCCCGTCCGGGTGGGACAAGCTGACCAAGCACCTGCTGGGCAAGGGCTTCGAGCTCGACGAGCTCTACAAGTGCGGTCTGTCGAAGGAAGGCAGGCGCGGCCCGCTGGACCGGTTCCACCGCAGGTTGCTGTGGCCGTTGAAGGACCTGGCAGGCGACGTGGTCGGGTTCGGCGCGCGCCGCATCTTCGACGACGACCCGATCGAGGCGAAGTACGTCAACACCTCGGCGACGCCGATCTTCAACAAGTCGCAGGTGCTGTTCGGCATCGACCTGGCCAAGCGGGAGATCGCGAAGCGGCACCAGGCGGTCGTCGTCGAGGGCTACACCGATGTCATGGCGATGCACCTGGCCGGTGTCCCGACGGCCATCGCGTCGTGCGGGACCGCGTTCGGCGACGACCACATCTCGGTGCTGCGGCGGCTGATGATGGACGACAACGCGTTCCGCGGCGAGGTCATCTTCACCTTCGACGGCGACGCCGCCGGGCAGAAGGCGGCGTTGAAGGCCTTCGACGGCGAGCAGCAGTTCGCGACGCAGACCTACGTGGCGATCACGCCGGACGGCATGGATCCGTGCGAGCTGCGCCAGGCCAGCGGGGACACCGCGGTGCGGGACCTGGTGGCGCGGCGGAAACCGCTGTTCGAGTTCGCCATCCGAAGCCTGCTCACCGAATACGACCTCGATTCGGTGGACGGCCGAGTGGACGCGCTCAAGCGCACCGTGCCGCTGGTCGCGCAGATCAAGGACTTGGAGCGCCGCGACGGCTACGCGGTGCAGCTGTCCGGCTGGGTCGGCTGGAACGACGAGAACCAGGTGGTGCGCCGGGTCCGCGAGTCGGCGGGCGCCCCGGTCAAGCAGCAGCCGCGACGCCGCGCGCAGCGCAATCCGGATCAGGATTCGCTGGGTGTGGACGTGGAGTTGCCGCGGCGGCCGAGCCGGGACGATCCCCGCTGGTGCCAGCGGGAGACGTTGAAGCTCGCGTTGCAGGTGCCCGCGTTGGCGGGCCCCGTCTACGACTCGTTGCCGGACGAGGCGTTCACCGAGCCGTCCTACTCGCGGCTGCACCAGGCGATCGTCGCGGCGGGCGGCACGATGTCCGGCCTGTCCGGCGCCGGACTGGTGGACGCGGTGGGGCGGGAATGCCCGGACGAGGTGACGCGCCGCCTGCTCACGCTGCTCGCGGTGGAGGCCCCGGACACGAAGTCCGAGGAGGATCCGCGCTACGTGGCCGGGGTGATCGCCCGCTTGCAGGAGATCATGGTCGGCCGCGAGATCGCGGACATCAAGTCGCGGGTGCAGCGGATGTCCCCGACGGAGCAGCCGGAGGAGTACAACTCGCTGTTCGGGGACATGTTGGCGCTGGAGCAGTACCGCCATTCGCTGCTGCACCAGGCTTCGGGAGCGTTGTGATGTCTTGGTTGCGCGGTTTCCTCGCCCGCCTGTCCGGCACGGCCGAACTGCCCGCGGACTTCGCCGGTGAGCTCACCGGCGATGAGCGGGTGCTGGCGGTGGGGCGCTCGGCCGACGGCCCGCTGGTCGCCACGCATCTGGGGCTGTGGCTGCCGTCCGGGCGCCGCCTCGGCTGGCACCTGGTGAGCAAGGCGACCTGGAACGACGGCACGCTGACCTTGATCGAGTCCGCGGAGTCCGGCCCGGCGGGTGAAGCGGTGCTGCTGCGGGACCTGCCGCCGCAGCGCGTCGCGCTCACCGAGCCGGGCAGGGTTCCGGAGGTTGTGCACGAGCGCGTGACCGGATCCATCCGCGGCACGCAGCACCGGGAGTTCCCGTCGGGCGGCGCCCGGTTCGTGCAGCGGAAGGTGCCCGGCCGCAACGGCTTGGTGCTGCAGGTCCGCGCCGACTCCGGCACCGACGAGGCCGCGCTCGCACCGGTGGCCGCCGAGGTGGCGCAGCGGCTGCGCGGCTCGGCGATCTGACGGCTGGACAACCCAACAGTACGACCGTACTGTTTCTCGGGTGTGGGATCCGCAGAAGTACCTGTCGTTCAGCGAGCACCGCGACCGCCCCGCGCACGACCTGATGGCCCGCGTCCCGTCGCGCCGGGCCCGCCGGATCGTCGACCTGGGCTGCGGCGCCGGCAACCTCACGAGGCTGCTCACCGACCGCTGGCCGGACGCCGAGGTCGAGGCCACGGACTCCTCGCCGGAGATGGTCGAGGCCGCGCGGGCCAACGGGATCGACGCGCGTCGCCAGGACGTCCGCGACTGGGAGCCGCGGCCCGACTCCGACGTGGTGCTGTGCAACGCGGTGCTGCAATGGGTTCCCGAGCACGTCGACCTGCTGCGCTCCTGGCTCCCGGCGCTGCCCGCGGGAGCCGCGTTCGCCTTCCAGGTGCCCGGCAACTTCGACTCCCCGTCGCACCGGGAGATCCGCGACCTGCTCGGCGAGCGGGAGGTGCCGGGCCTGCTCGACGCCGACGCGGTGCGCTCGCCCGCGGAGTACGCCGAGATCGTCGCCGACCTGGGTCTGTCGGTCGACGCCTGGGAGACGACCTACGTGCACCGCCTCAACGGCCCGGACCCGGTCCTGGAGTGGATCAGCGGCACCGCGCTGCGGCCGGTGCGGGCGGCGCTGAGCACCGAGGAGTGGGCGTCGTTTCGCGCCGAACTCGGCGCCCGGCTGCGCTCGGCGTACCCGGCTCGGCCGGACGGCACGACGTGGCTGCCCTTCCGGAGGATCTTCGTCATCGCCCACCGTCGTTGAGCGTGATGCTGTGACCTGCGGTGTTCGCGGGCGCAGGGGGGGTGTGAAAAGGGCTTGGGGGATGCGTTAAAGTAGTACACGTCAGCGAGCAAGGGGCTGGCGAGCACAACTGATATTCCTCCATAGCTCAATTGGCAGAGCATTCGGCTGTTAACCGGAGGGTTACTGGTTCGAGTCCAGTTGGAGGAGCAGTTCAGTCTAAAACCCCAGGCCACAGGCCTGGGGTTTTGTGCATGTTCTCCCACGTCAAGGGTGATCCCACTTAAACCCCGCAAAAACGATCGAGGATGCGGCAGCGGGGTCACCCCGTGTCGGCGGTATCCCCCCATCACGTTTTCGAGTGCGGCGACGGTCCGCGGGTCGGCGATCTTGCGCGCGGCGTAGTGCCGTTCGGCGACCCCGCCGGTTGCCGAGCTGATCGGCGACATCGCCGATGGGCGCCCCAGCTTTGTCGAGTGCCGAGCCGACGGTCTTGCGGAACACGTGGCTGGCCGCCCGGTCGTAGTCACATCCGGTGAACGCGCCGCCTGGCCCGGTTGATCACGTTGCCGGGGCGATCCACCCGAGGTTCCAGGAGAGAACCCCGCCCGTAAGCGAGCTCGCGCCGACGCCACATGGGCACCGATCAGTGCGGCACCTGCAGGAGCACCCCGCGTGCGCGGCCGTTGCGATGGCGCACCCGGAGTCCGCGGCCGGTGACGCGGACGAGCCGGTGATCGACCGCGACCACCGGCCCGGCGAGATCGACATCGTCGTCGATCAGGGCGCGGAACTCGCCGATCCGCATTCCGGTCGAGAGCCTCGCTTCCATGACCTCCGGCAGATCGCGCCAGGCCGACGCACGCTTGCCCGAGGGCGCCCGTCGATCGAGACGACCATGGGCCGCCGACGCGCGAGCGCCTGGTCCCACCGCAAGCTCGGGGCTGGGTGAAAATCGATCTACGCGCGCGGTGAGAGCGGCGATGCCGACGGATTCATCGGAGAAGTCGGGAGGCTTTCGGGTCACTTCTTCGCGACTCCGCCCAGGAGGAGCTGTTCGCCGTTGGTGAGCGGTTTCAGGCGCGGGCCGTCCGGCCACCAGTCGAAGAGGAACGACAGACCGGGCTCGACGAGTTCCAGGTCACCGAACAGCGCCTCGATCTCCTCCCGCTGCCGGAAGTAGCAACTGCCCATGAGGGCGTTGAACTTCTCTTCCGCGTCCCGGGCGAGCTTGCTCTGCTCACTGCCGTCCTCCGGAGCGAACAGGTGCGAGATCGCCACGTAGGACCCGGGGGCGAGCCCCTCGATGTAGGACTGCATGATTTCGACGGGCTTCTCGGCGTCCTTCACGTGGTGCAGCGTGTTGCACTGGATCAGGGCGACCGGCCTGGTCAGGTCCAGGTTGTCCGCGACGACGGGGTGCTCGAACAGTTCCTCCGGGTACCGGAAGTCCGCGAAGCCCAAGTGGGTGTGGTCGTTCTCCTCGAGCAGCGCGCGTCCGTGCGCTGCGACCGACGGGTCGTTGTCGATGTAGATCACTTGCGCCGCGGGGTTCAAGCGCTGCGCGACCTGGTGGGTGTTCTCCGCAGTGGGCAGTCCGGAGCCGAGGTCGATGAACTGGTCGATCTCCGCCTGACCGGCGAGGAACCGCACGACGCGGATCAGCCACGCCCGGCACTGTCGGCCGACCTCTGCCGACTCCGGCGCGATTTCCAGGAGATGCCGGTAGACCTCGCGATCGACCTCGAAGTTGTCCTTGCCACCCACGAACGCGTCGTAGACGCGGGCGATGCTGGGCCGGCTGGTGTCGATCTGGGGTACGGCGTCGTCTGTGTGTGACATCAGGCCTATCGATGTTCGGAGGGAAAGGGTCGGCTCGAGCGTATTCAGATGCACGCACGGCGTAAACGATCAGGTGGTCGAAGGTTGTCTTGGCAGCCGCCGTCAGCGATCTCGTGCGCGCCCCGGTACTGCTGATCGGCACCAGAATCCGTGTAGGCGCGGCAGCCGTCGCGGTCGCCCGGTCACGGCGGCCGATCGCGACCGTCAACCGGGTGTCGGCGTCGATGACTGATCACCTGCAAGTTGGTCGGATAGCGGTAGTTGTTCGACGACGCATTCATTCTCCGGTCGTGAGCGGGCACCAAGGTGTCGCCCACGATCGCTTGCGCGTAGCCGGCGACAACGTGAGATGCGGGGCAACAGGGTCCACGGTCGTCCTGGTCGCCGCCTCGGCGCGTGCCCTCCAGGCGGGGCCGGATCGGAGCCGGCTGCGGACGCCGCGGAGAGCCCACTCGCCCGCTACCGCTCGGCGGCGACGGGGGCGTGGTGGTCCTCCGGCTGACCAGGCCGCGCTCACGTGCCTCGCACCGCGGCGCGGTCGTCGGCGGCACTACGGCGCCGCCCGGGCAGTGGCAGCTGCGGCGGCACGTGCGCCACATCGACAGGCGACGACGTTCGGCAACGTAAGGCGGACGTGCTGGCGCACTGCGTCCCCGGGGTCGCGCGCGGCACTTCGTGGAGGTCATCGAGAACTCGCCGTGGCCGGAATGAGCACGCTCCGGCCGCGGTGGGCGGAACTCCGCCACGACGCACGCGGGGCCGGCGCGACGCTCAGGTCGCACCGGCCCCGGTGTTCGGCGGAAGGTCAGTCCGTGCCCACCTCGATGGCGGCGTGGTCGAGCGCCTCGGACTCGACGCCGTCATCGCCGGTGCGAGCAGCGATCGCCGTGGCCCCGCCCGGAGCCAGCTCGCCGACGAGTTCGCCCCACGCGGTGAGCGAGCCGTGGCCGCCGCCCTCGTACAGCTCCAGCATGCTGCGCGAGTCGGCGATGTCCAGGTTGCGCATGGACAGCTGGCCGATGCGGTCGTTCGGGACGAACGCCTGGTCCTTGCTGCGTTCCATGGACAGCTTGTCCGGGTGGTAGCTCAGGCGCGGGCCCTCGGTGTTCAGGACCGTGTAGTCCCAGCCGCGGCGCAGGCGCACGGTGACGCTGCCGGTGATCGGGTAGCCGATCCAGCGCTGCAGGGACTCCCGCAGCATCAGCGCCTGCGGGTCGAACCAGCGGCCCTCGTAGAGCAACCGGCCGAGGCGGCGGCCCTCGGTGTGGTACATCGCCACGGTGTCCTCGTTGTGCACCGCGTTGAGCAGCCGCTCGTAGGTGATGTGCAGCAGCGCCATGCCCGGCGCCTCGTACACGCCACGGCTCTTCGCCTCGATGATCCGGTTCTCGATCTGGTCCGACATGCCGAGGCCGTGCCTGCCGCCGATGGCGTTGGCTTCGTGGACCAGGTCGACGTCGGAGTCGAAGGACTTCCCGTTGATCCGCACCGGGCGGCCGTGCTCGAACTCGACGGTGACGTCCTCGGCCGGGATGTCGACGGCGGAGTCCCAGAAGGGCACGCCCATGATCGGGTCGACGATCTCGAGCGGCGTGTCGAGGTATTCGAGCTTCTTGGCCTCGTGGGTGGCGCCCCAGATGTTGGCGTCGGTGGAGTACGCCTTCTCCGCGGAGTCGCGGTAGGGCAGCTTCCGCTCGACCAGCCAGGCGGACATCTCGTCCCGCCCGCCGAGCTCGCTGACGAAGTCCTCGTCCAGCCAGGGCTTGTAGATGCGCAGGTCCGGGTTGGCCAGCAGGCCGTACCGGTAGAAGCGCTCGATGTCGTTGCCCTTGTAGGTGGAGCCGTCGCCCCAGATGAACACGTCGTCCTCGCGCATCGCGCGCACCAGCAGCGTGCCCACCACCGCGCGACCGAGCGGCGTGGTGTTGAAGTACGCCTGCCCGCCGGAGCGGATGTGGAAGGCGCCGCAGGCCAAGGCGGCGAGGCCTTCCTCGACCAGCGCGGCGCGGCAGTCGATCAGCCGGGCGCGCTCGGCCCCGTAGACGCGCCCGCGTTCGGGCACGTCGGACAGGTCCGGCTCGTCGTACTGGCCGATGTCGGCTGTGTAGGTGTACGGCAGGGCGCCGCGCTCGCGCATCCACGCCACCGCGACCGAGGTGTCCAGCCCGCCGGAGAAGGCGATGCCGACCCGCTCACCCACTGGAAGATTATTCAGGACCTTCGACATGTATTCATCATAACAAGTGCCGCTGGGCTTCTCGAGAAGAGTCCTCGCATCTGGTGCAAGGGGTGCGCGGTCCGGCGTCGGCGCGCCCGGTTCCGGCGGAGATCATCGCGTATAAATATGCAAATCCGAGGTGACGGCTGCATACGAACGGCACAGTCCCGGCGGGCCGAGCGGGTTGGGGGCGCGAGTTCCGGCTGGTCCGAGCGGGAGTGACCTGGATCATCCGCCCGGAAGGTTGAGCGTGCCGCGACGGCCGGGTGTTCGGTCGGAGGCATGACCCCGAACCACTACGCCGAGCCGGCGATCCGGCTGACGAACGCGGACTACGCCCGCGCGGAGATCATGCAAGACCCGTACCGAGCGCGGCGGGTGCCCGGCGGCTCGGTGCAGCCGCGGTGGCTGTCCGGCGGACGCCGCTTCTGGTACCGGGTGGGCGCCCGCCACGTCGTGGTGGACCCGGTCGAGGGCACTCGCCACGACGCGTTCGACCACGACCGGCTGGCCGCGGCGCTGTCGGTGGCGGCGGGCCGCGCCGTCGCGGCGGACGACCTGCCGATCACCTCGATCGACCTCGACGTCCCCGAGCACGAGGCCTGGACGGTGCGGTTCTCGGCGTTCGAGTCCCGCTGGGAGTGGTCCGACAGCGCGGGTTCCTGCGCTCGCGTCGACTACGCCGAGCCGCTGCCCGGCGAGGTCGCGTCGCCGGACAAGGCGTGGATCGCCTTCCGCCGCGACGGCGACATCGTGGTCCGCTCCCGCGACGGGGCCCAGGAGTTCGCGCTCACCGAGGACGCCGAGCCGCACTTCGACTACGGCGGACTGCCCGAAGCGCTGGGCATGCGGGCACTGATGCGCAACCTCGGCCTGCCTGCCCCGCTGGTGGTGTCCTGGTCGCCGGACTCGACCCGCCTCCTGGTGCACCGGCTCGATCAGCGCGACCTGCCCGAGCAGGTGCTCGTGGAGTCCGCGCCCCGCGACGGCGGCAGGCCCGTGGAACACCGGTCCCGCTACCCGATGCCCGGCGATGCGGCGCAGGCGACGATGGAGTGGGCCGTCCTGGACGTCACCACGCGCGACGTCGTGCGCCAGCAGGACGAGCCCTGCGTGATCGTGCATCCGGCGGGCATCGCCTACCAGTGGTGGTCGGGGGAGAAGGGCGACGCGGTGCACTTCCTGCGCCACTCCCGCGACGCCCGCACCTTGGAGCTGCGCCGCCTCGACCCGGCCACCGGCGAGGTGACCACGTTGATCAGCGAGAGCGGCGCGACGCGGATCGATCCGACCCCGCAACTCGGGGAACCGGCGATGGTGCACGTGCTGGACTCCGGCGAGATCCTCTGGTGGTCGCAGCGCGACGGGTGGGGCCACCTCTACCTCTACTCCGCCGACGGTGAGCACGTGGCGCAGGTGACCTCCGGTCAGTGGCTGGTGCGCAAGGTCCTCTGGGTGGACCAGGAGGCGCGGCAGGTGTGGTTCCTGGCTTCCGGGCTCGTCGAGCACGATCCCTACGTCCGCCAGATCTGCCGGGTCGGCTTCGACGGCACCGGTTTCACCCGCCTCACCGACGACGACCTCGACCACGACGCGGTGAGCCCGGCGGAGGGCGGCTACCTCGTCGACCGGGCCTCCACGGTGAGCGCCCCACCCCGCTCAGTCGTGCTGGGCGGTGACGGGCAGGTCCTGGTCGAACTCGAAGCACCGGACGCGGGGCGGCTCGAATCCGTCGGCTGGCGCCCGCCGGAACGGTTCCGCACGACCGCCGCCGACGGGAAGACGTCGATCCACGGACTGCTGTGGCGACCGCACGGCTTCGACCCCGACCACCGCTACCCGGTGATCGACTGCATCTACCCCGGTCCGCAGGTCCACCGGTCCGGGCCCGCGTTCGACAGCGCCGTACCGGGCGAAGCGGAAGCGTTGGCGGCGTTGGGATTCGCGGTCGTCGCCGTCGACGGGCGAGGCACGGCAGGCCGCGGCAAGGCGTTCCACGACCACTCCTACGGCGCTCTCGACGAGGCCGGTTCGCTCGTCGACCACATCGCCGCGATCCGCGAGCTCGGCCACCGGCACCCGTGGCTCGACACCGAGCGGGTCGGGATCACCGGTCACTCCGGCGGCGGCTTCGCCACCGCGCGCGCCATGCTCGCCCACCCCGAGTTCTACTCGGTCGGAGTCGCGCTGGCCGGCAACCACGACATGGGCGTCTACGTTCCGATGTGGCCCGAGCAGTACCACGGGGAGATCAACGACGAGAGCAAGCGCGCGTTGTCGAACCCGGCGTTGGCCGCGAACCTGCAGGGCAAGCTGTTGCTGATCCACGGCGAACTCGACGACAACGTGCTCCCGGCGCACACCCTGCGCCTGGTCGACGCGCTCATCGAGGCCGACAAGGACGTCGACGTGCTGCTGATCCCCGGAGACGAGCACGCGCTGCTGCGCCGCAAGCACTACGTCACGCGCCGCACGTGGGACTACTTCGTGCGCCACCTGCACGGCACCGAACCGCCCGCCCACCGCCTCGCGCCCCACCCGCTCCCGCTCGGCGAGGGATTCTGACCCGAGGCCTGCGGATCGCAGGTGAGCGTTCAGCCGGGTGCACGATCGCGATGTCCGAACAGTCCGCTCCAGTGCGCAACTTCCTGTTGCGCAAAGGGAAAGTGGAGGTCGCGCGATCGGCCGCTGCGGGGCCGGCGACGGTGGCGGCCGGAGCAGGGCGCCGGGGGCTTGCTGGTATGCTGATCGCAGAGTCTGAAGCCGGTTGAACCAGGCAGAATCAGGGTTCGCGAAGGCACGAAGATGTGTCGACATCCCTGGATCGGCCGACATCGAACGGCGCTCGGATCGGTCGGCTAACCAAGGTTTGACGAACCGCGAAGGGGTGCCAATTCGGCACCTTTTTTGATGTTCATGGACCAGTTCCACCCTTTCGGGCGATTCAGTCTCGGGTTGATCAGGGTCGGGTAACGATTCTGATGAGCTCGGCGATCTGATTCGTGCAGCTCGACGACACCCCGCTTCCCCCTGAGGTTTTCCCGCAGGTCACAGCGGGCATGGATGATCAGGATCGGCTCGTGGTCCAGGCCACGCGGCATGAACCAAATCGATTCATGATGCATGAGAACCAACGAAACTCCCACTGCTCTCCGTCCTCGGGGCAGTGGTGCACAAACGGGGACGACAAGAAGGACGGGGGAAGTCGGGATGTCCGCTCCAGGAATCGGTAAGGAAAACCACTTCGCGCTGCCCGATCTGGCCACGGTGGCGCAGCTGCCGAAGCCGATCAGGGCTCTGGTCTATTTGGTCATGCTGTCGCTGCTGACGGTGGCCGGGCTCAGCGCCCTGCTGGCCACCATCGTGATCATCGGTCAGCTGACCGGTGCCTTCAGCATCACGGCGTTCATGTGACGCTGCGACGAGAACGGGCCGGCACCCACGGGGTGCCGGCCCTTTTTGTTGCCACGACCGGATTCGCCGCCACCGGCCCGCATCGCGGGCCAGGCCTCGTGGTTTCGCCCGGTCGTGCGGGCAACCCAACGAGCTTCTCACCGCCCAGCCTCGCTACGATCACCCAGAGGAGCGTTTCATCACGCCATCGGGGGCAGTAGCTCAGTTGGTTAGAGCAGCGGACTCATAATCCGTCAGCCGTGGGTTCAAGTCCCACCTGCCCCACCATCTGACCTGCGGCGGCTTTCGCTTTGAAGATCGAATGGTGCTCGCGTGCGCGGAAACGGGGTGTGAATCCTGTTCCGGCGTGCGGGTGTCGGGCCGGGGGGGGGCCCCGCCGACGTCGGGTCACTTGACCTCGAGGAGTTCCACGTCGAAGTGCAGCGTGGCGTTCGGCGGGATGATCGGCGGGACGCCGCGCTCGCCGTAAGCCATGGCGGGCGGGATCACCAGGGTGCGGGTGCCGCCGACGCGCATGCCGGTGACGCCGCGGTCCCAGCCTTCGATGACCTGGCCGGAACCCAGGGTGAAATTCAAGCCCTCGCCCCGGTCGTGGGACGAGTCGAACTTCGAGCCGTCGCTGAGCGTGCCCGTGTAGTGCAGGGTCACGTCGTTGCCCGGCTGGGCCTCGGCGCCGTCGCCGACCTTGGTGTCCTCGACCTGAAGATCGCTCACATCATCCTCCTCGGTTTGCGGACCGCTCAGTCTGCCTTGCCCGGAACGCCGTGAACGGGGCGGGTCTGCGGTCTCGTGCGGGGAAAAGCGGGACCGAGTTGTTCGCGCCGGAAATGGTCGGCTGCTTTTCCGGTTTCTGGATCGGTGGTGTGGGGTGGTTCATTCTGCCCGCTCGTTGTGCCGGTGCCGGTTGCGTGGTCATCGTGAAAGGGGCGTTCCGATTTCCGGGAAGGGTGGGCGATGAGCAGGTACGCGCGGCTGGCGTTCACCGACGCGGTGCGTAACATGCAGGTGGAGCAGGGGAGTCGTCCGGCGCACCGGAAGGACCTGGGGGCGGCGGTAGGGCTCGAAGCCGATCCGCTGGGTGATCGGGAACGCGAGTTCATCGCGGCGCGCGACGGTTGTTATCTCGCTTCCGTCGGGGAGACCGGATGGCCGTACGTGCAATTCCGCGGTGGTCCCGCCGGATTCGTGCACGTCCTGGATTCCGGCACCCTCGGATACGCCGATGTGCGGGGGAACCGCCAGTACATCACCGATGGGAACGTGCGCGGGGACGATCGGGTGGCGCTGTTCTTCATGGACTACGCGACGCGCACCAGGCTGAAGCTGTTCGGGCACGCCGCGGTGCGCGACGCCGCCGCGGAGCCGGAGCTCGCGGCCCGCTTGGATGACCCGCGCACCGAAGGCCGGGTCGAGCAGCTCGTGCTGATCGCGGTGGAGGGCTACGACTGGAACTGCCCGAAGCACATCCCGCACCGCTACTCGGAGGCCGACCTGGCCAGGGTGCACGCACGCCTGAACAGCGCGGAGAACGAGAACGCAGTGCTCCGCGCCCGCCTCGCCGCCCTCGGCCAGCCCTTGCCGGAGTGAGTGAACGGACCGTTCGCCCAACGAGATCGGACGAACGGTCCGTTCACCCCGCAGCGATGTGGGCTAGGCGTAGGCGCGGCGGAGGGCGTTGAGGTCGAGCTTGCGCATGGTGAGCATTTCCCGCATGACGCGGTTGGAGCGGTCCGGATCGGGGTCGCGCAGCATGTCGGTGAGCTCGCTGGGGACGACCTGCCAGGACAGCCCGTAGCGGTCCTTGACCCAGCCGCACGGACCTTGCTCGCCGCCCGCGACGAGCTGTTCGGTCATCCGATCCACTTCTTCTTGCGAGTTGCAGTCCACGTGCAGCGAGATCGCCTCGGTGAACGAGAACTCCGGGCCGCCGTTGAGACCGAGGAACTGCTGACCGGCCAGTTCGAACGTCACGAGGAGCACCGTGCCGGGCTCACCGGGGCCCGCTTCGCCGTAGTGCTGGATCTCGGTGATCCGCGAGTTCGCGAAGACCGACGTGTAGAACCGCGCCGCCTCTTCCGCCTGGCCGTCGAACCACAGGCACGTGGTGATCTTCTGCATGATGCCCTCCTGGCCTCCGCCGCGGCACGGCGAATCCGCCGCACCTGCACAGGACGACCGTCCTCGCCGGGAGAACTCATCGCAGCCCGAGGGCGGGTAGCGGTGACCTCCCAGGCGTCAGAAGGCCAGGGCGGCCATCGCGAGGAAGAACAGCGCGACCACGGCGATGAACCCGTTCTCGCGAAGCGCGGGCGCCAGCGATGCCACTTCTGCCTGCTGCGGCCGAGCCCGCCGGTAGACGACCGGAACTCGGGCACCGGCGCGCTTGCCGGTGTGACCGCTCGTGAACTGGATCCGGCGGCCGTCGTGGTCGACGAAGTCGACGAGCCAGCGGTTCGAACGGTCGGCCTCGCGGACCACCACGCCCTCCGTGCGGATCCCGGTCCGGCGCAGTCGCACGAGCCGGGTGATCCGCACGACGGGGATCGCCAGCACGAGCAGCGGCACGCCCACCAAGCCGAAGATCATGACCAGCGGTGGCGAGCTCGTGGTGTGAAATCCCCCGGCTGGGATGAACAGCAGGCAGGCCATGAACGCGACGGTCCCGAGGCACATGGCCGCGCCGATTGCGAACGCCGGCGTCGCGCCTTTCCACGGGGTGCCCTCCGACTCCGCCAATCTGGAGGTCTCGGGGTGTTCCGGGAGGTAGAGCACGTCCGCTCGGTCTCCGACGGGCGTGAAGGTGTTGTGGATCCTGCCCGGTTCGAGGGTGAACCGGGCACCGCGGTGATCGGTGTAGCCGTACACCGGCTGATCGAGCGCGGAACCCGGCTTGTGCCTGATCACGGTCGCCGTCGTCCGGACACCGCGGTCCTGCAGGCGTCGAGTGACCCGCACTTCGCGCCCGCCGTGCCACAGGCAGCCCAAGCCGAGGGCGAAGAAGACCGAGCAGATGATCCAGGCGAGGATCGATCCGGGCAGCCCGTCCATCGTGATCATCACCTCCGAGGATCGCGCCGACTCCTACGACGCGATCTCACCAGAGGAGTCACCCGAGCCGCCAGGGACCGTGCCCGAACGGCCGGCCGACCTTGCCCGCCCGGCTCAGCAGCAGCGGGAGCCGGGGTGGGTGTCGCCGCGGTCGACGTGGCGCCGCCAGAACTCGCGCTCGCCCAGCGGCGCGCTGCCGGCGTGGTGTCGGCGGTGGTGCTCCAGGTACCGCTCGTAGGCGGTTTCGCCGACGATGCCGCGGGCGATCTGCCAGGCCTCGCGGGCGGACCGTCCCAGCCGGGACAGCACCGCCCGCGAGGAAGGCGTCCGGGAACTCACGTACCCGCGCCCACTTCCTGGCGGTCCTCCGGTTCGCGGCGTTCCCGCTGGATGCGCCGCTCCTCGGCGGTGGGGATCAGTCCGGCCGGTGCCCACAGCGCCGACTCGGTGTGCGGCGTCTCGGTGTCCTGCAGCGGCCGGGTGCTGCGCAGCGCCTGGGTCCACACCCGGATCGCGTCCACCAGCACGATGAGGATCAGCACCGCGAACAGCACGCTGAGCACACCGCACACCGTGGAGTTCGTGACCACTTGGCGCATCTCGTCGACGGTGCTCGCCGAGCCCTTGCTGGTCTCCCCGGCGTCGATCGCCGCCTGGTACGCGGCGCGCTGGGAGAAGAAGCCCAGCTTCGGGTCCGCGGAGAACACCTTCTGCCAGCTCGCGGTCAGCGTCACGACCGCGTCCCAGACCAGCGGGACGATCGTCACCCAGGCGTACTTCGCGCGCCCGGACTTGATCAGGACCGTGGTGGCCACCGCCAGCGCCACCGCCGCGAGCAGCTGGTTGGCGATGCCGAACAGCGGGAACAGCTGGTTGATGCCGCCCAGCGGGTCGTTCACACCGGTCCACAGGAAGTAGCCCCAGCCGCCGACGATGGCGGCGCTGGAGATCCAGATGCCGGGCTTCCAGGTCACGTCGCCGAAGCGCTTCCACACGTTGCCGACGGTGTCCTGCAGCATGAACCGCCCGACGCGGGTCCCGGCGTCCACCGTGGTGAGGATGAACAGCGCCTCGAACATGACCGCGAAGTGGTACCAGAAGGCCCGCATCGCGTCCCCGCCGAGGACCTGCGAGAACACTTCCGAGAGCCCGAGCGCGAGCGTCGGGGCGCCGCCGCTGCGGCCCACCAGGGTCTCCTCGTCCACGGCGTTGGCCGCGGCGGCGAGCTGTTCGGGAGTGATCTGGAAGCCGATCCCGGCCACGGCTTGCGAGGCGGACTCCAACGTGTCACCGAGCGCCGCGCTGGGCATGTTCATCGCGTAGTACATGCCGGGGTCGATGATGCACGCCGCGGCCAGCGCCATGATCGCCACGAACGACTCGGTGAGCATCCCGCCGTAGCCGATGACGCGGACCTGCGACTCCTTCTCGATCAGCTTCGGCGTGGTCCCCGAGGACACCAGCGCGTGGAAGCCGGAGAGCGCACCGCAGGCGATCTGGATGAACACGAACGGGAACAGCGTGCCCGCGAACACCGGGCCCTGGCCGTTCCAGGCGAACTCGGTGATCGCCTCGGTCTTCATCACCGGCATCGCGATCAGGATCGACACCGCCAGCATGACGATGACGCCGACCTTCATGAACGTGCTCAGGTAGTCCCGCGGCGCCAGCAGCATCCACACCGGCAGCACCGAGGCGATGAAGCCGTACACCACCAGCGCCAGCACGACCTGGTTACCGGAGAGCGTGAACGTCTCGGCCAGCGCCGAGTCGGCGACCCAGCTGCCGCCGATGATGCTCAGCAGCAGCAGGCCGATGCCGATGATCGAGGTCTCGATGATCCGGCCGGGCCGCAAGTAGCGCAGGTAGATGCCCATGAACAGGGCGATCGGGATGGTCATCCCGATGGAGAAGGTGCCCCACGGCGAGTCCTTCAGCGCGCCGACCACGACCAGCGCCAGCACCGCAAGCAGGATGATCATGATGGCGAGCACGGCGATCAGCGCCGCGATGCCGCCGACCGGACCGATCTCCTCGCGGGCCATCTGCCCGAGGCTGCGGCCGTCGCGGCGGGTGGAGAAGAACAGCACCACCATGTCCTGCACGGCGCCGGCGAACACCACGCCGACGATGATCCAGATCGTGCCGGGCAGGTACCCCATCTGCGCGGCCAGCACCGGGCCGACCAGCGGGCCCGCGCCCGCGATGGCGGCGAAGTGGTGCCCGAACAGGACTCTGCGGTCCGTGGGCTGGAAATCCGTGGCGTTGTTCAGCCGTTCCGCCGGTGTCGCGCGGGTGTCGTCCACCCGCAGCACCCGGTAGGCGATGAACCGCGCGTAGAACCGGTATCCGATCGCGTAGGAGGCGAGCGCGGCGAACACCAGCCAGGCGGCGGAGATCTCCTCACCGCGGCCGAGCGCGATGACTCCCCAGGCGATGGCCCCCACCACGGCCACCAGTGCCCACACGACGATCTGCTTCGGACTCCACTTGCGTTGCGGCGACGCCTCGTCCGTCGGCGCCGTCGTCGTCGTGTTCCCCACCGTCCCCGGTCTCCGTTCCGCGATCAAAGCAGTTGTGCATGCAACTTGCTGTTGTGATCGCACCGATCTGCAAAGCAGTCGCAAGGATCTGCCTGCGATGTCCCCCATGTCCAGTGCAAGACCGGGAAGTAACCAGGATGTAAGGGGCCGCCGCCGCACCAGCGGCCCCTCACGGCTCAGCTGTGCTTGGTCACCACGCCGGCGAGCAGGTCGAGCCGCTCCAGCGACTCGTCCCGCGGCTTGGTCGGCAGGTAGAACAGGAGCCGATCCACCCCGGCCTCCGCGTACTCCTCGACCACCGAGTCCTTCGGCGCCGCGTACAGCGACACCGGAACCCGCCAGCCCGCGTGCTCGCGCACCTTCGCGATCAGGTCGCCGAGGTTCTCGGTGTCCGCGCGGGGCAGCCAGCCCCCGCCGTACTCGGCGACCCGGTCGAAGGAGCGCTTGCTCTCGCCGCCGATGTAGATCGGCGGATGCGGCTGCTGCACCGGCTTCGGCCACGAGTAGATCGGGTCGAAGTCCACGTGCTCGCCGTGGAACTCCGCGAGCTCCTTCGTCCAGATCTCCCGCATGGCCCGGATCCGCTCGTCCATCAGCGCGCCGCGCCTGCCCGGATCGGTGCCGTGGTTGCGCATCTCGTCGCGGCTCCAGCCGGCGCCGATGCCGAAGATCACCCGCCCGTTGGAGACGAGGTCGAGGCTGGCGACCTCCTTCGCGGTGGTGATCGGATCGCGCTGGATCATGAGCGCGATCCCGGTGCCCAGCAACAGGTTCTCGGTCACCGCGGCAGCCGCGGTGAGGCTCACGAACGGGTCCAGCGTGCGGTAGTAGATCCGCGGCAGGTCGCCGCCGCCGGGATACGGGGTGTCGCGGCTCGCGGGAACGTGGGTGTGCTCGGCGAGGAAGAGCGAGTCGAAACCGCGGTCCTCCAGCGCGCGCCCGAGCTCCGCGGGGCCGATGCCCTCATCGGTGTTGAACGTCGAGATGCCGAACTTCATGGCCGGTTGAGGCGGCCGGGAGGCCGCCTATCCTCCCATCGGTTGCCGGGTGCGGAACCGTGCTGTCCCGCTGCCGACGGTAGTCGAACGAGCACCCGGCGGCATCGGCTGCCAAAACGGGCGAGTGAGGGTGCCGATGATCGGCTGACCAGCGACGACGGCAAACGGGTGATCTTGTGGTGTGGTGATTCTTACGCGGCGCCGCGGCCCGGGGGTGCGGCCTGCGCGTCCGGTGCGGTCCTTTGTGGAGGAACGCCTGGCCCGGACGGCCAGCGCGCCCGCGCGCGGGCGCGCTGGCCACCCGGACGAGGCGCTCGCGAGCTCCGGCTCGCCCGCCCCGCCCCGCGGTCGGCGGCCGATCCGGACGATCACTCCGCGACCGCACTCGTGGCGGACGGTAAGCTGCGCCTCTCCGCCGGTCGGAGCTTCGATCGGGAAATCTGGTCCGCGTCGGCTGCCAACCGCGAAGGGGGTCTCGGGCGTCATGCAGAGATGTGACGGTTTCGATCGCATTGCCCGTGACCGCCTGGCCGGGCGACGGGCTGGCGGCCATGGATGAACTGACGACCAAACTCACCGAGCTCTACCAGGAGAACTACCGGCAACTGCTGCGGATAGCGGTGCTGCTCGTCGATGACCGGGCTTCGGCCGAGGACATCGTGCAGGACGCGTACGTGCGGGTCTTCGACTCCAGGACGCGGCTGCGCGACCCGGACAAGGCGCTGGCGTTCTTGCGGCAGGCGGTGCTCAACCGGGCTCGGTCGGTGCTGCGCCGCCGCATGGTCGCCAAGCGCTACCAGCCTCGGATCGCCACCGAGGATTCGCGTCCGGACGACACCGGACGCGGCCTGGACCGCGCGGTGCTCGCGGACGCCCTCACCCACCTGCCGCGCAGGCAGCGGGAAGCGGTGGTGCTGCGGTACTACGCCGACTTCAGCGAGGCGCGGACCGCGCAGCTGATGGGCGTGAGTCAGGGTGCGGTCAAGTCGTACTGCTCGCGGGGAGTGGCTCGGCTTTCGGATTTGCTGCGGGAGCGGGTGTGAGGGATCCAGACGACACGCAGGCCGTCGACGAGCTGCGCAGCGGGCTGCACGCGCTGGTGGACGACGTCGAGCCGCGCGGCGACACGCTGCCGCGGCTGCTCGCGGCCCGCCAGCGCCGATCTCGACGCCCGTCCCGGCGCCCGCTGATCGCAGCGGGAGGGGTGGCGGTGGCCGCCTCCGCGGTGTTCCTGGTCGCGCTGGCGGTGGTGCCCGGCACCAGTCCGCGCCAGGCGGAACCGGTGAGCATCGCGCCGAACAGCTACGTCGCGGCACCGAAACCGGGCACGCTCGCCTCGTTCGACGTGCTCACCGGGAAGCAGCACGAGGTGCTCGCCGAGGTCGGAGCACCCGTGCAGGGCGGGCTCGCGGCCGACGGGGACCGCGTCTACGCGACCGTCCCGGCCGCGGGGGGCAGCGACATCGTCGTGCTCGGGCCCGACAGGATCATCAGGCCGGTCGCGCACCGCACCGGAACGGGCACCGCGCTGGCGGCCGGTGGTGGGCGGTTCGCCTACGCCGAGGGCGACGGCGTGGTGGTCGAAGGAACCGGTGGGCCGCGGCGGATCGGCTTGCCCGCGGGAGAGCAGGCGCTCGACCTGGCGGTGGACCACGATGGACGGCTCGCGGTGCTCACGTCCCGGTCCGAGATCCACATCGTGGCTCCCGGCGGCACCGAACTGGGCGCACCGATGCCGACGCCGCCCGCAGGGGCGTGCGCCCCGCAGGCGTTGGCCTGGTCCGACAGCGACGTCGCGGTGCTCACCCCGGCCGAATGCGGCAACCCGCCCGCCGAGCGGATGCGGATCAGCACGCTCGACGGGGACAGCGGCGCCGCAGTCGGTGGCGGCGTCCCGTTCGACACCGGCGGCGCGCTCGGGGCGGAGCAGGTGCAGCTGTCCGTCGACCGGGTCGGGCGGTACCTGGTGTCGGTCGCGGACGGCCGGCAGTGGCTGGTGGACGGCGCGGACGCGCGCCCGGTGGCTCCGGCGTGCGCCGACACCGGGTGCGTCCCCGCGACCTTCTGGGGCTGAGTCGGGGAGCCGGTGGGATCCGCGCTCGGCGGGTTCCACCGGTGCTTCGCGGCGGGCCTACTCCGGCGTGCGCAACCGCAGTCCGCGTTCGGCGAGCACGCGCAGCGAGACGTCGCCCGGATCGGATTTCCCGGAGGCCCAGGCGGCCTGCACGATCCGCACCTGCGAACCGGTCTGCTGCACCGCCTGCGCCGCGCCGTCGAACTCGGTCGGCGGACCGGGCTCGGCGGCCGGGTCGGAGATACCGCCCGAACCAGGTGTGTTCAGCAGCTCCCGCAGGTTCCGCGCCGGGGTCGCGTCGCCCAGGTCCACCACGGCGAGGGAAACGGTGGCCGTCCGGCTCGCGGCTTCGCTGTCGAAGACCTGCCTGGACAGCGCCTCGCACGGATGCCGCTGGAACCAGGCCCGCACGTCGCCGAACGAGGCTTCGGCGCAGTCGCCGCCGAGCTCGGCCGCGGTGCGCTCGAACGAGACCCCGTCCACCTGCTGCGCGGTCATGTCCTGGGCCGAACCCGAACCGCCCGCCCACACCGAGGACAGCACCGCCCCGGTGAGCACGACGGCGGCCACGCCGAGCGCGGTCAGCACCGTGCGCCGCGACAAGCCGCTCAGCCGAGCCCGCAGCGCGTTCGGCGCTGCGGCCGGAACCGGTGCCGGAGCCTCGTCACGCACCTTCGGGATCAGCAGCGTGCTCGCCGACGCGAGGTCGGGGGTCACCGAGTCGGGGAAGCCCTCCGCGGTCAGGTCCGCGACGGAGATCCGGCCGGCGCGCTCGTCGAGGATGCGCAGCACCTTCCGCGCCGGCTCGACCCCGCAGGCGCGTTCGTAGGTGGCGAGTTCGCGGGCGGCGGCGAGCATGCTCGTCGTCGACGGGTACAGCACCCGCACGCCGCGGTACAGGTCGTTCGTCGGCTGGGTGATCTGGGCGACGTAGGGGCCGACGGCGACGATGGCGGCGACGGGCATCGGTTCCGCGTCGCGGGACTGCAATGCGCGGGCCAGCGCGGCGGCCGACTCCAGCGCTTCCAGCGCCGGGTTCATCGCGGCGGTCTGGCGCAGCAGCGGCCAGCCGTCGACCGTCCACGGGGTCTGCACCGGCGCCTCCAAGGTGAGCGCCGACTCCGGGAGATCGGTTCCGACGACGACCACGATGCCTCGCGGCAGCACCAGGACCGCGTCCAGCGTGCGCGGCGCACCCGGCGGTTCGGCGCCGAAGACGGCGACTCCGCCGAAGACACCGCTGCCGGGGCCCCACGCCGCGATGGCCGCCCGGATGTCCGCGCCGATCTTGGTCGGCTCCTTGCCGAGCCGCACCACCCGCATGGTCGTCTCCGTTCCCGCGATCGAGCTCCACTCGCCCGGTCGGTCTACGGCCGCCGGGTCCGGCAGGCATTGTCGCCTACTGCGCGTGCTCCCCCATTCGAGTGGTATCTGACACTCATCCGCACCTGCGGGATTGGGCCGTCCGAGGCACCCGTTCGTCCGCTCGGGCGGGCCTGGAACTGCGAGGACCTCGCTCCGGCAGGAGCGGGGGGAGTCCTGCGAACGGTAGCGGAACGACGTGCCCCGGTCGGGCAGTTCATCAACTTCATGTGGCGGCCGTGGTCAACGCCCGTGCAGAATGACGCCGCACGCCGCCGATCTACCGCGACCGCGGTGATCGGGGGCCGGGCCACCGCCGGACGAGGTCGTAGGGGAAGACGTCCCTCGTCGAACAGCGGAGGTCAGCAGTGAGCACCCGTGGCAGCACCAGTGGCGTGATCTACGTCCACTCGTCGCCGTCTGCGGTCTGTCCGCACATCGAGTGGGCCGTCGCCGGCGCACTCGGCATGCGGACCGAACTCCGCTGGACGGCGCAACCCGCGGCGCCTGGGCAGTTGCGCGCCGAACTCACCTGGACCGGAGAACCCGGCACGGGGTCCCGCCTGGTCACCGCGTTGCGCGCGTGGCCGATGCTCCGGTTCGAGATCACCGAGGACCCCAGTCCGGGCATCGACGGGCAACGGTTCTGCCACGTCCCAGGGCTCGGCCTGTGGAACGCCCGCACCAGCGCCAACGGCGACATCGTGGTGAGCGAAGACCAGTTGCGCACGCTCGCCGCCAACAGCCGCGGCTCCGAGTCGTTCACCCACCGCGTCGACCAACTGCTGGGCGCGGCCTGGGACCAGGAGCTCGAACTCTTCCGCCACGCCGGAGACGGAGCCCCGGTCAGCTGGCTGCACCGAGTCGGCTGACCCCCACCGAATCACGCCCTGCGGCCGAAGGCCGTCCCTTGGGCCGCGGAGCAAGCCTGCCTGGCGGCCGGCGGCCGTGCCTGGATGCGCGTCAGCGCATAGTCCACGTCGAAAGCCGCTCACCCGCGGGTTCTCAGCAGCCTTCTCGCGAGACGACTTTTTCCTTCGTGGCGGATCCACTTGGGAAAAAAATCCCGCAGCGAGAAGACAGCTGAGGTTCCGCCACCCGGCCCCCGAGCAAGACGAGCCCGGAGAACCTCGAACACGCCTCACTGTGGGAAGCTGATCGGTGTGCAGTCGACTTCTCCGGTAGGCCGTTCGCGCAACTCCTGGCTGAAATGGGGCGTGCCGATCGCCGTCGTCATGCTGCTCGCGGCGGGCGCCGGCGGCATCGCGGCGCAGCGCTACTACTCGGAGCCGTCGGGGATGCCGGGGGCGATGGAGGGCGTGCAGGAGCAGGGCGGCCAGTACGCGAACATCGAATTGAGCCCGGACGCCGAAGCGCACCCGGACAGCGCCGACATCCGCTGGACGCTGCAGATGCACTTCAACGCGATCAACATGCGCCGGTACGAGACGTGGAAGGCCACCGTCGTCACGGAGAAGCAGCGGCAGCTCCCGGAGGACAAGTGGCAGCAGGAGTACGCCACGACGCGGGACGCGGCGGTCAAGGTGCACCGCGTCGAGCCCGGGCCGAGAGATTCGCTGCGCATCCTGATGACCTTCGTGAGCACCCAGGATCCGCACGATGCCCCGCCGGGACTGGAATCGCAGTGCCTGCGCTGGTCGGTGGTGTACCCGATGGTGGTCGACGCCGGTGGCTTCCGGCTCGACACGAACAGCCTCCCCGGTAGCGCGCTCGCCGTCCGCTGCTAGCCGCGGCGGGTCAGCGCGTCACAGCGGGATGTTGCCGTGCGCGCCGCGGTTCGCCGGAGCCGCGGCCAGCGCCTCGGCTACCCGGCGCCGGGTCTGCGCAGGCTCGACCACCTCGTCGACCACGCCGATCGACATGGCCCTGCCGACGCCGCCCGCGGCCCGTTCGTGCTCCTCGGCGAGCTTGTCCTGCAACGCCTCCCGCTCCTCGTCGGGTGCCGCCGCCAACGCCTTGCGGTGCAGGACGCCGACCGCGGCCTTCGCGCCCATGACCGCGACCTCCGCCTCCGGCCAGGCGAACACCGCGGTCGCGCCCAGCGAGCGGGCGTTCATCGCGATGTAGGCGCCGCCGAAGGACTTGCGCAGCACCAGCGTCACGCGCGGCACCACCGCCTCGCCGAACGCGTGCAGCAACTTCGCGCCACGCCGCACGACTCCGCCCCATTCCTGGCCGACGCCCGGCAGGTAGCCGGGCACGTCCACCACGACCAGCAGCGGAACGCCGAACGCATCGCACATCCGCACGAACCGGGCCGCCTTCTCCGCCGACAGCGAATCGAGGCAGCCGCCCTTGCGCAGCGGGTTGTTCGCCAGCACGCCGATCGCACGGCCGCCGAGCCTGCCCAGTCCGACGACCATGTTCGGCGCCCACTTGGCCTGCAGTTCCTCGAAGTCCGCGGAGCCGTCGGCGCGGGTGTCCAAGACTCCTCGGATCACCGGTTTGATGTCGTAGGCGCGTTGCGGCCGATCCGGCAGCAGCGCCCGCAGGTCCGATCCGTCGGCGATCGATGCGGGGTCGAACGAGCCGGGAGTCGCGAACAGCCCGGTGAGCCGCCGGGCGCGGGCGTAGGCGTCGGGTTCGTCCTCGGCCACGACGTGCACCACACCGGACTTCGTGCCGTGCGCCTCGGTGCCGCCGAGCCCTTCCTGGTCGATCTGCTCACCGGTGACGCTGCGCACCACGTCGGGCCCGGTGATGAACACCCGCCCGGCCGGCGCCATGATCACCACATCGGTGAGCGCCGGGCCGTAGGCCGCACCTCCGGCGGCGGGACCGACCACGACCGACAGCTGCGGCACCCGGCCGGAGGCGCGGATCATCGCCGCGAAGACCTGGCCGACGGCGTCCAGCGCTTCCACGCCCTCCGCGAGCCGTGCGCCGCCGGAGTGCCAGACGCCGATGACCGGGCAGCCGTCCCGCACCGCGGCGTCGATGGCGTCGACCACGTGCCGGCACCCCTCGGTGCCCATAGCGCCGCCCATCTTGGTGCCGTCCGTGCAGTAGGCGATCACCGGGACGCCGTCGATGCGACCGCGCACCGCCCGCACACCGCTGTGATCGCGGTCGTGCAGCGGGGTGATCGACTCCTCGTCGAGCAGCAGGCCCAGTCGCAGCCACGGGTCGCGCGGGTCCGCGGTGGCTGTTCCCGGCATGCCGGGGCGGTCGTCCAGTGCGGTCATCGGGTCCCCTCGGGTGGCGCGACGATCTGTGCGTGGCGAAGCCCGCCGCGTACTCCGACGAATACCGGCGATGGCTGGATCAATGCTCGAATGCCGCTGGAACGGCTGAACTTCCCCCGCCCGGTCGGATGACCTACGCGGGTGGGAGGCACGCGCGGCGCCGGGACGAGGTCGCCGGGGGCGGTCCCGAGGACAGCCCCGAAGTGAGATGCACTCGACTCGGGGCTGTCGAACAGGTCCTGGCACGCCGCCTGAGGTTCCGGGCTCCCGCACGGGGTGGCCGCGAACGGATTCGTCAGGCCTTGGCGAACGCGAGCGCTACGTTGTGCCCGCCGAAACCGAAGGAATTGTTCACCGCGGCCGACAGCTCGACCTGCCGCGGCTTGTCCGTCACCACGTCCAGTTCGACCTTCGGGTCGAGCTCGTCGAGGTTGCGGGTGGGCGGGATCTGCCCGTGGTAGATCGACAGCAGCGTCACGATGCTCTCCACCGCGCCCGCGCCGCCGACGAGGTGCCCGAGCGCGCTCTTCGGCGCGGTCAGCGCGACTCCGTCGCCGAACGCCTTGCGGATGGCCGCCGCCTCGCCCACGTCGCCGACCACGGTGGAGGTCGCGTGCGCGTTGACGTGCTCGACCTCCGAAGTGGACAGATCCGCGGTGCGCACGGCCTGCGTCATGGCGTTGACCTGGCCGACGCCGTCCGGGTGGCTGCCGGTGATGTGGTAGGCGTCCGAGGTGATGCCCACCCCGGCGAGCCGCCCGTAGATCCGCGCTCCGCGGGCCTTGGCGTGCTCGGCGCTCTCCAAGATCACCACGCCCGCGCCTTCGCCGAGCACGAACCCGTCCCGGCCCGTGTCGAACGGGCGCGAGGCCAGTTCCGGCTCGTCGTTGCGGGTGCTCAACGTTCGCGCCTGGCAGAACCCTGCGACGGTGATCTGGTGGATGCAGGACTCCGCGCCACCGGCGACCACCACGTCGGCCTGCCCCGACCGGATCATGTCCCAGCCCCGCGCCAACCCCTCGGCGCCGGAAGCGCAGGCGGAAGCGGGGGAGTGCACACCGGCCCGAGCGCGCAGGTCGATGCCGACGTGCGCGGCGGGCCCGTTGGGCATGAGCATCGGCACGGTCAGCGGCGAGATCTTGCGCAGCCCGTGCTCCTCCAGGAGGTCGTCCTGGTTGAGCAGCGTGACCGGCCCGCCGATGCCGGTGCCGAGCGCGACGCCGAGCCGATCCGGATCCACCGACTGGTGCTCGTCGGTGGGCATGTCGTAACCGGCGTCGTTCCACGCCTGGCGAGCCGCGATGATCGCGATCGCCTGGCAACGGTCCAGCCGTCGCAGCTGCACCCGAGGCAGCACCTCGGAAGGCTCCACGACCAGCGGTGCGCCGATCTTGGCGGGCAGGTCGTACTTGTCGACCCACTCCTCCGTGAGCCTGCGAACGCCGCTGCGTCCGGCCAGCAGACCGTCCCAGGTGGACGCGACGTCACCACCGAGTGGTGTCGTCGCGCCCATCCCGGTGATGACGACGTCGGTCGCCGTCATGCGTTCTTGGTGATGTAGTCCACCGCATCACCCACGGTCTTGAGGTTCGCCAGCTCGTCGTCGGGGATCTTCACGCCGAACTTGTCCTCCGCCTGCACGGCGATCTCGACCATCGACAGCGAGTCGATGTCGAGGTCGTCGACGAACGACTTCTCGACCTTGACGTCCTCGGCGTCCACGCCGGCGACCTCTTCGACGATGCTGGCGAGACCCTGCGCGATTTCCTCGTTCGCCACGGTGGTTCCTTTCCTCTGTTGCGGTCTCACCACGGGCGCGCCCGCGGTGGTATCGGTGAGCGCGAACGCTCAGGGGCAGATCACGACCTGGCCGGCGTAGGACAGTCCAGCCCCGAAGCCGACCAGCAGCAGCACGTCCCCGCTGGAGAGCTCGCCCGCCGACCGCATGTGGTCGATGGCGAGCGGGATCGAAGCGGCGGAGGTGTTGCCGGAGTAGACGATGTCACGAGCGATCACCAGGTCATCGCGGGCACCCTGGCTCTGCAGCTTCTTGGCGATGCCCTCGACGATGCGCAAGTTCGCCTGGTGCGCGACCAGCGCATCCACATCGGACAGTTCCAGGCCCGCGAGTTCCACGGCGCGCTTGGCGACCGGGGCGATCTGCGTCGTCGCCCAGCGGAAGACCGCCTGGCCTTCCTGGTAGATGTACTTGCCGTCGCGCAGGTAGATGGTGTCGACGAGGTCGCCCGCGCTGCCCAGAGCGGCCGGGCCGATGCCGGGCTCGTCGGACGGTCCCACGACCACCGCGCCGGCACCGTCGGCGAAGATGATGCAGTTCGCCCGGTCCTGCCAGTCGATGGTCTCCTGGAACCGCTCGGCGCCGATCACGAGCACTCGGCGGGAGGACCCGGCCAGCACCATGTCGGAAGCCATGTTGAGCGCGTAGCAGAACCCGGCGCACGCGGCGTTGAGGTCGAAGGCGCCCGCGGGCTTGATGCCGATCTGGTCGGCGACCTGCGCGGCGGCGTTCGGGATCCCGCCCGGCATCGTGCAGGTGGCGATGATCACCTGGTCCACGTCGGCCGGGGTCAGGCCCGCGTCGGCGATCGCCTTCGAACCGGCCTCGACCGCCATCGCGACCACGGTCTGGTCCTCGTCGCCGAGGCGGCGGTGCACGATGCCGACGCGCTGCTGGATCCACTCGTCGTTGGTGTCGACGATCTTGGCCAGATCGTCGTTGGTGACGATCCGGTTGCCCTGGGTGCTACCGAAACCGAGCAGCTTGGTGGCTGCCGGGCCGGTGGACTGGCGCAGGGTCGGTGTGCTCACGCGTCGCTCCCAGAGGTGTTCGCGTCCTGGGCGGACTCCTCGGAGTCCGCTGCCAGCAGGTCGGCGACCTTGTCGAGGTCTTCGGGCTTCTTCAGCGCCACGGTCTTGGTGCCCTTGAGCTCGCGGCGCACCAGACCGGTCAGCGCGCCGGCTGGGGGGAACTCCACCACGGCCCGCACTCCCCGCTCCGCGAGGGTGGCCATGCAGTGGTCCCAGCGCACCGGCCGGGTGATCTGCGCGACGAGGCGGCGCACGAACTCGTCGCCCGCTCCGACGACGGAACCATCCGAATTGGACAGGAGCGGGAACGCGGGATCCTCGACCGCGACCTTGTCGGCCTGCGCGCCGAACGCGTCCTGCGCGGGTGCCATGAACCGGGTGTGGAAGGCCCCGGCGACGGCCAGCGGTCGCACCTTCGTCCCGGTCAGCGGTTCCTCGGCCAGCGCCTCCAGCGCGGGCTTGCGGCCCGCGGCGACGATCTGACCGGCGCCGTTGCAGTTCGCCGGGTCCAGGCCGAGCGACTCCAGGTGGCTCACGACGGTTTCCGGGTCGCCGCCCATCACCGCCGACATCGACGTCGGCTCCAACGCGCACGCGGCGGCCATCTCCCGGCCGCGCACCGCGGCCAGCGCGACGGCGTCGCCCGGCGAGAGCACGCCCGCGATCGCGGCGGCGGCCAACTCGCCCACCGAGTGCCCCGCGACCGGAGTCTCGGCGGGCACCTCGAACCGAGACCGCAGCTGCTCGGCCGCCAGCAGCGACAGCGCCACCACCAGCGGCTGCGTGATGGCGGTGTCCTTGATCTCGTCGGCTTCGGCGGTGGTTCCCAGCCGCACCAGGTCCAGTCCCGCGCGCTCGGACCAGGCCTCCACGCGCTCGCGGGCGCCGTCGAGTTCGATCCAGGGCGTCAACATGCCAGGGGCCTGGGAGCCCTGGCCTGGGGCGAGGAGCGCGATCACCCTGCTACTACACATCCCCGACCCGGATCGGCGTGATGTCGACACGGACGAAGTCCGAGGCGCAATCTTGTGGAGTGTCTACAACGGCGTGCCTGATTCGGGCATCACGGAGCGTGAATCATTGTTGCCCGTGTCGGTTCGATCACTTCAGGCCACGGCGCCGCACCGGTGTTCGCCGAACCGTCGCGGGGCGGTGACCAGCGGTGCGGCGCGCGCTCACCACAGGCCGCGAGCCCGTGCCAGCCTGCCCACCGACAGCGCCACTCGCAGCACCAGCGCGTCGCGCGCGTTCGACGGAGTGCGCCCGGTGAGCTCGGCGACCCTGCGCAGCCGGTAGCGCACCGTGTTCGGGTGCACGTAGAGCTGCCGGGCGCAATTCTCCAGGACCCCGCCCAGCTCCAGGTAGGTGTCCACGGTCTCCAGCAGCGCGCCGCCCGCGTCCACCAGCGGCAGCACGATGCCCTCCACGAGCTGGCGCTCCGCTTCCGGATCCCCGGCCAGCGCCCGCTCCGGCAGCAGGTCCTCCGCGAGCACCGGACGCGGTGCCGTCGGCCACGCCACCACCGCGCGCAGACCGGACATGGCGTCCGAAGCGGATCGGTGCGCCTCGGAGAGGCTGGACGCGGTGGGGCCGACCACCACCGGCCCGTCGTCGAAGGCCTCCGCCAGCTTGGTCGCCGCCTCGTGCGTGGCCCGGTCGTTGGACGGCCCGCCGAACACCACCACGAGCCGGGTGCCCTGCACCCCCAGCAGCACCGGGCGACCGGCGCGGGCCGCGCGGCTGCGCACCTGGTAGACGATCGTGGGCGGATCGTCCGAGGGGGCGGTGCCGACCAGCACCGTCGCCTCCGAGCCCGGTTCCCAGCCGAGCGCCGCGGCCCTGGACAGCAGCGACTCCTCCGGGTCGCCGCGCACGATGCCGTCCACGACGAGCGCCTCCAGCCGCGCGTCCCACGCCCCGCGCGCCTCCGCCGCCGCGGCGTACGAAGTGGCCGCCGCGAACGCGATCTCCCGCGTGTAGCGCAGGATCAGCTCGGTGAGCGCGGTGCGCTCCTCGTCCTGTTCGGCCAGTTCCGGCAACTGGTGCTCGAACACGTCGATCGCCGCGCGCACCAGGTCCAGCGTCTGGCGCAGGCTCACCCAGCGCGACAGGTCCTTCGGCGCGGTGCGGAACGCCTCCGCGGTCAACCGGATGGCTTCGGTCGGGTCCTGCAGCCAGGCCACGAAGTTCGAGACGCCGGTCTGGGTCACCAGCAGCACGCTCGCCCGCTGGTCGGCGGGCAGCCGGCGGAACCACGGCAGCCGATGCTCCATCGCGTTGACGCTCGCGGTGGCCAGGTCCCCGGATGCCCGTTCCAGTGCGCGCAAGGTGATCGCGGAAACGCGTTCGCCTTGTTCACCTGCGCCTTCGGAATTCATACCGCCAGAATCGCACGGGCCCTCCGAGCGCGGCGCCGGGCACCGCGTGCGCCGGACATCCGCCGTGGAGCGAGCCCGGTCGTCCCGCCGGGCGGGTCCGATGTGGAGGGTTCGCCGGATGCCGCCGTCCGAGGTTCCGACACGCCCGTGAACCACCCTTCGTCGGGCCGATGACCACCGGTCGACCGCAATTCATCCGATCAGGCGTGGTCGGGGCGGCTGATCGCAGGACACGATGGCAGCAGGCAAGCGACGCGAACGCGGCTCGGACGGGCCGCCAGGGGAGTGATCAGCATGGCTCTGCCGCTGGTGTGGCTCGGTGACGTGTTGCGAGCGGCGGGGTTGACCGTCGTCGAGGCGCCGGGGTGGCAGGAGCGCACGGCGAACTCCGGCGCGCAGCCCGAGCCGGTCGGGGTGCTCCAGCACCACACCGCCACCGTCGCCTCCTACGAGGACCCGGCGCCCAGCCTGCAGCTGGTGATCGACGGCCGGTCCGATCTGGCCGGACCGCTGTGCCACGGGCTGATCGGGTTCGACGGGGTGGTGCACTTGATCTCCGCCGGGCGCGCCAACCACGCTGGGAGGGCGCAGGCCTCCGGGCCGGTGCCCGCGGGCGACGGCAACGTGCTCTACGTCGGGTTCGAATGGGACTACCAGGGCGTCGAGCAGGGCCCGAGCCCCGAGCAGTACACCGCCGCGCTCGTCGCGACCAAGGCGGTGCTGGACCACCTGGGCGCGCCGTACGAGGCCTCGCGCGGGCACAAGGAGACGAGCGTGACCGGCAAGATCGATCCGGGGCACGTCGACCTGGACCGCTTCCGGGCCGAACTCGCCACGAACGAACAGGAGAACGCCGACATGACGCCCGAACAGGACGCGATCCTGCGCCGCATCGAGAACGAACTGCTCGGTCCGCGCGGGCCGGAGGGGCAGATCGCCGGGTGGAACACCGCGCTCGGTCCGCGCACGCCGGTGGCGATGCTGGTGGACCTGGTCAACGGTCTGCTCGCCACGCAGACCCCCGCACCGATGCAGGCGCCCGCGGTACCGCAGCAGCAGACCGCGTCCGGCGAAGCCCCGGCACCGGCGCAGCCCGCCGACCCCGAGTCGATCAAGGCCGCGTTCTCCGCGCTGCCACCGGAGCAGGCCGCCCCGCTGCTCGCCGAACTGGTCCAAATCCAGCAGGACCGCCAACTCACGCCGGAGCAGCAGGCCCGCACTACGGCCTGAGAATTCGCAGCGGACGGGCGGAACTTCAGCGGGGAGCTCAGCGGCGAGGTGCGGCGGCTCTGCGGTCCGATCGTTCCGCTCGTCTGCGTAACAAGCGGTTGACCAGCACGGGCTGTTGGGCCAACGCCTCCGGCTCGTCCAATAACCGGTTGAGGCGCTGGTAATACCGCGTCGGCGAGATCCCGAAGCGCTCCTGGATGACGCGATCCTTGCTGCCCGGATAGCGCCAGAACTCGCTCTCGAACGCCAAGATGGCGTGATCGACGTCGTTCACCCGGCTACCCCCTTCGCGTCGAGCGTTCGTCGCCTTGCCGTCTGATCGATTCCACCCGCGATCGCCGAGTCTACCCCGCGTCGCACCCCTGTTCGATCACCTGATCGACGATTCGATCGCTGTGATTCGAACCACGACGGGCCCGCGGAACAAGCTCGGCGACCGACGATGTTGACAGCAGTACGAAACGTCGTGCGCTCCGGGGCTCGGTGAGATTCCGAACCGGCGGTGACAGTCCGCGAACCGGTGACTCCCGGCCGAACCCGGCCAGGAGCTCCGGCCGATCCGGTGGAACTCCGGAACCGACGGTGACAGTCCGGATGGGAGGCGGCGCACGGGCACTCGACCGCGACCGGTCGCCATGCGTGGCACCGGTGGCCGCCGCGTTCCCGCTCAGCCCCGGTGCCAGGACCGGCTGGGAGGAGTGGGGTTGTGCGCGCTGTCGCGGAATGGGTGCTCGGCAACGGAATCACCGTGCTGGGCCAGCAGATCTCCTGGGCGGAACTGGTCGGGCAGCTGTGCGCGCTGGCGGTCGTCTTCCTGGCGCAGCGGCGCACCCTGGCCACCTGGCCGGTGCAGGTGACCGCGACGGTGCTGCTGTTCGCCGTCTACGCCTCCGCGGAACTCGGCGGCCTCGCGGTGCGGCAGATCGTGATCCTGCTGATCTCCGTCTACGGCTGGTGGGCCTGGAGCCACCGCAGCGACCCGGTCTACGGCGTCGCGGTGCGCAAGGGCACCGCGCGGGAACGTCTGGTGCTGCTGGGAGTGCTGGCCCTGGCCACGACGGGTTTCGCGTCGCTGCTCACCGCGATGGACGCGTCCTGGGCGCCGTGGCCGGACGCCTGGATCTTCGTCGGCACGGCCGTCGCGTTCTGGGCGCAGGGTCGCGGGCTCGTCGAGTTCTGGTTGGTGTGGCTGGCGGTGGACGCCGTCGGCGTGCCGCTGCAACTGGCGTCCGGGCTCTACTTCAGCGCCGCGATCTACGTGGTGTTCGCCGCGCTCGTGATCCACGGCTGGTGGAGCTGGAACCGCACCGCCCGAACGCAGACGCTCGCCCCGGCTCGGGCCTGACCCGCACCGCTCCGGGTGGCGGTTCGGCCACCCGGAGCGGGAGTGCTCAGGCGTCGCCCGGATCCGAGGTCTGCGGGCCCGCGGCCCGCACGTCGTCCAAGCGGTACCGCCGGGTCGCCTCGGTGACGTGCGACCCGTCGATCACGCCGCGCCGGGCCAGCGCCGAGAGCGTGGCGACCACCGTGGACTCCGCGTCCACGAGGAACACCCGGCGCGCCGCCGGACGGGTGTCGGAGAACCCGAAGCCGTCCGCGCCCAGACTCACCATGTCCCCCGGCACCCAGGAGCGGATCAGGTCCGGCACCGCGCGCATCCAGTCGCTGACCGCGACGACCGGTCCTTCGGCCTCCGCCAGCGCGCGGGTCACGTACGGCACCCGCGGTTGCTCGTCCGGGTGGAGCAGGTTGTGGCGGTCCACCGCTTCGGCCTCGCGCCGCAGCTCCGTCCAGGACGTCGCCGACCACACGTCGGCGCGCACGTCCCACTCGTCGGCGAGGATCTGCTGCGCCCGCAAGGCCTCGGGCATCGCGACGCCCGAGGTGAGGATCTGCGCGGGAACGGACCCGGCCGAACCGCGGCGGAACAGGTAGAGCCCGCGCAGCAGACCGTCCACGTCCATCCCGTCCGGCTCGGCGGGTTGCTGGTACGGCTCGTTGTAGATCGTCAAGTAGTAGTAGACGTTCTCGGCGTCCTCGCCGTACATCCGCCGCAGGCCGTCCTTGACGATGTGCGCGATCTCGAACGCCCACGCCGGGTCGTAGGCCACGACCGCGGGGTTCGTCGCCGCCAGCAGCAGCGAGTGCCCGTCGGCGTGCTGCAGTCCTTCGCCGGTCAGCGTGGTGCGCCCGGCGGTGGCGCCGAGCAGGAATCCGCGCGCCATCTGGTCCCCGGCGGCCCACAGGCTGTCGCCGGTGCGCTGGAACCCGAACATCGAGTAGAAGATGTAGATCGGGATCATCGGTTCGCCGTGCGTCGCGTAGGACGTGCCCGCGGCCGTGAACGACGCGCTCGACCCGGCTTCGTTGATGCCCTCGTGCAGGATCTGGCCCTGTTCGCTCTCCCGGTACGCGAGCATCAGCCGGTAGTCGACCGGCGTGTACGACTGCCCCATCGGGTTGTAGATCTTCTGCGACGGGAACATCGAGTCCATCCCGAAGGTGCGCGCTTCGTCCGGGATGATCGGCACGATGCGCGGCCCCACCTCGGGGTCCTTGGCGAGGTCCTTGAGCAGCCGGACGAACGCCATCGTGGTGGCGACCTCCTGCTTGCCGGAGCCGCGCCGGATCACGTCGTAGACCTTGTCGCCCGGCAGCACCAGCGGTTTCGCCTTCACCCGCCGCTCCGGCAGGTAGCCGCCGAGCCGATGGCGGTGTTCCCGCAGGTACTGGATCTCGGGGGCGTTCTCTCCGGGGTGGTAGTACGGCGGCAGGTACGGGTCTGCTTCGAGCTGCTCGTCGCTGATCGGGATCCGCAGGCTGTCCCGGAACAACTTCAGGTCGTCCAGGGTCATCTTCTTCATCTGGTGCGTGGCGTTGCGGCCCTCGAAGTGCGGCCCGAGGCCGTAGCCCTTGATCGTCTTGGCGAGGATGACCGTCGGCTGCCCGTGGTGCTCGGTCGCGGCCTTGTACGCCGCGTAGACCTTCCGGTAGTCGTGGCCGCCGCGGCGCAGCGCCCACACCTGCTCGTCGGTGAGGTCCTTGACCATGTCCTTGGTGCGCGGGTCGCGGCCGAAGAAGTGCTCGCGGACGAAGGCGCCGTCGTTGGCCTTGTAGGTCTGGTAGTCGCCGTCGGGCGTGGTGTTCATGAGGTTGACCAGCGCGCCGTCCCGGTCTGCGTGCAGCAGCGAGTCCCACTCGCGGCCCCAGATGACCTTGATGACGTTCCAGCCCGCGCCCCGGAAGAACGACTCCAGCTCCTGCACGATCTTGCCATTGCCGCGGACCGGCCCGTCGAGCTGCTGCAAGTTGCAGTTGACCACGAAGGTCAGGTTGTCCAGCCCTTCGTTCGCCGCAACGTGCAACAGGCCGCGCGATTCGGGCTCGTTCATCTCCCCGTCGCCGAGGAACGCCCATACCCGCTGCTGGCTGGTGTCCTTGATGCCGCGATCGTGCAAGTAGCGGTCGAACCGCGCCTGGAAGATCGCGTTCATCGGGCCGAGCCCCATCGACACCGTCGGGAACTCCCAGAAGTCCGGCATCAGCCGCGGGTGCGGGTAGGACGGCAGTCCGCCGCCGGGGCCCGCGTGCGAGTGCTCCTGGCGGAATCCGTCCAGCTGATCGGTGGTCAGCCTGCCTTCGAGGAAGGCGCGGGCGTAGATGCCGGGGGAGGCGTGGCCCTGGATGTAGAGGTGGTCCCCGCCGCCGGGGTGGTCCTTGCCGCGGAAGAACCAGTTGAACCCGACTTCGTAGAGGCTGGCCGAGGAGGCGAAGGACGAGATGTGCCCGCCGACGCCGATCCCGGGCCGCTGTGCACGATGCACCATCATCGCGGCATTCCACCGCATCCATGCGCGGTAGCGGCGTTCGGTCTCCTCGTCGCCGGGGAACCACGGTTCCTGCTCGGTGGCGATGGTGTTCACGTAGTCCGTGCTGGTCAGCGACGGCACACCGACGCCGCCCTCCCTGGCGCGCTGGAGCAGCCGGAGCATCAGGTAGCGGGCGCGCTGCTGGCCCGATTCACCGAGCATCGTGTCGAACGACTGCAACCACTCTTCGGTCTCCTCTGGATCGATGTCCGGGAGATGCGAGGCGAGACCGTCTCGGATGACCCGCACCCGTTGCGGGGCGCCGCCGACGTCGTTGTTCTGCGCGGGCAAAGGAACTCCTCGACTGCTTGCGGTGCTTGTCGCGGGCATGGGTGACGCCCGACACGTGCCATCGTCCCCCATCTTCGTGGCCGCTGCGTACACCGCGGTGATTACTTGCCGGTACCGTTCTAGCCTGACCTGGATGTGGGCGCCTACAGTCGAGTTCCACGCCGGATACCGGCGTGTCGTGCGCCCAGCAGTTGCGCCGGAAGCGGTTCGCAGTGTTCGCTATCGGCCAGATCTGCCCAACCTGGGTGTGGCGTTCGCGCCGCACCGCTGCATTGGAGGAGTGAGAACGCCGTGGTCGCCGCGGGAGACGCCGGCAAGAGCGAAGTCGACGTCGCCGACAGGCTCGACATCGAGCCGGAGATGGTCGTTCAGGAGATCGGTTGGGACGAGGACGTCGATGACGCCGTTCGTGCCGCGATCGAGGAGCGTTGCGGGAGCGAACTGCTCGATGAGGATGCCGACGAGGTCGTCGACGTCGTACTGCTGTGGTGGCGGGACGACGACGGTGATCTGACGGACACGCTCCTCGACGTGATGACGCCTCTTGCCGATGAGGGGGTGATCTGGGTGTTGACGCCGAAGACCGGTCGTGACGGTTACGTGGAGCCCAGTGACATCGCCGAGGCAGCGTCCACGTCCAACCTTGCCCAGACCTCGAACGCGAGTCTGGGGGAAGCCTGGATGGGTACCAGGCTCGCTTACCGCAAGGCCAAGTCCAAGCGCTGACGAGCTCGGCCTCGAGTCGAGCGGATCGCCGATCCCACGTCCCGGGCACCGGTGGCGACCCGCCACCGGTGCCCGGGTGCGTGTGATCGGTGTAGGTTCGGCGTCGTACGTGCACAGGCCGAACAGAAGGGTGCGCGCATGACGCTCGAGGTCGGCGCCGACGCTCCGGACTTCACGCTGCCGGACTTCAACAAGGAGCAGGTCTCCTTGTCCAGCTTCAAGGGCAGCAAGAACGTGCTGCTCGTCTTCTACCCGTTCGCGTTCAGCGGGGTCTGCCAAGGCGAGCTGTGCCAGGTCCGCGACGACCTGGCCGATTTCCAGAACGACCAGGTCCAGGTGCTCGGCGTGTCGGTGGACACGCCGTTCGCGCTGAAGGCCTGGGCGGAGCAGCAGGGCTACGCATTCCCGCTGCTGTCGGACTTCTGGCCGCACGGCGAGGTCGCCAAGGCCTACGGCGTGTTCCACGAGCAGGCCGGCATGGCACTGCGCGGCACGTTCCTCATCGACACCGCGGGCAAGGTGCGGTTCGCCGAGGTCAACCAGCCCGGCGAGGCCCGCGACCAGAACGTGTGGAAGAAGGCGCTGGCCGAACTGGCCGCGTGAGGACCGGTGGTGGCCGGACCGGTACAGTGATCCGGCCGGTGTGCGGTTGATCTTCGGACGGCCACCACTCGGGGCGCATAGCTCAGCGGAAGAGCACTTGCCTTACAAGCAAGGGGTCGCTGGTTCGAACCCAGCTGCGCCCACCGTAGGCCTGTGACCAGCGGTGATGCTTCATCCTATCAAGAATTACAAGGTCGGGCTCGTAGGCGAGCTCGGCAGGATGCTGACGTGCGAGAACAAGCAAGGGCTCGTTGGCGCTGGCCCCAACGTAGTGCTGTGACCTGCGTAAACGAGATGTATGTTCGTAGCTTCTTCCTATCGCACAGCGTTCAGCGAGCCCTTAATTTTGCCCTGGTAGGTAATGCGCGGCGTTCAGATCAGTGGCTTTGACAAGGGACTGAAGCGAGCTGGCAGCTGTCTTGAACGAGTGGTGGGTAAGGAGGGCGCGAACTGGTTCGCGCGCTTCCGCACAGTGCGCGCGCCGCGGCGAACGTGCGTTGCTCAATCCGGAGACGACACATGTCGCGGTCGAGATTTCCAGCGAAAGCTCCGCCATGAGCACGATGAGCTGGTTCAGCGTGTCCGCCGTCCTCACGCCCTGCTGCTGTGAAGGTCAGCGGCGTGTAACAACTTCATCGGCGTGCGTTCGTTTCTCCAAAGACGGCCGAAGCGTGGGAGTGGCGATCCCGCAGAACCGAGAGATACCAAGGGGGCTGACATTCTACTGCCCGCTACGTAAGTACGTACACGCCTTGACCACCAGTGCGGGCAAAGACATCGAGGCGCTCTTCACGAGGACGCCGAGTATCACGAGTGGCTGTACGAGACGGACTGGATCGGCCGGGGCGAGATCGTGCAGGGCTGGCGGAGCCGCGACGGTGGGCGGCGCAACGGCTGGATCTTCGAATAGGCGGTCTTGATGGTCACCGGCGATACTGCCGCCGTGCGCGGGCTCGGTACCTACACCGACTTCGGCAGGTTCGACAACCTCTGGGCCCTGACTTTCGCGCCGAACGGCCGCGTGGGCGCCTTCCGCCTGGGGAACGACGCCGCCGAGGAGGGAATGTCCGCTGTGCGCATTACCATCGAGCCGTGTGATCGGTACGTCGTCGCGTCTGCTGCGCTTGCTGTCGTTGCTCTCGTCGCGGCCGAGCTGGACCGCGGGCGAACTCGCCCGGCGGATGGAAGTCACTGACCGCACCGTGCGTCGGGACGTCTCGCGGTTGCGTGATCTCGGCTACGACGTCGAGTCCGATCCCGGTCGCTGGGGTGGGTACCGGCTGCGGCCGGGCAATAAGCAGATCCCGCTCGTTCTCGACGACGAAGAGTCGCTGGCCGTCGCGGTCGCGCTGCGCGAGGCGGCCCGAACCGGGGTGCTCGGGGACGACCAGGCCGTGCTGTCGGCGTTTCTCAAGCTGCGGCAGTTGCTGCCCGCCCGGGTGGCGTCGCAGTTGGGTGCCATGGACGACGTGTTCGAGCACACCGCCCGGGCTGGCGGCCAGCCGTTGTCCGCTGGCCTGCTCGCGGGTTTGGCCGCGGCCTGCCGCCGCAGCGAACGGCTGCGGCTGTCCTATCGGGACATGCGCGGTAGCGACAGTGAACGCGCGGTCGACCCGCACCGGCTGGTGTTCACCGGCAACCGCTGGTATCTCGTCGCACGCGATGTCGAGCGCGGGGCGTGGCGCACCTTCCGGGCCGACCGCGTCCTCCACGCGGAGCCGACCGGCCGGGTGGTGCGCATCGACGACCCACCGGCTGCCGCGCGGCTCGTCGCCGAAACCCTCACCAGCGACTACCCGCTCTACGCGAAGGTGCGGCTGCACGTTGCCCTGGACGAGGCGATGCGTGCGATTCCTCCGACGGCCGGGGTCCACCGAGCGGACGGGCCGGGCGCCACGGTCGTCGAGGTCGGCGGCACGGATGTCGAGTCGCTCGCCACCCGGTTGGTCAAGCTCGGCGTGCCGCTGACGGTGCTCTCGCCCGCGGAGGTCCGCGCGGCGGTCCGGCGGCATGCGCTCGCGCTAGCCGAGACCAACGAACCCGGCGAGGGCTGACCGCCCTCTTGACTGTAACCAGAGCTGTTATATATTCATTTAATGTAACCAAGTTGGTTTCATATTTAGGGGGTTCGATGCATGTCGTCACGTTCGACGAGCCGGGTGGTCCGGAGGTCCTGCGCGTCACCGAGGTCGACACCGCCGACCCGGGCCCGGACGAGGTTCGGATCCGGATCGAGTACCTCGGCGTCAACCGGCCCGACGCGTTGTTCCGTGCCGAGCTCTACCCGGACCGGCCGACCTTCCCGCGGTCCCGGCTGGGCATCGAGGCGGTAGGCGTCGTGGAGGCGCTGGGTGGCGAGGTCACCGGGCTCGCTCCTGGGGATCGCGTGGTGGCGGGCCCGATCGCGCAGCAGAGCCGCCACGGCGTGTACGGCGACGTCGCCGTCGTGCCCGCCGCCGAGGTCGTCCCGGCTTTCGACGTGGTCAGTGCCGAGACCACTGCTGCGGTGTGGATGGCGTACTTCACGGCTTTCGGCGGCCTGGTCGAGACCGGCGGTCTCCTGGCGTGGTCACCGCCGCCACCGGCGGCGTCGGGTTGGCCGCGCTCGATGTCGCCAACCACGCGGGTGCGGTGCCGATCGCGACCACCCGGTCGGTCGGCAAGCGCGACCGGCTGCTCGCCGCTGGAGCGGCACACGTCGTGGTGACGTCCGAAGAGGATCTGGAGGCCGAGGTCCGGCGGATCACCGGCGGCCGTGGCGTCGATCTCGTCTTCGACTCCGTCGGTGGCCCGCGGTTCCCGGCCACCGCCGCCGCAGCCGCCGACGATGGCGCCGTCGTCACCTACGGCTGGTACGGCGCCGAGCCCGCGGTGCTACCTACGCGCTGGCCGGTGAAGATCCTGGGACACAACGGATTCACCTACAGCACCGATCCGGCCGCCTTGTCGCGGATCCGGGGGCACCTCGCCCGAGGGCTGGCCGAAGGCGCGTTCCGGCCTCGCATCGACCGGATCTTCGACGGCTTGGACCAGGTGGCCGACGCGCACCGCTACATCCGCTCCGGTCGGCAGGTCGGCAAAGTCCTCATCAGGGTCGGCGAGTGAAAGGATCTCGATGACGCAGAAGTTTCCGACCATGTCGTTCGGGCTGCACGGCGTGAACGCGGGCACCGGCGCAACCCCGGCCGCCGCCCGCGGACTCGCCCGGCGGGCCGAAGAACCGGGCTTCGACTCGCTGTGGGCGATCGACCACGTCGTCATCCCCTCCGGCTACCGGACGCACTACCCGTATGACGAGTCAGGGAAGATGTTGGGCGGCGCCGAGGAATTCGACCTGATCGACCCCCTGGCGTGGCTGACGTTCGCGGCCGCCGTGACGTCCCGGATCCGGCTCGCGACCGGCATCCTCGTTCTCCCGCAGCGCAATCCCACCGTGCTGGCCAAACAGCTGGCATCACTGGACGTGCTCAGTGAAGGCCGCGCCGTCGCAGGCACCGGCGTCGGCTGGCTCGAGGAAGAGTTCGACGCCGTCGGTGTGCCCTTCCACGGCCGTGGCCGCCGCCACGACGACTACGTCAACACCATGCGGGCGCTGTGGACCCAGACCCGCGCCACGATCGAGACGACCCACACGCGCTTGTCCGAGGCCATCAGCTTGCCGCATCCGGCCAACCGAACGGTGCCCATCGTGATCGGCGGCAGCGGGCCGCGATCCGCCCGCCGCGCCGCACAGCTCGGCGATGGCTACTTCCCGACCGTGCAGAACCCCGAGCAGCTCGAAACCTTGCTGAACATCCTCCGCACCGAAAGCGCGCGGGTCGGCAGGGACCCGCACGACATCGAGATCACCATCCCCTTCCCGGGCCTCGTAGCAGGCACGTCTGGCTACGAGGACTTCCTCGAGGAGGCGCACCGCTACGCGAACCTGGGTGCGCACCGAATCGTGCTCCCCGTACCACCCGACGACGTCATGACCGAGCTCGCCACCGAACTCGGCCTGCACGCACCGAAAGGACGGCCATGACCCAGCCCGAGGCTCCGCTCAGCCGGTACTACGACGCCGCGACCCGTGACGACGCGGAATTCGCCGAGCACTTCGCCCACCGATTCAGCACGATCGACGGCGTGCAGATGCACTACGTCATCGGCGGAACCGGCCCGCAGCCCATCGTGCTGCTGCACGGCTTCCCGGAAACCTGGTACAGCTGGCGACCGCTGATGACCGAACTGCTGCCCGGGCACACGGTGATCGCCGTCGACCTGCCGGGACTCGGAGACTCCACCGGCGAGATTTGCCGCCACGACAAGGCTTCCCTCGCCCGCTACGTCCACCTGCTGCTCGAGCGGCTCGGCTACACCAGCGGTGTTCAGCTGGTCGCACACGATTTCGGCGGCGGGATCGCGTTCGCGCTCGTCACCGGCTGGCGGGAGCAGTTCGGTGGGCTGCTGCTGATGGACTTCCCCGTCGCGGGCGGCAGCCTCACCTACGACACGATCAGGCCGCTGTCGTTCCACTTCTCCTTCCACAGCCAGGAACCGTTGTTCGAGCAGCTCGTGGCCGGCCGCGAGCGCATCTACCTGGAGTACTTCTACCAGGCGAACTCGCCGGCGACGCCCGAGCCGATCCCGGCCCATGCCGTGGACGAGTTCGTCCGCGCCTACTCCAGGCCCGGCGTCCTCCACCACGGGTCCCGGTACTACCAGGTTTGGCCCCAGGACGAACTCGACAACCGCGAGCAGATGCGGACCCCGCTCACCATCCCGGTGCACCTGCTCGCGCAAGCGCCACTGTTCGACACCTTCCTCGCGGCGATCCGCGGTGGCGCACCGGATGCGACGGGCACCCCCGTGGCGAGCGGGCATTGGATGCAGCACGAGGCCGGTGAGCAGGTCCTGGCCGAGATCAAGCGCTTCTACGGCTACCCGGCCTGACCGGCGTCAGAAGCGTGCGGGCGCGAACCCTTGCGACTCCCACAGTTCCGGGAAGTCGGCAAGGGACTCGCGCAGCACGTCCCGGATGGTCTTGGCCTCCAGCACCCGGGTCATCGCCTGGTTGGCCTCGGCGTAAATTCCGGTGAGCGTGGCTTCGATGCCGTGACCTACGTAGCACTCGGCGTCCGGCGGCGTGGTGTACATGCCGAAAATCGGCTCTTCGCCGAGCGCCCGGTACACGTCGAGCAGTGTGATCTCCGTAGCGTCCCGGGCCAGGATCCAGCCACCGCTGCGGCCACGCTGGGCTTCGACCAGTCCGGCGGCCTTCAGCTCGGTCAGGCAGCGCCGGATCACCACGGGATTGGTGTTGACGCTGGTCGCGATTCGCTGCGAAGTGGCGATCTCCTTGTCGGTGCCGCGCCGGTCGAACGCCATCCACGTCAGGATGTGCACGGCCATGGTCATCCGGGAGTTCGCGCTCACCCTTCGACTGTAACCGCTCCGCACTCGAATACGTAACTGCCTTTGTTGCGGATCTTCAGGTAAGGCTCCTAGCGAGACGTCTCGCGCAGCGAGTTTTCGAGTCCGGTGCGGATCTTGTCCATAGTGGACTCATACGCTGCCGGGACGTCCACGCCGAGGCGGTCGCCGAGCACGAACACCCACCACAGGCACTCGGCCAGCTTGTGCCGCAACTCGGCGTCGGCATCGCCATCGATGCCCCAGGTCTGCTCGGCGGCGAGCACCAGGCGGCCGATGTAGGCGGCGTCGTTGGTAAACCCCACCGCCAGCTCGGGCAGGGTCCAAGTGCGGCCCAACAGGCGGTTCTCGAGCTGCTCGTACAACCCGCGCACCTGCAGGGCCCGGTCGTCGGCTTCGGCGAGATCCATGGAAAACGCTCCTGTGGTCGTTCGTCGTGACGAGCGCGACCGTAGCTACCAATCCGGACAGATCCGGTCCGGGTGATGTTCGGGGTGTACGTCGGATCACACGATCGGGCAATTTCTTGCGGACACGACCTGTCCGGGTCATTTCCTAATCTCGCCGGCATCACTCCGATGAAGGGAACGCGATGATGAACGGACGTCTTCTCGTCTACGGCGCGACCGGCTACACCGGACGGCTCGTCGCCCAGCACGCCGCCGCTATAGGCCTCGACGTCACCGTGGCCGGCCGCGATCCCGGCCGCGTCACGGCCCTCGCGGACGAACTCGGCGTCGAAGCCCGGACTTTCGGCACCGGCGACGCCCGCGACGCGCTGGCGGACGTCGACTGCCTGCTCAACGTTGCCGGCCCGTTCCGGCACACGGCCCGTCCGCTCATGGACGCCTGCCTCGACGCCGGAGTCCACTACCTCGACACCACCGCGGAGTTCGCCACCTTCGCCCTCGCCCAGTCACTGGACGAGCAAGCCACGCACGCGGGGATCATGCTGATGTCCGGCACCGGCTGGGACGTCGTACCCAGTGACTGCCTGGCCCTGCACGCAACCCGCCGCGTCACCGAGCCGGAAACGCTCACCATCGCCCTGTGCGTCACCGGCGGCTTCTCCCGCGGCTCCCTCGCCAGCGCGGCCGGGATCGAGGATCTCGGCACCTACGTCCGCCGGAGCGGCCGTCTCGCCCGCCTCGAAACGGCCGCACCCCGGGCGTTCGACTTCGGCAACGGCCCGGAGGAGTGCCTGCCGGTCTCGATGGGCGACCTGATCACCGCCCCGAAGTCCACCGGGCTCGGCGACGTGGAGGTCTACCTCGGCACCGACAAAGGGTTTTCCGCCACCGAAGCCGACGGGCCCAGCGAAGCCGAGCGCGCCCGGGGTCATTACCTCGCACTAGCGGAGGTGACCGGCGGCGACGGCCGGGTCGCGCGTTCACTGGTCACCACTCCGACCGGCTACACGTTCACCCAGCACAGCTCCGTCGAGATCGCCCGCCGCGTGCTCAGCGGGCAGTTCCGCCCCGGTTTTCAAAGCCCCGCGTCGGCCTACGGGCCTGAGCTCGTCACCGCGATCGACGGCACGACCGTCGTCGACCTGGACTAAATGTAACTATCTCTGCTACATTTAAAAATAGAATGTACTTGGTTACAGATGGGGAGCTCATGGGACAGCTCGACGGCCGCACGGCTCTGGTGACCGGAGGATCCAGCGGCATCGGCCTCGCGATCGCCCGCCGCCTCATCGAGAAAGGTGCGACCGTTCACGTGTCGGGCCGCCGATCGGACACGCTGCACGCGGCGGTCTCGGACCTCGGTCCACGCGCGCACGGCATCGTCGGCGACGTGGGTGACACCTCCGACCTCGATCGGCTCTTCTCGGCGATCACCCGGCTCGACATCGTCGTGGCCAACGCTGGCGGCGGTCGCCACACACCATTCGAAGAAGTGACGGAGGCGGAGTTCGACGCCACCTTCACCACCAACGTCCGCGGCCAGTTCTTCACCGTCCAAAAAGCACTCCCGCTCTTGACCGACGGAGCCTCGGTGATCCTCGTTTCCTCGGTCGCCGGCGTCAACGGGTCCCCCGGGCAAAGCGTCTACGCGGCCACGAAAGCAGCCTCACGGAACCTCGTCCGTTCCTGGGCGGCGGAGCTGGCGCCACGCCGCATCCGAGTCAACGCGCTGTTGCCCGGCCCGACCGCGACCCCCGGAATTGAGCAGTCGCGCCGGGAAGTGTTCGCCAAAGGCGACACCTGGACGCACACCACGCCACTCGGTGACCTGGTCCCCGTCGAGCAAGTCGCCGCGGCCGCGCTCTACCTCGCGTCCGACCACAGCACCTATATCACCGGAACCGATCTCATCGTCGACGGCGGCAACCTCGTCGCCTGCCCCGTCAGGTGCCCCTCATTACCCAGCCGACCGCGGCCGACGAGCCGGATATCGCCACCATCGACGCCGCCACCTTCCTGCCCGTGAGCGGCCACGGGTCACCCGGCACCGACGAGTTCTACGCCAGCAAAGAGAAACTCAGTGCGGCAGTGCAGCAGCTCGGCCACCCCGGCCCGATCGAAATCCTCTACTGGTTCGACCCCGAACACGGTGACATCGGCATCGCCGACTTCTACTGGACCATCCCACTGGAGCACCTGCGCTGGCGAATGCTCGTCCGCATGCCCGACGACATCGAGCTCCCCGAGGAACTCGCCAGCACAGGACTAGTCCTGTTCCCTTACACCGAGGGCAAAGTCGTCCAGATCATGCACCACGGACCGTTCGCCGGAGAAGACGAAACGATGAAACGGCTCGGCGCCTACGCCGACGCGCACGGACTCCGCCGCCGCGGACCTCACCACGAAATCCACCTCGACACCTTCGACCGCACGTCACCACAAGACGGATTCCGCACCATCCTGCGCGATCCCGTCGCATGATCGCGGTACCCCGCTGATCTGCGCGACCCGGCCAGATCTTGGCTGCAACGCCCAGCATGCGCGGTTCGTGTCCTGCTCTTGGTGCTCGTCGTCGTGGGATGCTGCGTTGGTGCTGCGGATCAGCTGCTCTGTTCGGGTGAGATTCGCGCCGATCAACGCCGCAAGGCGTTGCAACTCGCCGTGGACGAGCTCGCACCGGGCGGCACCTTGCTGGTAGTGGCCCACGACAGCACCAACCTCGCCGAGGGGTACGGCGGCCCACAGGACCCAGTGTTGCTGTACACGCCATCGGACGTGGTAGCCGATCTCCGCGGTCTTCCCGGCCTCGGCGTGGAGAAGAACGAACGCGTCCTGCGCCAGGTGCAAAGCCCCGAGAGGGAGCGCACCGCGATCGACGCGCTCGTACGCGTGCACCGAGCCCCCTGACAGCCCAGCAGCGTAATGGTGAGTCCTTTCGCGTTCTGCGCAGTGCTGTCCTGGGCTCGGCTTCAGCTCCTCGCGGAGGCGGCACCGCGCCTGCGTTTGCTCGGCTTGCCTGGCGTGCTGATCGGAGCAGCACGTGCTCAACGGCAGTTGAGCCTGCCGTGGCCCGTGGGATAGCGGGTCGCTCGCCGTCAGCCAGCGCGAGCGGCACGCAGGTACCCCCGGCGCGCTCCTTCCCCCGGACACTGGAGCGACCGCGCCGGTCGCTGGAGTAGATGACCCATTGGGTGCCGAGCAGGCCTCGGGTCCGGTGGCGGACCTGGGCGATCTTGGCTTGTGATCGCAGTCGTCATCGGCTTACTGAACGGCCGGCCGCGAGCGGGGTGGGCAATCCCAGCCTGCTACCGCTCGCGGCGGCTGCGTCGGTCGCGTTCGACTCCGTCGAGCTGATTCTGCCGCCCTTGCAAGGCACACGCCTGTGCGGATCGGGTGTCGCGGCGAGCGTCCTGTGCCGGGTCGGGAGAAGCGACGTCGTCGACCTTGCGGGCTGGAGCGGGAAGTCGGTCAGCCGGTCTCGCAGCGCTTCGCTCTGATGAGGCGCGTGCCACCCGATTGGAATACCCCCGGGGGTTTGTTAGGTTGAGGAGAGAGAAGGGAGATGGTCGTCGTGGAGATGAAGCCGGAAATGGTGGGCGACGCCTTGACGCGGTTGCGCCGGGCCAGGGGCCAGTTGAGTGGTGTCATCGAGGCCATGGAGGAAGGACGGGACTGTGCTGAGGTGTTGACCCAGTTGGCTGCGGTTTCGCGTGCCTTGGACCGTGCTGGGTTCAAGATCGTGGCCAGTGGGATGCGTTACTGCCAGCAGGCCCGCGAGGACGGCGATGAACCGCCGATGACCGAGCAGGAGCTGGAGCGCTTGTTCCTCGCGCTTGCTTGAGCGGATGTTCTGCGGTGCCGCTCTTTCGATGGTGTGCACCCGTGTGGATTGTTGATACCCCCAGGGGTAAGGAGGATCTGTTGTCTGAGCAGGCGCCCGAAGTAAGCGTGGACGTCTTCGCCGGGACGTGGCGGCGGGGTACCCGATTGGTCGATGTGCGTGAGCCGGAGGAGTACGTCTCGGGCCACGTGCCGGGCGCGGTGAACGTGCCCTTGGCGGACGTGCTGGCCACGCCGGGGCGGTTCGCGGATGAGGAGTGCTACGTCATCTGTCATTCGGGAGGGCGCAGCCTGAAGGCGGCCGAGGCGATGAACGCCGCCGGTGGACGAGCGGTCTCGGTGTCCGGTGGGACATCGGGCTGGATCGAAGCAGGACACGAAGTCGAAAGGGGTGCGCAACGGTGACGGCTATGGATGCGGTGAAGCAGGAGGACCGGCTGGCAGGTGGTCTGGCGGTCGAGGTGATCGAGACCTCGTCACTGGGGGACCGCAGCTATCTGGCCACCGATGGCGAGGTGGCCGTGGTAATCGACCCGCAGCGGGACGTGGATCGGGTGATCGCCACCGCCGGTAGGTTGGGCGTGCGGATCGCCTTGGTGCTGGACACGCACGTGCACAACGACTACGTCTCCGGCGGGTTGGAATTGGCTCGCCTGACCGGGGCGGAGTACGGGTTGGCGGCTGCTGACGAGGTGCCGTTCGACCGGCGCCCGCTCGCCGACGGCGAGGCGGTCGAGCTCTCGCCGCGGATGCAGGTGCGGGCGGTGGCCACCCCGGGGCACACCTTTCACCACTTGTCCTACGTGCTGGAGGGCGTGGATGGCCCGGCGGGGGTGTTCACGGGCGGGTCGCTGCTGTTCGGGACGACCGGGCGCACCGATCTGCTGGGTGAGCAGCACAGCGAGAATCTGGCCCGGCATCAGCACGCCTCGGCGCAGAAGCTGGTGTCGACCCTGCCGGATGGTGCGCAGATTTGGCCGACCCACGGGTTCGGGAGCTTCTGCTCGGCCACGCAGGCCTCGGGCGACTCCGCGACGCTGGGCGAGCAAAAGCGGATCAACCCTGCCCTGACGCTGGCCGAGGGAGATTTCGTCGAGCAGACCCTCGCAGGGCTGGATGCCTACCCGGCGTACTACGCGCACATGGGTGTGCAGAACACCGCGGGTCCCGAGCCGCTGGACCTGCGCGAACCGGTTCGTGCCGAGCCGGCGGAGTTGCGGCGCCGGTTGGAGCACGGGGAGTGGGTGGTCGATCTGCGCTCCCGCAAGGCCTACGTGGTCTCGCACCTCGCTGGCACGGTCAGTCTCGGGCTGGATGGTCCGATGGTGACCTGGCTGGGGTGGATGATCGACTGGGGCGCTCCGATCACGCTGTTGGGTGAATCGCGTGCGCAGGTCGGCGAGGCCCAGCGCGAGTTGGCCCGCATCGGAATCGACAAGTTCGCCGCGGCGGCCGTGGGTTCCCCGAAGGAGCTGGCGGTCGACTCCGGCCAGCTGCGCAGCATTCCGACCGCGACCTTCGGTGATCTGGCCGCGGCGCTGGCCGGTAATTCCAACGGGCTTCCGGCGCCGGAGGTCGTGGTGGACGTGCGTACCAACAACGAGTTCACCGCCTCCCACGTCGCCGGTGCGGTGCACGTTCCGCTCTACGAGCTCAAGGACCGCCTCGGCGAGGTTCCGGCGGGTGCGGTGTGGGTGCACTGCGGCAGCGGTTACCGCGCCACGGCGGCGGCCTCGCTGCTGGAAGCGGCCGGCCGCACGGTCGTTCTCATCGACGACATGTTCGACGGCGCCGCCGCGGCAGGTGTGCCGATGACCGACGGAAGCTGATTTCACAACCCGAAAAACGATCGCCGAGGTATCCCGAGAAATGACACAGGTCATGCCCAAGACCGTCGACACCGCTCAGGTCCGCGCTTTACGCGAGGCCGACCCCCAGATTCGGCTGATCGACGTGCGCGCGCCCGGGGAGTTCGCTTCGTCGCACATCCCGGGCTCCTACAACGTGCCCCTCGACCTGCTGCGGGAACACCGCGACGAGCTCACCGCTTCGCACGGCGACCCGGTGGTGCTGGTGTGCGCCTCCGGTGGTCGCGCCGAGCAGGCCCGCACCCTGCTGGCCGACGCCGGTCTGGACCGGCTCAGCGTGCTGAGCGGCGGCATCACCGGCTGGCAGCAGCAAGGAGGCGAGATCAACCAGGGGCGCGGCACGTGGGCCATGGAGCGGCAGGTGCGTCTGGTCGCCGGACTGCTCGTGCTCACCGGCGTCGTGGCCAGCACCGTCTACGAACCGCTGAAGTGGGGCGCCGGCTTCGTCGGCGCAGGGCTGACCTTCGCCGCGGTGAGCAACACCTGCGCGATGTCCCGCGTGCTCGGACTGCTGCCCCACAACCGCACTCCCAGCACGGACGGTCGCGCCCTGCTCGAGGCCCTCACTGGCGGGAACGGGCCGCGCGGCTGAGGGCTGCTCTCTGGCAAGTACGTGCACGGCGTTGACGGCGGCGGCGGGCGATGAGTCCGCCACCTCGGATAGGTGGTTTCGTTGTTGCTGGCAGTGGTGTTCGGCGCAGTGATCGGGTTGGCACTGGGACTGCTCGGTGCTGGTGGTTCGATCCTCGCCGTACCGGCGCTGGTCTACGGGGTCGGACAGCCCTTGCAGATGGCGATCCCCACTTCGCTGGCCGTGGTCGCGCTGTCCTCGTCGGGGGCCCTGCTGCCCCGCGAGCGGCGCAGCGCGGTGCGGTGGCCGGTCGCGCTGGTCTTCGGCGCGGCCGGCATCCCGGCCGCCTTCGGTGGCGCCGCCCTGGGCAAGCTCTTCCCCCAGCGCTGGCTGCTGCTGGCCTTCGCCGCGCTCATGGTCATTGTCGCGGTGCGCATGCTGCGCGGAGGCGAGAACCACACCGGTGCTTGCCGCACCCAGCAGGGCGGAATCAACTGGCGCACCTGCCTGCCCAAATCCGTGCTCGCCGGTGCCTCCGTCGGTGTGCTCACCGGACTGTTCGGCGTCGGCGGCGGCTTCATCATCGTCCCCGCGCTGTCACTGCTGCTGGGCTTGGGAGCGCAGCAAGCGGTGGCGACCTCGCTGGTGGTCGTTTCAATCAACTCGGGAGCTGGACTCGCCGCGCACGCCGGCTCGATCGCAACCATCGATTACCGGGTCCTGTTGTTGTTCGCAGGCACGTCCCTGGTGGTTTCCATCGTGGCCGCACGGCTGTCGGCACGGCCGAACTCGTCTACCGTGCGCCGCTGGTTCGCCTTCGTCGTGCTGGCCGTCGCGGTCTTCGTCGCTGTGGCCGCCGTCGTTAACCCCTCAGCTCTCGGATGAGAGCCGCCCAGGCCCGAATCGGCAAGTCTCTCAAGGAAGAGAAAGAAAGGGGGGAACATGTGTCGTCGCGTTGAGTGCCGCAAGTGCGGCAAACCGACATACGCAAGGTGCGGCCAGCACGTGGAACAGGTGCTTGCGGAAGTATCGAAATCCCAACGGTGCGACTGCGCCCCGAGCACCCAGCACGGAAGCCTCGGTGGGTTCTTGCGGAAGTTCGTCGGCCGCGGGTGACCGAACAGCCAAGAAGGTAATGAACGATGCACCTGAAGGCACGTCGAAGGACGTGTCCGTTCAAGAGGGGTACCGGAAGTTCAGCCCACTCTTCCTGCTTCACCACGTTGGCTTCCCGCCGAAGACTGGCTGTCGGGTCGCCGACCCGACACTCCCCTGGCCAGATGTTTCTCGGTCAATGTCCTTCGGCGCCACCCGTTACGGCCGTGCTACACGTCCGCTTGGCCGAGTAGGCCTGCCACGTGCCGGAGGAAGGAGGCGGGATGCCAGCGGACCGCATACGCACGGATGGGGCGAGTACGGCAGCCGCTGGAACGTGCCGGGGAACGAGTGCAGCTCCACGCTGACGCCCGCCTGCAGCAACGCCGTCGCATAAGCGATGCCCTCGTCCCGCAGCGGGTCCAGCTCCATGGTCGAGAGGTAGGTCGGGGGCAGGCCGCGCAGGTCCTGCGCCCGCGCCGGGCGGCGTACGGCGGCACATCCCGCCGTGCGTACCGCACGCAGGTCTGTGCGGTGGCTCGATCTCGCTGAGGTCGCGCACGCTCTCTACGTGGAATGGGTGGAGATCACAGCCGAGGGACAAGGCCGAAGAGCATTGCGATGATGCCCGCCCGTGTATCAGCTCGGCGAGATGACGAGAAAGGAACGGGCACTTCCGCTCGGAGTGCCAACAACCATCAGGCATTCCGCGAGGTGGCCTCGGCGCGGGCAACGCGGATGGAAAAG
>NZ_JAPFGB010000011.1:162057-203412 GCF_026241095.1 Saccharopolyspora sp. NFXS83 | reverse complement strand
TGCGGCTTCGCCGCTTACTGCACGGCCTTCGGCCGCCAAGCAGGCATCGCTTCGCTTGCCCCTGCGGCTTCGCCGCTGGTGGGGCGAGTTGGTTGTTCAGCGGCGTTTGCGGAGGGTCCAGCCTAGGAGGGCTCCTAGGCCGAACAGGCCTACGAAGGTCGCGTTGTTCGGTCTTCTCACGCGCACTTCTGGGCGGATGAGGGCTGGAGCGGGTGGGGCCGGGAGGGCTCGTCGTTCGTTCTCCGCTGCTGAAGCCGTCCATGCCGTGACGAAGAGGATGAAGCGGGACGTCAAGTAGGCGAAGACCAGCAGGCCGAGGATCGGGCCGAACGCGGCTGCCGCAGGAGAACCGGTGACGCTGCCCAGGTAGATCACGCCGACCTGCTTGAGGACTTCGAAGCCGACCGCGGCGAACAGGCCGCCCCACATCGCGCTGCGCAGCGTCACCGGGGTGCGCGGCAGCCTCGCCAGCACCCAGGTGAACACCAGCCAGCCCGCCAGCAGCGAAAGCAGGATCGTCAGCGCCGAGAGCACGATCCGCGCTGCCACGGTGTTGCCGATGCCCAGCAGCCCGAACAACGCGCGCCCCGCGCCACCGCCCATCGCGCTGAGCCCGAACGAGATCGCCATCGCCAAGCCCAAGCCGAGCAGCGACAGCAGATCCGAACCGAGCCGCTTGAGCATCGGCGGGGCCTGCTGGTCCTGGCTCCACTGCGCGGTCAACGCCTCGCGCAGGTTCGTCATCCACCCCAGCCCCGAATACAGGGCGACGAGCAGGCCGATGATCCCGACCGCGCCCGCCTGCTCGATCGCCTGCCCCACGACCTGGTTGAGCATGCCGCTCATCTGCGGGTCCGGGACCGCCTCGGTGATCGAGCGGCGCAGCTCGTCCAGCAGATCGGGATTGCCCCCGAGCACGAATCCGGCGACGGCGAAGGAGATCATCAGCAGCGGGACCAGCGCGAGCACGCTGAAGTAGGTGATCGCCGCGGCGTAGTAATCGCCGTACTGGTTCTGGTACCTCGCCGCCGCGCGGATCAGCCGATCCAGCCACGGGTGGTCCCGGCGCAGCCGCTGCAGCAGGCCGGAAGCGCCCTCACCGGGAGTGGCGCTGCGCGCCGGTTGACTGCGATCCGTCACGGATTCACCTCCAGGCCCATCCGGGACTGCCCCGAACGGGCCTGAGGCTACCGCCGAATGATCTCCTCAGCGCAGAGGCGGCAAGAAGCCGACGCGCTCGTAGGTGGTCCGCAGCGTCTCGGCGGCCACCTCCCGCGCGTGCTCGGCCCCGCGGCGCAGCACCTTGTCCAGCTCCGCCGGATCCGCCAAGTAGCCGTTGACCTTCTCCTGGAACGGCGTCGCGAACTCGACGAAGGTCTCGCCGACGGCCTTCTTCAAATCGCCGTACCCCTTGCCCTCGAACTCGGCCTCCAGCTCGGCGATGGAGCTGCCGGTGAGCGAGGACTGGATCGCCAGCAGGTTGCTCACGCCCGCCTTGTTCTCCGGGTCGTAGCGGATCTCGCGCTCGTTGTCGGTGACCGCGGAACGGATCTTCTTCGCGGAGCGCTTCGGCTCCTCCAGCAGATCGATGACGCCGCTCGGCTGCGACTTGCTCATCTTCGCCGACGGGTCCTGCAAGTCCTGGATCTTCGCGGCCTCCTTCGGGATGTGCGCGGAAGGCACGGTGAAGGTGTCGCCGTAGCGGGAGTTGAACCGCTGCGCCAAGTTGCGGGTGAGCTCCAGGTGCTGGCGCTGGTCCTCGCCGACGGGAACCTGGTTCGCCTGGTACAGCAGGATGTCCGCGGCCTGCAGCACCGGGTAGGTGAACAGCCCGACGCTGATGTGGTCGGCGTCCTGGCGGGCCGACTTGTCCTTGAACTGCGTCATCCGCCCGGCCTCGCCGAATCCGGCGAGGCACTCCAGCACCCAGCTCAGCTGTGCGTGCTCGGGCACGTGGCTCTGCACGAACAAGGTCGACGCGTCCGGGTCGATCCCCAGCGCGAGCAGTTGCGCCGCGGACACGCGGGTGCGCTTGCGCAGCAGCTCCGGGTCTTGCGCGACGGTGATCGCGTGCAGGTCGACGACGCAGTAGAAGGCGTCGTGGTCGGCCTGCATCCGCACCCAGGACCGCAGCGCGCCCAGGTAGTTGCCGAGGTGGAAGGAGTCGGCGGTGGGCTGGATGCCCGACAAGACGCGGGGACCGCGTCCCGTCGCCGAGTCGCCTGCTGCGGAAGTACGCGGGCTCTGGGTGGCCGAGTCGTCGCTGCTCACCCGTTGATTCTCGCAAGGCCCACCGGGTCGGGGGGACCGGGTCGCGCACATCGGCGGCGAGAACGCCGCGCGGTCAGCTCTTGCGCTGGTTCTCGGGCTGGATCTCGATCTTCTTGCGGCGGAGCACACCGGCGAGCATGCCCACGACGCCGAAGCCGATGGCGGCGAGCCCGACCGGGGCCGTCGCGACTTCGAAGAAGTTGTCCTGCGCGAGGATCCGGCCGCTGCCCGCGGCTTGCGCCGTCGCGGTGCCCAGGACCGTGGTGGCCATCAACAGCCCCAGCACCAATCCTCGCGTGGTCATGCGAGCAAATCGGCTACGCACGAGCGTTGCCTCCCTTAACGGTTAACCCGTACGGGTCATCAGACTCTCGACCCGGTTGCGGACCGTACCGATCGCGAGTGAACACCACGATCGCGTTGCGTAAACCGGTCACAACGCAGAGATCCTATTTACCCCCCGAAGCGTGGCCGCAGCGGGTACCCGAAGCGGCGATCATCACTGATCGCAGCTGGTGAGCCGGACTTGCTCGCACGATGCGATGAATTAACACGATTCGGCTGGTGACCAGTGCCATGTCGTGCAGAGCGGCAAGACTGGCAAGGGACTGGCTCTTCCGGCCCAGGAGCGGGCCCCGAATCGGCGGAGCACCCGACCGCACGCTCGGCGCCGGCCCGGCCCGGCGCGATCGGTTCTCGGCGTCCCGGCGACTCCGGCGATCACCGCGAGGCTCGGGAACGTCACCGGGAGCACACCCGATTGCGCCGGGTTACTCCTTTTCGCCCTACCCAAGTTCCCCGAACGGGCGGAGTATCCGACGATCATTCACTGATCGCTCGGTACGAGTGTGCCGTGGGAGGACACGTGTCACCACATCGATCGACACCGCGAATGCCCGGGAAGTACCTGCGCATCGCGGGTTCCGCGTTGGCGCTGAGCCTGCTGGTCCCGGCCGTCGCCGCCGTCCCGTCCACCGTTCCCGCGCCCAGCGCGACGGCCGCCGAAGCCGCGGCGCCCGCGCACTTCGTGGTGCTGGGACCGACGGGCGACGGACTCCGCACCACCGAGGACTCGGTGCGGGCCGTCGGCGGCACCGTGGTGCAGAGCTGGCCGCAGATCGGGGTGGTCGTGGCGACCTCCACCGATCCGGGCTTCGCCGCCGCCGTGCGCGCGCAGCCCGCGGTGGATCAGGCGGGCGCGAGCCGCAACCTCGCCGAACAACTGCCGCCCGCCCCGCCGAGCACCCGGCTGGAGACCTTGGAGGGCACCGCCGACGCCCGCCCCGCCGCGGTCGACGGGCAGGAGCCGCTGGAAGCCGACCAGTGGGACCTCCCGCTGATCAAGGCCGATCAGGCGCACGCGATCTCCCAGGGCAGCCCGGAGGTCACGGTCGGCGTGCTCGACTACGGCATCGACCCGGAACACCCCGACCTGAAGCCGAACCTGGACCTGGCGAAGTCGGTGAGCTGCGCCGAAGAGGGCATCCCGAACACCGCTGTGGAGGCGTGGGCGCCGGAGGACGACACCCAGGCGCACGGAACGCACGTGGCGGGCACGATCGCCGCGGCCCGCAACGGAGTCGGGGTCGCGGGGGTCGCGCCGGACGTCGGCCTCGCCTCGGTGCGGGTGATCGACGACGACGGGTTCATCTACCCCGAGTACGCGGTGTGCGGGTTCATCTGGGCTGCCGAGCACGGTTTCGACGTCACGAACAACTCGTACTTCGTCGACCCCTGGTACCTGTGGTGCGAGAACGATCCCGACCAGCGCGCGGGCGCCGAAGCGGTGCGCCGCGCCGTCGCCTACGCGGCGGGCCACGACGTGGTGAACGTGGCCGCGGCGGGCAACAGCGGGTGGGACCTCTCCCAGCCGATCCACGACACGAACAGCCCGAACAACGGCGGACCGGTGCAGGACCGGCGGACCGGGCACGACTGCACCGTGCTGCCGGGCGAGCTGCCCGGCGTGGTGACCACGTCCTCGGTGGGCGTGGACTCGGTGAAGTCGTACTTCTCCAACTACGGCCTGGGCTCGACGACGGTGACCGCACCGGGCGGCGACGCGAAGCAGCTCCCGCCGACGCCGTCGGCGAACGGCCGGATCCTCTCCACCGTCCCCGGTGGCGGCTGGGGCTGGATGCAGGGCACCTCGATGGCGTCTCCGCACGCGGCGGGCGTGGTGGCGCTGCTGCGCAGCACCCACCCGGAGTGGAACGCGCCGCAGACGACGGGCGCGCTGTCCGGCCAGGCGGACGCGCTGCCGTGCCCGACGGCCTACGACCCGGACGGCGACGGCAAGCCGGACGCGGTCTGCGCGGGCGGTGACACCGGTGCCGGCTTCTACGGCGCCGGGCTGATCGACGCCCTCGACGCGGTCGGCTGACCCGGAAGCCGGTGCGCCTTCCTCGCGGAGGGCGCACCGGTGCGCGGCCTCAGTCCGGGCGCACCGCTCCCGGCGCCACCCAGCCGCGCCGTTCGCCCTCGTCGATCAGCGCCCGCACCGCCGTCCACAGTGGAGTCGATGCTTCACCGATCACGGCTTTCCGCTCGCGCACGACGTCCGCGGTGACGCCGGGAGTGCGCCACGTCCCGCCCCCGGTGAGCCAGTTCAGCAGCAGCGGCTGCACCCGGTCGATCGCCTTGGCGAACCGCGCCTCCGGAGTGCGCCGGTCCTCGAACTCGTCCCACAGCTCGCGGAAGCGCCGCTCCTGGTCGTCGGGCAGCAACCCGAACAACCGGTCCGCGGCGGCTTCTTCGCGCTCCTGCTGGCTTTCCCGGCCTTCGTCGTCGTAGAGCGGGGTGTCCCCCGCGTAGATCTCGATCAGGTCGTGCACCACGACGAGCTCGATGGTGCGGCCGACGTCGATCGGCTCGTCGGAGTGCTCGGCCAGCACCGACACCATCAAGGCCAGGTGCCAGGAGTGCTCGGCGTCGTTCTCCCGCCGATCGTCCGCGGCCAGCGGCGACTGCCGGAGCACGGTCTTGAGCTTGTCCACCTCGGCCACGAACACCAGCTGCTCCCGCAGCCTCCCGACGACGGAGTCGGGCAACGGGCTGCGCTGGGCGATCAGTTCTTCTTCGGATTCCACCTGCTCAGATTGACCACCACCGGCACCCCGATCAACCGCTCGCACGATCCTCGTCCCGGATTCGGCCGCGCTACTCGCCGATCCGGCCGTCGATCCGTTCGCGCAGGAGATCGGCGTGGCCGTTGTGGCGGGCGTACTCCTCGATCATGTGCACGAGCAGTTCGCGCAGCGTCCGCACACCCCCGTCGTGCCCGACGAAGTCGAGGTCGGTCTCGGCCGCGAACCGCTCGGCGAACGCGACCTCGTCGCGCCAAGCCGCCCACGCCTCGTCCACCACGGCTCGGTCCGCCACGGCACCGTCGAAATCGCCGTCGGGTTCGGCGGCGGACTGGTAGCGGTTGGGCACGTCCTGACCGGCGAACCGGCGGCGGAACCAGCAGCGTTCCACGTCGGCCAGGTGCCGCAGCAGCCCGAGCAGCGACATGGTCGACGGCTCGACCGCGCGGCGGGCCAACTGCTCGGCGTCCAGCCCCTCGCACTTGAGCTGCAAGGTCAGCCGCTGGTAGCGCAGGTACTCCACGAGCGTCGACCGCTCGCCGCCCGGCGGCGCATCGCTGTCCCGAGGATCGACCGCCGGGTCGAGGAACATGTCGGCGCGGTGCTGCGACGTAGTCATACCGCGATCTTCACCACGGCCCACCCCCGCGGGCAACCGAATTTCCCCCGCGCACGACGGGTTCGGCCGGACTGGACGCTGGAGGAACGGATCAAGACGACGTGCTCAGAGCGTGCGCACAACGCGTCGATCTCGCCGCGGCTCGCTCCGATCAGCTCGTGCACGCCCGGCGCCTCCCGCCCTGGACGTGCCTGATCGGGACCTGTCGAGTCAGCACACCGCCCGCACGATCGGGCGCGGAGCGTCAGAGGTCGAAGGTCGCCGTGACCGGGGCGTGGTCGCTCCAGCGCTTGTCGTAGGACGGGGCCTTCTCGACCCAGGACTCGGTGGCCAGCTCGGCCAGGCCGGGGGTCGCGACCAGGTAGTCGATGCGCCAGCCGGAGTCGTTGTCGAAGGCCTTGCCGCGGTAGGACCACCAGGAGTACGGCCCCGGGCCTTCGGGATTGCGAGCGCGGAAGACGTCGACGTAGCCGAGTTCGTCGAAGACGCGGCTCATCCATTCCCGTTCCTCGGGCAAAAAACCCGCGGACTTCTGGTTGGCCTTCCAGTTCTTCAGGTCCACTTCGCGATGCGCGATGTTCCAATCCCCGCAGACGAGGACCTCCTTTCCCGCCTCACGTGCGCGCGTGCGCAGGGATTCGAGGTGGGGCAGGAATTCCGCCATGAACCGTTCCTTCTCGTCCTGGCGTTCCGTGCCCACCTCCCCGCTGGGCAGGTAGAGGCTGGCGACGACGAGTCCGGGGAGCTCGATCTCGGCGTAGCGCCCGCTGTCGTCGAATTCGGCGCTGCCGAAACCGATCCGCGAAGCCGAGGGTTCCGCGCGGGAGTACAGCGCGACGCCGCTGCGCCCCTTCGCCGAACTGGGCGCGAGCAGCGGGAACCAGCCTTCGGGCTCGCGGACGGCGGCCGTGAGCTGGTCCGGTTCGGCGCGGGTCTCCTGCATGCAGATGACGTCGGCCCGGGTTCCGGCCAGCCACTCGACGAATCCCTTTTTCGCGGCGGCGCGCAATCCGTTGACGTTGACGGTCGAGACGGTGAACACGACGATGAGCGTAACGATCGGTACCGACGAACCGACGTTGCGTTCGACGCGGCTCTGCGGGGACACTGCCTCGGATTGACGCGAACTGGGGAATCATCGAGATGTTGATCATGGCGTGCTCGACCTGCCGGAACGACCCACAACCTTCGTAGGTAGTGCGATGACATGGGCTAGACTGCCCTGTCGGGCAACGGGGCGTACCGGAGCCATGGCGATGTGTCGATGGAAACGACCGTGTGAAATGCGGGAGGTCTGGACGTGACCACGGATGGTGCCGCGACTGGCGGCCCCACCGCTCGTCGGCTGGTCCTGGGGAGCCAGTTGCGCCGGTTGCGCGAAGCCAGCGGCATTTCCCGCGAGGACGCCGGGTACGAGATCCGCGGCTCCGGCTCCAAGATCAGCCGCTTGGAGCTCGGCCGGGTCGGGTTCAAGGAACGCGACGTCGCCGACCTGCTGACCCTCTACGGCGTCACCGACGAGTCCGAGCGCGGGTCCTTCCTCGAACTCGTCCGGCAGTCCAACCAGCCCGGCTGGTGGCACCGCTACAGCGACCTGGTCCCGTCGTGGTTCCAGGACTACGTGGGACTGGAGGAATCCGCTTCCCGGATCCAGACCTACGAGATCCAGTTCGTGCCCGGCCTGCTGCAGACCGAGACCTACGCGCGGGCGATCTCCAGCCAGGGCAGGCCGGAGGCCGTCGAGGACGAGGTGGAGCGCCGCGTCCGGCTCCGGATGCACCGGCAGCGGCTGTTCACCCAGCCGAACGCCCCGCGGCTGTGGGCGGTCATCGACGAGTCGGTGCTGCACCGGCCGATCGGCGGGGTGGAGGTGCTGCGCGAGCAGATCGATCACCTGCTCGAGGTGATCAAGCTGCCCACCGTCTCGCTGCAAGTGCTGCCGCTCGACCTGGGCCGGTCCGGGGCCGAGGGAGCGTTCACCATCCTGCGGTTCGCCGAGCAGGAGATCCCGGACATCGTCTACCTCGAACACCTCTCCGGCGCGCTGTACTTGGACAAGCCGGAAGACGTGGAGTTGTACAGCAAGGTGAGTCACCGGCTCGCGGTCGATGCGCAGACCCCCGAAGCGACCCGGAAGACCCTGCACGCCGCCCGCAAGGCGCTCCACAAAGAGATTTAGGTCACATTTCTCCGAAGAGTGTTACGCGCCGGATCCCGATGGCGCGTCGCGCACACCGCCGTAAGCAGGATTAATCTGCGATTGCGGTGACGGGACTTCGGCTCCGCGTGATCATTCATGCGCGGAACGTCACCGACCCTGGCTCCCGTGCGTCTGCACGTGCATTCATCATTCCAACGTTCAGTGATACGGTCCTTGCACGATCGAATGCACGTGCAGTTGGTCGTTGCAAGCAAGTCGGGGAAAGGCTGGGACCTTCGATGCCGGAGATCCGAAACGGAATGACCGCAGGACACCTGCCCGACGCCGCCTGGCGCAAGAGCGCCTACAGCGGCTCGGTCGGCAACTGCGTGGAGCTGGCCTCCCTGCTGGACGGGGAGATCGCCGTCCGCAACTCGCGCTACCCCGACGGTCCCGCGCTCATCTACACCCGAGACGAGATCGCGGCCTTCCTGTCGGGGGCCAAGGACGGCGAGTTCGATGACCTGATCGTCTAGCCCCCTTTCGCGCTCTCACCAGCATTCGACCAGCGTTCGCGCATAACCCTCGGTGGCGTCATGAAAGACATAACGGACGGCTTGCAGGCACTCATCGCCCGCGACTTCCACTTCGCGCACCCCCGTGACTCGAACGGCACGTTGATCGCCGTAGTCGGCATCCGGGTGCACCACGGCGTGATCGACATCGTTCAGCTCTACGACGAGGACGACGCCGACGCAGCCCGCATCCCGGGCGATGAACCCGACGTGCTGTTCCCCAAGACGGTGCTGTGGCGGACCACCGGCTCCTCCCGCGACGTCATCGAAGCAGCGCTGGCACTGGAAAACCCGGAACCGGAGCGGGCCGCCCCCTCCAAAGGCTGCTGGGTTCCCACTCACGCCGGGCGATCCGCCTGGCTGGCCGCTTCGGCCTGATCCGGCTTCGCCCGGCGTTTGAACCCCGCACCACCCCCGTCCCGGTGCGGTCGAACGCGCTGGCCGTGCCCCCGAACCGCCCGAACTCGAGCGGAACAGCGGTCGGCGCGTAGCTCTCCGCGGGACCGCTCGCCGGTCCCGCTCCCCCGCCGCGTGGCGCGGCCGGTCGGGCACCTACCGGCCGCGCCCTGCAGCGCGGGCCATCCCCCTCTTCCCGCGCGATGCCCCCGGACCACGTGCTCCCGGCCGTGCCGGAACCCCGCCTCGGCGGATCGGCCGAGGCCGCCGCGCCACCTCGAGCAACCCCGCCGCTCCCGGCACGTCTGACGGAGCAGAAAGGCGTGCGCTCGGAACACGGCCCCGCACTGCCTGATATCCGGCCGAAGAGCCGATCCGCCCGGCTCACCGAGTCGGCGACGGTATTGAGGTACGCCGGCGGCCGCGCCGCGCGCCACGATGACGAGGAGGACCCGGTGCCCGGACGATGCCCGACTAGGAGCGGTGGGCTGATCGCCGACGGGATCAGCAAGGAGTTCGGGGTGCCCGGCCGCCCCGTGCTGCGAGGAGTGGACCTGCGGGCGTCGCCCGGGCACTGCACAAGCGTGCTCGGCCCGGCGGGTTCCGGAAAATCGGTGCTGCTGCGGTGCCTGGCCGGGCTGGAGCGCCCCACGCACGGCACGGTCCGGATCGCCGGAACCGACCTGGGAACGCTCGACGAAGCGGCCCGCACCGAATTCCGCCGGGAGCGGATCGGGATCGTGTACCCGCAGGGAAATCTGCTGCCCGTGCTGACCGTGCTGGACAACCTTCTGCTGCCGCTGGACACCGCCGGGCGGCGCGCGGATCCGGAACTGCTGGACCGCGCGCTGGACGCGCTGGACGTGCGCGAGCTGCTGGGGCGGAGTTCGCAGTCGCTCACCCGTGCCGAGCAGCAGCGCGTGGCCCTGGCGCGAGCGGTGGTGCAGCAGGCCGACCTGCTGCTGGCCGACGAGCCGACCGCCGGGCTGGACGCGGTCAACGGCCGGCACTTGCTGCGGCTGCTGCGGCGCTGTTGCAACGAGTTCGGCCTGCCGGTCGTGCTGCTGTCCACCGATCCGGCAGCCGCCGCCTACGCCGATCGGCTCATCGCCCTGCACGACGGGCGAGTAGTGCAGGACAAGGAGCGTCCCGGGGACTGCTGGTGCGAGCCGCGGGAGGCTCGGGCCGAGCACATCGCCTGAACCGCTGCCCCCCACACCGGCAACGGCGGATGCGATCATGGTGCGTACGCGGAGCGCCGCGCGGCGCCCGCGCTGCCCACCGAACACCGCGCCCGGTGGCCCGACAGCCCCGCCACCCGGGTCGATCCACCGATCCCCGGCGAGCGGAGCACGGTGCGATTCTTCGAGCGCGCAGAACGAGAGCGTGTCGATGTCTGAACCGGAAGTCGAACCCGTCCGGGTCCGCGACCTGATCGTCCGGCCGCTCGGCTCGACGGTGTTGATCTTGCATTCCGCCGGCAACGACGAGACCGAGCGGCGGGTGTTCGCCACGGTCCAGGTCGCGCCCGGTGACGGACTCGTGCTGGCCTCTGCGGACGCCGTCCGCGGCAACGGTTTCCGCACCGCGCTGCGGCACGCCTGCCGGATGGCGCTCACCGCCGCCGGCCGTTCCCGTCCGTCCGATTCGGACTCACCCCGGTTGTGGCTGGCGGTCTCCAGATCGGGCCGGTCGGACGGTCGCGGCCGGTCGACGGCGCAAAAGCTCGCGCGGGAGTTCAGCGCCGACGTGTTCGCCCCGGACGGGCCGGTCACCTTCGTGGTCGGCGGGTCGATCTTCACCGGAACCGATCACCACGGCTGGGTGCGGTTTCCGAGTGGTGGGCCAGGCGAGCTGCACAGCGCCCGCTACCCCCAGCCGCCGTGGGAGCCGCTGCTGCCGCGCGGCGTCGTGCACGACGGTGGCTTGCACACCAAGCCGGTACCCGCCGGGCTGGCCGCGGCGGCGTCCGAAGAGGCCGCCGCAGAGGAGATCTCGCACGCGGTGGCGGTGTCCGCCGAGCACCCGCGGGTGGTGCTCGGCTCCCCCGGAGGGCCACCGATCGCCGCGCACCAGGTGGCGGCGCTGCTGCGGCGGTTCCCAGGGTCCGTGCGGGAGCGGATGCAGCTGGTGCCCGCCTCCCCGGAGACCGCTTCCCCGCAGTGGTTGGGCAGGCTCGCCTCGCTCGTCGGGCAGGACGTCGTCGCGGCGACCGGGTTGATCCGGCACGGCGGGCACTCCGAGTTCACCTTCGTCCCCGACGAGAGCGGGAACCCGGTGTGGCGACCGCTGCCCGCGCTGCTGCGGTACTCACCGGACGGACAGGTGACACCGGTGCTGGCGGGACCGGCGCCGCAGGGCTGGCTCCCGGCCGGTCCGACGCGTTTCCGGTGGGGGGCGATGACCGAACCGCAGCCGACGCCGCACGAGATCGTCGCCAAGGCGGTGCCCGCGGGGCTCGCGCTGCTGCCCGCCCCGAGGGCCGCGATCACGGGTTCGGCGGATCGGCTGGCGCACGAACCGGACCGGCTGACCGTGACGGTGGGCTGGCCGTGCACTCCGCTGCCCGAAGGAATGCCGGTCGCGTTGCACCGGCTGCTGTCCGGGTTGGACGCGGAGCAACTGGAGCGGGTGCGGGTGCTGGTGCTGGGCATCGCCGCAGAGGCGGTGCGCGAACAGCTCCGCACGGCGGCCGGTCAGTTGGCGGGCCGCGTGCACTTCCCCGCCGTGCTGCCCGCCGGTGCGGGAGCGGAGACGAGCGCCGCGGCCGAGTTCGGTCCCGGCCCGGCCGAGACCGAGCCGAGCGCGCAGAACGCACCGGCCGCGGCGGAGCCGACCCAGGGTCCAGCGCCGGAGGCCGCCACCACCGGCGAAGTCCGGGATCCCGAGGCCGATGCGGCCGATGCCCTCTCCGCACCGGAGGCAGCCGGGACGCAGGCGGCAACCGCGCCGGAGGCGGCGTCCACCCCCGAGCAGACCGGCGAAGCAAGCCAGGAACCGGACGAGAACACCCCTGGATCCGCCGTCTCGCGGTTCACATCGGACGGTTCGGCGAGCGGGAACGCCAGCGAGCCCGGCGATCCGCCCGCGGCGATGCACGCGGACGCCACCACCAGGATTCCGATCGTCGGCCTGTCGCCCGTCACCACGGAGCTCTCCGCTCCGGTCACGGCACGACCGGAACCCGAACAGCACGTCCAGCGGCAGTCCGGCGGGGCCGGGCCGGTCTCCGCCTCGGGACTTCCCAAGCGGCAACCGGGCGCCTCCGCGCTGTCCCGGCGGTCGGCGCAGCGAAGGGCCGAGCTGGCCGCGGCGAAGCAGGCCGAGGGCCAGGCCCCGCGACTCGCCGCCGCGACCGCCACCTCCGCCGACGCCCCCACCCAGTCCACATCGGACGAACCTGGGATCGCCCCGGCGGAGCGCACGTTGCGTCTGTCCGCGGCAGCATTCCGCAAGCGGTCCCGGCGGGCCATCCCCGAGCAGCGGGCCGCCCTGGTGCCCGCCCCGGCGCTGCCGCCGTTCCTCGCCGAACGGCCCAGCACCGAGCTGCAGCGCGCCACCTTCGCCCGGCGGGCCGGGTCCGATTTCGAGACCTCGCTGACAGCCGTGCGCGCCGCGCTCACCGCCTCCCCCGGACTCCGCGCGCGGCAACCGGAAGAAGCCGAAGCGGACCTGGTCGCCGTGCACCTCTACCTCGGCCCCGGGGAGTTCGGCGCGGTGGCGGTCAACCGCGTGCTGCGGCGCCCGGAACGGGACGAGTCCGGTGAGCAGGCCGCCTGCCTGATGTCCGGGCTGCGCCGGTTCCCGGCGCGCAGCGGCCCGGTGCACCGGCTGCTGAGCCTGGACGAAGTGGACGCCTACGAACCGGGGATGGTGCTGTCCGAAGCGGGATTCCTCAGCGCGAGCACCGAGCAGGTCACCGCCGACGGGTTCGCGCAGGTGCTGATCTGGTCGCGGGGAGCCCGCGGGCTGTCGGCGTTCCAGAGCCCCGACGCTCCGGAGGAAGCGGTCTTCCCCGCCGGTGGGCGGTTCGTCGTGCTCGACGTGGACCGCGGAGCCGACGGACCTGCGCTGCTGCTGCGCGAACTGGACTCGGCGGAGGTGCTCGGCTCCACCGGCGACACCGGTTCCGAGCTGCTCCCCCCGCTGCGCCGGGCGCTGGCGCGGATCCGCCGGGTGAACGCCCGCACGGCCACCGGTGACGCGCTCGCGCGGATCACCGAGCCGGTGGGCCTCGTGCCCGGGGACCTGCCGGAGCCGGTGCGGAGCTGAGCGGCCCGGTGAGCCCCGGCGCCTGCCGCCGAACCGGCCGCCCGGCGCCACCGCGTCCGGGAGCCGACGAGCGCGCGGTCCCTCCTCGCAGGGAAATCCCCCGAGAGCCCGGCGCGAGCCTGCCCACCGCGCCACCGGGAAACCCGACGCCCGGACGTCCCGCACCTCACGACACCACCCCTGAGCTGCGAGGACGACGTCCCGCGCCGCCGCTTCCGCGAGCGTTCCGGATGCCGTGAGCCGTCCGGTCGCGGGTCGTACCGGCGCGCATCCGATGATCACTGCGAGTCGGCGCAGCACGGCTCGCGTCACCGGTCCGGTGCTACTGTTCTTCTCAGTGCACACCCAGCGGAGCCGCGGTCGGCGCTGATCCGGGCGAACGCGAGCCCCCATCGAGGCCAACGTCGGCGATGGCCCAGCGATCTGGCCGTTCGTCGGCCCGCCCCGGAACGCGGGCGGCGCCGAACCGGCGCACGGGTCCCCGACCGGCCGGACTCGTCGACGGATCGGCGCGGCGGACTCGCCGCGCGAACGGACCGGCAGCGGACCTCCGAGCGTGGAGAACGAGAGCGAATCGATGCCAGACCCCGAATCCGGGACCACGCGGGTTCGCGACCTGATCGTGCGGTCGCACGGCTCGACCGTGCTGATCGTGCGCAGATCCACTGCGGACGAGGAGAGCGCCGGGCTGTTCGGCGCCGTTCCGATCGCCCCCGGTGACGGCCTCGTGCTGGCCTCCCCGGCCGTCGCCCAGGCCAGCGGATTCCGCACCGCGCTGCGCCAGGCATGCCGGTCGGCGCTGGCCGCGGCGCAGCGGACGCGCCGCAACTCCCTCGAACGCCCCAGGCTGTGGCTGGCAGTCCCCGCGCTCGGGGAACGGGCGCGCGGCCGCTCGGCGGCCCAGAAGCTCGCCCGCGAGTTCCCCGCCGATATCTACGCTCCGAGCGGCTCGTTCAGCCTGGTGGGCGGGGGCTGCGTCTACACCGGGGACGACGACCACCGCTGGATGCGGTTCACAGGCAACGGTCCCGGCGAACCCCACGGCACCCGCTACCCCCGGCCGGAGTGGGAGGAACGGCTTCCCCGGACCTCCGGCTACGACGGCAACCTGCACGTCCGCCCGGTGCCCGCGGGGCTGGCGGCGGTCCCGGACGGGGCCGTCCCGCTGCTCGACGTCGCCCGGTGGACCCCGGTTTCCTTCGCCCACCCGAGGTTGGTGCTCGGTGGCCGGGCGATGGTGCCGCCCCAGGCCGCGGCGCTGCTGCGTCGATTCCCGGAAGCGATGCGGGTGCGGATGCAGATCGTGCCGCTGGACCAGGGGATCGCGTCCGGCCGGTGGCTGACCGAACTCGCGCGAATGATCGGGCACGACGTGGTCGCCGCGATCGGCCCCCTCCAGCACGGCGGCGGCGCGGAAGCGGCCCACCTCACCGATGAGCTGGGCAACCCGGTGTGGCGCCCGTTCGTCGCCGCCCTCCGCTGCTCGCCGGACGGCAGCGCCGTCGCCGTCCAGGCGAATCCGGCGCCGCGCGGCTGGTTGCCTGCCGGACCGCTCGGGTTCCGCTGGAGCGGTTCGCCGGAGGCGCAGCCGACTCCGCACGAGATCATCGCCAAGGTGGTGCCCGCCGGGTTGGCACTGGTGCCCGCGAGCAAGGCCGCGTCCGCCTCTTCGGCGGATCGGCTCGCGTTCGAGCCGGATCGGCTGACGGTAACCGTCGGCACGCCCTGCACGCCGCTTCCCGACGGGGCGCCGCTCGCGCTGAACCGCCTCCTCGTCGGATTGGACCGCGAACAACTGGCGCGGGTGCGGATCCTGGTGCTGGGCATCGCCGACCGGGCCGCGCGCGGGAGGTTGCTGGCGGCGGCCGGTGAACTGCGCGGTCGGGTCGCGTTCCCCAGGGCGCTCTCCGCGACGGTGGCGCAGGAGGAACCCGCCACCTTGCGCGTCCGCGCTCCGCACGCTGCGGGCGGACATGCCGCGCCGCCCCTCACGACGTCGAGCGGGCCGGTTGCGACCGAGTCCACCCAGACCGTGCGGGTCGACGGCGCCACCATCAGGGTCGCCCTCGGCACGGCGGTCACCGCTCCCGGCACCGCCGCAGCGGCGACCGCCGAAGCCACCGGCGTCGCGAAGACCGGGGCAACCGGGTCCAGCGCCACCGCGGCCGACACCTCCGGCGCCGCCGAAGCCGGAGCCCCCGTTCCCGGGATCGCCACGGCCGACAACCCCGTGATCGCTGAAGCCGGAGCCACCGTCTCCGGGGACGCCGGTTCCGAAGCGGCCGAGGCCGTGGCCGGGAAAACCGATGCGGGCGGAGCGGACACCGGCGGCACCGCGCCGGAAACCGGGGCCGCACCAGCGGACCTCACGACGACCGACCGCGCGGCGGTGACGGCCGATGCGGTGCCGGGTAGCGGCGGCGCAGCCGAGCACGGTGACCGCGAGGCCACCACCGCACCGGCCGTCGGCACGGCGGAAGTCGCGGACACCGACACCGCACCGGCAACGGGAGAGGCGTCCGGGCGCGCGGACACGTCGGGAGCTGCGGGCACCGCCGCAACCGTGGACTCGTCGGGATCGGAGCGCACCGCCGGAGGCGAGGACTCCTCGGAAGCCGACGCCGCGACCGATGCGACCGATGCGGCCGACCGCGCGGAGGACTCCGGGGCGAAGACCGCGGTGGCGGGAGCGCAAGCACCTGTTCGAGCGGTCGAGAAGACCGTCGCTTCGGCGGCGGTGGCACCGGTGGCGACGACTGGGAGCGGGCCCGCCACCAAGGTCGCGAAGCAGGAATCCTCAACGACGGCAACGGTCTCGATGGCCGTCGTCGAGTCCGGCGAAGCGACCGCGCAGGCCGACGGCACGGCCTAGGAGATCCCGGGCGATTTCTTGATCGTTGTCCCGTCAGCGGCGAAGTCGCTGACGGGACAACCGAGCACCCGGCACCGCAGCGGGTTCTCAGCCGTCTGCTCGCGAGGACGGCGGGGAGACGGCTGAGGTTCCGCAGCCCAGGCCGAAAAGGATCCGGCGGGGCCGAGGATCAGACCAGGGAGATGTCGAGGTCTTCGGCCTTGAGGATCGTCAGGTCGTCCGGCAGGGTGGACACGTCCGCGGCGAGCCGGGACGCCTGCCGGTCGGTCATCGCCTCGAACACGCGGCGAGCCGTACGGCCGTTGCCGAAGGTGCCGTCCTTGGGGATGCCCTCGAAGTACTCCAGCAGCACCCCGACGGCGTCCTCGTCGAGCTTGTAATCGTGCTTGCGGCACTGCGTCTCGACGATCGTGACCAGTTCCTCCGGCGAGTAGTTCGCGAACTCGATGGTCCGGCTGAACCGGGATTCCATGCCGGGGTTGGCGCTGAGGAAGTCCTGCATCTCCTTCGAGTAGCCGGCGGCGATCACCACGACGTCGTCGCGGTGGTCCTCCATCAGCTTCACCAAGGTGTCGATCGCTTCCCGGCCGAAGTCCGGCCCGCTGCCGCCGCGACCGGAGCTGAGCGTGTACGCCTCGTCGATGAACAGGACGCCGCCGAGCGCGGTGTTGAACGCCTCGGTGGTCTTGATCGCGGTACCACCGATGATCTGCGCGACCAGGTCGGCCCGCGCCACCTCGATGAGGTGGCCGGAGCGCAGCACGCCCAGTTCAGCGAGGATCTGGCCGTAGATCCGGGCGACCGTGGTCTTGCCGGTGCCGGGCGCTCCGGCGAAGACGAGGTGCCGGGCCATCGGCGGCGCCGACAGGCCCGCGTCGACCCGCCGCTTGGCCATCTTGTTCAGGTTGACCAGCGAGTTCACCTCCCGCTTCACGCCGTCCAGGCCGACGAGCCGGTTCAGCTCGCCGAGCGGGTCGGAACCGCTGGGCGCCCGGTCGCGGGTCTCCTGGGAGGGCTGGTCCGCGGGCGGGTCGGCCGGGGCGGACGCGGAGCTGCCGTAGGCGTCCTGCGCGCCGTTGCCACCGCTGATCAGATTCTCGACGGTGATCTTCGCGCTCGGCTTGAGCTGGCGGACACCGCTGCCCCGGTTGTCGCGGACCGTGCAGCCGGACAGCTGCACCGAGTCCTCGGTCTCCAGGTGCACGCCGTCGGAGGCGTTGCCGGTGAACTCCGAGTCGATGACGGAGCCGGAGGCGCCTTCGGCGAACCGGCAGCCCGTACCGCGGCTGCCGTGCACGCGGCACTTCTGCAGCGACACGTCGGCACCGGCTCCGGCGAGCACGCCGTCCCCCGCGGACTCGGTGATGTCGCAGTTGCCGAGCGACAGCGCGGCGCCGTTCACCGAGACCCCGGCGGCACCGGCGCGGCGAACGCTCAAGCCGCTGACGGCCGGCCGGGCTTCCCCGGTGACCTCCAGGCCGGCGTCGCCGGTCTGGTCGATCTCGACGTTCTCCAGCCGACCTCGCGCGCCGGTGTCGACGGCGATGGCCGCACCATCGCTGCCGACCACGCGCAGCCGCCTGAAGAACGGGTCGGAACCGTCGTCCACCCGGACACCGCTGGTGCAGGCCGACACCGTGGTCTGGTCGAACTCGGGAACGCTGCGCTCGGTCACGCCGATGCCGATTCCGTCCACATCGGACACTTCGCAGCGGCTGATCTCACCGGCGGCCCGACCGGCGAAGTGCAAGCCGCGGCCGCGCGAACCCTGCACGCGGCAGCCGCGCATGATCGGCGCGCAGTTCTCGGCGACGTAGATGCCTTCCGCCCCGGCCCGCTCGACCCGGCACTCCTCCAGCTGCACCGACTCGGAGCTGGCCAGGTAGAACCCGATGCCGCGGCTGTCGACGACGTTCAGGCGGGTGGCGGTGAGCTGGGCGTGCTGCTCGACCGCGATGGCGGGCTTCGAGGTGCCCGCGACGGTGGTGTCCTCGACGGTGATGCGGCCACGGCCGTTCAAGCAGATGCCGTTGCCCGCGGCTTCCCGCACCACGCAGGCCCGGACGGTCAGGCCCCCGCCATCGGCGACGACCACCGCGGAGGTGCCCAGTTCGAGCAGCTCGCAGGAGTCCAGCACGCCGCCCTGCGCGGCGGTGACCACGACGCCGGCGCCGACCTGGTTGCGGACCTTGCACTCGCGCATCAGGACGCTGCCGGCGTCCCGGGCGTAGATCGCCGCCCAGCCGCTGGCGCGCACCTCGCACTCGGTGAGGGTGAGCTGACCCGCGGTCGCGAGCACCGCCGGGTTCTCCCCGTCGATGGCGTCGACCGTCACTCCGGACAGCGCGGCGGAATCAGCGGCCAGCGCGACCGCTACGCCCTTGTGCGCGACGATCCGGACGGTGCCCGGCCCGTCCTCCGCGGTGATGGTGATGGCTTTGGTCAGCACCAGGTTCTCGGTGTAGCGGCCCGGCCCCACCACGATCACCGCACCCTCGGACGCGCTGTCGACGGCGTCGCCGATGCTCCGGTGCCCCTGGCCAGTGCCCTGGGTGACCATGATGACGTTCTGGCTCACGTTCCCGGTTCCTCCGTACTCACCGTGCGTACGACCGCCACGTCCCCGACGACCGGCTCCCGGCACCCCGCGCGGCGTGGTAGCACCCGATGCGGTCGGAATCGTGGTGCGCGACGGGGCGCCCCCGCGAATGCCCGCGTCCACCCTGTCGACGGGCGGTTCCGCGGTTCGCTGCGGCAATGCTCTCAGTCATAGCCGTTCTCACCGTCCCCGCGAAGCAGCGACCCCGGCGGACCGCTGATCCTGGGGACATCCTTCATGGGCCGCCTCGACGGCGCCCCCACGTCACAACGCTATCCGATCTCCGTGCGGACCGGTCCTTGGGCGGCGTCGTCCGGCGCGGACGCCAAGTGCTCGCGCAAGGCGTCCGCGGACAGCCGCATCGAAGCGGGCGAGTTCGGGTTCAGCAGCACGTCGACCCCGGTCTCCGGCAGCGCTTCGGCGATCTCGGCGGCGTGGGTGCCGCGCCAGTCGTCGGCCCCGACGCGGTCGCGGTGGATCGGCGCGGTGACCACCAGGACCGAAGGCACGCCGTCCGGGGCGCGGTCGACGACCGCGACGCCGTTCTCGTCGAGCGCGATCTCCAGCGCGGTGTCCTCCAGAACCGACAGCAGCGCGTCGGCGCCGTAGTCGTCGCGCACCATCAGGCGCAGCACCGCGTCCACCGGGTCGCTCGGAGAATCCGGGTTCATCGGCCGGTAACCGGGGTTGGCTTGGAAGCGGCCCCAGGAACCGTCCGGCCACATCGGCCAGCCGCCGAGCAGCACCTCGCCAGGGGGCTCGCTCTGCTCGTCCTCCGGCGTCCACGCCGGGTCGGTGAGCATCATCCAATCGGTCGGCGCCGATTCCCGGTCCGGTTCCGGCGCCGGTTCCGCAAGGGGTTCCTCGCTCATCGGGTTTCCTCCCCGTTCGGCTCCGCCTCGATCCGCCACGCCAGCAGCCGCAGGTCCTCGCCCGCCGCGGTGGGCAGGCTGGTGCGCGCCGAGGCGAGCTGCTCCGCCGACGGCTTCCGCGCGGACCGCACGAAGTTCGCCACCAGCCGCAACGAGCCGGGACTGCCCGGGTTGAACAGCACGTCGGTGCCGTCGGGCAGCAGGTCGACGAGGCCTTCGACGCCGGTGCGCCACCACGAGCCGACCTTGTCGGAGGCGAGGCGGTACGCCGGTGAGGTGGCGACCAGCAGGCAGGCGACGTCGTCGGGGGACCGGACCACCAGCGGCCCGCCGCCCGGACCCAACGCCACTTCGACCTCGCTGTCGCGCAGCAGCAGCCGCACCTGGTCCGGCTCCGCGCGGCGCGCGGTCAGCAGCCGGAACAAGCCGTCGAGCGGGTCGGCCGGGGCGTTCGGGTCGCTGGGCGCGTACTCGGGGTTGGCGCGGAACCGGCCCAGTTCACCGTCCTCGCCCACCGCCCACAGGCCCATGATGGACGCGAGCGGGGGTTCGGTCTCCTCCGCTGCCGGGGCCCAGCCCGGATCCATCAGCAGATACCAGTTCGAGTCGCCTTCACCGGTCTCGGGCGGCATGGTCATCCTCCTCACCTGCCGGGATGTCAGTTGGGCGGTTCGAGCAGGTGGCGCAGTGCACGGTGGGTGCTCACCGCGTCCATCCGAGCGGGCGGGTTGCCCACGTCGCGGATGTGCTCCAGGAGTCGCTCATCGGGAGCGAGCCCGTGCTGCTCCAGGTAGTAGGCGATGGCGTCCGGCCACAGCCAGGTCCCGTCGCCGCGGTAGCTGGTGGGCACGACCCCGCCGCGCTCGGGCTCGACGACGTCGTCCAGCACCGCGCCGGTGCTCAGCAGGACCTCGCCGGAACGCAGGTACTCCAGGACGTGGTTGAGCTCCGCCTGCTCCAGGATCGGGTGGTTCCGGTCGAATTCGGGGCCGCGCTCCGGGTCGACCCGGTCGAAGACCCGGGCCACCTGCAGCTCGCCGGGTTCGGTCGCCGCCCACGCCAAGGTGCCGCGCCCGCGCGCGGCCCGCTGGTAGGCGGGCACGTCCTCCGGGCCGACGACCTCGATCCGCGGCACGTCGGGGTGGCCGGCCAGCGCGCGGTGCAGCTCACCGCTGAGGCGGGGCTGGTCGCCGGAGTCGTCGACGGTCACCACGTGGACGGGGAGCCGCTGCCCCTCGCCGCGGAAGGGTTTGCGCCACGCGATCCAGAGGCCGAGGGCGGCGGGGTTCCGGGACAGCACCGCGATCAGCGCGGCGGTCGTCTCGGCGGTCCGCTCCGGCATGTCGTCCCCGTCGAACAGCCACACCGAGGGCGGTGCCTCGTCGGCGATGGGGATGCCGGTGAACACGGCGGAGGCACCGTCGTCGACGAGCTCGCTGAGCAGTCCGGCTTGCGCGATGGTCACCGAGACCTTGTCCTGCGCGAGCCGTTCGCAGATCGAACCGGCGACCTCTCCGACCGCGCCGTTGGCCAGCTTCTCCCTCGCCGAGGCGAGGAAGTCGTCCGGCACCCGTCCCGCCACGTGCAGCAGCAGCTCGTGCATTCGATCGGCAGTGGACACCGCACACCTCCCTCTCCTGTGGAAGAGGATCCCACGACGCGTTCGCGGCTCAGGTACGACCCGGTGCCGGGGCTCCGGGCGTCGGCCAAACCCTCACGAACCGCTCGGCGCCCGGCCGCCCGCGACCTGCTCGTTCCGGCGATCCCCGGCCCCGGTGATCCCGGAACCGCCCGGGTCCTCGGCGGCCGGGCTCCGTTCCTGGGCGAGGGCGTGGCGGAATTCGTCCGCGCCGAGCCGGACCGACGCCTCGGCGCCCGGGTTGAACAGCAGGTCGACGCCTTCCGCGGGCAGCAGCGCGGCGAGCCGCTCGGCGGTGATCTCCTGCCAGGAGGGGACGTGCAGCCGGTGCGCGTGCGCGAGCGCGGTGACCACCAGCACCGACGGGCACCCGTCCGGGGCGCGGGTCACGATCGCGGAGTCGTCCTCGTCCAGCGCGATGCAGAAGGTCGCGCCGGGCAGGGTCGCGACGAAGTCCTCCGCGGAGGCCTCCCCGCGCGCGGCCAGCCGCAGCTGGGCGTCCAACGGGTCGGTCGGCACGTCCGGGCTCGACGGCCGGTAGGCGTGGTTGGGCGTGAAGCGCTGCGGAACCCCGCCCTCGTCGACGTACCAGGCGCCGACGATGGCCTCCTCCGGCACGGGGTCGCCCGGCTGCTCCGGTTCGTAGTTCGGGTCGATGAGCAGCGCCCAGTGGTCGCCTTCCAAGACTTCGGTCTCGGCGGCGCCGTCCGAGGTGCGCTCCGGAGCGCCGTCCGCGCCGGTGCTCTGCGCGGTGCCTGCCGTGTCCCCCACGACGCGATCCTCTCCCTGGTCCGGCGTGCTCACGACTGGTCCGGCCGCGCGAACGGGGCGGGCGGTGGCGCCTGCCGCGGGGTTTCGGCGACCGCCGCTCTGAGCGCCGCGGCGACGACCCGCATCGACGCCGGTGCGCCCGGGTTCAGCAGCACGTCCACGCCCTCCTCCGGCAGCGAGGCGGCCAGGTCGGCGGCGCTGATCTCCTGCCAGGTGGGGCCTTCCAGCCGTCGCGCGTGCAGCGGCGCGGTCGCCACCAGCACGGCGGGGACTCCGTCCGGGGAGGGGGTCACGATCGCCGCGCCCCGCTCGTCGAGCGCGATGCCGAACATCGCGTCGCGCATCGTCGAGACGACGGCGCTCTCCGGTTGGTCGCCGCGCGCCACCAGTTGCACGGTCGCATCCACCGGGTCGGTCGGCGAGTCCTCGCGGGACGGCTGGTACGCCGGGTTCGGCTGGAACGGCCCGACGCCGCCGTCGGGTTCCAGCAGCCAGGCACCGATGACGGCCTCGACCGGAGCGGTCTCGTCCTCGGACTCGGGCCGCCAGGCCGGGTCGAGCAGCAGCACCCACTGGCGGTCTTCGCCGTCCGCGGGTTCGGGCGGGGTGTCGTCTCGCATTGGGGAATTCCCGTCGTTCCGATCGATGGGGCTCTGCCGCCCGGAGCCGCGCCCGGCCCGTCCGCCGCGGTCCTGCGCGGGGGCGGTGTTCCGGACCTCCCGGCGGGGCTCGGCGGGCCCGCTCGGGCCGTGTGCCGTCGCCCCTCCCCTGCGCGGTTCCCACCTTATCCCCCGCCCTCGCGGCCGTCCCCGGGCGAGATCAACCGCAGCGAGCAGTCGCAGCCGACGGGCACGTTCTCGGCGTAGTAGACGTGCTCCCGCTCCAGCACCTCGCCGGATTCCGGGCGGAACGTCCCGGATCCGGCGCAGCTCCGGGGCCGTGTACCGCGTGCCGCCGGTCGCCGTGGCCGCGCGAGCAGTTGACGGCGGCGTCCGCGACCCGCTCCTCCGCCCGTTCCCGCGACCTGCCGTAGTTCTCGGTCAGCGCCATCGGGGTGATCTGATCGCGGGGCGCGGCGAGGACCGCCGCGGTGTCGATCAGATGGGCGGCGTCGGCCTCGTCGACCCCGTACCGCCGCGCCTGGGATGCGGCGGCCTCCGACCGGTCGACCTCCCCTCGGCGCAGGTCGTCGATCAGCGACACGCCGGGCAGGAAGAACGCCTGCTCCCGGTCCCGCGCAGCCGGTCGGTGAAGCCGTCGAAGGTGAGCGGCCCGAGCGCGCTCCGCATCGAGGCCGCGTCCAGCTGCGCGTCCTCTGAGCCGTGGCCGAAGAAGATCCGGTCGCTGACCGCCCGCGCACCGTCGAGCCGGGCGCCCTAGGGTGCGGGTGCCCCCGTCCGCGGAGCCGCCGCGGGCCTGGCGCCGCTCATAGCCCGCCGCGCAACGCCCGCAGCTCGTCGTCGGTGTAGCGGGTGTTCTCGTGCAGCACCTGCGATTCCGCACCGCCGCGCAGCCGGCTGCTCACCCAGCCCTGGTTGTTGTTCACCGACACCGCCAGGACGGTGCTCGCCTTCGAGATCTCCAGGACGTCCCGGGCCGCGATGACCTCGTTGGTGATGGACATCGACCGCAGCTGGTCCACCGCCGAGGACAGCGTCGTGCCGCCCTCCGCGCCCGCACCGCACACGGTGAGCAGGTAGGGGCTGTCCGGGTTGGCCTTGCGCATCTCCCGGAACTCGGGGAACTGCGCGAGGGTGCGGATGTAGTCGGCGCCGCTGACCTTGACCTTGAACTCCTGGCCGTCCCGGTGCACGTACATGCCGATTTGATGTGCGCCGCCGTGCCCGCCGAGCATGTTCGGACCGGCGTTGACGACCTTCCGCCGCCCGGTGGAGGGGTCGGTGATCTCGACTTCGATCGTGGTCCACGGGGAGGCCGCGAGCCGCTTCTTCGGATCGGCGACGTCGAGGGTGGCCCGCTCCCGGTACGGGCCCTTGGCGAACGCCTCCCCCGGCCGGGTGCGCACGACCTGGTGGACCGAGTCGACCTGCTCGGCGAAGATCTTGAACGGGTTGTTCCAGGGTTGCGTCTTGCGGTCCGTGCCGGTCAGGTCGATCGCGGTGGGGCGGGACCCGCTCTCGGCGTCGGTGGTGTACCCGGCCCGGTGGACCTCGTGCGCGTAGAACTCGAACGGGTTGCCGTCCATGTCGACGCCGCGGATCGGCGCGTCGGCGTCCGGGATGTGCGTCGACCCCGGCAGGTACGTCTCGAAGAAGCTGATGTTCTCGACGTTGCCGGTCGAGTACTTGCCGTGCGTCGTCGTCCCGCCGGCCCGCGTCGTGGTGAAACCGGCGTTGTCGGAGGCACCGAGGCGCCCGTCCGCGAGCTGCCCGACCTTGCCGGTGGTGGAGATGATCCCGGCGTCGACCCCCTGGGCGGACAGGCCGTCGAGCACTTGGTCCGCGTCGACGTCGTCGGCGAGCAGGGCGAGGTTCGCACCCTTGGCCAGGAATCCGTTCGCGGCGGGGATCTGGCCGAGCACCGCGCCCAGCGCGTCCCCCCGCAGGAAGGCGTGCCTGCCGCCGATCAACGGCACCCGGTAGCCGCGGTCGGTGTTGGTGGCCTCGGTGTAGAACTTCTCGCCCTTCGGCAGCGCGCTCTCGTGACCGGGACGCAGCTCGTGACCGGCGGCCTGCTCGACGGTCTCGCCGGGCATCGTCGCCACGATCTTGTCGTGGCCGCCGGTCAGCCGGAACTCCGGTTCCAGGTTGAACGAGACGCCTTGCGCGGAACCCTCGCCCATCTGCCGGTAGCCGATCTGGGCGATGGGCAGCGAGATCGGGTTGCCCGACTCGTCCTCCGCCGGCACCCGGAAGTCGGGGTTCAGGTACTCGGAGCTGATGGGGACGGTGCCGCGCTGGTTGTGCGCGTGACCGCTCTCGAGCGGCGGGAACGGCAGGGTCGCGAGCTCGTCGTCGGTGTAGCGGGTGTAGCCGTAGCTCTCGCGGACGATCTCGCCGGACGCGTCGACGTAGCTGGAGACCCAGCCCTTGTTGTTGGAGACGCCGATGGTCCCGCCGTCCAAGATCGTGATCATGGAGATGGTGTCGGCGCCGGTGTAGAAGCGGTTCGGCATCCGGAACCGCTTCGCCGTGTCCATCATCCTGGGCAGCACCTTCGCGCCCTCGGCGCCCGCCTCGCAGATGGTAACGGCGAAGTCGAGCGCGGGGTTCGCTGCGTACATCTCCTGGAAGTCCTTCAACTGCACCAGCATGTGGAGGAAGGCGCTGCCGGGCAGCCACATCTGGATCGACCGATCACCGCGCTTGACGTGCATGGTCATCTCTTCGGCGTTGCCGTGCGAGCTCAGCAGCGCCGGTCCGACCCGAACCCGCTTGTGCTTGCCGGTGTTCAGGTCCGTGATCCGGTGCTCCGCCCGCACCCAAGGCAGCGGGGACAACCGCCGCAGCGGGTCGTTCTCCGGCGTGTAATTGCGGAGTTCGCGAGTGATCTTCGAGGTGATCTGCTCCCCCGGCCGGGTGCGGACGACCCGGCTGAAGCTGTCGAGGCTGGCCGCGATCTGCCCGTCGGTCTTCGCCTCGCTCGACTTCCCGACGAAGGACATCCCGTTGATGCGCCACATCCCGCCGCGGCGCGAGGTGAAGGACTTCGGGTGCACCTCCCGCGGGTAGATCGAGTATTCCTTCCAGTTGTCGTCGGTGACCTTGATGGGCTGGTCGTAGTCCGGGATGTATTCCGCGTACGGCAGGTAGCGCTCGAAGAACCGGATGTTGCGGACGTTGCCCTTGGAGTAGACGAACCGCGCGTCGCGGCTGCTGCCGTAGCTGCTCCAACCCTCGTTGTCCGCGACGCCGAACCTGCCGTCCGCGAGCTGGGTGACTGCGCCGCGGTTGCGCAGCATGTCACCGGTGAACCCGTCCTCGCGGAGCTGGTCCAGCACACCGCTCACCCGGCTGCGCGGCGACGACAGCACGACGACGCTGAGCTTCTCGTCCTCCGCCATCAACGAGCGGAAGGCGTTCAGGCGGCCGATGACCGCGCCGAGCGTTTCCTGGCTGACGAACACCTCCCTGCCGTCCCGGAGCCGCAGCGTGAAGCCGTCGCCGTCGCGCGGGACGTCGACGAAGAACGCGTTCCCGTCGAGCTGGGAGTTGTCCGGGCGGGTGGTGTGCGCCGCGGCAGCCGCGGGGCTCTCACCGGGCAAGGTCTGCACGAAGGTGTCGGACTTGTCGGTCAGCACGTAGTCGTTCCGGCGGCGGAACGAGATGCCGTGCGACCACTCGCCGGTCGACGGCATGATCTGGTAGTCGATCTGGCTGAGCGGGATGCTCAGCTTCTGGACCTTCTGGCGCCGACCTTCGCCGACGAGCACCTCGCCGTAGATCTTGGCGCGCGGGTTGGCGAAGTCGGAGGAGACCGGCACGGTCCCGCCCGGGTTCGCCGGTCGGTCGTAGCCGCTGGACGACGGGGCGTAGTTGCTGCCGGGACCGTAGCCCTGCGGGTAGCCCTGGTAGTAGCTGCCCGCGCCGTAGCCCTGCGGGTAGTCGCGGTCGGCGAACTGCAGCGCGAGGTCGTCGTCGGGACGCGCGGCGGACCGCTCACCGCCGGTGGTCGAACCGCCGTCCTCGCGGCCACCGGCCTCCGGCGCGTCGTGGAAGACGTCGTCGCCGAAATCGGACACCGCGTCGTGGAACTCCTCGTCGCGGGCGGCGGCCGGGTCCTCCCGGCGGTCCGAGCTTTCCTGCTGGTCGCCGCCGTCGTCCCGGCGCTCCCCGTCCCGCTCGTCCGCCGGGCGGCTCCCGCCGTCGTCCTCGGAGTCGGAGGGGTCCCGGCCCCGGTCCGGGCCGGAGCCACCGTCATCGTCGTCGGGGCGTGGCCCGTCCTCGGTGCCCGCGGACGACGATCCGTCGTCCTCCTCCGGCAGCAGGTGCGGCGAGACCGACATCGAGCGGCGCCCGGCCAGCTCGGCGAGCGCCTCGGGGCTCAACTTCGCCGCGGTGTCGTACTTCGGGTCGTGCAGCACGAACACCGGTTCGCCGTTCTGCTCGGCGGCGCGCAGGAACAGCGCGTGCGCCGGGGTGACGATCACGACCCCGAACCGGCCGGCGACCCGCTGCCAGAATTCGCTCCTGCCCTCAGCGGTTGCGAGCGCGTCGCTCAGCTCCACCAGCTTGTCCGCGCTGATGATGTGCGCGTCGTACCCGCCGAACGGTGCGGCGTCCGGCTCGAGGCCGAACTGGGTTCTCACCGCCCCGATGTAGGCCATCCCGTCGACCCCGTACGCGCGGCGGAACGGGCGGTCCAAAGCGCGCGGCAGGGCGAGGGCCGCGCTCAGCGCCCACTTCCCGGGCCAGGTCTGCTTGGTGAGCACCGGCGGCGTTTCGCGCAGCGACGCGCCGGAGAGCTTCTGCATGGTCCGCGCCCACTTCTCGGTCAGCGCGGCCCACTCGGCCCGGCTCCCGCCCTCGCGCACCATCTTCAGGCCCTCGGCGCGGAGTTCGTCGAAGACCGCCTTGGTGCCGTCGACGCGGCTTCGCACCATGTCCTCGTAGCTGCGCCCGGTCAGGTTCTCCCAGCGCGAGCGCTGGCCCGGGCCCACCTTGCCGAGGCCGTTCAGCGTCACGTCCGCGACGCCCCGGCCGACCTGGAGCAACGCGCCCAGGGTGGGGACCGAAGCGCGGATCTCCGAGTTGACCGATGCGCTCACGCAGCTGTTCAGGAACAGCTGCCGCTCGTTCCCGGTGGCGCCGAACCAGGAGTTCAGCAGCGCTTCCGGGTTCGCCAGCAGGGCGTTGAACAGCGGATCGGCCAGGGTCGCCTGCCGCGCGGGCGAGTTCAGCGGGAGCAGGCCCAGCCGCGCCAGCCGCGCGGGCGCTGGCTCGCCCGAGCGGTAGCCGACCTCGGCGAGGTCCTGACCGGCGGTGAGCAGCGGGTCGAGGCCGAAGCGCATGACCTGCTCGGTGTCGCGGAGGAGCTGGTCCAGCCGGTCCGGGGTGATCGGGCGCAGCGCCGCCCGATCGGTCCGGCCAACGCTCGACTCGCTGGTGCGCACCGGGACGGTGGTGGCCGCCAGCAGGGCGTCCGCGACCAAGGAGCGCAGCTCCTGGCGCCGGGCCTCGTCGGGCAGCGCGGCGATCCGCTGCCCCAGCCTGCTCAGCAGCTCGGCGGTGGCGGGGTTGAGCCGGTGGCGCTCCACCGCGCCGGGGTCGCCCATCGAGGTCAGCTCGGCCACCCGCTCCCGCAGCTGCGCCTCGGGCAGAGCGAGCTCGGCGGGCACCACCTGCTCGTACTCGGCGCGGATCTCCTCCTCGGCGGTGCGAGAGGGACCGGCCTCGGTCTCGGCGGGCTCGGTGCGCGCGGGATCGCCGTCGAGGAGGGTGCCCGGCGAGACCTCGCGGGACTCCAGGGCGCCCCGTTCGAGGGCCCGGCCGCGGCTGAACAGGTTCTCGGCGGCGGCATCCAGGGCGGCCTTCACCTGCCCGTCGAACCGGTCCGGCCCGGGCTCATTCGGCGGCATCCAACGCGACGCCGGGTCGGGGTCGGTGTTGAAGACCTGGCCCGACGTCGACTCGGGCTCCGATCCCAGGAGGCGCTCGGTGACGGCGTTCATGTCGGCAGCGAAGTCGGTGCTCGCCTGCGGGACGTCCGGCAGGTCGGCGTGCACCTCCATCGGCGGCTCGCCCGGGGCGAACCGGACCAGCGGCTCGCGGCCCGGGTCGTGGCTCCGGTTGATCGTGTCGAAGACGGTCGCCTCGAAGGTGGCGCGGTGCGGGTTCCAGTAGCGGTGCGCCCCGTGCTGGACGCCCATGTTCCGCGCGATCAGCCCCCGCACCATCTCGTGGTAGCGGCCCTCCGGCAGCATCCGGCCGTCGTCGGCGGAGCGGATGTTGAACACGTCGTGGTCGCCCGCCACCGGCACGTCGCGGGCGGGCGAACCGTCCTCGCCGAAGCCCGAGTTGGTGCGCACCACGCCGTCCTCGACCCAGTACTTCTTCGCTAGGTCCTTCATGGTGGAGAACAGCTCGCGGTACTCGGTGAGGCGCTGCCGCGCGCGGTCCCGCAGCCCGGCGGCGTCCGGGTCCGCGTCGGTCAGGTTCTCCGGCAGCTTCGGGGAGAAGAACCCGACGGCGCCGAGACCGTGCTCGGGCGCGCCGAGGCGGACGTCCAGGCGGTTGATCGTCTTCGCCTTGATCTCCGGTGGCTTCGGGTAGGCGCCCTCCTTGAGCAGCCGCACCGAGTCCGGGTTCGTCGGACGGACGTCGACGACCAGCCCGTGCTGATCGACGAACTCCTGGAACAGGCGCTGGTTCTCCGTGATGATCCCGTACTTCTGCTCGATGACCTCGGGGGTGAGCCCGGGCGTCGGGTGCAAGGGGCGGGACCAGTCATGGCTGATGCTGCGCGACACCGTGGAGCGCGTGCGCTCCCGGGACGGCGGGTCGGCCAGCAGCGCGGGGTCCAGGGTCGGCTCGTCGCCCGACCGGAGCGCGGGGTCCTCCGCGGGGGCGCGCGGAGTCCCGTCCTCGCCGTTGGGCTCGGCATCGCGCGAAGGCGAGACGTCGATGCGCGGGAGGCCGCCCGGTGAGCCGGTGGTCTCGGCGATGACCTGGTCGGCGCCCTCGGTGCGGCTGAGCTGCACGCCCGCGCCGAGTCCGCGGCTGCGGGCCAGGTTGCGCGGCAGTCCCAGCCCCTGGCGCCGCTGCGGCGCGGTGTCGCGGGCGATGCCCTCGACCGCGTCGTCCCGGGCTCCGCCGTCGCCGTCCTCGCCGTCCTGCTCCCGGGCCCCGTCCTGCTCCTGGACCTGCTCGCCGTCCTCGGGGCGCGCGCCTTCCGAGTCCAGGCGGGCGGAGCGGTCCTGCCCGGAGTTCCCGTCGCGCTCGGCCCCGTCCCCGTCGGCGGCGCGCTCCCCGGTGTCCTCGGGGGACTGTTCCGGGGCCTCGCTGCGGCTCTCCGCTGGCGGCTCGGCCGAGCGGTCCCGCGAGGTGCTCGACGGCCCCGGATCGGAGGGGTGCCGCGGGATCGCCGGGTTGTCCAGCAGGCCGTCGCCGAGCGGCGAGCCGCCGAGCAGACCGCGGGTGCGGCGGGTGCCGAGCTCGTTGCCGAGCTCCTTGGCCAGCGCGGTCGCGGCGTCGGGGCCCTTCTGGTGCAGCTCCCGGGCGACGATCGTGGTGACCTCGTCCATCAGCGCGCGCAGCTCGACATCGGCGGGCTTCGGGTTGTCCAGCACCAACGGGACCTGGTGCAGCGGCTGGACGATCCGGCGGGCCTGGATGAACAGGTCCTCGAAGGCCTTCGCGCTCATCTTGCCGAGCGCGTTCTCCGCCTCCTGCGCCTGCTCGCGCACCTTCGCGCGCGGGTCCGGGGCGTCGTCGGAGAGCTCGCTGCGGGTGTCGTCGAGGTCGGTGGCCTCGGTGCGGGCGTCGCTGTCGGCCTCGGACCACAGGTCGGTGGTGTCCGACTCGGCGTCGGAGTCGGTGTCCTCCCGCAGCGCCTCGCCGTCCACATCGGACTCGGGCGTGGTGGCGGGTTCCGGCTCGGGGTCGCGCGGGAACAGGAAGTCGTCCAGCGTGGTGCGCGGCGGCTCGGGCTCCGCCTCCTGCTGGGTCTGCTGCCGCTCCGCCTCCTGCGGCGCGTCCTGCCGCGCGGACTCCCCGGGCTCCGGCGTGGGCGCGGGATCCGGGGTGTCGCGTTTCGGCGACTCCGGCGCGGAGGTCGCCGCGTCCGGAGTGCTGGTGCCGCTCGTCTCGTCGACCTTCACCGCGACCGGCGCCGGAGGCCGCAGCCCCATCGCGATCAGGCCGGCGCGGTCGGTGTGCAGGTACACGCGGTCGCGGGCCTGGCGCGGCTCGCTCCAGCCCTCGGGCGCCCCGGCCCGGTACTCCGGCGTGATCGTCCAGTTCGCCATCGCGCTGACCAGGAAGGTCTCGCCGGCGGAGCGCTGCTCGGACTGGCCGTCCTTGAACTTGTTGTCCGCCGCGGTGGTCCGCTGCCAGGAGTAGCTCGGGCCGGGCAGCGTGGCCTGCGGAGACTGCCGGTAGTTCGCACCGGTCGCGTCCATGGCCTGCCGCGGGTCGGCCAGCGCGTCCAGCGCGACCCGGCCGGTGAACCCGAGGCCCGGGCCCTCCTTGTGCTGCTCCTTGATCGCGATGGTCCGCGAGTCCTTCGTGGTCATCCCGGCCTCGTCGCCGGTCGAGATCACGTGCGCGTCGTCCAGCTCAGCGGTGAGCACCAGGGCTTCCAGCGGGTGCGGGGTGCCCTCGGCGGCGTGGCTGTCGTGGTCGAGCCCGCCGATCCGGTAACCGCCCCCGCCCATCGCCTTCGGCAAGTGCGCGGACAGCGCGCTGGTCGTGGTGCCGGTGAGCACGCCGTGCCGCGTCCAGGTCGCGCGCTCCGGCACCGGCGGCGGCCCGTCGGCGCCCGGGGTGCCGTCGAGCAGGTCCCCCATCACCCGGTGCACGTCGTCGGAGTTCGCGACGACGTGGCTCACCTCGGAGAGCTCGTCGATCCGCTGCGGCTGGTGCTCGCCGACGCCGAGCTCGCCGACCGGGACGCGGGTGCGCACCGCGTCGCGCAGCGTCGGCAGGGTGAGGGTGTTGCCGGTGCTCGCCGGGGCGCCGAGGTCCGCGAGGCCGCCGGTGAGGGTGCTCGGGGTGCGGTTGGCGTGCGCGGTCTTGCGCACCTCCAGCCGCAGGTCGAGGTCGTGGCCGAACGTCGCGAAGTCGCTCTTGGACGAGTAGGTCCGGGTGTTGTCGGTGCTGCTGGTCTCGGTGAGCTTGTCGCTGGACTTGGAGCTGACCGCGACCTGGCCGAGCAGCGCACCACGGCTTTGGGGGCCGTCGCCGCCGGGGCGCACCATCGCCATCGGCTGCGCCTTGCGCTGGTGCCCGGTCTTGCCCGTCTCGGTCACCGAGGAGGTGGTCTTGGTCTCGTGCTTCTCGCTCCACCCGGACTCGATGCCGTCGAACTTCCCGGGGCCCTGCTCGCCCTTCAGCGTCAGCGAGACGTCGATGGTGCCGAGCGGGCCGGGCACCGAGGCGGTCCAGTTCTTGCCGGGCCCGCGCAGGTCCGACAGCAGCGCCCGCAGCCCGCTCGGAGCCACGTCGCGGGCGCTCTGCCGGTAGAGGTCCGCACCGGCGGTGCGCTCGGCGTCGCCGAGCGCCAGCGAGGTGAGGTAGTCGCCGAACTGCCGCAACGCGCTGCGCGGCACGTCCTGCCGCGGCACCGCGGCGAGCACGTCTTTGATTCCGGCCAGCAGCCGCTCGGTCACCTCGGGGCGGACCACGGCGGTGGTGTGGCCGTCGGAGTCGATGCCGGGCGGGGCGTGCACCGCGCCCTCGGCGGGTTCCGGCTTCGGTCCGAGGCCGATCCGGCCGATCTCGGAGGCTGGCACCCACAGCTGCACCGAGCCCTTCTTGTGCGCCTCGAGGTGCACGCCGGGGAGGTCCACCTCGCTGCCGCTGAGCAGCGTGCTGGTGTCGTAGGTGACCAGGTAGGCGGGGCCCTTGTAGGTGGTCGTGGTGGTGCGCTCGAACTCCTGCGCTTCGGAACGGCTCTGCGAACCGGACTCCGCGTCGCCGCCGCTGAGCACCGGCATCGCGGTCCCCGAGTCGCCGGAGCCGGGGGAGCCGACGCGGGCGCGGGCCGTCCAGCCGCCGCCGGTGAAGGTCTCGGTGCCGTGCCCGGTGCTGCCGGTGACCTTGCGCGTGAAGGTCAGCTCGACCTGCTGCGGCGGGCCGTTGAGCCGGGCGTTGCTCAGCGCGGCGTGCAACTTGACGTTGCCGAGGCGCTGCTCGCTGGGCTGCAGCACGCCCTTCTCGTAGCGGTGCACCGACCCCTCGTAGGCGCCGGTGGCCACGGCGTCGAAGTTGACCGCGACCTCTTCCGGCGAGACGAAGGAGTGCACCTGGTGCCCGGCGATGACCTTGTTGTCCCCGAACCCGCCGAACATCTCCCCGGTGATCCGGTGGCCGTTCACCTCGGGCAGGTCGAGCCCGTGCACCACGAAGTGCTCGGGCAGCTCGGCGGGCTCCCAGCCCTCCGGCCGCCGCGGCGCGGCGTGGCTGACCTGCTGGTAGCTCCCGGAGGGGTCGGCCAGGCCGGTGCGCGGAGCCGGGGCGAGGAGGCCGCCCGCGTAGGTCGTGGACCCGCCGCCCTCGACGATCCGCTCGGCGAGGACGCCCTCCGCGCCGAAGACGGTGACCCGGTAGTCGATCAGCTCCGGGTGCGAGACGACGTCGCCGGACTTCCAGCCCTGCCCGCGCCCCAGGCCGCCGGCGGTGGTGAGCGTGGCTTCCTCGGTGCCGACCTTGTCGTTGCGCTGCAGGTTGAGGTCGAGCCCGCCGAGCCGGCCGAGCGACGGTGCCCGCCCGCGCAGTCCGCCCCCGGTGCCCAGGGTGCGGCCGGTCTTGGACGCGGAGCTGTGCTCGACCTTGGTGCTGCCGGTGAGCTCGCTGCCCAGCTCCGCGCCGGGCACGGTCTTCGGGGAGCTCCGCGGCGTCGCCGGGACGAAGGTGCCGTAGCCGGGGGTGGTGCGCGGCACGGTCTCCACCAGCACGCCCACCAGGTCGTCCGGGGTGGCGGTGTTGGCGTGCTGGGCGCGGGTGAGCACGAAGGACGTACCGGGGCCGTTCAGCGCGGCGGAGCGGCTGCTGAACCCGCTCTCGGACACGGCGTCGGCGAGCACGGCCGCGTTCTCGGTCGCGTGCGACTCAGCGTTGCCCTCCTCGGGCGGCAGCACGCCCTCCGGCAGCATCTCGCGCAGCGCAGCCGCGACTCCGTCGACGTTCGGGAAGCGGGTCTCCGCGGCGCCGAGGACGTGCTGCGGCGGGAACGGGTCGCCGCCGGTGAACTCCGGCGCGGTGCCGTCCGGGCGCTCCCCGCGCCAGGCGGTCACCGCCGCGGGCACGTCCACCGAGCCGTCCTCGACGACGCCGTCGTCGAAGCGGATCCGCAGGTCGTAGGTGAGGTCGCCGGTGCCGATGCGCATCGGCCCCTTGCGCTCCCAGGCCAGCTCGGTGCGCAGGTCGTCGCTGCGGGTGACGCCGTGCTCCTCGTGCGAGGTCAGCTTGCCCTGCACCGCGCCGCGCACGTCGATCCGGTTGCCCGCGTCGTCGCCCCAGATGGTCTGGCTGAGCCGGACCCGGCCGCCGAGGTCCACGGGCTGCTCGACCGTGCTCTCCACGGAGTGGCCGTCCTTGCGCCCGGACTTGGTGGCGATCTTGCCTTCGACGCCGTCCGCGACCAGGTGCTCGCGGGCCTCGCCGCGGCGGGCCTTGAGCTCCACGGTGGCGGTGCGGTCGCGGCCGTCGGCGTCGATGGTCGCGAGCTGCTCGACGAGGGTGCCGCCGGAAAGCAGGTCCACGTCGCGGCGGCTCAGCGAGGCGCTGCCGAACAGGCCGCGCAGGGTGCCGCGCAGCGCGGAACCGATCTCGTCGGCCTTGCCCTCCCAGGCCGGGTGCCGGTGCACCAGCTCGCGGGCCTGGTCGAACAGGGCCCGCTCCCCGCGCAGTCGGGTGGAGTCGCCGGGGCGCGGGGCGTCGAACTCAGCGGTGCCCTCGGCGGGCCGCAGGCCGTGCAGCGAGTTCGGGGTGCTGACCGTGACCGCCCCGGATCCGGTGCCGCTGATCCGCACCGGGTCCTGGCCGTTGCGCAGCACGGTCGCGGTGTGCGCCAGGTCGTGCAGGGTGCGGGTCCGCTTGCCGCCCGGCTCCACGGTGGAGCCGTGCTGGACCTCGGAGCTGTCGGTGCTGCTCCAGCTCCGCTGCGGGGCGAGGCCCTTGAGGCTCAGCGCGGTCTGCATCGAGGTGCCGGGCAGGAACGGCAGCGGGATGCTGCCCCGGTAGGCGTAGCCGTCGTCCCGGGCGGACGGCGAGTCCGAGGAGTTCTTGACCTTGCCGAAGCCGCCGGAGGCGTTGTCGACCTTGTTCTCCTTGCCCTTCTTGGCAGGAGCCGTGGTCGGCGGCGCGGGCTCTCCCCCGGTGCTGTCGTCGTCGAGCCTGGCGCGCACGACGACTTCGACGGCGTCGTCGCCGACTCCCGAGGACACGGTGATCCCCTCGCCGTTGAGCGAGGTGAAGCCGTTCTTGAGCTCGGTGTCGGACAGGCCGTGCAGCACTTGCTCGACGCGCTCCGGCGGGACCCCGGCCTGCAACATCGCCTCGCGGGCGTCGGAGCGGATCGCGGTGCCGTCGATCTGCTCGGCGCGCACGACGTTGCGCGGCAACAGCTCCTGGACCTGGTGGGTCCGCTCCAGCAGCGGCGTCGTCTCCGGCGCGGCCGTGGGGTCGGTTCCCAGGTAGCTCGGGCCCTCGCCGGTGCGGACGTCGTCCGGGATGGTGATCGCGAGGTCGCCGAGCGACGGACCGCTCCCGGTGGCTCCGGACGGGCGGTTGCCGTGGGAGCCGCCGACGTCGGAGTCCGAGTCGTTCCCGGAGCCACGGCTGGAGTTGGACTCGGTGTCCGACCCCTGGTCCGAGTGCGTCGCGGAGGCCGCGGCGTCGTGCTCTGCGACCAGGTGGTGCAACTGGTCGAGACTTCCCTGACCGAGCTCCCGCAGCACCACCTGGTCCAGGTCCTGGCCGGTGAGGCGGGTGAATTCGGTGCGCACCGCGTCGAGCCCGGCCGGATTTCCGGTGAGTTCCCGCAGGTCGCTCATCAGCGACATCTCGCGGGTCGGCTGGTAGCGCGGCGGGGGCGTCGTGGTGAGGCCCTTCGGCCGCGGACGGGGAGCCTGGTGCTCCGCCTCGCTCCGGGACAGCAGGTGCTCCACCCGCCGCGCCAGCCGCTCCGGGCCGGGCTGGAGCACGTCCGCGCGCACCCCGAGGTCGAAGCCGATCTGCTCCACCCGCCACGCGTTGCGGGGCAGGAACAGCCGCTCCCGCCCGGTCATCAGGCCGTCGTCGTTGACGTAGGAGTTGTGCGGCAGGTGCGGCTCGCCGGTCTTCGGGTCGATCGGCAGCTTCAGGTCGTCGCGGTTGAAGATCCGCCGATCGTCCTTCGGGTGCGAGCGCAGGTTCCCGGTCTTGCCGTGCAGCAGCGCCGTCAGGTACTTCGGGGGCAGGCCCAGGTGCGCCCCGATCCGGGCGTTGACCAGGTTCGGGCCGTCGGAGACCTCCCACAGGTCGGGGTCGGACTTGCTGGCGCCGTCCGGGTGCAGGTCCTTGCGCAGGTGCGCCTCGGACGGGTGGTCGACGAACTCCACCTCGACGAAGTACCGCGCGTCGCGGTGCATCCGGCTCGGGTGGAAGGCGGCCTGCGCACCGCGGACGGCCTGCTCCCGGAACTCGTTCAGCTCGGCGAGTACCTCGTTCAGCTTCTCCTTCGCCTCGGCGGCCTCCCGGTACCGCAGGTCCGCCATCTCGCGGGACAGCTTCGCGTCGGCTTGGGCGTCGACCACCTCCGGCGGCGGGGTGCCCGAGTCGTCGTCCATCAGGCTGGCTTCGAGCTGTACGGCCTGGTCCTGGTCGAACTGGGCGATGTCCTCCGCTTCCTCCGCCTCGCGCTGGAAGCTGTCGGCCTTGTCCTGGTGCGAGTCGAGCAGCGGGTCGGTGTCCAGGTGGACCTTGACGGTGTAGACCGGCAGCTGCTTGCCGCGGAACTCCCGGGTGCTCACGTCGAACGTCCGAGGCGCCCGGTACTCGTCGGGCAGGCCCCAGAAGTGGCCGATCTCGTGCGCGATGCCGGAACCGTCGTCGTCGACGTTCCAGGCGGTCTGGTCCATCTGCGCCTTCTCGGACAGGACCACGGTGTCGTGCGCCTGCGCCGGGTCGTCGACGAACACCAGCCTGCCGTGGAACTGGTCGCCGTTCGGGAGCCGGAAACCGGTGTTGTGCACCTCGTCGATCCGGCGCAGCGCCCGGTCCTCGAAGTCCTTGATCCGCTTCTGCTCCTCGGCGAGCCGCGCCGCGGACGCGTCCGCCTTCGCGCGGCGCTTGGTCGCGTGGGACTCGGCGGCGTCGGCCTGCGCCCGCGCGGACCGGACCCGGGAGGAGTTCGGTTTCCCGTTGAGCTCCAGCAGCGAGGCGGCGTTGTCCAGTTCGAGCGCCCGCTCCTCGGCTCGCGTAGCGATGCGCGCGTGCCGCTCGGCGAGTTCCCGGTGCGTGCCCAGCAGGGATTCGGCGTCCAGGTGCGCCTTGAAGGTGCGCTCCTGCACGAACCGGCCGGGCTCGACCTCGATGCGCTGCACGTCGTAGCGGATGTCCCCGGTCATCCACTGCCCGTTTAACTTCAGGGTTCGGACGGCGGAGTCCGGGAGGGCCGGGGTGACGGACTTCGGGTCCGGTTTGGAGACGGTGCTGCTCATCTGGAGGTCGAGGGCCGCGGCCTGGACCGTCGCGTCCGGGATCGGCCGCCGCAGGCGCTCCCAGCCCGCGGGCTCCAGCTTGTTCCACAGCGGGTCGAACCAGGAGGCGTGCTCCACCTCGGTGTGGCGCCACGCCTCGTCGGTGATCGGGGGCTCGACGCCGTCGGCCCAGTGCTTGCCGTGGCCCTCGGTCTCCAGGCTGGTGATGAGGACCGTGTTCTCGTCGCTCGGTGCGCTCTTGGCGCCGATCCGCACGCCGAGGCTGCTGAGGGTGTGCCGCTGGGCGGCGCGCACCTCGGCTGCGAGCGCGGTCTCCGCCCGCTCCAGCGCGGCGCCCAGTCGTTCCTGCGACTCGCCGTCGCGCAGCACGACGTCCAGCGCGTCCAGCGCGGCGCGCGACTCCCCCTGCGGGAGCGCGGCGAGGGCGGGCGTCACCGCGTTTCCGAGGTCCGCGAGGGGCAGCGTCGACCCGCGCGCGACCCGGAGCGCTTCCAGCGCGGTGGTCAGCGCGGCGACGGGCCGTTGCGGCTGCAACGCGGCGAGGTGCGCGTCCAGCGAGGTGCGCAACCCGTCGAGGACCTGCTGCGTGCGCTGCGCGCTGGCATCCGGGCCGTGCGCGTCGGTGAACCAGCCGTGCACCCGGATCTCGAAGGGCTTGCGCTCGCCGCGGGCGACCTCCAGCAGCTCCGCGGCCAGCGACTGCGCGGCCTCGTCGCGCAGCTGCACCGCGGCCTCGTCCGGGACCCGGCTCGGGTCGGCGTCGTGGATCTCGCCGATCCACTCCACCATCTCCTCGGGCGGCGCGGACTCGATGGAAGCCATCGGCTGGTCCGCGTCGAGGTCCATCGCGGCGGCCGGAGTGGGGGCGTCGCCGTAGCCCGGGGTGGGCGCGTGGTGCGGCGGGGTGCTCAGTCCGCCGTGCCACGGCACGGTGTCGCCGCCCCAGCCCGGGGTGGCCGCCGCCGGGGTCTCGCCGCCGGTCCAGCCCGGAGTCGGCGCGGTCTCGTAGGGCGACGAGTCGACGTCCATCTCGTCCGGGCTCGCGGCCGGGCGCCTGCGCGAGCCGCGCTCCGGCTCGGTCTCCGGCAGCGCCTCGGTGATCCGGCCCTGGTCGGGGCGAGCCGAGGTCTCGGAGTCGTGCCCGAATTCGGCGAGCGCCCGGCCCAGGTCGGCCTGCCCGCTGGGGTGCGCGCCCTCGTGGTCGTGCTTGGTCCACCCGGCCGGGTCTGGCTGGACGCGCAGAACCCCGTCGGCGCCGACGACCGGGTGCCCGGTCACGATCCTGCCGTCCGGGGTGTGGAAGACCTGGGCGTCGGTGGTGATGATGCCGAAGTCGGTTGCCTCCACCAGGTCCGGCAGCCAGTCGAGCCTGCCGCCGCCGGAGACGGCCAGCACGCCGGGCACGTCCTGCCCGTAGTTGCGGTTGGTGGCCGATTCGATGAACGCGTCCGGCTCCAGCACCCCGCCGTCCCAGAGCGCGATCCGCTGGTCCTGGCGCACCGTGGCGACGAGCAGGTCCACCGTGTCGTACTCGGGCGAGACGTTCCGGGCCTGCGCGACCGCGGAGCGCACCGAGGTGCCGGGCGCCGGGTAGAGCAGGCCGCCCTGCGGGATCCCGACGGTCTGCAGCCGGTGGTCGCGGTCGTTGCTGCCGGTGTTCTCCCACTCGCGGGTGGCGGCGAACAGCTGCACCGCCTGCTCCCGCGCGTCCGGGCTCAGCGGCAGCAGCGCGAACAGGTCCGCCAGCTCGGGCAGTCCGGCCGGGGCGCGGCCCAGCAGCTTCGGCTCGGCCATCAGCGCGTCCAGCGCCCGGTCGATGCTCGAGTCCTTCGCGGCCAGCAACATGGCCGCGCTGAGCTCGGCGTGCGCCTGCGTCTCCCCCGCGTCCAGCGTGCCCGCCCAGAAGCGGAACTCGTGCCGATCGGAGTCCTCACCGGCGATGTGCCGGAAGCTGAGGCCCTCGGCCTTGTCCCGGTTGAGGCCGCCGACCTCGGTGGCGGTGGGCACCCGGGACGGGTCCGCGGGCAGCGGACCCGGGCCGACCATGGTCATCAGGCGCTGCTTGGCGCTGCCCGGGTGGTTGCCCAGGCGGTAGAGCACCGATTCGAAGCCCTTCTGGATGCGGGCCAGTCGCACGTGCTCGGCGGGGGTGAGCTGCTCGGTGAAGCTGACGTTCACGTGCCCGCCGGTGTTCGCGGCGGAACTCTCGTGCCGGTGCAGCAGGTCCATCAGCTCGGCGACATCGCGCCAGGAGTCCGGTTCGGCACCGGGGCGCAGGATCGGCGAGACCAGCTCGAAGCCCTGCACGTGCGCGGTCTCCTCGACCAGCGCCCACTTGCCCTCGTCCCGCGCCCGCACGACCCGCTCGTCCTCCGGGTCGAGCAGCACGCGTTCGGCCTGGTCCTGCGACAGGTAGCCGGTCTGACGCAGCTCCTGGGCCAGGGCGGACAACTGGGCCTGGAACTCCGGGTCGGCGTTGCTGGCGCGCTTGCTGGACCACTGCGCGAGGTAGGCGGCCTCGCTGCCCGCTTCCTGCAGGCCGCGCACCGTGTCCGCGTACTGCATCTCCAGCTCGAAGCCGAACCGCACGTCCGGCCGCGAGCTGGCCCCGCCCGGCACGCCGTCCGGGTGGAAGGTGATCGGGTTCAGGCCCTTCTCGGAGTCCAACCGCGCCCGCTCATGGCCACCACGCAGCTCGTCGGCGGCGGCCTCCCGGATCTGCTGGAGCTGCTGCTCGGCCTGGTCGGCGGCCCCGCGCAGCCCGTGCAGCGGGACGCCGCTGAAGGAGTTCGACCCGGCGGCGCGCACGGTCCGCGCGAACTGCTCCAGCTCGGCGCCGGGGAACCGGTGCGCGGTGGTGTTCAGGTGCCTGCGCATCAGGTCGGCGGCGGTGCGCAACCGCGCGGCCGGGCCCTGGCTCTCGGCCAAGCGCGGTTCCTGGAACTCCGGCGAGTGCGCGGGAACCTCACCGATGTGCTGCCCCAGCACCTCGACGTGGCGGACCCGCAAGTTCGCCTGACCATCGGCGCCGGGAACGCCCATCAAGCTGCCCTCGACGTCGGGCTCGGCGGGCAACCCCAGCATCGAGCCGATCGCGCGCAGCCGGTTCGGGTCGCCGAGCACCCAGCTCGTCTGGTCCGAACGCCCCGCGGCGGACAACGTCACCGAGTGGTGCGGTTCCTCACCCGCACCGGCGCGCAGCACCCGGACCCGGAGCACATCACCGTTCGGCAGCACCACGTTCGGCCGGTTGAACCGCTGATCCACATCGTGCACCAGTCGAGCCCAGTCCGCGTCGGCGGTCGCGCGGGTGACCGCGCCGCTCTGCCTGATGCGCAGCGTGGCCTCACTGATCAGCACGCCATCTGAGGACACCGCCCGGCGGACCTCGAACGCCGACCGCTCCACGACGTCGGTGTCGGGCAGTTCCCGGATCCGGCCGCGCTGCTGCACCGGCGCCGCGTCCAACCGGGCGCGCAGGTCGGGTGAGATGCCGGAGCGCCCGGTGCCGGACTCCAGCAGGCGCGGGTCGAGCTGCTGCCGCGGCGGCGGAGGCGACTGCTGCTCAGCACCGCTCTCCGGCCGGGTGTCGGCCGGGGAGTCGGGCATCTCGACGTCGCCCTGCTCGACAGCGCTCCGCTCGGCACCGCCGTCGAGCATCCGCAGCAGTTCGGGATCCGCGGGCGGCAGGTCGCCGAGCCCGGCGAACGGGTCGCCCGCGGCGAAGGTGCCGTTCGACGCGGCGGTGAAGTCGAGCCCCGGCATCGGGTCGCCCTGCGGCAGGTTCCCGAGCGCGGTGCCGTCCAAGTTCCCCAGGTTCCCCAGATCGCCGAACCCGGTCGCGTCCAGGTTCCCCAGATCACCGAGCCCAGTCGCATCCAGGTTCCCCAGATCACCGAGCCCAGTCGCATCCAGGTTCCC
>NZ_JAPFGB010000011.1:135347-161957 GCF_026241095.1 Saccharopolyspora sp. NFXS83 | reverse complement strand
CAGATCACCGAGCCCAGTCGCATCCAGGTTCCCCAGATCACCGAGCCCAGTCGCATCCAGGTTCCCCAGATCACCGAACCCGGTCGGATCGGCGAAGTCGAACGAGTTCCCGATCGAGGCCACCTCGGCTTCGACGAAGTCCTCGAAGTCGACGATCTCGCGCGAGCGGCCGCTCAAGTAGCGCGCGGCGCGCGTCGCGTTCGCATCCTCGAGCGCGCCCTGGAGCCGCTCGTCCAGCGACGGCCCGCCGTCCTTGCCGAACCGCTCCCGCACAGCGTCGATACCGGCCTGGTTGCCGACCAGGGTCTGCAACTCGGCCAGCACCTGGTCGGCTTTCACCTCGGGCCTGCTCAGCAGGAAGTCGAGGCGCCGCGCGATCCGCTCCGGACCGGGCTGCACCACGTCGGGGCGCATGCCGGCCTCGCGGGCCAACTGCTCGAGCCGCCACAGGTGCCGGGGCAGCACGTCGCCGTTCGACCCCATCAACCCGTCGTCGTCGATGAAGCGGTTGCGGCGCTGGTGCGGCTGGCCGGTGGTGATGTCCTTCGGCAGCGGCTGGTCGACGCGGTTGAACACCAAACGTCCGTCGAAGGGACGCTCCCGCAGCGCGCCCACGTCGCCGGAGCGCAGGGCGGAAACGAACTGCCGGGACAACCCGAGGTGCGCAGCGATGCGATCGGCCGCCGCCTCCGGGCTGTCGGAGCTGCGCCAATTCGCCGAATCGGTGGGGGCGATGTTCTCCGCGTCGCTCACCGCGAGCATCTGGTGCGCGTAGTAGGAGTGGTCGACGAACTCGACTTCGACGGCGTACCGGGACTTCTCGTCCATCCGGCTCGGGTCGAACAGCTCCCGGACGCCCCGCGTGGTGCGTTCCCGCAGCGCCGCGAGGTCCTGGTCGACGTCGGTCACCCGCTGCCGGGCCTGGTCGGCTTCGGCGCGGAGGCGCTGCGCCTCCTGCCGGGAGGTCTCCAGGTGCCGCTCCAGGACGGCCGCGTCGAACAGCGGGGTGCCCTGCTCGTCGACCTGACCGGAAAGCGAGGCGCGGTTCTGCTCGTCGAGCTCGGCGACCAGTTCCGCGGCGACCGCCTTCTGCTCGGCCTCGTCGGCGAGCTTCTCGCGGTGCTCGGTGAACTCCGCCGCGTCCAGGTAGGCCCGAACCTTGTACTCCGGGATCTGCTGCCCGTCGAACTCCCTGGTCCCCCGCTCGAAGCTTCGGGGAGAGGCGTACTCGTCGGCCAGGCCGAAGAAGTGGAAGACCTCGTGCTTGCCGACCCGGCCCGTCATGTCGATGTCCCAGTGGGACTGGCTCGATCGGATCTTCTCGCCGACGTGCACCACCTGGAGCGCGGACGACGCGTCCGCCGCGAACTCCACCCTGCCCTGGAACTGGTCTCCCGAGACCGCCATCCGGGCGCCCTGCCCAGCGTACTCGGACATCCCCGCCCGCACCCGCTCCTTGAGCGCCTCGACGCGCTGCTCCTGGCGCGTGAGCTCCGCGGTGGAGGCGTCCAACTTCGCCCGCAATCCGTCGAGATCAGATCGCACCGCTTGGAGCTCGGTCCGCGCGTTCTCGGCCTCGGTGACCATCGACGTGCCCTCGTAGAGCGTCGAGAGCACCTCGGCCGTCGCCAGCTCCTCCTCCTTCGCCTGGATCAGTGCCTTGTCCAGGTCGACCTGCCCGCGGGGCGCGGCGAGGAAGCCGTCGGCGTCCAAGTAGGGCCGGAAGGTGAACTCCTGCACGAACCGCCCGGGCTCGACCTCGATGCGCTGGAAGTCGAACCGGACCGGGCCGCCGAAGAAGTGCGGGGCGCCTGCGGCCTCCATCCTGGGGGCCGGGGCCTCGTTGATCACGGTGCCGTCCGGGATCGGCCGCCGCAGGTTTTCCCACTGGGAGGGCTCCAGCCTGCCCCACTGCGGGTCGAACCAGGAGGCACGGGTGGCTTCCGCGTACCGCCAGGAGTCGCTCTCGACCGAGGGCTCGGCCCCGTCCTTCCACTGCTTGCCGTAGTCCGCGACCGGTGCGGTCTCCACCCCGATCATGTCGATCAGCGAAGGCTCGTTCTTGACCACCAGCGGGACGCGGAGGTCGTGCAGGGTCCGCCGCTCGGCCTGGGGAACGTCTCGCTGCGCCGCGGCCAGCTCGGCCTCCAGCGCGGCGGTGAGCCGGGACTCGATCGTCTTGCTCCGCGCGTCGTTGACCTCCGGTTTCGCGTCGAAGCTGTGCGAGACCACGTGGATCTCGAACGGCTTCCGCGCACCGGCGGCCACCTCCAGCAGCTCGGAGGCCAGCACGGGGGCGGTCTCCGCGTGCAGCTCCTGGATCGCGTCCTGCGGCACGGAACCGTCGTCGGTCCCGTCCAGCATCGCCGACCAGCGGGAGGTCGGCGCCGCAGGATCACCCAGGTCGGCCAGGATCTCCTGCACGAAGTCGTCCGGCAGCGACGGCAGCTCGGGGTCGCCGAAACCGGCCCAGTCGACGTTGGACAGCGGGTCCGATTCGGCGAACTGGTTCCAGAAGTCGTCGCCGAAGCTGTCGAATACGCCTCCGGTGAACAGGTCATCCAGCGGCGGAGAGGAGGTATCCGGCGCACCCTGCGTCCGGACGTCGGGCTGCTGTTGCTGCTGGGCGGAGGGTTCCCAGTCGATCTCGCCCTCGGCGTCTTCGTCGCTGCGGGAGCCTTCCGAGGCGTCGTCGACCATGTCGACGTCCGAGTCCTCGTCCCGGTTCGACGCGTAGTCGGGATCGGTCTCGCCTTCGGCGTCCTCGTCGCTGCGGGTGCCCTCGGAGGCGTCGTAGGCCATGTCGATGTCAGAGCCCTCGCCCCGGCTCGACGCGTAGTCGGGGTCGGTCTCGCCTTCGGCGTCCTTGTCGGGGCGCAGCGCCTCGGCGAGGTCGGGCTCGCCGGTGGCGTAGGAGCTGCCGTCCTCCATCACGACCCAGCCGCGCGGGTCCGGTTCGAAGCGGACGGTGTTGTCGCCGGTGCGGACCACCTGGCGGACCGCGAGCACCCGCCCGTCCGGGGTCAGCGCCACCTTGGCCGCGACGTAGACGGTGTTGTCCACGGCCAGGTCGGCGACCCAGTCGGACTCCAGGTCCTCCGCGAACGGGTTCGGGCCGTCGTGCACCACGTCCGGGTCCGGTTGCAGCACCCCGGAGATGGCCAGCGCGATCGCGTTTCCGCCACCGATGCCGCGTCCCTTCAGCGAGGAGGCGAACCCGGTGCCGTCCACCGGCTCGCCGTCCCACAGCTCCACCAGGTCCGGGTTGTCCTTGGCGAGGGTGGCGAGCACCAGGTCGGTGTCGGGCAGGTTCGGCAGGTTCCGCGCGACATCGACCACGGAGGAAACGGAGTTGTGCCGGTTCGGGAAGTAGAGCCCGCCACCGGGCAGCGCGACGCTCTGCGCGCGGTCGTAGGTGTCGTTCGTCCCGTCCAGGGTCCACGGCTCGGTCCAGGCGAACAGCTGGACGACCTGCGCCTCTGCCTCGGGGCTCAACGGCAGCAGTTCCAACAGTTCCTGCAGCTGCGCCAGCTCCGCATCGCCCTTGCCCAGCAGCGCGGGCTTGGACATGAGCTCGTCGAGGCGGGCGTGGATCGACGGGTCCTGCGCGGCGGCCAGCATCGCGGCGCTGAGCTCCGCGCGCACCTGCCACTCGGCTTCCGCGAGGCTGCCCGCCCAGAACCGCATCTCCAGGCGGTCGCTGGGGGAGCCCTCGACGTTGAGGAAGTTGACGGCGTCGTACTTGGCCTGCCCCTGCGCACCGTGGTTGAGCGCACGCAGGTCGGCGACCGTGGACACCGAGGCCGGGTCGACGGGCAGCGGGTTCGGGCCCACGTAGTCCAGGCTGCGTTCGCCGCTGCCGTTCGGGTGGTTGCCGAGGCGGAACAGCACCGACTCGAAGCCCTTGGTCAGCTGCGCCAGCCGCACGTACTGGGGCGGGGTCAGCTGTTCGGCGAAGCTGAGGTTGACGTGGCCACCGGTGCCCTCGGCGCTGCCACCCCGATCCCGGACCAGCTTGAGCAGGTCCGCGAGTTCGCCCCAGACCGTCGGCTCGTCACCGGGGCGCAGGATCGGCGAGATCAGCTCGGCACCGTTGTTGAAGGACGCCTCATCGGCCAGCGCCCAGCCGTCGGCCTCGTTGGCCCGCTGGATCACGTTGGCGCCCTGCTGGGGCAGCGGGAACCCGCTGCCTTCCTGCTCGGTGAAGCCGTTCCGCCGCAGGTCGGCGAAGAGCCCGCGGACGCGCTCCTCGAATCCGGCTTCGGGGAGGCTGAACTCGACCTCGAAGCCGAGCTTCGTGCCGGGGCGGGAGGTCACGCCGCCGGGCACACCGCCGTGGTGGAAGACGATCGGCGAGTCGCCCTGGTCAGCGCGGGTCTGCGCCTCGTCGAGGATGCCCTGCAGGCGCGCGGTGCGGTCGGCGCGGACCTGGTCCAGCAGCTGCCGCGCTTCCAGGTCGAAGGCGCGCAGCTCGTCCGGTGTCGCGCGCGGCAGGTCTTCGCCGCGCAGCGCCTGCTGCCAGGCCGCGAGCCGTTCCCGCACGGGCTCGAACCGCGGCTCGACCGGTGCCGCGTCGAGGTTGCGCCGCAGCGACCCGAGGGTCCGCTGCGCCCGGTCGACCAGCGGGGCGATCTCCGCGGGCACCGCGGGTGCCGAGTCGTCGCCCATGATGAGGCTGCGCTCGCCGCCTGCGGGTCCTGGCTGCTGCGCGGCGGAGTGGTCCGGCCCGGTCTGCGGCTGGTCGAGACCGAGCCGTTGCTGCATGACGCGCACGGCGTCGGCCAGGTCCGCCTGGTTCGTCGGATGGGCCACGTCCTCGCCGTGCATGACCCAGCCCTGCGGGTCCGTCACGATCCGCAACCGGCCGTCCGGCCCCGGAGCGACCTGCCCGGAGAGGAACCTGCCGTCGGGCAGCCGCAGCAGGTTCGTGGTGGTCAGCACCGCCTCTTCCTGGAAGTTCTCCGGCTCGAAGATCTGCCGGAACCAGTCCGCGCGGTCGACGCCGGGGATCGCGAGCACGATGCCGTGGCGCGCGCCGAACCGGCGCGAACCCATCGTCTCGATCAGGTCGTGCCCGGGGAGGAGGTCACCGTTCCACAGCTGCAGCCCGCGGCCGTGCGGGTCGAGCTCGCCCACCACCAGGTCGACGTCCGGGTAGGGCTGCAGGTCGCGGGCGACCCGCACCGCCGACTCGACGGAGTTCCGGGCCGTCGGGAACAGCAGCCCGCCGTCCGGGGTGCTGACGGTGAGGACGCGGTTGAAGGTGTCGTTCTCGCCCGTGTTGCGCCAGGCGTCGTTCAGCGCGAACAGCTCCACGGCCTGCTGCTGGGACTCCTGGCTCATCGGCAGCAGTTCCAGGAACTCCACCAGGTCCGGCAGCCCGGCGCCGGTGTCCCGGCCGACCAGCTTGGGCTCGGCCAGCAGCCGGTCGAGCTTCGGCTGGATCGACGGGTCCTTCGCTGCCGCGAGCATCGCGGCGCTGAGCTCCACGTGCGCCTGCCACACGCTCGCCTTCGTGCTGCCCGACCAGAACCGGAACTCCACCCGGTCCGAGTCCGCCCCCTTGACGTGCTTGAAGTTGATCGCGTCGTACCGGTCCCGGCTCAACGCCTGGACGTGTTCGGGGGTGGTGACCCTCGCCGGGTCGGTGGGGATCGGGTTCGGGCCCACCATGTGCATCGCGCGCTGCCCGCCGCCGGGGTAGTTGCCCAGGCGGTACAGCACCGCTTCGAATGCCTTGGCCAGCTGCGCGAGCCGCACGTGCTCGCGGGGTGTCAGCGGCCGGTCGAAGCTCATGTTGACGTGGCCGCCGGTGCTGTCGGCGTTGCCGTCGACCACTTCGACGTCGCGCAGCACCGAGTCCAGGTCCGCCCACATCCGCGGCTGCTGGTCCTGGCGCAGGATCGGCGAGACGAGTTCAGCCCCGTAGTCGTGGGCGGTCTCCACGACCATCGCCCACTTGCCCCGGCTGTGCAGCTCGCCGACGATCGGCGCGTTCGGGTTGGGCAACACCTCGAGCACGTTCGACTCGAGGTCCTCGCTCTCGCTGGAGGCCCACCGCGAGGAATCGCCGTCGGAGAACGGGCTCATCGGGGGTGCCTGCTCGGTCGCGGTGTCTTCCGCGACCGGGTGCCACTCGGAGTGCCCGGCGGCCTGCAGCCTGGCGCCGAGTTCGGTGACCTTCGCCGTGGCGCCCGCGTTGTCCGTGCCGAGGAACTTGAACTCGACCTCGAGTCCGACCTTGACCCCGGGCCGGGAGCTCACGCCGCCCGGCACGCCTTCGGGGTGGAAGCTCGGTTCCCGGGCGCCGTCGGCGCGGGACTGCTCAGCGGCGCGGTAGAGCTCGCCGACGTGCCGGGCGCGTTCTTCCCGGACCTGCCCGGCGAGTTCTCGCGCGGCGTCCTCGAAGCTGCGCAGCGCGACGTCGGACAGGGCGTTGAGCGAGGTCAGCGTGTTCGGCCACGCGGCGACCTGCTGCCGGACCCCGGGCAGCGCGTCCGGCGGCAGCGTGGCCAGGTTCCGCTGGATCTCGGCGGACAACCACACCAGCGAGTCGAGCCTGCCGGGAGACTCGTCGACCATCCGCACGCTGCGCTCGCCTGGCAAGGGGCCGATCTCGGGCACGTCCGGGTCGCCGGGGCCGCGGGAACCCTCCGGGTCGCTGAGCCTAGAAATGTCCTGCGAGCCGAGCAGTCTGACTCTGCCGCCCTCGAACAGCTCCGGCCTGCCGTGCGGGGCGTACTGCCCGCCGACCTGGTCCGAGAGCAGCTCGTGCAGCCCGGCGCCGACCGGCGAGCTGTCCGGGGAGCCCAGCCGGCAGCTCAGCCACAGCAGGTTGGTGTCCTGCGTCCACTGCGGACCGGGGCGACCGGCGCTCAGCAGCAGCCTGCTCATCTGCTCCCGGTCCAGGCGGTGCAGCGTGCCGCCCTTGTCCCGGACGGTGAAGCGGCCGCGCGAGAAGTGCGGGGCCACCACGTAGTTGTCGCCGTCGGTGGGCGCGCCGTAGAGCCGCGCCGCGTTCTCCGCCGCGCCGGACTCGAAGGCGTGCCGCATGATCTCGGCTTCGCGGTCGCTGCGGGGGAAGCCGACGCCGATCGGCTCGCCGTCCTTGCCCCCGGGCAACGGCACGAAGTCCACGTCGGCGAAGGTGAGGTCCTTGCCTCGGTCGGCCGCGCCAGAGGTCTCGGCCGAGTCGGAGCGCTCGCCGCCCATCTCCATGCCCGGCTCGGGCTCGGCGTCCGGGTCGTAGCGGCCGCTGTTGTAGAGCGCGTCGACCGCCGAGGTCATCTCGGCCTGCCCGGTGGACCAGGTCTGCTCGCCCCGCCGGTGCACCTGCCAGCCCGCGGGATCGGCCTGGAAGGTGAGCCCGCCGTGCGCGTCGGGAACCATCCGGCCCGCGAGCAGCCTGCCGTCCTGGCTCCGCACGACGTCGCTCGTGGTGGCCAGCACCGGGTGCTCGGCCTCCGCGACCAGGTCCGCCAGCACCGGGGAGCGGCCGCCGCCGGAGGCCGCGAAGACCACGGGCTGAAGCAGGCCGATGCCACGACGGGTGGCGGTGCCGTGGGTGAAGGCGGCTGGGGAGGCCGTGCCACCGCCCCACAGCGCGACCTCCGAGCCGTCCGGCGTCAGCTCCGCCACGGCCAGGCTCGCCCCGTCCGGGAGGACGACGTTGCGGGCGGCGGTCGCCGCGGCGGCGGTCGAGTCGTGCGGGCCGGGGAAGAACAACCCGCCGCCGCCGAGGCTGATCGACTGCGCGCGGTAGTCCACGTCGTTGGTACCGGTGTCCCGCCACGGTTCGGTCGCCGCGAACAGCTGCACCGCCTGCTGCTGCGCCGCCTCGCTCAACGGCAGCAGCTCCAACAGGTTCAACAGGTCCGGCAGCTCCGCCGGACCGCGCCCCAGCAGTTGCGGCTCCGCCATCAGCGCGTCCAGGCGCGGGTGGATCGACGGGTCCTGCGCGGCGGCCAGCATCGCGGCGCTGAGCTCGGTGTGGACCTGCCAGTAGGCCGGATCGGTGCTGCCGGACCAGAACCGGAACTCGACGCGGTCGGCCGCGGTGCCTTCGACGTTGAGGAAGTTGATCGCGTCCTCGCGACCCCAGTTGAGCTCCTCGACGTCGGCGAAGGCGAGGTCCTCGCGCGGCTCCAGCGGCAGCGGGTTCGGGCCGACCTGGTTGGTGTCGCGGTGCGAGGCGCCACCCGGATGGTTGCCGAGCCGGTACAGCGTCGACTCGAACGCCTTCATCAGCTGGGCCAGCCGCACGTGCTCCGCGGGCGTCATGTGCCGGTCGAAGCTGACGTTCACGTGCCCGCCGGTCCGCCCGGCGTCGCCCTGGTGCGGGTCCTGGCGGACGGTGCTCAGCAGCGCGTCGAGCTCGGCCCACGCCGTGCTGTTGGGAGCACCCGGTCGCAGGATCGGCGACACGATCTCGACGCCCTGGTCGTGCGCGGGCTCGTCGACCATCGCCCACCTGCCCACGGCGTGCGATCCGGCGGTGTCCGCCTTGTCCAACATGGACGGTGCGGCGATCAAGCCCTGCCGGTGCAAGGAATTGCCGAGGGAACCGACCCGGCCGTCGAAGTTCTCGCCGTGGATCTGGAACTCCACCTCCAGCCCGACCCGCAGGTCCGGCCGCGAGGAGGCGCCGCCCGCGACGCCCTGCGGGTGGAACTGGACCGGCGAGGTCCCGGCCTGCGCGGTGGCCTGCGCCTGCTGGAACTGCTGCACCATGGTCCGGGCCCGCTGGCCGCGGATGTTCGCCAGCAGCTGCTCGGCCTGCTGCACCCGCTCGCGCAACCGGCCCAGCTCGACGTTCGTGAAGGCCTGGTTGTGCAGACCCGCGGCCCAGGCGGCGGCCCGCTGCCGCAGCTGCGGCAGCACGTTGTCGGGCAGCGCGTCCGGGGGCAGCGCGTTGAGGTGCCGCTGCAGCTGCGGCACGGCGCCCCCCAGCCGGGCGACCAGCTGCGTGCGCTCGTCGACGTGCGGGGCGCCCGCGAGGTCCGGCATCGCGACGTCCTCGTCGCCCATGACGACGCTGCGCTCGCCCTCGGGGGCGGCGTCCACCGGGTCCGGTGAGCCGTCCTCCGACATCGAGGAGTAGCCGTCCTCGCCCCCGGACCGGGAGCCCTCCGGGTCGAGCGAGGCGACGGCCAGCGCCAGGTCGAACTGGCCGGTCGGCCGGGTGGTGCCGCCCTTCTCGTGCAGCACCCACCCCTCGGTGGAGGGCTTGGTCCGGAGCACGCCGTCCGCGTCGATGCTCTGCTCGACGGCGGACACCCAGCCGCCCGCGTCCTGCACGACGGTGGCGTCGGTGGTCAGCACCGGCACGTCGAGCCGGTCCACCAACTGCTGGAGCCACGGCGCCCGTCCACCGCCGGACGAGGCGAAGGCCAGCATCGAGAAGTCTTCCCGGTGCATCAGCCTGGTCTCGACGGAGTTGATGAACTCCGAGGGGGGCAGCGTGGTGCCGTCCCACAACCGCACTCCGGAGCCGTTCGGCGCCAGCTCCACCACGACCATGTCCGCGCCGTCCGGCGTGATGGTCCGGCGCGAGGTGGAGACCGCGTCGGCGATCGAGGTGCCGGGGCCGGGGAACCGCAGCCCGCCGTTGGGCATCCCGACGGTCTGGGTGCGCATCCGCTGGTCGTTGGCACCGGTGTTCTGCCACGGTTCGGTCGCGGCGAACAGCTGCACCGCCTGCTGCTGCGCCGCCTCGCTCATCGGCAGCAGCTCCAGCAGGTTCAACAGGTCCGGCAGCTCCGCCGAGCCCCGCCCGAGCAGCTGCGGCTCCGCCATCAGCGCGTCCAGGCGCGAGTGGATCGACGGATCCTTCGCCGCGGCCAGCATCGCCAGGCTCAGCTCGGTGCGAACCTGCCAGAGCGCCGGATCGGTGCTGCCCGACCAGAACCGGAACTCCACCCGGTCGCTCGGGGTACCGTCCACGTTGGCGTAGTTGACCGCTTCCTCCCGCTCGTGGTTGAGGTCACGGACGTCGGCGTAGGTCAGGTCCGAGCTCGGCTCGATCGGGAGCGGGTTCGGGCCGACCTGGAAGGTGTTGCGGTGCCCGGTGCCGCCGGGGTGGTTGCCGAGCCGGTACAGCGTCGACTCGAAGGCCTTGGTGATCTGGCCCAGCCGCACGTATTCCGAGGGCGTCAGCACCTGGTCCTTGAAGCTGACGTTGATGTGCCCGCCGGTCCGGCCCGCGTCGCCGCCGTTGTCCCGGACGGTCTCCAGCAGGTCCTGCAGGTCCGCCCACGGCATGGCGTCTTCCTCGCCGGGCCGGATGATCGGCGACACCAGCTCGACGCCGTTGACGTGCGCGGGTTCGTCGACCATCGCCCACTTGCCTGCGGCGTGCGCGTCGAAGGTGTCGTTCTTGCCGAGCATCCGCGGGTCGTGGAGCGCGTCCTGCTCCAGCAGCGACAGGCCGAGCTCGTCGAGCTTGCCCCGGAAGTTCTCGCCGTGGAGCTGGACTTCGACCTCCAGCCCGACCTGCGCGTCCGGGCGGGCGGACTGGCCGCCTTCGACGCCGAACAGGTGGAACTCGACCGGGGACTCCCCCTGGCGCGCGGTCGCGCTGGCCTGTTCGAACTGCTGCGCCAACAGCCCGGCGCGCTGGGTGCGGACGTTGCGCAGCAGCTGGGCGGCCTCGTTGCTCCGCTGGCGCAGCTGTTCCACGTCGGCGGCGGCGAAGGACCGGGTGCGCGCCGCGTCGGCCCACACGTCGGCGCGTTCGCGCAGCCGCGGCAGCGCGTCCTCGGGCAGCGCCTGGAGGTGCCGCTGCAGCTGCGCCACGGTGTCGGTGAGCGCGGACGTGAGTCGGGCACGTTCGTCTTGCGGCACCCCGGCGAGGTCGTGCATGACGACGTCCTCGTCGCCACCCATGATCACGCTGCGCTCCGGCGGCTTCGCGAACAAGCCGTCGTCGGAGTCGCTGTCCGAATCCTCGTCCCGCCGCCCGGGCCCCGAAGCGTCCTCGCGCTGCGGCGGCTTCGCGAACAAACCGTCGTCCGACTCGCTGTCCGAATCCTCGTCCCGCCGCCCGGTACCCGAAGCGTCCTCGCGCTGCGGCGGCCTCCCCGCGAACAAGCCGTCGTCGGAGTCGCTGTCCGAATCCTCGTCCCGCCGCCCGGTACCCGAAGCGTCCTCGCCCGAGCCGCTACGGGGGGCCCACTCCGGTTCGACGAACTGCACGTTCTCCCGGACAGCCGTCGCGAGGAAGTCCCCTCGGGTGTACAGCGAAGCGGGGTGGCGCTCGGCGAACTCGAACAGCGCGGCCAGCCGTTCGCCGGGCTCCCCGGTGCGGAGTTCGGCCTCGTCCGCCAGCACCAGCAGCGCGTCCCTCCCCGGACGCGGCTGGAAGGGCTCTGAGACCGCGAGCCGGTCGAGGGCGTCCGCGAGCTCGATCTGCTCCGGAGTCGGCTCGCGGAGGCCGTAGAGGTCGGTCGCGCGTTCGGCCAGCACCACCGGATCGGCATCGGCCCACCCGGCTGCGGCCCGCGCGGCGAGGTCCGCGTCCGCCGTCGAGCGCACGACCGCCGGGAGCATGAACTCGGCGATCCGCTGCTGCCACCCGGTCTCGGAGACGACGAACCGGTCGTGCACCGGGCCGGGGATCCGAATCTCGTTGAACTTGCCGTTGTCCCAGTTCATCGTGGTGACCGAGCGGACCCGCTGCGACAGGTCCGGGTGCTCGGAGATGAACTGGAGGGCACCGGCCAGCACCAGGTCGGGGTCGGCGTGCCTGTTCAGCAGCGAACCCAGCCGGACCAGCCGCAGGTCGCCGTCGCGGTTGTTCATGTCCCGGACCAAGGTCTGCACGGCTCGCTGCGCGAGCGCGGCAGCCGCCTCCGGGCCGTCCAGCACCGCAGGCTTCGCGGCCTTGTTGGGGAGCCAGCTGCCCGCCGACAGGACGTGCACGGCCGGGATCTTGGGGAAGGCGTCGATGCCGTCGTAGCCGAGCGTGTGGGCCACGCGGAAGAGCACGTCCGGGCCGGTGCGCATCATCAGCGAGTTCCGGCGGACGTACATCAGGTTCTCGTCGAACATCTCCTTGTTCGCGGTGAGCGCCAATTCGCCGTAGAGGCCAGCCTGCTTCTCGCCGAGGGCCTGCTCCATGTCGCGCAGGAAGACGTCGGCCACCGGGTGCGCTCGAGGCATCCCGTAGGCGGCGTTGTCCATCATCGACTCGCGGTCGGACAGCTTCGCCCAACCCGCCGGGGTGTCGATCAGCTCTTCGGCCCGGGAGAGGTCGAGGACCTTGTTGTCGCCATCGGTGTAGAGGCCGCCGAGCGCGCGCAGGATCGCGATTCGGCCGATGTCGCTGCCCGCTGCCCAGCCCGCGCCGGAGAGCCGCTGCACCTCGCTCAGGAAGTAGGACTGGAGGGCCATCGGGTTGCCCTCGTGGAAGAACTCGCTGATGTTGACCAGCCGGATGTCGTTCTGCCGCGCCCAGTCGAGCATCTCGCGGGTTCCGGCGTGCAGATCGGGGGAACCGTCGGTGGGCGGGGTGCTGGCGCGGGCCGCGTCGAACTGCGCACGGGGGATGTCGGTCCACATGACCGAGGTCCCGTCGTAGCGGGACGCCGAGGAGCCGAAGTTCTGGAACACCTCCGCCGACCTGGTCGAGGCCTGCACCGGGCTGCCCATCCAGATGCTGTGCTGCAGCTTCGGCAGCTCCAGGATCTCGGGCAGCGGCGACACGTCGCCCGGTGCCCAGTTGTGCCGCTCCTCCTCCGTGGGCTGCCGGGTCAGCACTTGGTCCGCGCGGCTCTCCAGACCGTCGGCGGTGATCCGCGACGGCGCGTCGTGCGAGAGGTCCATCGCGTCGAGCAGCGCCGGGATCTTGGCCGTGTCCAGCGCCGGGATGTCCAGGCCCACCAGGAAGTCCGGGGTCGGGTCCGGGCTCAGCAGGCCGAACAGGTCCTCGCCGAGCAGCGGGGCCGGTTCGGTCGGGTTCTCCACGAGCAAGTCGTTCAGGTCCGAGACGACGCGCTCCACGGCGGCGGGATCGTTCGCCGCGCTGTTCTCACCGGTCCGCTGCTGCGAGTCGGCGGTGTCGGCCGCGCGCGGCGGCGGCACGTCCGCGTCGCCGCGGTCCTGCGCGGCGAAGTAGTCGTCGACGCTGGTGCGGCGCGAGCCGTCCTCCCCGCCCATGACCAGGCTCTGGCCCGGGTGCGCCTGCTGGGGCTGGGCGGCGGGTCCAATGACCGAGGCGAGCGCGTGCGCGAGGTCGAACTGCCCGGTGGGGGCGACGCCCTCCGAGCGGTGCTGCACCCAGCCCATCGGGTCCGGCGCCGGACGCAGCGTGCCGTCCGAGGCGGGGCGCATCGCGGCAGCCACCAGCCTCCCGTCCGGGGCGAGCAGCGAATGGTTCGCGGTCAGCACCGGCTTGCCGAGCTCGTTGAAGTGGTTGACCAGCTCCGGGAACCAGGCCGCGCGGGCCACTCCGGGGATTGCGAGCGCGACGGCGTCCCTCGAACCCATCCGGCGGTGGCTCATCGAGTCGATGAGGTCCTGGCCGGAGAGCGTTTCGCCGTCCCACAGCTGCAGTTCCCCGGTCCGCGGGTCCAAGTTGCCCATCACCAGGTCGGTGTTCGGCAGGGGCTGCACCCGCTGGGCGACGCGGACCGCGGACTCGATGGAGTAGTTCTCGTTCGGGAAGAAGAACCCGCCATCCGGCAGGCCGACCGTCTGGGAGCGCCAGTGGATGTCGTTGCCGCCGGTGTTCTCCCACGGGTCGGTCAGCGCGAACAGCTGGATCGCCTGCTCCTGCGCGGCCGGGCTCAGCGGCAGCAGTTCCAGGAAGTCCAGCAGGTTGCGCAGTCCGGAACCGCCGCCGACGCCGAGCAGCTCCGGTTCCTTCATCATCTCGTCGAGCCGGGACTGGATCGACGGGTCGGTCGCCGCGGCCAGCATCGCCGCGCTCAGCTCCACGTGCGCCTGCCACACGCTCGCCTTCGTGCTGCCCGACCAGAACCGGAACTCCACCCGATCCGCCGGACCGCCCGTCACGTGCCGGAAGTTGATCGCGTCGTACTTGTCCCGGCTCAACGCCCGCACGTCGGCGGGCGTGGTGACCCTCGAGGCGTCCGGCGGCACCGGGTTCGGGCCGACCATGTGCAGCGACCGCTGGTTCGGGCCCATCGGGTAGTTGCCGAGCCGGTACATCACGGACTCGAACGCCTTGCCCAGCTGCGCCAGCCGCACGTACTCGCTGGCGCCGAGCGGCCGGTCGAAGCTCAGGTTGACGTGACCGCCGGTGCTGTCGGCGTTGCCACCGTTCTCCCGGACGCTGTCCAGGACGGCGTCGACGTCGTCCCACATCGTCGGGTTCTCGTCCAGGCGCAGGATCGGCGAGACGATCTCGACGCCGTTCTGGTGGGCGACCTCGTCGAGCATCACCCACTTGCCGCGCCCGTGGATCTCCGCGGCCGGGATCTCGTCCGGCGTGAGCAGTTCGCTCTCCGGGGTCCACTCCAGGTAACCGTTGGCGTCGAGTTCCATGCCCAGGTCGGCGACCTTGGCGTCGAACACATCCGGGTTGCCCTCGGGTATCTGGAACTCCAGTTCCAGGCCGATCCGCACGCCGGGGCGCGAGCTGACACCACCGGGGATGCCGTTCTCGTAGAACCTGGGCTCCTCGACGCCGTCGGCGATCTGGTCCGAAGCCTGGTCGTGGATCTCCAAGACCTGCTCGAAGCGCCCCTCGCGCACCTGCTCGGTCAGCTCGCGGGCCGACTGGTCGAAGGAGCGCAACGCCTCGGTGTCCAGGCCCGCGACCTGCCCCGCGGACCAGGCGTCGCGCCAGGCCGCGAACTGCGCGCGGGCCTCGGGCTGGGCGTCCGGCGGCAGCACCGAGAGGTGCCGCTGGAGCGCGGCCATCGAATCCCGCGCGGACACCAGCAGGCGCCGCTGCTCGGGAGTGGCGGCCGCGTTGTCCACCATCTTGATGCTCTGCTCGCCTGGCAGGGCCTCGACGTCGGGCGGTGGGGCATCGGGGTCGTGCGGGCCGTCCGGGTCGCCCAGGCGTGAGATGTCGCCGGAGCCGAGCAGCTCGACCCGGCCGCCCTCGAACATCTTGGGCCTGCCGGCGGGGGCGAGCTGCGACCCCACCTGGTCCGAGAGCAGCCCGTGCAGCCGGTCGCCGATCGGCGCGTTCGCCTCGGCGCCCAGGTTGCAGCTCAACCACAGCAGGTTGGTGTTCTGCGACCACACCGGACCGGGGCGGCCCGCGCTCAGCAGCAGCCGCATCATCTGGTCCTGGTCGAGCCGGTGCAGCGAGCCCGCCTTGTCCCGGATCGTGAACAGGCCGTCCTTGAAGTGCGGCGCGGCGAAGTAGTTGTTCGGCCCGGCGGGAACGCCGTAGAGCTGCGCCGCCCGGTCACCGGCACCCGATTCGAACGCCCAGCGCATGACATCGCGCTGGTTGTCGTTCAGCGGGAAGCCGACGCCGATCGATTCACCGTCCTTGCCCGCCGGCAGCGGGACGAAGTCGACGTCCTGGAACGTGAGGTCCTTGCCCTGCGGCAGCCGCTGCGGCACCGGTGCGTCGACGGGCTCGTCGCCCATCGAGGTGGGATCCGCGGACCGCTGCCCGGGGTTCTCGATCCGGGCGTCCGCGCCGACCTCGCCGTAGCGCACGTACAGCGCTTCCGCGTCGATGTTGAGCAGGTCGGCCGCGTGGCCGGGGAGCTCGACCTGCTTCGTCTCGCCGTTGTCCTGGCGGATGAAGGTGACGCCCTCGATCATCGGCCCGAACGCCGGGTGCTCGGCTAGGAACGTGATCGCCGAGTTCCAGATCAGGTCCGGGTCGGGGTGGGACTCCACGACGTCGGCCACCGCGGTCAGCAGCAGCTCACCGGGGCGGTTGTGCAGGCCGCGCACCAAGGTCTGGATCACGTTCTGGGTGAACCGCTCGGTGGCGACCGCGTCCCACACCTTCGGCTTCGGCTGCGCCGGGTCCATCCAGCTGCCCGCGCTGTGGACCACCACGCCCTTCAGGCCGGGCAGGTCGACGGCGTCGCGGTAGCCGAGGGACTGGGCGAACGCGTCCATGTTGCCCGGGGCGCTGCGCGCCCGGATGGAGTTGCGCCGCGAGGACACCTTCGGGTTGTTGAACGCCTCCGGGTCGGCGTCCCGCAGCGCGGCCGGGACCACGTCGGCGTACTCGCGCTGGTACTGCTCGACCATGGTGTCCAGGTAGGACCGCATCGCGGGGTGCTTGCGCGGCGCCCCGATCACCGAGTTGCTGAAGAGCTCGTTAGCCACGTCGGTGTGGAAGGCGTAGCCCTCCTGGCTGTTGAGCACGACGTCGTAGAGGTGCTGCGGATCGGCCAGCGCGCTGTCGCCGTCCATGTACAGGCCGCCGTACTCGTGCAGGACCGCGGGCCGCGAGATGTCGCTGGCTCCCGCGCTGCCCGGAGGCGTCTGCTTGATCCGCTCGTTGGCGATGAAGTCGTGCGCCCGCAACGGGTTCTCCGCGTTCGAGAGCTCGTCGATGTTGAGCAGCCGGACGTTGTGCGCCCGGGCCCAGCCGAGCATGTCGCGCACCGGCGCCAGCGGATCGTCCGCGCGCATCGGGCCCGAGTGCGCGGCGGCCTGCTCGAACTGGGAGCGCGGCACGTCGGTCCACAGCACGGTTTCGAGCTGCCCGGCGTGGGCCTGCGCGAAGTCGCCGATGGTCGACCGGTGGAAGCCTTCCTTGCCAACACCGGTGAGCGGCCCACCGAACCACTTGCGGTGCATGACGCGCGGCATCTCGAGCGTCTCCGGCAGTGGTTCGGTGATCCGCGGCGCCCAGTTCTGCCGCTGCTGCGGGGAGCGGTGCGAGGTGATCACCGAACCGGGCTGCGGGGTCAGCGCGTCCGGTGCGGCCTCCGCCCAGGTGGGCCTGCCTTGCGGCCGGGCCATGTCGAGCGTCTGGAACAGGCTGACCACGCGGTCGGAGGGCAGGTTCGAGTAGTCGTGCCCGGCCATGAACTCCTGGGCCGGTTCGGGGTCGCGCAGCCCGAAGACGTCCGGGCCGAGCAGTTCGGTGCCCGGCCGGGGCTCACCCTGGCGCTGCGCGGTCTGCGCGGCGGCCTCGTTGAGCGAGTTGACCAGCGCGCGGTGCGGCGGCGCGGATTCGCCGCCCATCTCCAGCTGGCGGGAGAGGTTCGGCCGCGAGCCCTCGACCTGGGGTTCGGGGGTTCCGGCGCCGCGTTCGGTGGCGGGCAACGAGTCCAGCTCGACCTGCTCGCCGCGCGGGCCCACCTCGTCCAGCGTCCCGCCGAGGTCGCGCGCGGCGGCGCGGGAGGGCTCGTCGGAGTCGACGAAGTTGAGCAGCCGCCGCCAGTTCTGCGACTCCGGGTCGTTGGCGAAGTCGAAGCTGTCCCGCAGGCCGCCGGATTCCCCGTCGCGCGCGGTGTTCCCGTCGCGGGCCGAGTCCCCGCCGCGGTCGAGGGGGCCGCCCGATACCTCGTCCGGTGCGCTGCGCGGCGCGGGGACGTCCGTCGGCGCTGTCCGGCCGTCCGAGCCGTCCGGGGTGCGGTCCGGTGGCAGGTCGGTGAGCTCGATCTCCTCCTGGATGGGCGGCAGCGAGGCCGACCGCGACGAGCTCGGGAGCACGTAGCCGATGACCTCCTCCCAGCCGCTGAGCAGGTCGTCCGCGTGCGAAGCGCGCCGGATCGGCGGCAGCCGGTACTGCACCCCGGCGTCCGCGGCGCGCTCGGCGCGCTCCTGCACGGCCTGCCGCTCGCTGCTCCGCGCGTCCTCGCGGGTCCGCGCGTCGCGGGCGTGTTCGGCAGAAGTCAGCGCGTCCCACTTGCGCATGGCCTGGTAGTACTCGGACCGGGCCTTGGACTCGGCCTCCTGCGCCTTGCCGGCCTCCTCGGTCTCCCCGGAACGGCTCGGTCCGTCGACGCCGTCGGCCTCCAACGCCCCCTTGAGGGCCTTGTCGGCCTTGGACCACGCCTTCCCCTTGTCGGCGAGGTCCTTGGTCGCCTTCACCAGGTCCGGCGAGATCGCGTGCCCGGTGCGGGCGGTCGCGTCGTCGTCCCACAACCGCGAGACGAAGGCGTCGCGGAAACCGACCGCGTGGCCGCCGGTCTTGGGCTCGCCGAAGTTCAGCACGCCACCGGTCTCGCGGGCCACGACGCGGAACTCCAGGTTGCTCAGCAGCGCCCTGGTGACGGTCTCCTCGTTGTGGATGATCTTGTCGGAGGTCGGCATCCGCGCCGCGTCCTCCGAGTGCAGCTCACCGGTCTGCAGCAGCTTGGCAGGGTCGCGGGAGGACAGCGCGATGAGGTCGCGGGCGGCGTAGCCGGAATTCGTGCCGAACGCGTACGGGCTCTTGTCCGCAGGTTGGGTGCTGCCGCCCCAGCCCCACGGCTCGGTGGTGCGCAGTTCGAGCGTGTGGCCGGATTCCACCTGGGACGTGCTTTCGTCCTTGGGCTTGGTCTTGCCCTCGAACTTCACCGAACCGCTGGTGCTGGCGAACTTCGGCGTCTCGGGGACGCGTGCGTAGAACTCCAGCGTCCGGTTCAGGTCCGGCAGCGGGATGGTGAAGGTGCCGTCCAGCATCTCCGGGAGCCGCCCCCGCAGCTGCGCCACCGTGATGGCCGTGGCGAGCGCGCTGTCGACGTCCCTGGACACGGACACCTTCGAGTCCTGCAGCGCGCCGCGGGCCGCGTCGACCAGCTCGTCGATGTCGCCGAAGAAGTGCTCGCCCCAGTGCGCGTCCGCGGTCGGGAGGGTGAACTTGCCCTCACCGCGCCACGTGGCCAGCGCCTCCGGGCTCTGCTGCGCCTCGGTCAACTTCCCGCGGTGCGAGACCTGGCCGTAGCGGGTGCCTTCCGGCTGCGGCAGCGCCTCCTCGGCGAGCTTGGTCACCGTCACCGGGCGGTCCACCGAGACCGAGTTGGTGAGCGGGCCATCGCCGCGGCCGACCTGCAGGTTCAACTGCAGGCGCCCGGCGTGCTCGGCGACGGGGCCGCTGGTCTCCGCGGAGCGCTCGTGGCCGACCTCGTCCTTCCGGGTGATCTGCTGGGCGCGGTTGCCCCACCTGGCCTGCGGGGTGACGCCCACACCGGCCGCTCCGAGCCCGGTCTTGTGCTCCTGCCTGCCCTGCGGGTCGGCCGGCGGGATTTCGGTGCCCCGCACGCCCAGCCGACCGGCGAACATCGTGGTCAGCAGGGTCCTGCTTCGCGTGCGGACCTTTTCGAGAGCGCTGGTGGCCAGGTTCGCGACCTTGAGCTTCTCGACGTGGCGGATCTTGCCGGGGCCGGAGTCCGGGTGGAAGTCGGCGTCGAGGGTGAACCGGTAGGTGTTGCCCCGGAACCGGCGCTCGTAGCGGAGCTGGGTGCGCTCGCCGCCGTTGAGCACCTGCTCCACCGAGTTGTTGATGTCGGTGAGCAGCGCCTGCAGCGACGCCTGGTTGTTGCCCGGGTTTCCCGCGGAGGTGCTCGGCAGCAGCGCTTCGGCGACGTCGTGGCCGATCTGGCGGCCGATCTGGTCGCGGATCTCGCCGATCTGATCGACGAGGTCGACCGGGTCGATGATCCCGCCGAGGCCGAACGACGGGCGCACGGTGTGTCTCGGGTCGAGCGTCTTCGGCACGGGGAGCGACCGGTCGCCGCCGGAGGCCGACGAGGACTCCTCGCTCCTGCCCCCGTTGGGCGTGGTGTCCCCGGCGGGTGCGGTGTCCCCCGCGGAGTCCGCCGACCGCTCACCGCCGCCCAAACCGGGCCTGAGCTCGTCGAGCTGGTCCTTGGTCAACCACACCAGCTGCGACTCGGGGAGCTCGGCGTACTGACCGCGCCGCCTCGGCTCGGGGCGGGGGAACAGTTCGAGGGTGTCGAAGTTCCCCTTGTACTGGGCCTCGGCGACCATGCCCGCGTGCACCTTGACCCGCGTCAAGTACACCTTCTCCGGCGCGGTCTCCACGGTCAGCTTCTGGCCGCTCTCCTGGGACCGGGAGGTCTCGGCGCCCTTCGTCCGGCTGTACGGCTGGAGGTTGACGACGCCGACACCGAGGCCGTCCACGTCGTGGGTGGCGGTCGTGACACCGGTCCCCAGCGGGCTGGTGAAGACCGTGCCGACGAAACCGCCGTGGGTGACGTCCCAGCCGGTGGTCCGCCCCGCGCTCGCCTTGCCGGTCAGCTCGCGGGTCGCCTGCTCGTACTCGCTGCGGGTGACCGGGTTGGCGGTATCGAGCACCGGCTTGAAGGAGACACCCATCTCGATGGCCAGGTCGTTGCGGGCGCGCGAGTAGGAGATCGACGTCGTGCGCGGCCTGCTGAACAGCCGCGGGTCGCTCTGCAAGCGGTCCGACCCGAGCATGTGCGCGATCGGGCCGGTGACCTCGGGGACCGGGAAGCGCACGATGGGGTCGTAGCGGGTGACCTGGTTGAGCAGGTTGGCCGCCATGCCCCGCAGGACCTTGCCGCCGGAGAAGCCGACCAGCGAGGCGCCGTCGAACTTGCGGCTCGCACCGGGGGGCAACTGGTGGGGGGCCGGCGGATTCCCGATCTGCTCGATCTTGGCTTCCGGGCCGCCATCCTCCATGTGCGTGATCGCCAGCGGGTCCTCTTCGCTGACCAGGCTTTCCGGCACCACGAACCGAGCGTCGACCCGCTTGGTGATCGATGGCGGCGTGTCCCTGCCCGGCTTGTGCCGGGACCGCTCCTGCGGGGTGAGGTCCAGCGGGAAGCCGCTGGTGAGCTCCTGGTAGGTGGGGACGTGCCGCCCGAACCGCTGCGGGCGGATGCGGCGCATCCCCCCGCTCGGACGCTTGTAGGACACGACTTCGGCCTTGAGGTCGAAGTCCGCCCGGAACGACCGCAACGAGTGGTCGGTGAGCTTGCCGTCCGGGGCGATGCTCCCGCCGCGCTTGCGCTCGACGGCGGTCTCCCTGCCGAACTCGAACGCGCGGTTCCGCGTCCGGTTGCCGTCCACCCGGTAGCCGCCGCTGGCGATGTACCGGCCGACGCCGAGCGCCGAGTAGAACCGGGCCTGGAACCCGCCGATCAGGCCGCGCTTGCGCTGCTGCGAGGTCTTCACCGAGGTCTGGTCGGTGATCTTGCTGCTGGTGTTGAGCGCGCTCTTGACCTCGTCCTTGCCGCTCTCGGAGGAGCGACCGCTGCCGCTGGGAGCGCCGTCGGCGGCGGGTCCGCCGTCGGTGTCCGGACGCGCCCCGCCCTCGAACGACACGCCGCCGGCGCGCACCGGGTCGCCGTCGCGGATGTTGCCGGTCTCCATCGACAGGCGCACGACGGACACGTAGTCGTGCATCAGCGCTTCGCGCTTTATCGGCAGGTACAGCGGCCCGTCCATCATCTGCGGGACGAGCTGCTTGACCACGTCCTCGTCGGCGAGGATGTCGGCGAGGCTGCGCTTCCGCTTCAGCACGTCGGCGATCTTCGCCGACAGGCCCTTCGCGAAGGCCTCGTCGTCGAACTGCCGGATGAACATGTTCTGGTCGAGGCGGACCTTGCCGCGCAGCGGGATCTCGCGCAGCAGGTCCGCGAGCCCGTTGTAGAGGTCGCGCCCGAGCGGGAAGTCGGTGAACCGGCCGATGAACGTCTCGCCGCGTTCGACCGCTTCGGGCAGGAAGTGCGTGCGCTCTTCGCCGGAGCGGTAGTTCTCCGGCTGGAACGCGTCGGCCAGCGGCGTTCCTTCGAACAGCCCCGCCTCCGCGGCGCTGGAGCGGTCGCCGAGCAGGTCGGCGGCGATCAGGCCGTCGAGCGTCACCGGCTGGCCACCGAGCGGCCGGACCTGCAGCTTGTAGCCGAGCTGGTAGCGAACGCCTTCGCCGGTCTTGTCGATGGTGCTCGTAGCTTCGGTGGACCTGCTGAGGTTCTGCTCGTTGGCCCGGCCCACGTTGAAACCCGTGTTGGGGCCGGCCACGACCCCGAAGGCGCCCACCTCGAGCCCGGGCCCGACGAGCGTGGTGAGCCCACCGGAGCGGTCGGTCCTGCTCACGTCCTTGCTGCCGGACTTCAGGGTCTGCGCGTCGGAGTGCTTGACGTCGGGGTGCTCGTGGCCGATCTTGATCCACGTCGCTACGGCCCGCATTTCGATCTGGGTGCCGGGGTGCGAGCGGAACAGCGAGAGCTTGCGGCCCTTGTAGATCTCGCCGGACGGCACCCAGCCCTGCTCCGGGTGCGCGCCTTCGAAGACCGTCATCGCCGGGAGCTTCTCGGCGATGGTGTCCTTGTGCAGAAACTCCTGCAGCGCCGGGCGCCCGTGCGCGTCAACGCCGGTCTCGTCCTTGAACCGCTTGCCGAGCAGCCGCTGCACCTGGCGGAAGAACGACCCGGCCATCGGGCCGGTGTGGACGGTGACGCCCATCGCCTCGGCCTGGCGGGTGGCGCGGCTGCCCGCCTCCCCGAGCGCGCCGAGCTCGTGCACGCCCTGGGCTTCCAGCCGCGCCCGCTGGCGCTGGGTGAGCGGCTGCTGGTAGCTGTCCAGCCGCGTGTGGGCGGACTCCAGGACGTTCCCGATGGACCGGCCGTTGGAGAGCCCGATCGGCACCCGCATCGCGACGTCCGCGGTCTCCGAGACGGAGTGCTGTTCGAGCCTGCGGTTGCCCGTCTGGCCGACGACGTTCCGTCCCACGCCGGCCGGGATGATCGGCTGGTCCTGCTGGTCGCGCAGCGAAAACTCGAACTTCATCGGCACGTCGACGTCGTGCAGGGCTTTGATGGCGAACTTGTTGCTCCTGCCGAACGTCTGGCTCTGCTCCGACAGGTGCAGTTCGGAGAACGACGCCGGCACGGTCGGGTTCAAGTACAGGTAGAGCCCGGGGATCGCGGTGAACGCGAGCTGCGGGGAGAACGACTTGTCCCGCGACTCGGCACTGGTGTTGGAGCTGGTCTTCTCCCGCTTGGAAGTCGCCTCGATGCTCGCGTCGGAGGGCTTCACCGAGGTCATCCGGTCCCACTGCGGGGTGGCCTTGACTTGCAGCTCGTAGAACTTGCCGCCCTTGCGCACGATGAAGGTGTCGCCGTCGCCGACCAGCGACCGGACGTCGTTGTCCACCCGGCGCTGGATGACGCTGGTGTCCTCCCACTTGCCCTTCGCGCCCGGCACCAGCTTGTTGAGCTGTGCCACCACGTCCGGGCCGGTGAACTCCAGCGTGCGGGTGTCGGTGGGCAGGTCCGCGCGGCGGGTGGCGCCGATCTGCTCGACCGGCCCCAGGGACTGCCCGCTGCGCACGTAGTCCGGGAGGGCTTCGCGGATCTCCTCCGCCGGTTTCGGCGCCTTCGACTCGTCGTCGCCGTCCTTGCCCTTGGTCCCGTCGGAGTCCTTCGACCCGTCCGAGTCCTTGGCACCGTCGGAGTCCTTCGACCCGTCGGAGTCCTTGGCAGCGTTGGAATCCTTGGCACCGTCGGAATCCCGCACCCCGTCCGAGCCCGTGGGGGTGTCCGCGTCCTCGCCGCGGTTGCCTCCGGCGTCCTGCTCCGGCGCGGAGGTCGGCGTGCGGGCATCGTCGGGACCGGGACGGCCGGTCCGCCCGGCCAGATCGGTGCCCGCCAGCGATTCCTTCTCGTGGACGTACCGCTGGACCAGCTCGTCCGCGCGACCGTGCTCGTCCTTCGCGAGCCGAGCCGAGACCGCTTCCCACAAGGTCGTGGGCACGTTGCCCGGGATCTCACCGGCCCGGCTCAGCAGCACGGCCGTGGTGTCGAGCAGCTCCTGCGTGCGTGCCGCGCCGATCTTTCCGAACGACTTGGCCGCGGACGTGAGGTCCTCCGCCAACGGGACGTCCCGGGCGAAGGAGGTACCGGCCCCGGTGTCCTGCGCGGTGGCCACCGGCCGGTGCGCGACCGGTTCGTCGCCGCCCATGACCAGCGAGCGCCCGCCGCGCGGACCGAGCCCCACGACGATCTCGTCGGCGGGGTCGGGGATCCGCAGCCGCGAGTCGTTCCGCGACGTGGTGCCGTCCGGCGTGGTGCCCGGCTGCTGCCGCTGCGAACCGGAGTGCGGTGTGGCGACGTTCGGATCGGTCAGCAGCGCGGCGAACACCGGGGGCAGCGGCGGGTCCTGCCGACCCTCGCGGGTAGCGCTGCGAGAAGTGCTCGCGGTGCGCGTCTCCGGCGGGGTGACGTTCAGGCCGCGCTCGCCGAGGCGCGTCGCGTCCTCCCCGGTCCGGCGCGGCGCGGCGCTCTCGACCGCGGGGCCCCGGGAGTCGGTGTTCCCGCCGGAGCGGGAGGAAACCGGCTGGTCCCCGCCGCGCGTCTGCCCCGGGTCACCCTGCGAGGTGACCGCCGGACCGGACTGGCGGGGCGCCGCGCCGTCGCGCGCGGGCGGCTGGCTCTGCGTCGTCGGCTGGTTCTGGGCCGTCGACTGGTTCTGGGCCGCGGCCTGGTTGGTCGTCGACTGGTTCTGCGTCGAGGGCTGGTTCGTCGTGCCGGGCTGGTTCGTCGTGCCGGGCTGGTTCGTCGTGCCGGGCTGGTTCGTCGTGCCGGGCTGGTTCGTCGTCGACTGGTTCGGCGTGACCGGGTTGTCCGACACCGCGTCGGGCCCGTCCGCCGACTCGGCCTCCTCCGACCGACCTGGCTGTTCCGCGTCCTGCTCGGTTCGCCCTGACTGCTCGGCGGATTCCTCCGGACGAGTCGACTGCTCGGCCGACTCCGACCGACCCGACTGCTCGACGGACTCCTCCGAACGACCCGGCTGCTGCGCCGACTCCTCCGACCTACCGGACTGCCCGGCCAAGTCGGACTCGCCCGACCGACCCGACTGCTCGACAGACTCCTCCGAACGACCCGGCTGCTGCGCCGACTCCTCCGACCTACCGGACTGCCCGGCCAAGTCGGACTCGCCCGACCGACCCGGCTGCTCGGCAGACTCCTCGGCTCGGCCCGGACTCGCGTCGGACTCCTCCGGCCTGGCGGGCTGAGCAGCCGGGTCGGGCTCGGCCGACGTCGCGGGGCGTTCCTCCGATTCGGACCGCGGCGCGGAGTCGTCCTCGTCGGCCCGCACCGCCGGGTTCTCCGCATCCGGGCCGCTCGACGTCTCGGGGCGGTCGGTCGACGTAGGCTGGTTCGTCGACGTGGGCTGGTTCGTCGACGTGGCATCGGGCGACCCGCTCGTCCTCGCGCCGGGGGCGGACGCGTCCAGCCGTGCTCCCGGTGCGGCGCTCTGCTGCGGACCGCGGGCCTCGCCGCCCGGCGTGGCACTCGCGCCGCGGCCGGCTTGCCCGGACTGGTTGCCGGTCTGACCTTGCTGGTTCGGCTGCCCCTGCTGCTGCCCGGGCCCGTACTGCGTGGACTCGTCCTGCTGCTCGGACCGGTCCCTCGCGGGCGAATCCACCGACTCGTCGCGGGAATCCGGCCCGGTCGACCGGTCCTGCTCGGATCCCGGTCGATCCGCCTCGGTCAGCTCCGCCGCGTCGTCGCGAGAACCGGACTCCGGAACGCCGTCCCGCGAACCGGACTGCGTCGACTCGTCCTGCGAATCGGACCGGGCCGCGTCGTCCCGCGAACCGGACGAGGACTCGTCACGGGAGCCGGACCGCGTCGACTCGTCCCGCGATTCCGCTGCCCCGTCCGGAGAACCGGTCTCCGCCGCACTCTCGCGCGAGCCGGATCCCACCGACTCCGCCGGGGCCGGACCGTCCTGCCGGGCACCGGAACCGTCGGCATTGCTCGCCTGCGGAGCGCCCTCCGAGGCCGTGACCGCCGGTCCGGTCCCGGTCGTGCTCGGCCGGTTGCTCTGGTTCGACTGGTTGCTCTGGTTCGACTGGCCGCTCTGGGAACTCTGGTTCTGGTTCCCCTGCGCCCCCGCCCGGTCGCCGCCGGTGGTCTGGGTCTGCTGCCCGGACGCAGCGCCCTGCGACTGCGAGGGACCGGTGGACGCCGTGGAGGGGTTCCCGCCGGTGGCCTGCGCGCCGGGGCTCTGGGTGCCACCGGCGCTTTGGGCACCACCGGTGGAGGTGCTGCTCGGCCCGCCCGTCGACACCGTGGTGGGCGCGTTCGTGGACGAAGCCGTCGGCGCACCGGTGGAGGTGGAGTTCGACGTGCTCGTCGTAGTGGAGGTCGCGGCACCGCCCGTCGTCGAGCCCGACGTCCCCGTCGTCGAGCCCGCGGCACCGCCCGTGGAGCTCGATGTGCCGGAGACCTGCCCGCCCGAGGCCGTCGGCGACTGCGACTGCCCGAACCCGCCTTGCCCGACCACGCCCTGGCCGTTCGAGGAAGAGGAGCTCGAGGAGTTCCCGCTGCTGCTGGAGTCCGAACCCTGACCCTGGGATTGCGCGGACGAGACGTCGCCCGAGGCGTTCGACACCGTCGAACCGGAGATCCCGTCCGAAGTGGACTGGTTCGAGCCGGTGCCGTTCGACTCGGTCGCCACCGGCGCGAAGGAGTCCGAGTTGGAGAACACCGAGCCGAGCTTGGTGCCACCGCTGCCGACGTCCCGCCCGGAGGACTGCTGCTCCGAAACACCGTCCCGGTTCGAGTCCACCAGGCTGTCGCGCGAACCCGAGGAGTCGGTACGCCCACCGGTGGAGTTCGACGACTGGTCGCCCGTCGAGTTCGACTGGTTGCCGGACGAATCCGACTGCCCACTCGACGAACTCGACTGATTACCCGACGAATCCGACTGCCCACTCGACGAACTCGACTGATT
>NZ_JAPFGB010000011.1:181-135337 GCF_026241095.1 Saccharopolyspora sp. NFXS83 | reverse complement strand
GCCCACTCGACGAACTCGACTGATTACCCGACGAATCCGACTGCCCACTCGACGAACTCGACTGATTACCCGACGAATCCGACTGCCCACTCGACGAACTCGACTGATTACCCGACGAATCCGACTGCCCACTCGACGAACTCGACTGATTGCCCGACGAAGTCTGCGATCCCTGCCCGGAGTTCGCCGTGCCCTCGCCGGTCGCCTCCGCGTACGACGGCAGCCCCTGAGTGGCCTCCGCGTAAGTCGGCGGGCCCTCGCTCGTCGTGGTGGTCGAGGACTCGGACTTCGTCCCCTCGCCGCCGCCCTTCCGGTCGCCGGAGCCGTCACCGGAGCTCTTGCCATCGACCTTGCCGTCCGGACCGGGGATCTCCAGCTTCCCGGGGCCCTTGACCTCGCTGACCGTCGGCGAACCGCCGCCGGAAGTCCCGCCGCCACCGGCCTTCCCGCCGGAGGTGCCACCGCGGGCGAACGCGCCGAACATGCCGTCAGAGGCGACGCCGTGCTTGTCGTCGGTGGCGATGTAGACGAGCGGGTTGCTCGCCGCGACGGACACGATCTGCGCGACACCGTCGGAGAAGCGCCCGAATGCCACCTGGCCGCGGGTGAGCTTCTTCTCCGGGATCTGGTCCGACGGCGGGCGGAGCTTGTTGGCGTTGGCGATGTTCTTGTTGAAGTTCCCGATGACGTCGTCGACGCTCTTCGCGATCCCGCGCGCCGCACCGGCCGCGAAACCCGAGGCGGCACCACCGATCGCACCACCGATCACCATGCCCTTGATGGACTCGGTGTTGATGTTGTCGCGGTTGCCCAGGACATCCTTCTGGAAGCCCTGGATCCCGGCGTCCAGACCGCCCATCACACCGGCGCCGAAGGCCGCGCCGCCCGCCGGGTACTTCCCCAGCTGCCACGCCTGCTTGCCGCCCGCCTGCAGACCGGCTTTCCAGCCCCCGGCCTTGACCGCCTGCGGCACCCGGGCGAGCTGCTTGACGATGTTCTGCGCGATCTGCTTGATGAGCTCGCGCAGCAGCGCCGTGATGCCCACCCGGGCGGCGGCCAGCACGGCGGGCACCATGAACGCGCCGAACAAAGACGCGATCAGCGAGATCACCGTCGCCAAGGTCATCGCGGTCATCGCGATGAACATGATCTTGTTCTTCTGGATGTCGGCGGCCGCGTCCCTGGCCTTGCTCGCGAGGTCGCGCGCGACGGCCACCTGCTCGTTCAGGTAACCGGGCAGGTCGTTCTTGACGTAGTTGACGGTGGCTTCAGCCGTCTCACCGTCGAGCGCGGCGTCGATGTCGGCGGCCGCGGAGATCATCCGCTGCGCCGTCTGCTCGGCCTTGTCCGCGTACTTCTCCAGGGCGTCGTGGATGGCGTTGAGGCCACCTTCGCTGCCCTCGGGCCACTCCATGCCCAGGGTGATCTTGAAGAACTTCTGGAGGTCGTCGGGCAGATCGGTGCTCTCGTACTTGCTCAAGTCCCGACTCCCCCCTCCAGTAAACCCGGGCGCCCACGGCACCCGGGTGTTCAGATCATGTCGTCGTCGCGCGCCCTCATCCCGTCACCGAGCGGCCGCCGCCCATCCCGCGAACCCGTCAGGATTCGTACTCGGTGTTCTTGATGTTGTCGGAGTTCTGGGCGTCCTGCTCCACGAACGTCTCCACCGCGTCGTCGAGCGAGACGGTGAGCTCGTCGACCCCTTCGAGGATTCCCTTGGAACCCTCGTCGATGTTCTTCGCCGGCTCGTCGTAGTTCTTCTCGAACGCCTTGCCCACGTCGTCGGTGCCCCAGCAGCCGTGCAGCTCCGCAAGCTCGCTGGTCAACTCGTCGAAGGCCGTGGCCAACTCGTCGTGGGCCGTCTTGATCCGCTGGTTGACGTCGTGCATCCCGTCCGGGTCGAGGTAGAAGTCCTCAGCCATGCTGACCACCCTTGTCCGAAGCCGACCCGGTGCCGCGCCGCTCGTCGTCGTCCAGAACACCGTTGAGCATCGGCGAGATCAGCGCGTCGATCACGCTGCTCGGGTCCACTTTACCCGTGGCCAGACCTGCGAGATCAATTCCCGGGAGCACATCCGAGCCCATGAGATCCGTCATCTTCGCCATGCTCTGCGCACGCCCCTGCTGCAAGGTCTCCACGATCACGTGGGCGAGCTGCGCGGGCGCCATGTTCCGGTACTTCGTGCCGTTGAACTTCAGCTCGGCCAACTCGCCGCCGCCGTCGAAGATCATCTCCAGCGAGCGGTCCTTGGCCTGGACCGTCGTCGTCTCGTTCTGCCGGACCTGGCTGATCTCGGCCAGCTTGCGCTGCTCCTCCTCCAGGGCCGCCATGGCGGCGTCGAGGTCCTGGAAGGCGTTGCCGTCGCTGCGGTTCGTCTCGCTCATCGAATCTTCCGCTCCTCCCGGAGACCATTGATGATCTCGTCGATCTGGGCGTTCGGGTCCCCGGCCGCCGGCTTCTCCCGCTGCTGACCGTCCTCATCGGACGGAACGGGGCGGCCGAGCGCGCCCGGCACGCCGTTGCCGTCGTCCCACGAACCGCGGTCCGCCGGGACGCGGACGTTGGGCTGGCGCTCCTGCTGCTCGGACTGGTTCGCCCCCATACCGCCCATCATCGGGCCGATGGGGTGACCACCGTGTCCGGGCCCGGTACCACCCGTGGTGCCGCCGGGGACGCCACCGCCGGGCAGCATCGACGTGAGCTCGCCGCCGGCGCGGGGCACGGTCGGGGCACTGCCCGGTGTCCGCACCTGCCCCAGGTCGAGCGCCGAGGACACCGGTGCGCTGCGCGGTCCGCTGCTCGACGTGCTCGCCTGGGTGCTCGACGACCCGACGTCCAGCGGTGGGCCCGTCGGCGCCGACTTGGCGACGTGGGCCTGCCCCGGCGCGTTGCCACCGGGCGTTGTCGCGGACGGGTCGGGCACGGGCGGCGGCGTCACCGCATGCGAGACCTGCGGAGGCGGCGTCCCCTGGGGCAACGTGCCCGCCGCGGTGGCGGTCGCCGCCGCGGTCGCGGTCGCCGTCGCGGTCACGTGGGCGGGCGTGGGTGCGGGAACGCCGGGGAAGGAGTCGACCGAGGCGTCGGCTTCCTTGCGCTCAGGTGCGCTCATCGTGGAAACGGGGGCCTCGTCCGCGGTGTACTCCCGCTCCGCCGACCGCGATTTCTTCTGCTGCTGCCCGGAACGGGGTTCCTCCCCGCCCACGGCGGACGCGGCGGACACCCGCCTGCCCAGCACCTGCGGCACGCCTTCCTGCACTCCGCCGGAGCGGGACGCCGAGGCCGTCCGCCAGCCGCCGCCGGTCGCGCCGGACCGTTCCCCGCCGGACGTGGACTGCCCGAGCACCGACGGCGCCGCGGACGCGGACGCCGCGAGCCACGGTGCCGCGTTCCCCGCCCGCTCACCCGCAGCGGTGTCCGCCCCGCCGCCGACGCCGTAGGTGGTGGTGCCGTTCGAGCCGCCGGAGGCGTCCCCGCCGATCATGGCCGGACCGCCGGGGCGGACCGCGGTGCCCGCCCCACCGGAGCCGTCACCGGCGCCCGGTCCGGTGCCGCCGGTGCTGACGTTCATCACGCTCATCGTCCGCGAACCGGTGGTGAAGTACCCGGCGTTGGTGACCTGGTTCCCGTTGCCGGAGTCGCCCTGGCCGTCGGACCCGCTGCCGACCAGGTGCACCGGGGTGCTGCCGGGGCCGGTCCCCGGCAGCGGGGTGAAGCCGCCACCCGCATCGCCGTAGGCGGTGCCCAGATCGCGCACGATCTGGCGGGCCAGCTCGGTGCGGTCCTTGTCCGCGGTCGCCATCGCCTCCGGCGTGCCACCGGGCTGCTCGGCGCGCTGCTGCTGCAGGTCGCGCAGCCGCTGCTGCGCCGCCGACAGCGAATCGCCCGCCCGGCGCAGCATCGCCGCGTAGCCGGGCTGCTGCATCGCTTGCAGCACCTGCTCATTCCTCGCCGCGAGGTGCTCGGCGGCCTGGGCCGCCTTGTCCATCGACAGTCCGGACATCCCGACTTCCAGGCGCCGCATCGTGGCGCGCAGTCCGTCGATGAGCTGCTGGAGCTGCGCGGCGGCGCGGTCGAACTCGTCCGCCCGCTGGTAGTACAGCTCCGGGCTGCGCTCGTTGATGATCCGAGCGAGCTGGTCGAAGTTCATCTGATCCACTGCGGGATCAACGGGCGCGGTAGTGGTGGCCACGAGATCAGCTCCGTCCGAGCACCGGTGGCGGGTTGTCCTTGTCCTCGTCCCAGACGCCGTCGTCCGCCTTCATCCAGATCTGCGGCTCGCGCTCCTGGTTCTGCTGTCCTGCCCCACCGGCGCCGGCACCCATGCCGCCGCCCATCGGCATGCCGCCGCCCATCGGCATCCCGCCGGGGCCCGTGCCACCGGCGCCACCGCCGCCCGCGCCACCGGCGCCCGCCGGGCCACCGCCGCCCGCGACCGCACCCGGGGCCGTGAGCCCCTGCTTGGCCGCGACGTCGAACTGGGCCGCCGGGTTCTCGGCGGTGCCGTAGCCGCCACCACCGTAGCCGCCGCCTCCGCCGCCGGAGCCGCTGCTACCGCCGCCGGCGAGGCTCGAAATGGCGTCGTCGGCAGCCGCCTTCGCGGCACCGCCACCCCCGCCACCGCCACCGCCGAGGAAGTCGTCCAACTCCGAACCGACTCCGCCACCGCCGGTACCGCCGGAGCTGAGTCCGGAGATCGCGTCGTCGGCGGCCTTCTTCGCGTCCTCCATCGCCTGCTGCTGGGCGGGGCTGTCGCCCTCCTGGCCGAGCTTGTCGATGGCGCCGGAGGCGGCCTGCTTCGCTTCCTCCGCGGTCGGCGGGGTGCCGTCCTGGCTGAGCTGGCCGATGGCGTCGTTGGCGGCCTGCTGCGCCTCCTGGAGCCGCTGCTGCGCCTGCGGGTCCGAGCTCTGCGTGGTCAGCTCGCCGATCGCGTCCGTGGCGGCCTTGCGCGTCTGGGCGTCGTCGATCGGAGCGCCGGCACCGGGGTCGGTCGGGCTCGCCAGTTCGCTGATCGCGTCGTCGGCGGCCTTCTTCGCGTCCTCCATCGCCTGCTTCTCGGCAGGGCTGTCGTCCGGCGAAGCGAGCGCGTCGATCGCCTCGTCGGCGGCCTTCTTCGCCTCTTCCACGGTCGGCTCGCCGCCGTCCTTGCTCAGCTCGCCGATCGCGTCGTCCGCGGCCTGCTTCGCGTCCTGCAGGCGCTCCTGCGCCGCGGGGTCGGAACTGTCCTTCGCCAGGTCGCCGATCGCGTCGGACGCGGCCTTCTTCGCCTCGCCGCCGTCGACCGGGGTGGTCGCGGTGGCAAGCTCGTCGATGGCGCCGTCGGCGGCCTTCTTCGCGTCCTCCATCGCCTGCTTCTCGGCGGGGCTGTCGTCCGGCGAAGCGAGCGCGTCGATCGCCTCGTCGGCGGCCTGCTTCGCCTCTTCGGCCGTCGGCTGGCCACCGTCCTTCGTCAGCTCGCTGATCGCCTCGTCGGCCGCCTGCTTCGCGTCCTCCACCCGCTGCTGCGCCTCGGGGTCGGAGGTCTCGCCGGCCAGTTCGCCGAGCGCGTCGGACGTGGCCTTCTTCGCCTCTTCGCCGTCGAGCGGGGTGGTGCTGCTCGGGCCCTCGGACTCGGTGGCCGGGCCACCCGCGCCGCCGCTGCCGCTGAGCTCGTCGATGGCGTCGTTGGCCGCCTTCTTCGCGTCCTCCATCGCCTGCTGCTGCTCGGGGCTGTCGCCCTCCTGTCCGAGCTTGTCGATGGCGTCGGACGCGGCCTGCTTCGCCTCTTCGGCGCTCGGCTGGCCACCGTCCTTGCTCAGCTCGCCGATCGCGTCGTCCGCGGCCTGCTTCGCGTCCTGCAAGCGTTCCTGCGCCGCGGGGTCGGAGGTGTCCTTCGCCAAGTCGTCGATCGCGTCGGACGCGGCCTTCTTCGCCTCGCCGCCGTCGACCGAGCCCGCTCCGCCGCCGGAGCCTTCGCCGCCGGGGCCGCTGGACTCGGTGCCCGGGCCGCCGCCGGCGAGCGAGTCGATGGCGTCGTTGGCCGCCTTCTTCGCGTCCTCAACGCCCTTGTCCCGCGCGGAATCGCCGCTGCCGCTACCGGAGCCGCTGCCGCTCTTGCCGGAGCCACTGCCGGATCCGCTACCGGGGCCGCTGCCGGGCATGCCGCCGACCGCGCCGCCCGAACCCGTGCCCTCACCGGCACCTTCACCGGAACCGGAGCCCTCACCGCCGCCGAGGCTGTCGATCGCCTCGTTCGCGGCCTGCTTGGCCTCCTGGGCGCCCTGGTCGTAACCGGATTCCCCGGATCCGGAGCCCGAACCCGCGCCTTCACCAGACCCGGTGCCTTCGCCGGCACCTCCACCAGAACCGGTGCCTTCCCCGGACCCGGAGCCTTCCCCGCCGGTGAGGCCGTCGATCGCCTCGTTCGCGGCGTTCTTGGCGTCCTGGACCCCCGAGTCGTAGCCGGAGCCCTCACCGGAACCGGAGCCCTCGCCCGAGCCCGAACCGGAGCCTTCGCCCGAGCCCTCACCGGAACCGGAGCCCTCGCCGGAGCCCTCGCCCCCGCCGGTCAGCTCGTCGATGGCCTCGTTGGCTTCGTCCTCGGCCTCGTCCTTCTCGTCCGAGCTGTCGTCGCCGGAACCGCTCGAGTCGTCGTCACCGGAACCACTCGAATCGTCGTCACCGGAACCACTGGAGTCGTCGTCACCGGAACCACTGGAGTCGTCGTCGCCGGAACCGCTGGAGTCGTCGTCCGACTTGTCGTCGTTGCCGCTGCCCTGGTTTTCGGCGGCCGGGCTCAGCGCGATGTGCAGCGGGCTGAGGTCGGACCCGCGCTCGCTGTACTGGTTGGTGAGGCTGGTCAGCAGGACCTTCAGCTCTTCGAGGAGGTTCTCCTCGCTGACCTTCACGGCCTCGTTGACCTTGCTGTCGAACTCGGACTGGCTCAGCTCGGTGGAGACGGCTTCGATCTTCTCGATCGCGGTCGTGCGGCGCGCGTGCTCGTTGTCGAGCGCTTCCCACCACCGGTGCGCGAAGTCCTGGATCGCGTGGCCGATGTTGCCGACGGTCGTGGCGTAAGCCTGATTCGTCAGCGTGTTGTAGAGATCTTCGCTCTCCTTGAACAGATCGGTGGCGTACTGGTTGAAAGCGTCGCCCGCGACACCCTGCATGTGGTCCTGCAGGGCTTTGATCTGCTTGTTGAGCCCCTCGTTGATCTCACCGAGGCGCTCGGTGGCCTTCGTGAAGGCCGCTTCCAGCTCATACCACGCTTCCGCGGTCTTGTTGCTGCTGAGACTCGCATGATCGCCGGTGGCCCCTCCGTTGTGCGTGAGGTCCCAAGTGGCGGCGTCGATCTCTTCCCAGCTGGAGTAGTTGTCCACAGCCATGGGAGGGGCGGAAGCGCTGTAAACGCCCACCACGGATTCGGCTTTGTCCGCCATTGCGAATGGTCCTCACACGAAGAAGCGGCCTACCGGCCGATCGATGACTAAGGGGTCAAACGGTGCTGTTCACGACGCTCAGGCGGGCAGAGTGTCGTTGTAGCCGTCGCCGTCGCTGGAGTTGTCGTCCGGCTTGACGTTCGGGTCTTCCGTGAAGTTGTGCTGCTCGTCCTCGGTGCCCTTGTCCAAGGACGAGATCGCGGTGTCGATGTGGCCCCGCATGTCATCGATCTCGGCCTTGATCTTGTCCGCGTTTTCGCCGTCGGCGTTCTCGAAGTCGTTGGCGATCGCCGTGAGATCGGTCTTCATGTTGTCGAAGATGTTCTTCAGCCGTTCGGCGTGCGCGACCAGGCCGTTGCGGCGGTCGTCGACGATGCGCTCCAGCCACTGCGCGGTCTCGAACTGCCCCGCGTTGGGCCAGTGCGCCTTCAGCTCTTGGAAGGCCGCCATGTCTTCGGTCAGCTTGCCGATCGCATTGGCAGCGTTCTTGATGTCTTCCGGGGAGAAAGCGGTGGACTCCGCCATGATCAACCCTCTTACCGTGGTGTTGTCAGCATCGAACGAGGCCGCGGAGGAGCGGCAGGAGCGGAGAGCAAAGCGATGCCGGGCCGATGCTCGTTGACCGGCCCGGCGACCGCAGTGGCGCCCTGCACCGGTCAGCTGTAGGCGCCCATGCGCTTGCCACCGGACTGGTCGGTCTGCTGCATGTTCTCGGTGCCCTTGCCGACGTTGCGCTCCTGCTCGCCGATGTACTGGGCGAAACCGTCCAGCCGGCCGCGCAGGCGCTCCGCGGAAGCGTTGTAGCCGGTGGCGGACTGCCCCTGCCAACCGCGCTCCTGCAGGTTGGTGGCGTCCTTGATGAGCTCGCTGGCGCGCTGGTTGACGAAGTCGAGGGCCTGCTTCATGTAGTTCCGGGCCTCTTCGAGCGCCGGGTAATCATACTTGGTGGGACCGGCCATGATTAGCTCCTAGTGCGACGATTCGATTGAAAAGAAGTGAAAACGGGAAAGTCAGCCGATGAAGTTCTCGATCGGGGTGCTGGTGATCGGCTTGATGTTGTCCGAGTCCTGCTGGGTCTGCTCACCCGCGGTCGAGCGCATGTCCTGCGACATCGACTGCAGGTCGGCCAGCACGGAGTCCTTGAGCCGGGTGAGGTCCTGCTCGTACTGGTCGACCAGCATCTTGGTCATCTCGCTCGGGCTCTGGTTCCCGACGTTGTCGAGCTGGCCGCGGAGCTGAGTCAGCTGGTTCTCGATCTCGTCACGGGCGGCGTCGTGCCGACCGGCGACCTGCTGGATTTCCGCTTCATCAAAAAGAGCGCCGTCGATAGTAGCCACTTGATGCCTCCGTCTGACAATCGCCGCGGCAGCCCGCCGCAACTCTCGTGCTCTTTACCAATATCGGGTCTAACCCGAGAACTAACTTAGTTGCGTCCTCGCACGCCCGGACCTGCAAGTGGTCTTGACCGCGACAAGTTAGGGACTCCCCTCATCAAGTACAAGATCAAGAAGAGGGGGCTTGCACCTGAGTCGCCGCCGCGGTGCTCAGCACCGGCCCCGACGGGAGCAGCGCGAGCAGATCGGTGGGCACCTGCATCACCGAACCTTCGGAATAGCCAAGGGATTTCAGCACGTTCGCATCCGCCAGCGGGTACTTCGTACCGACGTCGGTGATCAGGTACGCGGTGCCCGGCGCGGCCCCGGGGGCGGGCAGGTCACGCGCCAGGACGCCGCTGCCGGAGGGGATCGACATCCGGTCCGCGACGGTACCCGCGATGTGCTGGGCGGTCTGCACGGCACCGGCGTTCACCAACGCCGTCGGCTGCAGCTCCAGTGTGACCTTCATGTTCCCGGCCGCCGACGCGGCGTAGCGCACGCACGGCTGCGAATCCGGCGGCGGCGTCACCGTTTCCGGCACCACACCGGGGAATCCGGCGACGAGGTCGGCGCCCTTCGACGTCGGCACCCCGGAGATCGCCGCGGGCCCCGCCGGGATCGGGCTCACCTGCATGCCCGGGTAGGCGTCCCGCGTGGACGGTGCGGCGAACAGCAGGGCGGCGCTCATCCGGTTCAGCGGGGTGACCCCGTCCTGGCGGACCAGGTAGTACTGGCTCGAATCGAGCGCCGGGTTGCGCACCTCGTACACCTGGCCGACACGGCTGGGCTTGCCGTCGATCAGCGGCCCTGGCGAACCCGCGCCGGGGGTGTCCTGCACGGTGAGGTCCCGCCCCGCCGGGATCGGGTTCAGCCAAGTGGCGGACACCTTCAGCGGGGCGGTGTCGCCGTAGCCGAGCGCGTCGACCACGGCCGGGCTCGTCACCCGGTAGCGCTTGCCCTCCCAGATCAGCTGCAGGGCGCCGTCTGGGGCGCTGACCAGCAAGCCCTGCTCGTGCGTGGTGGGCCCGCCCGCGCCCGTACCGATCATCAGCGTGATCGAGGGCGCGCCGACCATCTGGTTCGGCGGCAGCGGCTGCGCGCACACCGTCCACGGCGAGACCTTCAGCGTCTCGGCGGTGGGGATCGAGTCGGGCGCGTTGGGGATGCCGATCGGCTGGCCGACCGGGGTGCCCTCCAGCGATTCGCGGGACACCGACACCACCTGGCCGCCGCTGTTGCCCGAGGCGAGCTTGGCGGACGAGTAGTTGAGCACCGGGTGCAGCTGCCCGTCGAGGTAGACGAACCGGGTGCCGGTCTTCTTGTCCATGACGATGGAACCGGCCTGCTTCCAGGACGTGTTCCCGCCCGGCATGAACAGGCCGAGGATGCCGAAGATCGCCATCAGCAGCGCCGCGACCAGCACGCCGAACATGGTTCCGTTCTTGACCCGGCGGTTCGGCGACTCCAGCGCGTCCGGACGCCCGTGGGTGACGGCCGCGACCAGCCGCCCCACGACGAAGAAGTAGGCCTGGACCTGATCCTTGCGTGACTGCATCAGCCGGCCAGCCCTCGCATCTTCGCGTACACGTGCAGGAGTTGGAGCAGCAGCGGCAGCACCGCCACCGCCGTCAAGGACTCGAAGATGTCCACCGTGCGACCCCAGTACGGCCGCAGCCTGCGGCCGGGCAGGAACTCGGAGAACACCAGCAGCAGTCCGCCGACCGCCAGCGAAGGAAGCCAGGTGGCCAGGATCGCGGTCAGCGGCCCGGCCCAGGTCACCACCAGCAGCACGCACGTCGCCACACCCGTGGCGGCGGGCACCACCAGCGACCAGCGCTGCATCGCGCCGTCCGGGTGCCGCGAGCGCAGGAACAGCAACAGCGAGACCACCGCGCCGAACACGACCGTCCACACGTCAGCCTCGCCGAGCAGCGCGGCCAGCATCACCAGGGTCAGCGCGGAACCGAGGCCGACGTGCAGCGCCCGGGAGTAGCCGACGGTCACCGCACCGCGCTCCACCACGATCTGCTGCGGGACCGGCTCGATCTCCTCGGTCAGCTCAGACGGGTTGGTGGGCAGCATCGGCAGCGTGAGGCCCGAGAGCCGGAACGCCAGCGACGGGACGAACACGCTGAGGATGATCATGACGACCAGCCCGATGGACGCGGCCTGCTGCGCCGAGGCGGGACTCACCGAGGCGATCAGCGCGGGGATTCCCACCAGGACGGTGAAGGTGATCGCACCGGTGAACAGCAGCGCCGAGTCGGCCACGCCGAGCAGCCCGACGACCAACGCGATCAGCGCTCCGGCCGCAGCGCAGCTCACCATCATCGGCACGGTCGCGACCGGATCCAGCGCGACCAGCAGCAGCACACCGGTCAACGCCGAGTAGCCGACCGCCACCCCGGCGATCAGCGTGGCCAGCACCGGATTCGCGGCCCCGCGCGACACCAGCATCGCGGTGGCCAGCAGCAACGCGGTCACACCGCCGGCGATCGCCGCCTCGGCGTCCACCTGTCCGGCGGTGAGCAGCAAGGGGCAGCCGAGCAGCAGGACCGCCAAGCCCAGCAGGCGCAGCAGCCAGCGGGTGCGGGCCGGGCGCCAGCGGCCCGCGTGGTTCTGGACCTGTTCGCCGACACCGTCGACCAGGTCGTCGTAGTCGATGGGTTCGAGCTGGTCGGCGCGCGGACGCAGGTAGATCGTCTCGCCGTCGAGGAGGCCGAGTTCGGCGATGGTGCGATCCTCGTCCAGCGGGGCCTCACCGACGCGCTGCGCCACCCAGCCTTCGTGGTCGGCGCCCTGCTCTACCCATTCGGCACCGAACTGGGGGAGGACGGCTGGTAGCAGGTCGGCTAGCGGTACCTCGGCGGGTAGCGCGACGTCGGTCGACTTCTTGCCGAGGACGAACCGTAGCCTCCCAGACTCTGTTGTGCGATGCTGGACCTGCTCTTCCGAAATCGCCATGGGTGCCCGGGGTCCTTTCCTGCCAGGTTGAGAGACCGCGACCCGGTCAGCAACGTAACGCTTGCACGCGCAGACGTTACTGATCAGTCCGTCCCAGCGGACATCCAGGGGATTCCACTCACCAAAGGGAGAGCAAGTGAGCACGGTGCTGTTCGCTCGGCGTTCGCGCCGACCGAAACCGACCTCACCGAGCGAGGAGATAGAGATCCAGGAGCCGCCCGCGGTTCCTGAGGACAACGGCGGCGGCATCAGCTCCGTCATGATGTACGCGCCCATGGGGCTCGGTTCCCTGGCAATGGTCATGATGTTCGTGCGCCCGGGGTCGGGGGTGCTGTCGTACATCGGCGGCGGCATCATGATGCTCTCCGCTGTCGGCATGATCCTGGTGCAGCTCCTGCGCAACTCGGTCAACCACAAGCAGAAGCTGCACGGCTTCCGCCGCGACTACATCCGCTACCTGGGGTCGCTGCGGCGGCAGGTGCGCAAAGCGCTGACCGGGCAGCAGAAGGCGGCGCGGTGGATCCACCCGGACCCGCGGTCGCTGTGGTCGCTGGCGCTCGGATACCGCCTGTGGGAGCGGCGGCCCGCGCACGACGACTTCGGCGAGGTGCGGATCGGGCTCGGCAAGCAGCGCTCGGCGACGAAGCTGGTCCCGCCGGACAGCAAGCCCATCGAGGACCTCGAACCGCTCTCCGCGCACGCGCTGCGCCGGTTCCTGCGCGCCTACACGACGTTGTCCAACGCGCCGATCGCCGTGTACCTGCGCGGCTTCGGCCAGATCCGGTTCCGCGGTGAGGAGACGGCGGTTCGGGGCCTGACCCGCGCGATGCTCGCCCAGCTCGTCACCTCGCACGCACCCGGCGAGGTGCGCATCGCGCTGTGCGCGACCGAACAGCGCCGCGAGGACTGGGACTGGTTGAAGTGGTTGCCGCACAACCAGGGCGACGGCCGCGACGCCGCGGGCTCGCGCCGCCTGGTCGGCGAGACCATGACGGAGGTCGAGGACCTGCTCGGCGGCAGCGATTTCACCTCCCGGCCGCGCTTCGAAGCGGACACCCCGGTCACCCCGACCGAGCCGCTGGTCGTGATCATCCTCGACGGCGTGCAGCTCCCGGCCGAACACCGCGTCGGCGAGGAGGGCTACCGCAACACCGTGGTGCTCGACATCAGCGAATCGCTGCCGTGGCAGTCCAAACCGGACACCTTGTTCCTGGAAGTGGAGCAGGACCAGGTGAGCACCGTGTCGTTCGACCGGCTCGGCAAGCCCGCGGGCAGTCCGCTGTGCCGACCCGACTCGATGAGCATCATCGGCGTCGCCGCGCTGGCGCGGACCTTGGCCCGCTACCGGGTCGGCGAAGCGACCACCGACACCGACGAACCGCTCGCGGGCGACTACGAGCTGGCGGGGCTGCTCGGCCTCGGCGACGTCCGCACCTTCTCCCCCGCCAAGTACCGGCGCGAGCGGATGACCGCGAAGCGCCGGCTGCGGGTCCCCATCGGGATCGCGGGCAACGGCACCCCGCTGGAGCTCGACATCAAGGAGTCCGCTGAGGACGGCATGGGCCCGCACGGCCTGTGCATCGGCGCGACCGGCTCGGGCAAGAGCGAGCTGCTGCGGACGCTGGTGGCCGCACTGGCCGCCACGCACAGCTCCGAAGAGCTCAACTTCGTGCTCGTCGACTTCAAGGGTGGCGCGGCGTTCCTCGGGTTCGACCAGCTCCCGCACACCTCCGCGGTGATCACCAACCTGGTCGACGAGCTCGAGCTGGTCGACCGCATGCAGGACGCGCTCACCGGTGAGATGAACCGCCGCCAGGAGCACTTGCGCGCCTCCGGCAACTACGCGTCGCGCCGCGACTACGAGGCGGCGCGCCAGCAGGGCGTGCAGCTCGAACCGATGCCCGCGCTGTTCATCGTGGTCGACGAGTTCAGCGAGATGCTCTCCAGCAAGCCCGAGTTCGTCGACGTGTTCGCGATGATCGGCCGCCTGGGCCGAAGCCTCGGCGTGCACTTGCTGCTGGCGTCGCAGCGGTTGGACGAAGGTCGCATCCACAAGATCGAGACGCACCTGTCGTACAAGATCGGCCTGCGCACCTTCTCGGCGATGGAGTCCCGCAGCATCCTCGGTGTTCCCGACGCCTACGAGCTGCCGAGCAGCCCCGGCAACGGGTACCTGCGACCGGACACCACGACGCTGACCCGGTTCAAGGGCGCGTTCGTGTCCGGTCCGTACCGCAGCAAGCGGCAGCGCAGCACCCGAGCCGAGGCCGAGCAGCAGGTGGTCGCCTTCGGCACCGACTACATCGAACCGGCCAAGCTGCCCGAACCGGAACCCGAACCGGAACCGGACACCGACGAGCCGACGCAGAGCGTGCTCGACGTGCTGATCGAGCGGCTGCGCGACCTCGGGCCGCGGGCGCACCAGGTGTGGCTGCCGCCGCTGAAGAAGTCCCCGACCCTGGACCAGCTGCTGCCGCCGCTGGTGGACCACCCGGTGCTCGGACCGCGTCCGGTCGGCGACCTGCAGACCGCCAACCTGCACGTCCCGGTGGGCCTGATCGACCTGCCCGCGCAGCAGCGCCGCGAGCTGCTGACCGCCGACCTGGGCGGCAGCCGGGGCAACGCGGCCGTCGTCGGCGGCCCGCAGACCGGCAAGAGCACCATGCTGCGCACGCTGATCAGCGCGCTGGCGCTGACCCACAGCGCTGCCGAGGTGCAGTTCTACTGCCTGGACTTCGGCGGCACCCTGGCGTCGCTGTCGAAGATGCCGCACGTCGGCAGCGTCGCGAACCGCCTCGACAAGGACCGGGTCACCCGAACCGTTCTGGAGGTCTCGAACCTGCTGGCCAAGCGGGAGAACCTGTTCGCCGAGCACAACATCGACTCGATGGCGACGTACCGCAAGGCGCGCAGGGCTGGCCGGTTCACCGACCTCGACCCGTACGGCGACGTGTTCCTCGTCGTCGACGGCTGGTACACGATCCGCCAGGACTTCGAGGAGCTGGAGGACCGCTTCACCGAGCTCGCCGCTCGCGGGTTGAGCTTCGGCATCCACATGCTGATCGCCACCAACCGGTGGGCGGAGATGCGGCCGTGGCTGCGGGACGTGCTGGGCACCAGGTTCGAGCTGCGCCTCGGTGACCCGGTGGACTCCGAGGTCAACAGCCGGCTGGCCGCGACCGTGCCGAACATCCCGGGCCGCGGCATCACCAGCGACCGGCTGCACTTCCTGGCCGCGCTGCCGCGCATCGACGGCGACCCGAGCAGCGAGGACGTCGCCGACGCCACGACCGAGCTGGCCGAGGCGCTGGCGCAGCCGGAGGCCCCTTCGGCACCGCGGGTGCGCCTGCTGCCGATGTCGCTCAAGCCCGAGGAGCTCCCGGCCCCGAACCGGTCGGGACCTGGCACGGAGCTGCGGATGCCGCTGGGCATCGAGGACACCGGCCTGGCCGTGCAGTGGTACGACTTCGACACCACCCCGCACCTGCTCATCTACGGCGACGCGGAATCCGGCAAGACCAGCATCCTGCGGCACATCGCCCGCTCGGTGGCCGCGACCTACGGTCCCGACGAAGCGCGGGTCATGTTCGGCGACTTCCGCCGGGAACTGCACGACTCCATCCCGGCGGCGAACCAGATCGAGTACGCCGTCGGGGCCGACGCGCTGGGCAACTCCATCGCGAACGCGGCCCGCGGCCTGGAGAAGCGGATCCCCGGACCGGAGATCCCGCCGAGCAGGCTGCCGAAGCGCGACTGGTGGAACGGCGGACGGCTGTTCATCATCATCGACGACTTCGAACTCGCCGAGGGCGGCATGGGAGCGGGCATCCTGCAGCCGCTGAACTCGCTGGTGCCGCACGGCGCCGACGTCGGCGTGCACCTGATCATCGCCCGCAGCACCTCGGGCGGTAGCCGCTCGATGAGCAACCAGGTGATCCGGCGGATGTGGGAGCTGGGCACCCCGGCGCTGCTGCTGTCCTGCCCGAAGGACGAGCGGTTCCTGGGCAACCTCAAGCCCCGGACGCTGCCCCCGGGCCGGGGCCAGTACGTCAACCGCAGGCGGACGGTCCGCCTGGTGCAGACGCCGCTGGTCCCCGGCGCGGAGAAGGCGAAGGACTGAGCAGCGGAGCGGCCCGGGCCCCGAGATCGCGGGGGCCCGGGCCGTTCCACGTCCGGGTTCGGCGCGACGCGCACGCCCGGCCGGGCTGCGGCAACCCGGTACGGCGCAGGAGGAATCGCCACCGGGGCACCACCGGCGTAGCGCCCGCCCCCGTCCGGCTCCGGCGGATCACGCGATCCGCGGGGCGGTCAGTGCTGGATCAGGCCGCCGACCGGGACGGGGTCTGCATGGCCGGTTGCCGGGGCGGTCTGCGCCAGGGCGAGACCGACGTCGACCAGCGATGACCGCCGGAGGTGCGCGACGTCGGGGATCGGCGTCCACACCGACTCGGCGGTCTCGCCGTTCGGCTCGGGCCGCAGCTCGCCACCGGTGATCCGGACCCGGTAGAAGACGCCGACGTTCTGGTGCGGGAGCGGACCGGGCACACGACGCGCCGCCACGGGGATCACCCTCGAGTCCACGCCCAGCAGGCGTTCGACCACCGCGTCGCAGCCGGTCTCCTCGGCGACCTCCCGGATCACCGCGTCGAACGGGTCCTCGCCGTGCTCGACCCCGCCGCCCGGAAGGGTCCAGGTGCTCTCGCCGGTCGGTGGTGCGCAGCGGGCGAGCAGCACCCGCCCGTCCTCGACGCACACGGCGTACGCGGCCAACCGGAGGCTCATCCCCGCACCGCTCCCGAACATCCGCGATCCGCGGGGCGCGGCCCAGGACGACGCGGGAGATCGCGAAGCCGAGGACGGCTCGGGGCGGCGATCGCCGAACACGCCCGGCGGACGCCCCCGCTCGGCCGGGGAACTGGCCTGATCATGGCGTCAGCGCGGGACCGGCGGCAGGTTCCGACGGCTCCTCCGGTTGCTCCTGCTCGGCTTCCGGGGCCTTCTCCTTGGTGATCACGCGCATCGTGCGGGCGGCCTGCCACCCCCTGCGGTGACCGGACGTGGACAGCCGCACGGTGAGCACGGCCAGCGCGATCCCCACCGCCGCCATGATCGTGAACACGGTGGCGAGCATCGGGCCGATCTCGTCCGGGGGTTCCACGTACGCGGCGGCCGGGGACCGCGGCACGACGATCGAGCCGTCGCTGCCCTCGCCGTTGACCACCGACGCCACGGCCGCGGTCACGTTCACCGTGCCCCAGCCCAACGCCGGGTCGGGCAGCTGGGTCGGCGGGTGGTTGGCGGTGATCTCCAGGCGCTGCTTGATCTGCGGCGCGGTCAGGTGCGGGTAGTACGAGCGGATCAGCGCGGCGGTCCCCGCGACGAACGGCGCCGCGTAGCTGGTCCCGCTGCCCTGCCAGTGCCCCGGGCCGTTCGGGCCGAGGCTGATCACGTCGACGCCCGGCGCGACCACCGACAGGAACGGACCCGTCTGCGAGAAGCTCGCGTGCGCCCCCGCGACGTCGACCGCGCCCACCGCGATCACGCCGGGGTACGAGGCCGGGTACGTCACCGGGTCGCCCTCCTGCGCCCCGTTGGCCGCCGAGGCGACCACCACCACGTCCCGCTCGGCGGCGTACCGGATCACCGAAGCGAGCTGCTCGTTCGGGAAGCTGGTGCTAGCGGAGACGTTGACGACGTCGGCACCGAGGTCCACCGCCCTGCGGATGCCCTCCGCCAGCGCGTCCGGCGAGAACGTGTCGCCGGTCTCCTCCTCCAAGCCGGTCGCGACCCGCACCGGCAGGATCGTGGCGTCCGGCGCGACACCGGCGAAATTCGTCCCTGGCACCGGATCGGCCGCGATGATGCCCGCCACGAAGGTTCCGTGCCCGAAGCAGTCGTCGTTGGCGGGCCCGGAGTCACCCTCGATCACGCTCGCGCCGGGCAGCACCGCTCCCGGCGCCGACAGCTGGGGCACCTCGGCGTCCACCCCGGTGTCCACCACGGCGACGGTGACCCCGGCGCCGCGGGTCAGGTCCCAGGCCTGGTCGGGTGCGAGGATCTGCTGCGCCCAGGGTTCCTGCTCGTAGGTCGTCGTCGGCGGCTGGATGCACGGCTGCTCACCGGCCGGCATCGACGGGACCGCGGATTGCGCCGCGGCCGGTGCCGCCGACGCGGCGACGAACGCGGCGGCCAGCACGACAGCCGCGGCCGACCTCATCCCTGCCCGACCGGTCACGGGTGCCCCACCTGTCCTCCTGTCGTGATCAGCGAATCGCGCCGGTCATCCGGCGGAGCCCCGGCGCTCGCCTCGTCGGCCTCGACCATGGAGCTGGTCAACCGGCTCATCGCGTCGGAATCCTCCACCACCCGCAGCGTGCCGCGCTGTCGGCGGGTCAGTGCGCGGTCGAGCTTGCTCAGCGCCGCGAGGTCGCGGTCGTCGAGTTCGGTCCCCGTGGCCCGTTCGTCGGGAGCCAGCTCCCGGAACAGCACCGCCATCTTGGGCGGTGCCGGGGAATCCTCGTCCCGGTCGTCCTCCTCCTGCTCGCCGAGCTCGCGCACCGCCAGCGTCTTGAACCGCGTCCCGGCGAGGAACACCACTTCGTCGACCGGCCGGTTCAGCACCAGCTCGGAGGTGCGGCGGGCGCGGTGCGGCCAGATGAGCACGTCGACGTGCGCGCCGGGCACGGTCACGTCCAGGTTCATGCTGGCGCTCAGGAAACCGGGCTCCACGAACAGCGTTCCCGGCGTCGAGTTCTCCTCCGCCGAGTCCGGCACGACGCCCTGGCGCAACACCGGCCGCCGGTGCGTGGGCAACCGGCGGATCCCGGAGACGAGGCACGGCAGGTGCCCGTCGAGCTCCGGCTGCACGCCGCCGCGGATGGCCTCGTTGACCTGTTCCGCGCCGCCCTCGCCGCGACCGAGGTACAGGCACACCGCCACGAAGTCGGCCTTCGCGCCGGCCGAATCGTCGTGCCGGAGCGCGGGCCACGAGGCCATGGCGGCGTTCACCGTCGCCAGCGCATCGGAGAACGACGGCCCCGCGGCGGTGGTGAACCGGTTCTGCTCGCCGCTGGTGCTCGACCGATCCGGCAGGTCCCGCAACGCGACCGCGGGTTTGGCCGCGCTCTCCGCGGACTCACCCGCCTCCCCGGTCTCGCCGTCGGGCGTCTCGATGTCGTCCCCGGGCTGGTCGTCGCCTTCGGCGTCCGCCTCGGGTTCGGATTCGGCCTCGGGTTCGGTCGTCTCCGCTGGCTCGGCCTCGGGGTCCGCCTCGGCGTCCACCTCGGGCGCGAGCTGCGGCTCCTCGTCCGGCTTGGCCTGGTCGTCCGCTTCGGCAGGCGGAGCGGGCGACTCCGGGGATCCCGGGTCCGGTGCGGGCGGGGGGAGCTCGTCGGCCACCCGGTCCGGCCGATCGGCCGCCGCTTCGCGGGGGGGTTCGTGCTCGGCTTCGCCGATGGTCGAACGCTGCGGCATGCCGGACATCGTGGGCACCGGCGCGGCCGACACGGTCGCGATCGGACCCGCGATCGACGGCGGTGGCGGGGTCCGCTCGGCGGGCGGCGTCGCGGCCTCCGCCTCGTCGGGCGCGTCCGGCCCGGGTTGTGGCACGGCACCGCCCTGCCCCGCGGCAGGTGCCTCGGCGGGGCCGGGGACCGGGGCGGGTTCCGCGGTTGGTCCGGCGGCGGGTGCTCCCGGAGTCCGCTCATCCGGCGCGGCATCGGCGGGCGGGACGGCGCCGGGAGGCGGCGGCACGGCCCCGGCTGACGGCGGAACCACACCGGCAGGCGGAACGGCACCGGCAGGCGGAACGGCACCCGCAGGGGGAACGAGCCCGGCAGGGGGAACGATCCCGGCGGGCGGAACCACGCCAGCGGGCGGGAGGGCTCCCGGCGGGAAAGGCACGGCACCGGCGGGCGGAACGGCCCCCGGTGGCGGAACGGCTCCCGGCGAGGACGTGACGGCTCCGGCCGGTGGACCGGCTCGCAGCGAGGAGGGCACCGCCCCGGCGGACGCCGGGGGGACGGCGCCGTCCGGTTCGGCGGGCAGGTCCGTTCGCGCGGCCTCCGCCTCCGGGCCCTGCGCCGAGTCCGCGCTCCGCCCCGAGTACTCGGCGGGCTTTCCGTTGATGCTCACCGGAACGCCGGTCCGCTCGACGACGGAATCGACCGCCTCGGCGGACTCCGGATCGAGCGGGCTCCACACCCGGATGCTCGCCGCGGCGCGCCTGCTCGCGTCGAGTCCGTCCAGCAGGTCCGCCATGCCGCCTAGCACCTCGGACGACAGCTTCCCGTCGACCGGCACGAGGTGCAGGATCCAGCGCGCCGGATCGAACGCGCCCGCCGTGGTCAGCGAGACGACCGGCGGAGCTCCTTGCTCATCGCGCAGCGCGAGACCGGACGGGACCACCTCGGCGAACACCGTCGGGCCTTGCGTCGGGCGGTAGGTGCGCTGACCGCACCGCTGCCAGCCCGCGGGCGGCTCGGCGATGTCCACGACCTGCTGGTCGCCGCCGTTGTTCGGCTGGCGCAGCGCGCCGGCGAACGGGCGGAAGACCTCGTCGCCGCCCTGGTCCAGCACCGCGGCGACCGGCTGCCTGCGCTCCCCGTCGGCGAACTCGGCACCGGCGCTGAACACGACGGGCCTGCCGAGCCGCGAGGCTAGTTCCACCAGCCACTCGTGCCGAGCCGCCAGTGCCGCCACCGGGACCAGCACGGCGGAGGCGCGGACGAACTCCGGCAGCGCTTGGACGAGCTGCGCCACTTCCGCCGGTGCGGGCAGCGGGCCGCCCGCGATCACGATCTTGGGGACCTTGCCGCTCACCGGCACCTTCAAGGCGGCGCGGCGCACCTCGGCCCACGAGCTCCGCGGGGCCCGGACGAGCAGGCCCGCAGGCACCGGATCGACCAGCAGGCGGGGGTTCGCGACCGGCTGGATCGGCACCCACCGCTCCCATGCCGGGATCGGGTACCGCGTGCTGAACAGCCAAGGACGGCTGCCCGGCCGGAACAGGTACCAGCCGGTGCCGCCGCTGACCCGGCCCGCGTGCACGCTCGTCCCGGATTCGCCCGAGACCGCACCGTCCGGTGCCACCACGTCGAGTTCCAGGTCGACCGCGAGCCTGTTCAGCTCCTCGGCGCGACCGGCCACACCGCTGACACCGAGCCACAGCGCGTGCGGCACGGCCGCGGCGGCGCGCAGCAGCGGCCGCAGCAGCCCCGGGATCGCCCCGAGCAGCTCCGGGTCGGCGCACGCGCCCCGCGAAGCGGACAGGAACAGCTCGTTCGCCGCGGACGGCAGGTGCGCCAAGAAGGCGCGCTCAGCAGGCTCTTCGCCCTCGCATCGCACGAGGACGTGCGCCCCGCACCATTCCGCGACCAGCGAGCCGAGCGACCGACTTGCCGAACCTTGCTGCATCTCCACTCCCGTCGAGCACATTGGTACGCGACTCGATGCGACACCTCAGCGATCGAGTATCGCGGGGGCCACCGGCCCCACTTTGCAGGGCGGTCCGAAGTTGTGGGTTCTCGGGGGATTCCCTCACCTGCGATCCCACCCCCCAGGACACATCCGGCTTCGATCCGTTTCCGCTGCTCAGATCGAGCGGCGCACCCGCTCCGGGGCCGCCTCGCGGCGCACCCCGGAAGCGGCGCTCGGGCCGCGAAGGGCAGATCAGCGGAACCGATCGGAATGAAACGGACATCCGCTCCGGGTCAGCCACCGAAATCTCCGGTCAGCATCGCCGCGGCGAGCTCCACCCTGGACCGGTAGCCGATCCGGGCGAACATGCGGGTGAGCCGCCCCTCGACGCTCTTCTCCGTCGTCGCGAAGACCGTCGCGAGCTGGCGGTTGGTCAACCCCTCCGCCACCAGCACCGCCAGCAGGCGCTCGTTCTCCGACGTGGTCGCGCTGCGGTCCGGCACCGGCACGCCGTTCTGGCGCATGACGTGGCGCAGCCGGGCGCGCAGCAGCAGCGCGTCGAGCCCGCCCGTCAGCCGGTACGCCTCTGGCAGCAGCTCCACCGGACGGTACCCGCCGCTGGCGAGCTTGCTGAAGGTCACCGCCATCTCGTACGGCTCCTCCCGTTCGCGGGCGAGCGCGACGGCCGCGCAGGCGGCCGACTCGTCTGAGCCCAGCCGAGCGCGGGTCAGCAGCATGGCGAGCTCGGCGCGGCCCGTGCCGAGCCGCGTGGCCAGCTTCTCCAACCGGTTCAGCGCGGTCGCGGCCTCGTCGGTTTCACCGAGGACCTTCGCCCGGTGGGCGAGTTCGGCCAGCACCACCTCGGTGCCGAAGAGGAACTCCGCGGCGTCGGCTCCGCGCACCGCCGCCCGCAGGTGCTCGTGGGAGGCGCGCAGCTCGCCGAGCGCGTGGCGCACCAGCGACTCGGTGAAGTGGAACATGTAGCCGAACGGCCCGTCCTTGCCGATCTCGATGAGCTGCCGGGCTCGGCCGAGCATCCCCGAGTCGATGTGCACCTGGGCGGCGATGGCGTGCATCGTCGCCCAGCCGAACGGGCGGACGGTGTGGATGGGCGAGGACATGCAGCGGCGGGCGATGTCCATCGCGCTGCGCCACTCGCCGCGGCTGTGGTCCAGCAGGAAGCGGTCGGGCAGCGTGAGCAGGTGCTCCGGCAGACCGCACCGGTGCATCAGCTGCCGGGCTTCGCGCACCTCGCCGATCGCCAGCAGCAGGTTCACCTGGTGCCGGGCCGCTTCCGCCCACTGCGTCAAGTTCTCGGACTCGTGCGGGGACGCGGCGAACTCCGCGACGAAGCGGAACAGGTCCGCGTTGTCGCCCTGCATCACCGCGGCACCGGTGCGGTAGATCTCGGCCTGCTGCACGAGCACCGGCTCCTCGTCGGCGAACTCGGCGGCGTTGCCGTCGAGCAGCCGCCGACCCTCGACCCAGTTCCCCATCCACCCCGACGCGAACGCCCGGGCGACGAGCTGCTGCCCGGTGCCGCCAGGGACCGGCTGCTCGCCTTCGGCGATCCGGCCGAGCTCGACGCGCTCGTCCATCGCGGCCAGCACCATCAGGTAGGCGAGCACGATGCCGGGGAGGATCTGCGGGGAGAGCTCGTGCGCGTGGTGGCGGACCAGTGTCCGCGAGGTCCGCAGCAGCTCCGGCAGGTCGTCGCGCACGATGCTGGCGGTGATGTGCATGCGCAGCGCCTCGGTCCGCAGCGCCGGGTCGTCCACCCGCTCGGCGACCGCCCGCAGCCAGCGCGCGGCGTCCACGTCCGGGTCCAGCAACCACGTCCCGGCGTGCTTCATGAGCTCTTCGCCGGAGCGCCGGGTGTCCACGAGGGACCCCGCGGCGGTCATCCGGTTCGGCAGGTAGGTGGGGTCCTCGCTGTGGGCGGTGCCGCTCCAGATCGCGGTCACGGCCGCGGCGGCGAGCTTGCGGTGCTCGTAGGGGCCGAGCGCGCGCTCGAGCGCGGTGGCGATCAGCGGCACCCGGAACCGCCAGCCGGAACCGCGGCGGGTCAGGAAGCGGTGCTTCACCAGCGTGGCCAGCGCGTCGTGCACCGCGTCCGCGCTGAGCCCACCGGCCTCGGCGATCAGGTCCACGGCCTGGGGGCCGAGCGGGGCGAGCAGGCTCATCGCCTTGGCGACCGCCCACGGCACGTCCCCGGCCTTGCGCAGCGGAGCCAGCAGCCGGGACCCGTCGACGGGCAGCTCGGCGCCGAGGCTGCGCCGGAGGTAGGCGTTGTGGTCGGCGATCACCAGCGCTCCGGCCCGCCGATGGGCGTCGACGGCGGCGAGCAGCATCGCGGGACGTCCGCCGCTGAGCCGGTGCAACTCATCCACCAGGTGAACATCGGGTTTCGCGACGATTGCCTTTGCGAGGAATTGTCCGCTCTGCCATTTCGTGAATGTCCGAACTGGCAGAGTTCTCAGCAACCCTTGGGTCGACAATCGATTCCACACCGGTTCCAGCACCGCCGAATCCGGATCGGCGCGGGCGGTGAGCACCAGCGAAAACCGGGCCCCCGCGAGTCGCCGGACCAGCGGTTCCAGCACCGAGGCGGTCCCGTGGTCGAGCCATTGCGCCTCGTCCACCAGCACCGCCACCGGCAGCAGGTGCCGGACGACGTTGCGGATCAACACCGCCACCTGCTCGACCGCGGCGCGCAGCGATTCGGGGCTGGCGCCCCGGCCCAGCTTCGCGACCAGCCCGAGCAGCGCCGCGCGCTCCTGGTCGGGCGGCGCGGTCCGGTCGATTTCCGAGAGCAGGCGGTAGAGCGCGCCGTAGGCGGTGCGGCGGTCCTGCTTCGCCGCGGTGAGGCGCACGAGCCGGCAGCCGGAGCTTCGCAACCGCTCACCCACCGCTGTCAGGACCGCACTGCTACCCGCTCCGGATTCGCCCACGAGCAACGTCACGGGCGCCGCTCCGGCGCCGCCGACCGAGGAGGACTCGGCCAGCAGGTCGTCGCGGAAGAGCAGTTCTCCACCTGGTTCGCCGGTCGACGCTGATCCGGCCGAGGTATATGCCGCCACAGTGACTCCTCCGCTCGGCTCGATCACTGGCGCCTAAGCCACGTAGTAACGGTGTGCTATACATTCACCTTAACGGGCGACACTCTTACTAGCGCGACAGCGAAGAATCGATGACTAAGGTCACTTAGCGTGTTCACGCTTGAGCATTTGATCCTCTGCTAGCACAAAAGTATCAAAACACCTCGACGATGTAGCACCGCCAGTAGGCGAACCGGAGAGGATCCCATGGCGCGGGAACGTTCAACGCTGTCCAGCCGAAGAGATCAGCTGGCCGAAGTCGACGACGCGTGCCGCAGCGCCGACGGAACGCTGGTGCTGGTGCGCGGCGGCGCAGGTGAAGGCAAGACGACGCTGCTCGAGTCGCTCGCGGAGAGCTGGCGCAGCTGCGACCTGCACGTGTGCTTCATCGCCGTCGATCCCGGCGGCGGCACCCCGCAGGTGATCGACGCGCTGCTCGACGCCGCGCGCCTCCAACTCGAGGCCGGGCGGCACGGCGTGCTGCTGGACGCGCTGGCGACCGCGTCGCGGCTGCGGACCGATCTGGAGAAGGCACCGATCCGGGCCGCCCTGCCGCTGGTGCACGAGCTCGCGCGCGTCTTCGGCGGCGCCGCCTCCAGTGGACGCTCCGTGATCGTGCTCGACGACGCCGACCGCGCCGGCGCCGAAACCGGATCCGTCCTCTCCTTGCTGGCGCAGCGGCTCCGCGCCGTCGGCTGCGCCGTGGTGGTCGCCACCCGCGCCGAGTCGCACCCGGACTCCGGGCACGCGCAGGTCGCCCCGTTCGCGGACAAGGTCGTCGACCTCCAGCCGCTCGACGAGCAGGAGATCGACGCGCTGCTCAAGCGCTGGTGCTCGACGCACGGCCGGGCCAAGCTGGACCACACCGTGCCGGAGGCGCTGCGCACCGCTCTCGGGCCGCTGCGCGGAAATCCGTCCACCATCGTGTCCACATTGGACGACCTGCTGGCCCGGGGCCGGCTGGTGCTCATCGACCAGCACTTCTGCCTGTCGCCGCTGGACGAAGCCATCCCGCTGCCGGAGTCGCACCACCTGGTCCGCGACATCATCGCCGACGGCGACGACACCGAACGGCTCGCGGTGTTGCTCGCGCTGCAGGACGAAGTGTCCGTGGACGAGCTGCCGATGCTGACGGCCGCCGCCGCGATCAACCTGGACGGCGCCGGGCGCGGCCTGGACTCGCTGGTGGACGAAGGCATCCTGGAGATCGGCGAATTCGGCAAGCTGCGGTTCGCCGTCCCCGCGTTGGCCGCGACGCTGCGCCGCCGCTCCGGCGAGGAACGGGCCCGTGCGCTGCACACCGCGCTCGCCCGGCAGATGCTGGCCAAGCTGGAGCGCAACGGGAAGGTCGACCGCCCCCGCCTCGCCTCCCACCTCGTCCACATCGGACAAAGCCTGGACGGGAGCTCGTCCGCCATCGGGGTGCTCATCGAGGAAGCCGACCGGATGGCGGACGCGGACCCGGAATGCGCCGCCGCCTGGTACAAAGCGGCGCTCGAGCAGCTCTCCGAGGACGACGACCGGTGGCCGCCGCTGCTGGAAGAACTGCTGCGCCTGCGTGCCACCCTGGGCCAGTACGACGAGCTCACCAAGGACATCGGGCTGCTCGTCCCCGCCCTGATCGTCGGCACCAACCAGAACGACCAGGCCAAGCGGCTGCGCCGCACCCTGCTGGTGGCGGTCGGGCTCTGCTGGTTGACGACGCTGCTGCAGGACGAGCAGTCGAACCCGGCGCAGGAACCCGCCCGGCTGTTCAAGGCGCTCAGCGGCAGCACGGCCTTCGACACCGAGCTCCAGGAGTTCGCCGCGGCGGTCCGCGACGGCCGGTTCGACGAAGCCGCGGAGAGGTTCAACTCGCTGTTCGGCCACGGTGACCCGGCCCGCGAAGCGGAGCCGCAGGACCTGCCTGAGCTGCCCGAGGTGCTGATGCTGCTGCACGCGGCGGGCAGCGACTCGGACACCTTCCAGCGGGCCTGGTCGTTGTGGCTGGACCGCGCGCAGCAGCCCGTCGACCAAGCGCCCGACCGGCTGCGCGAAGCCGGTGCCATGACCGACCACGCCACCGCGCTGGAGATCGTGCTCGGCGATGAGTACCGCCTCCCCTCCCGGGGAAGCGTCCTGTACTACCAGGAGATCCTGCGCGCCTACCGGGAGGGCGAGTGGGACGTCGCGCTGTCGGCCGCGCGCCGGATGGAGGCGGAGCTCTCCCCGCAGCGCACCCCGGCCCGCTTCCTCGCCCGCGCCATCGCCGCCGAGATCTGCTCGTGCCGCGGGGAGCACCGGCGCGCGGAGGAATGGCTGCAGGACACCTCGCAGAACATCGCGGGCGGGCACCTCATCTCGTGGGTGCGGCTCGGGGTCGGCTACCGTGCGGGGGCGCGCGAAGAAGCGCTGAGCGCCGCGCGCCAGGAATACGAGCAGCACCGGGACCGGATCTCGCCCGCCGGGATGGAGCACCTGCTGCACCGGTTGTTCTCGCTGACCCTCCGGGAAGGTCGCACCCAGGAGGCCGCGGACCTGCTCGACGAACTGGTCGAGCTGGACCGGCGACTGCGGTCGGAGACCAGCTCCGCCGCCGTCCTGATGGCCCAGGCCGAACTGCGCGGCGCCGCCGAACCCGCCGAGCGCGCCATGGAGATCGCGCGGCGGCGCCAGGACGTCCCGCAGCTCGCGGCGCTGCACCTGCTGCTGGCCGAGCTCTCGGAGGAGCCGAAGGCGTCGCTGTACGAAGCGCATGCGATGGCGCGTCGGCTCAACTGGACCGAGCTGCGCTTCGGCGCGCAGGAGCTGATGCGCGAGCGCGGGATCGCACCGCCGCGCACCCGCAGCAAGCAGCAGCTCATCTCCAGCACCGAGAGCCGCATCGTGCGCCTGGTCAGCGACGGCTACACCAACCGGCAGATCGCGATGGCGATCCAGGTCAGCGAGAAGACGGTGGAGAGCCGGCTCACCCGCTTGTTCGCCAGGACGGGCTGCCGCTCCCGGGTCGAGCTCGCGACGGCGTCCCTCGAAGGCAGGCTCGGGGAGTAGGCCGGCTCCTGCTCGCCGGTGGGCGGCGCCGCGCGCCTGGCTCCCTCCGGCGGGCGCCTGCGATGGCGCGCTTGAACTCGGCGGGCCAGTGCGATGCCGGAGATGAACAGCGCGCGGCGGGGTCCCCTCGGCTTCCAGCCGCCGCGCCACCTCGAACGCGACCGAGGCACCCATGCCGTTGCCCGAACAGCGCCAGCGGCTCACCCGCCGACGGGCGCAGCTTCGGCGACACCCTGATCGGCCATCTCCTCGACGCTGGCCAGGCATCGCTCGCCGATTCGGTCCTGCCTGCCGGGGTGTCGTTGGCGCGGCCGACGTTGTCAACCCGCCGAGCCGCGCAGGCCCCCTGATCGAACGGGGCTCACGCCGCGTCGATCGGCTCCCGCGCGGCAGGCGGCAGGTCCGCCGCGTTACCGACCGGCCACGCCGCCGGATCCGGCCCGAGCTTGGTGAGCTCGGCGATCTGCAACTTCGACCACGGCGAGATTTCGGCCGACCCGGCCGCCACGTCCGCGATCAACGACGTCCACGGCGTCCAGTGCACCGCCTCCACCTCCGCCGGATTCGGATCGGTGGTGACCTCGGCGATCGCCCGGAACACCGGGCACATCTCGTTCTCCACCACGCCGTTGCCCATCACCGCGCGATAGCGGAACTTCGGCAGCACCAGATCGACGTGCCCCACCTCGGCGCCGAGCTCATCGGCGAGCCTGCGCAGCACCGCGTCGCGCGGGGTCTCGCCCGGCGCGGGGTGCCCGCAGCAGGTGTTCGTCCACACGCCCGGCCAAGTCGGCTTGCTCAGCGCTCGCTGCGTGAGCAGCAGTTCGCCGCGAGGGTTGAACACGTAGCAGGAGAAGGCCAAATGCAGCGGCGTGTTCTCGTGGTGGACGGTCGCCTTGTCAGTGACACCCAGGGACCGTCCTTCCTCGTCGAGCAGAACCACTTGCTCCATCGCTCTTCCTCCTTCTCGCCGACGCTAAACTCGATCATGCCACCTCGACACCGGCGGAGCCGACCACTCATCTCAGCCACTCGCCCGAGTGGCCCAGCGCGGAGCCGAGTTTGCCGATCGAGGCCGGGCCGCCGAGCCGCCGCGGCGCGCGACGCGGAAGCAGCTGCCGCGAACGACTCACCTTCCCCGACGTCAGGTCTGCGCACCAACGCAGAACGGCCGCGGGCGGAGCCGAAGCCCTGCCCGCGACCGCGATGCCGGTCAGACCGACCGACCTGCCGAACGGATCACCACTGCGCCATCGAAGGAGCAGCCGCCGTGCCCTGCGCGCCGAGCCCCAGGCCCGTCTTGCTGTTGAACGAGCTCGCACCGACGTGGAATTTCGAACCGTCGGCACGGATGCCCCACACGTCGACCGGCGCGGTCGCACCGGAGGTGTTGACCTTGCTCTGCCAGCAGCTGCCGGGTTTCTGGACGGTGCTCATGAAGCCAGGGCTCGTCATTCCGCCACCGAGCTCGACGGGATGGATGTCCACGTAGGCCGCGTAGTCACCCTGCGCGCAAATCTGAACCTGCCCGTCCGGGACCGTCGACGCCGAAGCCGTGGCCACCGTGCCCGCCATCAGGGCACCACTGATCAGACCGGTCGCCCCGAGAGCCACCGCGGCCCGCCGCATCGAATTCGCAATCCTCAAGAAAACCCCTCCGTAGAAATAAGATGCACACCATTTCGGCGCTGTTCCACCATTAAACCAAAAATCCCGGACGATTAAGGAGGAACTTCCATCCGGAGGGATAACCCTCGCCGGACGAGGGCATCCCGAAATCGCTTCGGAAGGCGACCGGCCGGCTCAGCACCACGAGGGCTCAGGAGACGGACTGCAAATCCGATTTCCTCACATAAACCCATCGGTGGTTGTACGAGATCGAGACGTACACGTCGGTTCCCTTGACGACCGTGTGGTTCTTCGGGTTCTCGAGCTCGTCGTAGACCACGTAGTAGTCCTGCGCCTTGGCGTCCGGCCCGGCTACGTAGACCTGCCCTGCCGGAACCTTGTACGGCAACGCTTCCAGCTCGGGGGCCTCGGTCCCCTCCGGGTACTCCGCGGCGTCCGGCACCGCACGGCCGTAGGTCGGGATCTGATCCCGCACCGGCCGCACCAGCTCCGCGTCCTCGGCCGGTGCCGTGTTCTTGCCGTCCGGGTCGCGCAGCCACGCCTTCTTCCCGTCGAACCAGATCGCCAGCCAATCACCGGATCGCTCCGCCACCGCGTACTGCCTGCCGGTGGCCGCCTTGTTGCCCCAGTCCTCGATCCGGGTGCTGCCGGGCGCGCCATCCGGGTGGACCACCGGCGAGGTCAGCAGCGGCGCGTCGTCGCGCGGCTCGGTGCGCAGGTGCAGGAAGTTCGCGCCCTGCTCGGGCAGCACCTCGCACTCCTCGTCCGGCGGGCAGCTGCGCACCTCGGGCCGGTTGGTCTCGAAGTTCGGGAAGATCGTGACCACCCGGTCGCCGCCGGTGTCGTCGTCCAGCGGGGCTTCCAGCAAATTCATGTAGTGCGCCCAGTCCCAGAACGGGCCGGGATCGTAGTGCTCAAGACCTGCTTTCGCCGGGCTCTCGGCAGTGACCTCGTCGTGGCCGAGGATGTGCTCGCGGTCCAGCGGAATGTCGTACTTCTCCGCGAGGTACCGCACCAGCTCCGCCGATGAGCTGTACATCTGCTCCGTGTACCAGGTGCCCCCTTCGGCGGCCCAGCCCTCGTGCTCGATGCCGATGGAGCGGACGTTGCGGTCCCAGCTCCCCGCCTGCCACGGTATGTCCTTGGTGGGGACCATCTGCGTGATCTGCCCGTCCGAGGAACGCACCACGTAGTGCGCCGCGCTCCCGGTGGCCGGGTTCTGGAAGGCCGAGATCGTCGCCTGGTACGACAACTCCGTGTTGTGCAGGACGATCGAGTCGATGCGAACGTCCTCCGGGCGGTTCGCGGTGTCGTAGTTGCCGTAGCCGCCGCTGGGGTCCTGCGGGTCGGTGGGGGCGTAGGCGGCCGGGATGTAACGGCAATCCGAACCGTCCGGGCATTCCGCCCGGGGCTCGTCCTGCGACTCGGTGGGCGCCTCGCTCGTGGCCTGTTCCTGACCGGAGCTCGGCTCCGCAGCGGACGCCTGGCCGTCCGGGGCGGCCTGCTGCTCGTCCGCGTCCCCGACGTGGGCACCGGCGAGCGATCGGTCCGGTACCACGTCGGTGACCTTGGCGAACGCGAGCCGCTGCCCGGTGGAGGTGGTCCGCTTCCGGCCCTGTCCGAGCACGTCGTAGACGTCGTCGGCGAACGATCGAGCACCGCTGGCCTTCGGGCTGCCGCTGAGCTCGGCGACCGCCGGGTACCAAGCGCCGATCTCGGTCGGCGGCTCACCGCCGCCGAATCGCTCGGCGCGTTCGGCCAGCAGCGCGGCACCGGCCCGGATGTTCCGCGTCAGATCCCCCTTGACCTGTTCCGGATCAAGACCTGCGAGTTCCGCGGCCTCATCCAAGGTGTGCAGGCTCGGGCTGTCGGCAAGCCGGATCAGCTTGGGATTCGCGGCGCGCAGCTGCTCGGGATCCACATCGGTCAGATGCATGGGACCGTAGCCGCCGGCCTTGCTCTGCTCACCGCGGTGGCCCTCCCACCTCGTGAGCTGGAAGGAGACCGCCATGAGCAGCGGAGCAGGCACGCCGAATTCCTCGGCGGCGGATTCGAAGGCGCGCTGCTGCACCGTTTCCGGTAACTCCGGCGTCTGCGTCTCCCCGAACGCGGGTTGGGTCGTAGCGGCCAGCAGCCCGGCGGCGAGCGCCGTCACCGCCACCGACCGCGGGTAGCGGCGTCTTCCAGTGATCAAGGTGTACCTCGCGATTCTCGGTTGCGAGTGCGCGGCACACCACGCGCACTGGGCAACGCCGGTTCGAGAGCGCCCCGGGGAGGTGTGCGATGTCCCCGTCGTGCACCGCGGCGAAGCAGAGGCCGCACAGAAAGAATGGCCGAAGCCTGCAGAGATTTCTCGCAATTCCCGCGATTTCAGGTACGAAAGAGCACCCAGCGCGCACCGGATTGCCACCTTCGGACACGCGCAACCCGATCACCACGGGATCACATCTCGGCGACACCGATGGCAATGCAGGGAGATTCCCAGGGAAAACCCTCGCCGGAAAACACCGAGCCGCCGCCTCCGGAGACCAGCGCATTCGCACCCGTCGAAGCGGATCGCGGGTCCAGAATCCTGGCAGCATTCCTTCGCCACGACGAACGGCACCTCTGCCCCCGCGCGGGCCTGCCGATCACAGCCCCGAGCGCCGCCACCCCGCCGAGCCGCTGCTCGCAACGCCTATCATTCCGGAGGCCACCACCGCACCGGATCCGGACGGCTTCGGCGCGGGCCACCAGCCGGGAAGTGAGGATCATGACGGGGATCGCGGACGGCACCAGCACCTGGATCAGGCGGTTCCACCCGGCTCCGGCACCCGCCCCGCGCCTGGCGTGCTTCCCGCACGCGGGCGGTGCGGCCTCCTATTACTTCCCGGTGTCGAAGGCTCTGGGGCCGGACATCGAAGTGCTCGCCGTGCAGTACCCGGGCAGGCAGGACCGGCACGCTGAACCCTGCCTGAGCAGCGTCGAGGAGATGGCGGAGCGGGCCGTGGCGGGGCTCCGGCCGTGGGCCGCCGAGGCGCCGCTCGCGTTGTTCGGGCACAGCATGGGCGCCTCCGTCGCGTTCGAGGTGGCCAGGCGGCTGGAATCCGAGGGCGCCCCCGTGCGGACGTTGTTCGTGTCCGGCCGCACGGCCCCGTCCCGGACCCGTAACGAGGGCGTGCACGCTCTCGGCGACGCGGATTTCCTCGCCGCACTGGCCGAGTTGGACGAGTCGACGGCGGCGGTGCTGGCGAACGAGGAGCTGCTGCGGATGGCGATGCCGTCGCTGCGGGCGGACTACCGGGCGGCGGAGACCTACACCTATCGGCCGGGTTCCGACGTGAGCTGCCCGGTGGTGGCGATGATCGGCACCGACGACCCGAAGGTCACCGCGGACGAGGCGGACGCCTGGCGCAAGCACACCAGCGGACCGTTCGAGCTGCACACCTTCCCCGGAGCGCACTTCTACCTGAACGCCGAGGCGGCGAACGTGCAACGACTCATCCGCCAACGCATGTGACCTGAGTCACTACTCCCTGGAGTTCGAGTGCGCTGCAAGGCGCATCCTCCGGTGATGGACGAGCTGCGGGCGGAGAACCGGCGGGCGACCCGCGAGCACCTGGCGGCGCTGGACGAGCGCCTCCGGGCGGTGGCCGACCGCGTCGAACTCGTGGCCCTGGCGGACCGCTACTTCTGCCTGCTCGACGAACAGGAATTCCCGGCGGGCTGGGCGGATTCGGTGTTCACCGAGGACGCCTTCCTGGAGTTCCCCGGCCGCTTGTGCGGCGGCAGGAGCACGATCGCCGAATTCCTGCGCCGCGACGCCGAACGCTACGACCGCACCCAGCGCGTCGGCGCCGACCACCTCGTCACCGTCCACGGCGATGCCGCCTCGCTGTGCTGGAACTCCATCGAGACCGGCGCATGCCCGGCGGGCGACCAGGACCGCTACCTCAGCGTCGGCGGCCGGTACCGCGCAGAGGCCGCCCGCACCTCCGACGGCTGGCGGCTCACCCACCTCTTCCTCCGCCTCATCTGGACCACGGATCGAGGTCGATGACCTGCGTGGCGGAACCTCAGCGGCTTCGCCGCTGACAAGACGAAGCCAGCGCTCCCTAGAACAGGCCGGAAGCCGGGGCGGCGCTCGCGGAAGTGGTGGCTTTGAGGAGCATCTCCTCGTACTCGGCGGTGGGGTCGGAGGCGAGCACGACGGCTCCTCCCGCTCCGACCCGCCACCGGTCGCCGGTACGCACGAGGGTGCGGATCACGATGTTGAGGTCCGCGTTCCCGTTGCAACTCAGGAAACCCAGCGCGCCGGAGTAGACGCCGCGGGCCGCGCCTTCGAGCTCGTCGATGAGTTCCATGGTGCGCAGCTTCGGCGCCCCGGTCATGGAGCCGCCGGGGAAGCACGCGCGCACGCAGTCCAGCGCGTCCCGCCCGTCGGCGAGCTCGCCGCGCACGGTCGACACCAGCTGGTGCACGGTCCGGTAGCTCTCGACGTCGCGCAGCACGGGCACCTGGACGGATCCGGGCCTGCACACCCGGCCGAGGTCGTTGCGCAGCAGGTCGACGATCATCAGGTTCTCCGCGCGGCTCTTCGGGTCGGCCGCCAGCCCGGCGCGCAGCCGCTCGTCCTCGTCGGGCGTGCGACCGCGCGGCGCGGTGCCTTTGATCGGTTTCGCCTCGGCGATCCCGTCGCTGATCTTCAGGAAGCGTTCCGGCGAGGAGCACGCGACCTCGACCGCGCCGAACGACAGGAAAGCCGAGTACGGCGCCGGATTCAGCGTCCGCAGCCGCCGGTAGGCGTCGAATCCGCTGCCGTGCAGGGGAATCGTGGCCGAGGTGGTCAGGCAGATCTCGTAGCTCTCCCCCGCCAGCAGGTGTTCCTGGCAGCGCGCCACGTCCCTGCGGTAATCGTCGCGGTCCAGCAGCGGCGCGAGGGCGACTCCGCCGCCGGTGTCCGGGGCGGGCAGCGGACGGATCCGGGCCAGCGCCCGTCCGGTGCCGGTGAGCCAGCGCCGCGCGTCGGCCTCATCGACCCCGGGCCCGCTTAGCGCCACCAGGTACGTGGTTCGGAGTTCGTGGTCGACCACGAGGAACCGGTCGGCGAACAGCCAGATCGCGTCCGGCGTGTCGGCGACGTGCCGGTTCGGGGAGCCGCATTCCGCTTTGAGCTCGTAGCCGAAGTAGCCGATGTAGCCGCCGACGAAGTCGAACGGCAGCTCCGGGGCGTGCACGTGCCGCCGGGCGAGTTCCCGCCGCAGCCGCTCGAAGATCGATTCCTGCCGGGGTCCGACGCGGTGGCGCACGACCTCGGCGAGCGGACCTGCCGCGTCACCGAGGTAGGAGAACCGGGCGAGGCCGGGCTGCACCCGCGAGCTGTCCAGCCAGAACGCGTCCGCCGACGACGCGAACAGCTCCGCGAACGCCGCTTCCGCGTCGATCTCCGCGGGCAGCGTCACGACGTGCGCCGTGTAGTGGATCGGCGGTTCGCCGGTCCGCGCGACATCCGCGCCGATCCGCGTCGATGCGGCCTCCGGCGGGAGCTCCACCGGGCGGGACACGTTCGGCGCGGCTCGTTCCGCGCTCCCGTGCGGGGCCGCGCCCTGGACCGCTCGGTCTTCGCAGGTGAGGCGGCGGAAATTCCGCAGCAGCCGGGTGCCGAGTTCCGTTTCGATCGACTCCGGGTGGAACTGCACGCCCCAGCGCGGCAGCGTGCGGTGCCGCAGCGCCATCAGCACGTCGTCCTCGGCCCACGCGAGGGGTTCCAGCTCCGGCGGCAGCGGTTCCGCCACGCACAACGAGTGGTACCGCACCGCGCCGAACTCGGCGGGCACGCCGTCGAACAGCGGGTCGCCGCCGTGCCGCACCCGGCTGCGGTGCCCGTGCCGGGCGTCCGGGGCGCGCACCACCTCGGCGCCCTCGGCGACCGCGATCCCCTGATGCCCCAGGCACACGCCGAGCACCGGCACGCTCGCCTTCCGCAGCACGTCCCGGCAGACGCCGAAGTCCCGCGGCCGGCGCGGGTCCCCGGCTCCCGGCGAGAGCACCACGGCGTCGTAGCGGTCCAGTTCGAGGTCCGCCGGTTCGACGTCGTTGACCACGACCGTCGGTGCCGTTCCGCTCACCTCGGTGAGCTGGTGGAACAGGTTGTACGTGTACGAGTCGTGGTTGTCGATCAGCAGGGTCCGCACCTCGCCATACTCCCCGCTCGCCACCCCCGCAGGCTGCCGACGGCGGCCAACCCCACATCTTCGGCGCACCCCCGGTGCGCGCCCCACCACACCGCGTGCGGATCCGCGGGCGTCCTCCCGCCCCGGCCGACGCGCACGATCCGGGAAGGCACAACCGGATCCTGGTGCCCGCCGAAGATCAACGGCACACTTCAGTTGTGACCGAAACCGAAATCGCCCTGTTCGACGAGGACTACTGGGATCAAGCCGCCGAGGTCGAACGCGCACTGCGCGAGCAGGCCCCGGTCCACCTCACCTCCCCGCGATCCGGCACCCCGCTGTGGGTGATCAGCCGCTACGCCGATGCCCGCGCCGCGCTCAACGATCCCCGGCTGTCCAAGGATTCCGACCGCCTGAACGCGGTCATCCTGAGCAAGCTGCCCGAACCGGCGGACGAGCTGTCCGGCCTGTTCTCCAAGCACATGCTCAACTCGGACCCGCCGGACCACACCCGGCTGCGCAAGCTGCTGGCGCGGGACTTCACCGCCCGCCGCATCGCGAACCTGCGGCCTCGGGTGGAATCGCTGGTCACCGACCTGCTGGACGGGCTTCCGACGGGCGAACCGCTGGACCTGATCGAAAGGTTCGCCTTCCCGCTGCCGATCACGGTGATCTGCGAGCTGATGGGCGTGCCGGAGGACGACCGCTCCCGGTTCCGGGACTGGACCGGCGCGCTCCTGGAGCCCGCGCACGACGGCGAAGGCCTGACCGCGTCCCGCGAGATGGCGGCGTTCTTCCGCGAACTGTTCGCGGCGAAGCGCGCGACCCCCGGCGAGGACCTGATCTCGGCGCTGACGGTCGCCTCCGACGACGGCGACCGGCTCTCCGAGGAGGAGCTGCTGGCCACCGCGTTCCTGCTGATCGTCGCCGGGCACGAGACGACGGTGAACCTGGTCGGCAACGGTGTCCGCTGGCTGCTGGAGGATCCGGCGAAGTGGGCGGCGCTGCGCGAACGCCCGGAGCTGCCGCCCCGCGCGGTCGAGGAGGTGCTGCGGTTCGACGGCCCGCTGCGGATGGCCACGCACCGCTTCACCACCGAGGACGTCACCATCGGCGAGGTCACCATTCCCGCGGGCGAGCTCGTGATGATCAACCTGACTTCGGCGAACCGGGACTCCGCGCAGTTCGAGCACGCCGACGAGCTGGACCTGGACCGCGCGCACTCCGGGCACCTCGCCTTCGGGCACGGCCTGCACCACTGCCTCGGCGCCCCGCTGGCCCGCCTGGAGGGCGAGGTGGCGTTCGCGGAACTCGCCCGCCGCTTCCCCGCGGCCCGGCTCGCCGTCCCCGACGAAGACCTGCACCGCGGCACCAGCCTCATCATGAACGGCTACCGCGCCCTCCCGGTGGTCCTCACCTGACCCTGCCGACTTCGCGGGAGGCCGTCGCGGGGCAACCTGGCGGGCCTCCCGAGCGTTCCACCCGGTAGGACGATCACTGGGGAGCCGGTATGGCACGCACGGGATGGATCGGGGTCGCGGCGGTGGCGCTGCTGGTGGGCACCGCGCCGCAGGCGGCTGCGGCGACGTGGACGGACGAACCGCTGCCGGAGCGCGACACCTCCGCGACGCTCACCTCCGCCGCGAGCGGGGACGGCACGACCTGGGCGTTCGGCTCGTGGAGCACGTCGACGCCGCAGCAGCACAGCCTCGCCTACCTGCGGGGTCCGCACGGCTGGACGGAGGTGCCGACCCCGGACATCGGCCGCCTCGACGACGCGGTCGTGGTGGCGGCCGATGACGTGTGGGCGATCGGCGCGGACGCCAAGTACGGCATCGGCTCCGCCCTGCACTGGGACGGCGAGCGGTGGGCGGAGGCCCCGTTCACCGCGTCGGGCAACCGCGACGGGGCTCGCGGCATCGACGCGTCCGCCACCGACGACGTGTGGGCCGTCGGCTCGTCCTACGACGACGGGGCGGGCACCGGACGCGGGCTGGCGCAGCACTGGGACGGCGCCGCGTGGCGGGACGTCCCGGTTCCGCGGCGCACGGCGAACTGGACGTTCTCCGACGTCACCGCCGCAGCACCGGACGACGTGTGGGCCGTGGGCAACGACGGCGGCCACCAGGCCCAAGGCCTGGCGATGCACTGGAACGGCCAGGCGTGGACGGAGGTTCCGGTTCCGGACGTCGAGCTCGGCGAGCTCCGCTCGGTGCGGCTCACCGGGGTGCAGTCCCTCGCCACCGACGACGTGTGGGCGACCGGCGACATCCACGACTCCTCCGGCGGCACCACCAGCTACGAACCGCTGCTGCTGCACTGGGACGGCCACGAATGGTCCTTCGCGGGCGCTGCGCGGGACGCGGGCGCCCGCGGCGACCTGGTCCGCGCCGGGGACGAGCTGTGGTCGCTGGGCGAGCGGTTGCTGCACTTCGACGGCACCGGCTGGCGGCAGCAGGACGGACCGCCCGCAGGCGCGCCCACCGGTGGCGCCGAACTGGCGGACGGGCGGTTGCTGACCGTCGGCGGCACCGGCGGCCACCCCGATGTGCGACCGTTCGCCGCGGTGCGCCAGGACTGACCGACGCCGGGCGGCCGAAGCCCCCGCCGCCCGGCGGGGGCTTCGGCCCGGGCAAGCAGGCCCTTGTCCTCTCACCCGGCGGGCCCCGCGCCCGCCAAGCTCAGCGGACACGTCGCGCACGAGCCGGGAGGGGACGCCGTGCACCGCTACGAACAACGCCTGCTCGCGGAGATCGAGAACCGGCTCACCACCGATGACCCGGATTTCGCCCGCGCGTTCTCCGGCGACGACCTGACGACCGCCACCCCCGGCCGGGGACGGTTGGTGCTGGGCGTGCTCACCGGCCTGCTCGCCGCGATCTGCCTGCTGATCAACGACGCCGCCGGCTTCGCCCTGTGCACCACCCTGTCCGCCGTCCTCATCACCACCAGGACCTGGCACGTCTGGTCCTCATGAGCCGCCGCCGAACAACGGGCGGAGTACCGGAGCGGGAACGATCCCCGCTCGTGCGATCACACGCCGTGCACCCTTCCCGCCCCCATGCCACCCCTGGTCACCATCGATGACATCGCCTGCACCCCGAGGTCATCATGCCCAGGCGGCTGCCAGACAACCACGAATGCCTTCGTCTCCACTGTTGAAGCAATGACTTGAAACCGCTGAATGCGCGAATTCAAGTTAGAACAAACGTGAATTTTTGGTTCACTAGCGCCATCCCGGCAATTATCGGTAAGTTCAGCGGGACCGAGGCTGGCTGTGCGCATGGGGGTGCTACGTGGCTGAGGGCGGCGAATTCAGTGGCCCGCGACATCGCTCCGACCCGCCGGCCGGCGGGCCCCTCAGCAATGCGATGTCCGGCTCCGTCGACGGCATCAACCTGCAAGCAGGCAGCGTCGGCGACGTGTACCTGGGTACGCCCGTCCCACCCGAGCACTGGGTTCCCCGGCAACTGCCTCGCTCATCAGCGCACTTCGTCAACCGGGTGACCGAGTTCGCGGTGCTCGACGAGTGGTGGCTCGGGCGGGGCGACCGCGGACTCATCGCGGCGTTGACCGGTGCGGGCGGGATCGGGAAGACCGCATTCGGCACCTGGTGGCTGCAACACGACGGGGCCAGATTTCCCGGCGGCCACCTCTACGTCGACCTGGGCGGGCCAACCCATGACACGGCTCTGTCCACGAGCGAAGCACTGGGCCGTTTCCTACGAGCCCTCGGCGTTCCACCGGACCGGATTCCCGTGGAACTCGACGAACGAACCTCGCTGTACCGGTCGATCACCGCTGGACGATCGCTCGGAGTCATGTTGGACAACGCGTTCTCCGCAGCGCAGGTCCGGCCGCTCCTGCCGAGTTCCGGCTCGAGCACCGTACTGGTCACCAGCCGCACCCGGCTCACCTCGCTCGCGCTGGATGGGGCGCACTTCCTCGATCTGGCTCCGCTGCGCGAGTCCGAGTCGGTAGCGCTGCTGACCGAAACGCTCGGCCCCGAACGCATCCAGCGCGAACGTTCCGAAGCCGTCGATTTGGCCCGATTGTGCAGTGGTTTCCCACTCGCCCTGGTAGTCATCGGTGCCAGACTCAGCGCCCGGCCGCAATGGCCTTTGCGACGCGTCGTCAAGCAGCTTCAAGATGAGGCCCGCCGATTCACCGTGCTCGCTCTTGATGATCAGATTTCCATGCGCACGATCTTCGACGATTCATACGGCGATCTCTCCCCGACAGCCGCGAACTTGTACCGCTCCGGCTCCCGACTGCCGGTCACCGAGCTTTCGGTACCGCTGCTGGCGCATTCACTGGAGATGGCAGCCGAGGAGATCGAGTTCGCGTTGGAGGAACTCGCCGACGCACACCTCATGTACGAGCCCGCGCCGGGCCGGTACGGCTACCACGACCTGCTCCGGGCTCATGCCCAAGGGGTCAGCGAATCGGAAGACGATCCAAAACGATCGCGGTCAGCGCTGCTCCGCGCGACCGATTGGTACCTCGGCGAGCTCATCGACGCGGACCTCGCCGTGAACCCGTTCCGCAGGCGTCTGGGCCCCGGCTTCGCCGACCGAATCCGAGAAACGACCTTCGGCTCAGCCGAATCGGCGCTGTTGTGGTGCGAGCGTGAACGTCCGCACATCATGTCCCTGTTCGCTGCCGCGGAGCACAACGGCTGGGACGAACACCTCTGGCAGCTGTGCGAAGCGCTCTGGAACTTCTTCCTGTACCGCAAGCACTATTCCGATTGGATCAGCACCCACCGCTCCGGGATCGCAGCGGCGTCCCGACTCGGGCACCCCAGAGCCGAAACCCGCCTGCGATGCCAGCTCGGGTTCGCCTTCCTCGATCAACGACGGTTCGACGAGGTCACCGAGATCTGTTCGGCAGCACTGGCTACAGCCGAGGCCGAAGATGACGCGGAGGGCATGGCCGCATCACTGGAACAGCTCGGCAAGGCCGCTCGCGAACGCGGCGAGGTGAACCTCGCCGTCGCTCACTTCCGACGTGCCCTCGCACTCGCGAACCGGACCGGACGCGTCCGGGCCATCGCGATCCAATCCCGCTTCCTCGGTGGCGCCTTGGCGGATCTGCACCGCTACGACGAGGCCGTCGCCCACCTCGAACACTCCGTCGCGCTGCTCCAGGAAATCGGTGACGGACGCGGCTGTGCGCGGGCGCTCACCGAGATCGGCCGAATCAGACGGACGCGAGGTGATTTGAGCTCCGCCGAAGCAGAACTGCAACGGGCGCTGTCACTCATGCGGGATTCCACGTCTCCGAGCTATCAGGCCGAAGTCCTGGTCGAGCTGGCCGAGTGCGCACATCAACTCGGTGCGCCGGTGCGCGCCCTGGCGCTCCTTCAAGACGCCGCGAGTCTGTACCTGGCCGCCCAACACCCCCGGTTGGAGGAGGTGCGGAACCGGGTTGTGGCGATGCAAGCGCTAGCCGAGGCAGCTCCGGAAGAGCGCTGAGGTCACCTGCGCAGTCGATCTCCGCAGCTCCGAGCTCCGCGAAGCTTCGTCCTATCAGCGCCCAGAAGTAGCTCAGCACTGCTCGCGGCAGCCGGAGATCCGGCCCCGTGGATCTCTCGAACACCGCGCGGGATCCATCGCGCGCGCACCCGATGAGAGTGCCGTCGCTCGTCTCCGCTAGCACCAGCACACATCCAGGGTGTCTGGTGAACAGCTCCGCAACGAAGCCGGGCCGCGGTGCCGACCACGACGCGCAGCCGATCACGTCCGCGAGTTCGACCATCTGCGGCCGGGCGCGATCGACCAGGCTGAGCAGCGAACGGGCCGACCCGCTCACCCCGGTTTTCATCCAGTTCAGCTTCACCTCCAAGCAACCGCGTTCGAGGGGACGAGCTCGCAGGGAAATCCGATGGACCGCGTGCCCGCAGCGAATGCGCAGCCGTACCGCTTCGCCTTGCGCTTGTCGCAAGAGACTCACTCCCTCAGACGATCGGAACCGGGATGGGCAGCGGGTCGAGCCGCGCGCCGGATTCGGGAACCGCCAGGCCGAGCAGCTCGTACATGAGCGCCCGCAGCAGATCAGCCGACTTGCCCGGCCGCGCGGTGAGCATCGCCGAGAGCCTGTCCGGCAAGGTCGTGTCCCGGACCGTCGTGGCTCCGACGAGCTGATCACGCAGGTCGCCGGCCAGGTCCAATCGGCCGCAGCGGTTCGAGAGCAGATCCGCATCGCCATCCGGCCGAATACCTTGCGCCGGAAAGGTGCCGAGCAAGGTGGGCACGCCCACAGCGGCGCCGTACCGCGTCGTCGAACCGTGATCTCCGATCAGGACGTCGGCAGCCAGCATCGTGGCCCGCCAACCTTCCTCCGGCGGCACCAGCAGCAGCCCCCGCTCGATACTGTCGGCCATCCATGCCCGGACCTGTCTTCGACCGTGCACGGCCCAGATGTTCGGGTGCAGGACGGCCGCGACCCTGTAGCGGTCGGCGGGGAGTTCGCCGAGCAGCCTGCGATAGAGCTGCGGCAAGCCACCGAACACCGAATCGGTCCACCAAGTGGAGCTGACGACGACGAGATCCTGGTGGTCGGCCACCCCCAGCGCCTGGCGATAAGCCGGCCTGTTCGGCTTGCTCGCCACCATCCGGTCCAGGCACAGGTCACCGACAACCTTCGCGCGGTCCAGCGCCTCCGGGCACGACTCCCGCAGCAGCGCGTACTCCTCGTCGTGGCACAGTGCCAACGCGCTTGCGACAACGCGCCCGTCACGCATCAAGGACTGTCGGTCCAGCGCGTGCACGGGATCGGCGTGGGATTCCGCCGCTGGCGACTTCAGGCGCGGACGGACGCATCCCGCACCGTGCGGCGACCACAACACCGGAGCCTCGACCTGATCCACGTCGCTACGGCTGGCAGCCAAGGCCAGGTCGAACCGGTGCTGCATCACCTGATGCCACGGCAGCACCAGTCCTTCTTGAGCCCGGACGAACTCCTCCGTCCCGTGCCACCTCTCCAGGGTGCCCGGGATCGTGAACACCACTTGCACGCGATCATCGCGTTCGACCAGTGGCAGGAGATCCAGCAGTCTCGTTCCGGCGACCACGTGCGGCACCAGCACCAGCACGGTGCGCTCGTGGACACGGGTCACCCGCCTGTCGGCACCGCGCCCGATCGGGCCGCGAACCCAGGTCGTGGTCATCTGACACCTCCTGAACAGCGAAAGTCCGAGGGGAACGACTCCCCGGTGGGGCGGCTTTCGCTATGCGGTGTCCACTGTCGGAGCTGCGATATGCGGATCGCTTGCAGCGGACGAGGCGGTCCGTGACCATTCGCAGGTCAACAGCTCGAAATCGATCAACGGCACGTCGATCCAATCGATTTCAACGGCCACTCAGCGTCGCTGCCGCCCCCGTGACGAGCACAATGAAAGGTCACATGCAGAACGCTTTCCGTGAACTGACAGCCGACTGACAGTCTTACTCGAACACCGCAAGAATACGGCGGTCGCCGCCGAGCGGACGGCTACCATCGAGGCTCACTGGTACACCAGTAGCGTGACTGGACCAGCGAGGGGTGACGCTGGTGGACTTCATGATCTGCGGAAACGTCTCGGTGCGCAGCGGCGACGACTGGCCCGAACAATGGGCGCACAAGAAAACCCGCCATGTCCTCGGCGTCCTGCTTACCCGGCCCCGAATGACTTTCCCGATCAACGACATCGTCGACTGGGTCTGGGGAGACGAAGCGACACGCACTGACAACACGAAGATCATCCAGGGGCCGATTTCGAAGGCTCGCTCCGCGATCGCGAACCTCGACCCAGCCCCCCGCATACAGCGGGTTGCCGCCGGGTATCGAATTGATGTCGATAAAGATCGAATCGATCTGCATTATGCCAAAACACTGGTGGACCGCGGCCGAGAGCAGGCACGGAAACACCGATTCGAACAAGCGTGCCAAATACTTGGCGAAGCCTTCGAACTGCTCCGCGAGGACCCCCTGGCCGACCTACAGACCGCACCGGCCATCGGGTTCCGCCGCTCGGTGCGCGACCGCGTCGTACTGCCCGCGATCTTCGCGCTAACTGAGAGTCAGATCCGGCTCGGGGAGCCCTGGGCCGCGCTGAACCTTCTTGACTCGGTTGCCCACGATCACCCGCTCGATCTGAGGTTGGCCGAACGGCGGTTCGAAGCCACCCTCGCGCTCGGTGACGAAGAAGGCGCCGCCGACCTACACCTGAAGCTGCACCAGACCCTCAGAGGAATGGGGCTGCAGGAGGAGGCCGACCAGCTGAGGTGCAGCGTCGACCGAGCCCGCGCAAAGTTCATCCCAGCACAACGCACACCGGCACACGACGTAGTCGACCAGGCAGTGGCTCCGCCGCCGCCGCGGCGCCTGCCACACCACCGCAAGCAACTGACCGACCGAGAGCGACTACTCAACGAGATCGACGTGCGAACCGAGCACGGCAATGCCGCCAGTGTCGTCGTGTTGACGGGAGCCGCGGGGGTCGGGAAGACGGCGCTTGCCCAGCACTGGGCCAATCGTCACCAGCACGAATTCTCTGGCGGCGCCGTCTTCTTCGATCTGCAAGGGTTCTCGAACGACGTTCCACTGGACAGCGACGAGCTGATCCGGTTGCTACTCAGCGCATTCGGGCATCGAGCGGATCTCATCCCTAACTCCGAGGATCGCGTCACCAGACTTGGCAGCGTGCTTCAGGGCAAGCGGACGCTGCTGCTGCTGGACAACGTGCGAGAAGCCGAGCAGGTCCGACGGGTGCTGGAGATCGCACCGGACGCTCTGATTCTGATCACCAGTCGCAGCCAGCTGACGAGGCTGACGCTGCGCCATGGCGCGATCGAGATCGAAGTCGGGGCGGTCGCCGAAGCGGAAACCGCGCGCTGGCTCTACCAGACCATCGGCACGCGATGCGCCCGCGAGCCCGACTCTTTCGACGAGCTCGTGCGGCTGTGCGTCGGCATTCCACTGTTCTTCAACCTGATCGGGCACTATGCGGTCTCGCGCCCCCGGGTGGCTCTGTCTGAGATCGCAGCATTCCTGCACGAGGAGCAACGGCTCCTGAATTTCGGGACAGCGAAGGCCTCTGACGGGATAAGCATCAAAGCGGTCTTCACGATGTCCTACCAAGCATTGTCCGAGGATGGTCGCAGGATGTTTCGCTTGCTCGGACTGCACCCGCACCCGCGATTCACCGTGGAACTGGCGGAGGCGTTGCTCGGCCTACCGCGGGCCGCCGCCTTGGACCAGCTGGAGGAACTTCAAGACCTGCACTTGATCTCGCAGCACAACGGCTACTTCCAGATGCTCAACCTGACCCATCTCTTCGCCGCAGAACGCGCGCACGAAGAAGAATACGACGAGGTCGATCGAGAACTCGCAAGAGCGCGGATGCTCGGCCACTACGTCGGTTCCGCGTCAAATGCAGAGAAAGTCCTTTTCCCTTATCGTGATCGAATGCCACATTCAATCTCTTTGACCTCTTGCTCCCCTGTTGAATTTTCAGACGAGCAGCAGGCATTCGGGTGGTACATGCAGTACCACTCGTACCTGACATCAGCCGTAAATCACGCTCTTCAACATGGGTATCACCAGCACAGCTATTTCCTCGCCAATATAGCCAACGAACCGCTGCAGCGACTAGGGCGCCACCGGGATGCTTTAAGGTGCTTGAGCTGGGGACTGGCATCAGCCCAGAAAGCGGATTCCGAGGGCTGGACCACGGACACCATGCATAGCATCGGGGTCCTCTGCATCGAAATGGGGCTACCAGAGAAAGCCGAGGCCTATCTAAGTGCCACCGTTTCGACCAGCGAACGACTCGGAAACCACGAGAACACCGCGATAGCGCTGCACAATCTAGCCTGCGCTCGGTCGAAGGTCGGGAACCTCGCTGCGGCCGAGGAGCTGTTCGACCGCAGCCTGGCAACGGCACGTAGAAATGACCTGGAGCGCTGCATTCCAGGCACCTTGCTCGGCATCGGACGCATGCGCCGTGAACAAGATCGCGACGCCGAAGCGGCTGAGCTCTTCCACCGCGCACTCGACCGCCATGAACAACTCGGCAACATCCAGGGGGCCGGGCAGGCGCTGAACGAGCTCGGGGAGCTCGCCCTGCACAGAGGCGAACTCCGCACTGCGATCGACTACGCCGACCGCGCGGCGACCAAGAACACTGCGGTTCACGACTTCAAGAGCGTCGCGGATTCCTGTCGCATTCTTGCCGCGGCGCATCAGAACCTCGGCCTACACGAGCAGGCAAGCGAATTCGCTCGTGAAGGAATTCGAAAATGCTGGGAAGTAGGAGCGATCAAAGAGGAAGCGGCGATCCTCGACGTCCTACCGGCCTCCTTGGACGCCCTGAAGAACGCTGCGGGCGCCGCCGAAGGTCGCGAACGGGCCTCGTTGCTGCGCGGCACCGGCATCGCGCCCACGTCATCGAATCGGAACTGAGTAGGGCAGCAATCTGCCCCCTGGTTTCCGAATCAGGAGGAAGATGACGCGACCCACTCCCGCATGACTCTGCCGTCAACCTTTTATGGAAATTTCCACTCAGAAGTGTCTTCTTGACTTGCAGGCGCGCGCCCCATAGCACGCGCCTTCATCGATTGTTGAAGCACCCGACACAAATCGCCCAATCGAATGCATGCATACACTGGCGAGTGAAACCATTGCCTGCATCCGAAAGGGTGAACATTGCTGATCATCCGCAATGACTCCGCCAAACCGGCCGATCTGCGTTCGTGGCGCTCCGCCGCGATGACCTCGCCGATCGCGGGGTTAGGGGGCTTCCGCGGCTGGTGGCAGCAGTCCGGCGGAAAAGTAAATCTGACTTCCGCCGCAGCCTAAAGAGGTGACACACGAATAGGCGAAGCGCCCCGTATCCGGGTCGCTTCGCCCGGCACAACTGCCCCTCAGGCCCGTTCGAGATCCGACTGCTTCGCGTAGACCCAGCGGTGGTGGTAGGAGACGGGGACGAAGGTCTCGGAGCCGCTGATCACGGTGTGGTTGTTCTCGTCGTCGAGTTCGTCGTAGGTCGCGTAGTAGTCGATCGCGTCCGTCGGCGTTCCCGTGACGTACACCTGGCCCGCCGGGATCGTGTACGGCAGCGGTTCGAGCACTTGCGGTTCGATGCCGTCGGGGTAGTCCTCGGCGTCGGGCAGCGGCCGGCCGTAGGTCGGGATGCCGTCGCGGACGGGGGTGCGGAGTTCGACGTCCGAAGCGGGCGTCGTGTTCGCGCCGTCGGGGTCGTGCAGCCACGCCTTCCGGCCGTCGAACCAGAGGGCGAGCCAGTCACCGGAACGCTCCGCGATGGCGTACTGCCGTCCGGTCGTGGCCTTGTCGCCTCAGTCGTCGATCCTGGTGGTGCCGGGGCCGCCGTCGGGGTGCAGCACCGCGGAGCTCAGCAGCGGAGCGTCGTCGCGGGGTTCGGTGCGCAGGTACAGGAAGTTCGCGGGCTGCGCGGGCAGCACCTGGCATTCCTCGTCGGGCGGGCAGCTGGTGACCTCGGGGCGGTTCGCGTCGAAGTCGGGGTCGATGGTGACCGCGTCCTCGTCCTCGCCGCTCGCCGCCGAGGCGGCGCCGATCAGGTCCATGTAGTGCGTCCAGTCCCAGAAGGGGCCGGGGTCGTAGTGCTCGCTGCCTGCCTTCGCCGCCGTTTCGGCGGTCACCTCGTCGTGGCCGGCGTGGCGGCGAGCGCGGTCGTCGCAGCGTGCGCGGGCAGCACAGCCACCACGGCCAGCACGGTCGCCGCGCGGGACAGGCGCCGGGTGCGCGAACGCGCGGACCCGGCGTCGTTCGTTCGTCTCAGGTGGGGACCTACCAGCGCTCCGGGGGCTCGCGCCCGCGACGTGGCGACCCGGCACCGAGGCGTTGCGGTGAGCCCGCGCGCGGTTCGCTCGCGAATGCGATCAGCCTACCGAGCCGGGACCCACGAGCGGGCACGAATCGGGAGCGAAAGGGCGAAGAAGCGCCCGAGCGAATTTTTTCGAATCCGCGAACAACCCCGTTGCGGGGTGGGCGTCTTACGGGGTGAAAAGAGCACGGGATGCCCGTGCAGAACCGAGAAGGGGGAACACCACCATGTCGCTCACCAAGACCCGCAAGTTCGGTGCCGCCGCCGCCCTGTTCAGCGGTGCGCTGCTGCTGGTCGGTTGCGGACAGGCCACCGGTTCGGCCCCGGAGGGCCTGTCGAACGCCGCGGTCCAGCAGGGCGGGTCCGCCGAGGACATCTCCGCTTCCCCGTGCGCCGCAGAGGATTACGAGGTCGACCTGATCCCGCAGCCGGACCGCGCCGGCGTGTTCCTGATGGCGGTCACCAACAACTCGGACGAGACCTGCCCGGTCTCCGGCTGGGCCTCGCTGACGCCGGAGAACATGGCCGGTGAGCCCTTCGAGGTGTTCACCGAGAACGTCGAGGTCCCCGGCGGCCCCACCGAGATCTCGCTGGAGCCGGGCCGCACCGCGTTCGCCGGCGTGCACATGGAGCTCGGCGACAAGAACGAGGTCCCCACCGCCACCGGGTTCAAGGCCGGTTTCCAGGACACCTCCGGCGAGGTCAACGTGAACATCGACAGCGGCGACCAAGCATACCTCGAATTCCCGATCGAGTCGATGCAGATCGGCACCCTCCAGCCGTCCGCGCAGGGCGTCACCTTCTGATTCATCCCGGTATTCCACCGGCATTCTTCGACGATTCCCACAGCATCACCGCAATTCGCGGCGGGACCCGTGCTGCCCGAAAACGGTCGCGCCGGAATCAGTCCCGCGAAGCCCCCGTTCGCTTCGCCCGTCACCGGGCGTCGTGGCGGGGGCTTCGGACGTGCCGGCTCAGCGCGCGGCTTCGGCGGAGCCGAGGCGGTGGTTGATCTCGGCGAAGTGCGCGGTCATCGCGTCCCGAGCGGCGGCGGAGTCTCCCGCGCGCAGGGCGTCGACGATCGCGGTGTGCAGGCGCACCGTCTCGGCCTTCTCGGTGTCGCCGGGCGCGCTGAGCACGGCGTGCGCGGTGCGGTAGGCGTCCCAGAAGACGTCGACGAGCTGGCCGATCAGCGGGTTGTCCACCCGCGCGTACAGCACGCGGTGGAACTCCCGGTCCGTCTCCGGGTCCAGCTCGGTCTTCCCCATCGCGGCGCACAACGCGTCCAGTGAGTCCAATGTGGACTCGTCGAGCTCACCGGCGAGCCGGCCGACGACGCCGACCTCGATGAGCTCCCGGACCTCGATGAGGTTGCGCAGCCCGGCGAGGTCGTCCGCGCCGCCCGCCACCGCGCGGAAGGTCAGCGACGGCGACAGCACCCGCAGCGACGCCTCGCCGACGACGGTGCCGTGGCCGTGGCGGACGTCGACGATGCCGAGGGCGCGCAGCGAGCGGACGGCTTCGCGCACGCTGTTGCGGGACACGCCGAGCAGTTCGATCAGCTCCAGCTCCGTCGGCATCGGATCGCCGGGCCGCAGTCCGCGGTCGTGGATCAGCTCCAGGATCCGCTCGGACAGCGGGTCCAGCACCGGGCGGCGAGTCGTGCCGATCGCCACGTCTGTCATCGGAATTCCGCCTCGCACTGGTCGATCTCGGGGGTTTACAGGCCGCGAGGTGCACTCTACAGTTCCGGCGACACAGACGTCCAACGTCCGATGTCCAATGTCCGCACATCGAGGTGCGACATGCTCAGGAACTGAGGTGACCCATGCGACGTGCCGCCCCGACCCGCACCGGGAACGTGCCCTGGTACCGGCAGCTGGATCGAACGCAGTGGAAGGCGTTCGCCGCCGCCTGGATCGGATACCTGCTCGACGGCTTCGACTTCGTGCTGATCACGCTGGTGCTCACCGAGATCAAGGCGGACTTCGGGCTCACCACGGTGCAGGCCGCCACGCTGGTCTCGGCGGCGTTCATCTCCCGGTGGATCGGCGGCCTCACCCTCGGGGCGCTGGCGGACCGCTACGGGCGGAAGTCCGCGATGATCGCCAGCATCGTGCTGTTCTCCGTCGGCACGCTGATCTGCGGTCTCGCGCCGACCTTCGGGGTGCTGTTCGCGGCGCGGCTCATCGTCGGGCTCGGCATGGCCGGCGAGTACGGCGCCAGCTCCACCTACGTCATCGAGTCCTGGCCGACGACGATGCGCAACAAGGCCAGCGGGTTCCTCATCTCCGGCTACTCCATCGGCACCGTCGTCGCGGCTCAGGCCTACAGCCTGATCGTGCCCGCCTTCGGCTGGCGCGCGCTGTTCTACATCGGACTGCTGCCGATCCTGCTCGCCGTCTGGTTGCGCCGGAGCCTGCCCGAATCGCGGGACTGGTCCGAGCAGCAGGAGACCGGTACCGCGTCCCCGTCGGTGATCGGGATCCTGTTCACCGGCCGCCGCGCTCCGCTCAACGCGGTGTCCGGCCTGGTCGCGCTGGGCGCGCTGATCGCGATCTTCACGCAGGCAGTGGGATCGGTCTGGCTGATCGCCGGGCTGGGCGTGCTCACCGCCGCCGTGTTCGTGTCGTACATGGTGCAGTTCACCGGAGCGCGGTGGCCCACCGGCATCACGGTGCTGGTCATCGTGTTCACGGCGTTCCTGTACTCGTGGCCGATCCAATCGCTGCTGCCGACGTACCTCAAGACCGACCTCGGCTACACCGCCACCGAAACCGGCGACGTGCTGTTCTTCGCCGGACTCGGTGCGGCAGTGGGCTGCTGCGTCGCCGGGTTCACCGGCGACCGGCTGGGCACCCGCCGCGCCTACTGGATCAGCCTGCTCATCTCGCAGCTCGTCATCTTCCCGGTCTTCGCGATCGGCGGGAGCAGCCTGCTCGCGCTGGGCGCGCTGCTGTTCGTGCAGCAGATCTTCGGCCAGGGCATCTCGGGCCTGCTGCCGAAGTGGATCGGCGGCTACTTCGACGTGCGCCACCGCGCCGCGGCGCTCGGGTTCAGCTACAACGTCGGTTCGCTCGGCGGCGCCGTCGCCCCGGCGCTCGGTGCCGCGCTGGGCAGCAGCCTGAGCCTCGGCACGGCGCTGGCCACGCTGTCGTTCGGCCTGACGTTCGTGGTGCTCGTCCTCATCGCCGTGGACGCGCCGTCCCGGATGCAGCGGTGGCTGCGGCCCGACGCGGTGTGGACGACGGACGCCGTCGACGGCACCGAGCTCCGCGCCGCCTCCTGACCCCACTCCCGACACGCAAGGAGAGACATGGAACTCCGCAACGGAGTCATCCCCCCGATCTGCACACCGCTGACCCCGGAACTCGACGTGGACACCCGTTCGCTGGCGCTGCTCGTCGAGCACCTGCTGGCGGCGGGCGTCGACGGGGTGTTCGCGCTCGGCTCGACCGGTGAGATGGCGTTCCTGACCGACGCGCAGCGCGAGCAGGTGCTCCGCACCGTCGTCGACGCGGTGTCCGGCCAGGTCCCGGTGCTCGCGGGCGCCATCGACACCACGACGCTCCGGGTGCGCGAGCACGTGCGCGCCGCGGAGCGGACCGGGTGCTCCGGCGTGGTGGCGACCGCGCCGTTCTACACGCGCACCCACCCCGCGGAGATCGAGCACCACTTCCGGCTGATCGCCGAGAGCGCCGAACTCCCGCTGTACGCCTACGACATCCCGGTCTCGGTGCACTCCAAGCTGAGCTCCGCGATGCTGCTGCGGCTCGCCGCCGAAGGCGTGCTCGCCGGGGTGAAGGACTCCAGCGGCGACGACGCCGGGCTGCGCGGGCTGCTCGTCGGCCGCACGGCGCGCGGGCTGGAGTCGTTCAGCGTGCTCACCGGTTCCGAGCTGACCGTGGACACGAACATGCGGATGGGCGCCGACGGTTCCGTGCCGGGCCTCGGCAACGTCGACCCCGACGCCTACGTGCGGCTGAACCGGCTGTGCGCGGACGGCGAGTGGGACCAGGCGAAGGTGGAGCAGGAGCGGCTGATCGACCTGTTCGGCCTCACCGCTGTCGGCGACCCGAACCGGATCGGCGCGAGCTCCTCGGCGCTGGGCGCGTTCAAGGCCGCCCTGCACCTGCGCGGCGTCATCGACTGCCCGGTGACGGCGCCGCCGCAGCTGCCGCTGACCGCGGACGAAGTGGCCGGCGTCGAGGAGCGGCTGGTCGCGGCGGGGTTGCTGTGACCGAGGTCGTGGGCGTCGACATCGGCGGCACCGGCATCGCCGCGGCCCTGGTGACCGCCGACGGGCGGATCACGGCGCGCTCGTCGCTGCCGACCCCGGCCGCCGAGGGCGCGGGCGCGGTGCTCGACGCGGTGAGCGCCGCCGTCGGCGAGCTCGGCGCGCCGTTCGCCGCGGCCGGGGTGGGCAGCGCCGGGGTGATCGACCGCGCGTCGGGCCGGGTGCGCTCGGCCACCGATTCCCTCGCGGGGTGGGCGGGCACCGACCTGCGCGGTGAGCTCGCCGCGCGGCTCGGCGTCCCGGTCACCGTCGACAACGACGTGCACGCCCACGCCCTCGGCGAGCTGTGGACGGGTGCGGCGGCCGGGAAGCGGCACGTCCTGTTCGTCGCCGTCGGCACCGGCATCGGCGGTTCCCTCATCATCGACGGCCGCCCGCACCACGGCGCGCACGCCGTGGCCGGGCACGTCGGGCACCTGCCGGTCCCGGCTGCGGCCGGAAAACCGTGTCCGTGCGGCGGTTCCGGGCACGCGGAGGGCGTCGGCAGCGGTCCGGCGCTGCTCGCGGAGTACCTGGAGCGGGGCGGTTCCGCGACGACGCTGCCGGAAGTCGCCGCGCTCGCCGAGTCCGGAGATGCGCTGGCCTCGGACGTGCTCACCCGGGGCGCCACGGCCACCGGGCAGCTGCTCGGCGGGCTGGTCAACGCCGTGGACCCGGAGCTGGTGCTGGTCGGCGGCGGGGTCAGCTCCTGCGGGCCGGTCTGGTGGAGCGCGGTGCGCGCCGCCGTCGCCGCCGAAGCGCTGCCCGCGGTGCGCGACGTTCCGGTCGTGACCGGCGGGCTCGGAAGTGATGCCGCGGTGCTCGGCGCCGCCCGGATGGCTTGGGATGAACTCGGATGAACGAGGTGCTCGACAGGTTGCGCGGACGACTCGTCGTCTCGTGCCAGGCGTACCCCGGAGAGCCGCTGCGCGATCCGGACTCGATGCGGCGGATGGCGCTGGCCGCGCTGCACGGCGGGGCGGCGGGCATCCGCGCCCAGGGCCTCGACGACCTGCGGCTGATCCGCGAGTCGGTCGACGTGCCGATCATCGGCTTGTGGAAGGACGGCGCGGAGGGCGTCTACATCACGCCGACCGCGGACCACGCCGTCGCCGTCGCCGGGACCGGCGCGGACGTCGTGGCGTTCGACGCCACCGGCCGGAAACGCCCCGACGGGAGGCCGATCGAGGACACCGTCGCGGCGATCCACGCGGTGGGCAGGCTCGCGATGGCCGATGTGTCCGCGCTGGAGGAAGGCGTGCGGGCGGTGGAGCTGGGAGCCGACGTCGTGGGCACCACGCTGTCCGGCTACACCGTGCTCGGGCCGAAGCCGATCGGCCCGGACTTGGACCTGGTCGAGGCGCTCGTCGCGGCCGTCCCGGTGCCGGTGATCGCCGAAGGCCGCATCCACACGCCGCGGCAGGCGGCGGACGCGATGGGCCGGGGCGCGCACTCGGTGGTCGTGGGCACGGCGATCACGCACCCGACGACGATCACGTGCTGGTTCGCCGACGCCGTCAACGGCTGACGGTGGACGGCACGTCGAGCTCCGCGGACCCGGCTTCGGCGGACTCCCGTTCGGCGCGCGACCGTCCGACGAAGAACCACAGCGCACCGCCCAAGAACGGCACCAGCGCCAGCAGGCCCCACAGCAGCTTGCGGCGACCGCCGAGCCCGGGTTCGACGACGATCCCGGCCACCGCGCTGAGGGTCAGCAGCACCGCCATGCCGGACGCGAGCTGCCCGAAGTAGCCGAGACCCGCGGCTTCGAGGACGTGGGAGAGCTGGGACATCGGAGGCTCCGTTCGCAGTGGTTCTACCGGTCGGTCACCGGCAGGACCCACTCTCGCAAGCGCAGCGCACCGGTCACGTCCGCCGATCGACCTGATCGTCCGGCCGAAAGTCTCGATCCCCCGGCCGGACGGCCGAGCCGGGTGGCGATCATCGGACGACGACTCGCCTGCGGGCGTCGCCGCGGCCGATCACGAACCACAGCAGGCTCCCCAGGAACGGCGCCATGAAGGCCACCACGACCCACACCAGCTTCATGCCGCCGCTCAGCGCGGAACCGAGGATGCTGATCAGCGCGGAGATGAACAGCAGCGCGTACGCGATGAGCAGGACCATCGGGAAGTTGATCAGCAGCGACGCGAGGACGCTGTCAGCGGGGATGAGGTCGTCGGCCTGCTGCTGAGCGATCAAGTACATCATCGGGGGCTCCGTTCCGGGTGGGGCTGCCGGGGCGTCCGCCACCGACATGAACCACTCTCACAGCCGATGCCCTCCCACCACTTCGGCTGATCGGCCCGAGGCCCCTTGGCCGAAAGGATTACCCCCACCTCGCCGGATTTCGCGACCACAGCGAGGGAATTCGCCAGGAGCGAGCTGCCGCAGCTGGGGGCGGGTGAACAGCCCCACCCGGCGCAGCGGCGGATCTTCGACCGGTGTCCTGCCAGCGGCGGAGAACAGGACACCTCGAAATCGGCACCGCCACGGGTTCGCAACGGGAGATCGATCCCGCAGCGAGAATCCCGCGGAGTTCCGCGACCCCGCGTCAGCTCTCCTCGTGTTCGGCGACGGTCCAGGCTCGGGCCTGGTCGCTGATGGTGACGCCGAGGCCGGGGCGCGGCGAGAGGTGCATCCGGCCGTCGGCGATCTCCAGGTGCTCGTTGAACAGCGGGTCGAGCCATTCGAAGTGCTCCACCCACGGTTCGTGCGGGTACGCGGCGGCGAGGTGGACGTGGATCTCCATCGCGAAGTGCGGCGCGAGTTGCAGCTTCCGCTGCTCCGCCAAGGCCATCACCTTGAGGAACTGGGTGATGCCGCCGATCCGGGGCGCGTCGGGCTGCACGACGTCGGCGCCGCCGACGCGGATGAGCTCGGCGTGCTCGGCGACGCTGGCGAGCATCTCACCGGTGGCGATGGACGTGTCGAAGGTGGACGCGAGCAGCGCGTGGCCCTCCGCGTCGTAGGCGTCGAGGGGTTCCTCGATCCACACCAGGTCCAGCGGTTCCAGCGCGCGGCACATGCGGCGCGCGGCGGGCCGGTCCCACTGCTGGTTCGCGTCGACCATCAGCGCCACCCCGTCGCCGACCTCCTCCCGAACGGCGCTCACGCGGGCGAGGTCGGTGGCGTGGTCCGGGTGCCCCACCTTGAGCTTGATGCCGCCGATGCCGTTCGCGACGGACTCCGCTGCCCGGCCCACGACCTCCTCGATCGGCGAGTGCAGGAAGCCGCCCGAGGTGTTGTAGCAGCGCACCGAGTCGCGGTGGGCGCCGAGCAGCTTCGCCAGCGGCAGGCCGGCGCGCTTGGCCTTCAAGTCCCACAGCGCCACGTCGAACGCGGCGATGGCCTGGATCGACAGCCCGCTGCGACCGACCGACGCGCCCGCCCACACCAGTTTGTCCCAGATCTTGCCGATGTCGCTGGGGTCCTCGCCGATCAGCACCGGCGCGATCTCGCGGGCGTGGGCGAACTGGCCCGGTCCACCGGCCCGCTTGGAGTAGCTGAAGCCCACGCCTTCCTGGCCGGAGGCCGTGCTGATCTCCGCGAACAGCATGGCCACCTCGGTCATCGGCCGTTGCCTGCCGGTGAGGACCTTCGCATCGCTGATCGGCGTCGACAGCGGCAACGTCACCGAGGAGATCTTCACCCGGGTGATCCGGTCGAGGGTGGCGGACGGGGTCATCGGAACGCTCCGTTCAACTGGGATGCGGACGGCCTTCAAGAACTCTTCGGACTCCGGGAGGACCCGTCAGGCCGCGTCGAAGGTGATCCGCTTGATCGGGCCCATCACCGCGAAACCGACCAGCGCGAGCAGCCCGTGGGCGGCGACGAACCACAGGGCGACGGTGAAGGAACCGGTGGCCTGCACGGTGTAGCCGATGACGATGGGGGTCACGATGCCCGCGGCGTTGCCGAACGCGTTCATCGTGGAGGCCACGAAGCTCGACGCCTGCGGCGGCGCGATGTCCGTGGTGATCGCCCAGCCGAGCGCCCCGATGCCCTTGCCGAAGAACGCCAGCGTCATCAGGGCGACGATCAGCACGCTGCTGTCGGTCAGGTTGCACAGCCCGATGCTGGTGGCCAGCAGCATGCCCACCACCGACGGCACCTTCCGGGCCGCCGTCAGCGAATACCCGCGCCGCAGCATCCCGTCGGAGAGGAACCCGCCGAGCAGTCCGCCGCCGAACCCGCACACCGCGGGCAGCGCCGCCACGAACCCCACTTCGAGCAGCGACAGGCCTCGCCCCTGCACCAGGTACACCGGGAACCAGGTGATGAAGAAGTAGGTCAGCGCGTTCACCGCGTACTGCGAGAGGTACACGCCCCACAACGCCCGCGCCGCGAAGATCTGCCGGAACGTGGCCGCGTTCAACGGTGCGCGTTCCTGGACCGGCGCCGCGTCCCCGCTCTTCGGGGCGTCCAGGTCCACCAGCCCACCGCCCGAGCTGATCTTCTCGAATTCCTCCGGCGAGACCCGGGGGTGGTGGCGCGGCGAATCCATCCACCGCAGCCACATCGCCGCGAGCGCGAACCCGAGCACGCCCAGCATCACGAACACCCAGCGCCAGCCGAACTGGTGGGTGATCCAGCCCATGATCGGCGCGAACAGCGCGGTCGCGAAGTACTGGGCGGAGTTGAAGATCGCCGTCGCCCGGCCGCGTTCCGCGGTGGGGAACCAGGCCGTCGCGACCCGCGCGTTCGCCGGGAACGCGGGCGATTCGAACGCTCCCAGCAGCAACCGCAGCAGGAAGATGATGGTCACCGCGACCAGCACCGGGGTCGTGATCAACCCGACGAAGCTCACGGCCAGCGTCACCAGCGTCCACAGCACGAGGCTGAACGCGTAGACCCGGCGAGCCCCGAACCGGTCCAGCAGCATTCCGCCGGGCAGCTGCGCCACCACGTAGGCCCAGCTGAACGCCGAGAAGATGTAGCCGAGCTGGACGGTGCTGAACCCGAGGTCCGCCTGCAGGCTGCTGCCGGTGATGGACAGGCTGCTGCGGTCGGCGTAGTTCACCACGGTGATCACGAAGATCAGCGCCAGCACGAGGAATCGCGTGGGAATGCGCGGACGGCCGGCTGCGCGCTCCGCCGTTCGCCCGGCCGCTTCCGCCTCGCTGTCAGACATCGTCGTCCTCCACTGTGGAAGGCGAGCCGGTCGTCCCCTGGGGAACTCCCGATCGCGGGGTGCCAGCAGACTAGGCGCGGACGGCGATGCTCTTCTAACACCGATTCGGCATCATCCGATACCTGATCCGCATCACGGCTGCGGAGCGTTCCCGGACCCGCCGACCGGCGCAATCACCACCGCCCTCACCCCGCATCCGGAGCAGCGGAAGTCCCCCACCGAGCCGCCCCGAGCCCGAACTGGGCCGATCAGGTGATCTCCCCCGACCGCGAAAACCCACCAGTGCAGGGACTTCCGCACCGGCCGCGCGAACGATCCGGCCGCCCAGGCGGGACGATCAGAACCGCCCGTTCCCACCGCGAACTCACGGGAACACGGGCCGCCGCGGGGCTGGTCCCCGACCGGGTGCGGGTCGGTCTCGGGGGTCGACGGGGTGCGGAAGCGTCGGAGGAGGCCGGGGCCGAGGGGCCGCCTGCGAAGCACCAGGCGGCGATCACCGGGTCGCAGAGCGCGCAGCCGAACGACGAGTGCTCGGCGAACGGGATGATCGGGGTGCCGTTGAGGTGGTGCAGCACGTCCCACGCCGTGTGCAGGAGCCACGCGATCCCGATGAACGTCCACGAGCTCAGGCCGCGGTAGGCCACGTAGGTCGTCACGGCGGTGAAGGCGAACTCCCAGAGCCCCAGGCCGCCGCCGCTGAGGTACGCGGCACCGGCTCCGGCGACCACGATCGCGTTGAACGGGCGGCGGTGCCGCGGCGGGATCAGCGAGTTCAGCAGCACGTGCAGGAGGTCGATGATCAGTGGTGCGATGATGGACATCGCCCGACGCCATGCCACGACCACCTCCCCCCGAGCAGTGGCGACGACGGCAGGGACCGCCGAATTCCGGCCAGGTCTCGAACGTTCGCGGGTTCCCGATCAGCCGGGGGCGGTGATCCGGTCGAGCCATTGGGCCAGCAGTGCGCGTTCGGGGGCGGTGAGCTCGGTGAGCCCGTCCAGTCCGGCTCGCAGCGTCAGCGCCGCGCCGACCTCCGGCGGGGCGTCGCGCTCGGGATCGGGGCCGGCGCCGACGATCGAGGCGATCGCCGCTTCCCGCACGAGGTCGCCGAGGCCGGGATCCCGGTCCGGTGCCGCGGTCCCGATGAGCTCCAAGGTCGCGCCCGTCGCCGCTGCGTGCACCAGCCGGGTCGCGCGTGACTCCGGGACGAGCAGCCGGCCGGTTCGCGCGATGCGGCGGATCGGGCCCGCGAACAGCTCCGCCGCCTGCCGCCGCGCGCTCGGCCCCCCTGCAGAGCGGGGCTGGCCGTGCACGGCCGCGTAGGCGGCGGGGTTCTCGATCCCGAAGCGCACGTGCAAGTCCCAGCCGCGGCGCAGGTCCTCGACGGGATCGCGGCGGGCCGACCACGATTCGCGCTGCACGAAGGACGCGAAGACGCGCTCGGTGACCGCGTCGAGCAAACCGCCCTTGTCGCCGAAGAACCGGTAGATCGTCGGAGCCTGCACGCCCGCCGCCGCGCAGACCGCGCGGGTGGTCATGGCATCGGGGCCGCCACCGGCGAGCAGCGCGGACGCCGCATCGATGATCCGCTCACGAACCCCGTCCGACACGGGTACCGATGCTAGTTCCTCCGCGTCAGCGACGGTAAGGCCGATTTTCCCCCGATCTCCCCCGCCCAGACCGGGAGCGCCGGCGATGCGCATGTCCAGGCGGATCGATGCAATCTCACGGGTTCGAGCGCTTCGACTCGACCGCTTCCGGACCCCGGCTCCGCCCGGCTTCGAGGCTGACATCCCGTCATGACAACGGGCATCACCGCGACCGGCACCTAGGGCGGAACCGGTCAGTGCGCTGTTGACTGCGACAGACCCGCTGAATATTGTACCGATGCTCGATTTAGTACAACCAGCTCCGGCCAGGTCCGCGGAGCGGAAACGCAAGCGGGAGAGCGCATGACGATCACCGTCGATCGTTGTCCGGACGGCGGGCCCACCGCGTCCGGCGACCCACGCGGAGGCACGCGGTGACGGCCGGGAGGTTCACCGGTCGCCTGGGCGCGGCCGTGCTGAGCCTGGTGCTGGTCGGCACCGGGGTGGCCTCGGCCTACGAATCCGCCCGGTCCGGAACGGGACTGCGGGACAAGCTCAAGATCGTCGCCCCGGCCGCGCCGGGCGGCGGCTGGGACACCACGGCCCGCGAGCTCCAGCACGCCGCGCAGGAGAACGGGCTCACCGGCTCCAGCGAAGTGCTCAACGTCGAAGGCGCCGGTGGCACCATCGGCCTCGCGCGGACCGTCAACCAGCCCGGCGATCCGAACACGCTGCTGCTCACCGGGACCACGATGCTCGGCGCCGTCGAGATCAACGGCTCGCCGAACCAGGTCACCGACACCACCCCCATCGCCAAGATCACCCAGGACTACGACGCGATCGTCGTGCCCGCCACCTCGCCGTTGCGCACCACCGGCGACCTGATGCAGCGCTGGGCGACCGACCCCGGCGGCGTGGTCGTCGGCGGCGGCTCCATCGGCAGCCTGGACCACCTGCTCGCGGGATCCGCCGCGAGCGCGGCCGGCGTGGGGCCCGCCGGGCTGAACTACATCGCCTACTCCGGCGGTGGCGAAATGGTGGCCGCACTGCTGGGCGGCCACCTCGACGTGGGAGTGGCCAACACCAACGAGATCAGCGATCAAGTCACCGCCGGGGAACTGCGCGTGCTCGGCGTCTCCTCCCCGCAGCGCACGGTCGACCTGCCCGACGCCCCGACGCTGCGGGAATCCGGCTACGACATCGTGATGTCGAACTGGCGGGGACTGGCCGCCGCGCCGGGCATCACGCCGGAGCAGGCCGACGACATGCGGGGGTTCGTCCGCCGTCTCGTCGCCACCCCGCAGTGGCGGGAAGCGTTGCTGCGCAACAACTGGCTCAACGGTTTCGAGGACGGCCCGGCCTTCGACCGCACGCTCGGCGCCGAGACCGAGCGGATCCGGGACATCACCGAGAGGTTGGGGCTCGCATGACGACGACGGACGCTCCCACCGACAAGGGCGGCGCGAGCGGAGCCGACCGGCTGCTCGCGGGCCTGGTGCTCGTCATCGGCGCATTCCTGGTCCTGCAGGGGCTGCGACTGCCGTTACCGCTCAACGTCGGCTACCTGGGACCGCAGTGGTTCCCGATCGCGGTGGGCGTGCTGCTGATCGTGCTGGCGGGCGCGCTCGTCGTGCAAGCCGCGCGGAAGCCCGCCGCGCCTCCGGCGGAGGACGCGGAGACGCCCGGCGGCGACTGGCGCGCGTTCGGGATCGTCGTCGCGACCCTGGCCGCGCACCTCGCCGTGCTCGTCCTGCTCGGCTGGATCCCGGCGGGCGCCGTGCTGTTCTGGGGCGTGGCCCGCGCGCTCGGCAGCTCGCGCGCCCTGTTCGACCTGGGGGTGGCGGTGGTCTTCTCCTGCACCGTCCAGTTCGCGTTCACCGCCGGACTCGGCATCGCGCTGCCGATCGGCCTGCTGGCGGAGGTGCTGTGATGGACGCCTGGAACCTCCTGATGGGCGGATTCGCCGACGCGCTGTCGCCGATGAACCTGCTGCTGTGCCTGGTCGGCGTGGTGCTGGGCACCGCCGTCGGCGTGCTGCCCGGCCTGGGCAGCTCGATGGCCGTGGCCATGCTGATCCCGCTGACCTTCCGGCTGGAGCCGACCGGGGCGTTCATCATGCTCGCCGGGGTGTACTTCGGCGGGCAGTTCGGCGGTGCCACCACGGCGATCCTGCTCAACACGCCGGGGCAGTCGTCCTCGATGGCCACCGCCTTCGAGGGATTCCTGATGGCCCGCCGCGGCCGAGCCCCGCAGGCGCTGGCCACCTCGGTGATCGGCTCCTTCGTCGGCGGCACCATCGCCTGCGTCGCGGTCGTGTTCTGCGCGCCGTTCATGGTGGACTTCGCGCTGCGGTTCGGGCCCGCCGAGTACTTCGCGCTGGCGCTGTTCGCGTTCGCCGCGACCGCCGCGGTCGTCGCCGACTCCGCGGTGCGCGGGTTGACCGCGCTGGGGCTGGGCCTGGCGATCGGCGTCGTCGGCATCGACGCGCAGACCGGGGTGGCCCGCTACACGCTCGGGTCGAGCTCCCTGCTCGACGGGATCAGCGTGGTCGTCGTGACCGTCGGCATGCTGGCCATCGGCGAAGTGCTGCACGTCGCCGCCCGCAACCGCGGAGCGCAGCGGTTGCAGGACATCGACACCGGGCGGCCCTGGTTGAGCCGCCGGGACGTCCGCCGCTCGTTCCTGCCTTGGATGCGCGGCACCGCCATCGGCCTGCCGTTCGGCGCGATTCCCGCCGGAGGTTCGGAGATCCCGACGTTCCTGTCCCTCGGGCTGGAACGGCGGCTCGCCCGGCGGCGGGGCGGATCCGAGTTCGGCAGCGGAGCGATCGAAGGCGTCGCCGCGCCCGAAGCCTCGAACAACTCCACCACGGCGGTCTCCCTGGTTCCGCTGCTCGGGCTGGGCCTGCCCACCTCGGCGACGGCCGCGATCATGCTCGGCGCGTTCCAGCAGTACGGGATGCAACCGGGGCCGCTGCTGTTCCAGAACGAGGGCGATCTGGTCTGGGCGCTGCTGGCGAGCCTGTTCATCGGCAACGTGCTGCTGCTGGTGCTGAACCTGCCGTTCGCCCCGCTGTGGGCGAAGTTGCTGAGCATCCCGCAGCACTACCTGTACGCGGCGATCGCCGTGTTCGCCACGCTCGGCGCCTACTCCTCGAAGCTGGCGATCTCCGACGTGGTGCTGGTCTACCTCGTCGGTCTGCTGAGCTTCCTGCTGCGCCGCACCGGGGTTCCGCTGGCACCGGTGCTGATCGGCGTCATACTCGGCCCGCTGGCGGAACAGGAACTGCGCCGGGCGATGGCCCTGGGCCAGGGCGACGTGCTGGTGCTGTTCGACAGCCCCATCGCCCTGAGCCTGTACGCGGTCCTGATCGCGGCGCTGGTCGTGGTGCTCGGGATGCGGTGGCGCGCGGCGCGAACGCCGGCGCGCGGCTGAGCGGCCGGGGCCGCCCCGGGCGGCCCCGGCTCACCCCCTCTGGGTCGTCGCTGCTCAGCGACCCGCCGCCGACGAGGCACGAGCGAGAAGGGCGCCATGTGCACTCGTTAGCCTGAGGGGGCGCTGGCCTCGGCGGCTCACGCGGCGGAGGCCGCCGATCCCGGCCCCGGCGCACGGCAGCCACAGCGCGAGGGAGCGACGAGGAAACCATGGCCCCCACCATCGCGATGCAGGTCATCGACCTCATTCGACGTTCCGGCCTGGATCGGGGCACGCACGTGCGGGAGCAGTGGGCGGCGGATTCGCTGGGCATCTCCCGGTCCCCCGTCCGCAAGGCGCTGGCGTACCTCGCCGAGCTCGGGCTGGTCAGCCAGGAACCCAACCGCGGGTACTTCCTCAACCGCTCGTCGAGCGAGCTCGCCCACGTCGACCTGTCGGCCGGTTCGAACGCCGAGGAGGACGCGTACTTCCGCATCGGCGACGAGTACCTCACCGGCCGGTTCACCGACGAGTTCACCACCGCCGAGATCTGCCGTCGGCACGGACTCACGACGCGGGAGGCCGACCGGGTGCTGCTGCGCATGGAGCGGGAGGACCTGATCCGGCGCAGGCCGGGCCGCGGCTGGGAGTTCCAGCACCTGCTGTCCACGCGGGAGGCGCACGACCAGAGCTACCGCTTCCGCATGATCGTCGAACCGGCCGCGGTACTGGAACCGGGATTCGCGGTGGACGCGGAGAAGTTCGCGCTGCACCGCGAACAGCAGGAGTCCCTGCTGAGCGGGGACGCGCTGCTGCTGCCGCGCGGCGAGCTGTTCCGGGTGAACGCGGAGTTCCACGAGATGATCGTGGGCTGCGCGGCGAACGCCTACCTGCTCGACGCGGTCTCCCGCGTCAACCGCGTCCGCAGGCTCATCGAGTACCGGCACCAGACCGACCGGCATCGCCTGGTCCGCCAGGCGCGGGAGCACCTGGAACTGCTCGACCTGCTGGAAGGCGGCGATCAGGCGGCGGCGTCCCGGTTCCTGCGCGACCACCTCGACGAGGTCCGCGAGCTCAAGACCCGGCTGCCCGGCTCGGGCTGAGTCCGCCGCGCGTCGGTCGGCCGCGAGTCGAGACCATCCCGAAGATTGTTCCGTTCGCGCCAACAAGAACACTCCGCGACCGCATTTCGCCGCGTGAAAACAGCCAGAGTCACATTTTGTTTTTTCCGGTGATTCCATACAATCTAGCCATGAAGACCGTCGAGACCGCTGAGCTCGCCATCGGTGAGCGCGCCTACCGGTACGTTCCCCTTCGCGGGCTGGCCTCCGAGCGCGAGCTGGCGGCCATGCCGTACGCGATCCGCGTCCTGCTGGAGAACGTGGCCCGCCGCGCGCCCGGCTCGCTGGAAGCGGTGCTGCGACGGGCGCGGGAACGCGGCAGCACCTGCGAGGTTCCGGTGCACCCCAACCGGATCATGCTGCACGACACCACCTGCCTGCCCGCGCTCGCGGACTTCGCCGGCATGCGCGACGGCGTGGCCGAACTCGGCGGCGACCCGGAACGGCTGCAGCCCGCCATCCCGGTGGACCTGACCGTCGACCACTCGGTCATCGTCGAGGAGTACGGCACCCCGGCCGCGCTGGAGAACAACCTGCTGATCGACTACCGGCGCAACCGGGAGCGCTACGAGTTCATCAAGTGGGCCGAGGGCAGCGTGCGCAACTTCCGGGTGGTGCCGCCCGGGACCGGGATCATCCACCAGGTCAACATGGAATCGCTGGCGCGCGTGGTGTGGACCGACACCGGCGGCGACGCCCCGGTGCTGCACCCGGACGTGCTGGTGGCGACCGACAGCCACACGCCGATGATCAACTCGATCGGGGTGGTGGGCTGGGGCGTCGGCGGGCTCCAGGCGCAGGCGGCGATGCTCGGCGAGCCGGTCGTGATCCCGTTCCCCACCGTCGTCGGCGTGCGGCTGCTCGGCGGGCTGCGCAGCGGCGTGACCGCCACCGACCTGGCGCTGACCCTGACCGAGGCGCTGCGCGCGCACGGCGTGATCGACAAGTTCGTCGAGTTCTTCGGCCCCGGCGCGACCGGACTCGGCTGGGCCGAGCGGGCGGCGGTCTCGAACATGGCGCCCGAATACGGCGCGACCTGCTCCTACTTCCCCTTCGACGCGAACGCCGCTAACTACCTCGAACTGACCGGCCGCGACGACGAGCACCGCGCCGTGGTCACCGAGTACCTCCGCGCGCAGGGCCTGTTCCGGACCGGGTCGGAACCGGACCCGACCTACGACGAGGTGCTCACCCTCGACCTCGGCACCGTGGAACCCAGCGTCGCCGGACCCCGCCTCCCGCACGAGCGCACGCCGCTGTCGGCCGTCCCGGGCACGTTCCGCGCGGCGGCCGGGGAGCAGGAACCCGTGCCCGGCGCGTTCGACCAACCCGTCCCCGCCGGAGGGGTGGCCATCGCCTCGATCACCAGCTGCACCAACACCGCGAACCCGGCGCTGATGGTGCAGGCGGGGCTGCTGGCGCGGCGCGCGGCGGAACGCGGCCTGCGGGCGAAGCCGTGGGTGAAGACCTCGCTGTCCCCGGGATCGCGGGTCGTCAGCGACTACCTCGACGCGGCGGGACTGCTCGCGGCGCTGGCCGAAACCGGGTTCCACGTCGCCGGATTCGGGTGCATGACCTGCATCGGCAACTCCGGGCCGCTGCACCCCGCGGTGGACGAGCTGGTCGGCCGGGGCTTCGTGCCCACCGCGGTGCTCTCCGGCAACCGGAACTTCGCCGGGCGCGTCAACCCGAAGGTCTCACTCGGCTACCTCGCCTCACCGCCGCTGGTGGTCGCCTACGCCCTCGCCGGTTCCGTGCTGCACGACTTCGACACCGAGCCGATCGGCCACGACCGCGACGGAGCACCGGTGCTGCTCGCCGATCTGTGGCCCTCCGACGAGGAGGTGCGGCAGGTCGTCGCCGACGCCGTCCGGCCCGAGATGTTCCGCGCCAACACCGGGACGCTGCGCGACGGCACCGAGCACTGGCACGCGCTGTCCGCGCCGGACGACACGCTGTTCCCGTGGGACGAGGACTCCACTTACATCCGCAAACCCCCGTACCTGACCGGGCTCTCCCGCACTCCGAAGAGCGAGCTCGGCTTCCGGCGCGGCCGTGCGCTGCTGTGGCTGGGCGACGACGTCACCACCGATCACATCTCACCCGCCGGAGCGATCCCCCTCGACAGCGCCGCCGGACACCACCTGCGCGCACGCGGGACCCGGCCGCACGACCTCAACCAGTACTCGACGCGGCGCAGCAACCACGAGGTGATGCTGCGCGGCGCGTTCACCAACCGCGCCGTGGTCAACCGGCTGCTGCCGGAGTCGGAAGCGGGCTCCGGCGGCCGGGCGCACGACGCGTCCGGGCAGCACGTCATGTCCGTGCACGACGCCGCGATGTCGTGGCGCGCCGAGGGGACCCCGCTGGTGGTGATCGCCGGCAAGAACTACGGCGCCGGGTCGAGCCGGGACTGGGCCGCGAAAGCCCAGGCACTGCTGGGCGTGCGAGCGGTGGTGGCCGAGACGTTCGAGCGGATCCACCGCAGCAACCTGATCGGCATGGGCGTGCTGCCGCTGGTGTTCGAGCCGGGGGAATCCGCGGCGGACCACGGATTCGACTCCGGCGACGAACTCGACCTGTCCGTGCCCGACCCGCTCGTCACCGGGCTGAACCGCGCCACCATGACGATCACCCGTGCAGACGGGACTGAGCAGGTCCTCGCCTTGCGGCTCCGCATCGACTCCGCCAGCGAGATCGACTACCTCCGCCACGGCGGCACGCTGCCCTACGTCGTCCGAAAGTCCCTCACCTGACGAGGCCCCCGAACCACCCACCCGCACGAATGGCACTCCCCCGTGGCACCGCCCCACCTCCCACCCGCAACGTCTCGCGACATCGCGGGGAAGGGGGCGGGTGAGTCCTGTTCGAGTGGTGGCGGTTCGGGCGGTGGGTGGAGCCGCGGGAGGGCGGTGGCCGGCGCTGCTCGCCGCGGTGCCCCGCGTCAGGGGATGAGCAGAACGCGGCCGAAGGCGGCGCGGCTCTCGATGTGGCGGTGCGCGGCGGCGGCCTCGGCGAGCGGGAACTCCTGGTCCAGCACGACGGTGAGCTCACCGGACGCGACCCGGTCGATGAGCCGCTCGACGACCGCCCTGGTGCGGGGCGGGTCGTGCTCCATCTCGCCGCCGAAGTAGACGCCGTTGAGCGAGGCGTTCTTGAACATCAGCGGCCCGAGCTGCGGCGGTCGCGTTTCCCGACCGGCCTGGCCGACCCAGCTGATCCGCCCCCGGTAGGCGAGCGCGCCCACGCTGCCCTCCAAGGTGCTCCCGCCGACCGAGTCGACGACGAGATCGACTCCGCGCCCGTCGGTGAGCTCCTGGACGCGGTCGGCGACGTCGGTGTCCTTGTAGTTGATGGCGTGGTCGAGGCCGAGTTCGGTGAGCCGGGTCAGCTTCTCGGCGCTGGAGGCCGTGCCGATCACCGTCGCTCCGGCGGCCTTCGCGAGCTGCACGGCGGCCAGGCCCACGCCGCCCGCGGCGGCCTGCACGAGCACCGTCTCGCCCGCCTGCAACCGGCCGAACTCGAACAGGCAGTCGTCGGCGGTGCCGAATTCGACGGGGATGCCCGCGGCGAGCCGCAGGTCCAGCGCGTCCGGCACCGGGTAGACGTGGCCTTCCCGCGCCACGGCGAGCTCGGCGTGCGAACCCGCGGGCATGAACGCCACCACGCGCTGACCCGCGCGCACCGAGGTCACACCCGCGCCGACGGCCTCGACGGTGCCCGCCGCCTGGTAGCCCACGACGTGCGGTGCGGTCTCGAACGGCGACATCTGCCGGTGCAGCAGGTCGCCGCCCTGCACGCTGACCGCCGCGACGCGCAGCAGCACCTCACCGGCTCCTGCCTCCGGGTCCGGGACGTCCTCGTAGCGCAGGACCTCGGGACCGCCGTTCTCGTAGTACACCGCCGCCTTCATGCCAGGCCTCCTCGTGATCGTGTGTTCCCAGGGATTCAGTGTCGGCGCGCGGCCTCGCGCCGTCAGCGCGGAGCCGCCGAGCAGCGCCCACCCCCCGGTCAACCGGTGCCGCGCGCGGGACATTCCCCAGACAGTCCTAAATGGACTCATTCGGCAGCGCGCCCGGCCACCTCGAACCGGCGTGCCAGGCGTGCGAAGGCCTCCGCGAGCTCGGGCGGGCCGACGACCTCGACGTCCGCGTCGTACCTGCCGATCGTGGCGGCCAGGCCGACCCAGGACCACGACCCCAGCACCAGGCGGCACCGCTCCGGGCCGAGCTCCTCGACGACCCCGTCGTGGGCGAAGCGCGATACCGCGGCTGCGGGCAGGTCGAGGATCACCTCACCTCGGCAGGGCCACCCGGCGGAGCCCATGAACTTCTCGGTCACGAAGTCCGCCACGTCCCCGCCGGGCAGCGCGCGCGGGGTGAAGCGGGGGCCGGTGGGCGTGCGCGGAGCGATCCGGTCGACGCGGAAGGTGCGCCAATCGTCGCGGTCGAGGTCCCACGCGACGAGGTACCAGCGCCCGCCCCAGGTCACCAGGTGGTGCGGCTGCACCCGGCGCGGCTCCCCGTCCCGCGCCGAATGCGCCGGGACGTAGTCGAACCGCAGCACTTCGCGGGCGTGCACCGCGGCGCCCACCGCCACCAGGACCTCGGTGTCGACCTGCGGGTTCGCCCCGGACCCGGCCCGCTCGACGGCGGTGACCCGCAAAGCGTCGATGCGGTGCCGCAACCGGGCGGGCATGACCTGGCGGACCGTGCTCAGCGCCCGCGCCGCGGCCTCCCCGATGCCCGCTCCGGTACCGGCGGCGCTCTGCAGCGCGACGGCGAGGGCGACGGCCTGCTCGTCGTCGAACAGCAGCGGCGGCAGCTCCGCGCCCGCCTCCAGCCGATAGCCACCATCAGGTCCTTTGACGGCCAGGATCGGGTACCCGAGTTCGCGCAGGCGTTGGACATCGCGGCGCACGGTGCGCTCGCTGGTGTCCAACCGCTCCGCCAGCAGCGGCCCCGGCCAGTCCCGGCGCGCCTGCAGCAGCGACAGCAGAGCGAGCAACCGCGCCGAGGTTCCGTGCATGAATCCGATGATGCCCGCCAGAAGCGGACGGTACCTGGCCGCTTCCCCTGCGAAAGTCGTCACGAACCACGACGACGACCCGAAGGACGCCATGACAGCCACGACCGCCACCTCCCCCGCCGTCGACGACGAGCGGGCCGACCTGCTCGCCGAACTCGCCGCGGCCCGAGCAGCCCTGATCACCACCACGCGCGGGCTCAGCGACGAGCAGGCCGCCGCCCGCCCGACGATCAGCGCGCTGTGCCTGGGAGGCCTGCTCAAGCACGTCACGAACGTCGAGCGGAGCTGGATGCGCTTCGTCCTCGAAGGGCCGTCGGCGATGACCCTCGAGCTTCCCGACGGCGTGACCTGGGACGACTTCATGGCCGGAACGGCGCGCGAGTACCCGCAGTGGGCCATCGACCGCCAGCAGGAGTTCCAGGTGCTGCCCGGCGAGACGCTGGCCGGCATCGTCGAGAGCTACGGGCAGGCCGCCGCCGAGACCGAGCGCATCGTCACCGCGCTGCCCGGCCTGTCCGCGACGCAGCCGCTGCCCGAGGCGCCCTGGCACGAACCGGGTGGCCGCCACAGCGCCCGCCGCGTCCTGATCCACATCATCGCGGAGACGACCCAGCACGCCGGGCACGCGGACATCCTGCGCGAAACGCTCGACGGGCGTTCGGCGTGACCGCCGGGGAGCACGAGGTGGTCGCGGCGTGCTGACCCGGCTGTCCGCGCGGGCGCTCAACCGGGCCGCGCTGGCCCGCCAACTGCTGCTGGACCGGGCCGGCCTCGGAGTCCTCGACGCCGTGGCGCACCTCGGCGGCCTGCAGGCCCAGGAACCGCAGGAACCGTTCATCGGCCTCTGGTCCCGGCTGCGCGGGTTCGACCCTGCGGTGCTCTCGGACCTGCTCACCGAGCGGCGGGTGGTGCGGACCCACCTCATGCGCCGCACGATCCACCTGGTGAGCGCCGAGGACGCCGTGGCGTGGCGGACCCGGCACGACGCGATGCTCCGCCAGCGGCTGCTCGGGGTGTACCGCCGGGAACTCGACGGCGTCGACCTCGACGAACTCGCCGCTGCGGGCCGGGAACTGCTGGCCGACGACGAGCCGCGCTCGATGCCGGAGCTCGGGCGCGCGCTCGCCGAACGCTGGCCCGCCGCCGGGGCGCGGGCGCTGGGCGAGGCGGTGATCGTCCTCGTGCCCGCCGTGCAGGTGCCGCCGCGCGGGCTCTGGCGGGCGAGCGGGGGCGCGCGCAACGTGCTGCTCTCGTCGTGGCTGGGGCGCGAGGTGGACCCGCCGCCCGGGGACGGGCCGGATCCGGCCGGGGTGGCGCTGGTGCGGCGCTACCTCGCCGCGTTCGGCCCGGCCGCCACGGCGGATCTGCGCGCCTGGTGCGGAGTGGCCGGGCTCCCCGCCGCGGTGGCGTCGATCCGGGCCGAGCTGGTCGCCTTCCGCGACGAGCGCGGGCGCGAACTGCTCGACCTCCCCGACGCGCCCCGGCCCGACCCGGACGTGCCCGCACCGGTGCGCTTCCTGCCCGCGTTCGACAACGCGATCCTCGGCTACGCCGACCGCGGCCGGATCATCGACGACGAGCACCGCGGCCTGTCGGTGGCCGGGCAGCGCGCCGTGCTCGTCGACGGCCGCGTCGCGGCCACGTGGTCCGTCGAGGGCGGGACCGTGCTCGTCGGCCCGCTGCGCGGCTTCTCCCGACTGGACCGCGCCGAGGTCACCGAGCAGGGCCGGGAGCTCGCGTCGTTCCTCTCCGACGGCGCGAGCGACCACGTCCAGGTCCTGGAGTAGCGAGCCCCCCGGGGGGCGCGGCCCGCTCGGTCGCGCCCCCGCCTCATTCGCTGTGCTCAGCGCCCTTCCCGGTCTGGCCGATGGTGCCGTGCGCCGTCGAACGGCCGGGCTGCGCCGGGGCACTCGGGCTCACCGGCGAACCGGTGCGCTTGTGCTCGGACACCTCCGGCATCTGCTCCTGCGAGCCGGACGAGGGCGTGGCACCCCGCTCCAGCTCGTCCAAGCGGCTGGTGAGCAGCGTGGTCACCGGCACGCGATCGGCGTGGCCGCGTTCGTGCTCCAGCAGCGTCCGGATCTCGTCCGCGTCCAGCGCGCGCATCCGGTGGCGCAGCGTCCCGATCGGCAGTTCGTCGTAGTCCGGTAGCGGTAGTTCTTGCTCGGCCAACAGAATCTCCTCACATCGGCGGTGGAGCTCGGGGCGGGAGCGGTCAGGAGGGCACGACCGGCACGACCCAGCCGTCGTCGGCCGCGCTCCAGTCGGCTTGGCGACTCCAGCCCGCGGCGGAGAGCTCTTCGTCGGCGTGCTCGGGCTTCGACTTCTCCGCCGGCAGCTCCAGCTTCGTGACGGGCGTTCCGCGATCGTCCCGCACGATGATCACCGGAGCACCGCCCGCGTTCGCGGTGATGAAGTGCGCGTTGTTCGCCATGCTGTCCGCGTCCCTTCCGTGCTCGGCGAGTACTTCCACCTCCCCGCCTACCCACCCGGCCGGGCGCTTATTCCCAACATCAGCCTCCGTCAGAAGCGGATCGCGCGACGGGTCAGTCGTGGTCGTTCTGGGACTTCCCGCCTTCGGCGAGGAGGGCTTCGACTCGGATGAGGACGTCGATCTGGGCGGGGTTGTAGAGGTCGCGCAGTGCCTTGCCGAAGGTCCGCTGGGCGTGGCGCATCCCGCCGGGGGCGTCGGCGTGGATGTCGCGCAATCCGGGGTTCGCCGCTCCGACGTCGCGAACGTAGGGGGCGAGGCGTTCGGCCAGCTGCTGGCGGGTGTCGTCGTCGGCGTCGGCGGCCAGCTTCTCGAAGTCCTTGTCCGCGACATCGCCGGGGGCGTTGCGCAGCAGGTCGCCGTAGGTCTGCAAGCCCTGCGGGCCGAGGACTCGGGTCATGACCACGACCAGCGAGCGGTCCGCGTCCGAGAGCTCCGCCTCCGCGGCGACCGGGGCGAAGTCCGCGGGCAGGTCGGTGGGCGCGGACTTGCTCAGGATGAGGCCGAGCTCGATGCGGGCGCGCTGGAGGCGTTCGATGGTGGCCGCGAGTTCGGCGTCGAGGGTGCGCAAAGCCTGCTCCGGGTGGTCGTCGTCGTCGCCCATGGCGGCGATCTGGGACAGCGAGAATCCGAGGTCGGTCAGCCGCTTGATCCGCAGCACCCGCACCAGGTGGGCCACGCCGTACTGCTTGTACCCGTTGGCTCGCCGCTCGGGCTCCGCCAGCAGGCCGACCTCGTGGTAGTGCCGCACCGCGCGCAGGCTCGTCCCGGCCAGTTCAGCGATCTCACGCGTGCTCCATCCCACGCCATCACCTCGTTCGTAGAGCGTTGCGCCGGCGCGGTCGCGCCGACGGGTTCCAGTGAAAACCGTGCCGTCGCGGCACGGTCAAGCGCGCGGGCGCCGGAGCCTCGGGAAGTACCGCGCATCACTCGGAGCCGAGCGACACCGCGCCCGAAGTGTGCCCCACGCCACTTCACCCAGGTCTTGAGCATGCCGTTGCGGCACAGCGTCTCCTGGTTCGCAGCTCACCAACGTCACGGCATTCCGGGAGAACAGCGATGACCACGATGGACCGCATCGACGACCGCACCGATCGGACGACGGCCGAACCGGCCTTCGAGCAGAAGCAGACGATGCTCGACCACCTGGGCGGCCCTTCGGGGATGGTGTACACGACGCTGCCGGTCGTCGTCTTCGCCGCGACCGTCCCCTTCGCACCATTGCCGATCACCATCGGGATCGCGGTCGCCGTCGCCCTGGTGCTCGCCGCAGTGCGGCTCCTGCGCGGGGAGAAGTTCACGGCGGCGTTCGGCGGCGTGTTCGGCGTCGCGGCGGCGGGCGGCGTCGCCGCGTGGACCGGATCGGCCAACGACTTCTTCCTGATCGGGATCTGGGCCAGCCTCGCGGGCGCCGTCGTCACCCTCGCCTCGCTGCTCGCCCGCAGGCCGATCACCGGGGCTGCCTGGAACGCCCTGCACGGCGGCACGCACCGCTGGCGCGAGGACCGGCCGTCGCTGCGCGCGCACTACATCGCCACGCTCGCCGCGACCACCGTGTTCACCGCCAGGTTCATCGTCAAGGAATGGCTCTACCTCGCCGATTCCACCGGTTGGCTCGCGTTCGCGAAGGTCGCCATGGGCACACCGCTGACCGCGCTCGCCGCCGTGGTCGTCGTCTGGGCCTTCCGCCGCACCACCAAGCGCCTCCTCCCGTCCCACGCCTGAGGCTCGCGGACGACGCGGGCAGCACTGCCCGGCGGTGCGCGGAAACCATCGAGCCGGAAATGAGCTGTCGCCAACGCCTTCCGGACGCCGTAGCCCGGAAACGGGCGGCGCCGGTCAGCGCCGGGCTCGGGCCGCCGCCGCCATCATCACGGTGCCGACGGCGAAGGCCGCGCCCAGTGCGCCCCAGCCCGTCAGCGCGCCGCGCAGGACGACGACGGTCATGAAGGGCGGGCCCACCGCGAACTGCACGGCCTGCCCGAAGTCGAAGGCGCCGAGGTAGGCGCCCATCGAACGCTCCGGCGCGAGCCGGTAGGACAGCTCGAACGCCGACACCGAGTGCATGTTCTCGCCCACCGTGATCAGCACGACGGCCAGCACCACCACCAGCAGCACGACGTCCGCGGACGCGTTCTCCGCGGTCAGGAACAGCGCCGCCGCGGCCAGCAGCGGGACCAGCGCGCGGATCGCGGTGCGGCGCGCGGCGGGGATGGTGCGGGTCCACCTGGTCAGCGGCACCTGCAAGCCCACGGTCAGCACCGTGTTGATCGCCAGCAGCGGCCCCACCCAGCCGTCGGCCAGCGGCGTCCGGGTGATGATCCACAGCGGCAGCAGCGTGAACAGCACCGAGTCGTGCAGGAGCAGGATCGCGTTGCCCGCCACCAGCGTGAGGTAGCGGGGGTCCTTGAGCACCGCCTTGCGCCGCTCCGCGGACTCCACCGCGACCTCGACCGGTTCGGGCACCCGTCCGCGTCCGCGCCGGATGAGCACCCGCACGACGGCCAGCAGCACCAGGAAGGACAGCGCGTTGATCGCGAACCCCGTGAAGTACGCGGCGTCGGTGCCGATGGAGACCACGACGCCGCCGAGCAGCAGGCCGACGCTCATGCCGATGTTGCGGGCGGTGCGCAGCACGGCCATGGCGCGGCTGCGGTTCTCGGGACGCTCGGCCTGCAGCAGGAACAGCTGCTGCACGGGCGCGCTGGCCCGGTCCGCCAGACCCAGCACGCAGAGCAGGACCGCGTAGGCCCAGAACGAGGACACGAACGGGAAGGCCGCGTACCCGATCGTCCGGACCAGCAGCAGGAACGTCCACACCCCGCCCGCGCCGATCCGGTCCGACAACCACCCGGCCGGTCCCGGTGAGGCGAGCGCGATCAGGTTCGCGGCGCCCACCACGACACCCACCTGGACCGGGTCGATCCCCAGGCGCACCACGACGTACACCGGGATGAGCACCAGGAACAGGCCGGTGCCCAGCGCGTCCACCAGCCCGCCGCCCGCCAGGACCAGACCCCGGCGGCTTCCCCGGGCTACATGCGTGAACTGCACGACAAGACCTCTCAACACCGCGATCCCCGCCCCAGAGGGGCGGGCTCCGCCCCGCGGGGCGGAGCTGAATGCTGTCAGCTCTCCAGCGAGACCGGGCACCCGGGCGGCGCCGCGGCGCGTCCGGCGGCCAGGCCCGCCACGAATTCGTCCACTGTGGTGGGACGACTTCCCCAGCCCAGCTCGCCGCTCAACCGGAACAGCTGCGGCAGGCGCTGCGGGTCGGTGTCGGTGAAGACCTCGGCGGGAGTGCCGTCCGCGATCAGCTCGCCGTCGGTGAGCAGCAGCACGCGGTCGAAGTTCTCGACGCAGAAGTCCATGTCGTGCGTGGTGGCGATGACGGTGCGGCCCCGGCCGGCGAGGTCCTCGACGACCGCGCTCAGCACGTCGAGCGCGAACGCGTCCTGGCCGGTGGTGGGCTCGTCCAGCACCACCACCGGGGTGTCCATGGCCAGCACCGACGCGATGGCCACCAGCTTCCGCTGGGCGGGCGCGAGGTGGTACGGGTGCGCGTCCGCCAGGCCGGTCAGGCCGGTGGCCGCCAGCGCCGCCGCGACCTGGGCGGCGACCACGTCGTCGGCGTGGCCCAGGTTGCGCGGGCCGAAGCGGACCTCGGCGGCGACCGTGCGCGCGTGCAGCTGATCGGCGGGGTTCTGGAACACGAAGCCCACCTCGGCCGCGAGCGCCGAGATCGAGTGCTCGGCGGTGTCCATGCCACCGACCAGGACCCGGCCGGAGGTGGGCCGGGCGAGGCCGTTGAAGTGCTGCACCAGCGTCGTCTTGCCCGCCCCGTTGGGGCCGATGACCGCGACCCGCTCCCCTTGGCGCACGGTCGTGGTGATCCCGCGCAGCGCGGTCACCTGCGCGTCGTAGTCGTGGGTCAGCGACTCGACCCGGATATCTGCCCGCACTGTGCGGCCTCCCTAACGAGTCCTTGCAGGTTGGATGGGGTTCTCATCCGTGCCTTGTCGGCGGCGGAGCCGCTGAGCGGCGGCCACCGGCAAGCCGACCACCGGCGGGTTCTCGGTTGTTCCCTCGCGAGGACGGCTTCTTCCCTGGTGGCGGACCCGCTCGGGAAGAAGATCCCGCAGCGAGGAAGCAACCTAGGTCCCGCCACCCGCCCCACTACGCGGATCGTTCGGAGAGCGCGGCGAAGCCGGCGGCGGCTTCCGGGAACAGGACCGGGAGCGGCCGGTCCGCGGGCCACAGGCCGTGCTCGGCGGCCTGCCGGGCCGCGCGGGTGTACCGGGTGGGCGAGACGCCGAAACCGGGCAGCCGCTCGTCGGTGAACACCTCGTGCGGCGTGCCGTCCAGGACGATCGCGCCGTCGGCGAGCACGACGACCCGGTCGGCCAGCTCGACGAGGCCCGCCACCTTGTGCTCGACCAGCACCACGGTGATCCCGCCCGCGCGCAGCGCCGCCAGGGCCCCGAACACGAGCGCGGTGCTGGCCGGGTCGAGCTGCGAGGTCGGTTCGTCGAGCACCACCACCCTCGGCCGCATGACCAGCACCGCACCGATCGCCACCAGCTGCTGCTGGCCGCCGGAGAGGCCGAACGGCGACCGGTCGGCCAGGTGCGCGATGCCCAGTTCGGCGAGCACGGCGTCGATCCGCTCGACCATCTCCGCCCGCGGCACGCCGAGGTTCTCCAGCCCGAACGCGAGCTCCTCGCGGACGGTGAACTTGGCGCCGGACATCTGGTTGAACGGGTCCTGCACGACCAGGCCCACATCGGTGACCGCTTCGGCGAGCGGGGTGGTGGCCATCGAGCGGCCCGCCACCCGCACCGCTCCGGTCAGCGTCCCGCCGGTGACGTGCGGGACCATGCCCGCGATCGCCGCAGCGAAGGTGGACTTGCCCGCTCCGCCCGCGCCCACGACCCCGCACACCTGGCCCTGCGGCACCGACAGCGCGATGCCGCGCAGCGCGGGCTCGGCGGTCTCCGGGTAGGCGAAGCCGACGTTCTCGAACTCGATCACCGGGCGACTCCGACGACGTTGGCGACGACGGCGGCCACCGCGACCGCCGCCATGAGCAGCCGCGCCACCCGCTGCGCGGGGGAGTCGGCGAGGGCGAGCAGCGCGGTGCGGCGGTGCGGGGCGCCGAACGCACGCGCCTCCATCGCCACCGCGCGGGCTTCCAGGTCGGCCAGCGAACCCAGCAGCAGCGGGCCGATCAGCGGCAGCAGCGTCCGCACCCGGCGGCGCAGGCCGGTGGTGTCGAGGCCCCGTGCCTGTTGGGCGCGCAGCACGTTGCGGGCGCGGGTCCGGAACGCGGGCACGATCTGCAGCGTCGCCGACACCACGTAGCTGGTCTTCGGTGAGAGGCCGCGTTCGACCATCGCGCTCATCAGCGCTCCCGGATGCGTGGTGAGCAGCAGGAACAGGAACGCCCCGAGCATCGCCACCAACCGCAGCGAGGTGAGCGCCGCGAAGGAGAGGCCCTCGGCGGTGACCGCCACCGGTCCCCACGCGGCCAGCACCGTGGTGCCTTCGGGGAAGAACAGGCCTTGCAGCAGGAACACCGAGATCACCAGCGGCGCCGCGAACAGCGGCAGCAACCGGGCGTAGGTGCGCCCCACTCCGGCGACCACGACGGCGGGCGCCAGCACGAGCAGCACCAGCAGCAGCGGCGCCCAGAACACCGGGATCGCGAAAGCCGTGGTGGTCACGGCCAGGGCGAGCGCCAGCTTGGTCACCGGGTTGAGCCGGTGCACCGGGGAACCGCCGTCCTGGAAGAACATCACCGCGCTCATGCGCCCACCTCCACCGGGGCGGTGCGCCGATCGCGGCCGAAGACGCCGTGCTCCCGCGCGAACGGGAACCGCTGGCGCAGCCGGCCGGGCAGCGCGGACAGGACCGCGTAGGCCAGCAGGCAGACCACCACCTTGTCCAGCGGGTCGGCGATGAGCCCGTTGATGGAGGCGGCCTCCAACATGCTGTTGCCGTAGGCCTGCAGCGTCCCGATGACCACCGACTGCCCCAGCTGGCCGCTCGCGTTGCCGAAGACGAACGCGGTGGTCGGCGCGGAGACCATCCCGGCGACCACGCCGATCAGCGCTCCGGCGGCGACCACCGTCGGGACCCGCCGGAACAGGCCGAACCGGGCGAACAGGCCCACCAGCATGCCGACCGAGGCCGCGGTGACCGCGTAGGGCAGCGAACCGGGGTTGATCGTCATGCCGACGGTGATGCTGGACAGCGCCCCGCAGGCCGCGCCCGCCGCAGGCCCGGCCAGCGCGCCGACGAGCACCGTGCCGATGGAGTCCAGGTGCACCGGCAGGCCGCTGATCCGCACCACCTGGCCGATCACGATGTTGAGCGTGATGGCCACCGGGAACAGCGTCACGGTGGAAGTGGAGAGCCGGGCCATGGCACCGCTGACGATGAGCACCGACCCCAGCAGGTAGCCGACGAGGGCGAGCAGCGCCGCCGAGCCGCCGACCCCGTGCGGGGACGTCGGGCGGGTCGCGATCAGGGACGCGTAGGTGAGCACGACCACGGCGGCGCCGAGGGCGATGCGCGCCCCCGACGACAACCGGATCGGCGGCACGAGGCGAGTTGCGGTCATGCGCTCGGGCGGCCTTCCTGCCAGAGCACGGGGCAGTACTCGGGATCGGCGTAGTCGGGCACGCCGTCGGCGGTGCGGCGCACCAGCTCGTCGTGCTTGTAGGTGGTCTGCCTGCTGTCGGTGGCCAGCCGGGGGTCCCGGTAGGTGTTCGAGCCGTCCTGCATGTGCATGGAGATGGCCCGGCGCGGCCGGTCGCTGATGTTGGCGCCGCTGCCGTGGTAGAGCCTGCAGTGGTGGAAGGTCATGTGGCCCTTGGGGATCGTCATGGGCACCTTGACCACGTCGGCGTCGTTGCGCCGGGACGCTTCGGCGAGCAGGTGCTCGCGCTGCTGGTCGCCTTCGACGGCGGCGTGGCCATTGCGGCTGTCCCAACCGCGGAACTCCGACCACCGGTGGCTGCCGTCGACCATGGTGATGGTGCCGAGCGACTCGTCGCAGTGGTGGAACGGGATGAACGCGGTGATCAGGTTCTCGGAGCTGCAGGACGCCCAGTAGTACTTGTCGAAGTGCCAGGGCACGATGTTCGACTTCTCGCCGGGCTGCGGCGGCTTGTAGAGCAGGGTCGCCTGGAACATCCGGATCAGGTCGACCTGCGCGAGCCGCGCCGCGGTCGCCGCGATGGCGGGTTTGCGCAGGATCGCGGCGATGGCGTCGCTCTCGTAGTGGACGTAGTCGTTGTTGCGCTGGACGTCCCCGTCGGCGGCGGTCCAGTAGGACAGCTTCGCCGGGTGGTGCGGCAGTTCGCGGTCGCGTTCCCCGGAGTAGTAGCGCTCGCTCGCGTCTACGAGGGCGTCGACCTCGTCGTCGGTGAGCAGCTTCGGGGACAGGTACCAGCCGTGTTCGGCGTAGAACCGGACGTCGTCGGCGGAGGGCAGCAGCGCCGGGTCCGGGTCGAGCGAGGTGGTGTCGGGCACGGTTCTCCTCTCAGGGGGTCGCGCGGGCGGGCCGGGCGGGGCGGTCTCGTCGCCGACGAACCCGGACCGACTCATCGGGCGGCGAGCCGCCCGGCACGGAATTGCTCACCGGGAAGATTCCCCTGATCTGCGAAGATGATCACGAACGAGGAAGTTAGCACGCACAAATATGCGCCGCAAGAGCGCCAGACACCCTGCAATTGCCAAGGCAACAACATTTCCCCGATCTCACCCGCATGGATCAGCAGTACTGATATCGACACCATCACGCGATCCTGCGAGAACCAGGACGAATTGACCGACAGGACCAGAACGAGGTCTTTTCGCGCTGCTTCCGACTACGCCTCCACCCTGACCGAATGCGCAGGAACGCCCGTTTTGCCTGGTCGACATGGTTCTCAACCCGAAAAGCAAGCACACGAACGGCCGAATATCCCTAGTAATATCACCAAAGTTCTGATGCTGAAATCGAGACCAGACGGGTTCATACCGACAGTTCGACCACATCAGATCGTGCACGTCAGCACCTATCCCCTCCTCATTGCGGCGAAATGGTGAATGCACTATTCCAGCCGCTATGCCCGCGCCCTCGACCGGCGGTATTCGCCACCCGTCCGACGAGCGCGGACATAGTCGCGGAGGGCACAACCACAGCACCGAGCGGAGCACCGTGCCTGAATTCGATTCCTTCGCCGACGCCTACACCACCGGACTTCGCGAGATCCTCGACAGCGGTTCCGCCGTCCCCTCGGTGCGCGACCCGCACTCCAAGGCGTCGGACTTCGGCCAGAAGGACCGCCCCTACCAGGAACTGATCGCCCACTCCTTCCGCGTGCGCGACCCCCGCAGCTCGCTCGCGATCAGCCCGGCGCTGCCGGTGAACCTGCCCTACTGCTTCGGCCTGCTGGCCTGGTCGCTGGACGGGCGCAACGACGTCGACACCCCCGCGCACTACCGGCGGGGCGCGCACGAGTACTCCGACGACCAGCACACCCTCAGCGGCGCCTTCGGCCACCGCCTGATCACGTCCGCGGGCAACCAGGTCGGAGCCGTCGTCGAGCGCATCCGGCAGGACCCCGCGCACCGGCGCACGTTCGCCCTGGTGCTCGAACCCGAGGACAACTTCCGCCAGTCCCGCGAATACCCGTGCGCGGTGGGCGTGCAGATGTTCCTGCGCGACGACCGGCTGAGCTGGATCACCGTGATGCGCGCGCAGCAGGCCCTCACCGTGCTGCCCTACGACGGCTTCCTGTTCATGCTGATGCACCAGTGGGCGGCGGCGCTGCTCGGCGCGGAACCCGGCCCCTACATCCACCAGTCCGGCACTTTCCACTTCTACGACAACGAGATCGAGCTGGCCCGCTCCGTCGTCGACGGCCCGGTCACCTCGGGGTCGCTGCCCGCGCTGCCCGACACCCCGAAGGAGGCGCAGGCCGCGGTCCGCGAGCTGATCGACACCGAGCGGGGCGTCCGCGAGGCCGCGTCGGCGGGCGACACCGCGGCGCTGGACCGGTTCGCCGCCACCAAGGCCGAATCCGACTTCGCCGACGTGGCCCGCGCGTGCCTGACCACCTTCGCCTACCGCAAGCTCGGTGACTCCGCCACGACCGTGGATTCCCCGGCCGCGGCGGCCGAGGTGCGCGACCTGATCACCGCGCTGTGACCGCCCCGGTCCGAAGCACCGAGGGGAGTCCGAAGTGGACGTAGTCGTGCGCGATCCGCTGCTGCCCGAGCCGGTCGCGGCCGAGCCGGACGACCGGCTCGCCGACCGGCTTCGGCTGCGCCGCAACGAGTTCACCGCCGCGGGCGGCGACCAGGAGGCGGCGCTGCGCTTCCCGGTGCTGGCCGCACTGGTCCCGGTAGCCACCAACCGGGGCGGCGAGGTCGCCTACCCCGGCGACCCGATGTGCCTGTACTCGGCCCTGATCAGCACCGTCGAACGGTCCGCGCACCGGTGCGCGACGGGGTTGCCCGCGCTGCCGGACGTCGACGACGTCTACCCGGACTGGGGCCACTACCCGGACGTGCACTACCGGCGCAGCCAGTCCGGGCCGCGCACCGGGCTGGCGGCCGAGAACCCGACCACCGACGGCAAGGTGTTCGACCCGCGCATCTGGGACGCGAGCGCCCGCGGCGCGTTCCTCGCCCAGCTGCGCGCGCTGCGGCCGAAGGTGCTGCTGCTCAGCGCCGTGTCCGCGGCGCACCGGTACGCGCTGGAGATGGCCGCGGACGCCAAGCGGGAAGTCCCCAAGTGCTTGGTGGTGCTCGGCGGCAGGCACGCCGACGAGACCATCCGGGAGGAACGCGGCTCCGGCCTCATGCAGCTGTCCTGGAGCAGCACCGTGGAGGTGCAGCGCGACGGGCGCAGCGACCGGGTGGTGGACTTCGTCGTCGCCGGCGACGGAGCTCCGCTGCTCGACCTGCTGCTGCAGGCGATCGGGCTGGTGGCGGAGCCGGGTTTCGCCGGGACCGGCGTCGACGCGGTGATGGACGCGCTGGCGCCGCTGGCCGCCACCCGCGCGGACCTGGCCGGGGTCGGCAGCATCGTCGGCTTCGGCGCCCGCGACGTGCTGGTGCAGCCGGTGCGCGGCCGGGCGCTGAGCCGGTCGGAGCTGCCCTCGCCGTACGAGGCGTTCTCCATCCGCGCCCGGTTCGGGGTCTTCGAGCAGGCCGGTTCGTCCCCGCACGGCAGCCGGACCGCGCACATGATGACCTTGGACGCCTGCCCGTTCAAGTGCACCTTCTGCTCGGAGAGCAGCGCGATGAAGCGGCTGCCCACCCGGTTCGCGATCACCGAATCGCAGGAGGTCGCCCGCCGGGTGCGCACGCTCGCCGACTGGGGCGCGGAGGCGTTGTTCTTCGACGACCCCGTGTTCTGGGGCGGCAACTGGACGGCGATCAACGAGTTCTGCCGGGACCTGCTCGCGCTGTCGGAATCCCACCGCCCGCTGCGCGAACTGGAATGGGGCGCGCAGCTGACCGTGGACGTCGTGCTGAACAAGGCCAAGCGCGACGAGGTGGCCGCCGGGCTGGACCTGATGCGCGAAGCCGGGTGCACCTACATCTACATCGGCATCGAGTCGATGTCCGAGCAGGTCATGCGGCACGTAAAGAAGAACCTGCTGCGCCGCAACCCCGAACCGTGGGTGGGCAAGGTCCGCGCGGCGCTGGAGACGATCCGCGACCACGGCATCCGCGTCGGCAGCTCGGTGCTGTTCGGCCTCGACGGGGAGGACCGGGACACCATCGCCGAGACGATCGAGCAGATCGGCCTGCTCATCGACGACGACCTGCTGATCATGGCCAGTCCCAACATCCTCACCTACCACCCGGGCACCGGCGTGGCCCAGGAGCACGGGCAGGACAAGCTCGACTACCACTCCCGCCGGGAGAACACCCCGCCGTACACCTTCTTCGAGGAGGCCTACCCGGAGGTGGTGTCGAAGCTGCTCACCGAGGACGACATCTGGTACATCCACGAGGCCGCCGAGCGGCGCTGGGGCAACGTGCGCAACAGCGCCATCGACGAGAGCGGTGCCGCGTGAGGGCGGGGGTGGCGCTTGCCGTGAGCGATGGCCTTGATCAGTGTCTTGTCAGCGGCGGAGCCGCTGAGCAGTGACCAGCTCGAGCACAAGGACCACCGGCGGGTTCTCAGCGGCTTCCTCGCGAGGACAGCGATTTCGCCGTGCATCGGACATGCATCAGAAATCGATCCCGCGGCGAGGAAGCCGCTGAGGTTCCGCTGAGCGACCCGCTACGCAGGTCATCCGAGATCGAGAGGAACCACGATGCTGGAACAAACCCTGAACCCGCCGCTGGAAGTGGACCGCGGCAGCTACTGGGCGCCGTACTTCACCTACTTCCCCGCCATGTCCCGCTACCTGCCCACCGGCGCGTACGCCCAGCAGGTGCGCCCGCGGGCGTGCGTGCTCGGCGCCTCGGACGGCAAGTTCGCGCTGCCGCTGCTGCGCGCGGGCTGGGAGGTCGTCGGGGTGGAGACCGACGAGCTGTTCCTCGACGGCGGCGAGCTCCACCTGGTCGACGGTCGCCACGAGGTGGTGGGCCTGCGCAAGCGGCTCGCCGACGAAGGATTGGAGGACCGCTGCACCATCGTCGAGCAGGACTACATGACGCTGCCCGCCGACGGCGGTTTCCAGTTCGTCATGGGCAGCGGGCTGTGGTCGATGCCGTCGAACCGCCACCACACCTTGCAGGCGCTGTTCGACCACGCCATGGGCATGGTCGCGCCGGGCGGGATCTTCTTCGCGGACTGGCTGATCGGGCTCAACCCGGAGGAGCGGGCCTGCGGCTACTACCCCGGCTTGGACGAGATGGAGCGCATCGTCGCGCGCGACGGCTGGGAGGTCTTCGAGAACGCGGATCTCGGCATCTACGGCGAGAGCCACGTCGGGTTCGAGCAGTGGCACTACCACCGCTACGCCGCGATCGTCGCGCACCGCTTCCACGCGGCGGCCGGATGACACCGGCACCACCGCGCCGGGTGTGGGTGCTCGGCGGTTCGGCCAGCGGCAAGACGACGTTCGCCACCGAGTTCGCGGCCGTCGCCGGCGCCCGGCACGTGGAGCTGGACCGGCTGCACTGGCAGCGGGACTGGACGCCGCGCCCTGCGGCGGAATTGCGCGCGGAACTCGGCGAAGTGCTGCGCGAACCGACCTGGGTGGTGGACGGGCAGTACGCCGTGGCGGTGGACGACTTCGCCGCCACGGCGGACTGCGTGGTGTGGCTCGACCCGCCGATGCGGGTGTCCTGGCCGCGGCTGCTGCGCCGCACGATCGGCAGGTACGTGCGCCGGGAGGAGCTGTGGGCGTCGGGCAACCGGGAGACGTTCATGAGCGTCGTCGGCCCGCGCTCGATCCTGTGGTTCGCGCTGCGGCTGCGGCAGCGCATCGAGGAGACGAACCAGCGGCTGTTCGACGAGCTCGACGGCACCGGCCCGGTGCTGGTGCGCAGCCGCACCACCGATCCCGCCGAGCTGGCCAGGCGGATCGGCCGCGGCGATGTCGGCTGATCCGGTCGTCGAGGCGGTCGCCACCGACCTCGACGGCACCTTGCTGCGCTCGGACGGCACCTTGTCCGAGCGTTCCGCGCGCGCCCTGCGCGCCGCCGCGGCGCGGCTGCACCTGGTGTACGCCACCGCCCGTCCGCTGTGGAGCGCGCGGGAAGTGCTCCGGGACGCGGCACCGGGCGACCTGATCTGCTCCAACGGCGCCGTGGTCGCCGACGCCGGATCCGGGCGGATCGTGCGCACCGTCGCGATGCCCGCCGAGCTCACCGCCGCCGCGGTCGCCGAGCTGACCCGCCGGTGCCCCGAGGCGGTGTGGGCGCTGGACCGGGTCGAGGACCGGGTGCTCTCCCCCGGCTGGCCGGACGTCCTGGCCAGCGCGACGGCCCGGGTGCACCGGGCGGAGGCCGTGCCCGCAGGACTCGGCGTGCTGTGCCTGATGGTCGTCGGCTGCCCGCCCGAGATCGGCCGCGAGGTGGCCGCCGAACTCGGTCTCGGCTGCACCTCCTCGACCACGGGACTGCTGGAGTTCTCCGCGTCCGGCGCGGACAAGCGGACCGCGCTGCGGTGGGTGCTGGCCCGGCGCGGGACGGCACCGAGCGGCGCCGTCTGCTTCGGCGACGCCCCCAACGACCTGGGCATGTTCGAGGTGGCGGGCACCGCCGTCGCCGTCGCCGGGGCCGCACCCGAAGTGCGGCGCCGCGCCGACGCGGTGATCGGGGGCAACGACGAGGACGGCGTCGCGGCCCATCTGGAAGAGTTGATGATCACACACCGCCGCACCCCAGAAGGACGACCGATGAAGCTGACCGCCTACGACCGCGCCGCCGAAGTTCCGGGGCAGGTGTGGGATTCCCTCCGCGAGCGGGGCACCACCTATTCGGCGTCGGGTTGGCTGGGAGTGCGCGAGGAGGAGCTGCCGGAGACCGGAACGGCCCGCCACCTGATCGCCACCGATGAGGAGGGCGCGGTGGCCGGGCTGGAGACGTACGCCTTCACCGAGCCCCCGCACCGCCTCTACGCCCCGACCTTCCTGCTCGACGGCATCGTCGACGACGAGCGGGCGCAGGCCTGCGAGCGGCGGCCGTACGTGATCGGCGCGGGCTGGTCGGAGTTCCGCGGCCAGCTGCCCGTGCGCCCGGGGCTCCCGGCCGCCGACCGCGCCGCCGCCGTGGACGCCCTCACCGCCGACACCCTCACGTGGGCCGTCGACCAGGACGCCGACCTGCTGAGCTACCTGTTCCTGCCGCTGGACCAGGCGCTGGAGGTGGCCCGCGCGCACGCCGACGCCGAGCCGGTCGTGGTGCTGCAGGACGTGGAGAACGTGCTGCGCACCGACTGGTCCTTCGACGACTACCTGGCCTACCTCCCGCGCAACCGCCGCACCCGGGTGCGGCGCGAGCTGCGCGAGTTCGCCGAGAGCGGGCGCACCATCCGCGAGGTGGAGCTGGCCGAGGTCGTCGACGTGATCGCCCCGCTGAACAACGCGCTCATGCAGAAGTACGGCCACACCTGGTACAGCCTGGAGCGCGCGCTGGACGTCTACCACCGGCAGGCCAGGCACCTCTCGGCCGACAGCTCGGTGCTGCTGGTCGAGGACGAGGGCAGGCCCGCCGCGTTCGCCCTGCGCTACCGCCGCGACGCCGGGATCTACTCGCGGGTGGTGGGCTTCGACTACGACCTGCCGAACCGGGCGGACTACTTCAAGGTCCTGATGTACGAGGCGGTCCGCACCGGGGCCGAGCGCGGCATCTCGGAGATCGGCCTGGGTCTCGGCACCTACGAGGCCAAGCTCGGCCGGGGCGCGCAGCCGGTGCCGCTCTACAGCGTGTTCGCCGGCGTCCGCGAACCACTGCCCGCTGCTGCCGACGTGGTGGCCGCGCACAACCGGCGCAAGGTCGACGAGTTCGCCGAGCAGTTCGGGCGGTTCGTCGTGGGCGGCGCGGACTTCGAGGCGTGGCTCCCGGAGAACCACCCTGCCTGACACGGCCAACGGCCCGTTCCCCTCCCGGTGCCGGATCGTCCACTGAGGACTATCCGGCGCCGCTCGCCGAGCGGTCGCGGGATTCCAGGACGTTCCCGGCTCGACGTTCGGCTGCGCCTCCATCGAGCGTGCGAGGGGCTGTTCGGGGCCGACGTGCCGCCGCGGTCCCGCTGGTGCACCAAAGCGGGCGCCGACGGTGATCCGGCCACCGTCGTCGCCGATCGCCCGCCACGACGGCGGGCGGCCACTTCTCGACCAAGCCCCAGCGCAACCCGGCGCACAGGTCTGATCGTTCCGGCCGCCACCGGGAGGTCACGACCACCCGGCCACGGCGCGGACCGCACTACCTGAAAGTCGTAGTGCGGGGTGGCCGCGAAGCCGATCACGCCGCCGCCGCGGATCTCTAACTTGGCTCGTGACCGGACGGACGAGCGGCGCCTCGTCCCAGAGCACGAGCAGCGAAGAAGTGATCCGATGCGAGGCAGCCAGCACCACGCCGGCGCCGACCCGCGAGCCGCCACCCGGCGGATTCCCCGGCCGGACGCGCAGGAAACGATGCCCATCGCCGTCCCGGGACGGAGCTCCTCCGGGCAGCGGGTCACGACGCTGGACGCGCTGCGCGGCTTCGCGCTGTTCGGGATCCTACTGGTCAACATCCCGCACGTGCTGGAGATGCCGAGCGAGGTCGACGGCGTCGAGTCGCCGGTGCGACGCGCGCTGGACTTGTTCGTCCAGTTCCGCTTCAACGTCATCTTCGCCTTGCTGTTCGGGATCGGCTTCGGCATCTTCATGCGGCGCGCGGCCCGCAAGCACCCCCACCCGCGGTTGCTGCTGGCGCGCAGGCTGGCCGTCCTGCTTCCGCTCGGCGCCCTGCACCAGTTGCTGCACCCCGGCGAATACCTGTTGTTCTACGGCGTGCTCGGTGTCGTGCTGCTGCTCCCGCTGAGCTGGGCGCCGCGCTGGGTGAGCCTGGTGGTGGCGCTGCTGATCCCGGTCAGCCCGGTGCCCGGCGCGCTGGTGCTCGGCTACGCCCTCGCCCGCTACGAGATCCCGCAGACCCTGCACGCGCGCCGCAAACAGCTGGTGGTCGTGTTCGCGGTGTCCGCCGCGCTGTCCGTCCCCGCGCTGCTGACCCAGCTCCACGGCCCGCGGGACCTCGGTTTCGCGCTGACCACCGTGGTCGCCGGGCTGTGCATGGCCACCGCGTACAGCAGCGGATTGGCCCTGCTCGTCCGAACGCGGGCCGGGAAGCCGATCTCGGCCGCCCTGGAACCGCTGGGCCGGATGGCGCTGACCAACTACGTCACCGCGACGCTGCTGATGGTGAGCGTCGGACGGCTCATCGGCCTGGAGGGATCCGACGACTGGGCGACGATGCTCGTGTTCGCCGTCGGGATCATCGCCGTCCAGGTGGTGTGGAGCAGGCTCTGGCTCGCCCGCTTCCGCTACGGCCCGCTGGAATGGGCGTGGCGCTGCATCACCTGGTGGGACCGGCAGCCGATCCGCGCGCAGGCGCCCGCGAGCTGACGACGCACCCGCCCCTGTTCACCGTTGGGGGTTCGCCGCGGCGAGCCTGACCCGGATGGCGTCGACCAGCAGTCGCAGCACGTCGTCGAAGGGCGGAATCCAGATGCCGAGCGTCTCCGGCGCGCCCACCGCGGCGGAGAGCTCGTCGGCGGGCGCGTTCGACAACCCACCGACGACGGCGGCGGTCGTGGCCGCCCCGAGGACCTGCTGGGAAATCGCGCTCGCGGCGATCGCCCGGTCCTCCTCGGTGCCACCGGCCTCGCGCAGCGCGGTGATGATCCGCTGCGCCAGCGCCAGCGCGTTCGGCCCGATCAACGGTCGCGCTCCCGCGAACCCGGCGGCCCAGGGGTGGCCGACGAACGAGTCGTAGTACTGCTTCGCGACGCGGAAGACGACGTCGTCCCACGGCACGTCGTCCCCGGGCAACGCGCTCGCCGCCTCGGCCAGCACGTGGTCGACCGCCAGGTCGATGAGATCTTCCCGGCGTTGCACGTACCAGTACAGGCTCGTCGCGTGCACGCCCAGTTCTGCCGCGACCTTGCGCATGGTCAACGCGCTCGCCCCGTCGCGGTCGAGCAGCGCGACGCTCGCGACGACGATTCGATCCCGGCTCAGCGATGACTCCGAGCGGCGCGGGCGTTGCGGGCGGTAGAAGACGCTGTCCGGCTGCTGCTCGGACGGTGATTCGGACATGGGTCGAGCATAATCGAGACCTACACTGTTGGATTTTTCTCCTACAGTGTAGGTTGCTCGTCATGATCACCGATGAGCACGCGCAACAGCGCCCCGCCGACACCGTCGACCTGGCCCGCACAACGGCCCTCCCGGCCCGCGGCCTCGCCGCGTACTTCCTGATCGCGTTCGGCTTCTCCTGGATCCTCTGGGCGATGAGCGCCGTGGTACGCGACGTGGACCCGATGGCGTTCGTCATCGCCGGCAGCTTCGGCCCGGCGATCGCGTCGGTGGTCGTCACCGCCGCGACGCAAGGCAAGGCCGGGGTCGGCGCATTGTTCCGGCGGTACTCCCCACGCCGGCGGGGCTGGTTCCTGCCCTACCTGGTCGCGCTGCTGCCCGGCGCCTTCATCCTCGCCTCCGGGCTGATCCCGGTGCTGCTCCACGGAGCCCGGATCGACGAGGCAGCGCTGGCACCCGCGCTGGCGAGCCTGCCCGCGACCTTCCTGTTCATCGCACTGGTCGGTGGCGGCAACGAGGAACTCGGCTGGCGCGGCTTCGCCCTCCCGCGGCTGCAGTCCGCGCTCCCGCCGTTCGCCTCGAACGTGGCGCTCGGGATCATCTGGGCCGTGTGGCACGCCCCGCTATGGGACATCCAGGGCACCTCGCAGGCGGGCATGTCGGTCCCCATCTACGTGATCCTCGTGGTCACCTTCTGCGTCTCCTTCGGCGCCGTCTGGAACATCTCGCGGGGAGGCCTGCTCGCTGTGGTGATCGCCCACGCCGCCGTCAACACCGCCACCGGACTCAAGGCCGCCGCACTCGGCTCGACGGGCGAAGTCGACTCGGTGATCGCGATGACCGTGCTCTGCCTCCTCATGCTGGCGTTCACCAAGGGACGCCTGGGCCTGCCCCGCCGCAAGACCCCCGAGCAGCCCGAGTCCTGACCGAACCGCGCTCAGGCCCACCCGGCGGAAGCGCTTGGTGGGCCGGTGCCGCGTTCAGCGGTCCTCATCCCAGCCCGTTCCGGGAGATCGCAGGGAATTCGCCGCACCACCCGAAGTGCGGCAAGGTCGGATCTCGTTGAGCCACCACCGGAAAACACACCCCCGGCCGCGGCGGCACCCGAAAGCAGCGCCACTCCCACCCCCGGAGATCACGCCGCCCCGACCGCGCCCGCACCCAACGAAGCCGCACACACCCAGCACCCCACCCCTGTGCACGACCACAAGCCCTCACACCACAAAATCCCGGCCACACCTCGTGCACTGGATGGCAACTCCGAGTTCGCCCGCCTTCCAGAGCGCTCAGCGGAACCGCTTGATCGAGCCCCTGGCCGATCGGCCGGGGTCGTCCCCCGTGCGAGCTACGCGCAGGTGTCCACCGCACGGTGACGATCTCGGGCGCCTGCGCGCATAGCGTTCAGCGCAGCCGCAGCGCAGGTCGCGGATTCGCGAAGGAACGTGGTGCTGAATTTCGCCGCGCTGTCCGGTGATTCAGCTTTTCCCGCGTTTCTCTCATGGAGGACAGCATGATCCGCACTGGCAAGGCGTCCGCTTTGATCGCACTGTGCTGCGCCGTGGCCGGTGCCGGACTCGCCGGATGCGACGACGGCGCGCGAGCGGGGTCGAACGTCCCCGGCGCCGCGGCGTTGCTCGACGACGACGACTTGTTCACCGGGACGAAGGAGTTCGACGTGGACGGCCGGTCGGTGCACGTGTCCTGCTCCGGTGTCGCGGTGCCGGGCAGGCCGGTCGTCGTCCTCCTGCACGGCGGTGGTGACGGGCTGGACGAGATGGCCGATCTCCAGCGGACCTTGGGCGAGAACGGCCGGGCCTGCTCCTACGACCGGCTCGGCGCGGGCGCCAGCGACCGGCCCGACGGGCCGCAGACCTTCGAGGACAGCGGGAAGGTGCTGACCGGCGTGATCGACCGCGTCGGCGTGGGCGAACCGGTGGTGCTGGCCGGGCATTCGCTGGGCGGGCTGATCTCGGCCCGGTACGCCCCCGAACACCAGGACGAGGTCGCGGGTCTGGTCCTGCTGGACGCCACTTCCCCGACGCAGTCCGCCGACCTGGAGCGGGAGATCCCCGCGAGCGCCACCGGCCCGGCGGCGGAGCTGCGCGAGCAGAGCCTGGCGATCTTCCGCGGGGAGAACCCGGAGCGGCTCGTGATGCCCGACGGGGACGTGGCCTCCGCCGGGAACATCCCGGTCGAGGTGATCCAGCACGGCAAGCAGTACCTCGCGGCCGTCCCCGAGTACGGGCCGGGACTGGAACGCGCCTGGGCCGAAGGTCAGCAGAAGTGGCGCGCGCTCTCCACCCGCAGCGAGGCGAGCACCGCCGTGAACAGCGAGCACTACATCTACCTCGACGAGCCCGGCGTCGTGGTCCGAGCGATCGACCGCGTCGTCGCGCGGGCGGCCGACGACGAGCTGTTCGGCTGACGACGCCGCGAGATCAGGTCGCCAAGCCGTGCCGGTAGGCGTAGACGACCGCTTGGACCCGGTCTCGGAGGTCGAGCTTGGTGAGGATCCGCGAGACGAAGGTCTTGACGGTCTCCTGGCTGATCACGAGCCGTCCGGCGATCTCGCTGTTGGACAGCCCGTCCGCGACCAGGCGCAGGACCTCCAGCTCTCGTGGGGTGAGCGGGAGGTCCTGCGGGTCGCTGTCGACCGGCCGGATCCGGGCCGCGTACTTGCCCACGAGCCGGCGCGTCACCTCGGGAGCCAGCAGCGCCGCGCCGGTGGACACGGTCCGGATCCCGTTCAGCAGCTGGTCCACCGGCGCGTCCTTGAGCAGGAATCCGCTGGCTCCCGCGCGCAGCGCCTCGTAGACGTATTCGTCCAGGTTGAACGTGGTCACCACGAGCACCTTGACCGGCTGCGCGATCCCGGCACCGGCCAGCAGGCGGGTGGCCTCGATGCCGTCGAGCACCGGCATCCGCACGTCCATCACCACGACGTCCGGCCGCAGCCGCCCGGCGAGCTCGACCGCGGACTTCCCGTCCCCGCATTCGCCCGCCACTTCGATGTCGGGCTGCGCGTCCATGATCGTCACCAGGCCGGTGCGGACCAGCACCTGGTCGTCGCAGACCAAGACGCGGATCGGCGCGCTCACGACGGGGTCCCCTCGGGTATGCGGGCCCGCACGACGAAGTCGCCGCCCGCGCCCGCACCCGCGCTGAAGTCGCCGCCGAGGACGTCGACGCGTTCGCGGAGACCGGCCAGACCCCGCCCGCTCCCGCCGGGGTGCTCCGTCCGAGACCCGGAACCGTCGGTGCTGACCTGCACCGCGATCTCCCCAGCGCCGTGGCGCACCTGGACCGAGGTGCGGCTGCCGCGGGCGTGCTTGAGGGCGTTCGTCAGCGATTCCTGCACGACCCGGTAGGCCACGAGGTCCGCGCTGCCGGTCGACTCCGCAGGCTCGCCCTGTTCGGTGAACTCGACCGGCTGCCCGACCCGGCGGGTCTGCTCCACCAGCGACTGGAGCCTGCCGACGTGCGGTGCCCTGGTCTCGGCGTCGTGATCGGGGTTGAGCACTTCGAGCAGGTGCCGCAGATCGGTGATGGCGCTCCTGCCGGTATCGGTGACGGTGGTGAGGGTCTGGTCGAGGCGCTCCGGCTCGGCCGTCAGGTACCGGGCCGCCTCGGCCTGCACGACCATCGCCGTCACGTGGTGGGTCACGACGTCGTGCAGTTCGCGGGCGATGCGGGCGCGTTCGGAGGTGCGGGTCTCCGCGGCCACGCGGCGGCGGCGTTCGGCCTCCAGCGCGCGAGTGGAGCGCAGCCACGCCCCGATGCCCCACGCGATGGCCGCCAGCACGTAGAACAGCACGTACCCGCCGAACGGCTCCGGCGCCCCGAGCTGGACGAGCACGACCACCAGCGCCACGTACGTCGCGGACAGCACGACGCATGCGGTGCGCCGGTGGTGTTCCAAGTGGGTGCCCGCGCTGATCAGCACGAACGTCAGCGCGGTACCCGCGACCATGTGGTAGCTGCCCACTTCGGCGAGGAGGAAACCGAGCACCACCAGGGCGAGCGACGCACCCGGCCACCGCCTGCGCCAGGCCAGCGGGAAGCATTCGAGGGCGAGCGCCACCGCGGCGAACGCGTCGAACGGCCGCCCCGGCAGATCCCCGACCTGCGTCTCCTGCCCGCGGAACACCGGCAGGAACGACGCGACGATCAGCAGCAGCGCGAGCGGGAAGTCCCGGGCCACCACGGGCCGCCGGAGCCACCACGCCCGGACGCGCCGCACCTTGATCATGGCGAAAGATTAGCGGTAGCGGCGGTGGCCCCGGCACGTCCGCGGCGCTGGGCCGAGCCGCCACGCCGCCGGACCGGATCCGCCCTTCACCGCGCCTGATCCGGTTCGCGGCCCTCAGCCACGAATCGCGACCCGGCGCCAGAGCGGCATCGTCACGACGATCAACGCGCTCGCGATGGTCGCTGGCATCGGTACTTCCCAGGCGCCCAGCAGCACCCTCGCCACCACGTATCCGATCAGCAAGCCGAACGTCACGAGCCGCCCCAGCACCAAGTTGAGCATTCCCACCCCGACCGACCGCGTGGTGATCGAGCGCCCGCCTCCCCGCGCGGCGGCGAAGCCCTTCCAGCGCGGCAGCACTACGAGGATCACCACGCTCGCGACCAGGACGTAGGTCAGCTGCGTGCTCAGATCCGGGCGGAGATCCGTACCGGCACCGACCCCCAGGACGACTGCCCCGAACACCCGCAGCAACCAGTTCGGTTTCGCATCCCCGCTCGACGCCGGTGGGCGGCGTTCAGCGATCTCGTCGTGCACCGACTGCGTCCGCATCTCGAAACTCCCGCGTGATCGTCATCTCGGCGGCGAGCTCGGTGCCCGCCACGGGCTCTTGTACCGCCCGTGGGAAAACTACCCGCTAACTTTCCATTTAGCAAGTGCTTTCTTGATCGTCGACGGCGCCATGACCTGCATAGACACGACTTCAGCAGGTCACGGCGAGAGAGCACTGACTGCCGCCGACCTCGGACTGCGCCTTGCGACCGTTCTCGTCAGCGGAGCCGCCGACCGCCCGGCCTTCGCCCCCGGGCGACCGCCACCTGCAGCGACTCGGCCGGGCTCACCGCTCCCGACCTGACCGGCTCGGCCGACCCGACGACATCGCGCTCGCGGCCCTCCTCCGAGGCGATGCCCCGTCAGCGGCGCAGCAGCCCGACCAGCGCGGCGGTGTCGTGCCTGCGGAGCCAGGCGACGACGCACACCACGACGAGCGTGATCGCCGGGATGGCGACCAGCTCCGGGTCCTGGACGGCGGTCAGGACCGTCGCACCGATCATGAGGGGGACCTGGCATGCCGAGGCGAGCCCGCACAGGCGCGGCACGAGCAGCGCGATCGCCCCGGCGAACTCGAGCCAGCCGACGACCACCATGCCCGGGATGCCGAGTCCGATCAGGTCGAACGGATCGACGGCGATCGGATTTCCCAGCATCTTCGGCAGCGCGATCAGCGCGAACACGATGGCCAGCAGCACTTGCAGCACCCACAGGGCGGCGGTGGCGGCGGCCGGGCGACTCCGGGGGGCGGGCGATGTCGTGGTCATGGCGGTTCCGTTCATTCCGTGGCGACCGCGAACCGGTCGCCGTGCTCGATGGGTGCGAGTGGCTCGGCGTGCCGAGCTCGTGGGACAGGTGGACATCAGGCGGGAGGGCGCTGCTCCGCCAGGCGGCTGCGGATCCGCTGCTGGAGCACCCCGAGCTGCTCGGCGTCCGCGCGGACGCCGGCGTGCGGGAGGAGCTCATCGGCGCCGTACCGGGGGATCACGTGGAAGTGCAGGTGGAAGACGGTCTGCCCCGCAGCCGCCTCGTTGAACTGGACGACCTGCACGCCCGCGGGGCGGAGCTCGTCGGCGAGGGCACGAGCGAGGCGCTGCACCACGTGCACGACCGCGGCGAGTTGCCCGGGGGTCGCGTCCAGCAGGGTCCTCGGCCGACCGCTCTTCGGGATGACCAGCACATGCCCCGGCGACTGGGGGAAGACGTCGAGGAAGGCGAGGACCTCCTCGTCTTCGTGGACGACGTGCGCGGGCTCCGCACCGCGGATGATCTTCGCGAAGGGGTTCTCGGGGTCGTAGTTCTCGGTCATTGGCGGCACGGCCTTCTCATGGCGGGGTGCGGGCGGGAGCGGCATCCCGCCTCCCTCCACTGCTCGTCGCCGCGATTAGAGGCCGTGCCGTCGCGGCACGCTCAACTCGGAACGGCCCGTGCGTGACGGGCATCACTCGCGCCGCGGCGCGACAGTCCCGGAGCGGCGCTCGGACTCGTCGGTGGCGCGTTAGAGAACGGCGGGCGGGTGGCGCACCGTCGCACCGCGGTCGCACCACGGCCGACGCCCTCGGGGATCGACGGATCAGGGAGGAACCGCGGCAGGCGCGGTCGCGCGAAACGGTCGAGGTGCGGGTGAAGCCACCGCGCAGATGTTCTCCCACGAGGGCCTCGCCGCGATCATCGAACCGGATCACCGAACGGACGGTCCTGTCGATCGGCACGCTGTACCAGCACTTCCCCGACGAGGAGGTGCCGTTGCGGGCGGCGGCGCCGGGGCGGACGGCGTGGGCGACGTGCGGACGGACTCGACGATCGCGGTGCTACTGGTCGCCGTCATCCGGCGCGTCGAGCGCAGCGGTCGAGCCTGAAGTGCTCAGGCTGTCCCACACCCGCATGACGTGGCCCACCGCCGCGTCGATGGTGCGCCGAGGAACGCCGTCGCGGGCTTCGGTGGAGATGCCCCACATGAAGCCGGCGAAAGCCGAGGCCAGCTCGGAAGGGTCGCACTGGGCGGGAAGGTCTCCGGCGGCGACGGCTCGTCGGATGCACGCGGTGAGGTCGCGGCGGACCAATGCTCTGCGGTCGGCCAGTAGCGCGCGGGCCTGGTCGTGATCCGCCGCCCCCGTCGTGGCGGACAGCACCACCAGGCACCCGCTGGGGTGGCTCGGATCGGTCTGCATGGCAACGGACTGGCGCAGGGTGCGCTCAACCGCCGTCCTAGGCGGAAGTTCCTCGTCCGCGACATCGTCGGTGACCTGGCCGAAGGAACTGTTGTAGCGCCGCACGACGGCGTCGAACAGCCCCTGCTTGGAGGAGAAAGCCGCGTAGAAGCTCGCCGAGGAGATGCCCATCGCCGCGCGCAGCTGGGCCAGCGACGTCGCTTCGTAGCCGTGCTCCCAGAACAGCAACAGCGCCCCGTCCAGGGCGCTGTCGAGGTCGAACTCCCGCGGCCGTCCCGTACGCGCCATCAGACCTCTCCTCTCACCACTTCCAGATTAGACGATCCACAAGAAGCTTGACAGCCGTTCGCGGCTCGACTCTACTTGTGGAGTGATTGATCCAAAAATAGGTCCGGCAGCCGGCAAGGCGAACCGGGAGCCGAACCACCCGAGGCGCGAGGACAGGGATCAGTTGCCGTGGTCGGCTCTTCTGGCCATGGCCCTGACTGGATTCGTCATCATCATGACCGAGACGCTGCCCGCGGGTTTGCTCCCCGAGGTCTCCTCGGGACTGGCGGTGAGCGAGGGGGCGGCCGGTCAGTTGGTCAGCGCGTACGCGCTGGGCACGGTCCTCGCCGCGATCCCGGCGATAGCGGCGACGCGGAGCTCGAGCCGCAAGCCCCTCCTGGTGCTGGGCATCGCCGGGTTCGTCGTCGCGAACGCGGTCACCGCGCTCTCCGGCGTGTACTCGCTGACGCTCGTCGCACGGTTCGTCGCCGGCGCGTTCTCCGGACTGCTGTGGGGAATGATCCCCGGATACACCCGCCGCATCGTCGCGGCGGAGCGAGCCGGGACCGGCCTCGCGGTGGCGATGGCCGGCACGCCGGTGGCCCTGTCGATCGGCACGCCACTGGGGACCTTCGCCGGTGCGCTGATCGGCTGGCGGTGGACGTTCGCCGCGATGTCGGTGCTCGCGGTCGCGCTCGTGGTCTGGGTGCTGATCGGTGTGCCGAACGCGCCTGGGCAGCCGTCCGGAAATCGCACATCACTGCTGCGAGTGCTGCTCATCCCCGGCGTCGCACCGGTCCTCGCCGTGGTGCTCGGGTGGATGCTGGCGCACAACATCCTCTACACCTACATCGCCCCGTTCCTGACCTTCACCGGTGTCAGCGGGCGGGTCGACGTCGTGCTGCTGCTCTTCGGCCTCTGCGCACTGGCCGGGATCTGGTTCACCGGAACGCTCGTCGATCGAGCGTTGCGCCGGCTCGTGCTCGTCTCACTGACCGGGTTCGGCCTGGTCGCGCTCGGCCTCGGCGTCGCGGGCGGCGCGCCCGTCGTGTTCTACCTCGCCGTCCTCGTGTGGGGCCTGACCTTCGGCGGCGCTTCGACCCAGCTCAACACCGCCGTGGCTGACGCGGCGGGCGACGAGACCGACATCGCCGCCGCAATGGTCACCACCGCCTGGAACCTGGCGATCTTCGGCGGAAGCGCCCTCGGCGCGGTCCTGCTGGAAGCGGACGACCCCGGATCGTTCCCGTGGGCGCTGCTCGTGCTGATCACGGCGAGCCTCCTGGTCGCGATCCTCGCCCGGCGGCACGCCTTCGCACCCGGGCCGCGCTCCGGCGACTCGGCCACCTGATCCGGCCGCACCGAACCACCTACCGGAAGAAACAGCAGAAAGCGCAAGGAGAGAACATGTCAACCGCTCTGCAGACAGGCCAGCCCGTCGGGGGATTCGGCTCGGTGTCCGGAACTCCTGGCTTGCCCGATGGCTTCGAGGAGGTGTTCGCCAGCCGGCTGGTCGACGTCGACGGCGTGCACCTGCACGTCGTCACAGGCGGGGACGGGCCGCCGGTGCTGCTGCTCGGAGGCTGGCCGCAGTTCTGGTACCAGTGGCGGCTGATCATGCCCGCGCTGGCGGAGCATCACACCGTCATCGCCGTGGACCCACGCGGTGCCGGGCTGTCGGACAAGCCCGCCGAGGGCTACGACTCGGGCACTCTCGCCCGCGAGACCCACCGGCTCATGCAGGTACTGGGCTACGACCGGTTCGCCATGATCGCCCACGACGTCGGCGGGTGGACGGCGTACGCCATGGTCGCCGACAACCCCGGCCCGGTCACTCGGCTGGCGATCGCCGAGATGCTCATCCCCGGCATCTCCCCCTCCCCACCGCTGATCCCCGAAGACCGTTGGTCCAGCGACTTCGCGTGGCACTACAACTTCAACCGCACCACGGACATCAACGAGCGACTGGTCGAAGGCCGCGAACACCTCTACTTCGGCCACCAGTTCGCCACCAAAGCAGCCACACCCACCGCCGTCCCCGCCGCGGTCGTCGACGTCTACGTCCGCGCGCTGAGGATCCCCGGCGCGCTGCGCGCCAGCTTCGAGTTCTACCGGGCCATCGACGAGATCATCGGACAAAGCGCAAGTCGCAAGAAGGCACCGGTCGAGATCCCCGTCCTCGCGATCTCCGGCAGCGCGGGAGGCCTGGACGTCGCTGCCGAGATGCGGGTCGGCGCCACCGACGTCACCGGCGTGGTCCTCGACGGCGGCCACTACATCGCCGAGGAAGCACCTGAAGCCTTCCTCGCGGCCGTGGAGGCCTTCCTCCGGCGGTAGGAGCGCCTCTGCCCGCAGGCCGTCGCGGGGTGGTCCTGGCACGCCGGGCGGAGCCACGAATCGCAGCCCGCCGCCGGAGCGGCGCGGTCACGATGATCAAGGCACCGGCAGCTCAGCGATCGAGAGCCACCGGTCCTGGGTTCCGAGGTTCGGGCGGCGTGGCCGGGACGTGGGCGCGCAGGAAGGCGAGCTGGTCGGCGATGACCTTCTCGAAGTGCGGGCCGGCGTAGATGTCGAAGTGCCCCGCGGGATAGCGGACGACCTGGCCACGGCGTGCCCTGGCGGCGTGGCGCAGGGTCGCCGCGGCCGGGGCGACGGTGTCGTCGTCGCAGACGCAGAAGAGGATCGGGCAGCGAACCTCGGGGATTCGTCGGCCCGGGGCGTAGAACGGGATTTCCATCGCCACCCGTGCCGGCACGTCGTTGCGGTACTCCGCCTCGGTCAGGCCTGACGCCTCGAGCAGGCCTGTCACGCCATCAACGACATCCGCAGCGTCCATCAGCCCGACCTGACCGGTGCGGGCGGCGACCTTGACGCGCGTCGGCGCTCCGCCGAAGAGCCGCCCGAGCTGATCCTTGGCCGCGGCTGCGACCAGTCGTGCGAGTGCTCGCGGCGAGATCTGCCGAGCGGAGACCAGACCGTCGGTGAAGGGGCACTGCGCGATCGCGGCGACCACGCCCGGATCGGCGGCAGCGGTGGTGATGGCATGCCCGCCGCCGAACGAGGTGCCCCACAGCACGACGCGGTCGCCGTTGACCTCGGGGAGCGCGCGGGCGCATGCGACCGCGGCGAGCCAGTCCTCGCGCTGCCGGCGAACGCTGAGCAGTTCTCGTGGCTGCCCGTCGCTGTCGCCGAAGTGGCGGTAGTCGAAGACCAGGCAAGCGTAGCCCGCGGCCTGGAAGCACTCCGCGAACGCCGCGAGTCGCAGCGTCTTCACCGCGCCGAGGCCATGTGCCATGACCAGCACCGGCGGCGGGTCGGCGTGCGCGTCGGCGTCCGGCAGGTAGAGCCATGCGTGGCACGTACCGGTACGGGACGGAAAACGCAGCTCACGGCGTGCGGGCGGAGCGGTGTCAGTCATCGCGCGAACCTTTCTTGATTGGTATTCAAGAAAGGTGACGTGTTCTTGACCGTCTGTCAAGATGGAGTCGTGCCCCGCAACCGCCGCCCAGTGCCCAAGGAGCAGAGACGCGACGAGCTGGTGGCCGCCGCGGCGGAGCTCTTCGTCCTCGACGGCTACGAGGCCACGTCGATGAGTCGCCTCGCCAAGCAGGCCGAGGTCACCCCGAACACGCTCTACTGGTATTTCCGGGACAAGGACGAACTCCTGGTGGCCGTCGCCGAGCGCTACCTCCGCGCCTTGCTCCACGAGCACGCGCCGCTGGCCGACCGACCGCTCGCCGAGCAGTTCCTGTGGCTCGTCGAGCGCCTGCGCCCCGTCCGCCACCTGGTCGCCACGGTGCACAGCCGCGTTGCCGTCTCGGATGCGGTCCGCTCCTGGCACGACAGCTTCCACCGCACCTTCGAGGACCTCTTCGAACGCCGGCTCACGAGCCCGTTCGCCGCCGAGCACCGCGCCGGCGAAGTCGCGGCAGCGACCTTCGCGCTCGAGGGCGCGATCACCCACGACCTCGACGACACGACGACCCGCCGGCTTTGCGAAATCACCGCCGACCGCCTCCACCACGCCGCCGCGCTCAACCCCGGGACGAGCACGAACCCGTGAACGACCTACCGCTCCCAGTCGACGCGCGTCGCAGGTTCGAGCACGAGCACCGACGGAAGCGAACCGAGATCAACGGCTCCCCATCGCCTCCCGAACACAGAAAACCCCCGCCGGTGAAGATCACCGACAGGGGTTCTGACCTGTGTGCGCGATACTGGGATCGAACCAGTGACCTCTACCGTGTCAAGGTAGCGCTCTCCCGCTGAGCTAAACGCGCTTGTTGAGTTGTGCTCGCCGTGGCGTGCGGGGACAGCATAGCGGAGGCGAGATCAACAGCCGCGCGGGCCCCGGCCGAACCGGGGCCCGCCGCTGGCGAAGCCGGTTCAGACCTCGCGCTCGAAGGTGATCAGCAGGCCTTCGACGCCGTCGGGGCCGAAACGGCCCTTGACGTCGGCGCCGGTGAGCTCCTTGAGCCGCCAGCCCTCGGCGGCGTGCTCGTTGAGGATGCTTTCGAGCTTGTCACCGGACATCTTGCCGCCGAGCCACTTCTCCCGGAGCTCCACGACCTTGTACTGGTACGGCATGCGTTCCTCCTCGGCTTCGGTCCCGCGCAGATCCCCTCGGTGGACGCGCGGGACGCTCGGAGGTTCCAAACGCGAAAACGCCACTCCCACCCCGGTTCGGGGCGAAAGTGGCGTCCGGTTACCGGCAGCGGAAGATCAGCGGTCGGCCATCTTCTTCTGCAGGTTCTCGTCCAGCGAGGCCAGGAACTCCTCGGTGGTCTGGTAACCCTGGTCGCCGCCGACGAGCAGCGCGAGGTCCTTGGTCATCTTGCCGCTCTCGACGGTCTCGATGACGACCTTCTCCAGGGCCTGGGCGAAACCGGTGACCTCCGGAGTGGAGTCCAGCCGGCCGCGCTGCTCCAGGCCGCGGGTCCAGGCGAAGATCGACGCGATCGGGTTCGTCGACGTCGGCTTGCCCTGCTGGTGCTGGCGGTAGTGGCGGGTGACAGTGCCGTGCGCGGCCTCCGCCTCGACCTTGCCGTCCTCGGTCATCAGGACCGAGGTCATCAGGCCCAGCGAACCGAAGCCCTGCGCGACGGTGTCGGACTGCACGTCGCCGTCGTAGTTCTTGCACGCCCAGACGTAGCCGCCCTCCCACTTCATGGCCGTGGCGACCATGTCGTCGATGAGGCGGTGCTCGTAGGTCAGGCCCTTGGCGTCGTAGTCGGCCTTGAACTCGTTCTCGAAGACCTCTTCGAAGACGTCCTTGAAGACGCCGTCGTAGGCCTTGAGGATCGTGTTCTTGGTGGACATGTACACCGGGTACTCTCGCTCCAGCCCGTATCGGAACGACGCGCGGGCGAACTCCTCGATGGAGCGCTTGTAGTTGTACATGGCCATCGCCACGCCGCCGTCGGTCGGGAACTGCGCGACCTCCTGCTGGATCGGCTCGGAGCCGTCCGCCGGCGTGTAGGTGATGGTGACCGTGCCAGGACCGGGGACCTTGAAGTCCGTGGCCTTGTACTGGTCGCCGTGCGCGTGGCGGCCGATGATGATCGGCTTGGTCCACGTGGGCACGTACCGCGGGATGTTCGAGATCACGATGGGCTCGCGGAAGATGACGCCACCGAGGATGTTGCGGATGGTCCCGTTCGGGCTCCGCCACATCTTCTTCAGGCCGAACTCTTCTACTCGGGCCTCATCGGGGGTGATCGTGGCGCACTTGACGCCGACGCCGTGCTGCGCGATGGCCTTCGCGGCGTCCACCGTCACCTGGTCGTCGGTGGCGTCCCGGTGCTCGATGCCCAGGTCGTAGTAATCGAGGTTGATGTCCAGATACGGGTGGATCAGCTTGTCCTTGATGAAGGACCAGATGATCCGGGTCATCTCGTCGCCGTCGAGCTCGGCGACGGTTCCCTGGACCTTGATCTTGCTCATGTGGCGGGGTGCTCCTCTCGCGAGATGCAAGCGGTACAAGCGTACTGCTATCGGTATCGATTGTGCCCCGCCCCCGCCTCCGGCGACAGCGGCATGAGACGAAAACGCCCACCCGGCCATCGATGACGAGATCACCTTCTAGTCTTTCGGAGGCAACGATCACGGGGGAGGCTGCATTGGCGACGGGACCCACACACGCCATGAGCGGGCTGGCGGCCTGGTCGGCGGTGACCGCGCTCGCCGACACGCACCTCATCGGGCAGCTGTCCCCGAAGACGTGGGTCGTCGGCGCCACGCTCGCCTCCGGCGCCGCGCTGCTGCCGGACATCGACCACCCCAAGTCGACCGTGGCCAGCACCTTCGGCGCCGTCTCGCGCGGGGTGTCCTCGTTGTTCAGCGGGATCAGCGGCTTCATGTACCGGCTCACCCGCACCAAGCGGGACAGCGACCGGGAGGGCACCCACCGCGGGTTCACCCACACCGTGGTCTTCGCGATCCTCGCCGGGCTCGTCACCACCGCCATCGTGCAGAGCAGCAACGGCACCGCGCTCGGCGTGCTCATGTTCGCGTTCGCCGGGCTCGCCGTGCGCGGCATCATGCACACCTGGAGCTCGCAGAAGGACGCGCTGCTCATCGCCGTGGCCTCGCTGGTGCTCACGCTGGCCTGCTGGGCCTGGGCCGGGGACCAGCCGACCGAGGCGGCGGCGTTCGGCGTGGCGGTGATGCTCGGCTGCGTCGCGCACTTCATCGGCGACGCCATCACCGAGCAGGGCTGCCCGATGCTGTGGCCGGTGCCGCTGGACGGCAAGACGTGGTTCCCGGTGGCGCCGCCGAAGGCGATGCGGATGCGCACCGGCGGCAAGGTCGAGATGGTGCTGGTCGGACCGGCGATGACGATCATCGCGGTGGTGCTGGGCTCGGTGGTGCTCTACCGGGTCGGGGCGGCCCCGTGGGTCGCGTCGCTGAACCTGCCGCCAGAGGTCATGGACTGGCTGCCACCGCGCCCGTGAAGTGACGCAAAACGCCCACTCCGGCACGAGTCGCTCGATAGGGTGACGGATGGGCGGCGCGCGGGCGCCGACGGAACACCGGAGGAATCGATGCGAGCCGGTAAGCAGCTCATCGTCGCGGCAGCGCTGGCACTACCGGTGCTCGCCGGGTGCGGCCAGCTCCAGGAGACCCAGGAGCAGCTCGACCAGGCCCAGCAAGGCCTGGACAAGGCCTCCGCCTGCCTCGACGCGGTCAACGTCGCCGGCTACACCCCGAACCTCGCGGACCTCGACCGGGCGCAGGACGACGCGCGCGCCAAGGCCGATGAGATCGGCGCCCTCGCGCAGCGGGTCGGCGACAAGACGCTGCAGGACAACCTGCTCGACGTGCAGGCCTCGCTGGAGCAGGTCGCCACCGGCCAGGTCAACCTGCAGAACGGCCTGAACTGGTCTCAGCAGCACCTGGAGAAGACCACCGCCATCGCCTCCACCTGCTCCGACGTCACCGGCGGCTGACACCCCCGCGCGAAGATCGCCGCTGGTCAGCAGCCCGCGAGCACTGCGGCGCGGGCCGCCGGTCACCTAGCCTGGACGCGGAGGTGAAGGTGATGAGAGCAGCGATCGGCGATCAACTGCACGTGCACAGCCGGACGGTCGAGGAGACCGACCGCACCGGGCTGATCCTGGAGGTGCGCGGCACGGCCGGCGCACCGCCGTACCTGGTCCGCTTCGACGACGGGCACGAACGACTCGTGTACCCGGGACCGGACTGCATCGTCGAGCCACGGCGCGCGCAAGAGGCCTGACCCGCCCGGCGAAGGTGCCGTTCGACGCGGACGGCACCGCCGGGCGCGCTACCAGGGCTCGGCGAGCAACGCGTCGATCTCCGCCCGGAACAGCAGTTCCGGATCCACCCCGGTCCCGGCGAACTGGCCCTGCACCTCCAGGCCCAGCACGCCGTACAGCCGGGTCCAGGCCAGCACCCCGCGCCGCAGCGCGGCGGGGGGAAGCTCCTGCCCCGACCGCTTCGCCCGCAACGCCGCCAGCTGCCGGTCCAGCGCGGTGCGCCCCGGCGGCAGGTCGGCTGGCACCAGCTCCGCGAACAGCGCTTGGAGCGTGCGCAGTGCCCGGTCGGCGAGTTCGTAGGTCTCCTCCGGCGCGGCGTAACCCGGCACCGGCGTGCCGTAGAGCAGCAGGTAGCGGTGCGGCTGCGCCAGCGCCCACCGGCGCCATTCGAGCGCGACCTCCCGCAGCCGCCCGGCGGGCGCCTTCTTGCGGTGCTGCTCGGCGGCTGCCTCCACCGCTTCGGCCATGTCCCGGTAGGCGTCGACGATCAGGGCGCTGAGCAGGGCGTCCCGGTTCTCGAAGTAGCGGTACAGGGCCGGGCCGGTGATGCCCATGCGCTTGGCGATGGCGTTCAGCGAGATGCCCGCGGGACCGGATTCGGCGAGCTGGTCCAGCGCCACCTGCTTGGCCTCGGCGCGGGTCTGGTCCCGGTAGCGCTCGCGTGGGCTGCGCTGCGGTGCGGGCATTCGTCGACCTCCCCGTTGACGCCGTGATGATAACAGGTGCATTCTTGCGTTAGAGGTTCTAACTTTCGCTACTTGCTATCACGGAGATGACCCATGGACACCGCCACGATCACCGGCCGCGAACTCGTGCTCACCGGGCTCGGCGACCCGCAGGACGTGCTCACCAGCAGGGAGACCGCGCACTCGGCGCCCGGAGCCGGACGCGTGCTGGTCCGCGTCGAAGCGACCGGGCTGTCGTTCGCCGAAGTGCAGATGCTCAGCGGGCGCTACCCGATGCAGCCCGCCTTCCCGTTCGTCCCCGGCTACGACCTCGTCGGCGAGGTCGTAGCCACCGGCTCCGGCGTCACCACCTGCCGCCCGGGGCAGCGCGTCGCCGCGCTGACCCGCACCGGCGCCTGGGCCGACCACGTCGAGATCGCCGCGGACACCGCGGTCGTCGTGCCCGGCGAGGTGCCCGCCGACGAAGCGGTCGCGCTGGTCACCAACGGCGTCACCGCCTGGCAGCTGCTGCACCGCAGCGCCCGCGTGCCGCGCGGCGGAACCGTGCTGGTGCACGGCGCGGGCGGCGGCGTCGGCAGCACCCTGCTCCAGCTGTGCCGCCTCGCCGGCGTGCGCGCCATCGGCACCGCCTCCGGGCACCGGCACGAGGCGCTGCGCGAGCTCGGCGCCGACCTCGTCGACCACCGCACCGAGGACGTCGGCCGACGGGTCCGGGAGCTCGCGCCCGCCGGGGTGGACGCCGTGTTCGACCCGCTCGGGCCGGGCAGCCTCACCCGCTCCTGGGAGCTGCTCGCGCCCGGCGGACGGCTCATCAACTTCGGCAGCGCGAGCACCCTCGACGACGACACCTCGCGGTGGAAGCCGCACGTCGACGTCCTCCGGCTCATCGCCCGCTGGGAAGCGCTGCGGCTGCTCGGCCGCACCGGCGGGCGGCGCGCCCGGATGTACTACGTGCGGACCGACCGCCGCTACCGCGACGACCTCCGCGAGCTGCTGGCGCTGCTCGCCCGCGGTGAGCTGCGTCCGCTGATCTCGCACCGGATCCCGCTGGCGGACGCGGCGCACGCGCTCTCGCTGCACCGGTCCGGCGCGGCCACCGGCAAGATCGTGCTACTGCCGCAGCAAAGCTGAAATCGCCCCGGTGCACCGAAATCCGCCCGTCGACACCGCAGCGGCCTTCTCGCGAGGACGGCGATCCCGCGGCGAGGAGGCCTCGAGGTTCCGCCCGCGGACCGATCTGGATCACGAAAAGGCGGCAGGTTCACCGGGCGCACCGCACGCCTGATTAGGGTGGGCGCGGCGTGACGTCAGGCGAAGAGGCGGTGACGAGTTGCACGACGACCAGGCCACCGAGACCCCTGCCGACCTCTCGGAGCTGCTGGCGAGAGCCGCCGGCGTCGCACCGTCGGTGCCGCTGCCCGACGGCGAACTGCTCGCCGAGCAGTCCACCCGCGCCACCGGCGACGAGCCCCCGCTGTGCTGGATCAGCCTGGACCGGCCCGCGCCCCGGCTGCTCGGCGCGTTGCGCGGGGATCACCGGCGCACCGGGCTGTGGCCGCTGCTGCTGTGCGACGACAACGAGACCTACGGCAGCCGGTGCACCGTCGGCGTCGTGCCGCCGGAACCGCTGGAGCACATCGACCTGTGGCGGGCCGAGGACGTCATGCTGCGGATCTGGGACGGGCTGTGCCGCGCCGACGACGACCTGGGACCCGCCTACGACATGGACTCGCTGGCGCCGTTCGACGCGAACTGCCCCGAGCTCGCCCCCGCCGGGAACCTGCTGGCGGACCCGGACATCCTCGCCAACCAGCAGGCCGCCCGGTTCGTCGACGACGAGACGCGGCTCGGGCTGGTGCCGGTGCGGCGCGGCTCGGACGTGCTCACCGTGCTCGGCTGGTCCGGCGCGGCGAACCACGTGTCCCGCACCGCCGGGCTCTCCGCGCTGCTGCGCAGCTGGGAGGACCGCTTCGGGGCGCGGCTGCTGCGGCTCGGACCGGACCGGTTGGACGTGAGCGTCGCCGCTCCCCCGCAGGACCCGGCGCACGCCACCTCGGTCGCCGCCGAGCACTGGGCGTTCTGCCCCGACCGCGTCCTCCAGGACTCCGGCAGCATCGCCTCCTACGCCCGCGAGATCCGAGGCCGCCGAACTTGGTCTTTTTGGTGGGAATGAGTCCTCGAAGGGCAAGCGAAACGACCCCTGCCTTGCGGCCGTAGGCCGTGCCTGGATGCGCGAAGCGCATAGCCCACGTTGAAAAGCCGCTCACCGGCGGGTTCTCAGCGTTCTTCTCGCGAGGACAGCTGTTTCCCTCGTGGCGGAGCCACTTGGGAAAAAGATCCCGCAGCGAGAAGAACGCTGAGGTTCCGCCACCGGACCACCAACGCAGAACGACCCCGAGCTTCGGGTCAGAAGGCGAGGGGGCCACCGACGATGGTGACGGCCACCGCCATCAGGACGAGGCCGAAGCCGCCGTAGAGGATCAGGTCCACGGTGCGGGAGCGCACCGCGAGCAGGCCCACCTGGTCCCGCGTCAGGAACGCCCGCGCCGCCGCCGCGAGCAGCAGCGCCAGGCTCAGCAGCATCGAACCCTCGCGCCAGGCGTGCATCGCCACCCGCAGGAAACCGATCGCCGCGACCAGCAGGACCAGCGCGAACGGCACGTGCACCGCCCACTTCGATCGGTCGCCGAAGCGTTCGTTCATGCCGGCCTCCCACGCTTGCCCGAAGTGCCGGGTAATCGTAGAGCCCAGCCCGCGATGACCGTCCGAACCTTCAGCCGACATGGCGCTCCGCGGCCTCCACGACGTTGGTGAGCAGCATGGCCCGCGTCATCGGCCCCACCCCGCCCGGGTTCGGCGACAGGTGCCCGGCGATCTCGGCGACCTCGGGGTGCACGTCCCCGGCGATGCCCTCGTCGGTGCGGGTGACGCCGACGTCGAGCACCGCGGCTCCCGGCTTGACCATGTCCGGGGTGATCAGGTGCGGCCGTCCGGCGGCGGCCACCACGACGTCCGCGCGGCGCACCTCGGCGGCCAGGTCCCGAGTGCCGGTGTGGCACAAGGTCACCGTGGCGTTCTCGCTGCGCCGGGTCAGCAGCAGTCCCAGCGGGCGCCCCACGGTGATGCCGCGGCCGACGACGGCGACGTGCGCGCCGTCCAGCGGGACCTCGTGGCGCCGCAGCAGTTCCACGATGCCGCGCGGCGTGCACGGCAGCGCGGCCGGTTCGCCGAGGACCAGGCGGCCCAGGCTGATCGGGTGCAGGCCGTCGGCGTCCTTGTCCGGCGCGACCCGTTCCAGCAGCGGACCGGCGTCGAGGTGCGCGGGCAGCGGCAGCTGCACGATGTAGCCGGTGCAGGCGGGGTCGGCGTTGAGGTCGTCGAGCACCGCCTCCAGCTCGCCCTGGGTGCTCTCGGCAGGGAGGTCGCGGCGCAGCGAGGCGATGCCGAGCTTCGCGCAGTCGTTGTGCTTGCCGCGCACGTACGACTGCGAGCCGGGGTCGTCGCCGACCAGCACGGTCCCCAGCCCGGGGGTGACGCCGCGCTCGGCGAGCCGGGCGACCCGCGTCCGCAGCTCGTCGTAGATCGCGTTCTTGGTGGCTTTGCCGTCCAGGATCGTGGCGCTCACGGTGCCAATCGTGGCAGACGTCGCACCGGCCGGTCCGCCCGGATCAACGGCCGCCCGACCGCGTTTCCGGGAGCGGGGCGGCCGTGCTCAAGCGCGGGCGGCGCGATCCGGCAGCGAGGCGACGGCGACCGCGACGAAGGTGAGCCCGACGCCGATCACCGTGCTCACCGGGACCGCGGTGCCGGGCGTGGGCGCCAGCAGGTCGAGCAGCAGCGCCCCGAGCAGCTGCCCGGCCACCATGCCCATGCTCAGCACCAGCACCCCCGTGTGGTGCACCAGCGCCGCCGCACCACCGATCACGAAGATGCCCAGCACCCCGCCGACGTAGAGCCACGGCTGCGCGGGCAGCGCGGACGGCAGGCCGCGCGCCGCGACCTCCACCAGCCAGGCCAGCAGCAGCGCCACCGCCCCCACCCCGAAGTTGATCACCGCGGCGGAGGCCGGAGATCCCGCGGTCTGCTTCACCCGCCCGTTCACCGCCTGCTGCCAGGCCACGCCGATGCCGGCCAGCGCGGGAACCAGGATCAGCCAACTCGTACCCGACCCGGTCAGCTCGTCCCACACGGCGACGAGCACGGCGATCACCGCCAGCACCGCACCCACCACGCGCGGCGAGGTCACCCGCTGCGGCCCGGCCGGGCCGAGCCCGATCCGGTCGACGAGCAGACCGCTGCCGACCTGCCCGGCCACCACGGCCACCGTGAACAGCGCGACGCCCAGCGCCGCCGCCGACAAGCCCTGGCCGAACACGAGGAACCCGCCCGCGACACCGCCGAGGCACTGCCACCAGCGCAACCCTCCGCCGCGCAGCGCGTCGAGCACCGCGCGCAGGCCCGCCCGCGACACCCGCATGAACGCGGTGGCGATCAGCAGCACGACCAGCCCGGAACCGAACGAGATCAGCGCCGCCGCGAGCCCGTCGTGCAGCTCCGCGCCGAGCGCGCCGTTGAGCCGCGACTGCACCGCCAGCACGACGCCGACGACGACGGCACCGAGCATGCCGAGGCGTCGGCTGCGCGCGGCGGAACGGGAACCGGGATCGGGTTGAGCGCTCACGTGGCGGCAGTCTCCTCCGCGCACCGCGCCGGACGCGAGTTCCGGACGCTGGGGTGTGCCACGAGGCACACCGCCACCGCCGCCAGCGCGGCCCCCGTCGCGGCGGCGGCGGCCGGGCCGGACACGTCCAGCAGCGCGCCCGTCGCGGGCGCCGCGATCGCCGCGCCGACCATGCCCGCGCTGGCCAGCCAGCCGAACGCCTCCGCCCGCCGCCCTTCCGGCGCGAGCTCGCCGAGCCGCGCGTTGGTCGCCGCGAACATCGGCGCGATCGCCAGCCCGCCCACCAGGAGGACCGCCGCCACCAGCCACGGAGACCCGGGAACGGCCACCGGTGGCAGCACCGGGACGAGCGCGACGATGCCCGCGACGGCCAGCGCGCCGCGCAGCCACACCCGCGGCCGACCGGCCGCCGCGCCCAGCAGCAGCCCGCCGACCAGCGACCCGATCGCCCACGCCGCCGCCAGGTAGCCCGCCAGCTCCGGGGTGCCGCGCTCCCGCGCCCAGCCGACGATCAGCAGGTCCACGGTGATCACCCCGCCGATCATCAGGCAGCCGAAACCGAGCAGGAGCCCGAAACCCGGCGTCGCGAGCAACGACGTCCCGCCCCGGTCCTCGACCTCGGACGGCACCGCCCGCAGCCCGGCCCGCCACAGCGTCGCGGCGAACACGGCGGCACCGAGCGCGCCGAACGCGCCGCACCACAGGGTCGCCACGAACGCGCCCTGCGCGGCCACGGCGAACGCGGCGAGGATCGGCGAGATCACGAACAGCAGCTCCTGCGCGGTCGCCTCGACCGCGAACGCCGCCTGCCGGGCGGGGCCGTCGGCGATCCGCACCCACATGGCCCGCCCGACCTGCCCGGAAGGCGGGAAGGACAACCCCGTGGCGAACGCCAAGGGCAGCAGCAGCCACCACCACGACGCGGGCAACCAGCCGCCCGGCCGGGCGAGGAACGCGATCAGCCCCAGCCCGAGCCCGTAACCGCAGCCCGTGATCAGCAGCACCCTCGACGGCCCGGACCGGTCCGCCGCGCGACCCCGGAACGGCCCGGCGACGGCCTGCCCCACGGTGATCGCGCCGCCGACGACGCCACCCGCCGCGTACGAGCCGGTCCAGTCCGCGATCAGGAACGTGAGCACCAGGTTGATCGCCGGTTGGTGCAGCCGCGCCAGCAAACACGCTCCGAGCAGCGCGAAGGCGTGCGGGACCTGGGCGAGCAGCAGGTAGGGGCGCAGCACTCGGATCACTGTGCCGGGGCACACCTGTGACGACCACCGAATTATCGTTCGGCGGATCACACCTGGTGGTGTGATGTCGCTCGGAGCATCCACAAGGCAGGCTTTGGAGCTCGGAACAGCCCACCCGACGATCACCGCCGAGCTCACGGCGCCGAACCACTGCACCGAACTCACCCGGGAAGACACACCACGATCGACCCTTCGAGTAGCGTTTTCGCGGGGTGGGGTCGGTGTGCCTGGATGAGAGGGGGAGGATGTCACCCATGTCGCGTCCGACAGCGATCAGTCCGGAAGAGCAGGAACAGATAGCCCGCAGGATCGGCGTCCTGCTGTTGCAGGCCGCACCTGAGGACTGGCAGCAGATCACGGTCGAGTACCGCGCCACGGGCGAGTACTCGGATCTGCTCGGGGAGGTCGCCGCCCAGGACGGTGGCACCGAACCGTGGGAGCCGCCCGAAGAGCTATGGGCGATCTTCGAGCACCTCCGCGAGGGCATGTACCGGCCCGATGTGGGCACCTGGCTCAGCGCGCTCTACGTGGTGGAGCGGCCGTCGAGCTACCGCATCGACATCAACTTCGACGCCGAGCCGCAGTGGCAGCGCCCGCTGCCGCGCGCCGCGTACGTCGACGAGCTGCGCCGCTACCCGCGCACCGACGACAACGTGCCGGACTGGATGCGGGGGAAGCTGGACGCCGCGACCGCCCCGGCGGAGTCGGCCGGTCCCGGACCGGCACAGCCGCAGGCGCCCGCTCCCCAGGCACCCGCCGGGCAGGCGCCCGCCGCGCCGCAGCCCGCGGGACAGGTACCCGCCGCCCAGGACCGGGCGGGCCAGGAACCGGCCGGACCGGAGCTGCCGGTGCGGGAACCCTCCCGTCCTGAACAGCAGGCCCCGGAGCAGGCTCCCGCGTTCGGCGCCGCCGAGCAGGCCCGCCCCGAGACGACCGGACCGCCCACTTCGGACGATTCGGGCGCCGGGTTCCGCACTGCGCTGGTGTTCGACGACTTCGACGAGCAGGGGCGCCCGCTGGTGGCGACCCGCGCGCCGGTGCACCAGGACGAGGTCGGCGCGCTGCGCCACTACCTGGAGAACGCGCCGATCGTGCTCGCCTCGCGCGACAACGACGACGACCTGCTCGATCCGAACGCCCCGGCGTCGGTGCCCTCCACCTGGCACACCGACGGCGTGTGGGTGTGGCCGGGCGCGGTCCCGTACTACCTGGTGCAGTACGGCGTGCCGCCGCAGTCGGAGCTCGTCGAGCACGTCCGCTCCCGCCGGTTCGCCCTCACCGAGGTCGACGACCGCACTCGGGACGCCGCCGTGCGCGAGCTGTTCGACCAGCCGGACTTCGACCAGGCCGACGCGGCCGGCCAAGCGGGCTACGACGACCAGGCCACCGGCGAGACGCCGCGCGTGGAAGACGACTTCGCGGTGCGGCTGCCCGCGCCCGCGCAAGCGCGCGAGGACTCCCCGGCCGAGGCGTGGCGGGACTCCGCGGACGACGCCAACGCGTTCGCGGCCCCCGGCCCGGACACCGGGTTCGCGGCGAGCACTCCGCTGCTGCCCCACCGCGAGGAGCTCTCCGAGCAGGCCCCGGCCGAGGCGGATCTGCCGCTGCTCACCCACGATTCGGAGCCGCTGATCGACCACGACGCGGAACGCGTCGAGCAGGCTCCGGCCGGACTGGACCTGGGCGACGCCGACGAGGAACTCGGATCGCGCCACGGCGTCGACGCGGACGAGGACCTCGACGAGACGCAGGCGATCCTGGCGCGGCTGCACGACCGGCTCACCGAGCTGGGCGTCGACGGCCACGAGTACCGCATCGGCAGCCACTCCGCCGACGCGCGCTGCCTGCTGCGCGACGAGCCCGGCTGGGTCGTCACCGCGGGCGAGGACGACCTGCACGGCGACCTGCACTTCGAGCACGCCGATCAGGCGGCGGCGTTCCTGCTCGGCAGCCTGCTGCTGTCCAGCACCGCGCCGCTGCCCGCCGCCGAGGACCAGCGACGGCGTTCGCTGCCGGAGCCCGCGGTGGACGCGCCGGAGGTTGCGGAACCGTCCGCGCCCGAGCCCGACGTGGCCCGCGCCGCGGAGCCGGAAGCTGAGGTTCCCACCGGGGCCGCGAGCGGTGCCGCGATGGGAGCAGGCGCCGCCGGTGCCGCCGCCGGGTTCGCCGCCTCGTCCGACGAGCGCGCCGAATCCAGCCCCTTCGCCGCGTTCGGCAGCACGCCCGAGTCCCCGGCCGATGGGCTGTTCAAGGACCACCGGGACGAACCGGACGGCGACGCTCCCTCGGGGGCCGCCGAGTTCGAGACCGCGGGTGCCGGATCCGGCCCGGCGGAGGACCGCTCGGCAGGCGCGCAGCGCGAGGCGGCGAACGCCGAACCGGACGCGGGGGCCGAGGCCCAGCGCGCCCCGATCGGAGACCTGCCTCGTCGCGGCAGCACCCCGCCCGAGCCGGCGCAGCGCCAGCCCGAGGCGGGCACCGGCGGGCACTTCCTGTTCACCGCGAACCAGGCACCGGCCGAGCCGGAATCCGCCGACGGCGGCGACCTCCCGACGGCCGCTCCCGACGCGGAGGCGACCCGGTTCCAGCCGCTGCCGACCCCGGCGCAGCCCGGCTCGAACGTCAACGGCGCCGCCCCCAACGGCGCGGCCTCCAACGGCGCGGCACCGAACGGCTTCGCTCCGACCCCGCAGGGCCCCGGCCAAGGCCAGGCGCCGCAGGGACCGGGCGGACCGCAAGGCCCCGGCCCACAGCAGGGTCCCGGCGGTCAGCAGGCACCGGCGAACCAGCCGCTGCCGCAGCGCGGCGGACCGCGCCCCGAGCAGGACCCGGCCGGTCGGCCGCCCGCGGGCGGGCCCGGACCGCAGGGACCGCACGGCGGCCCGGGTGCCGCCCCGACCGGGGGCGCCGAGCGCCGCCCCGGCCCGCCCGGTTCCGGCATGGCCGGTCCGCCGCGGCAGGGACCGGGCCCGCAAGGACCGCAGGGCGAGCCGCAGGGCCGCCCCGGCGGGCCGATCAAGCGCCCGCCGCAGAACGGTCCGGGTGAGCAGCAGCAGCCGCCGCACCCCCAGCAACAGCAGCAGCCGGCCGGGAACATCCAGCCGCTGCGCGGCGAACCGCCGTTGACGCTGTACCGGGACCGGCGGACCCTCGTGCTCCAGCCCGGCACCGAGCTGGACCGCTTCGGCGACCCGGCGGGCAACGTCACCTACGCCGCGCACACGCCGTACAGCCAGCGTTCGCTGCCGCCGCAGTGGTCGACCCGCCAGTACGCGGCGTTCCGCGTGCAGCGGCCGATCCAGGCGCTGCGCGGCACGGCGGTCCCGTGGTTCGAGCAGCCCGGCGGTGGCACGGCCTACGTGCTGCCCGGTTCGGTGAACGACCTCCTCGCCGACGGCACCCTGCAGGAGATCAACGACGCCCAGCGCCCGCCGAACGAGTAACTCGCGACGCACCGAGAACCGGCATCGCCCCGAGGGCGGTGCCGGTTCTTTCTGCCCGCAGAGCCCAGCGGCGCAGCCCACGAAGGGACGAGCGAAGCGCAGCCCGCCTCGCGGCAAAGCCGTGCAGTGGGCGAGCGAAGCGATGCTTGCCTTGCGGCCGAAGGCCGTGCCTCACGGCGAAGCCGTGCCTTGGGCGGCGAAGCCCGCTTGCCTTGCGGCCGAAGGCCGTGCCTGGATGCGCGAAGCGCATAGCCCACGTCGAAAACCTGGTCACCCGCGGGTTCTCAGCGGCTTCCTCGCGAGGACAGCTTTTTCCCTCGTGGCGGAGCCACTAGGGAAAAAGATCCCGCAGCGAGGAAGCCGCTGAGGTTCCGCCACCCGGACACGAAAGCAGAACGAGCCCAGGCAGAGTCAGTCCAAACGAAGCCCCTGTGCCGCGGCGAAGGCGAGTGCTGTCTCCATGTCGACTCGTGCGCCGGTGAGGGTGCTCTGCGCGAGTCCGTCCGCGTCGATGCGCGCCCCGCGCAGGTCGGCGTCGTCGAGCCTGGTGCCGAGCAGCCGCGCGCCGACCAGGTCCGCTTCCCGGAGGTCGCAGCGGCGCAGATCGGCGTCGCTGAGGTTGGCTTCCCGGAACCGGATGCCGCGCAGATCGACCTTGCGCAGGTCGGCGCGGCCCATCCCGGCCAGCGTCAGGTCCGTCTCGCGCAGCACCCACTGCCTCAATCTGCAGTCCACGAACGACGAGCCGAGCAGGCTGCACCCGTCGAAGCTGGAATCGCGCAACACCGCGCGGTTGAACCGGCAGGATCGGAACGCGGTCGCCCGATGCCGCGACTCGGCCAAATCGGTGCGGGTGAAGGTGCATTCGGTGAACACGCAGTTGCGCGTGCGCAACGCTCCGAGTTCGGCGTCGGTGAAATCGCACCGCTCGAATTCCTGGCCGTCCCATTCCTCGCCGGTCAGCACCGCGTCGGTGAAATCTTCGCCGATGGTGCGCTGCGCCTCTGCCATGCGCCCAGCTTCGCAGAGCACGCCCGGAACCCGACCGGTCACCCGTGGTGCGCCGCGTTGCGCCGGGTGTGCTCCGACGTGAGCAGCACCGCCGTTCGCGACACGGGGTCCGCCCGGAAAGAATTGATCAGATCGGTGGCTGCAATCCCGGCAGCCGACCCGCTCCGCCGCAATGGGCACAGCTGCGCCACTCGCCCATCGACATGCCCGTCTCGGTCTCCCGAGTGGCCTGGATGACGTACAGGCGCGGTTCACTCACTTTGCGGAACCCCGCGCAGCTAAAGCACACGGTGTTCGGCCCTTGCTCGAATCCAGGCCCGTCCTCGCTCATGCCCGACATCTTCACACGGACGGCCGATCCGTGAGACCGGATCAAGATCGCTCACATTCGCATCCGCCATTCGGCGGAGTGGGAGAAAGATCAATCCGACCGAGAATGAGTGGCGACTACGGAACGACGACCACGGGCCGCACCGCTTCCACGACGAGCGTCGCGGGCACCGTGCCGAGGAGCCCGCCGCGCCGCCGGGACCGGCCCACGACGATCAGGTCGGCCCGGTACTGCTCGGCGACCTGTTCCAGGCCCACCGCCGGATCACCGCGGTGGTGCACGAAGTCCCAGTCGATGTCGATGTAGCGCAGGTGCGCCACGACCTCCTTCTTCAACTCCTCGACGAGGCTCTCGGCGGCTTCGCTGGCCACCGCGACCCCCATCGGGGACCAGTAGGCCACCCCGCCCACCGCCTCGACGTACACCAGGACCAGGCGCGCGCGTTCGCGACGGGCCAGCCCGGCCGCCCAAGCGGCGGCGTGGAAGCTCGCGGGGCTGCCGTCCATTCCGACGACGATGCCGCCCAGCCCGTCTTTCCCGATTTCGAACTCACGCTCGGTCTTGTCGCCTTCGGCCACGCCGGAATGGTAGTAGCAGGCCCGCCACGCCCCGACGACCATGCGCCACACTCGGGGCGTGACGACCTATCGCAGCAGCTTTGAGCACGGCGAACCCGCGCGCACCGAGGTCGAGCGCCGGGCGCTGGACGCGGTCGACCTCGACGGAATCCTGCGAGACCTGCGGGAACTCGTCGCCATCCCCAGCGTCGGCGGCACCACCGGCGAGCAGGACGCGCAGCAGTGGTGCGCCGACCGGCTCCGCGGCCTCGGGCACCGGGTGGACCACTGGCGGATCGATCTCGACGAGCTCACCGCTGCGCCCGGCTTCCCCGGCCAGGAAGCGCAGCGGGACGTGGCCCACGGGTGCGTCGGCGTCGCGGGCGACGGTGATCCGGCGCTGGTGTTCTGCGGGCACACCGACGTCGTGCCGCCCGGCGACCTGGACCGCTGGCCCGATCGCGACCCGTACGCGCTGCGCGTGCGCGACGGCATCGCCGCCGGGCGCGGCACCTGCGACATGAAGGGCGGCATCGCGGCGTTCCTCGGCGCGCTGCAAGCGCTGCGCACGGCGGGGATCTCGCTGCGGCGGCCCGTCGGGGTGCACGCGGTGGTCGGCGAGGAGGACGGCGGGCTCGGCGCGTTCGCCACCTTGCGGCGCGGGCATCGGGCCGAGGCGTGCGTGCTCGCCGAACCCAGCGCGGGCACCGTCGTCGCCGCCAACGGCGGGTCGCTCACGTTCCGGCTGGAGGTCAGCGGCCAGAGCACGCACGGCTCCACCCGGCTGCGCGGGGTGAACGCCGTCGACGGGCTGGCCGGGCTGCTGCCCGCGCTGCGGGAGCTGGAGGCGCGGCGCAACGCCGACCCGGATCCGCTCGTCGCGCACCTGGAACTGCCGTACCCGTTGTCGGTGGGCGTGGTCCGGGCCGGGGACTGGGCCAGCACGGTGCCCGACCTCGCCGTCGCCGAAGGCCGGTACGGGGTGCGGCTGGACGAGGACCTCTCGCAGGCGAAGGAGGAGTTCTCCGCCGCCATCGCGCGGGCCTGCGCCGACGACCCGTGGTTCGCGGAGCACCCGGTGCGGGTGAGCTGGCCCGGTGGCGTGTTCGCCAGCGGGCGGCTGCCGAAGGGGCATCCGCTGCTGGAGGAGACTCGCGGCGCGGTGCTCGACGCCGGCGGTGCCGAGCCGGCGGTGCTGGGAGCTCCGTACGGCACCGACCTCCGGCAGTACGCCGCGGCCGGCGTCCCGACGCTGCAGTTCGGCCCCGGCGACATCCGCTACGCCCACGCCCACGACGAACAGGTCTCCGTGGCCGAACTGGAACACGCGGCCCGCACCTACGTCCTCCTCGCCCTCCGCCACTGCGGCACGGCCTGACCCCCCACCCCTGTGCACAACCCCGGGCTCCACCCCGCGAAACCTCCCGAAAAACCCGGCCACACTTTGCTCATCCCTGAGCAACTTCGCGAGAAATCGCAAGACGAGCCCCCACGGAAGAACTGCGAACTTGCCGTGAAAGGGCAGGTCATCAAGGCCCTTCGGTGATCTCCGACGCGGAGGTGGGGTTCGATTCCTCGCGAAGTCGGGAGTTGTCCACAAGGGCGTGAGGTGTCCACAGGACGTGGGGTCGGGGCGCGAGTGGCGCCGGGGTTCAGCAGAAGTCGCGGGAAGTGGAGGGGACGCGCATGTCGAGGCGTTGGAGGCGGTCGGCTCGGAGGTTCACGACTCCCTCGGTGCGTTCCACCGTGCCGCGGACCAGCAGCGCGGCACTGCTGCGCGCCACCGAGCGGTAGCGCGCCCACAGCCCCGGCGAGCACACCACGTTGATCATCCCGGTCTCGTCCTCCATGTTCAGGAAGGTGATGCCGCCAGCCGTGGCCGGGCGCTGCCGGTGCGTCACCGCACCCCCGACCAGCACTCGGCTCCCGTGCTCCACATCGGACAGGCCGGAGGCCGGGACCGCCCCCAGCTCGTCCAGCCGGGAACGCAGGAACTGCACCGGGAAGCTGTCCGGTGACACCCCCGTCGCCCACACGTCCGCAGCCGCCAGCTCCACCCCGTCCATGCCGGGCAGCACCGGAGCCGCCGCCGTCACCGTCGTGCCCGGCAACCGGTCCGGACGATCCCCGGCGGCAGCCGCCGCGTTCCACAACGCCTCCCGGCGGGACAAGCCGAAGCAGCCGAACGCGCCCGCCGTGGCCAGCGCCTCCATCTGCGGCGCCGTCAACGACACCCGCCGCGCCACGTCCACCAGATCCGCGAACGGGCCGTGCTCGGCGCGCTCGGCCACCAGCCGCTCCGCGACGCCCTCGCCGACGGTGCGCACCGACGCCAGCCCCAGCCGCACCGCCTTCCCGCCGTCCGACTCCGCGTCCGCTTCCAGGTCGGCCCGCACCCGGCTCGCGTTCACGTCCGGCCCGAACACCCGGACACCGTGCCTGCGCGCGTCCGCGGCCAACGACTGCGGCGAGTAGAACCCCATCGGCTGCGCCTTGAGCAACGCCGCGCAGAAGGCCGCCGGGTAGTAGCGCTTGAACCAGGCGCTGGCGAACACGAGCAGCGCGAAGCTCAACGCGTGGCTCTCCGGGAAGCCGTAGTTGGCGAACGCCAGCAGCCGCGCGTACACCCGCTCCCCCAGCTCCTCGTCGATGCCGTGGGCCGCCATCCCCGCGAACAACCGGTCCCGCAGCCGCCGCATCCGCTCCCCGGAGCGCTTCGCGCCCATCGCCCGGCGCAGCTCGTCGGCCTCCGCCGCGGAGAAGCCCGCGACGTCCACGGCCAGCTGCATCAGCTGCTCCTGGAACAGCGGCACGCCCAAGGTCTTCGCCAGCGCGCCCTCCATCAGCGGGTGCTCGTACTCCCACTCCTCCAGGCCGTTGCGGCGGCGGATGTAGGGGTGCACCGAACCGCCCTGGATCGGGCCCGGTCGGATCAGCGCCACCTCCACCACCAGGTCGTAGAACTCCCGCGGCTTCAACCTCGGCAACGTCGCCAGCTGGGCCCGGCTCTCCACCTGGAACACGCCGATCGCGTCGGCGCGGCGCAACATCTCGTACACGGCGTCGTCGGCCAGGTCCAGCTCACCCAGGTCGACGCGGCGGCCGTGGTGCTCGGCGACCAGGTCGATCGCGTAGTGCAGCGCCGAGAGCATGCCCAGGCCGAGCAGGTCGAACTTCACCAAGCCCGCCGAGGCGCAATCGTCCTTGTCCCACTGCAGCACCGTGCGGCCCGGCATCCGCGCCCACTCCACCGGGCACACCTCGCTCACCGGCTGGTGGCAGAGCACCATGCCGCCGGAATGGATGCCCAGGTGCCGGGGAAACCCGATGAGCTCGTTCGCCAACTCCGCCACCTGGCCCGGAATCTCGTCGTCCGGGGACAGCTCGTGCCGGCTCTCCACCTGCTTGCTCCACGCGTCCTGCTGCCCCGGCGAATGCCCCAGCGCCCGCGCCACGTCGCGCACCGCGGACTTCGGCCGGTAGGAGATCACGTTCGCCACCTGCGCGGCGTGCGTGCGGCCGTGCTTGCGGTACACGTACTGGATCACCTCTTCGCGCCGGTCCGACTCGATGTCCAGGTCGATGTCCGGCGGACCGTCCCGCTCCGGCGCCAGGAACCGCTCGAACAGCAGCTCGTAGCGCACCGGGTCCGCGTTGGTGATCCGCAGTGCGAAGCACACCGCCGAGTTCGCCGCCGAACCCCGGCCCTGGCACAAGATGTCCTGCTCCTGGCAGAACCGCACGATGTCCTGCACCACCAGGAAATAACCGGGGAAGTCCAGCTGTTCGATCACCGCCAGCTCGTGCTCCAGCTGCCGGTACGCGGCCGGGCTCCGCTGCGGCGGGCCGTAGCGGTCCAGCGCGCCCCGCATCGTCAGCTCCCGCAGGTGCTCCGCCTCGGTGCGGCCCGATGGCACGTCGAACGGCGGCAGCCGCGGCGCCACCAGGCGCAGGTCGAACGCGCACTCCCGGCCCAGTTCCGCGGCGGCGGCCACCACGCCCGGGTAGCGGGCGAACCGGCGCGCCATCTCCTCCCCGGACCGCAGGTGCGCCCCCGCCGACGGAGGCAGCCAGCCGTCCATCGCGTCCAGGCTGCTGCGCGCGCGGATCGCCGCCAGCACCGACGCGATCCGCTCCCGGCTGGGGTTGGCCAGGTGCGCCGCCGTGGACGCCACCGCCCGCAGGCCGTGCCACCGCGCCAGCTCGAACAGCGCGTCGTTGCGCACCGAGTCCTCCGGAGCTCCGTGATCGGTCAGCTCCACCGCCACGTTGTCCGCGCCGAACAACGCCACCAACCGGTCCAGTTCCGCCGAGGCGGCCGACATCCCGCCCGACTCCCACGCCGAGCGCACCGCGCCCTTGCGGCAGCCGGTCAGCACCAGCCAGTGGCCCGCGGCCTCCGCCGCGAGTTCCGCCAAGTCGTACCGCGGGCGGCCCTTCTCCTCCCCGCGCAGCTGCGCGGTGCTGATCGCCCGGCACAACCGGCCGTAGCCCGCCGGGTCGCGGGCCAGCACCAGCAGGTGCCGGTCCGGCGGGTCCGGTTCCCCGGTGCGCGCGCTCGCCCGCGCGCCCGCCGTACCGAGGCTCAGCTCGGAGCCGAACAGGGTGCGCATGCCGTGTTCGGCGGCGGCCTCGGCGAAGCGCACCACCCCGTACATGCCGTCGTGGTCGGTCAGCGCCACCGATTCCAGCCCGAGCCGGGCGGCCTCGGCGACCAGTTCCTCCGGGTAGCTCGCGCCGTCGAGGAAGCTGAAGTGCGAGTGCGCGTGCAGCTCGGCGTACGGCACCACCGCGGGGGCGGGTTCGCCGCCGCCCGCGTAGGGCGCGCGGGACCGGGTCCAGGCCGGACTGTCCCCGCCATCGCCGGGGAAGGATTCGTCGCGCGGCAGGGTTCCCTTGCCGGACAGCGCCTTTTCCAGTTCCGACCAGGACTGCGGTGGATTGAACCAGCTCACCTGTACACCCCTTGCACCCACCACTCGTCGTTCTCGTGCACCAGCAGCAGCGCGACCTCGCCCTGCTCGTCGGGATCCCCGCCCGACGCGTTCGTCGGCCCACCGGAGGCGGTCGCCGCGGAGTCGGGCGAGTTCGAACCGAAGTCCGCACCGGCGCGAGATCCGGACTCGCCGCCGTCCGGGCGGTGTGAGCAGCGATCACCCGGAGTCCGGGCGCCACGTTCGGCCGGGCCGTTCGGTTCCGCATTCCGGTGCGCGCGTCCGAGCGGCGGCTGCGGTGGCCGACCGCCCGGCAGGTTCCGGACCGGCGCGACGGTGCTCGGCTCCGCGCGGCCGGTCTCCCCGTCCGGGGCCAGCACGACCTGCATCCGCGCCACCGTTCCCGGCGGAACACCGGCCCCCGCCACATCCGTTCCGGCACCCGAGGCGGGCGCGGCCGAACCCACCGCGTCCGCGGCGCCGCGAGGCGGATCCCACCAGCGCTCCCGCAACGGCCACGGCCCGGCCCAGCCGACCACCGTCCGCGCACGCCCCCGCACCAGCACCTGGTGCGGGGGTGCGGTCAGCTCCAGCCGGGGGGTGATCCGCACCGGCTCTCCCGCGGCGTCCAGGACAGTCGCGGGCCACGGCGATTCGGGCAGCACCGACGGCGACGGCGCCGGAATCCGCCCCGGCCACGGCCGATCCGGTTCCCGCTGCGGACGGCGCTCCGCGCCCCACGGCACCAGCGTCACCCGGTCCCGCGCGTCCCGGCCGCCGGAAGGGATCCCCACCAGCACCTGGTCCGGGCCGAGCAGGCCTTGCACGCGCACGAACGCCCTGCCCGCGCGGGCATCGGCCGCGCCGGTGGCCGAGCGCATCAGGTCCAGTTGGAGCCCGCCCGCGCCCACGACCTCCTCCGGGCACAACTCCAGCGCCGCCACGCCCGAGGTGGGGCGGGGTTCCCGCGAGCGGGCGCTGAGCCAGCCGTCGAGCTGCCAGCGCACCCGGTCCACGGTGTCGGCCGGGGTCAGCGGTTCCGCGCACCGCCACACCCGGTGCAACTGTTCGCCGTTCTCGGTCCGGGCCGAGATGCCCAGCCGCGTGCAGGCGAGGCCGCGCTCGCCCAGCAGCAGGTGCAGCCGTTCCGCCAGCGCCTTCGCGGCGAACGCGGCGGCGTCCACCCGGTCCACCGGTGGATCCAGCCGCTCGGCGACCGCCAGCTCCGGCGGTGGGCGCCGCCGATCCGGCGGACGTTCCTCCTCGCCGCGCGCGGCGCGCTGAGCCAGCAGCGCGTCGGCGCCGAAGCGCGTCGCGACGTCACCGGGCACCAGCGCGGCGAACTCGCCGAGCGTGCGGATGCCCAAGCGGCGCAGCAGATCCACCAGTTCCGCCCGGTCCGTCGTGAGCCGCTGCGCGGGCTGGTCGATCTCGGCGATGCCGAGCGGGGCGAGGAACTCCCGGCTCCCGCCCGGAGCCACCAGCACCCCGCGCCGGGCCGCGAGCACTCCGGCGAACAGCCCGTCGGCCGCACCCACCTGGCATTCCACCCCGGTCCGCACGGCGACCTGGTCGACCAGCTGCTCCGCGGCGGCGTCCTCCGACCCGAAGTACCGCGCCGGCCCGCGCGCCGGAACCGCCACCAGTCCCGGCCGCACGATCTCCACGCCGGGCGTGAGCTGCTCCACCGCCGTCACGACCGGTTCGAACAGCCGCGCGTCCCGCGCCGGGTCGTGCTCGGACACCGCGAGCTCCGGGCATCGGCCCTGCGCTTCCCTGCGGCGCATCCCGCGCCGCACTCCCGCGTCCCGAGCCGTCGCCGAACAGGCCAGCACCCGATTCGCGCTGAACACCGCGGCCGGTGCCAGCGGCCCGAGCCCGTCGGCGAGCGCCGCGGCGACCACTGGCCAATCCGGGCACCACACGAGGAATCGCCGCACCGCGCGCCCGTGCCGCGCTTCCGGCTCCACCGCGCCCGGAGCGTCGAAGCCCTCCGCGGCCCGGCCGGGAGAGGAGCGGCCAGCGACGTCATCCGGCACGGTCGCCACCCGCCACCGAACGCAGCGCGCTGCGTCCCCGATCGGTCCGCGCGGAGTTCCCCGGCACTCCCGGAATCACCCAGCCGTCCGAAGCGTCCGGGCCGCTTCCGCCGTCCGAACCTCGATCGACCAGACCGCCCTGTCCGTCAGCACCGCGATCCCGGACCGACGGCTCGTCGATCTCCGCCGCAGGCACCGGCGACGCCACCGGACCGCCACGGCCCGGCAAGAGCAACCGGCACGAACGCGGCCGGGAAGCCGCGCCTCGGCCGCTCGCACCCACCGTGATCTCCCGCTCCCGCAGGTGACCATGGCCTTGCCCGAGGCCGTGCCAGCGCGCCTGCGTGCAGCGCAGCCGCACTTCGGCCCCAGGCCAGGAACCGAACGGCAGCAGCACCGCGCCACGGTGCCGAGCCCGCGTGGACAACCGGCGGGCGTCGGCCTCGGTCACCAGCCCCGGTCGACCGACCACCACCAGGTCCACCCCGTCGAGCAAAGCGGAGATCACCGCGACCGGGTCGCTGCCCGGCTGCGGCACCAAGGCCAGCCTGGACAGCTCCACCCCGGCCTCGGCCGCCGCTGCCAGTCCGAGACCGGGCAGCCCGACCACGGCAGCCCAGGATCCCGCCGCCGTCGCCTCGGACAACAAGGCGAACAGCAGCGAAGTCGATTCGTGCACCACCACCGTGCTGCCACGGCGCAGGCCTGGCCATGGCAGCACGGCGGCGAATTCCGCCCGCGTGGGCAGCACCCGTCCCGCAACGGGATCGCCACCCACCTCGGCGGCCGAGGAAGCCACGGACACCCCGTGAGCCGTGGCCACCCCGTCCAACGCCACCAAGGGCGTACTCGCGGACATCCGCTGTCTCCCCACCTCGTTCGCAGGGATGCCCGACCCCTTCTCGGGCATCCACGTCCGCTGTGGGGAGACAGCGGAGAGGTCGTGCCGTCTGCACCCGAACGACACCACCCCGTGGAACAACCGCCCCCCGACGGCGATCGCTCCAGCGTTCTTCCAGTCCTTCCAGTGGCCCCCGCTCGTGGACCACCGCTGTTGCCGTTGCGCCCCTTCCTCGACATCACCCGTTGGCGATCACCCGTCGTCGTTCCGCACGTCCCCGCGACGTTGGAACCTCCGGATTCCGGCAGACCGAGAACCCCGCGTCCCGGACCGCCCAGGCCGTTCCCGGCCTTTCCAGAGATCGAACTTGCGTTCGACTGATCCAAGTAAACCCTGGCCACGGCATCGCCGTCAAGGCGTTCACACCAAAGAGCGAACACAAGTTCGATAACCGCAGGTCGGCACCGACACGGCCTGCCAGGCCCCCGCCCACCGGACCGAACGACCCCATCCTGCACCGGGCCACCGACAATCCCGCCCACCCGCAGCCCCGCCCCGAAACGCACGAAAGGGGCGGCACGGGAACCCCGTGCCGCCCCTCCGCGGAGCCCTACCAATGATCTTTCAGCCGTCTCGGCACCGACAAAGCCGTGCACTCAGCGGCGAAGCCGTGCAGTAGGCGGCGAAGCCCGCCTGCCTTGCGGCCGAAGGCCGTGCCTGTATGCGCGCCAGCGCATAGCCCACGTCGAAAAACCGACCACCCGCGGGTTCTCAGCGGCTTCCTCGCGAGGACAGCTTTTTCCCTCGTGGCGGAGCCACTCGGGAAAAAGATCCCGCAGCGAGAAGACAGCTGAGGTTCCGCCAAACGACCACCAAAGCAACACGAGCCGCAAAGAGCCAGATCAGTGCGCGAAGTGCCTGGTGCCGGTCAGGTACAACGGCACGCCCGCCGCCTCGCACGCCTCGATCGTCTCGTTGTCCCGCACCGATCCGCCCGGCTGCACGATGGCCCGCACACCCGCCTCGATCAGCGCCTGCGGCCCGTCGCCGAACGGGAAGAACGCGTCGGAGGCGACCACCGAACCGCTGGCCCGTTCCCCGGCCCGAGCCACCGCCAGCCGCGCCGAATCGACCCGGTTGACCTGGCCCATGCCGACGCCCACCGTGGCGCCGTCATCGGCCAGCAGGATCGCGTTCGACTTCACCGCGCGGCACGCGCGCCAGGCGAAGCGCAGGTCGGCCAGCGTCGCCTCGTCCGCCGCGGCCCCCGCCGCCAGCGTCCAGTTCGCCGGGTCGTCGCCCTCGGCGTCGATCGCGTCGGACTGCTGCGCCAGCACCCCGCCGGAGATCGCCCGCATCTCGATCCGGCCCGACCGCGGCGGCTGCGCGGTCAGCACGCGCACGTTCTTCTTCCGCGTCAGCACGTCAACGGCGCCGTCGGCGTAACCGGGAGCGACGACGACCTCGGTGAACACCTCCGCGATCTGCTCCGCCATCGGCACCGTCACCTCGCGGTTCGCCGCGATCACGCCGCCGAACGCGCTCACCGGGTCGCACTCGTGCGCCTTGCGGTGCGCGTCGGCGATGTCGTCGGCGACGGCGATGCCGCACGGGTTCGCGTGCTTGATGATCGCCACGCAGGGCTGCGCGTGGTCGTGCGCGGAACGCCACGCGGCGTCCGCGTCCACGTAGTTGTTGTACGACATCTCCTTGCCGTGCAGCTGAGCCGCCGCGGCCAGGCCCGTCGCCTCACCGCCGGAGACGTACAGCGCGGCGGCCTGGTGCGGGTTCTCGCCGTAGCGCAGCGCCGAGCGCCGCTGCCACGTCTCGCCCAACCAGCCGGGGAACGCCGAGTCGTCGCCCGTCGGCACCCGGCTCATCCACCCGGCCACCGCCACGTCGTAGGACGCCGTGTGGCGGAAGGCCTCGGCCGCCAGCTCCACCCGCTCGGGCAGGGTGAAACCGCCCGCGCGCACCTGCTCCAGCAGCCACTCGTACTTGCTCGGGTCCACGACCACGGCGACGTTGCCGTGGTTCTTCGCCGAGGCGCGCACCATCGCGGGGCCACCGATGTCGATCTGCTCGATCACCTCGTCCGGTTCCGCACCGGAGGCGACGGTCTGCACGAACGGGTACAGGTTCACCACGAGCAGGTCGAACGCCGGGATGTCCAGCTCCGCCAGCTGCTCGGCGTGCTCCGGGCGCCGGAGGTCCGCGAGCAGGCCCGCGTGCACCCGCGGGTGCAGCGTCTTGACCCGGCCGTCCAGCGCCTCCGGGAACCCGGTGAGCTCCTCGACGGGGGTGACCGGCACACCGGCGTCGGCGAGGGCCCGCGCGGTGCCGCCCGTGGAGACGATCTCCACACCGGCCGCGTGCAGCCCGGTGGCCAGGTCCAGCAGACCGGACTTGTCGGACACGCCGATCAACGCCCGGCGCACCGGCCGCCGTTCCTGCGAGTTCTGGGTCACGGGATTTCCACCTTCCGTCCCTGCACGGTCCAGCCGTGCCGCGCGAGCTGTTCCAGGGTCTCGACCAGCAGCCGCCGCTCGACCGCCTTGATGCGTTCGTGCAGGCTCGCCTCGTCATCGCCGGGCAGTACCGGCACGGCTTCCTGCGCCAGGATCGGGCCGGTGTCCACGCCCGCGTCGACCACGAACAGCGTGCAGCCGGTGACGCGCACTCCGTAGTCCAGTGCGTCGCGCACCCCGTGCATGCCGGGGAACGCGGGCAGCAGCGCCGGGTGGCTGTTGAGGTAGCGACCGCCGAAGCGGGCCAGGAAGCGCTCACCGGCGAGCTTCATGAAGCCCGCGGACACGACCAGGTCCGGTTCGTAGGCGGCGCACGCCTCGGTCAGCGCCTCGTCCCAGTCCTGCCTGGACGCGTGGTCGGCGACGCGGCGCACGAACGTCGGGATCCCGGCGCGCTCGGCGCGGGCGAGGCCTTCGATGCCGGGCCGGTCCGCGCCGACCGCCACGATCCGCACCGGGTGCCCGGCTTGCGCGGTGGCGTCCAGCACGGCTTGCAGCAGGGTTCCGGAACCGGAGACCAGCACGAGCACGCGGGCCGGTTCGGCGGGGCGGAACCGCGTCGGGCCCTGCGCGGCCGGATCCGGCCCGGAGGCAGGGTCCGGATGTGCTGCGGAGGCCGCGTTCGATGCGGGGGTGCTCAGCTCTGACTCCTGACAGTGCCTGGTCACGATCTCACCGAGCAGCGTAGGCGGCGGGCCCGTTCCGGACTCGGCCAGGTCCGGCGCGAGTGGCCCAGCCCTCACCGGGTCAGCGGTCGTCGCCCCGAGGCGCGGAGCCCGGCTCGACGTCGGAGGACGGCGCGCCCGGCTCTTCCTCCGCCTCGTGATCGTCCTGCTCGTGGGCGGGCAGGGGTTCCTCGTCGGCGTAGAGGTCCCCGGACCAGGACACCACCGGTTCGGCGGCGTCGGCCTGCTGGGCGCGCAGGACCAGGTCGGCCCATTCCGCCTCGTCGACGTCGAACTCGTCGGCTTCGAGGTCCACTTCTTCCAGCTCGCCCGGGTCTCCCTGGCCGTCCGGGCCTTCGACGGCGTCCACGTCGTCGGAGTCCTCCGCCACCTCGGAGTCCTCCGCCGCCGCGTCGGCGATCTCGTCCGCCGCCTCCGGTTCCGGCGGCACCTCCTCGTCCCGCTCCGCCGCGAGGGCCGCGGGCTCGACCGGGAACAACCACACCGCGGGCAGCGCCGGGACCAGCACCCAGCCGAAGGTGACCACCGCCGAGAGCACCGGATGCAGCGAGATCGGGTCGAATCCACCGCCACCGGCGCTGCCCCCGGTCGCGGCGGCGACCACCAGCACACCGGTCGCCGCGACCAGCGCCGCGAGCACGACCGCCGCCGGCCGGTGCGCCCCGTCGAGGCCGCGTCCGCAGCGCACGCCCACGAACGCGCCCGCGGCGACCGGCAGCAGCACGACCGCGGACCACCACCACGCCGCGTCCCCCGGCGGGAGCGCCACCAGCAGCGGGAGCTCCGGCACCGGGCCGGGCGACGTGCCGTAGAAGCGCACGGCCAGCTCGCCGACGCCGATCCCCGGCCCGGCCGCGAACGACCACCCGGCCACCATCGCGTTGGGCAGGTACAGCAACGACAGCAGCAGCATCCCGAACGCGTCCCCCGCCGAGTCCGCCCTGCCCAGCAGGTCCCCGACGCGCGGCGCGGACAGGCACAGCGCGATCACCGCCACCAGCGCGCCGGCGCCGAGCAAGCACGCCCAGGCCAGCAGGCCGCCGCGGAGCCCTGCGCTGACCGTCGGACCGGCGAGCCGCCGCAGGGCGGCGAGCAGCTCGCCGTACCGGCAGGCCCCGGCCGCCGACGCCGCGGCGGCGATCACCCCGCAGCGCAGGAACGCCCCTGGCACCGAGGCGTCGACGACTCCGCCGAGCAGCGCGGCCAGCACCGCCCCCAGCACGGCGTGCGCGAAGCCGACCACGCCGATCACCTGGACCGCGTCGCGCGCACCGCTCAGCTCGTAGCGGCGCAGGAAGGCGGCGGTGATCGCGGCGATCAGCAGGCCGAGCGCGACGGTCGGCAGGAACGGCAGCACCGACAGCGGCGCGCCGAGGATCAGCAGCGGCACTTGGTGCGCGGCCAGCCAGCCCGGCACGGCGGCGGCCAGCAAGGTCGGCAGTGCGACGTCCGCGCCGCGAGCGGTGCCGGCGGCGAGGGCGAGCAGCGTCGCGGCCAGCAGGTAGCCGATCAGGGTCGTGGTGGCCACGACCAAGCCGAGACGCCGCGCCCCGATCCGGTCGCGGTGCTCCGCGTCGGGCTCGGGCACCAGGTCCGGATCGGGCAGCGATTCGATCAGCGGCATGCGGCCGAATCTCGCACCCGGCTCCGCGCGCACCCCTCATGACTCGCCGCAGCGTCCGCCCATCGGGCGACGTCGATCACGCAGCGTCCGTCCCTGCCCCGGAACGCGCGAAGGGCGCCGCCGCGGATGCGGTCGGCGCCCTTCGGCTCGCGGACTCGGTCCGCTCGGTCGAACTAGTGCGACGAACCCGGGTACGGCATCTGCCGCGTGCCCTCGGGGCCGTCGGGGACCTGCGACTGCGGGCCGGAGGCCGGGCCGGGATCACCGGCGGCCGAGCCGCCCGCGGGGCTGTCCGGGCCCTGCGGACCGGGAGCGCCCGGCCCTCCCGGCCCGCCAGGACCGCCAGGACCGCCGTAGCCGCCCGGGCCGCCGTAACCGCCCTGCGGGCCCGGACCACCGGGTCCGCCCTGTCCGGGGTGCCCCGGGCCGCCCTGCGGTCCGGGACCGCCGGGGTACCCGCCGGGAGGCGGCTGGCCGGGCCCGCCCTGCGGGCCGCCGTAACCGGGCTGACCGCCCGGCGGCGGGCCCCACGGCTGCTGGGGCTGGCCGGGCTGCTGCCCGAACGGCGGCTGGCCGCCCGCGCCGCCCGCGCCACCCTGACCGGGCTGGCCGGGCTGGCCGGGGCCGCCGAGGGGCGGGAACGGGCCGGTGTTCGGGCCTTGCCTGCCTCCACGCGGTTCGGGCTTCTTGCCGCCTCCGACCGCGATGACATCGGCCTCGGCCAGCACGAGCACGACGACGGCGGCGGCCTGAACCAGGGCGAGGACCAGCTGCACGATCACGACGGCGCCGGCGATCCCGCCGACCACGGCCTGCAGCAGCGCCAGCACGCCGTAGACCGCGAGCGGTGCGGCGGCGACCAGGGTGTTCGGGGACTTCGGCAGCTTCCGCAGCCCCATCAGCACCGCGGTCGCGATGATCGCGAGACCGGCGGTTCCGGTGATGAGCCCGGCGGCGGCCGGGTCGAAGAAGCCGAGGACGTACGCGACGAGTCCGGCGCCCGCGGCCACGAGGGGCAGGACGGACTTGATGTCGGTGCCGCCCGCGTCACCGGGCTGCGGCGTCTCCGCACGAGGAGGCCCTGCGTGCGGAGGTGCCTGCTGGTGGGGCGGGGGCGCACCGTAGGGCGTGGACATGATTGAGAGGACTCCTCCTCGCCGAGGGTCAGGAGAACGCAAGTGTCACTTGGAAGAGTGACACTTGAAACGGTATCGGACTGTGATTCAGCCGCAGAACGGGTACGACGGTCCGTGGTCATCCGCCCGCATCGCCCGGCCGAACCGCGCCCGGACGCGTTCACCCCGGTCACCGCCCGCGCGGCGTCCGCCCCGGCCCGGCCGGGGCGCAGCGGATCGCGGCGGCGGGCGCTCCTGGTTGGCAACTGTGGAGAAGTTCACCGCGACGGGACCGGAACGCGACCACTCCGCACCCCGTGACCTCGGACGACACCGCAAAACGACCGGGGCCGGGCACCTGAACAAGGTGCCCGGCCCCGGTCGTGAAGCGAAAAGTCAGCCCTTGACGATCTCGCGCATGAGGTTCGCGGTCTCGCTGGGGGTCTTGCCGACCTTGACGCCGGCGGCCTCCAGAGCTTCCTTCTTCGCCGCCGCGGTACCCGACGAACCGGACACGATGGCGCCCGCGTGGCCCATCGTCTTGCCCTCCGGCGCGGTGAACCCGGCGACGTAGCCCACCACCGGCTTGGTGATGTTGGCCTTGATGTAGTCCGCGGCCCGCTCCTCGGCGTCGCCACCGATCTCGCCGATCATCACGATCGCCTCGGTCTCCGGGTCGTCCTGGAACGCCTGGAGCGCGTCGATGTGCGTGGTGCCGATGATCGGGTCACCGCCGATGCCGACCGCGGTGGAGAAACCGATGTCGCGCAGCTCGTACATCATCTGGTACGTCAGCGTGCCCGACTTCGACACCAGACCGATCTTGCCGGGGCCGGTGATGTCCGCCGGGATGATGCCCGCGTTGGACTTGCCGGGCGAGATCACGCCGGGGCAGTTCGGCCCGACGATGCGGGTCTTGTTCCCGGTGGCGTTCGCGTGCGCCCAGAAGTACGCCGAGTCGTGCACCGGGATGCCCTCGGTGATCACCACGGCGAGCGGGATCTCGGCGTCGATGGCCTCGACGACCGCGTCCTTGGCGAACTTCGGCGGCACGAACAGCACCGACACGTCGGCGCCGGTCTCCTTCATCGCCTCGGCGACGGTGGCGAAGACCTTGAGCTCCTTGCCCTCGATCTCGACGGTCTGCCCGGCCTTGCGGGCGTTGACGCCACCGACGATGTTCGTGCCCGACTTCAGCATCCGCGCGGTGTGCTTGGTGCCCTCGGACCCGGTGATGCCCTGGACGATGACCTTGCTGTCGTCATTGAGGAAGATGGCCATGGGTCACGCCCCCGCAGCAGCAAGTTCGGCGGCCTTGTCGGCCGCGCCGTCCATCGTGTCGACCAAGGTGACCAGCGGGTGGTTCGCCTCGGCCAGGATGCGCCGGCCTTCCTCGACGTTGTTGCCGTCGAGGCGGACGACCAGCGGCTTCGTGGCGTCGTCGCCCAGGATCTTGAGCGCCTGCACGATGCCGTTGGCGACGGCGTCGCACGCGGTGATCCCGCCGAAGACGTTGACGAACACCGACTTCACGTCGCTGTCGCCCAGGATCACGTCCAGCCCGGCCGCCATGACCTCGGCGGACGCGCCGCCGCCGATGTCCAGGAAGTTCGCCGGCTTGACGTTGGAGTGCGCCTCGCCCGCGTAGGCCACGACGTCCAGCGTGGACATGACCAGACCGGCACCGTTGCCGATGATGCCGACCTCGCCGTCCAGCTTGACGTAGTTGAGGTCCTTGGCCTTGGCCTTCGCCTCCAGCGGGTCCTCCGCCTCGGCGTCGACCAGCTCGGCCTGCTGCGGCTGCCGGAACGAAGCGTTCTCGTCCAGCGTGACCTTGCCGTCCAACGCGATGATCTTGCCCTGCGGGTCCTTGACCAGCGGGTTGATCTCGACGAGCGTGGCGTCCTCCGAAACGAAGGTCTCCCACAGCTTGACGATCACGTCGACGACCTGGTCGGCGACCTCGGCCGGGAACTTCGCGGCTTCGACGATCTCGCGGGCCTTGGCGGCGTCCACGCCCTCGATCGGGTCGATCGCGATGCGCGCCAGAGCCTCGGGCTTGGTCGCGGCGACTTCCTCGATCTCCATCCCACCCTCGACCGAGGCCATCGCCAGGAAGTTCCTGTTGGCGCGGTCGAGCAGGAAGGAGAAGTAGTACTCGTCGGCGATGTCGGAGGCGGTCGTGATCAGCACACGACGCGTCACGTGACCCTTGATGTCCAGACCGAGGATCGCCTCGGCCTTGGTCTGGGCCTCGTCCGGCGTCTCGGCCAGCTTCACGCCGCCGGCCTTGCCGCGGCCCCCGGTTTTCACCTGGGCCTTGACCACCACGGGCCCGCCGAGTTCATCGGCGGCTGCCTTGGCCTCTTCGGGGGTTACGGCCACGGAACCGGGCAGCGTCGGCACTCCGTGGGAAGCGAAGAGTTCCTTCGCCTGGTACTCGTACAGGTCCACTCGACTCTCCTGCGACGTCGGTGTCGGACTCGGCGACGATAGCGACCTGCGAGGACCGCCGGTGCGCCGCACCCGGTGAACTGGCTCACCTCATTGGCCCGATCGCCGCAGGTGAATGCATCCAGACCGGCTATTTCGCCGAGTTGAAACCGCTGGATGCGCCGCGTAAGTGACGAACGGAACACCTCTTCGGGACCCGTCAAGGGGACTCAGAACACAATTTCCCCGGTTTTTCCGGAGCGGTGAGGTTCCGCCGGAGCGCGCCGAACCGACCGGTTCGGGTTCGCCGCGGCCGATGCGGCCCGCAACCGGCTCCGCCGCAACGGCGGCCCGGCTCTTCCTCCTCGCGAGCGCGGGGACTCAGTCCCGACGGGAGGCGAGGGCTGCGGTGATCAGCAACGCGACGATCGCGGCCAGGGCGAACCACAGGCCCAGCGCGGGGACGCCGCCCTCGGTGCGGTCGGCGGTGAGCGGGAACTCCAGGGCGCGCGCGGCCATCACCAGCGCGGCGCCGCCGAGCAGCGCCACCGCCCGCGCGGGACGGCTGCGGGCCGCGAGCACCGCGGCGGTCAGCACCGCCGCGCCCGCCCCGATCAGGCCCCACGAGGTGGTGCCGAACTCGGTGAACACGCCCGGCGCGGTGTAGTCGGGGGCGGCGAGCACCGGCAGCAGGACCGCGGCCAGGCCCAGCAGCGCCGAGATCCCGGCGGGCACGGCCACCACCGGCCGCCAGTCCCGTTCGGTGAGGTCCACGTCGTCGCGTTCGACCCCGCCCGCGAGCGCGGCCACGATCGCCGCGAGCGCCGCGAGCGCCATCGCCGCCCCGGACGTCCAGGCGCCCGGCCCCGCGTTCGCCCCGGCGACCTGGGTGGAGGTGAGCACGGTGTCCAGCGCGGCGGCGCCCGCCAGCGGCAGCATCGCCCAGGCCACGGTCAGCGCGGGGCGCACCGCGGGGGCGATCCGCGGCACGAGCAGGCCCGCGCCGAGCAGCACCAGCACGAGGCCGCCGGGCCACAGCAGCCGCGCCGGATACAGCGAGGGGTCGTCGACCCAGCTGGGCATCTCCAGGTGCGGCAGGAGCGCGGAGGCGATCGCGAGCGCACCGGCGGCCAGCGCCAGCACGCCCGAGGTCCGCAGCAGCTTCGTCAGCGCGGGCAGCGCCACGTCGCCGCGGTCGCGGTCCGGGTTGCGCCCGCCCGCCACGGCGAGCGCCACCAGCGCGAGCGCCGCGGCCAACCCGAGCACGGGACCCCAGCCGAGCTGGAGCCGGGGCAGCACGGCCACCGAGAGCAGCGGCGGCACCACGGCGGCGGCCAGTCCGGCGGCGAGACCGAGCAGTCCGCCGCGCACCAGCTCCGGATCGGTCGACCCGGCGGTGAACGCGGCGGCGGCGGGCACCGCGATCGCCAGCAGCAGGCTGCCGACCGCGACCGCGACCGGCGCGTCCACGACGGACTTGGCCAGCAGGTACGGGTCGTCGGAGGTGAACGGCCCCATCAGCAGGCCGACCGCGGCGACGGCCGTCGCGCACAGCACCAGCGCGAGCAGGCCCTGCCGCCGAGCGCCGGCGGCGGAGGCGGTCCCGGCCACGTCCGCGCCGGGTGAGCCGTGCGGCGAGCCGTCACTGACGGAAAGCCCGCTGAAGGGGTCCCCGCCGAACGAGGTGCCGGCCGCGTGCTCGAACAGGCCGCGGCCCGCGATCAGCGCGAGGCCCCCTGCGACGAGGGTGAGCACGTGCCCGGCGAGCAGCACCCAGGTGCCGAAGGCCGGGGCGAGCGGGTCGAGCGTGTCGGGCAGCAGCAGTTCCGGGCGGGCGGCGAGGCCCGCGTCGACGACGAGCTGCGCGTCGTGCGCCAGCCGACCGGGCGCGAGCACCGCGGGCCCGAGCAGCACGGCGGCGGCCAAGGCGGGGCGAGCGCGCCAGGACAGCCCGGCGAGCACGGCGGGGATCAGCGCCAGGAGCAGCAGCACCGGCCAGGCCGGGAACGCCGCCGGCATGTCCGGCGTGACCAGGCCCAGCAGCGGGGCGAGCCCGGTGAGCAGTGCACCGAGTGCGGACAGCGCGATCGCCGCGGTGAGACCGGCCGGGGGGCCGACGGGTTCGGGCGCCGCCGGACGGCTCATCTGCGCCTCCGAGGTTTCGAACGGGAGATCGGGCCGTGCGCTCACCGCGCCGACGCTAGCAACCGATCTACCGGGTGCCCCCTGGGGATCAGCGGACCGCTACGGACGGTCGCGGCGGGTCGGCCACGGGCGGCGGTTGCGCCGCGCCGCGGCGAACTCGATGGCGCCGGGAATAACCGGGATTCATCGCGCGCTCGTACAACTTGAGGCCCCGGAAGGGTCACTGAGGTTGAGTGCGTTGCGCTGTTTTTTATGTGACTTGCGCCACATTCAGGCGGGCTCCATTACCGGGCGAAGCGAAACCGCCCCGTCTCCATAGTCCAAATGGGAGCGACTTCCTCGATCACGAACCGGCAGGCAGTGCCACTCGGTAACCCCAGCCGGATCGTCGTTTCACCGTGCGCAACCACCCGCTCCGACCTCCACGCCGCCACTGTGCGTGAGCGAACGACCACTGATCGGGATTTGCCCCTAGGGGATCAGCCTGGTTACTGTCCCCCGGTCCGTTGTCACGGTCCGATCACGACTGCCGGTTACCCCGACCGGCGCCCCGGAACCCCGTCCGGGAGCGTGTTACGGACTCCCCGAGACGGAAGGGCAGGCCTTGTCTCGACACCGCTCCCCCGGCGGCGCCCCGATCGCCGAGGAGTCGTCCCCGCACGATCCCCCGCATCAGCGTCAGCGGCGGTTCTCCACCCCACCTTCGGTCATTCGCGGACGCCTGGTCGTCGCGGCCGTCGCGGCAGGCGCCTTCGCCGCCGCCGGTCAGTCGATGGCCAGCGGCGAGCCCGCTCCGGACCAGGACGGCGTCAGCCCGCTGGCTTCCGGCCAGGACGCCGCCGCCTCGTTCGGCTCCGTCGTCGGTGACTCCGGCGGCGGCATGGGCGGCTCCGCCCCGGCGCCTGAGATGCTCCCGGTCCCCAGGGCCAGCAGCGCCGGCTCCGAAGTCGAGAAGCTGGCCAAGAGCGAGCGCATCTCCGAGCAGCGCGCCGAAGAAGAAGCCGAGCGGATCGCCGCCGAAGAGGAGGCGAAGCGACCGAAGGTCGTCGCCCCCGCCGAAGGCTCCTTCACCTCCGGTTTCGGTGGCCGCTGGGGCACCACGCACTACGGCATCGACATCGCCAACAGCAAGGGCACTCCGATCGTCTCCGCGCAGGACGGCGTGGTCATCGAGGCGGGCCCGGCCAGCGGCTTCGGCCTGTGGGTGCGCGTGCAGCACGACGACGGCACGATCACCGTCTACGGCCACGTCAACACCATCACCGCCAGCGAGGGTGAGAAGGTCAAGGCGGGCGACCAGATCGCCACCATGGGCAACCGCGGCTTCTCCACCGGCACCCACCTGCACTTCGAGGTGTGGAACGCCAGCGGCAAGAAGATCAACCCGATGCCCTGGCTGAGCGCTCGCGGCGTCGACGTCAGCTGATCTACCGCCGTCCGAGCGGATGGCCCGTCCGACCGCACCCGGTCCGATGCGCCATCCGCTCGACGCGGCAGCGCTGAGCCCTCGGCTCAGTCCTCCGCTCGACGGGCCCGCCACTTGTCCATCAGGGCGGGCATCTCCTCGCGGAGGAATTCGAAGAAGCGGCGCGTCTCGTCCAGCCGCCTGCCGGCTTCGGTGCCGGCGCCGACCGCGTCCACCCCGGCTTCCAGGGTCCGCTCCCAGCCGCTCAGCATGTGATCCCGCTGCATGATCGTCTCGTACCAGAGGTCGTCGCGGACCCGGTAGTGATCACGCCGCTCGCCCGGATCCCGCTCCCGCACGACGAGTCCGACCTGCACCAGGTAGCGGACCGCGCCGGACACCGCGGCCGGGCTGACCCGCAGCAGTGCCGCGATCTCGGCGGCCGTGCGGCGCGCGCCGGGCGCGACGAGCAGCCCGGCGAACGCGCGGGCGGCCATGCGCGGCACTCCGGCCGCCACCAGGTCGAGCGCGAAGCGTTCGACGAACCGGCCCACCGCCGCACCTGCTCCGTCGCCGCGCTCCGCCTCGTCCCGTTCCACGTCCACCACGCCTCGGATTTTATACGGTTTCTTTATTTCATGATTTTGTGAATCGAGCGTAGCGTCGGGTCCGCACCAAGGGCACACCTCCTGGGGAGAACCGCCATGACCCGCGAGAAGGCCGACTTCACCGGCCCCCAAGCCACCATGCTCGCCACCCTCTACGGCCGGGCGCTGCACAGCCGCACCGAGAACCCGGTGCTGCACGACCCGTACGCGGAGGAGGCGGTCGCACGCATCGACCACGACTTCTCCACCACCGGGTTGCGCGGTGGCGACGCGCTGTCGATCGCGCTGCGCGGTCGCACGTTCGACGACCTGACCGCGGACCGGCTCGCCGCCGACCCGGAGGTCACCGTGCTGCACCTGGGCTGCGGGCTCGACAGCCGCGGGCAGCGCCTCGCGCCGCCGCCGAGCGTCGAGTGGTACGACGTCGACTTCCCCGAGGTCATCGAGCTGCGCGACCGGATCTACCCGGCTCGGGAGCACCACCACACCATCGGTTCCTCGGTCACCGCCCCGGACCTGCTCCACGGCATCCCGAACGACAAGCCGGCCCTGGTCGTCGCCGAAGGCCTCACCATGTACTTGGAGGAGGCGGAGGGCGTCGCGCTGCTGCGGCGGATCACCGAGCACTTCCCCGGCGGCCACCTCATCTGCGACGTCCAGAGCCCGCTGGCGGTGCGCTGGGCGCACCGGCTCAACGGAGCCGTCCGAGCGGCCGACGCCCGCCTGAAGTGGGGAATCCGCAGCGGCACCGAACTGGAACGAGAAGTACCCGGCCTGGTCCTGGACGAGGAAACGACCTTCTTCGACATCCCCGGCTTGGAACGCCTCAACCCCGCCTACCGGGCCCTCGTCCGCGCCCTCGGCACGATCCCGGCCTTCCGAAAGCTAGCCCTGATCCTCACCATGCACTTCGACTAGCGCACCGCCGTGCCTGCGGCGAAGCCGTGCCTAGCGGCGAAGCCGTGCAGTGGGCGGCGAAGCCCGCCTGCCTCGCGGCCGAAGGCCGTGCAGTGGGCGGCGAAGCCCGCCTGCCTCGCGGCCGAAGGCCGTGCAGTGGGCGGCGAAGCCCGCCTGCCTCG
>NZ_JAPFGB010000011.1:0-81 GCF_026241095.1 Saccharopolyspora sp. NFXS83 | reverse complement strand
CGGCCGAAGGCCGTGCAGTGGGCGGCGAAGCCCGCTTGCCTTGCGGCCGAAGGCCGTGCCTGGATGCGCGAAGCGCATAGC
>NZ_JAPFGB010000010.1:186892-239492 GCF_026241095.1 Saccharopolyspora sp. NFXS83 | reverse complement strand
TCGTGGCGGAGCCACTCGGGAAAAAGATCCCGCAGCGAGGAAGCCGCTGAGGTTCCGCCACCCGACCACCAAAGCAAAAAGAGCCGTAAAAACCATCAAGAAAGCACAGGGCCCGGGCCATCCCCCGAATGACAGCCCGGGCCCTCCCCCGTCCCGACCGCCGGCGCCCCCGAGCGCTAATGCAGTCGGTCGATTCTGTTGTGCCGTCCGGTCGCCGCGCTCACTGGCGCGGTGACCGTGCCGGAGGTGTCGAGCCAGGCTCGGCACCTTGGTCTCGGATCCGCCGCGACCTGTCCACTGTGTCCGGCGGGTGGCCGATAGGTTCGGCCTGCGCGGAATCCGGGTGGAACTGTGATCACGGCTCGATCTTGCCGAGATCCTATCTGTCGGCGTGATCAGCCTCTCCAGCGGGATGGGTAACGGCGCGACGGTTCACGGCCGTCACCCTCCGTGCAAGATCAGGCGTCTCGGCGGTGCACCACGACGGCCGCGACGGCGAGCACCGCGAACGCGACGGCGGCGAAGTAGGCCAGCGATCCCCACGGCCCCAGCGGCGGGCTGCCGCCAATGAGGTCGGATTGCAGGAAGCGGGATCCGACCGCGAACGGCATCCACTGCTGCAGGTCCGGGCCGATGTTCGGCACCAGCGCGATGAGCTGCTCCACCAGCAGCGACCAGATGATCAGCAGGGTCACCGCGCCCGCGGTCTGGCGTAGCAGCGCGCCGACGCCGACGGCGAGCACGGCGGCCAGCGCGAACAGCGGTCCGATGCCGACGAGCTGCCGCCACTCGCCCGCGGTGTCGATGGCGAGTTCCGGTCCGGGCGCGAGGAGCTGGGCCACGCCCCAGGATCCGAACGCGGCGATCTCGCCGAGGACCAGCGCGAGTGCGGCGACGACGCCGGCTTTCGCCAGCAGCACCGCCGTCCGGTTGGGCGCCGCCTGGAAGGTGGCTCGGATGGTGCCGAAGCGGTATTCGGTGGTGACGGCCAGCGCAGCGAGCACCAGCACGACCATCAGCCCGAACTGGTAGCCGGACAGCGCCTGGTCCAGCGACATGCCGCCGTCGACGGCCCAGCCCATCATCGCGGCGAAGCCGATGGTGAGCGCGAGCGCGGTGGCCGAGCACCACCAGGGTGAGCGGGTGGAGAACAGCTTGATGCGTTCCACGGCGAGCAGCGTCATCGGGCGTCCTCCCCGGCGGTGGCGAGCACGCCGCCGAAATCGGTCTGGTACTCCACGGCTTGGCTGGTGAGCTGCATGAACGCTTCTTCCAGCGAACCCTGCTGCGGGGCGAGTTCGTGCAGCACGAGCTGGTGCGCGGCGGCGAGCTCACCGACCTGGTCGGTGTCGGCGCCGGTGACGACGATGGTGTCCGGCTTGGCCGCGTCGGGTGGGAGGACGGTGCGCCCGTCGGCGACGAGCAGTTCGCGCAGCCGGGTGGCGTGCGGGGAGCGGACCTTCAGCGATCCGGTGCCCGCGCCCGCCACGAACTCCTCGGTGCTGCACTGGGCGATCAGTTCGCCCTTGCCGACGACGACGAGGTGTTCGGCGGTCAACGCCATTTCGGACAGCAGGTGGCTGGAGACGAACACGGTGCGGCCTTCGTCGGCGAGCTGCCGCATGAACCGGCGGATCCAGTGGATGCCTTCCGGGTCGAGGCCGTTGACGGGTTCGTCGAACAGCAGGATCTTCGGATCGCCGAGCAGCGCGGCGGCGATGCCGAGGCGCTGCGACATGCCCAGCGAGAAGCCGCCCGCGCGGCGCTTGGCGACGGCGGTGAGACCGACCATCTCGAGCACTTCGTCGACGCGGCTCACCGGGATGCGGTTGGACCGCGCGAGCCAGCGCAGGTGCGCGTGCGCGGAGCGGTTCGGGTGCACCCACTTGGCGTCGATCAACGCTCCGACGGTGCGCAGCGGTTCGGTGAGCTCGCCGTAGTCCTCGCCGTCGACGCGAACGGTTCCGGCGGTGGGCCGGTCCAAGCCGAGGATCATGCGCATCGTGGTGGACTTGCCCGCCCCGTTGGGCCCGAGGAAGCCGGTCACGGTGCCGGGCTGGACGGTGAACGACAGGTCGTTGACCGCGACCGTCGATCCGTAACGTTTGGTGAGGCCGACAGCCTCGATCATGGTGTCTCCCGTGTGCGGCGGGCCCTCGGCGTGGTCCGAGCGACGAGGTGAACTCTGCCGCACTGATCAGGCCGAACACCTCAGCCTTCCGGCCATCCCGCATCGCCGATCGGCCAAGTTCGCGCGGGCTCGGCTCGTTCCCGCGACCGAGGCGCCGCACGCTCGGTGATCACCGCATCACGGGAACCAGCGGGCGAGGGCGGGAACCACGCCGTCCTCGGCGACCGGCCCCGTCACCTCGGCGGCGGCCGTGCGCACTTCGGCCGGGGCCTGGCCCATGGCGACGCCGTGCGCCGCCCAGCGCAGCATCTGCACGTCGTTGGTGCCGTCGCCCGCGGCGAAGGTGTCCTCGGCGGCCACGCCGAGTTCGGTGCGCAGCTTCTCCAGCGCGGAGCCCTTGGTCACCCCGGCGGGCACCAGAGTCACCCACGGTTCGTAGTGGTCGATGGTCACGGTGCAGCCGGGCAGGTCCACCCCCGCGAGGGCGGCGGTGACTTCCTGGGGTTCGTGGCCTTCCCAGTTCGCGATGAGCCGCGGCACCGGCGCCGCGAACAGCTCGTCCAGGTCGGCGAGCCGCTGCGGCCCGTGCAGCTGGTATTCGCGGAACGGGCTGGTGACGAGGCTGCCGGTGCCGATCTGCTCGGCGGCGTAGCTCGCTCCGGGAAGCAGCGCGGTGAGCCGCGCGTGCACCGGCGCGGGGTCGAAGGTCTCGACGGCGAGGGCGTCCCCGGTGGCGGCGTCGAGGGTGACCGCGCCGTTCGAGCACAGCGCGACACCGCTGGTCAGCCCGAGCTCGTCGAGCACCGGCAGCGTGCCGAGCATGCTGCGCCCGGTGGCGATCACCACGTGCGCGCCGGCCGCCGCGACCCGGCGAACCGCCGCGCGCACCGGCGCCGAGATGGTCTGCGGGTCGGGGTCGAGCAGCGTTCCGTCCACGTCGAGCGCGACGAGCCTGGGTTTCCATCCGGGAGCTGGCACGCCGCCCAGGCTAACCGCCCACCAGCACGAACGTCCCGCCCCGACACCCTCACCGGACACCGGGGCGGACCAGCCCGGTCTCGTAGGCGACGATCACGGCCTGCGCCCGGTCCCGGACGCCCAGCTTGGCCAGCACCCGGCCGGAGATCAGCCGGTGCGGGGGCGGGGTTCGGCGTCGAAGTGGTCGCTGGTCCGGGCGGCGATCTCCTCTTGCAGGGCCTTTTCGCGCTGCTTGGAGCGCAGCCGGGCGAGGATCCAGATCGTGGTGCCGTGCGCCGCGGCCAGCACCAGCAGCAGCACGCCGGTCCGGGTGAGCACGGCGTAGAACGGGTCGTCACCGCCGAGCCGGACCGTCGACAGCAAGGTGACCACGCCGAGCGTCGTCAGGTGGAACAGCACGGTGACCAGTTGGTTCACCGAGTCCGCGACCTTCCCGTCCGGGTAGGCGGCCTCCAGGTAGGTCGTGCCGCTGCGGCGCAGCAGCCAACCGTCGACGAAGACGAGCACGATGCCGATGACCAGGAATGCGAGGGTGTGTCCGGTTCCCACGGGAATCACCAATTCCGTCGTCGAGTGCGCTGTGCGCGAGTCCGTGCACTCACCGAATTCCCGCTCTGATCGTCCGCCAAACGATGTTGCCCGGCTGATCCGCGGCGAAGCGTCCGGGGAACGACCGCCCACGCAGATCATCGGAAGACCCGCCGCGCATGGCACGATGGCCGCGATCACAGCACCGGGTTGAGGAGGCAGGGGTGACGTCGCCGGTCGAGCAGCACTGGGCGGGTCCGCTGTCGTCGTCGGTCGCCCGGCTGTGCACCGGGTTGCGCGCCCAGGTCTCCGAGCCGACGGCGGCCGGTTTCGACGAGGTGCTGCGCCGGCTGTCGGCACCGCTGCAGGTGGCGGTGGCGGGCCGCATCAAATCCGGCAAGTCCACCCTGGTGAACGCGCTGATCGGCAGGCGGGTCGCGCCGACCGACGTCGGCGAGTGCACCCGGCTGGTGACCCGGTTCCAGTACGGCACGGTCGATCGCGTCGAAGTGGTCTTCCACGACGGGACCAAGCAGGCCGTTCCGTTCGACGCCGACGGCGGCATACCCGGTGAGCTGGGCGTGGAGCTGGAACGGGTGTCGCACCTGGAGGCGTACCTGACCAACGCCGTGCTCCGGGACCTCACGGTGATCGACACCCCCGGACTCGGATCGCTCGACGCAGCTTCGGTGGCGCGGACCGAGCAGCTGCTCGGCGCCCGCGAGGCGACCGGCGACGACCTCGACCCGGTGTCGCACGGCGCGGTCGCCGGGGCGGAGGCGGTGGTCTACGTGGTGACGCAGGCGGTGCGGGCCGACGACCAGCACGCCTTGGACGCGTTCACCGCGGCCACCGCGAGCCGCGAGGCGGGGCCGGTGAACGCGATCGCGGTGCTGAACAAGGCCGACACCGTCGAACCGGATTCGGTCCCGGGTTCCGACGGCGACGTGTGGCGGGCCGCCGCCGCGCTGGCCGGGGAGCAGGCAGCGCTGCTCGGGCCGCGGGTGGCGGAGGTGCTCCCGGTGATCGGGCTGCTGGCGGAGACCGCGGAGACCGGTGGTTTCACGTCCGCGGACGCCGACGTGCTGCGGGCGTTGACGGAGCTCGACGAGCCGACGCGCCAGACGATGCTGATGTCGGCGGACCTGTTCACGAGCTGGGACTGCGAGATCCCCGAGCGGGACCGGTCGCGGTTGCTGGAGCGGCTGGACCTGTACGGGGTGCGGCGGGCGCTGGCGGAGCTCGACGCCGATCCGGCGATCACGGCGGGCGCGTTGCGGCGGGCGCTGCTGGACTGCTCCGGGTTGGCCGGAGTGCTGAGCAGGCTGGACGAGGTGTTCCGGGCTCGCGCCGACGGGATCAAGGCCGCCGCCGCGCTGGCCTCGGTGACGGCTCTGGCGCACGCGTCCGGTGATGCGGGCGAGCGGCAGCGGGTGCACGACGCGATCGAAGTGCTGCTGACCCGGCCGGAGGCGCACCAGCTGCGGTTGCTGGAGGCGTTGACGCTGGTCGCCTCGGGTTCGGTGGTGCTGCCGGACGATCTCGTGGAGGAGGTGCTGCGGATCGGGGGCAGCACCGACCCGGGTGCGCGGCTGGGGCTGCCCGGGCGACCGCAGCACGAACTCGTCGAGTACGCGATGGAGCGGGCCGGGTGGTGGCGCTCGTACGCCTCGTTCGGTGCGACCCCGGCGCAGAGCCGCATCGCGTTCGTGGTGCACCGGGCGTACTTCTTGATCTGGCAGCAACTTCAGCCCGGACAGGTCCGGGTACCCGGCTGAGCTTCAGCCACCGGCGAGCGGAGGGGACGCGGCGGTGCGGGACTGGCTTCGACGACGATCTTCACCCGATCGTGGAACCGAGCGGGAGTCCCCGCCGTCGGATCCGAGCGCGGACGAACCCGCGGAGCCGGACGCCGAGTTGGGGGCTGACATGACCGCCGTGCACATCGACCCGCTCGACCAGGCACGTTCCGAACGCGCCACGCTGATCAAGTTGTGCCTGTACGCGCTGGACCGGGCCCGCAGCAACGGCGTCGTCGAGCGGCTCGCCGAAGGGCTCGGCGGCATCGGCGTGGCGCTGCTGCGCCCGGACGGGCAGCCGTTCGACCCGGCGCGGCACGAAGCCGGCGGCACGGTGCCCACCGATGATCCCGCCATGGACGGGATCATCGCCGAGACCGAGGTGCTCGGGTTCGCCGACCGCGACCAGGTGCTGCGGGCGCCGATCGTCACCGTGTACCAGCTGCGCTCGGGAACATCCGGAACGAGCTGAACGACTGCCGCAGCGACGCCCGGTTCCGCTCGGGACGCGGGGCGGGTTCGCGCGGTTCGGCGAAGTCGGGCAGGACCGAGCTGAGCGACATCAGGAGCAGAACGGTGAACGCGAGGATCAGGCCGAGTGCCGTGCCGATGGTGGTGAGCATGGTGTGCCTCCTTGCCGGTGACTTCGCCGCTGTTCCACGGCTGACATCAGAATCGCCGGTCAGCGGGGCTTCGCGGATCAGCCGACAGGCTCGATGGTCCTACTACCTCCGGTCAGTGCCCTGCGACGTCGCACCTGGCCGATCGGCCGAGGAGCACGACCGGCGGGGTGAGCTGCTCCGCGCGGCTGCGGCGAACGGGACGACCGCGCCGCACGATCAGGTGTCCGTCGACCGGCTCCGCGCCACCGCGGGTGCGGCAACCGGGGCATGAGCTCGTCGGGTCGGGTGGACCGGGCGCGGAACGGGCCGCAGGCGGGGAAGGGGCGGGTACATTCACGCCCGCGCCGGATCCCATCGGTTCCAGCGGTGAGACCCGCGCCCGTGCGGCATCCGACCCAGTGACAGGAGCGTGCGCATGACTTCGGCCGGCCCGGCGACCGGGGTGCCCGTGGCGGCCACCGCCTTGCCCCAGCAGGTCAAGCAGACCAGGGACAGGCTGTTTGCGCTGTTGCGGGAGGCCGCACCTTCCTCGGCGGACTGGGTGGACGAGGTGCGGCTCTCCCGGCCGCGGGTGCCGAGCGTGGTGGTGGTCGGCGAGACGAACCGGGGCAAGAGCTCGCTGGTGAACGCCCTGATCGACAGCCCCGGACTGTCCCCTGTGGACGCTTCGGTGGCGACGTCGACGTACCTGGAGTTCCGCCACGGCGGGCAGTGGCGCGGACTCGCCTGCTACCCGGCCGACGCGGAACCGGTCGAGTTCGCCGTCGACGCGCTGCCGTCCTGGGCCTCCGCGCGCGGAGTGCTGCCCGCGGACGCCTTACCTCCCCGGCACCTGCGCATCGAGGCGCCGCTGGACGCGCTCGCCGAACTGACCATCGTGGACACTCCCGGCGTGGGCGGGCTGGACTCCATCCACGGCGAACTCGCCGCCGAAGCCGCCTCCGCCGCCACCGCGCTGCTGTTCGTCGCCGACGCCTCCGCCCCCTTCACCCGCGGCGAGCTGGACTTCCTGCACGGCGCGGCGGACCGGGTCGAGACCGTGGTGTTCGCCCTCGCCAAGACCGACCAGCACCGGGGCTGGCGGCAGGTGCTGGAGGAGAACCGCAGGCTGCTGGCCGAACACGCGCCGCGGTTCGCGGACGTGCCGATCCACCCGGTCTCGGCGCGGATGCTGGAACTCGCGGCGCAGGCGCCGAACGAGCAGGCCGCCACGATGCTGCGGGAGCGCTCCGGGATGACCGAGCTGCGCTCCGCGCTGGAACAGCTCGTCGGCGGCCGGGCCGCGATGCTCGGCGAGGCCAACACGATGCGCGCCCTGTCCACCGTGCTCGGTGAGCTCGCGGTGCGGCTCGCCGCGGAGCAGCGGGCGCTGACCGTGGGCGAGGCCGAAGCCGAATCGCTGCGCGCCCGCCGCGACGAGCTCGCCGCCTCCCGGCGCTCCTCCACCCGCGGCTGGCAGCTCAAGCTGCGCGGCGAGATCCAGCGCACCCGCGTCGAGGTCAGCCACGAGGTGACCCGGCAGATGCGGGAGGTGCAGAGCTGGTTCCGCCGCGCCATCGACACCGCCGAGCACGGCGCGCTCACCGCCCTGCCGCACCAGGTCGACACCGCGTTGCAGATGGTGTCCTCGCGGGTGTCGTCACTGCTGTCGGCCCGGCTGGCGAAGGTGGCGGAGGTGTCGCTGGCGGAGCTGTTCTCCGCCGAGGAGCTCGACGTGATCCGCTCCCAGTTCGCCCGCGGCGCCCAGTCGCCCATCGCGCTGCGGCCACCGGACAAGCGCGCGCCGACGGCCGAGGACAAGCTGCTGGTGTTCATGGGCATCTCCGGCGGCCTCGGGGTGGGCCGGGCGGCGGCGATGCCGCTGGCCGGGATCGGCGTGGGCGTGCTGAACCCGGTGGTGCTGCCGGTGACGATCGTGCTCGGTCTCGGCGCGGGCTGGTGGATGGCGCGCACCCGCAAGCACGCCGCCGACAAGCAGCACCTCAAGCAGTGGCTCACCGAGGCCATCGCCGACGCGCGATCCGCGCTGGACCAGCTGGTGTCCGAGCAGCTCATCGAGGCCGAGCAGCAGCTGTCGCTGGCGCTGGACGACGCGCTCGGCAGGCGCATCGAGTCGATCGAGGCGGAACTGCGGGAGGTCGACAAGGCGCTGAAGATGGACGCCGCCGAGCGCAGCCGCCGGTTGCACACCGCGGAGCAGCGCTTGGCGGAAGCCACCTCCGGCCGAGACCGCGCCGAGCACCTCCTCGGCGCCATCCGCGGCCTCCGCGACCGAGCCGAGTAGGCCCGTTCGGAGTTCTTCGCGCAGTGGGTCAGGTAGCGGGAACCTGAGCGGTTCCCCCGCTGCGGGATCGATGTCGGCCGGTGGCTCCGCCACGGGCGAGATCGCCGTCCTCGCGAGGGAACCCCTGAGCACCCGCCGGTGGTCGCCCCGCTCCCGTGGTCATCGCTCAACGGCTTCGCCGCTGGCAGGACGAGGAGCACGAGGAGCTTCCGGCGGGCCTCCTCAGCAGGGCTCGGATCAGGGCAGCAGGATCAGCTTCCCGCCGGGGTGGCCGTCGATGGAGAGCCGGTGGGCTTCGGCGGCTTCGGCCAGCGGGAAGGTGCGGGCGAGGGGGACTTCGAGCTTCCCCTCGGCCGCGAGCGGCAACAGCCGCTCCCACGCCGCGCTCCGGATCTCCGCACCCGGATCGGCACCCGGCCCGCCGCCGACCAGCTTGATCCCGTCGGCCGCGCGCTGGAACGCGGCGGCGCTGACCACCCGGTCCGGCGGCACGAACGCCAGCGACACGTCGATCGCCTCGTCGGTGCCCGAGGTGTCGATCACCCCGGAGATCCCCTCGGGCGCCGCCTCCCGCACCCGGTCGACCAGCCCGTCGCCGTAGCGCACCGGCGTGATCCCGTAACCGCGCAGCGCTTCGGCGCGCGCCTGGCCCGCGGTGCCGACGACCCGCGCGCCGGAGGCCACCGCCAGCTGGGCGGCGAGGACGCCGACCGAACCGGACGCCCCGTGGATCAGCAGCGTGGTGCCCTCGACGTCGCCGAGCAGCGTCAGCAGGTGCACGGCGGTCTCACCGGCGAGCAGCAGGCCGGCCGCGGTCTCCCAGGACAGCCCGGCCGGTTTCGGCACCGCGTGGGCCGCGCGCACCGTCACCGAGCTCGCGTACGCGCCGGGAGCCGGTTGCACCACCACCTCGTCACCCACCGAGATCGGGCCCGCCTTGCCGGTGGCGCCCTCGCCGACGGCGGTGACCACCCCGGCGAGTTCGTTGCCCACCGGCAGCGGCAGCTTGTCCGGGTCCGAGCCGAACGCACCGCTGTAGAGCTTGTGGTCGATCGGGTTCACCCCGATCGCGCGAACGTCGACGGTGATCCGGCCCGCGGCGGGCTCGGGCACCTCGGTGTCGACGACGGACAGCACTTCCGGGCCACCGAACGCGGTGGCGACGACCTGTTCAGCCATGTCCGTGCGAACGCCCGGAGGCACCGGGCTGATTCCCGGATTCACCCGAGTCGGTACCGGGGGGAACCGGGCGGCTCTACGCTGCGTCGTAACGCTGAGCCGCTGGCAAGGGCCGGAAGTGGGGTCGACACATGTACATCGAGGAGACCGGCGCGGGCGACGGCGACATCAAGGTCACCGTCGAAGGCGCGGAGTACACCGCCGAGGCGAACTACGACCTCGACGGCGACGGCGTGGACGACACGGTCACGATCATGACCGACGACGGCTTCGTCGCGTACGTCGACGAGGACGCCGACGGCCGCGCCGACATCATGCAGACGGTCGACGCCGAAGGCGCCGTCGTCGGCCAGGCCCGCTACGACGCGGCCAGCGGCGACTGGATCGCCGAGCAGCCGCAGCAGCACCCCGGCGACGACGACCCGCACGGGCACGGCGGCGCGTCGATGGTGATCGACGCCCCCGGCGGCGAGCAGCAGGTCGGCCCCGCCACCGAGGACACCGACAACGACGGCCGCGCGGACACCGCCGTGGTCACCACCGAGACGGGAACGATGCTGGTCACCGACGTGGACGGCGACGGCTCGGCGGACCAGCTGGTGGAGATCGGCAACACCGGCGAGGTCACCATCACCCACCACACCGGCGCCGGTCAGTGGACGGTCGTCGAGCAGGGGCGCCTCGACCAGCAGGGGCAGTACACCCCGGCTCCGCACCCGGTCGCGGGCGCGACCGACGACGCGACCTGGACGTTCGACGCCCCGGAGCCGCCGCAGCAGGAGCCGCGTCCGCTAGGCGCTCAGGCCCCGCAGGACGTGTGCTCCGATTCGGACGCCGCCTGGAGCTGATCTCCCGCCCGAATTCGCCCGTTCCGGTGCGTTTCGGGCGCCTCCGCGTGCTCCGCGAACCCCTTCCGGTGACCCTCATCGGAAGGGGAGTGGCCATTCGATGGACGCCGACGCGTCACCTCTCGTTCGCGGCACTGTCCGCTTCGCCGGAAATCCTTGGTCATCCAGGCTCAAGAGCGGCCGAATTTTCGTCTAGACCTCTGCACCGGCTCGGCACTGAATCGATCCCCTTATCGTTCCTGTGAGAGAACCGACACAGCTGATCTCCATGGCGAGCGCCCGGCACCGTTAGCCTCGGTGCATCCCTTTCCATTCCGCCCGTTCTGCGGGTGGGGCGGAGCATTCTCTGAACACGCCGACGGCACCGCCGTCGGACAGGATTCCGGGCTGTGGCGCCCAGTCAGGAGACGCGAAGCGATGACCGCCTTGACCATCCCCGGTCTCGACCAGGCACCGACCCGGCACGCACGCCTGCTGTCGTGGGTGCGCGAGGTCGCCGAGCTGACCACCCCCGACCGGGTCGTGTGGTGTGACGGCTCCCAGCAGGAATGGACACGGCTGACCGACGAACTGGTCGAAGCGGGCACCTTCACCCGGCTGGAGAAGAAGCCGAACTCGTTCTGGGCGGCTTCCGACCCGACCGACGTCGCGCGCGTCGAGGAGCGGACCTTCATCTGCTCCCAGGAGCGCAAGGACGCGGGCGTGACGAACAACTGGAAACAGCCCGACGAGATGAAAGCGATCATGACCGAGCTCTACCGGGGCTCGATGCGCGGTCGCACCATGTACGTCATCCCGTTCTGCATGGGCCCGCTGGAGGCCGAGCAGCCGAAGCTGGGCGTCGAGATCACCGACAGCGCCTACGTGGTCACCTCGATGCACATCATGACCCGGATGGGGTCCAAGGTCCTGGACAAGCTCGGCGAGGACGGCGAGTTCGTACCGGCGCTGCACTCCGTGGGCGCCCCGCTGGAGCCGGGTCAGCAGGACGTCCCGTGGCCCTGCAACGACACGAAGTACATCACCCACTTCCCCGAGGAGCGGATGATCTGGAGCTTCGGCTCCGGCTACGGCGGCAACGCGCTGCTGGGCAAGAAGTGCTACTCGCTGCGCATCGCCTCCGCCATGGGCCGCGACGAGGGCTGGCTCGCCGAGCACATGCTGATCCTGAAGCTCACCTCGCCGGAGAACAAGGTCCACTACGTGGCCGCCGCGTTCCCGTCGTCGTGCGGCAAGACGAACCTGGCGATGCTGCAGCCGACCATCCCGGGCTGGAAGGCCGAGACCCTCGGCGACGACATCGCCTGGATGCGCTTCGGCGAGGACGGCCGGCTGTACGCGGTGAACCCGGAGGCCGGTTTCTTCGGCGTCGCCCCCGGCACCGACGAGAACACCAACCCGAACGCGATGCGCACCATCGAGCAGGGCAACACGCTGTTCACCAACGTGGCCCTCACCGATGACAAGGACATCTGGTGGGAGGGCATGGGCGACGCGCCCGCGCACCTGACCGACTGGAAGCAGCGGGACTGGACGCCGGACTCCGACGAGAAGGCCGCGCACCCGAACTCGCGCTACTGCACGCCGATGTCGCAGTGCCCGATCCTGGCCGACGAGTGGGACGACCCGCAGGGCGTGCCGATCTCGGCGATCCTGTTCGGCGGGCGCCGCAAGACGACGGTTCCGCTGGTCAACGAGTCGTTCGACTGGCAGCACGGCGTCTTCATGGGCACCACGATGTCCTCGGAGACCACCGCCGCCGCCACCGGCCAGGTCGGCGTGGTGCGCCGCGACCCGATGGCGATGCTGCCGTTCATCGGCTACAACGTCGGCGACTACTTCCAGCACTGGGTGAACATGGGCAAGTCGGCGGACGCGTCGAAGCTGCCCCGGATCTTCTACGTGAACTGGTTCCGCCGCGACGAGTCCGGCAAGAAGATCGTGTGGCCGGGCTTCGGGGAGAACTCCCGCGTGCTCAAGTGGGTCGTCGAGCGGATCGAGGGCACCGCCGCCGCCGAGGACACCCCCATCGGCCGGGTTCCCTCCGCCGACCAGATCGACCTGTCCGGGCTGGACACCTCCCGCGAGGACGTCGACATCGCGCTGAACGTGGACGTCGACGAGTGGAAGGCCGAGATCCCGCTGATCGAGGAGTGGTTCGCCACCATCGGTGACGACCTGCCCAGCTCCATCCGGGACGAGTTCGACGCGCTCAAGCAGCGCCTCGGCGCCGCCTGACGCGCCACCGCGCTTGAGAAGGGCCGCCCGCGGAACTCCCGCGGGCGGCCCTTCTGCTCGCGTGACGACCGAGTGGGATCTGCACGAGTTCCGCCACTCGGCGTTGACCCACCTCGGCGAGCAGGGCGCGTCGTCGCTGTTGTTGATGGCGAAGTCGAGGCATGAGAAGCCGGAGAACGTCCGCCGCTACTGCAAGCCCTCCGACCAGGCGATCGCCGAGGTCGCCAGCCTGCTCACGCCTGGCGATGCGGGCCGGTGAGGTCGTGGAGTGATCGGACATCTCGACACGGCGCGTGGTGCGCGGTCCAAGCCACGATGCGCCTGCCCGCGGCAGAGTCGTGCGCTGGCGCTTCGCGGCCCTCGGCGCCACCTGCTCTCGTCGCAGAGCCGGGCGCCAAGTGAGCGCACAGGTGCGCCCCGGGTGTTGACGGCACGCGGGGTGTGTAGAGTGATTGGTGGTCGTTGTATTTCTGGATTCGTGTTTTCGCATGCTCGCAGGATGTTGATGCGGGCGAGCTTCTTTGGTTGCAGCTGGAGTTAGCCGCCGTCTGAGATCCCCGGCCCGGGCCTCCGCACGGTGTGGTGGCCCGTCATACACCAGCTCCCGAAGGAGACTGACATGCCCAACGGAACCGTGAAGTGGTTCAACTCGGAAAAGGGCTTCGGCTTCATCGCCCCCAACGAGGGCGGCCCGGACGTGTTCGTCCACTACTCGGCCATCGACGCCGGCGGCTTCCGCAGCCTGGACGAGAACCAGCAGGTCACCTACGACGTCAGCCAGGGCCCCAAGGGCCCGCAGGCCGACTCCGTGCGCTTGGTCTGAGACTCCACTGAGTTTTCTTCCCGGCCCGCACCTCGTGTGCGGGCCGGGGACTCGGTTTCACCCGGCACAGCTCCCGCACCCACTACTCGCGGTGCGGTTGAGACGGGCCGAACCGATCTAGTCCCGCAGCACGCTCGCCGCCGTGACGGCGCTGCCCACTACTGGGCGCGCAAAGACGCGGCCGGCCGCAGCCTGCTGCAGCACCAGTCTTCTTACTTCTGGTTGAGCCGAGCGCGTTCGCGCGGGCCGGTTCCCGGACCCGAGTCTTGTTTCTGCCTGCGGGCCTGCAGCGGCGACTTCTCTGTGTTGCGCCAGGCGGCAGGATCCTTCGACGTGTATTGGAGCCCGATGCGGGCCAACTACAGCCTGATCACGACCCTGACCACCGTGTTCACAGTGGAGGGTGACCTCGCCGGCGACGGTGTCGCCCTGCTGGCCGAGCGGCTCTGGCCGCATGTGCTGACCGGACCACCGGAAACACTCGTGGACCTGGCCCAGGCCAGCACCATCGATGCCGCCGGGCTCGATCTCCTGGTCGCCGCACACGCCTACGCGGCGCATCGCCGCATCCCGCTGCGCATCGTCAACGCGGCACCTCGCGTGCTTCGCGTACTGCAAACTGCCGGAGTGCGCCCGCTCCCGACCCGCGTCGAGTTCGCCATCACCACGGCCACGACACCTGCGTCTCGGCAGCACGCCGCGGTGGGGATGGCGTGATGCGGCACTCCCGTCACGTCGCGCGGACGTGAACAGCACCGACCGTGCACAGCAGGAACATTCGTATCCTGGTGGCATGAGCGAAGTTCTGACGACGCGTCGCGCCCATGCTTCGGTCAAACCGCGGATGCGGGGGTGGATTCACCTGGCCAGCGTGATCGGGTTCGCCGCCTCCGGCACGGTGCTGATCACTCTGGCCGCCGCGACCGGCCCGCCGACCACCGCCTTGGCTGTGGCGCTCTACATGGCCGGGGTGCTCGGCCTGTTCGGTGTCAGCGCCGTCTATCACCTCATCACGTGGCGCTCCGAGCGCGCCCGCACGTGGATGCGGCGGTTGGATCACTCGATGATCTTCCTGCTGATCGCGGGCACCTACACCCCGATCAGCCTGCTGGCCTTGCCCGCTGGCATCGCGCGCATCGTGCTGGGCGTGGTCTGGGCCGGAGCGCTGGGCGGCATGCTGCTCAAACTCGCCTGGCCCCACGCACCCCGCTGGGTCGGTGTCCCGCTCTACATCGCCCTCGGCTGGGTCGCGGTGTTCGTCCTCGGCGACCTGCTGCGGACCGCCGGCGTCGCCGGGTTGGTGCTGCTGCTTGCCGGTGGCGTCCTCTACACCCTCGGCGCCCTCAGCTACGCCACCCGGTGGCCCGACCCGTGGCCGAGCACGTTCGGCTACCACGAGGTCTTCCACACCGCCGTCACCGCAGCGGCGATCTGCCACCACATCACCGTCTGGCTCCTCCTGCCCCTCACGCCCGCCACCTCGTGACGCGGCGAGCAGACCACCGGCGCTCCCACCTGGCAGCGCGCGTGTAAATCGGCGGGCGGAGTTCAGCCCGTCGCGAGCTCCGAACCGTCCTGGGCGCCGCGACCACGGTCGCCACTGTGTTGGCGGGCTTCCTGGAGTTGGTCTTCGAGGGTGACGATGCGGCAGGCGGCCTCAAGGCCGGTGCCCTGGTCGACGAGTTCCCGGACGCGGGCGGCCAGGCGCAGCTGAAAGCGGGAGTAGCGGCGGTGCCCGCCGGAGGAGCGCTGCGGCTCGATCAGGTGCGCTTCGTCGAGGCTGCGTAGGAACGCCGGGGTGGTGTCGAGCATCTCGGCGGCGCGGCCCATGGTGTAGGCGGGGTAGTGCTCGTCATCGAACTTCTCATCCGCGGTCTGCGGGTCGTGGGTTTCTGGGGTCATCGGCGCCTCCGCATCAAGAGGGGCCCCGGTGCGTGTGGCACCGGGGCCCCAGGGTTGTGGGTTTCACTTCCATCAGCCGATCGTGAGATCAGCTCTTGTGTGTCCGCATGCTCCGCACTGGAGGCGAAGTTCGCGGGGATCGCGTTCGCGTAACCGAAGACCACCTTCCAATCCGATGGGACTGCGGTACCCGCCCGGCGACAACTCAGCCGGAGGCAGGCGATCCGATGGTGTGCAACCCTTCCCTTCTCCTCTGTTTTCTGCCTTGCTTGTCCTCACGCGACAGTCGGCACCGGGCCTTCGTGCCTGCTCCCGGTCGTGGCTTACCGACTGTCCTTGGTCACCTGCCGGGGCCCGTCTCTTGCTCGGCCCCCGCAGCCCTGACCGTCCTGCTCCTGCTCACGGGCAGTTCGTCATCTCCCGTGCCACTTGACGTTCTCTCTCTTGCGACGAGCAGAAGACTACACACACTCACCGGGGAATGTCTACACCGACGATCATAGATTTCATCGTTCAGGTGACGAAGGTTCGCTCACCTGCGGGTTTTCGACGGGAGGCGGGCACTCGTGCGCGTTCCGGCGATTCCCGGCGAGAAATTCGGCGACGGAACGGAACCGACCGGGCACGCTGGGCGTCTTACGGAAGAACGGATCACAAGGAGAGGAGGTGTGCCATGGCAGGTGCGGCGCTGCTTGTGCTGGCGGTGTTCGCGATCGTGGCGGTTCTGCTCGCACCGGACCGGCCCGACGACGACGAACCGAGCGTGCAGATCCCCGCCCCTCGCGCGGAAGATCAGACCAACCCGGTCGATCTCCCGAACGCGGCGAACGAAAAGGAAAACGCCTGATGAACGACGCTCCGGGAAGCCTGGGGGCAGCGGGAGGACGAGCGGCGAGCGGAAGTCATTCCCTCGCCGCTCGTTCCATTCCGCACCCGCACTCCGCCATGTGATCGACCCGGATCATTTGATCGCACCGGTGAGCGTGAAAGCGCCGCCGAGCGACCGCGACACCATCAGGTACAGCGCGATCACCGGTGCCGTGTAGAGGATCGAATAGGCCGCCAGCTGCCCGTAGGCGATCAGGCCGCCCTGGCCGAAGAACGCGAACACCCCCACCGAGGCCGGTTGTTTCGCCGGATCCAGCAGCAGCACGAACGGCACGAAGAAGTTGCCCCAGGCGTTGATGAACGTGAAGATCCCGACCACGCTCACCCCGGGCACGATCAGCGGCAGCACCACCGAGCGCAGCGCTTGCAGCGCCGAGGCGCCGTCCACCCAGGCCGCCTCCTCCAGGCTGATCGGCACGCCGTCCATGAAGTTCTTCGTCATCCAGATCGCCACCGGCAGCGAGGTCGCGGCCAGGAACAACATCGTGCCGAGCATCGAATCGACCAGGTCGAGCCGCACGAACATGCTGTAGACCGGCACCATCACGGCCGTGATGGGCAGGCCGGTCGCGAACAGCACGGTGTAGAGGAACGGCCGCCGGAACCGGAGCCGGTAGCGCGACAGCGGGTAGGCGCACAGCACCGCGGCCACCACCGACACCACCGCCGCACCGCCGGAGAGCAGCAGTCCGTTCCACAGTGGACGGAGGCTGGTCTCCCAGCTGAGCACCTGCTCGAAGTTGTTTAGCGTGAACCGGCTCGGCACCGCCGCGGCCAGCGGCGCCTCCGCGTCGAACGCCGCCGTCAGCAACCACAGCAGCGGCGCCGCGAACAGCAGCGCGATCACGCCCAGCAGCGCGCCGACCAGGCGCGACGACGCCCGGCGGCTCATACCTCCTCCCGCAGGGTCCGGGCGTAGACCACGGCGAACAACGCGCCGACCGCCAGCAGCACCAGCGAGATCGTGGCGCCGTAACCGATCTCGTCCAGCTCGAACGCCTCGTCGTACATCAGCAGCGGCAGGGTCTGCGTCGCATCGCCCGGCCCGCCCGCGGTGAGCACGTAGATCAAGGTGAACACCCCCAGCGTCTGCAAGGTCACCAGCATCAGGTTCGTGAGCACCGAACGCCGGATGATCGGCAGCGTGACGTGCCAGAAACGGCGCAGCGCGCCCGCGCCGTCGACCTCGGCCGCCTCCGCCAGCTCCGTGGGCACTTCGGACAGCGCCGCCTGGTACACCAGCATCGAGAAGGCGGTGCCGCGCCACACGTTCCCCAAGATCACCGCCAGCAGCGGGGCGCTGTAGAGCCAGTCCTGCTCGTTCAGGCCCACCGCGCCGAGCAGCGCGTTCAGCGTGCCCTCCGGGTTGAGGAACGCGTAGAGCGCGAACGCCGCCACCAGCTCCGGCAGCACCCACGCGGACACCACCGCGATGCCGACGGTGTTGCGCAGCAGGCGGTTGCGGTGCCGGGTGAGCACCGCGATCAGCAGCCCGAGCCCGTTCTGCCCGATCACCGCCGAACCGACCGTGAACACCACCGTGACCCACGCCGAACGCCACAGCGCCGGGTCGGCGAACAGGCGGCGGAAGTTCTCCAGCCCCACGAACTCCGGGTCCGTCGCCGCCGAGCCGGTCAGCGCCGCGTTGGTGAACGAGACGTAGCCGCTCCACAGGATCGGGCCCGCCACGAACAGACCGAGCAGCAGCACCGCGGGCGCCATCGGCAGCAACCATCGCGACACCGCCGCGCCGCGCCTGCGCGCCTCCGGCCGGAGCGCGGCGGCGGTCGTCATCAGCCGCCCCGGGTGTTGGCCGGTTCGACGATGCGCCGCACCTGCTCCGCCCACCGCTCGGACACCTCCGCCGGGTCGGCGCCGCCGACCACGTCCAGCACGGACTGCTGGATCTCCTCGGAGACCTTCGGGTACTCCGGCAACGTGGGCCGGTAGTGCGTGTTCTCCAGCAGTCCCAACCAGAACCCGGCCAGCGGGTTCGCGGCGGCGATCCGCGGATCGGCCGCCGAGTCCTCCCGCGAAGGCAGATTCCCCGAGGACAGCGCGTATTCGGTGATGTTGTCCCGGTTCAGCGCCATCTTGACGAACTCGAACGCGTCGTCCTGCTTCGTGCCCGACGCGCTCATCGCCAGCGTCCACCCGCCGGACATCGACACGGTGCCCGCGCCGTCCCGCGACGGCATCGGGGCCGCCGACATCGTCGAGGACCAGTCCTGCCAGCCCGACGCCTCCCACTGCCCCGCGGCGAAACTGCCGTCGAGCCGCATCGCGACCTTGCCCTGCCTGGTGAGGTCGTCGCGCAGCTTCTTGTCGTACTGGGCGTCGGCGATCTGCGCCTTGCTCTGCGTGAGTCCTTCTTCGACCGCGGTGGACACGAATTCCAGCGCCTCGGTGAAGCCGCGGTTCGGCGCGATCCACTTGCCGTCGTGCAGGGTTCCCGTTTCGGTGCCGTAGAGCAGCATCTCGACGGTCTGCATGCTCACCGCCTCGCCCTCCGCCTTGCCCAGCGGCAGGTCCAGGCCGATCACGTCCGGGAACCGCTGCTCGACCTGGCGCGCGGCGTCGAGCACCGCGTCCCAGTCGCGCGGCTTCCAATCGGCGGGCAGCCCGGCGCGGGTGAACAGGTCGCGGTTGAACCAGATCCCGCGGGTGTCGGTGTCCAGCGGCACCCCGTAGGTGCGGCCGTCGGTGGCGAGCCCGGCCTGCTTCGTGGTGTCGATGAACCGGTCCCAGTCCGGCCAGTCCGCCAGCCGCTCGTCCAGCGGCGCGAGGTAACCGGCCGCCACGTCGGAGTTGATGGTGAAGCTGTCCTCGTAGAGCACGTCCGGCGCGGTCGACGGGGATCGCATCCGCAGCTGCAGCTTCGACAGGTACTCGCCTTCGGGCGCCACCACCGGGTCGAGCGCGACCCGCTTGCCCGGGTGGGCCTGCTCGTACTGCTGCTTCACCCGCTGCATCAAGATGTCGACGTAGGTCGAATTGCCGTAGCGGTGATAAGTCACGTTGATCGTGTTCGGATCATCGGCCACCCCGCCGCCGCAGCCCGTCACGGCCAGCAGCGCGGCGGTCAGGACCACGGGTAATCGCCAGCGACGCATCGATCCTCCCGGTGAGGAACTCGTCTCGGAACCCTCGCGGCCGACCCGGCGAGGCCGGCCGATCTTCGATGAGCTGCGCGATCCCCTGACCCACTCGGCGCTTGCGCCCGCTGTGAGATCAGGATCACACTGCACCGTAATTCCATTCGATGAAGCAAGTCAACGACACGAGCGCCTCGGGAGCCCCCGCATGAAGCAGGAGTTCTGGCAGGGCACCAACCTCCCCAGGGTGGGTGGGTTCAACCGCGCCGTCGTGCTCGACGCGATCCGCGCGAACGGCGGCGTCAGCCGCGTCGAACTGGCCCGCAGGACCGGGCTCACCGCGCAGACCATGTCGAACATCGTGCGGGCGCTGATGGCCGACGGCCTCGTCACCGAGGACGGGCACGCGCCCTCCACCGGCGGGAAGCGCCGGGTGATGCTGCGCGTCGTCCCGGACGCCTACCAGTCGGTGGGGCTGCACCTGGACCCGGAGCGCATCACCGGCGTGCTGCTGGACCTCGACGGGCGAGTGCGGTTGCGCAGCACCCGGCGGGTCGCCGAGGGCGCCTCGCCGGAAGCCGTCGTCGGCGCGCTCACCCGCACCGTCCACCACCTGGTGCGGCGCTCCGAAGCGGGCGACGGGCGGGTGCTCGGCGTCGGCCTGGCCGTGCCGGGTCCGCTGGACGACACCCACCGCCGGGTGTTCAGCCCGCCGAACCTGCCCGGCTGGGCGGAGGTTCCGCTCGCCGACATGGTGCAGGAGCGGGCCGGACTGCCAGTGGTGATGGACAACGACGCGACGGCCGCCGCCATCGGGGAGCGCTGGGCGGGCGGGGTGGAGCGCACGGGCTCGTTCGTCTACGTCTACCTCGGATCCGGGGTGGGCGTCGGCGTGGTGCTCGGCGATCAGGTGTACCGGGGGATCAGCAACAACGCGGGCGAGATCGGGCACCTGCCCACCGGCACCGGCAAGGAGTGCGCCTGCGGCAAGCGGGGCTGCCTGGAGGCGTACTGCTCGATGCGGGCCGTCGTCGGAGACTGGGCCGCCGCGGGCGGGGACGGCGCGGGCGCGGCGGTGTCCGACGTGTACCAGCGGATCTGCCGGGACGCCGCCCAAGGCGACACCGGTGCGGCGCGGCTGCTGCGGCAGGCGGCGAGCAGGCTCGGGCAGACGCTGGCGACGGTCGTCAGCGTGCTCGACGTGGACCGCGTGGTGCTCGGCGGTCCGGCGCTGCGGCACGCGGGCGAGATCATCCGGGAGCGGGTGCGCAAGGTGCTGCACGCCCAGGTGTGGGCGGCGGGGGTGCGTCCCGTCGAGGTGCACTCGGCGTTGATCGGCGAGGACGCCGGGGCGGTGGGGGCGGCTTCGCTGGTGCTGGACCACGCCTACTCGCCGCGGCTGGCGAACCTGCTCGGCGGCTGAGCGGAGTCGGGCGGAACTCCCGAAATATCCCCGCGCCGGGCCGTCGGTGCGACGCGAGCGGGTCCGTTCGCCACCACGGGGGCGAACGGACCGCTCACTCCTGACACCGCCCTGGGCACCGGGGCGGGTCAGGTGCCCTCGACGCCGCGGCGCGGGATCAGGCCGCGTCGTCGGCGGGTGTCCGCGCCGCCTGCTCGCGCACGGATTCGGCGACGGCCCGGCCGAAGGCCGCCATGCCGCGAGCGTTGGGGTGCAGCGGCGCGGCCACCGAGGTCGGCAGCACGCCTTCGAGGTACTTGTCCTGCGGTGCGGCGCACACGTCGTGGCCCTCGCTGATCGCGCCGATGTCGACGAACTCGGCGCCGTGCGCGGTCGCGCGGTCCCGCAGCAGGTCGCTGAGCTCGTCCACGCTGGACTGGATGTAGTCCGCGTCGCGCGCCCAGATCGGTTCCTTCGGGTAGCAGCCACCGGGGCGGATGTAGGTTCCGTAGCCCGCCACCACGACCTCCGCGTTCGGTGCCCGGTCGGCGATGCCGGCGAGCGCCGCGTCGAGATCGCCCTCGATGGCGGCGATCCTGCTCGACAACTCGTCGCGGCCGTCCCCGGTGAACTCGTCGGCGCAGGACTTGCCGAACGGTTCGGGGAAGGCGTTCAGGCAGCTCACCGCCGCGCCCACCAGGTCGACGTCGTTGCCGCCGATGGTGACGGTGACCAGGTCGGTGGCGGCGCTGAGCGCGTCGAACTGCGGTGGCAGGAAACCGTGCTGGCGACCGGTGAAGTCCGTGATCTCCGCGCCGGAGCAGGTCGCGTCGGTGAGCCGGGCGCCGAGCGCTTCGGCTGCGACGCGCGGGTAGTTCCGCGTCGAGCGCAGGCAGGCGAGGTTCGGGTCCGGCCCGGGGATCAGCGGCCCGGCCGCGGCGGAGTCGCCGAGCGCGACGTAGTCCAGCGGCTCCGCGGCGTCCGCGACCACCGGCGACAAGCCGCACGCGGCGGCCACCGCGCACGCCACGCCCCACCGCAGCACCGGCCGCCGACGATCGTCCACAAAGGATTCACCGGGAGCCGGGGGCCGGCGGCGACCAGGACGAGCAGAGCGGATCTCCACGGTGACCTCCGAAAATCGCGATCAGGCCACCTTGATTTAGCACACCCGGCGGAATTCTCCCTCCGCCAACCGCGCACCATTCCCCACGATCAACACTTCGAGTGACGACCGTTCAGAGCAATCACTCCCCACCCACCAACAGCCGAGCGAAGCGAAGTCGCCCTCACGCCCGAAGGCCGTGCCTTGGGCGGCGAAGCCGTGCCTGCTTTGCGGCCGAAGGCCGTGCCTGGATGCGCGCCAGCGCATAGCCCACGTCGAAAAGCCGCTCACCCGCAGGTTCTCAGCGTCCTTCTCGCGAGGACAGCTTTTCCCTCGTGGCGGAGCCACCAGGGAAAAAGATCCCGCAGCGAGAAGGACGCTGAGGTTCCGCCACCCGGACACCAAAGCCAAACGACCGGCTCACCGCTCCTCACGACGAAGAGCACGAGTGATGCCTGCCGCGACCGTGGTGGCCAAGACCCAGCCCACCGCGATGAGCACCACGGTGATCCACTGGGAATGCCCGTCGGCCCGCCACATCACGTCGTGGCCGAGGTTGATGATCGGCACCAGCTGGTCCACCGTGTACAGGAACGGGTTCCAGACCGGGTGGTCCTCCTCGTTGATGGGCTGCAGCTCGTGCGAGGCGAACCACGCGGAGCCGCCCGCGGCGAACGCCAGCAACCACAGCAACGCCCGCAGCGGCCGGTACCCGTAGGCCACGGTGCTGCGCTGCAGCAGGCTCCACAGCCGCACCGGCGGGCGCAGCAGCAGCGGTGACGCCCCGGCCAACGCCTGGTACCGGCGGCGCTGCTTCTCGATCAGCACCGTCACGGCGTGCTCTTCGTTGCCGCTGTTGCGGAACACGGTCGCGAGCTGGTCGTACGGGCCCGGCTGGTAGCGCCCGGAGGTGGTGCGCAGCCACGCGAGCCGTTCCCGCACCCGAGCCGCGTCGGTGGGCTCGATGGGGCGGCTGAGGTTGTAGTAGGTGAAGTCCTCCACGTCGACGCCGCCCGCGGCGTCCCAGGTCTTCGCGTTGTCCGCCAGCAGTTCGCACTGCGCCTGCCGCAGCACGACCCGCCCCAGCGGCGGTTCCGCGGGCAGCAGCGTCAATTCCTGGGCCACCAGCCCGAACGCGTTGAACGCGTTCGCGGAGCTGCCGTCGCCGAGCAGGCATCCCCAGAAGTTGGCCGCCCGGCCGATGACCGCGCGCCGCAGCTGCACTTCGCCCTCCGCGCGGAACGGACGGATCCCCTCGGCGCACACCAGGTCCCGCCCGATGCTCGCCGCCCGCAGGTCCAGGGAGGACTTGTAGGCGCTGCGGTGCCGGTGCCACGCGGGCTTGAGCAGCTGCGCGGAGCGCAGGTCCACGTTGGCGCCGATGTCCGCGCCCTGCAGCTGCAACGTGCCGGAGATGTCGGCCTCGCGGCAGTCGAAGTTGCTGCCGACCTGGATCCGGTTGGCCTGCAACGTGTCCGTGCGCGGCCCGATCAGGCGCGCCTTGGTGAGCTGGAAGCTGCCGTGCACGTTCACGTCGACCATGCGCATCTGCCCGTGCAGCACCGTGTTCGCGGCTTCGAGGTTGCCGAGGATCTCGGTGCCGTCGAGGTGCACGGCGCGCATCGGCTTCTCCACGGAGGCCGACGGCGAGCGCGACCAGCTCAGGTCGATCTGCGCGCCCGCCATCCGCAGGTCGCCGCCGATCTTGCTGCTGACCAGGCGGATCGTGCCGCCGCTGCGGAAACCCTGGTCGAGCTGCACGTCGCCGCGCACTTCACCGCGGTCGAGCAGCAGCGTGCTGATCGGGTCGTCGTGCTGGGACTCACCGCGCTTCGGCGGGCTCACGCCCGGTTCCAGCACCGCGTCGCGCAACCGCAGGTCGCCTTCGATGTGCGCGCTCGGCAGGTACAGCAGCCCGGCGACGGTGAACGGGCTGCCGCTGATCGGGTCGACGTCGCCGCGGAGGCTGCCGCCGATCTGGATCCCGTTGGCGTTGAGCGCCGTTCGGCCCCGGTTGCGCAGCGCGCCACCGGAGAAGTTGAGGTTGCCGCCGATCTTCACGCCCGGGATCCGCACCTCGCCGGAGACCTTCAGCCGCAGGCCCAGCATCGCCCCGGCGATCTCCAGGCGGTCCGCGTAGATCGCGCGCCCACCGGGGTTGCGCAGCTCGGAATCGTTGAGCAGCAGCGAACCGCCCAGCTGGGCGTCGGCGAGGTCCACGATGCCGCCGACGCTCGTGCAGTTGCGCAGCACGGTGTCGTGGCTGGTGCGCAGGTTCCGCCCGTTGAGGCCAGGGAAGCGGCAGTTCCACAGCACCAGCCCGGCGAGCGTGGCCTGGCGCAGGTCGGGCCGCATGTCGAAGCGGCAGCGCACGAATTCGAGCAGGTACGGCAGTTCCGCGGCCCGCAGGTCCAGCCTGCCGGTGATCACCGCGTCCTCGATGCGCACCACGGGCTGCTGCCCGCCGCGGCGCCAGAACGCGCGCCAGCCCTGCTCGTCGGGTGATTCGACGAGCTTCCGCGTCAGGTACTCGCCGCGGATCTCGCGGTCCGGGTCGAACATGTCGGCATGCACGTCGAGCGGGACGACCGGCCCTTCCGGGCGGCGTCCCCACGCTCTGCCCTGGCCGAGCAGATCGTCGAGTCGCTGCTCGGCGGCGGTCGGCGCCCCGATGTTGTCCCACGGCCTGTTCGGCACGATCCTGCCCCCGACATCGATCCGGCGAACTCCACGCAGCGTAGTAGATCAACTACCACCGACAGCTCAGACGCGTGAACTCAGCTTGGGGTTGCGACAGGCTCACGTGACACCGCCGGGGGAGCGCACTCGAATGCGCGCGGCGCGGCGCGGAACCACCGAACGTCCGAACTGGACTACTCCAGCGGAGTCCCCGCCGAGCGATTCGCGGGACGCGACCGGACTCCCGGCTACGCACCGCATCCGGCGCGCGGGGAGCCCCGATGCGCGCGGATCAGTCCTTCGGGGCGGCGTGCGTGGGATCCAGGACCCGGGACAGGAAGGTCCGGGTGCGCTCCTCCGCGGGATTCCCGATCACCTCGGCGGGCGGGCCCTGCTCGACGACGACGCCGCCGTCCATGAACAGCACGCGGTCGGCGACCTCCCGCGCGAACTGCATCTCGTGCGTGACCACGAGCATCGTCATGCCTTCGTCGGCCAGCCCGCGCATCACGCCGAGCACGTCGCCGACCAGCTCCGGGTCCAATGCGGACGTCGGCTCGTCGAACAGCATCACGTTCGGGTTCATCGACAGCGCCCGCGCGATCGCGACCCGCTGCTGCTGGCCGCCGGAGAGCTGCGCGGGCATCGAACCCGCCTTCTCCGCGAGGCCCACCCGGTCCAGGTTCTCCTGCGCGACGCGGTCGGCTTCGGCGCGGTCGCGGCGCAGCACCTTGCGCTGCGCCACGGTCAGGTTCTCCAGCACCGTCAGGTGCGAGAACAGGTTGAACCCCTGGAACACCATGCCGATGTGCCTGCGCGCGGCGTCCAGATCGGTGTCCGGGTCGGTCACCTCGACGCCGTCCACCGCGATGCGGCCCTTCGTGGGCTGCTCCAGCAGGTTCACGCAGCGCAGCAAAGTGGACTTGCCGGAACCTGACGGGCCGATCACGCACACCACTTCGCCGCGCTGCACGGTCAGGCCGATGCCGCGCAGCACCTCCAGCGAGCCGAACGACTTGTCCAGCCCGGAAATCTCGATCATCGCGCTCATCCGGCGTTCCTCACTGCGTCCGTCGTGGGTTTCGAGTGCTTCGCGCGCCTGCTCACTGGCCGCGGCGGCCTCCGCCATAGCGGCGCTCCAGCCGGCTCGACAACCTCGACAACGGGATCGTGATGATCAGGTAGCAGAGCCCGGCGAGCAGGATCGGCGTCAGCGACTGGTACTGGATCAGCGCGCCGCGACCGAACTTCGACAACTCGTACTGCTGGGCCGACAGACCCAGCAGGTAGATCAGCGAGGAGTCCTTGGTGAGCAGGATCAGCTCGTTCGTCAGCGGCGGCAGGATGATCCGGAACGCCTGCGGCATCACGACCGTGACCATGGTGCGCGTCGAGGACATGCCCAGCGACCGGGCCGCTTCCACCTGCCCCTTCGGCACGGCCTGCACGCCGGCGCGGATCGTCTCGGCCATGTAGGCCGCGCCGACCAGGCCCAGGCTCAGCATCACCGTGGAGTAGATGTCGAAGACCAGCTGGAACGCGATCGGCACGCCATAACCGAGCGCGATGAACACCAGCAGCGCGGGCACGCCGCGGAAGAACTCGATGTAGATCGTGGCGATCCACCGGTACGGCGCCACCGAGGACAGCCGCATCAGTGCGAGCACCACGCCCAGCACCAAGCCGAAGGCGAACCCGAGTGCGGTGTAGACGATGGTGTTGAGCAGCGCCGAGGTGATGATGCCGGGGAACTGCGCGACGGCGACGTCGACGTTGAAGAACGCTTTCGCGATCTTGGGCCAGTCCGCGAACAGCGCCGCGCACAAGACCACCGCCACGAGGACCGCGTACTGCACGCCGCGGATCACGCGGGTGCGCTGCCGCTTGCTCATCCGCGGCTTCGCGGGCGTTGCGGTGTCCGTTGTCGCCATTCCTCAACTCTCCCCGGCCAGGTGCTGCCGATGTCCTCAGAGCTTCGCAGTTGGTCACGCCACGGCGCAGGAATTCCACCGTGATCGATGCCGGTGGGCGGTGTCGCGCCCAGCGCAGCAGCCGGGGCCGGGGCCTGCTCGGCACCCGGCCCCGGCTCGGGCCGTCACTTCGGGGCCTGGCCGAACCACTTCTCGTAGATCCGGTCGTACTCGCCCGACTCCTGCGCCTTGCGCAGCGACTCGTTGACCTTCGCGGCGAGCTGGGCGTTGCCCTTCTGGACGCCGATGCCGTACGCCTCACCGGTGCTGTACTCGCCGGTGACCTCGGTGTCCGGGTTCTTCTTCGCGAAGTCGAGCACCACGCCGTTGTCGTTGATGGCGGCGTCGACCTTGCCGGACTGCACGGCGTTCTCCATCAGCGCGACGTCCTCGAACTGGACGATCTCGTAGCCGTGCGCGGCCTTGTGCTCGGTCGCGTACTCCTCGCCGGTGGTGCCCAGCTGCACGCCGAGCTTCTTGCCGCGCAGCTCGGGCAGGTCCTGGTACGGGGCCTTCTTGCTGACCAGCAGCGCCTGCTTCGCGTCGAAGTACGGGTCGGAGAAGTCCATGTTCTGCTTGCGCGTGTCGGTGATCGTCATCGCCGCGGCGGCGACGTCGCACTTGCGCGTGTTGAGCGCCTCGCCGGACTGGATGCCCTCGAACGGCGTGTCGAAGAGCTCCTGCTGCAGGCCGAGGTCGCGGGCCACCAGGTCGACGAGCTCCACGTCGAAGCCGACGGTCTTGCCGTTCTCGTCGAACTGGAACGGCGGGTACGGCAGGTGCGTGCAGGTGGTGAGCTTGCCGGGCTCCTTGAACTGCAGCTCGCCGTCGGCGCCGACCGGCGCGATGGACTGCGCGCAGCCCGCCGCGGTCAGCGCCAACGCGGGCAGCAGGGCGAGAGCTCTCCAGGTGGTCCGACGCGCCACGATGTCACTCCTAGTAGGTGAGAACGCGAGTGCTGAGATAGTGCCACCCGAATGGGCTCAAATCCCCGCTCGCGATGTTGCGAAGCTGTCAAATTTGCTGAGGTCCCCAGCGGAACCCCCCGTTGAGCCCCGCACCCCGCCCGGCGAGATCATGCGCGAATCGCGTCGTCGACGATCGATTCCCGCACGCCCAGGCCGCGCAGAGGCTCAGTTTCATGTGCTGGACGCCCCTGGTCAACAGCGAGTTCACCGCCGCCGCGCCGCTCGGGGTGTGGGAGATGTCATGCGCCGGAGCCGGTTCTGCGCTGTTCGGCCCCGGCCGGTTGCGCCGCACGGAGTCGCGACAGCGTGATCACTTTCCGTGCACCCCTGCTGCTATCCGGGGGACATCGATGGTCGGCCAGGCAGAACCGCACCTTCGGCTGCTGCCCTCCGCGGGCGACGTTCGGCAGACTGCGCCGCCGAGGAGGAGATGCCGATGACCCACATCCGCTTACCCCGCCCGAAGAACCCCCGCACGACCACCGGAGCGCTCGCCGCCGCCGGAGCGCTGCTCGCCTGCGCCGGTTTCGCCGCGCCCGCGGTCGCCGACACGACGGCACGCTCGTTCGACGTGCTGCAGCTGAACCTCTGCCACAGCGGTGCCGCCGACTGCTACACCGGCGACGACACCGCGGTGCGCTCCGGGATCAGCACCGTCCAGCAGCGCAGGCCGGACGTGGTCACGCTCAACGAGGTCTGCGCGCACGACATCACCACGATGACCCGGCAGACCGGCTACCACGCGGAGTTCGCCCCGGCCGGTCGCCGGGACGGCGGGCCGTACCAGTGCACCGACGGCCGCGGCGACTACGGCGTCGCGATCCTGACCCACCCCGACCTGGGCGCCCCCAGCGGCGCCGTCACCGAACGGACCTACACGGCCCAGGACGGCGGTACCGAGCAGCGGGTCATGCTCTGCGCGCCGTTCTCCGCGATCTCCGCGTGCACCACGCACCTGTCGGCCGACGCCCCGGAAGTCGCCGGTGAGCAGTGCCGGGAGCTCATGGGCGCCGCGGGCGCAGCCGGCCGCCCGGCGGTGGTCGGCGGCGACTTCAACCTCAGCCACGGCGGCACGCCGGATGTGCAGGACTGCGTGCCGGACGGCTGGTTCCGCAAGGGCGACGGCAGCGTGCAGCACGTGTTCGCCGCCGCCGACTTCCGGTTCGAACGCACCGAGAACCTGCCGATCGACGGCACCGACCACCCCGGGCTGCTCGTCGAACTGGCGCGCTGACCGGTCTCGGCCCGACCTGCGCCGGGCCGAGTACGACTTTCCGCTTACCCGGTCGTGGCCGGAAGGGTGCCGTCGCGGGCCTCCACCGCGTGGTGAAGTGGCGGAGTCGTCGGGAGCACTGCTCGAACCCCGAGCCCGGTGCCCCGGAGCAAGGAGAGATCAGGGGTCCCCCCTGATCCGTGGCGGTAGTCGATCACCCACGATGGGGACGAACACCGCGATACAGGAGGAATCAGAAGATGAGCTTGTCCCGCCCGCAGCACGGCAAGCGGATCGCCGGGGTCTGCGCCGGCCTCGCCGACCGGTTCGGCATCGGCAGGGGGCTGATGCGGTTCCTGTTCATCCTGTCGTGCCTGCTCCCCGGCCCGCAGTTCGTGGCCTACATCGTCCTGTGGATCGTGATCCCGAAGTCCTGACTTCGGTGGGCCGCCTCGTGACCGGCACGAGGCGGTCCTCCCGCTTCCTCAGCGCCGGGCGTGCGCGTCCAGCGCGTAGGCGATCGCCGTGGTGATCTTCGCGGCGAACGCCAGGTGCAGCGACTCGTCCGGGACGTGCGCGTTGCTGCCCGGCCCCAGGGCACCGGTCACCACGAACTGCGCGTCCGGGTAGGCACCCTGCAGCAGGCCCATCAGGGGGATCGACCCGCCCAGGCCCATCGTCGCCCACCGCTGGCCGAACACGTCCTCGCTCACCGCGTCCAGCGCCGACGCCAGCCACGGCTCGGTGTCCGGCGCGTTCCAGCCCGCCGCGCCGTCCGACAGCGGGAACGTCACCTCCGCGCCGTAGGGCACGTCCGCCGACAGCGCCTCGCGCAGCGCGGCCAGCGCCACCTCGGGGTCGGTCGTCGGCGGGGTGCGCACGCTCAGCGCGAGCGTGGTGGAGGGGCGCAGCACGTTGCCCGCGTCCGGGAGCGGCGGCAGGCCCTCCGCGCCGATCACCGACACCGTCGGGCGCCACGTGTTGTTCAGCGCCAGCTCGACCTCGTCCTCGGAGACCCAGCGCATGCCCTCCCGCGCGGGGATCGAGTCGCGGATCAGGCCGGGCACCGCCGCCACCGCGGCCCGCGCCTGCTCCACCCGGTTCGCCGGGATCTCCGCGTTGAGCTCCGGCAGCAGCACCTCGCCGGTCGCCGAGTCCTCGATCCGGTCCAGCAGGCTGCGCACGATGCGGAACGAGCTGGGCACGATGCCGCTGGCGGTGCCGGAGTGCTGCCCGCCGTCGAGCACCCGCACCTGCACGCCCACCCGCACGTCACCGCGCAGCGAGGTCGTCAGCCACAGCCGCTCGTAGTCGGCGGCCCCCGAGTCCAGGCACACCACCAGCGACACGGCGCCCAGCCGGTCCGCCAGGTGGTCGAGGTAGGCGGACATGTCGGGGCTGCCCGACTCCTCGCCCGTCTCCAGCAGCAGCACGCAGCGCGCGTGCGCGCCGCCGTGCGCGCGGATCGACTCGATCGCTGTGATCGCCGCGTAGGGCGCGTAGCCGTCGTCGACGCTGCCGCGGCCGTAGAGCCTGCCGTCGCGAACCACCGGCGTCCACGGGTCCAGGCCTTCCGACCAGCCACCGACCGGCGGCTGCTTGTCGAGGTGGCCGTAGAGCAGCACGGTGTCCTGCTCGTCCGCGTCCGCCCCGGTCGCGGGGACGTCCACCAGCAGCACCGGCGTGCGCTCCGGCAACCGCACCACGTCGAGCTTCGCGCCGGGGATGCCCCGCGCGGTGATCCAGTCCCGCACGTGCTCGATGGCGGCGTCGAGCTGCCCCGCCTCCACCCATCCCGCGTCGTAGGCCGGCGAGACCGCCGGGATCCGGACGAGTTCGGAGAGGCTGGGCAGGACGGAGTCCTGCCACGCCTGTTCAACGGCGGTGCGCACGGCGGAACGATCCATGCCGCGATCGTATGCCCGCCGGGGGACCGCACTCCCGGCCGCTCAGCCGCCCGGCCCGGTCAGTACCCGGCGGCGCCCGCCGCCGCGGCGCTGACCGCCACCGCGGTCACCGCGGACACCGCGGCCAGCGGGCGCAGCTCCGCCTCCCCGAGCCCGTCGCCACGCCACACCGATTCGAGCACCGCCCGCTCGTCCGCGTCGCAGCCCAGCGACGGGCCGATCCCGGCGGAGTGCACCAGCGCGCACAGCACGGCCAGCCTCCCGTCGACGGGCCGCCGCAGCCGCGCCGCGTCCCGCACCTCCGCGACCAGCGACTCCCGCACCTGCTCGACGGGGACGTACAGGTCGTCGGGGATGAATCCGAGCAGCTTGCGACGCCGGTGCCGCAGCGCGCCGTGCGCTGTCAGCAGGCCGCGGTGCTCGCGGAACCGGCCGAGGCGACCCGGCAGCACCCCGGTCAGCTCCACCGGCTTCCCCTTCGGACCGGCTTTGCGCGCCAGCCGCCCCAGCAGCTCGTCGGCCCACCCGATGCCGGTGGAGCGCGGGTCGAGCACCGTCAGCTTCGCGCTCGCCGCCACCTCCACCCGGCCGCGCAACGCCAGCTCGCCCAGCTCGGCCACCGAGGTGAGCAGGTCCACCTGGGCGCAGCGGTGCCCGCCGCCGGGCCGGTGCAGCAGCAGGACGAACTCGTCGGGCAACGTGACCGGGGGCGGGCGGTCCTCGAGGTCGCTCATGCAGGCCAGTGTGCCGCCCGCTCCATCGCGGAATGGCGTGTTCTCGCAACGACCGATCATCGGATGCCCGCAGTATCGGTACCGCGATCTTCCCAAGAGCGTTAGTCGGAACCCCATTGCTTGGATGACCTGCAATTTTTCGTCGAAATTCCGAAGGTTACGGTGCAGTAGGGAAGGAGATCCGCGGCGTTGCACGCGGGTTTCGTCCCTGTGGCAGGGCTCACTGAATCGGCGGTACGCGTGCCAGGATGGCGGGGAGCGATCCGAACCACTCCGGTCGAGCACTCGCATGGCCCCAACCCCGGCCAGCGCGGCCCCGGCCGGAGCTGCCGGACCCAGTCGTCACAAGCGGCGGTCCGGCGCGACACGAGGAGATCCGCATGTCCCCGGAACATTGGACGCGACCGGCCCATCCAGCAGACGAGCCAGACAACGGCGTCACCTCCGGCCCCCCTGCCGCTACTGCAGCGAAACCCACACGGGAGCAGGTGATCGCCGGTTTGCGCGCGACAAGTGAAGGCGGAGCTGACCTCGTTCAGCTCCTCACCCCGGAAGGCGAACGGGTCACGCACCCGGACTTCGACATCGACCTCACCGCCGCGCAGCTGCGCGACCTGTACCGGGACATGGTGCTGGTCCGCCGCTTCGACCGGGAGGGCAACGCCCTGCAGCGGCAGGGCCAGCTCGGCATCTGGGTACCGCTGCTGGGCCAGGAGGCCGCGCAGATCGGCGCCGGTCGTGCCCTGCGCGCCGGGGACATGGCGTTCCCCAGCTACCGCGAGCACGGCGTCGCCTGGTGCCGCGGGCTGGACCCCACCGAGCTGCTCGGCATCTTCCGCGGCACCGACCACGGCAGCTGGGACCCGCTGAGCACCGGTTTCCACCTGTACACGATCGTCATCGGCAACCAGGCGCTCAACGCCGCCGGGTACGCGATGGGCCAGAAGTTCGACGGCAAGGTCGGCGACGACGACGGCGAAGCGACCATGGTGTTCTTCGGCGACGGCGCCACCAGTCAGGGCGACGTGCACGAGGCGATGGTGTGGGGCTCCGTCTACGACGCGCCGCTCGTGCTGTTCTGCCAGAACAACCAGTGGGCCATCTCCGAGCCGCTGGAGCGCCAGACCAGGGTGCCGCTGTACCAGCGCGCCGCGGGTTACGGCTTCCCCGGCATCCGCGTCGACGGCAACGACGTGCTCGCCAGCCTCGCCGTGTCGAAGTGGGCGCTCGAGGAGTGCAGGCACGGCAACGGGCCGGTGCTGATCGAGGCGTTCACCTACCGGATGGACGCGCACACCACCACCGACGACCCCACCCGCTACCGGCTCTCCGACGAGCTGGAGGCGTGGAAGCTCAAGGACCCCATCGAACGGCTCCGGGTCCACCTGGTGCGCGAGCACGACGCCGACCAGGCGTTCTTCGACGAGGTGCAGGCCGAGTCCGACGAGCTCGCCGCCCGGTTCCGCGAGTTCTGCTTCGCCATGCCCGAACCCGATCCGTCCCGGATCTTCTCCGAGGTCTACGCCGAACCCAGCCCCGCCGTCACGGCGCAGCGCGACGAACTGCTCGGCTACCTCGACGGCTTCGCCGAACAGCCCGCCGCCGCGCAGGGAGGTGTGCACTGATGGCCGCACCAGCGATGGAACGGACCGACGTCACCAACGGCAGCGCCCGCCCGGCCGCGACGCAGACCGTGACGATGGCCAAGAGCCTCAACATGGGTCTGCGCTCCGCGCTCGAGGAGGACCCGAAGGTCCTCGTGATGGGCGAGGACGTGGGCAAGCTCGGCGGCGTCTTCCGCGTCACCGACGGCCTGCAGAAGGACTTCGGCGAGCACCGCGTGCTGGACACGCCGCTGGCCGAGTCCGGCATCATCGGCACCGCCGTGGGCCTCGCGATCCGCGGCTACCGGCCGGTGTGCGAGATCCAGTTCGACGGGTTCATCTTCCCCGGCTACGACCAGATCGTCTCGCAGCTGGCGAAGCTGCACTTCCGCAGCCAGGGCAAGGTCAAGATGCCGGTGGTGGTGCGGGTGCCGTTCGGCGGCGGCATCGGCGCCGTCGAGCACCACTCGGAATCCCCGGAGTCGCTGTTCGCGCACATCGGCGGCCTGAAGGTGGTGTCCTGCTCGAACCCGGTGGACGCCTACTGGATGCTGCGCCAGGCCATCGAGTGCGACGACCCGGTGCTGTTCTTCGAACCGAAGCGGCGCTACTACGAGAAGGCGGAGCTGGACACCGAGGCGCAGCCGCCACCGCTGTTCGGCTCGCGCGTGGTGCGCCGGGGCACGGCGGCGACGATCGCGACCTACGGGCCGACGGTGCCCACCTGCCTGGCCGCGGCGAACGCCGCCGCCGAGGAGGGCACCGAGCTGGAGGTCATCGACCTGCGCAGCCTGTCCCCGCTGGACCTGGGCCCGGTGTTCGAGTCGGTGCGCCGCACCGGCCGACTCGTGCTGGCCAGCGAGGCGCCGCCGGAGTCGTCGATCACCTCGGAGATCACCGCGCGGGTGCAGCAGGAGTGCTTCTACTCGCTGGAGGCACCGGTGCTGCGGGTGACGGGCTTCGACGTGCCGTACCCGCCGACGAAGCTGGAGAAGCACTTCCTGCCCGACCTGGATCGAGTGCTCGACGCCGTCGACCGCTCGCTGGCCTTCTGAGGGAGTCTCCGATGCCGCAACTCAAGCACTTCCCGTTGCCCGACGTCGGGGAAGGTCTCACCGAAGCCGAGATCCTCGGCTGGAAGGTGAGCCCCGGCGACACGGTGGCGGTCAACCAGGTCTTCGTCGAGATCGAAACGGCGAAGGCGGCGGTGGAACTGCCGTGCGCCTACGCGGGCAAGGTCGTCGAGCTGCTCGCCGAAGCGGGGCAGACCGTGGAGGTCGGCACGCCGATCATCTCCATCGACCTGGACCCGGAGGGCACCGCGCCGGGCGAGCCCGTCCCGGACCCGGCGCCCGCCGAAGCCGCTACCAACGGGCAGACCGCGACGCTGGTGGGCTACGGCCCGCAGGCGACGAGTTCGAAGCGCCGCCCGCGCAAGGCCCCCGCGCCGGCCGCGGGGGCGGCGCAGCAGGCGTTGCAGGGCGCGATGGCGGGTTCGGCCGCCGCACCCGCCGTACCGGCGCAGGCCGCTCCGACTCCCGCCCCGGTGGCACCGGCTCCGGCTCCGTCCGGGGGGTCGGCTCGCGGCTCCGTGCCGCTGGCCAAACCGCCGGTGCGCAAGCTCGCCAAGGACCTCGGCGTGGACCTGCGGGCCCTCGCCGGATCCGGGGCGGGCGGAGTGATCACCCGCCAGGACGTCGAGACCGCGTCGGCGCCGGCCACCACCGCCCCGGCGGCCCCGGCGGGAGCGCGGGAGCGCCGGGTGCCGATCAAGGGCGTCCGCAAGGCCACCGCGCAGGCGATGGTGCAGAGCGCGTTCACCGCACCGCACGTCACGGAGTTCCTCACCGTCGACGTCACGCCGATGATGGAACTGCGGCAGCGGCTCAAGTCGCACCCGGAGTTCCAGGGCGTGAAGGTCACGCCGCTGGCGTTCGCCGCGAAGGCGCTGTGCCTGGCGGCGCGCCGCACTCCGGACGTGAACGCCACCTGGGACGAGCAGGCCGGCGAGATCGTCTACAAGGACTACGTGCACCTGGGCATCGCGGCGGCGACGCCGCGCGGCCTGGTGGTGCCCAAGGTCCGGGACGCCGACGGCATGTCGCTGCGGGAGCTGGCCGCGGCGCTGGAGGCGCTGACCACCACAGCGCGGGAGGGCAAGACGACGCCCGCCGACATGGCGGGCGGCACGATCACGATCACCAACGTGGGCGTGTTCGGCGTCGACACCGGCACCCCGATCCTCAACCCCGGCGAGTCCGCGATCCTCGCGTTCGGCGCGATCCGCGACATGCCGTGGGTGGTGGACGGGCAGGTCGTCCCGCGCAAGGTGTGCCAGCTGGCGCTGAGCTTCGACCACCGCGTCGTCGACGGCCAGCAGGGTTCGCAGTTCCTGGCCGACGTCGGCGCGCTGCTGGCCGACCCGAGCCTGGCCATCACGTACTGATCCGCTGACGACGACGGCCGGGGTGAGCGCTCAACGCGTTCACCCCGGCCGTCGTGCGCGGTACCGCTGTCGTGCGCAGCCCCCAGCTCCGCACGCGCCTACCGGTCCCCGTTCCCGCAGGTCGGGGACGATCGATCAGTCCTCCTTGCGGCGGCGACCGCCTCCGCGACCGCCCTTGCTCGCCTTGGCGGCCGTGTTCGCGTTCTGCCGGGCGGCGGGCGCAGCGGCGGCGCCGCTGCCGTCGGACTCGGCCGAACCGCCACCGAAGTCGAAGCTGTGCGAGTCGAACTCGTGCACGTCGATGTCCGGCAGACCGCCGAGCTCGTTGTTCAGCTCGCCGAAGATCGGCGTACCTGGATCGGGCTTGTTCACCGCTTCGCCCTCCCGTTTCGTTCTCGAAGCCGTGTTGCTGAGATTGAGCCGGCACCCGTGCGGCGCCGAGCTGTGGCGCGATTCGGCTCTGACAGCCGACGGCCCGGTGGAGCCCACGCGCTCACCGTGCCGATCAAACGCGAACTAGACCGTTCGCCTCGCGCCGACCACCGATATTCATTCCTTCGGGTGAGTCCATGATGCCTCGCTCCACTTGCGAGGGTGCACACCCCTGGAGGTTTTCATCCCACGTTCCAACATCGAGGCCGGTCCGGTCATTCCCCGAGTGGCGATCGCCACGCCCCGGCAACCCCGCGCGCCCGCTCCCGCGAACCCCTCGTCGGCCGGGATTCCGAGCCACCGCAAGAACGCGTTGGCGTGTTCCGCGTCACATCCAGTCAACGTGGAGGGGCTCCCGAACATCACTCGAATGTGTGGCCGTGACGGTCAACGGTCCCCGTCGGGGGGATCGCACGGCGGCACCGGGGAGATGAGTTCCATGTTCGACACCCAGCGCACCAAGGTCGCGGCCATCGCCGGATCCGCCCTGCTCGCCGCGATCTCGTTCGCGGGCACCGCCCAGGCCATGCCGAGCGACCACCCGAACTACGACGAGTACTGCACGCCGGACCAGGTCGACGTCACCATCGGCCCGCTCGACCACGCGATGATGCACGAGGGCGGCGACGTCCGGTTCACCGCGAAGCCCGGCGCGAGCTGCCTGCTCGGCGGCGCCCCCGGCCTCGAATTCCTGGACGTGCAGGGCAACTCGGCGCACATCCCCACCACGCGCCCGAGCAGCGGCGCCGAGGACTTCCGCGTCGACGAGGACCACCCCGTCACCGCCGCGTTCAGCTACCTCGTGACCGACCCGAACACCGGCAACAGCATCCCCGGCGCGACCCCCGGCGCCGTCGAGATCTCGTTCCCCGGCCCGGTCGCCCCCTACACCGTGACCCTCCCGTGGAACGGCGCGACGGTCCCCGGCCCGGTCAACATCACCAACATCACCCAAGCCCCGCAGGCCTGACCTGCACCGCCGCCCGGCTCGCCCGGTGGATCGACTGGCCTGCCAGGACGGCGGAAAGCCCCTGACACCAACGACGTCAGGGGCTTTCGCACCGAGTACCGGCCTACCGGTTCACCGGATGTGGCGGCCGGAGATGTTGCGGGCGACGACGAGCTGCTGGATCTGCTCGGTGCCCTCGAAGATGTCGTAGATCTTCGCGTCGCGGTGCAGGCGCTCGACGGGGAACTCCCGCGTGTAGCCGTTGCCGCCGAGGATCTGGATGGCGCGCTCGGTCGCCCAGGTCGCGACCCGGCCCGCCTTGAGCTTCGACATCGAGCCCTCGCCCGCGGTGAACGGCACGTCGTTGCGGCCCATCCACGCCGCGCGCCACACCAGCAGCCGCGCCGCGTCGATCTCCATGCGCATGTCGGCGAGGGTGAAGGCGATCGACTGGTTGTCGATGATCGGCCTGCCGAAGGTCTCGCGCTCCTTGGCGTATTCCAGCGCGTGCTCGTAGGAGGCGCGGGCGATGCCGAGGGCCTGGGCGCCGACGGTGGGGCGGGACAGCTCGAAGGTCTTCATCGCCGCCTGGCCGCTGGCCTTGCCGCCTTCGCGGGCGCGGGCGAGCTTCTCGTCCAGCTTGTCCTTGCCGCCGAGCAGGCAGCTGCCGGGCACCCGCACGTCGTCGAGGAACACGTCGGCGGTGTGCGAGGCGCGCAGCCCGTGCTTCTTGATCTTGCCGGGAGCTTCCAGGCCCTTGGTGCCGGGCGGGATGATGAACGCGGCCTGCCCGCGCGAGCCGAGCGAGGAGTCGACGACGGCCTGCACGACGTGCACGTTGGCGATGCCGCCGTTGGTGGCCCAGGCCTTCTGGCCGTTGAGCACCCACTCGTCCTTGGCCTCGTCGTAGACGGCGCGGGTGCGCATCGCCGAGACGTCCGAGCCCGCGGCCGGCTCCGAGGAGCAGAACGCGCCGACCTTCGGGTCGTCCTCGTCGCCGTAGCACTGCGGCACCCACTCGGCCATCTGGTCCGGGGTGCCCGCGGCGAAGATGCCCGCGACGGCCAGCGTCGTGCCGAAGATCGCCATGCCGATGCCGCCGTCGCCCCAGAACAGCTCTTCGTTGGCGATGGGCAGCGACAGGCCCGTGTCGTCGGCCCAGAAGGTCGCGACGGTCTCGAAGCCGTAGAGCCCGACCTTGGCGGCTTCCTGGATGATCGGCCAGGGAGTCTCCTCCCGCTCGTCCCACTCCGCCGCGGCCGGGCGGATGACCTTCTCAGCGAATCCGTGCACCCAATCGCGCAGGTCGCGGTGTTCTTCGCTCAGTTCCAGGGAGAAGCTCATCAAAATCCTTCAGTTCGTGGCGGAGTGGGTGACGCGGTGATGGGGGGTGCGCAACGGTGAACCCGGCGGTGCGGCGGCGGTTCCGGTTTTCCCCTCCGGACGGAGCAACGATCGCGGGCCGCCGCGGGTTCTCAGCCGTGGCGCGCGGACCGCTGAGGTCCGCCGCCTCGCCGGGGGGGCGGGTCAGGCCTTGGGGATCTGGAAGAGCTTGGTGAGCCCCGCGGCGAATCCGACGTCGCCGGCGACCTTCAGCTTCCCGCTCATGAACTGCACCGGGGCCGAGGCGTTGCCGGAGACCAGCTTGAGGAATTCCACCGGAGTGATCATGATGGTGACGCGGGGGTCGTCGTGCTGCGGCACCTTGTTCACCGTGCAGGTACCGCCGGAGAGCACGGACTCGTAGCGCACGGTGTCCTGCTCGTCGGTGCCGATGCGCCAACGCACGACGGCTTCGGTGGAGCGGGCCTTGTCCGACTTGAAGTGCTCGCTCATCCGGCGGAAGACCTCGTCGAGCACCTGCACGCGCAGTTCGGGGCGGGCCATGACCGCTTCGACCTGCTTCGCGGACGCGCGGGAGATCAGCTTCGCGAACTGCTCGGGGCGCAGGGCGCTGAGGTCGGCGGTGCCGCTGGAGGCCTGGGTCGATGCCGCTTCGAGCAGCGCGACGAACTCCTCCTCGCCGATCTTCTTGGGGTCTGCTTCGGCGAGCGCGCTGATCGGATCCGTCTGGGACATGTGACCTCCATTTACCTACTCGTGGGTAAGACTACGCGTCAGTAGGTTAGGCGGGCAAGGCATGCCGCTGATCGTTCTGCTCTAGCCTTTCCCGCAGATCCGAACCAGCCGTGCGACGCCGCGACACCCGATCGGCAGACCGGCCGATGAGCGCCCCGGCCAGGGAAACAGGAGGTGGGATGCAGTCCGACCCGGACGATCACGAGGCGAACCCGCGACCGCGCAGCAGGCGGCTGCCGCGCTCGGTGCGGGAACGCCAGATCCTCGACGCCGCCGTCGAGGTCTACGCCGCACGCGGCTTCCACCTCGCGTCGATGGACGAGATCTCCGAAGTCGCCGGCATCTCGAAGCCCATGATCTACGCCTACCTCGGCTCGAAGGAAGAGCTGTTCGTGGCGTGCATCCAACGCGAGGCCAACCGGCTCATCGAAGCCATCGGGACCGCCGTCGACCCCGAGGTGACGCCCGACGAGCAGCTCTGGCGCGGGCTGCGGGTGTTCTTCGACTACGTGCAGCGCAACCGCGCCAGCTGGACGCTGGTGCACCGGCAGGCCGCCGCCGGTGGCGAACCGTTCGCCACCGAGTTCGGGCAGTGGCGGGAACGGGCGGTGCTCCTCATCGCGACGTTGCTGGCCCGCGCCACCGAGAACGCGGTGCGGCCGATGCAGGTCCAGCAGATGGAGCCGTTCGCCGCGGCGCTCGTCGGCGCGAGCGAATCCTTGCTGGACTGGTGGACCGAGCATCCCGAGCAGACCGCGGACGGGCTGGCGATGCGCTTGATGAACCTCGCCTGGATGGGCTTCGGCGACCTCGTCGAAGGCCGCTCCTGGGCCCCGACGAGCGGCGAAGGCACCGCCGACGGCGACTGAGCAGAGCGGGAGGGCGGGAGCGGCCGGGTCGTCTTCCTGACCCCCACGACGCGACCGCTCCCGCCCTCCCTCATCCAGGTCCGCCGAACAGCGGACCTTTCCCCGCCTTCCCGCAGGTCAGTGCACCCGTCCCAACAGGTGCGGCTTGCCGGACCGGGAGTGCACGGCGAACGTGGCGCCGTTGCCCGGGACGCCGAGCTCGGTGAACTCCACCTTCGAGGGCAGCAGCAGCGGCTTCACGAAGTCGACGTCCACGGTGCACGACTCCGGCAGCCTGCCTTCCAGCGCGGCCAGCGCCCGCGCCTTCGTCCACATGCCGTGCGCGATGGCGCGCGGGAAGCCGAACGCCTTCGCCGTCAGCGCGCGCAGGTGGATCGGGTTGCGGTCCCCGGACACCGCCGCGTAGCGGCGCCCCTGGTCGGCGGGCACCTGCCAGAACGCGGTGGGGGAGCCGGGCTCGATCTCGGCGACCCGGTCGGCCCGCGGCGCGGAGTCGTCGGACTTGCCGCGGCGCAGGTAGGTGCTCGTCTCGCGCCACACCACCTCGCCCCCGACGCTGGTCTCGGTGATCACGTCGAGCTGCCTGCCCTTGGGGTGCGGGCGCAGGTTCGCCACCCGGACCCGCTGGGTGAGCACGTCGGTCACCAGCACCGGCCGGTGCACGGTGATGCTGTTGGCCACGTGCACCAGACCGACCAGCGGGAACGGGAATCCGGGATCCGTCATCAGCCGCACGGACAGCCCGAACGAGAGCACGTGCGGGTAGGTCGCGGGCAGCACGTCGCGCAGCCCGAAGCCGCAGACCCGGTCGTACTCGGCGAGGTGCGCGTGGTCGATCGTGATGTCGCGCCGGACGTACTCGGTGGCGGGCAGTTCGCCGCCGCGCCGGATCGGGCCGGTGAGGGCGGCCTTGGCGTAGAGCGCGGAGAGGTTCGGTGCCGCGTCGACTTCGGTGCTCATCACGCCCCCAGCAGGCTCTGGCCGCAGACCCGCACGACGTTGCCGTTGACCCCGGACGAGGCCGGGTTGGCGTACCAGGCGATGGTCTCGGCGACGTCGACCGGCTGCCCGCCCTGCGAGAGGCTGCTCATCCGGCGGCCCGCCTCGCGGATGAACAGCGGCACGGCCGCGGTCATCTTCGTCTCGATGAAGCCGGGCGCGACGGCGTTGATGGTGGCGCCGCGCCGGGCCGCGACCGGTGCCAGAGCCTGCACCAGGCCGATCACGCCCGCCTTGGAGGCCGCGTAGTTGGCCTGCCCGACGTTGCCCGCGATGCCGCTGATCGAGGCGACGCCGATCAGCCTGCCGCCGTCGCGCAGCGGCGATCCGTCCGCGAGCAGCGCTTCGTTGATGCGCTCCTGCGCGGTGAGGTTCACCGCCAGCACCGAGTCCCAGCGCCCGTCGTCCATCCGGCCGAGCGTCTTGTCCCTGGTGATGCCCGCGTTGTGCACGACGACGTCGAGCCCGTCGTGGCGCTCGGCGAAGTGCTCGACGATGCGCTGCGGCGCGTCCTGGGCGGTGATGTCGAGCTGGAGCGCGGAGCCGCCGATGCGGTTGGCGACCTTCGTGAGGTCGTCGCCCTGCGCCGGGATGTCCAGGCAGACGACGTGCGCGCCGTCGCGGGCGAGGGTCTCGGCGATCGACTCGCCGATGCCGCGGGAGGCACCGGTGACCAGGGCGACCTTGTCCTTGAGCGGCTTCTCCCGGTCGACCTGCGGTGCCTCGGCGCGGCCGACCCGCACGACCTGGGCGGAGACGAACGCGGACTTCGCCGAGAGCAGGAAGCTCAGCGTGGAGTCCAGGGACTGCTCGGCGCCTTCGGAGGCGTACACCAGCTGAGCGGTGGCGCCGCGCTTGAGCTCCTTGCCGACGGTGCGCACGAAGCCTTCCAGCGCCCGCTGCGCGACGCGCTCCCCGGCGTCGGTGGTCTCCTCCGGCGGGGTGCCCAGCACGATCACCCGGCCGCAGGTGCCGATCTGGCGGATCACCGGCCCGAAGAAGGCGCGCAGCTGTTTGAGCTGGTCGCTGGAGGTGATGCCGGTGGCGTCGAAGACCAGCGCGGCGTAGCGGGCGTCCTCGGCGGGTTCGGTGCGGACCTCGGCGTCGACGGCGCGCAGCGTCGCGGCGATCGCGTCACCGAGCCGCGAGCTGTCGGCGGCACCGGTGAGCACCGGGCCGTTCACCACCGGGTCACCGGGCTGGTAGCGGCGCAGCGGCGTGGGGGTAGGCAGGCCGAGGCGCTGGGCGAGCGATCGACCGAATCCGGTCGAGGTGAACTGCTGGTACCGGTCGGACATGCGTGCTCCCGTGGAGGCGGGTGGTCGGGTGAACTTGGCAGGGCCCGCTCGCCGAAGCACGGCGGACGCGCGGGCAGCGGACTCGACGTCTAACCTACCCACGGGTAGGTTAGAGGGTCCGAGGGGTCGGCACCAGAGCCCCGGCACGATCGGCCCGCCCCGGCCGATCCGGCGACCGGCCCGCCCCCGGCAGAACCCGACCGCGGTCAGCACCCGGCAGCAGTCACGACCTGCCCGCAGTCACAACCACACGGACCACCGGTCCCGTCTCGAAGGAGTCCCGCATGCCCACCACTCGACGCGTCGCGATCGTCGGCGGCAACCGGATCCCCTTCACCCGATCCGGCGGCCCCTACACGCAGGCGTCCAACCAGGACATGCTCACCGCCGCGCTGGACGGGCTGGTCGCCCGCTTCGGCCTGCAGGGCGAACTCGTCGGCGAGTTCGTCGCGGGCGCGGTCCTCAAGCACAGCCGCGACTTCAACCTGGCGCGGGAGACCGTGCTCGGTTCCGGCCTGGACCCGCGCACCCCCGCCCACGACGTGCAGATGGCCTGCGCGACCGGTCTCGAAGCGGTGACCTCGGTCGCGAACAAGATCGCGCTCGGGCAGCTCGACTCGGGCATCGCCGGCGGCGTGGACAGCGCCAGCGACGCGCCGATCGCCGTCAACGACGACCTGCGCCGGGTGCTGCTCGCCGCCAACCACGCCAAGACCACCGGTGGCAAGGTCAAGGCGCTCACCGGCGTCCGGCCGCAGCACGTGGTGCCGGACATCCCGGAGAACTCCGAGCCGCGCACCGGCCTGTCGATGGGCGAGCACGCCGCCCGCACCGCGCTGGACTGGCAAGTCGCCCGCGAGGACCAGGACGAGCTCGCCGCCCGCAGCCACCAGCGCCTCGCCGCCGCCTACGACCGCGGCTTCTTCGACGACCTGATCACCCCGTTCCAGGGCCAGACGCGGGACCAGAACCTGCGCGCCGACAGCACCGCCGAGAAGCTCGCCAAGCTCAAGCCCGTGTTCGGCAAGGGCGAGGGCGCGACGATGACGGCGGGCAACTCGACGCCGCTCAGCGACGGCGCCTCCACGGTGCTGCTGGCCAGCGAGGAGTGGGCGAAGGAGCACAAGCTGCCGGTGCTCGCGTACCTGAGCGACATCGTGCCCGCCGCCGTCGACCACGTCAGCGGCGACGAAGGCCTGCTGATGGCTCCGGCGTACGCGGTGCCGAAGCTGCTGGAGCGGGCCGGGATCGGCCTCGGCGACTTCGACTTCTACGAGATCCACGAGGCGTTCGCCTCGCAGGTGCTGGCGACGCTGAAGTCGTGGCAGGACCCGGACTTCTGCAAGAACCGGCTCGGTCTCGACGCGCCGCTGGGCGAGATCGACCCGGCGAAGCTGAACGTGAACGGCTCCTCGCTGGCCGCCGGGCACCCGTTCGCCGCCACCGGCGGCCGGATCGTGGCGACCCTGTCGAAGCTGCTGTCCGAGCGCGGCTCCGGCCGCGGCCTGATCTCCGTCTGCGCGGCAGGCGGCCAGGGCGTCACGGCGATCTTGGAGCGGTGAGGAGCCGGTCGTTCTGCTCGGGTGATCGGGTAGCGGAACCTCAGCGGCTTCGCCGTGAGGATTCGGCTTTCGTCGCGGGCGCGGCACCTGGTCGCGCACTGAACTGAGCGCGTTGGCCGAGGAACGGACCGGGGGCTTCGGGCCTCCGGTCCGTTCGGCTTCGCGGGGTCAATCGTCGACGCAGGTGACCGGGACGCGGTGGACGAGGTTGTTGGCGAAGCCGCCCCGGTTCCAAGGTTCGGCCACGGGCTGCACGTGGCCTTCGGCGTCGGTGGCTCGGGCGGTGAGCAGGTGCTCGCCGCGCTCCGCCCGCCACATCGCGCGCCAGCCGCGCCACGCCCAGCGCGGCCCTGCCTCATCCAGTTCGGCGTCCGCCCAGGTGGCGCCGCCGTCGGTGCTGAACTCGACGCGCGTGATCGGCGCGTGCCCGGACCAGGCGCGGCCGGTGACCGTCAGCGGACCGGGGCGGACCACCCGGTGGCGGGACATGAAGTCGGGGAAGCCCGGCGGCACGATCAACGAGCGCGGCTCGATGCGGGTGGCGGGCACGCCGGGATCGTCCGCCGACTGCTTGAGGCGGTACGCCACGGCGTTCTGGAACCCGGTGAACGGCTCGTCGACCAGCGAGATCTCCCGCAGCCACTTCACGTGCGCCATGCCGTACCAGCCGGGCACCACCAGCCGCACCGGATGCCCGTGCTGCGGCGGCAGCGGTTGACCGTTCATCTCGTAGGCGAGCAGCACGTCGTCGCGCAACGCCTCCGCCAGCGGCAGGCCGCGCCGGTAGTCCTGCTCCACACCGCGTTCCACGCCGTGATCGGCTCCGGTGAACACGACCTCGACCGCCGAGGAGCCCACGCCCACCGCGTCGAGCACGTGGCGCAGCGGCACTCCCGTCCAGTCGGCGGTGCCGACCGCCTCCACCAGCCACGGCTGGCTCACCGGGCGGGGGTGCATCCTGGCCCGGCCGTTGCCCGCGCACTCCATGGTCACCCGCACCGTGCGGGACGGCAGCGACCGGAGCTCGTCGAGCGCGAACTCCCGCGCGCCCGCCACTTCGCCCGTCAGCGACAACCGCCAGCTCGCCGCGTCCAGCGCGGGCATGTCGTAGTGCGTGAGCAGGTAGTGCAGCCCGATCGGGGTGACGTCGTAGCGCAGCGCCTCCAGCGGGATCCCGTGGTTGCGCGCGGCCAGCGCCAACTCCGCCGCGCTGATGCCCTCGCCCGGCTCGGCGATCCGGGACGGCAGGCTCACGTCGCTCAGCTGTGCATCCATGTCCGCCAGCATGCTGGCGAGCGGGCCCGCCGGAAACTCCCGTCCACATCGCAGGCGCCCGCTCGGGCGCTCGGCCGAACGAGTGGAGTCCCGCGCTCTCCCCAGAACCCCGGAAACCCATCGACATGACCGTATGCGCTGGTCAACAAGCCGAAACCGCCCGAGCGAACGGCTTCACCCCACTCACAGAGCTGTGACGCGGGACACCATGAGGCCGGTGTGTAACAACGCCGGGGGTCCCGTCGATATGCATGGTGACCCCGCGGTGCTGTCGGACCCCCGACCTGGCAGCACTGCGGGGCCTTCCAATTTCCGGGGTCGATCACCGCCCGCGCACCGAGATCAAGCGCCGCGCGCCCCGATTTGTTCCCGCTTTCCCGCTCCGGTTCCGGACGCCCGCTTGATGCGGCAGCCTGTTCCGTTCGGAGCTCGACTCGGCCTCGCTCACGAGGGCCGGGCTGCGGCGTCCGCCGTTCCAGGATGTGGACGTGGGAACAGCGGCTCGGGCCCGTGTTGTTGACTCCGCACGTGAGTACCGCGTCCCGCACCCGTGTCCGCGCACCCGAGTTCACCGGTCGCCAGTGGCTGAACACCGGCGGCAGGGAGCTCCAGCTCGCCGACCTGCGCGGCAAGATCGTGCTGCTGGACTTCTGGACGTTCTGCTGCATCAACTGCCTGCACGTGATCGACGAGCTGCGCCCGCTGGAGGAGGAGTTCGCCGCGGAGCTGGTCACCATCGGCGTGCACTCCCCGAAGTTCGAGCACGAGGCGGACCCGGACGCGCTGATCGCCGCCGTCGAGCGCTACTCCGTGCACCACCCGGTGCTCGACGACCCGGAGCTGTCCACCTGGCAGAACTACGCCGTGAAGGCGTGGCCGACGCTGGCAGTGGTGGACCCCGAGGGCTACCTGGTGCACGTCGCCGCAGGTGAAGGCCACGTCGAGGCGTTGCGCGGCGTCCTGAGCGAACTCGTCGCCGAGCACGGCGCGAAGGGCACCCTGCATCGCGGCAGCGGACCGTACGTGCCGCCGGAGCCCGAGGCCACGACGCTGCGCTTCCCCGCGAAGGTGGCCGCCGGGCCGGGCACGATCCTGGTGTCGGACTCCGCGAACCACTCGCTGGTCGAGTTCGCCCAGGACGGCGAGACGGTGCTGCGGCGCATCGGCAGCGGCGCGCGCGGCAGCTCCGACGGCGGCCCCGACGAAGCCTCGTTCGCCGAGCCCGCCGGGATCGCCGTGCTGCCCGAAGGGGTCGCCGCGGACGTCGGCTACGACCTCGTCGTGGCCGACACGGTGAACCACCTGCTGCGCGGCGTGCGGCTCGCCGACGGCGAGGTGACGACCGTCGCGGGCACCGGCGCGCAGTGGCGCGACGGCACCGACGAGGGGCCCGCGCTGGACACCCCGCTCACCAGCCCGTGGGACGTTGCCTGGTGGGAACCGGCGGGCGGCGTGGTCGTCGCCATGGCCGGGAACCACACGCTCGGCCTGTTCGACCCGCGCGGCGGGCGGGTGCGGCGGTTCGCGGGCACCACCGTCGAAGGCCTGCGCGACGGGGATGCCGCCGAGGCGTTCTTCGCCCAGCCATCCGGTCTCGCCGACGGCGGCGACCGGCTGTGGCTCGCGGACTCGGAGACCTCCGCGCTGCGCTGGGTCGAGCCCGCTGAGGACGGGTTCGCGGTCCGCACGGCCGTCGGCGCCGGACTGTTCGACTTCGGCCACGCCGACGGGCCCGCCGAGCGGGCGCTGCTGCAGCACCCGCTCGGAGTAGCGGTGCTGCCGGATGGCTCCATCGCCGTCTGCGACACCTACAACGGCGCCCTCCGACGTTACGATCCGGCATCGAACGAGCTGGCCACGTTGGCCACGCGGCTGGCCGAGCCGTCCGGCGCGGCGGTGATCGACGGCGAGCTCGTCGTGGTGTCCTCCGCCGCGCACCGGCTGGAGCGGCCGGTGCCGCCCGGCGTCTCCGCGAAGCTCATCGAAGGCGCGTCGCAGCAGGTCACGCGCCCGGCGACGGAGATCGGCGGTGGCGAGCTGGAGCTCGCGGTCGTGTTCACGCCCCCGCCCGGCGGCAAGCTCGACGACCGCTACGGACCGTCCACCCGGCTGGAGATCACCGCCTCACCGGCGGAACTGCTGGTCGAGGGCGCGGGAACCGGCACGGACCTGAGCAGGCGCCTCGTGCTCGCCGACGGCATTGAGCACGGCGTGCTGCACGTCGTCGCGCAGGCCGCCAGCTGCACCGACGATCCCGCCGTCGAACACCCCACGTGCAACCTGACCAGGCAGGACTGGGGAGTGCCGGTGCGGATCGCGCCGGGCGGCGCGCACCGGCTGCCGCTCGTGATGGGCGGCATGGACACCGGCGCGTGAGCCGCCCCCTGCGCGGTGGGCCCGTCGAGGCGGGCACGTAAACTTTTCGGGTGACCGATGCCAAGCTCGAGATCCAGATGCTGCATGACCGGGTCATGGTGCGGGTCTCTGCGGAATCCGGAGAACGTCGCAGCAGCGGCGGCATCGTGATTCCGGCGACCGCCCAGATGGCCAAGCGGCTGCTCTGGGGCGAGGTCTTCGGGGTGGGCAGCCACGTGCGGGCCGTCAAGGTCGGCGACCAGGTGCTGTTCAACCCCGAGGAGCAGTTCGAGGTCGAAGTGCAGGGCCAGCCCTACCTGGTGATGCGCGAGCGGGATCTGCACGCCGTGGCCAGCGAACAGATCGAACAGGGCACCGGCCTCTACCTGTGACCCACCGCGAGGTGCGGTCGGCGCGGCCACCCGGGCGCTCCGAACCGTTGTCGGGGTGATGCGGGCACGGCGTCCTTGACGGACCGTCCCGGCGCCTGTTCGCTGATGTACCCCACCGCACGACCAGACCGATGAAGGGGAAGCGGTGCCGGAAAACTACGACGCCTCATCCGGGGACGATCCGAACCGGAAGCCGGCGGGCGACGACCCGACCGGTGCAGCGGACCGTTCCACCCCGTCCGGGGAGTCCGGCGCGGACGCGACGCGCTCGATCACCCCGGCTTCCGCGCCCCAGGATTCCCAGGCGGAGCGGACCATGCGGATCTCGCCGGAGCAGCTCGCCGCGGGGGCGGAGACCGCGCCGGAGGACCTGTCGGAGCGGCAGACCCGTCCGACCCTGACGCAGCAGTCGCCCGCCGCGGACGAGACGCAGCGCCTCGGGCAGGAGCCCCCGGAGGCCGACCCCGAGCGCACCCAGGCGATCCCGAAGGTGACCGAGCCGGAGGGCGGCTACGCCTCGCCCACGGACTTCCTCGGCGCCCCCGGCTTCCCCGGTTCGGCCGCCACCACCCGGGTCGAGCAGCCGCCCGCGGACCAGGCGCCGACGACGCAGGCCGTCGCCGGCTCGTTCGCGCAGCTGCCGACCGAGCAGACCGGGTTCCCCGAGGGCGACGCCGAACGCACCCAGAACATCCCGAAGGTGCCCGCCGAGCCGTCGCCGTGGGCGACCGGGTTCGGCGGTGGCATCGGCGGTGGCTTCGCCGAGGACCCGCCGGAGCAGGCGGGCTCCCCGCGCGACCGGCGCGGACTGATCCGCGGCGGTATCGCGGCCGGGGTCGCGGTCGGCTTATTGACGCTGCTCTACGTGGGCGACCTGATGTTCAGCAGCGGCACCGTGCCGCGCGGCACCACCGTCGCCGACGTGCAGGTCGGCGGGCTCACCGAGGCCGCCGCGCAGCGCAAGCTGCGCGAGGAGCTCGGCCCGAACCTGCAGGAACCGGTGCAGCTGAAGGCGGGCGACGCGACGGCCACCATCTCGCCGGAGCAGTCCGGGCTGACGATGGACTGGCCGGCCACCATCGAGCAGGCCGGTGAGCAGCCGCTGAACCCGTTCACCCGGATCGCCTCGCTGTTCACCGACCGCGAGATCTACCCCGTCAGCCACGGCGACGAGCAGCAGGTCATGGCCGCGGTGGAGCAGGTCAAGCCGAAGCTGGAGCGGGCCGCCTCGGAAGGCACCATCAAGTTCGAGGGCACCACGCCGGTCGCGGTGGAACCGGTCACCGGCCGCTCCGTGGACGTGAGCGTGGCCGCAGACCAGGTGATGGCGGACTGGGCGAAGGGCGGGCCGGTCCAGGTCCCGTTCACCGAGCAGGCCGTGAACACCACCTCCGACGGCGTGCACCAGGCCTTGCGCAACGTGGCCCAGCCCGCGGTGTCCAGCCCGGTGAACGTCAAGGGCGAGGGCCACGACGCGGCGCTCGCGCCCGAGACCATCGCCGCCGCGCTGCGGTTCGAACCGGACGGCAAGGGCGGGCTGCGCTCCCACCTCGACGTGCCGGTCCTCATCGGCGGCCTCGAACCGCAGCTCAAGGACACCATGAAGCCCGCGAAGGACGCCGAGATCGTCCTCGAAGGGGGCGGGCCCGTGGTGCGCCCGTCGCTGGACGGCCGCGGCGTGAACTGGGAGAAGAGCTTCGAGAAGCTCGACGACGTCGTCAAGCAGAAGCAGGACCGCACGCTGCAGGCGATCTACGAGCAGCAGCCGCCCGCGTTCAACACCGACCACGCCAACGGGCTCGGCATCAAGGAAGTCATCAGCGAGTTCAAGACCGAAGGCTTCGAAACGGCCTCCGGCGTGAACATCAAGCGGACCGCCGAGCAGGTCAACGGCGCGGTCGTCAAGCCCGGCGAGACGTTCAGCCTCAACGGCCACACCGGGCCGCGCGGCACCGCCCAGGGGTACGTCGAGTCCGGGATCATCGAGGACGGGCGCCCCGCGAAGGCCGTCGGCGGCGGCATCTCGCAGTTCGCGACCACGCTGTACAACGCCTCGTACTTCGCCGGCGTCAAGGACGTGGAGCACAAGGAGCACAGCTACTACATCAGCCGCTACCCGGCGGGCCGGGAAGCGACGGTGTTCCAGAACCCCGACGGCAGCAGCGTCATCGACGTGAAGTTCAAGAACACGCTCGCCAGCGGTGTCATGATCACCACGGAGTGGACGCCGTCGTCGATCACGGTGAAGTTCTGGGGCACCAAGCAGTACGACGTGAGCTCGAAGACGGGTGAGCGCACCGCCCCGAAGCCGCCGCACGAGAAGGTCGTCCCGCCGGGCGAGCCGTGCAGCCCGAGCAAGGGCGCCGGTGGTTTCACGGTCACCGACACCCGGACCTTGAAGGACGTCAAGTCCGGCAAGGTCACCACGGAGAGCCCGAGCAAGACGGTCTACAACCCGCAGCCGATCATCCACTGCGGCCCACCGCCCGGCCCCGCGCCGCGCTGACCGAGCACCGAGAAGGCCCCTCCCGGAACCGGGAGGGGCCTTTTCACGTCCGCGGCACCGACCCCGCCGCGGTCGTTCCCTCGAACGGTGCGGTCCGCGCGACCCGGTTCGCCCCGCCGGTGGCGGAGCAGCCTGGGCGGCGACCACCCGAACACGAACGTGGGCGCTCACTCCGTCGGAGTGAGCGCCCACGTCGAGTCAGGCCGTGGTGCCCGGGGCACCACCGGTCCGGATCAGAACACCGACTCGTCCAGGTCCATGATCGCGTTGTCCGCGTTCTCCACGACCTTGCGGCGGGAGGACAGCTCCGGCAGCACGTTCTTCGCGAAGAAGCGCGCCACCGCGACCTTGCCCTGGTAGTAGGACTGGTCCTTGGCCGAGGCGCCCGCGTCCAGCGCGGCCAGCGCCACCTCGGCCTGGCGCAGCAGCAGCCAGCCGATGAGCAGGTCGCCCATGCTCATCAGGACCGTGACGGCGTGCTGGCCGACCTTGTAGATGTTGTTCACGTCCTCCTGCGCGGAGGTCAGGAAGCCGAACACGGCGCCGAGGGTGCCCTGCGCGTCCTCCAGCGCCTGCGCGACCAGCGCCCGCTCCTCCTTGAGCCGCTCGTCGGCGCCTTCGGCGTCCAGCGACTTCTGCACCTCGGCGGCGATGTGCCCGAGGGCCGCGCCGTTGTTGCGCACGATCTTGCGGAAGAAGAAGTCCTGCGCCTGGATCGCCGTGGTGCCCTCGTACAAGCTGTCGATCTTGGCGTCCCGGATGTACTGCTCGATCGGGTAGTCCTGCAGGTAGCCGGAGCCGCCGAGGGTCTGCAGCGACAGCGTCAGGTTCTCGTACGCCCGCTCCGAGCCCACGCCCTTGACGATCGGCAGCAGCAGGTCGTTGACCTGCTCGGCCAGCGCGACGTCCTCGCCGGTGGCCTTGCCCTGAGCGATCTGGTCCTGGTAGGTCGCGGTGTAGAGGTACACCGCGCGCAGGCCCTCCGCGTACGCCTTCTGCAGCAGCAGGATGCGGCGCACGTCGGGGTGGTTGGTGATCGTGACGCGCGGCGCGGTCTTGTCGGTGGCCCTGGTGAGGTCCGCGCCCTGCTGGCGCTCCTTGGCGTACTCCAGCGCGTTGAGGTAGCCGGTGGACAGCGTCGCGATGGCCTTGGTGCCGACCATCATCCGGGCGTACTCGATGACCTGGAACATCTGCGCGATGCCGTCGTGCACCTCGCCGAGCAGCCAGCCCTGCGCCGGGGTGCCGTGCTGGCCGAAGGTCAGCTCGCAGGTGGCGGAGGCGTTGAGGCCCATCTTGTGCTCGACGTTGGTGACGAAGGCGCCGTTGCGCTCGCCGGGCGCGCCGGTCTCCTCGTCGAAGTGGAACTTCGGCACCAGGAACAGGCTCAGGCCCTTGGTGCCGGGCTTGCTCTCCACGCCTTCGCCTTCGGGGCGGGCCAGCACCAGGTGCATGATGTTCTCGGTCATGTCCTGGTCGGCGGAGGTGATGAACCGCTTCACGCCGTCGATGTGCCAGCTGCCGTCGGCCTGCTTGATGGCCTTGGTGCGGCCGGAGCCGACGTCGGAGCCCGCGTCCGGCTCGGTCAGCACCATCGTGGCGCCCCAGAGCCGCTCGATCATCAGGTCGGCCCAGCGCTTCTGCTGCTCGGTGCCGTTCTTGTGCATGATCCCGGCGAACTGCGGTCCGGCCATGTACATGTAGACGGCCGGGTTGGCGCCGAGGATCAGCTCGGAGGTGGCCCACTGCACGGTCGGCGGGATGCCGTAGCCGCCGAGCTCGTCGGAGAGCCCGAGCCGCCACCACTCCCCGTCCATGACCTGCTGGTAGGACTTCTTGAACGACTCGGGCAGCGTGACCGAGTGGGTCTTCGGGTCGAACTTCGCCGGGGTGCGGTCACCTTCCGCGAAGGACTCCGCGAGGGGCCCGGTGGCGAGGCTGTTGAGCTCGCTGAGCACACCTCGCACGGTGTCCTCGTCGGACTGCTCGAACGCCCCGGTGCCCAGCCGCTCCTGCACCTTGAACAACTCGAACAAGTTGAATTCGAGGTCGCGGACGTTGCTCTTGTAGTGGCCCATTTCGCAGGCTCCCTCTCCGAACTGATGATCCCGAGCCGGCCCCGCTCTCCGGACATGGCCTTACTCGTCGGTAACTCCAGCGTATTACTTAGCAGTAACTTCTGTCGAGCGGGTGGGCCCAAAACCACCTGAAACGCCCTGTGACATGCGTCGGACCGCCACGCGCACCGGTCCCGCGAGGCATCTCGCAACCGCACCGGTTTCACACGATCGAGTTGCGCCACTGATCCCGACCTGCCCACCCGGCGTCCGCGGCATCCAATGGGACTCGCCCACGCGCCGGGCGCCGCACGTGCGCCGCGCCCGGCGAGCTCGACTGCGGAGGTCGGCATGGACCGAACGAAAGCCCACTACGGCGTGGCCGCGGCCACGCTCGCCGTCGCGCTGCTCAGCGGCTGCTCCAGCGGCGGGAACCAAGGACAAGGGGGCCAGGAAGGCCAGGTACCGGCCCCGGCCCCCTTG
>NZ_JAPFGB010000010.1:0-186882 GCF_026241095.1 Saccharopolyspora sp. NFXS83 | reverse complement strand
GGCGGGGCCGGGGCCGGTACCTGGCCTTCCTGGCCCCCTTGTCCTTGGTTCCCGCCGCTGGAGCAGCAGCAGGAACAAGCACCACCACCGCCTCCTCCCGGCCCCGACCCGGCCGCGGCGAAGGCCGCGCTGCAACAGCAGATCGACCAGGCGCTGCAGCAGAGCCCGATCACGTTCCAGGCCGACAGTCCGGAGCTGACCGAGCAGGGCGAGCAGACCGCGCAGAAGGCGGCGGAACTGGCCAAGAGCGCCCCGCAGGAGCTGAAGTTCACCGTCACGGGCTTCGTCGCCAACACCGGCAGCCCGTCGCCCGAGGACCAGCAGCTCTCCCAGCAGCGGGCGCAAGCCGTCGCGGACAAGTTCGCGGAGGCGGGCGTGCCCGTCGAACGGCTGGAGGTCGTCGGCAAGGGACCCGCCGAAGGCGGGCAGGAGACCGATCGGCACGCGACGATCAGCGTTCAGTAACGGCTCGTCGTGGCGAGAACGGGAGGGCGTCCGCGTGGACGCCCTCCCGTTCTCGCGCCCGGTTGCGGGTTCGGCGCGCCGGCCGTGGCGACCGGAGCCCGCTGCCCGGTCTCGGACCGCGAGCTCAAGACCGGGGCGCGTACATGATCACGGCGACGCCGAGCAGGCAGAGGGCGGCGCCCGCGAGGTCCCAGCGGTCCGGGCGGAACCCGTCCAGCAGCATCGCCCAGCCGAGCGAGCCCGCGACGAAGACACCGCCGTACGCGGCGAGGATGCGCCCGAAGTTCGCGTCCGGCTGCAACGTGGCCACGAAACCGTAGGCGCCGAGCGCGAGCACGCCCGCGCCCATCCACAGCAGGCCCTTGTGCTCGCGCACTCCCTGCCAGACCAGCCAGGCCCCGCCGATCTCCGCCACGGCGGCCAGGGCGAACAGCACGATCGAACGCAGCACGGTCACGTCGTCACGCTAGGCGGGGGCACCCCGCGCGGGGTCGTCGGGTGCGGCTCAGGAGGGGCGGACGACGATCTCGGTGAGGTGCGCGTCGGCGGCGGCGCGCACGGCGGAGCAGACCGGCCCGGCGACCGACTCCGGGCGCAGGTAGCGCTCCGGCTGGAACTCGCCGCACTCGGCGTCGCGCACCTCGCGCTGCATGTCGGTGTTGATCCGGCCGGGGAAGACCGAGGTCACCCGCACGCCGTTGGTCGCTTCCTCGGCGCGCAGCACGTCGGCGAACGCGCGCAGCGCGAACTTGCTCGCCGCGTAGGAGCCCCAGTTCGGCTTCGCCTCCCGGCCCGCACCTGAGTTGATCAGCACCACGTGGCCGGAGGCGGCGCGCAGCTCGGGCAGCAGCAGCCGGGTCAGCTCGGTCACGGCGAACAGGTTCAGCTCGAAGGTGCGCCGCCACGAGTCCACCCCGGTCTCCGCGACCGCACCGAGCTCGACGAGACCGGCGCTGTGCACCAGCACGTCCAGCCGGTCGATGTCGCGCACCGCCGCGGCCACCGCGTCGTCGTCGGTCAGTTCCACCGGCCACGGCCGGGCGCCGTCGATCTCCGCCGCCAGCGCGCGCAGCGCCTCGCCGTCCCGGCCGCCGAGCAGCACGTCGTGGGTTTCGGAGAGGGCGCGGGCAACGGCGGCCCCGACGCCACGGGAAGCACCCGTGACCAGGGCGATCGGACGTTCAGACATGGTCTGAATCGTATCCGTCGCACGATCGCGCACGGTCGCCGGTCGTCCCACTCCGCTGGACGGGCTTGACCTCGACCAGACGGGCGACTAACGCGATCCGGTGAGCAGCGCCAGCGCCGCCGCGCCCGCAACGGGCGACCGCATCCTGCGCAAGGTCGCGGTCCGGCCGATGCCCACCGGCATCCGACTCCGCTGGAGGACTGACGAGCGCAACGAGGGCCTCCCGAATTCGGAAGGCCCCCGCGCTCGCAGGTGGGATCAGCGTCGGCCGATCTCACCGCCGTCCTGGCGCCACACCACCGCCACCGACGGCCGGGGCTGCGAGTCGCCGCCGTCCGGCCAGTGCGAGGTGGGGTGCTGGGCGTCCTCGGCGTCCTCACCGGGGTGCTGCACGTTGACCGTGATCAGGTCGTCGAGCACCACGGGCCCGCAGGTCTCGGCGCCCACCGGCACGGTGAGGAACTGCTTCACCTTGCCGCGCTCCGGCCCCTCGACCGGCACCGCGAACAGGCCGTCGTTGGAGCCGAGCTCGTTGCCGTCGGTCGTGATCCACAGGTTGCCGAACCGGTCGAAGGTCACGTTGTCCGGGCAGGAGATCGGACTGACCTGGGACTTGTCGAAACCGCCGAAGTAGGTGCCCGGGTCGTTCGGGTCGCCGCAGACCAGCAGCAGGTTCCAGCGGAACTCGGTGCCGGTGGTGTCGTCGTCGAACTCCAGGACGTGCCCGTGCTTGTTGCCGACGCGCGGGTTGGCCTCGTCCGGCGCCGCGTTGCCCTCGGAACCGCGGTTGGAGTTGTTCGTCAGGGCGCAGTAGATGCGGCCGTTGACCGGGTTGGGCTCGATGTCCTCCGGGCGGTCCATCTTCGTCGCGCCGAGCGCGTCGGCGGCGAGCCGGGTGAACACGTAGACCTCGTCGGCGGTGAAGCCGGGCACGAAGGACTCGGTGCCGCTGGCCAGCTTCAGCCACTCACCGGTGCCGTCGAAGTGCCCGTCCGCGGGCAGCTCGCCGGTGCCGTCGATCTCCTCGGCGGGGCTGTTGCCGCTGAACTTGGCGACGTAGAGGGTGCCGTCGTCGAGCAGCGCCGAGTTGTGCCGCCGCGCGTGCGCGCTCTTGCCGGGCTTGAAGCGGCCGTGCGAGACGTACTTGTAGATGTAGTCGAAGCGCTCGTCGTCGCCGGAGTAGGCGACGACCCGGCCGTCGTCGGCGATCTTGATGGTCGCGCCTTCGTGCTTGAAGCGGCCCAGCGCGGTGTGCTTGATCGGCGTCGACTCCGGGTCGTTCGGGTCGATCTCCACGATCCAGCCGAAGCGGTGCGCCTCGTTCGGCTCCTGGGAGACGTCCCAACGCTTGTCGAACCGCTCCCACTTGCGGTCGGTCTCACCAGTGCCGACGGCGTAGCGCTCGTAGCGCTTCGCGGCGACCGGGTCGGTGATCAGCTCGGAGTGCCCGAAGTACTGGTGGAAGTTCTCCTCGCCGGACAGGATCGTGCCCCACGGGGTGACGCCGCCCGCGCAGTTGTTCTGGGTGCCGAACACCTTGGTGCCGGTGGGGTCCGCCGAGGTCTTCAGGTGGTCGCTGCCCGCCGCGGGCCCGCGCACCTCGAACTCGGTGTTCAGGGTGATCCGCCGGTTGTACTCGCTGGGCTTCGGCACGAGGCCCTTGGCGCGGTCCTTCTCCACGTACACCACGGACAGGCCGTGCGCGGCCCACGAGATGCGGACCTGCTGCTCGGTGGGGTTGTTCTCATCGTAGTTCGAGAACATGTGCGACTCGGTGGTGTACTCGTGGTTGACCACGAGCAGGCCGCGCCTGCCGGAGCCGTCCAGCGGGACGAGCCCGGCGAAGTCGTTGTTGTAGCCGAACTGCTTCTCCTGGGCCTCGGCGGTCTGGCCGTGGAAGTCGAACTCCGGCGCGCCTTCGAGCAGCGGGTCGCCCCAGCGGATCACGATGCCCTGCTCGTAGCCCTCGGGGATCGTGACGCGGTCTTCCTTGTTCGGCGCGACCGGCGCGAAGTCGGTTCCCGGCACCACCGGTCCGCCCGCGGTCGCCGACGGTGCGGCGGCAGCGGCGGTGCTGGACAGCGCGGAGGCCCCGCCGACGGCGAGCGCCAGCACGCCGCTCGCTTTGAGCGCGCCGCGGCGGTCGAGGACGCTCTCCACGATGTCGCCGAAGTAGCCGTTGTCCGAGGTGTTCGGCGCTTCGTGGGCGCACGCGTTGCCGCAGCGGTACTTGCAGGTCGCCGAGGCGCGGCGCGCGGAGTGGTTCGACAGAAGTGGGAGCGGGACGACCCGCCCGCTGTCCGGTCGGGAAGGCAAACGGACCTCCAAATGTCAGTCAGGAACACCGTGACGCTATGCCGATCAGGCGAGAGTTCCTGGACAAGAAGGTGAACAACACCCGAAATCATGACGCTAGGTCGCTCACGTTTCGCGTGGAGCGGTCGTTTCGGTCGCTGGTTCGCGTGACTTGCTCACTCTGCGCTATGACCGGCACTCCGCATGATCCCGCCGCCCACCGCTCCGCGACAGGAGTGAACGGACCGTTCGTCCAAGCGGATAGGACGAACGGTCCGTTCACCCGGGTTCGTGGTTCGGGTCAGAACTCCTCGCCGACGGCGGCGGCCTCCACCGGGATGCGGTGCGGGTCCTCGCGCTTGCGCAGGTCCGCCACCAGCAGGCACGCCGAGATCACGCACAGCACCGCCGCCACCGCGAACGGGGCGTGCGGCGAACCGAACCAGTCCGCGACGTGCCCGACCAAGGTCGCCGCCACGGCCCCGCCGAACCAGCGGCAGAAGTTGTACCCGGCGCTGGCGACCGGGCGCGGCGCGTCGCTCACGCTCATCGCGGTCCCGGTGAACAAGGTGTTGAGCAGGCCGGAGGCGATGCCGCTGAGGATCACCGCCACCACCACGACCGGCTTCGGCCCGATCGCCATCACCGCCAGCAGCACCGCGTAGAGCAGCACCGCGATCACCGTGCCGCCCGCATCGCCGAACCGGGCGGCGAGCTTCGGGGCGAGCGTCACGCCCGCGACCGCCACGCACAGGCCCCAGCTGAAGAACACCAGGCCGACGGCGATGGCGCCGAACTCCAGCACGAACGGCGCCCAGGCCAGCACCACGAAGAACGCCGCCGTGTAGAACGCCGATCCGAGCGCCGTGCGCAGCAGGCCGCCGTGCTTGAGGGCGCGCAGCGGGTCGAGCAGCCGTACCTTCGGCCGCTTCGCCGGGTCCTTCTCGTCGGGGGGCAGGAAACCGGCCGAGAGCACCAGCGCGATGGCCATCAGCACCGCCGTCCCGGCGAACGGGCCGCGCCAGGAGATGTTGCCTAGCAGCGCGCCGAGTAGCGGGCCGGTGGACAGGCCGATGCCGAGCGCCGCCTCGTAGAGCAGGATCGCCGCCTGCTGGCCGCCGCTGGCCGCGCCGACGATCACCGACAGGGCGGTGGCGATGAAGAACGCGTTGCCCAGGCCCCACACCGCCCGCAGCGCCACGAGCTGCCCGATCGAAGCGGCGAGCGCGCAGGCGACGGTGGCCAGCACGATCAGGACCAGGCCGGTCACCACGGTCCGCTTCGGGCCGAAGCGGGCGCTGAACGCGCCGGTGATGAGCATCGCGACGACCTGAACGCCCAGGTAGGACGAGAACAGCAAGGTCACCTGCTCGGGCCCGGCGTGCAGGGCTTCTGCGATGGAAAGCAGGATCGGGTCGACCAGCCCGATGCCCATGAAGGCGATCACCGCGGCGAACGCCGTGATCCACACCGCCTTGGGCTGGCCCTTGAAGACGTCCAGCAGCCGGACGTCGTGCGTGCCGCTCATCGGCCGCCACTCCTCGGTTCTCGAAACGGGGTGAGCCGTTCCGCGCCGCGAACCTCGCAAGGTGAACGCCCACCGATTATTTCGTTTGCCATGCTAACTTTCTGGTGGAGCTCCGGCCAGCCACCATGAGCAGGCCCACAACCGCAGCAGGTCCGATCGACGCAGCGCGGGCGCGCGATCGGAGCAATTCGGCGGCGCGCCGCCCGGCAGGAGCGGACACCGCGCCCGAGCTCCTACGATCGGCGGCGTGCCACCCGCAGCCGTGCTCTTCGACCTCGACGGCGTCCTCGTCGACTCCGAACAACTCTGGGACCGCATCCGCCGCGACGTCGTCGCCGCCCACGGCGGACAGTGGGCCGACGGCGCCACCGAAGCCATGCAGGGCATGAGCACGCCGGAGTGGGCCCGCTACCTGGTCGACGACCTCGGCGCCCGGCTCACCGCCGATGAAGCCGCCGACACCGTCATCACCGAGATGGCCCGCGTCTACGCCGACGACGCGCCCGTGCTGCCCGGCGCCGTGGCGGCCGTGCGCGCCGTCGCCGCGAAGTTCCCCATCGCCATCGCCAGCTCCGCGCCACCGCGCATCATCCGCGCGTTCCTCGACAGCACCGGGCTCGAAGTCGGTGCCACCCTCTCCAGCGAACAGGTCGGCGCGGGCAAACCCGCCCCAGACGTGTACTTGGAGGCCGCGCGGTTGCTCGGCACCACCGCGCCCGAGTGCGCCGCCGTCGAGGACTCCAGCAACGGCCTGCGCGCCGCCACCGCCTCCGGCGCCACCGTGTTCGCCGTGCCCAACCCGCACTTCCCGCCGGCCGACGACGCCCTCGCCGGCGCGCACCTCGTCCTCGGCGAGATTTCCGAACTCCCCGCCGCGCTCGACCGGCTCGGCTGAACGGAGCAACTCCGCCCGCCGCTGTTGACCTGGCCCTGAGGGCACGTCCTTGAGTCCACCCCTGGAGACGAACCCGGGGATGAGGGGCGGAGATGGATCTCAGGAAGAGCGTGGGCCGAAGCGCGGCCACGTTGATCGCGGCGGGCCTGGCGGGCTCGCTGCTGGCGGTACCGAGCACGGCCGAGGGGGCGGCACCCGAACCGACGTGGGGCCCGTGCCCCGCGGACGTCGCGGCCGGGGCCTACCCCCTGCAATGCACCACGGTGCCGGTGCCGGTGAACTACGCGGACCCCGACGGTCCGCAGATCGACCTCATGATCTCGCGGCTGGCCAGTGACCGGCCCGACCGGCGGCGCGGAGTGATGCTGCTCAACCAAGGCGGACCGGGCGGCTCCGGCCTGTCCTTCTCGGTCGACCTCGCCAACCAGGGGCTGCCCGCGTCGGTCATGGAGGGCTACGACCTGATCGGGATGGACACCAGGGGAGTCGGGCACTCCGCACCGGTGAGCTGCGGATTCACCGATGAGCAGGCCAAGTACGGCAACATCCCGCCCTACGCGGTCGACGACGCGGCGGTCGACGAACGAGCCGAGGCCGCCCGCACGATCGCCGACCAGTGCGCCCAGCACGACCAGGACGGCGTGCTGCGCAGCCTCACCACCGCGAACATGGCCCGCGACCTGGACCGGGTCCGGGCCGCGCTCGGCGAGGAGAAGGCCAGCCTCTACGGGGCGTCCTACGGCACCGCGCTCGGCGCCGCCTACGCCTCGATGTTCCCGGAGCGCGCCGACCGGGTCGTGCTCGACAGCAACATCGGCGACACCGTCCTGGACCGCGACGGGATGCGCCGCTACGCGCTCGGCACCGAGGAGACCTTCCCCGACTTCGCGGCGTGGGTCGCCGAACGGCACGGGTCCTACGGCCTGGGCAGCACACCCGAACAGGTGCGCCGGACCTACTTCGAACTCGCCGAACGCCTCGACGCGCACCCCATGGCCGACGTGGACGGCGGCGTGTTCCGGCTGGTCACCTTCGGCGGGCTGTTCGGCGAACCCGCCTACGGCAGGACCGCGCAGCTCTGGCAGTCGCTGCACCGGTCCGACGAAGCGGCGGTGCGCCGCCAGCTCGCCGAAGCCACCCCCGCCGAGCCGTCGGTGGTCGACAACTCGCTGTCGGTGTTCCTCTCGGTGACCTGCAACGACGTCGCCTGGCCCGAGGACGTCGAGACCTACCGGCGCGGCGTCGCCGAGGACCGCGAGAAGTACCCGGTGTACGGCGCCGCCACCGCGAACGTGCTGCCCTGCGCGTTCTGGTCGCACGAGCCCGCCGAACCGCCGGTGCCCGTGCTCGCCGACGGACCGGACAACGTGCTCATCCTGCAGAACCGCCGCGACCCGGTCACCCCGCACCGCGGCGCCGAACTGCTCCGCGAGAAGTTCGGGGACCGCGCCCGGCTGGTGAGCGCGGACGAGTCCGGCCACGGCACCTACATGAACAGCGGCAACGCCTGTGCCTCGGCCGTCACCACCGCGTTCCTGGTCGACGGCACACGCCCCGACCAGGACGTGTCCTGCGCCGCGAGCTGATCACGACCGCGCCAGGAGCCCGCCCGGCACACCCGCCGGGCGGGCTCCGCTACGCGGTGTCCAAGCGGTCCAAGCATCGCCGGGCGGCCCGCGAGACCTGCTCGTCCGGGTGCTCGGCCGCGACCACGCCCAGCACCAGATCGGCCCTGACGTGCTCGGCGCGGACGAGCTCGTCGAGGACCGCCAGCTGATCCGGGGTGGACCGGGTCCGGAAGTCCACGAGGAACGCCGCCGCATCCGTCTGCGCCGTCACCGCCATCGCGTCCAGCGCGACCACCAGCTCGTCGCCGGGCAGCAGCGGCACCTCCTGCGCACCCGGCCGCACCCGCAGCCACATCCGGGCCGCCGGACCGCACACCGGATCCTCGCGCAGCCCGCGCACCGCCGAGACGCCCTCGTCCCCGGTGTGCTCCAGCAACCACAACGCGCCCAGCCGCAGCTCCGGATCGTCCACCCGGCGCAGCAGGTCCCCGAGCTCCGCTGCCGCGGCCGACCGGCCCCGCGCCGCGACCCAGCCCGATACGACCTCCTCCACCACGTCGGGCGGGCTGCCCGGCAGCGCCAGCACCACCACCTCCGCGGGCAACGCCACCGCCTCCAGCACCGTCGGGGCGACGAAGCCGAAGGCGCGCAGCGACCCGTGCGCCGCCCACACGCCCAGCGGCAGCAGCTCCACCATCGTGCGGTCCGCCGCCACCGGCGCGAACGCCTCGATCCGAGCCACCGCCTCCGGCAGCTCGGTGCGGTAGCGGCGCAGCACGCCCATCCGCTCCCACAAGGCGAGCACCCGCTCCACCACCCGCGCCACAGCAGGCCGCTCCTCGCCGCCGTCCTCGGCGAGCGCGTGCAGCACCAGGCTCACCACCTGCTCGAACGGCACCGCGTCGGTGTGGGTGTAGAGGGCCGTGAGCACCGCCTGCACCAGCTCGGGGAACGCGTCCTCCCCGTCGAGCAGCCCGTCCAGCGCCGCCGCCTCCGGACCGACGACCTCGTCGAGCAGCACGAAGGACTGCCACAACCGCGTCCACAGCACCCCCGGCTCGGCGAGCAGCGCGGTCCCGATCGCCCCCGGCACCACCCGGCCGTCGATGATCCGCACGAGGTGCACGCGCTCCGCCCACGCCGCGCACAGCAGCGCCACCTCCGGGCCGCAGTCCAGCTCCGCGGCCAGCTCCACGCCCTCGCCGAGCACCCGCCCCGGACCCGCCCAGCCGTGCAGCGCCGCCATCAACCCCGCGATCGGAGACCGCGCCGCCTCCGCCTCCGGCGTCGTCTCCTCCGGCACGCGCATCGGCGGCAGCCAGTGCGCCGGGACCGGCAGCGGCTCCCGCTCGGCCCGCTCCTCGATCCCGCGCAGCAGCTCCCGGTCGACGGCGGCCTCACCGCCCTCCACCCGCTGCACGAACCGCTCGAACGCGCCCTCCGCCCCGAGGTCGACGCCGTGCTCCCGCGCGCTCAGCGCCCAGAACTTCTCCGGCCCCCACTCCGCGGGCTCGGCCATCGCCGCGAGGTAGGCGGGCACCGCCCGGTCGATCGCGGCGTGCAGCGCCCGCACCGGATCGCCGCCCACCATCAGCAGCCCCTCGGCGTCGAGGAAGCCGACCCAGTCGTGCAGCAGCTCCGGCACCGCCGACCAGCGCGGCAGCACCAGGTGCCGGGGCACCACCTCGGTCAGGAACCGGGTCAGGTCCGCTGCGGTCCACCGCGCCAGCAACCCGTCCCGCGCGCACTTGTCCCGCAGCAGCACGTCGACCAGGTCCGGGGCCTCGGGACGCGCGCCGAACCGATCGGACAGCGCCGCGGCGGACGCGGCGAAGCGGTCGCCGTCGCCGTGCAGGAAAACGGTGCGCATCTACTCCGCCCTTCGCCCGGAAGTCGATGCGGTCGAGGGTAGGGAGCCCGCGTTGATCACTCCGGCAGCGACCGCGTCGGCGTGTCGGACCGAATCCCCCTGGTGCACGCCTCGCAGCGATCGCCGCAGTTCACAGGGGTGACGGAAATCCGATTGTTCACCCGACCGGGCCGCACTAGCGTTCGCGGCATGCTGATCCGGGAGTTCGCCGAAGCCGACTGGGCCCAGGTGTGGCCGATCATCCGGGAGATCGCCCGCGCCCAGGACACGTTCTGCTACGACCCGGACCTCACCCCCGAGCAGGCCCGCGACCTGTGGCTGGAGACCGCCCCCGGCCGCACCGTCGTCGCCGTCGACGACGACGGCCGCGTGCTGGGCACCGCGAAGAGCGGCCCGAACCGCGCCGGACCGGGCGCGCACGTCTCCACCGCGAGCTTCATGGTCGCCGCCGACGCGCGCGGGCGCGGCGTCGGCGCCGCGCTCTGCGAGGACACCCTGAGCTGGGCCCGCGACGAGGGCTACGCGGGGATGCAGTTCAACGCGGTCGTCGAGTCGAACCGCTCGGCGATCAGGCTCTACGAGCGCCTCGGCTTCACGATCATCGGCACCGTGCCCGGCGCCTTCGCCGACCCGAACCTCGGCCGGATCGGCCTGCACGTCATGCACTGCCCGTTCTGACCCTCAAGCACCGACGTAGGCCGCCAGGTGCTCGCCGGTGAGCGTGGAGCGGTCGGCGACCAGCTCGGCGGGCGTGCCCTCGAAGACCACCCGGCCACCGTCGTGACCCGCACCGGGGCCGAGGTCGATGATCCGGTCCGCGTGCGCCATGACGGCCTGGTGGTGCTCGACCACGAGCACCGACTTGCCGGCGTCGACCAACCGGTCGAGCAGCCCGAGCAGCTGCTCCACGTCCGCGAGGTGCAGCCCGGTGGTCGGCTCGTCGAGGACGTACACGCCGCCCTCATCGCCCAGGTGGGTCGCCAGCTTGAGCCGCTGCCGCTCGCCCCCGGACAACGTGGTCAGCGGCTGCCCCAGCCGGAGGTACCCCAACCCCACGTCGGCCAGCCGCGCGAGGATCTTGTGCGCGGCTGGCGTGCGCGCCTCACCGGCACCGAAGAACTCCTCGGCCTCCGCCACCGGCATCGCGAGCACCTCGCTGATGTCCCGCCCGCCGAGGTGGTGGTCCAGCACCGCGGCCTGGAACCGCTTGCCCTCGCACTCCTCGCAGGTCGTGGCCACGCCCGCCATCATCGCCAGGTCGGTGTAGACGACCCCCGCGCCGTTGCAGTTCGGGCAGGCGCCCTCGGAGTTGGCGCTGAACAGTCCCGGCTTCACCCCGTTGACCTTCGCGAACGCCTTGCGGATCGGGTCGAGCAGTCCCGTGTAGGTCGCCGGGTTGCTGCGCCGCGAACCGCGGATCGCGCCCTGGTCGATCGTCACCACCCCGTCGCGCCCGGACACCGAGCCCTGGATCAGCGAGCTCTTGCCGGACCCCGCCACCCCGGTGATCGCGCACAGCACCCCGAGCGGGATGTCGACGTCGACGCCGGCCAGGTTGTGCGCGGTGGCGCCGCGGACCGCCAGCACCCCGGTGGGTTCGCGCACCGAGCCCTTGAGCGCGGTCCGGTCGTCGAAATGGCGGCCGGTGATCGTGCCGCCCGTGCGCAACCCTTCGACGGAACCTTCGAAGCAGACGGTCCCGCCCGCCGTGCCCGCGCCGGGCCCGAGGTCGACGACGTGGTCGGCGATCGCGATCGTCTCCGGCTTGTGCTCCACGACGAGCACCGTGTTGCCCTTGTCCCGCAGCCGCAGCAGCAGCGCGTTCATCCGCTGGACGTCGTGCGGGTGCAGCCCGATCGTCGGCTCGTCGAAGACGTAGGTGACGTCGGTGAGCGAGGACCCGAGGTGGCGGATCATCTTGGTCCGCTGCGCCTCACCACCCGACAACGTGCCCGACGGCCGGTCCAGCGACAGGTACCCCAACCCGATCTCCACGAACGAGTCGAGCGTGTGCAGCAGCTTCTCCAGCAGCGGCGCCACCGAGGGCTCGTCCAGGCCACGCACCCAGTCGGCGAGGTCGCTGATCTGCATCGCGCACGCGTCGGCGATGTTGATCCCGCCGATCTTCGACGACCGGGCCGCCGCGCTGAGCCGCGTGCCTTCGCACTCCGGGCAGCCGGTGAAGGTGATCGCCCGGTCCACGAAGGCGCGGATGTGCGGCTGCATCGCCTCGCGGTCCTTGGCCAGGAACGACTTCCGGATCCGCGGGATCAGGCCCTCGTAGGTCACGTTGACGTTGTCGACCTTGACCTTGGTCGCTTCCTTGTGGAGCAGGTCGTCGAGTTCCTTCTTCGTGTACTTCCGGATCGGCTTGTCCGGGTCGAGGAAGCCCGAGCCCATGAAGATGCGCCCGTACCAGCCGTCCATGCTGTAGCCGGGGACGGTCAGCGCCCCCTCGGCGAGCGACTTGTCCGCGTCGAACAGCTGGGAGTGCTCGAAGTCGGTGACCGCGCCCCGGCCTTCGCAGTGCGGGCACATGCCGCCGGTGACGCTGAAGCTGCGCCGCTCCTTCACGGTCTGCCCGCCGCGTTCCATGGTGACGGCGCCCGCCCCGCTGATGGAGGCGACGTTGAAGGAGAACGCCTGCGGCGAGCCGATGTGCGGCTGCCCGAGCCTGCTGAACAGGATGCGCAGCATCGCGCCGGTGTCGGTGGCGGTGCCGACCGTGGAGCGCGGGTCGGACCCCATCCGCTCCTGGTCGACGATGATCGCGGTGGTGAGCCCTTCGAGGACGTCGACGTCGGGCCGCGCCAGCGTCGGCATGAAGCCCTGCACGAAGGCGCTGTAGGTCTCGTTGATCATCCGCTGGGAGTCGGCGGCGATGGTCCCGAACACCAGCGAGCTCTTGCCCGAGCCGGACACCCCGGTGAACACCGTCAGCCGCCGCTTCGGGATGTCGACGCTGACGTCCCGGAGGTTGTTCTCCCGCGCCCCCTGCACGCGGATCAGGTCGTGGGTGTCGGCGATGTGCGGCTCGGGCATGCGGGTCTCCGTGCTCATCGCGTCTCCGTCGCGTCGCGCGGGCCCGCCTTCGCGGTCCGCGTCACCTGATCCGATCGGCGTGGGGCGGTGCCCCTCAGCTCCCCTCCACCCGCGCGCGGACACGCCGAGCGCGTGCGGTGCACGTCGCCATCGGTGATGTGTCCGCCAGCGTCGCACGCGGGCCTGACAACAGTACCGTCCACGCAGGTCATGATCCCGACAACGGCGGAGCGCGGCTCGTCGGCGCGGATCGGGTCCGCCCGCGAGCAGGTGCCGACGGCGCCCTCCGGTGCGGGGCGAGCCGAACCGCGAGGAGACGGAGCAAAGCCAAACGTGGTTCCCGAGGACAGAGGTCGAGCGGATGCTGCGACGGCGTCGTCACCGACAGCCCGCCCCTCGCCGCCTACCTGCTGTCGGATCTGCGGAAGTGGGGAAGTGGACCGCGTGGTGCGCGAGAGGCGGACGGCCTACGCGATCACCCGGTCAAGCGACCCATGACCGAATTCTCAGTCCGATGTCCGTTCGGACGGACAGCGGACATCGGAACTGAGAATGGGACATCCGATTCGAGCCCCTGCATCCGGGCCGGTCGGCGCGGTGCTACTCCGGGGCCATGTCCACGAAGCGGCTGTAGTGCAGCTGGTGCGCGACGGTGATCGTGCTGGTCGGACCGGCGCGGTGCTTCGCCAGGATCAGGTCCGCCTCGCCCATCCGCGGGTCGTCCCGCTCGAACGCGTCAGGCCGGTGAATCAAGATCACCATGTCGGCGTCCTGTTCCAGCGAACCGGATTCACGGAGGTCGGAGAGCTGCGGGCGCTTGTCGTTGCGCTGTTCGGGACCTCGGTTGAGCTGGGAGATCGCGACGACGGGGACTTCGAGCTCCTTCGCGAGCAGCTTGAGGTTTCGGGAGAACTCCGAGACCTCCTGCTGCCGCGATTCGACGCGCTTGCCCGAGGTCATCAGCTGCATGTAGTCGAGCACCACCAGTTGGATGTCCGCGCGCTGCTTGAGCCGCCGCGCCTTCGCCCGGATCTCCATCATGGTCAGGTTCGGCGAGTCGTCCACGTACAGCGGCGCTTCGCTGATCTCGCTCATCCGGCGGGCCAGCCGGGTCCAGTCGTCGTCGGTCATGCGGCCACCGCGCATGTCGCCGAGCCGGATGCGCGCCTCCGCGGAGAGCATGCGCATCACGATCTCGGTCTTGCCCATCTCCAGCGAGAAGATGACGCTGGCCATGCCGTGCTTGATCGACACCGTGCGGGCGAAGTCCAGGCCGAGCGTGGAGTTGTGCGTGGGCACCATGCCGCGACCGGCCAGGTACAGGTGGTCCGGCGCGTCGACCTCGACGCAGCGCACCGGCACGCTCGGCACCTCGCGGATGCCGACGACGGCGCGCAGCGGCAGCTCGTGGTCCTGCCGGGCCCTCTTGTGCTCGGTGTTCTTCGCGGGCAGCCGGAACACCTCGTCGGCGCCGCTGTCGAAGACGAGCGCGACCCGGTCGAAATCGCCCTGCTCGGACTCGGCGATCCGGGCTCCGCAGGTGTAGCCGAGGCTGAGCACGAGTTCCCGGACCCGCACCGACAGCGGTTCGCTGATCTCCAGGCGCAGCGCGCCGTCGGCGCTGACCGAACCGGCCGCGTCGAGCAGCCCGGCGAGCAGCGCCCGGCGCTGCTCCTCGCTGGCGCGCAGGTAGACCAGCGGCAGGTCGTGGTCGTCCCACGCGCCGAACCGGCCGAGCGCGGCGGGGATGTCGACGCCGAAGGCGGGTTTCGCCGAGTCGTCGGGCGCGGGGGAGTCGTCCGGCTCGCCGGTCTCGCCCGGGAGCTGCCCCGCCGGGAACTCGACGACGGCGCCGACGGTGGTGACCTGCGCACCTTCCGATTCCGAGGCGTGGGCCAGTCCGGCGAGCTCCAGCAGCTCCTGGTCGCCGTGCAGCACCTCACCGGAGTCGTCGCCCGCCGCGAGCCACACGCCGAGCGCGTAGGGCGCCACCGGCAGCTCCTGCTGGGGCAGCCGGAACCCGCCGTGCGGGGGCAGTTCCGGGCGAGCGCCGTCGGCCGCGAGGTCCGCGGTGGTCCGCACGGCGCCGTCGGCCAGCCGCCACTGGTGCTCGGCGTCGGCGACGATCACACCGCCGTCGGAGAACTCGATCTCGTAGCACGGGCGGTCGGCGAGCACCTCCGTCGCGCGCAGCACCCGCACCGGGCGGCCCGCGGAACCGATGAGCTCGTCGCCGACCGCGACCTCGCCCATCGTGGTCCAGCCGCCGGGGGTGGGCAGCGGCGTGTCCAGCGCGAGCGCCTTGCCGACACCGGGACGCGCCGCGACGATGATCATCTGACCGGGGTGCAGGCCGTTGGTGACCTCGTCCAGGTCGGTGAAGCCGGTGGGGATGCCCTGGGACTCGCCGCCGCGCGAGGCGATGGCGTCGATCTCGTCCATCGTGGGCTGCAGCAGGTCTTCCAGCGCCGCGTAGTCCTCGCTGGTGCGCTTCTCCGTCACGTCGTAGATGGCGGACTGGGCGCGGTCGACGACCTCTTCGATCGCGGAGCCCTCGGCACCGTGGTAGCCGAGCTGCACGATGCGGGTGCCCGCTTCGACGAGGCGGCGCAGCACGGCCTTCTCGGCGACGATCTCCGCGTAGTAGCCGGCGTTGGCGGCGGTGGGCACGCTGGCGATCAGCGTGTGCATGTAGGGGGCGCCGCCGATGCGCTGCAACTCCTGGCGGCGCTCGAGTTCGGCGGAGACGGTGATCGCGTCGGCGGGCTCACCGCGGCCGTAGAGGTCCAGGACGCAGTCGTAGATGGCCTGGTGCGCCGGGCGGTAGAAGTCGTTCGGCGTGAGCACTTCGACGACGTCGGCGATGGCGTCCTTGCTGAGCATCATGCCGCCGAGCACGGACTGCTCCGCCGCCAGGTCCTGCGGGGGCTGGCGTTCGAAGCCGTGATCCCCGTTCGACGCGGGTTGAGCGCCTCGTTCGTCTGCCAACGCCACCGGTACCCGTCACCTCCGACACCGTCGCCCGCCACCGCTGCGGGCGGCCTTACTGGTCGCGCGATCCATGCCGACGCCTTCGACCGCGCTCGCCGACGGCGTGCGGCGGCGGGCCGTCGCGCCGCGCCACCTGATCACGAACCGTCACGCGCGGGCGCGTCGGCGAAGCTAGATCGCCCGCATGGACCAAGCAAACCGAGCTGTGGACAAGCATCGGGACAACCTGTGGATCCCTGGGGACAGGTTGGGGATACCTGGGGACAACTCGGTGGAACCGATGGGGACAACCTGGGGACAACCGACCAAGATCATCCGGAAAGTGCAGGTCAGCCCATGTGGACTACTTGTGGAAAAAACTGTTGAAAAACTCCCGGCGTGTCCCGGGGAAGTTGCCTATTCGGCGTGTCGAGTTCGATGGCACACGAACCATTTCCGTGACCGTCAAGCCGACGATCAGGTGATCACCGTGGTCACGGCCGAAGCAGCCGGACACCCGCGAACCACGCGGTGGAGCGGACTCGCGGGTCGATCGCCCCGCTGCCCGCACCGCGCGGAACGCTGACCCGGCCCGCCCGGAAACCGAGGCGAACGGGTCAGCGACCGGAACCGGAAGTCCGGGCCAGCGCCCGGACTTCCGTCCACCGAATGCGTGCCAGGTCAGCTCGCGGCCGACACCTGGACGTTCACCGACGCCTTGACGTCGGGGTGCAGCCGGACTTCGACGCCGTGCTTGCCGAGGTCCTTGATGTGCCCGCGCAGGTCCACCGAACGCTTGTCCAGGTTCGGGCCACCGGCCTTGCGCACCGCGGCCACGACGTCGGCGGCGGTGATCGAGCCGAACAGCTTGCCCTGCTTGGAGACCTTCGCGGTCAGCGTGACCGCGCCGAGCTCCTGCAGCTGGGCCTTCAGCTCCTGCGCGTGCTCCAGGTTGCGAACCCGGCGCGCCTCCTGGGTGCGACGGATCGTCTCGACCTGCTTCTGCGCGCCCTTGGTGGCGACGATCGCCAGGCCGCGCGGCAGCAGCAGGTTGCGTGCGTAGCCGTCCTTGACCTCGACGATGTCACCCGACTCGCCCAGGCCGGTCACGTCAGCAGTCAGAATGATCTTCACGACGTGTCTCCTTCTAGCGTCTCTCACGAGGCCGCGGGCATCCGGATCCGCGCAGCACGTGGCGGCGCGGAGCGGATGAGCGGTCTCGAATCAGCGGGCGGTCGAGGTGTAGGGCAGCAGCGCCATCTCGCGGGCGTTCTTCACCGCGATGGCGACGTCGCGCTGGTGCTGGCTGCAGTTGCCGGTCACCCGACGGGCACGGATCTTGCCGCGGTCGGAGATGTACTTCCGCAGCAGCGTCGTGTCCTTGTAGTCGATGCTCTGCGCCGCGCGGTCCTTGCAGAACACGCAGACCTTTTTCTTCGGCTTGCGCACAGGCGCCTTGGCCATGGTCTTCCTCCTGAAAAGCTAATACGAGTCGAGTGAGCGCGCGGGCGTCAGAACGGCGGTTCGTCGCTGAATCCGCCACCGGAAGAACCGGCGGGCGGAGCCGAACCCCACGGGTCGTCGGCGGGCGGCGCGGACGCACCGCCACCACCGCCACCGAAACCACCGCCGCCGCCACCGCTGCGGCTGACCTTGTTCACCTTGGCGGTCGCGTACTTCAGGGCTGGCCCGATCTCGTCGACCTCGAGCTCGACGACGGTGCGCTTCTCGCCTTCCTTCGTGTCGAAGGAACGCTGGCGCAACCGGCCCTGCGCCACGACCCGCATGCCGCGGGTCAGCGTCTCGGCCACGTTCTCCGCGGCCTGACGCCAGATGTTGCAGCGCAGGAACAGCGCCTCGCCGTCCTTCCACTCGCCGGACTGGCGGTCGAAGGTGCGCGGGGTCGAGGCGATCGTGAAGTTCGCCACGGCCGCGCCGGAGGGCGTGAAGCGCAGTTCCGGGTCGGCGGTGAGGTTGCCGACCACCGTGATTACCGTTTCACCGGCCATCGCCTGGACTCCGTCCTTGACATGCGAGGTCTCTTGAAATGCGGGTCACCTGAGTGCGGATCGCCTGCCTGCGAACCGGAAGATTCCGGTCGCGGTCGCTCAGGCCGAGGCCTCGGAGCGGTTGGCGTGCTTGGTCGCCTTCGCCGCCGCACGGGCGACGCGGGCCGCCTTGCGCGGTTCGGCGACGCGCCGCTGCACCTTGGTGCGCAGCACCGTCTCGTTCAAGTTCAGCTGGCGGTCCAGCTCCTTGACCGAGGCCGGCTCGCTGTTGAGGTCGACCACGACGTAGATGCCCTCGGCCTGCTTCTCGATCTCGAAGGCGAGGCGACGACGGCCCCACACATCGAGCTTCTCGACGCTGCCACCGTCGTTGCGGATGACCTTGAGGAAGTTTTCCAGGGACTGAGGCACAGTGCGCTCGTCCAGGCTCGGGTCGAGGATGACCATGAGCTCGTAATGACGCATGAAGACCACTCACCTCCTGTGGACTCACGGCCACGGACTTTCCGTGGCAGGAGGGTCGTTCACGAACTCGACAAGGCTAGCAACCTGGTCCGACGACCTGGCGAGCCGGGTGCCGAACCTCCGCCGGAACGAGCGGAATCGATGAATTCGACATTTCCGCTCACGGGGATCGGAAATGCCGAATTCGATCTGCACGACTCATCGCGCGACCACGCGCGGATCGCCGCGCGGCATCAAGCGCGGCGCAGCACCCAGGTGCGCACGAGCGCGGCGGTCACGCCCGCCAGCGAGATCGCGGCGATCAGCACCGGCAGCGCCACCCGGTTGCCCTGCCCCATCGGCAGCGCCTCCGCCTTGCCCGCGGCGCGGACCTCTTCCTGCGCGGCATGCTCGGCCCGCTCGCGCTCCCGCGCCGCGGCCTGCTCGCGCAGGTCACCGACGTACGGCGTGAATCCGGGCACGGCGCCGAACTGGGCCTGCGCCCACGGCGGCAGCGCACCGGGCATGCCGGGAGCGCCGGAGGCGTAGCTCGGCGGCACGACGACGACCGGGGCGCCCGTCCCGTAGCCGGGGACGCTCGGCACGGCCGATCCCGGCGCGGTCGGCTGCACGCCCGGCGCGGTGGGCTGACCGCTGGACGGCGGCGCGGGCGGTTCGGTGGGCTCGGGCTCCGGGGACGGGGACGGGGGCGGCGGCGCGGGCTGCTCCTGCCCGGTGACCTTCGCGCCGAAGCAGCCGAGCGCGGCGAGGTTGCGGACGTGCTTGCTCACCTCGGCGCCGCGGCCCTGCAACGACGACAGGCCGTCGATCTGCGGGGTGAACGCCTGGGCCAGGTTCTTGCCGCTGAACTTCTGGGTCTCCTCGGTGACCGTGCCCAGCGAGATCGCGCCGGTCCCGGCGAACTCCTCCTTCGCCTGGTCGGCGACGTCGAAGCCGAACGGGAACACCAGCAGCGTCGCCTGGTGCACCTTGTCGTCCAGCGTGGCCGGGGAGGCCAGGATGCTCTGGCCGAACTCGGTGCTGTCGGTCGTCCCGCCGCACTTCTCGACGACGACCGAACCGGCGGCACCCGCGGTACCGGCGCCGAGCAGGCTGCTCGCGGTGACCAGAGCGCCGACGGTGCCCGCGGCGAGCACCCGGCCGAGGCCGGACCGGCTCGCGCGGCTCCTGCGGATCAACGGGTTGGCCTGGGACGACGGACCCCGATCAGGACGCATGCCTTCGTCACTCATGGTTCCTCCCCGCCTCACAACCCCGTGACACCCGTTCACTCTTCTAAGGAAAATAACGTGTGAACCATGGCAATGGTGACGGCCTGCACATGAAAACTTCGCAGAATCCGCATCTTGAGAAACCTGATCGATCGAGAAACCCGATCAGCTCACCGAGCGAAAAGCCCGTGCCGCCGCGCCCCGCACCCGCCGGACGAGGAGGCCCCGCCCCGGCGGTTAAGCTGCGGGAATGCGCATTGGGGCTCACGTTCGGGACGACGATCCGATCACCGCCGCCGCGGAGCGGGGCGCGGAGATCGTGCAGTTCTTCCTGTCCGACCCGCAGGGCTGGAAAGCCCCGAAACCGCACCCGCAGGCCGCCGAGCTGCGCGACAGCGACCTCGCGGTGTTCATCCACTCGCCGTACGTGATCAACGTGGCCTCGCTGAACAACCGGATCCGCATCCCCTCCCGCAAGGCCGTGGCGCAGCAGGCGAAGGCCGCGGCCGAGGTCGGCGCGCAGGGGCTGGTCGTGCACGGCGGGCACGTCACCAAGGACGACGACCCCGCCGAGGGCATCGCGAACTGGCGCAAGCTGTTCGAGCGCCAGGCCGAGGAGGGCGGCTTCGCGGTGCCGGTGCTGATCGAGAACACCGCGGGCGGCGCCAACGCGATGGCCCGCCGCTTCGACGTGCTCTCCCGGCTGTGGGACGCGGTCGGCGAGTTCGGCGCGGGGTTCTGCCTGGACACCTGCCACGCGCACGCCGCGGGGGAGGACCTGCCGGGCATCGCCGAGCGGGTGCGGTCGATCACCGGCCGCATCGACCTGGTGCACCTCAACGATTCGCGCGACGCGTTCGGTTCGTCCCGGGACCGGCACGCCAACATCGGCGCCGGTGAGATCGATCCGGACGTGCTGGTGGCCGTGTGCGACACGGCGGACGCGCCGGTCGTGGTGGAGACGCCCGGGGACGGCCAGGCCGACGACATCGGTTACCTCCGCGACAAGGTGCGCGGCTGATCCGCACCGGCCGCTAGGGTCGGCGGGGACGACGCGAGGCGCGGCCCCACTCGGCGCGGACGCATCGCGGACCGGACCCGGCGGGGAAGGACACCGATGCGCGAGCAGCTCCCGGCCGAACCGGCGGCCGGCGGTCCCTGGCGCGCCGGGCGGCGCCTCACCTTCGCGGCGCTGGCACTGTTATGCCTGATCACCGCGCTGACGTTGGCGGCGGGCTATGCGAACAAGGCCCGCTGCACCGGCCCCGAGTTCAACGAGTGGGGCCGTTCCGAACCGGCGTACCAGGAGCGGGCCTACACCGAGGTCTGCTACTCCGACATCCAGAACCTGTGGATCGGCCGGGACATCGACCGGCACGTCTTCCCGTACGTGCACGGCGGGATCGACGAGGACGGCTCGCTCTACGGCGGCGTCGTCGAGTACCCGGTGCTGTCCGGGCTGCTCATCTGGCTGGGCGCGGTGTTCGTGGACACCGACGCCGGGTTTCTCGCCGCGTCCGCGCTGATCATGGCTCCGTTCGGGCTGGCGGTGGCGTGGTGGCTGGGCCGGTTGAGCGGGTGGCGGGCGTTGCTGTGGGCGTTGAGCCCGCCGTTGGTGCTCTACGCGTTCCACAACTGGGACCTGCCGGTGGTGGCGTGCGCGGTCGCGGCGGTGCTCGTGGTGCACCGCGGCGGGGCGTGCCTGCGGCGCCGGGCGGTGTGGGGTGCGGTGCTGCTCGGTGCCGGGTTCGCGTTCAAGATCTACCCGGGCCTGTTCGTGCTGCCGTTGGCGCTGTTCGTGCTCACCGGTGGCCGGGACGGGGCGGCGCTGCCCGCGGGCAAGCGGGTCGACGTGCGGGGTGCGCTCGCCGTCGTGGCGGCCTCGGCGGGGACGGCGGTGCTGGCGAACCTGCCGTTCGCGCTCGCCGGGTTCCGCGGCTGGTGGGCCTCGTTCGAGTTCCAGTCCGACCGCGACGTCGACCTGAGCACGAACTCCATCTGGTACTGGGGGGCGCGCGGTTTCTCCGACGTCGACGGGTTCCAGGAGGCGATGAGCGTCATCTCCCCGGTGGCGATGCTGCTGTCGTTCGCCGCCGCGTGCCTGGCCGGGCGGTGGGTGCAGCGGCGGACCGGGACCTACCCGTGGATCCAGGTGTCGGCGGCGATGCTGTGCGGATTCCTGCTGCTGCACAAGGTGCACTCGCCGCAGTACACGTTGTGGCTGCTGCCGTTCTTCGTGCTGCTGCGGGTGCGCTGGGGTTGGATCGCCGCGTACCTGCTGGCCGATCTGGCGATGGGCATCAGCATCTTCCGGTGGCTGGGCGAGGCGGACGGGATCAGCGACGGGTTCACCGCGCAGGCCCTGATGATCGGGGTCTGGGGCCGGGCGGCGCTGCTGGTCGGCTTGTTCCCCGCGTTCCTGGGCTCGACGTCCACCGTCGACGAGGACGAGCGCTCCGCCGGCGTCACCGCCGAGCGCGGTTCAGCCGACGCGTCCCGCGCGCTGAGCACGTGAGCGGGCCGGTCCGCCGACGGTGCGCGCCCAGGCGCCGAGGCGCTGCGCCGTGCCTCGCGGCCACGGCAGCGTGACCCGGTCCGGCGCCGCGTCGAGGAAGCCGCCCGACGGGTCGTCCACCGCCGCCCGGCCGCGCGAGCCCGCGGGTTCCAGCGCGCGGCGCACCCGGTCGGTGGCCGGGTTCAGGATCTCGTGCACCACGAGCGCGCACAGCACGATCACCACGAGGTCGCGGATCAGCACGGCGCCGAGGAACCAGCCTTCGGGCAGGCCCTTGTTGCCGGTGCCCAGGTAGTAGTACATCCGCGGCGCCCACACCGCGGCGTCGACGATCATCCAGCTCAGCACCCAGCGCCAGCGCGCCACGGCCAGCACCGCCAGCGGCACCAGCCACAACGAGTACTGCGGGCTCCACACCTTGTTGGTGAGCAGGAACGCGGCCACGACCAGGAAGCACAGCTGCGCCAGCCGGGGCCGCACCGGCGCGGCCAGCGCCAGCCAGCCGATCACGGCGCAAGCCAGCGCGAACAGCGCGAGCGACACCGCGTTGAGCACCACCGGTGCCTGCCCGGCGGCGAGCGGCCCGTCGAACCCGGCCCAGCCGGTGAAGTAGGCCAGCGCGTTGTAGAGCGAGTCGGGGTCGGCGGCGCGCGAGGCGTTGAGCCGGTAGAACTCGCCCCAGCCCACGGGGTAGAGCAGCAGGATCGGCAGGTTCACGACGAGCCACGCGGCGACCGCGCCGGCGACCGCGCGCCCGCCGGCGCGCAACCGCCCGGACCGCAGGCAGAGGATCAGCAGCGGGCCGAGGAACAGCAGCGGGTACAGCTTCGCCGCGCCGCCGAGGCCGATCAGCACCCCGGCCAGCCAGGGTCGTCGTCGGGACCACGCCAGCAGGCCGCTGACGGCGAACGCGGCGGCGAGCGCGTCGAAGTTGGTGAAGGCGTGCACGAACACGAGCGGACTGAGCGCCACCAGCGCCGCGTCCCACACCCGGCGGCCGGCCAGTCCCATGACCGCCCACACGGTGACCAGCCAGGCTCCGGTGAGCCAGAAGGCGGTGACGTTGAAGTACAGGACGGTGATCATCGCCGAGGGCAGCAGGCCCATCCCGGCCAGCGTCGCCCAGCCATCGGTGATCTTCGCGTTGAGCCACTGGAAGATGCCGGTGACCACCGGGTATTCCATGTACTGCTGCTGTTGCGGCGCCGTTCCGGGGCTCTGCGTCCACGGCGTCTTGTACGGGAACACCCCGTCCGGGGCCAGATCGCCCATGCCGAAGCGGGGGATGATGTCGGAATAGCACATCGCCGTGTACTGGCGGTTCGCCCGCCAGTCCAGCTGGGTGCCCTGCGAGGTGTCGTAGGTCTGCAGGCACGGTGCCTTGAACAGCCACGCCGCGGCGAGGGTGATCATCGCCAGCAGCAGCAGCACGCGCAGCGGGGTCCAGAACCACTGCCTGCCGACTTGGGCGTGCCGTCCGAGCGCGCCTCCGAGGGGGCGGGACAACGCCGCAGCGAGGGGCTCGGTCCAGGTCGGTGCGACCCGCTCGGCCGCGTCCAGCGAGTCGCCGTCCACTGCCGCGCTCACCTTGTCGGGCTCCTCGGGCTCGGTGACGGTGTGCTCGGGCTTGGTGGACACGCCCGGATGCTACGACGTTCGAGTGGTTCGCCCACGCCCGCACCGGGTGGCTTCGCGCGCCACCCGGTGCGGGCCGGGATCATTCTCCGTCGCGTCCGCGGGTCGGGCCGACGCCGTTCGCGCCGCCCGGACCGTCGTTGCCGGGACCGTCCTCGTCGTTGCCGCTGCCGGGCGGGCAACCGAGCCAACCGCAGTCGCCGGACGGGTCGGACCCTTCCGACTCGCTTTCCGAGGTCTCGCTCTCGCTGCTGGTCGGCGGCAACGAGGGCGGCTCCGACGGCGCCGAGGTCGGCGGCGGGGGCGGCGGCGCGCTCGTCGTGGTCGGCGTCGGCGGCAGCTTCTGCTCGAACTGGCCGATCGGATCCGGCTTCGGGAACTTCTCCACCGGAAGGTTCTGGTGGTAGCTGTTCATGAATTCCTGCCAGATGTCACCGGGCAGGCCACTGCCGTAGATGATCTTGCCGCTGGCTTCCTCGACCGGCACCGGCTTGCCGTCCACGTCGGCGAGCATGCCGACCGCCGCGGACAGCTGCGGCGTGGTGCCGATCATCCACGCGTTCTGGTTCTTCTCCGTGTCGAAGTACTGGTGCGTACCGGTCTTCGACGCGACCGGCCGGTCCTTGTCCAACGGCAGCTTGGAGTGCTCGGCCACCCCGAGCATCGACTCGATGACGTTCGCCGCGAGGTTCTTGCTCTCGGAGGCGCTGTCGGCGAACGCGGGCTTCGAAGGTTCCGGCGCGAACTCCTCGGTCTTGACCGCGTTCTGGATCTTCTGCACGAACTGCGGGTGCACCTGCTTGCCCTCGTTCGCGAACGTGCCGTAAGCGGCGGCCATGTCGATGGTCCGCACCGGGTAGGCGCCGAGCGCGATACCGGCGTCGACGCCGCCGCTCTCGTTCTGCAGGGTCGGTTCGCCGTTGTACTCGGCCGGGATGCCGGCCTGGATCGCGGCGTCGCGCACCGACGGGGTCCCGAACTTCTCCGCCATGCGCACGAAGACGGTGTTCACCGACTTGTTCATGGCCTCGCGGACACCGCAGTACTTCGGGTTGTCGCACACCGAACCGGGCGCGTTGCCGAACGTGGTGCCCAGGATCTCCTGGTGGTCGCTGCCGTCGTAGTACTCGCCGATGCCGTAGTCCTTCTCCAGGCCGGCCATCACCACGAACGGCTTGAACGACGAACCCGGCGGCTGCGGCGAGTCGGCGTAGTCGAAGTACACCTCATTGCCGCCGCCGTAGTAGGCGCGGACACCGCCGGTCTTCGGATCGACCGCGACCAGCGAGGTGCGCAGGTTCGTCGGCTGACCGTTGAGCACCTTGTTGACCGCGTCCTCGGCGCTCTTCTGCGCGGCCGGATCGATGGTCGTGGTGATCGTGTAGCCGCCGAGGGTCAGCGCCTGCTCGTCGTAGCCCTCCCGCTCCAGCTCGGCGAGGACCTGCTTGCGGATGTGCAGCTGGGAGGCGTTGCCGTCGGGCTTGCTCTTCCACGCGTCGCGCTCGCGGGTCTCGGGCAGAGCCATGCCGGCGCGGACGTCCTGGGTGACGAACTTGTTCTTCAACATCTGGTCGGCGACGTAGGTCCAGCGCCACTGGCCTTGCTCCGGGTCGACCCTCGGGTCGTTGTCGGTGGGGCGCTGCACCATGCCGGCGAGCACCGCGGCCTCGCTCGGGTTCAGGTCCTTCGGCAGCTTGCCGAAGTACGCCTCCGCCGCGGCGTGGATGCCGTTGGCGCCGCGACCGTAGTAGGCGGTGTTCATGTACGCCTTGAGGATGTCGTCCTTCGACTGCTGGTTGGTCACCTTGTAGGCGACGACGACTTCCTTGACCTTACGAGTGATCGAGTACTCGTCCGCGTCGAGCGCCAGCTTCACGTACTGCTGGGTCAGCGTGGAACCACCACCGGCGCCACCGGCGATCTGGTTGTAGACCGCGACCAGGATGCCTCGGATGGAGAAGCCGGGGTTGGTGTAGAAGGTCGCGTCCTCGGCCGCGACGGTCGCGTCGCGCATCGGCTTCGAGACCTCGGCGTCGAGGTCCCGGATCATCGTCATCGAACCGCCCTCGGGCTCCACCCGGGTGAGCTCCTGGCCGTTCGCGTAGTTGATCGTGATCGTCTGCTCGGTCTTGCTGGCGATCTCCTCCGGGTTCGGCACCGGCCACATGGCGTAGCCGTAGGCGAAGGTGCCGATGCCGAGCAGCAGCATCGCCGCGGCGGCGACGTAGCAGCTGCGGCGGACGCGACGCCAGATCACCTTGCGCTTGGCCTTGCGGGCGCTCAACTCGTCGTCCGGGTCGAGCAGCTCGTCGTCGGGGCCGTACCCGTCATCACCATGCCCGCCGTCCCCGTACCGGCCGTCGTCGTACCGGCCGTCGTCGTAGCCGTCGTCGTAGTCGTCGTACCGGCCACTCTCGGAGTACGGGTCGGACGAGTAGTAGTCATAGGAGCTCTGCGTGGCCTCGTGGGTCAGCAGCTGCGGTTCGCGCGGGGTGTCTCCGCCGGAGGCACCGCTGCCCGCGCCCATGCCCGCGGCACCGGCTCCCGCAGCACCCGCGGCACCGCCTGCGGCACCCGCGGCTCCACCCGCGGCACCGCCACCGGCGGCAGCGGCGGCTCCGCCGAGCGCTGCGGCACCGGCCACCCCGCCGACGACGCCACCGGCCGCGGCGGCTCCGCGACCACGGCCGCGGCCCTGGTCCTTGCCGTCGCCGGGGGTCTGCGGGATGTTCTCCGTGGGCCGCTCGCCGGGAGGCACCGCGGCCTGCGAGGGCCTGCCGGGCGGCTGCGGGACCTGCCGAGTGCTCTGCTGGCCGGGCGGCGGCGGAGGCACCTGCCGGGTCGACTGCTGGCCGGGGCGCGGCGGCTCGAACTGCTGGGTGCTCTGCTGATCCGGCGACGCGGGCTGCTGAGCAGCACCCGACTGCTGGGCGGAACCGGGCTGTCCCTGCTGCCCGGCACCGGCCTGGCGCTGCGTGCGCTGGTCGGGTGCGGGCGGCGGCTGCTTCGTGAACGAGGTGGGCAGGTCGAGCTTGCGACCGCTCTCACCGGAGTCCGCGGCGGCGCGCTTGCCGGTGGGCGCGTCGTCCTCGTCGTCGAACGACGGGGTCCAGGCGCCGGTCTGCTCGCTCGGAGCCTCGGCGTCCTTGCCGGGTCCGCGCGGCGGCGCGCTCTCGCCGGGCCACTGCGGCTGCTCGCCGCCCTGGCGCGGCCGTCCGGGCGGAGGCTGCTGACGCGTGCCCTCGCCCGGCCGCTGCTGGGCGCCGCCCTGACCTTGGCCGGGTGGCGGACCCGCGGGCCGCTGCCCGGCGCCGCGCCCTGGCTGGTTCTGCGGCGGCGGGTTCTGCGGCGCACCGGGCGGCGGACCCTGCGGGCGCTGCTGCTGCCCACCGGGTCGCTGGCCGCCGGGCTGCTGGCCGCCTGGCGGTGCGGGGTTCGGGTTCTGCGGTCCGGGCGGCCGAGCGCCCGGCGGCGTGCCGCCCGAAGGCGGCGGCCCCTGCGAGCGCGGAGCCTGCTGCCGGGACGTGGGGGGCGTGGCCCGGTCGTCGGGGGAACCGGGGTTGCGACCTTCGGGCTGCCGGGAGTGGCGGCCACGAGCTGGGTCGTCACGCTCGTCGTTCACGAGTTGGCCTCCAGGACAGGCGTCGTACGACGCCAGGTGATGCATTCACGTCGGGGTAACCCCGCATCCTGCGGGGCGGTGCTTCTTGCGGTCACGGCCGGTTCACTCGGCCGCAGTCTTGCGCCGGGGGCGGCGATTGTTCAAGTCGCCGTTTCCGAGGACGTATGACTGCACCAGGTGGTTCCAACTGCATGTGCGGCAAACTTCGACGACATGCACGGTGAACTCCGTGAACAGGCCTGCCAGCCGTTCCAGCTCGTCAGGACCGCGGGCGGAGCCCGACGCGTGCTTGAGCTCGTCGCCGAAGATCCACGAGACCAGCGTGAGGGGTTCCTTGCGGCAGACCGGGCAGGGGACCTCGCTGGGCTGACCGTGGTACTTCGCCGCCCGCAGCAGGTACGGATTGGCATCGCAGACCTCTGTCACCCCGACTCGACCAGCGTGGACCTGCGCTAGCAGCGACCTGCGCTGCAACGCGTAATCCACCACTTGCCGTTGGGTCCGCACGAGGAACAGGGTACGTGTCCGATGCCGGTGCTCCATGCGCCGTTAGGGGCAGGGCCTGCTTCCATCGCGTGACCTGGGATGTCGTCAGCAGCGAGGTTGGTCTCGACCTGGGATTACCAGGGGAGGGCCGAAGATATACTCCTTTCTCGGGCAAGTACGGCTGGGACGGCTCGAGCGCGGGAGGTGCGGGTGCGCGAACTCGCCATGCCCGAGATCCCGCAGCACGCCCGGCCGACCGGGCCCGAACTGCGACGACGCCCTCCGGGCGACCGCGACCGCCGGGTGTCGCGCTGCAGGATGTTCTACCGGACATCGGCTCCGCACCCGCACGCCGGGTTGATCTTGAAACTCGGCAGCGGCGCAGGTTTCGGGACCAATCGGACCGGTCCCGCGCCGCGCGGAGCCCGCCGCTCCGCGCACCGCCCGGCGAACGTGACCGACGGCACGGGACGGATCGGACGATTCCGGCCGATCCCGACGAACAGCCCCCGATTTCCGGGAACAGCGCGCGACGACCGGCGGTTGTCGCAGGGGAGACCGGTGCGCGCGCCGGTCACCGAAGGGCGGCGGGAGCCCGCGGTGACCACGCGACACCGGTCAACGGCTTGCCGAGGGGAGAACGTCGACGTCGTCGCTCTCCCCTCACGACCCGCGCGCACCTCGGCGGCCCCCAGGCGCGGATGAGCGAGAAGAAGGACAACACATGATCAACAAGGAGGACCCTGCCATGAGCACAGACCGTCGCGAGGGCGCGGTTCGAGTGGCGATCGCCGGCGTGGGCAACTGCGCCGCATCCCTGGTGCAGGGCGTCCAGTACTACGCCGACGCCGACCCGGACGCCCGCGTGCCCGGCCTCATGCACGTCCAGTTCGGCAAGTACCACGTGCGCGACGTCCAGTTCGTGGCCGCGTTCGACGTGGACGCGAAGAAGGTCGGCAGGGACCTCTCCGAAGCCATCGTCGCCAGCGAGAACAACACCATCAAGATCGCCGACGTGCCGCCGCTGGGCGTGCCCGTGCAGCGCGGCCACACCCACGACGGGCTCGGCCGGTTCTACCGCGAGACGATCACCGAGTCCGACGAGTCGCCGGTCGACGTGGCGCAGGCGCTGCGCGACGCCGAGGTCGACGTGCTGGTGTCGTACCTGCCGGTGGGTTCCGACGACGCGGGCAAGTTCTACGCGCAGGCCGCGCTCGACGCCGGAGTCGCGTTCGTCAACGCGCTGCCCGTGTTCATCGCCTCCGACCCGGAATGGGCCGCGAAGTTCACCGAGGCCGGCGTGCCGATCGTCGGCGACGACATCAAGTCCCAGGTCGGCGCCACCATCACGCACCGGGTGCTCGCGAAGCTGTTCGAAGACCGCGGCGTGCACGTGGACCGCACGATGCAGCTCAACGTCGGCGGCAACATGGACTTCCTGAACATGAAGGAACTGGAGCGGCTGGAGTCGAAGAAGAAGTCCAAGACCCAGTCGGTCACCTCGCAGGTCCAGCGCGACCTCGACAAGCGCAACGTGCACATCGGGCCGTCGGACTACGTGCCGTGGCTCGACGACCGCAAGTGGGCCTACATCCGGCTGGAGGGGCGCGCGTTCGGCGACGTGCCGCTGAACCTGGAGTACAAGCTGGAGGTGTGGGACTCGCCGAACTCGGCGGGGATCATCATCGACGCGCTGCGGGCGGCGAAGATCGCGAAGGACCGGGGGATCGGTGGCCCCATCCTGTCCGCTTCGTCGTACTTCATGAAGTCGCCGCCCGAGCAGTACTCCGACTCCGAAGCCTACGAAGCGGTGGAGTCTTTTATTCGCGGGGAGTGAGTTCCAGCGGTCGTTCTGCCCGGGTGTCCGGGTAGCGGAACCTCAGTGAGCCTCTCGCTGCGGGGTCTTTTTCCCAAGTGGCGCCGCCACGAGGGAAAAGCTGTCCTCGCGAGAGGCTCACTGAGAACCCGCCGGCGAGGGCTTTTCGACGTGGGCTATGCGCTGACGCGCATACAGGCACGGCCTTCGGCCGCAAGGCAGGCTTCGCTTCGCTTGCCCGGGGTCAGTGCTGGAGTTGTTGTTCTGCTCTGGAGAGGACCGCGTGGGCCGTGGCGTTGCCGTTGGTGGTCACCCAGGAGACGCGGAGGTTGGGGCGGATCCGGGTGGAGCCGATGCGCATCGGCCAGCTCGCCATCCGGCGGGCCTGCTGGGCGATGGCTTCGCCGTTGCCGTGCGGGTGGTCGGCCACGAGCGCGAACTCGTCGCCGCCGTAGCGGGCGACGGTGTGCTCGTCGGACATGCCTTGGCGGAGCCGTCCCGCGAGGGTGCCGAGCAGTTCGTCGCCGCGGGCGAACCCGTGCTCGGTGTTGAACACCGCGAGCCGGTGCACGTCGAGCAGGACCAGCGTGGTGAGCATGCCGCGAGTGCGAGCCCGCACCAGGGACTGCTCCAGGCGGTCCAGCAGCAGCGCGCGGCCGGGCAGCCCGGTGAGCGGGTCGAGCAGGCCGCGGCTGTGGCCGACGTCGGTCTGCACGGCCTGCAGCAGGATCAGGACGCGGCGCTTCCCCTGCGCGCGCACGGCGTGGTAGTCGGCCCAGAGCCGGGTCGGGTGCCCACCGCGCTCGACGACCATCGGGGTGGACAGCGGTGAGCCCGCGCGCAGCACTTGCCCGGCCAGCTCGGACCAGTCCGGCATCGCCGCACCGGTGTCGTCGCGCACCTTCCAGCCGCTGGGACGCGCGCCGGTGAGCAGATCGGACTTCGTCAATTGCATGAGGTCCGCGGCGACGTCGTTGGTGGCGAGCACCTGGCCGCGCTCGTCCGTGAGCAGCACGCCCACGGTAAGCCCGGTGATCAGCTCGTCCCAGATCGGCGGCAGCTGGGACGGTGCGGTCACGTCGAGGACACTCATTCGGCCCCTCCTCCCCACCAAACGGAGCAGTCCACTGGACTCTCCTCTGCGGAGAGGTCTGAATTCAAGAGCATCACTACCACCCGTAATGGTGGTATTTACCGAGCGCGAATAACGCTGCGTCAGCAACTACCCGGGTCAACCACGAAGGACCACCCGATGCGGGAAACGAGCCGTCCAGAAGACGGATGATCTTCGATTGCGGACCGCCCTCCGGGCCGTTCCGGTTCCGCCGGGCTCCGGTGCGATCACGGGCTGCCTCTACGCTGGTGCGGGCCGCTCGAGATCGGCGGCACCCCCGCATCGATGACCAGGACGGTGAACCCCCGTGGCCGTGAGCGGACCGGACGACGCGACGCGACGACCCTTCGGCGACCTGATACGAGAGCTGTCCCACGAGCACCGCAGGCTGCTGATCGCGATCGGCGTCGCCGAACTGCTCGCGGTGCTCATGGTCTCCACGATCAGCCCGCACGACCACATCGACGGCGAGGTCTACCGGCTGGGAGCCCGCGCCTGGCTGCAGGGCGGGGACATGTACGGCCCGCTGCCCGCGACGGAGTCCGGGCTGAAGCTGCCGTTCATCTACCCGCCGTTCGCCGCGATCCTGTTCAGCCCGCTCGGGCTGGTCCCGAAGATCCCGGCCGTCGTGATCATCATGCTGCTCTCGCACATCGCGCTGCTGGTCACCTTGTACCTGGTGTTCAACGCGTCGACCTTCCTGCACGGGCAGCGGGACCGCGTCGTGCTGTGGACCGCGGTGGTGCTGCCGCTGGCGACGCTGTCCGAGCCGGTCATGGAGACGCTCACCTACGCGCAGATCAACCTGGTGCTGATGGCGCTGGTCGCGGTGGACTGCCTGTGGCGCACCGAACCCGGCCGCAAGCTCCCGTACCCGCGCGGACTGCTGATCGGCATCGCGGCCGGGATCAAGCTCACCCCGGCGGCGTTCCTGCTGTTCTTCCTGCTGCGCAAGGACTTCAAGCCGATCGCGACGGCGATCGCGGGCTTCCTCGGCACGGTGCTGATCGGGCTGGTGCTGGCGTTCGAGGGCACCCGGAAGTACTGGCTGCACGAGGTGATGGCCACCGGGAACGTGTCGTTCGGCCCCACCTTCACCGGCAACGCCTCGGTGTACGCGGGCAACCAGTCGGTGCGGTCGGTGCTGACCAAGCTCGGCGTCGGGCACGTGTCGATGGTGTTCGTGGTGGTGGCGCTGCTGGTGCTGGCGCTGGCGGTCGCGGCCATGGTGCACGCGCTGCGGCAGCGGGACCTGCCGATGGCGATGACCCTCAACGGGTTGCTGTCGCTGATGATCTCGCCGATCTCCTGGTCGCACCACTGGGTGTGGGCGATTCCCGGTCTGGTGCTGCTGGCGGGGGCCGCGGTGCGCCGCCAGGACTGGGGACTGCTGATGATGTCCGGGCTGGCCGCGTCGTTCTTCACCCTCGGGCCGATGTGGAAGGTGCCGCAGGGCAAGGGCCGGGAACTGCGCTGGAACGTGCTGGAACACCTGGTGGGCAACGCCTACGTGTACTTCGGGCTGGCGCTGCTGGCGTACTACGCCTACGGCCTGTGGCGCTCGCACCGCCTCGCGAGCCGCTCGTCCGAACCGGACGAACCGCAGGTCTCCGCTCCCGCCTGATCGGCGCGGAGAACCCCGCACGGCACGCGAAACGGCCGCCGGACCTGGTGTGGTCCGGCGGCCGTTTCGGTGTGCGGGTGCGTCAGATGCGCTGGAACTCGACGGTGTCGTCGAAGTTGCGCTGCGCGCTGATGCCCGGGATCGGGACGGTGTGCCCCTGGGCCGCGCTGATCGAGGGCAGCCCGCCGAGGAGCGGCAGCTCCACGCCTGCCGGTTCGGCGGCCCGCGGCTCGGGCGGCAGCGGGTGGCTGAGGATCCGCCGGCCTTCGGGCGTGGCGGCGTCGAGCTCGTCGAGGACCTCCACCCGCACCGGCACGTCCTCCGGCGTGGTGCTGAACCGGGGGATCGCGGCGAGGAACGACACCGTGGGCCGGTCGTCGGCGCGCGGCCCCACTTCGCCGAGCGCCTCGGTCAGCCGCCCGAAGGTCGGGCCGCTGAGCTGACCGCCGCCGAACGCGGAGAGCTCGCCGAGGACGGGCAGCGGCGCGTGCAGGCCGGGCTCGGCACCGTCGCGCGGAGCGGGCCCGTCGAGCACGAGCGGATCGGCCAGCGCGGGCGGCACTTCGGGGAAGTCCTGGTGCTCACCGGGCACCTGCAGCGCCACGGTCTCCGCGCGTGCGGCGGGGACGTGCGGAGCGTCGGCGAGGGCGACGGCGAGCAGCGACGGCGGCACCTGGTACAGGCGGGTGACCGGGCCCGAAAGTTCACCGGACGTGAGGTCGACGTCAGCGGAGTCGAGCAGGCCGGTGCCGGCCATGGCGGGTTCGGCCGCGTCGAACGGCGCCCGTCCCGCTTCGCCGTTCCCGAGGGCGCCGTGCCACAGGGCGACGATGCCGTCCTCGGGGTCGACCGTGGCCGGGTCCGCCAGCGGGGTGATCAGTTCGCCCGTCACCTCGGGCACCTGCGCCTCGGCGGGGTGTCCGTGGCCGTTGCGGATGATGCCGCCGATCGGACCGGCCCAGCTCAGCGAGCGGTGGAACCCCTCGGACGGGGTGCGCATCGTGTGCCGCGACGTCCCGGTGTTGCCGAACCGCAGGCTGTGCCGCCCGTCGCTCGGCGCGGGACGCGCGGTGGCGGGGTCGCCGACCCAGCCCGCGAGCTGCATGTCCGGGTGCCGCGGGGTGTGCCGGTCCAGGTCGCGCAGGACCGGGATCTCCTGGGTCATGTCGTGCTCGACGGCGGGCAGCAGGTCCCGCACCGGGTCGATCTTCCCGGTCAGGACCAGCGCCCGGTAGCGCCCGGCGTCCGCGTCGCGGTGCGCCGGGAACGCCTGTCCCAGGTGCGGCCGAGTGGTGCCGTCGGCGTCGAACGCGGGCAACACGGAATCTCCCCGTCCCGGATCTGCTGGCGACTGATCGTATCGGGTGCCCAGGCTGCCGTGGTTCCCGTTTCCGGAAGGCCGGGACGGGCCGGCGCCTTCGGCTGCCGCCATGGTCGTTCCCACGGCCAGCACACCACCGGTGACCAGCGCGGCACGAACGCCTCGCTTCGCCCAAGTCTGCATGCGGTCTCCTTCGGATATTTCCCCGTGCGAGCGGGGAAAGCAATGGTTCGAGGCGCGCCGTCATCGGATGTCGACCATGGGTCGCGGCGGCTCGGGGGCAACGTGCGGTCGTCTGCGGCGCACGCGCGCCGCACGCCGCGGATCAGTCGGGGGTGGCGCCGGGCGAAGCGGCGAAGGCGCTGCCGGGCGCGGCGATCGCGGTCCGGTCGAGCGAGCGGAGTGCCGCGAGGTGCGCGGACGCGTCCGCCATCGGCCAGGTCAGCCCGACTCCGCCGGGACCGCCGGAGCCGTCGCCCGCGTGCCCGGTGGCTCCGCCCGCGGGCAGCGGCGGGGTGGCCGCTTTGCCCGGCGTCCACGGCCGGTCCTGGCGCGGCGCGGCGGGCGCGGCGGTGACGGGGCCGTCGGTGTCGTCCGCGGTGAACGCGGCGGTCGTCGCGGCTGCGGGCGCCGGGTGGGAGATCATCTGCGCGGCCGGTCCGCCCTGCGGAGCCGGCGGGATCTCGGCGACGGGAGCGGTCTCGACGGGCACCTGGGGTGCGGTCGCAGGCGGCTCCGGGGCCGGTCGATTCCACAGTGGACTCGTCAGCTGGTGGAGTCCGTGCGCCACCGGGCGGGTCAGGCCGCCCAGCGGCGGGCCGGGGCGTTCGCCGCCCGGTTCCGCGACGAGCGCGCCGCGCACCGGTTCCAGCAGCGAACCGGCGCCGTGCACCACGGTCGTCACGGGTTCCGCCTCGGCCACCCGGCCGACGAGGTGCTGCGGCGCGAGGGAGTCGAGCGAGAACCGGCCGGGATCGGCGGACTCCGGGCTCCCGCCGTCCACTTCGGACTGAGTGGGCCCGGCTTCGGCCGCTCCTCCGTCGTCGGCGGAGCCGTCCGGAACTTCCTCGCCCCCCGCGGAATCCGGCGCGGCGGCGCGGGTCAGCGGTTCGACGATGTGGTGCACGACGGTGCCGACCGGGCGCTGGATCGGCGACGAGCCGGACGGCTCCGGCCGGTCCTCGGCGGTCCGCTCACCCGCGGAGTCGTCCGGAGCGGCGAGCACCGGTCCGGGCAGGTCGAGCACCGCGGGGTCCGCCCCGGCGTGCCCGGCGAACCAGCCCGCGGACGTCCCCGCCGCGGCGGCTCCCGCCACGACCAGAGTTCGGGCGAGCAGCCGCCAACCGCGACCACCGCCTGTTCTCCGGAGGCTGTCCGACATCTGCTGGCCCGGTTCCACTTTCCGTCGCGGATGCATTCGACGTGGCGATCGGCCGTTCGAACGGGAATGTTGAGCCGTTCGGCGGCTTGATCGACGTCCACTGCCGACGGGCACTCTGTCAGCAGCCGCGCCGCAGAGGTAGTGATCTCGCCGAACACTCCCGGATCGAGTGACAGGCGGCCGTCTCCTCGACGGCACGAGATCAGCCCGACCTCACCTGAGCGCGCTCCGACGCGGTTACGGTGGCCTGGTGAGCAACTCGAAGATCACCGCGCCGGACGACGCCGCCACCCACGTACCGCTGGTCTTGCGAGTCACCGCCGCCGTGTGCTGGCGACTGCTGGTGGTGCTCGGCATGTTGTACGTGCTCAGCGAGGCGGTCGGCAGGCTCAACGTGGTGGTCATCCCGGTGGCCATCGCACTGCTGCTGGCGGCGCTGCTGGCGCCCGCGGTGTCCTGGCTCGCGCGGCTGCGGGTGCCGAGGGCGATCTCGACCGCCGTGGTGCTCGTCGGCGGGCTGGCGCTGGTGGGCGGCGTGCTCACCTTCGTGATCAACGCGTTCGTCAACGGTTTCCCCGAGCTGCAGCGGCAGATCCTGCGCAGCCTCGGGCAGATCCGGGGCTGGCTGCTGTCGGGACCGCTGCACCTGCGCGAGGAGCAGATCGACCAGTACCTGGGGCAGGCCGCGGACTGGCTGCAGGAGAACCAGGCCGCGCTGACCAGCGGGGCGCTGTCGACCGCGTCCACCTTCGGCAACTTCCTCACCGGCCTCGTGCTGGCGCTGTTCACCTTGATCTTCTTCTTGCACGACGGCCGCCGGGTGTGGCTGTTCATGCTCGGGCTGGTGCCGTCCCACGTGCGGGACCGGGTCGACGTCGCCGGGGTGCGCGGGTTCGCCTCGCTGGTCGGCTACGTGCGGGCGACCACGCTGGTGGCGGTCGCCGACGCGGTGGGCATCGGGATCGGCCTGGCGATCATCGGAGTTCCGCTGGCGCTGCCGCTGGCGGCGCTGGTGTTCCTCGGCGGGTTCGTGCCGATCGTCGGCGCTGTGGCCTCCGGTTCGGTCGCGGTGCTGATCGCGCTGGTCACCAACGGGCCGGTGGACGCGCTGCTGGTCGTGCTCGTGGTGCTGCTGGTGCAGCAGATCGAGGGCAACGTGCTGCAGCCGCTGCTGCTGGGCCGCGCGGTGCAGGTGCACGCGCTGGCGGTGGTGCTGGCGATCAGCGCGGGCGTGGTGCTCGCGGGCATCGTCGGCGCGCTGCTGGCGGTGCCGCTGGTCGCGGTGCTGAACTCGGCGATCCGCTCGCTGGCCGCGGGGGAGGGATCGCAGACCCCGGTCGATCCGACCGATCCGCACGAGGCGGAACCACCGGCCCGCGACTCCGCCGAGGACACCGGATCCGGGGAGCCGGCGAAGTCGGGCGCGGACTCCGGCGAGGACTCCGGCCGGACCGATTCGGGTTCCGGATCGACCGCGATCGAATAGCCCCCACATTCGAAACGAGTCCGGGTCGATAAGGCGGACGCCTTCTCGGCCCGGACTCGAACTGTTTCAACGGCCGTGCATTCCGCTCGTGAGAATGTTCGTTCGCCGAGAATCTCGAACTCACGCGAACATGACCGCATTGCGCCCGGAGGCTTTCGCGGCCAGCAGCGCGGCATCCGCCGCCACCAGCAGGTCGGGCAATTCGTAGCCGAATCGCGTCGTGGTGGCCACTCCGATGCTCACCGTCAGGCCGCCGAGTTCACGCGGCGCGCCCAAGGTGTCGTGGGTCGGCACGGACAACGCCGCGGTGGACAGCCGCACCCGCTCCGCCACTGCGTGCGCCACCTCCAGGCAGGCGTTCGGGAGCAGCACGACGAACTCCTCGCCGCCGAACCTGCCGACCAGGTCCTCCTTGCGCACGCTGTCGCGCAGCATCACCCCGATCGCGGCCAGCACCGCGTCGCCCGCCAGGTGGCCCACCTCGTCGTTGACGCGCTTGAAGTGGTCGAGGTCCAGCAGCAGCACCGCCGCGCCGCGCTGGCGCGAGCGAGCCCGCCGCAGCTCCACGCGGGCGACCCGGTCCCAGTGCAGCGCGTTCGCGAGCCCCGTCTTGCCGTCGCGCTGCGCCGATCGCCGCCAGTGCGGCAGCTGGCCCGCCAGGTCGAGCAGCGCCAGCATCGGCCCGCCCAGCACGGCGACGGTCGGCTCCCGCAGCATCGCCATGCCCAGCACCCCGCCGAAGCTGGCGGCCACGGCGCCCAGCAGCACGTCGATCGGCTCCCCGAACACGTCCCCGCGCGCGGCGGTGGGCTCGCGCAACCGCAGCCCGGCGGCGACCACCAGCGCCCGCACCAGCAGCAGCGCCACGCCGCCGAGCAGCACCAGGAGCGGATTCCACGCGGGGTCGTGCCAGCCGACGATGCTTCGGCCGACGAACACCGCCAGCGTCGTCGCCGCCGTCACGAACAACCAGCGGTGCGGATCGGGCCGGGCCTCCAGCACGCCGTGCAGCGCGGGCCCCAGCAGCAGGAGGAACAGCAGGTTCGGCGGCAGGGCGAGGCCGCCCGCCGCCAGGTAGGCGATGTGCACCGTCCACGGGTCGCGCCGGATTCCGCTGCGCAGGTGGATGGACACGGAGGTGGCGACGATGACCGCGGCCGCGGTGCCGCCGAGCATCGCGAACCGGAACCACTCCTCGAGCGTGGGCGGCGAATTCAGCGACAGCACCAGGACGACCAGCCCGAAGGCCACGGCTTGGGTGAGCAGCACGTAGACGAGTGCTGGTGCCCGGAGCCGCCACAAGGGCCACGGCGCCATGATTCCTCACGTCTCTTCCTCGCCTGGACGGGCGAGCGGGCCATGATCCGGTGGCATTCCGAATGCGTGCGAATGGCGGTGTCGTACCTCAGCCAACTACCGGATCGGGTTACTTCTCCTGAGCCTGGCATAGCCCGATCTTGCTCGGAAACCCGGCTCTTGGCTCCATTTGGGTAATCCCTGTCGGTGACGACAAACACTGAGCGTGTTGATCGGTGATCGCGCCACGGAACTCGATCGATACGGCAGGATGGTCGATCGGGAAGGAGCAACCGTGGCCATGCCGAAGTCCACCTCGCCACCACAACGCCCCCGCGTCGCCGATGGACGCTCACCGTTGTGGCGCGCGCACAACTTCTTCCGCTCCGTCGGGCTCGTTTACGCGATCGTGTGGTTCGGGATGCAGGTCCCGCACTACGCGCGACCGGCGCTGGCGGCCCTCGAACTCGTGATCATGATCGGCTGGACCGTGTTCACCGTGTGGCGGTTCCGGCACCGGGAGGGCCGGACGAACGCGCTGGTGCTCGTCGACCAGGTGCTGATCTCCGCGCTGTTCCTCGGCAACGAGCTGATCATGACCGAGGAGCAGATGAACGCGCTCATCCCCTCGGTGACCACCATGTGGCAGCCGTCGATGGTGACGCTGGCGGCGGTGCAGTGGGGCTGGCTCGGCGGTGGCGTGTCCGGCGCGGTCTCGGCACTGATCAACTTCCTGATCCGGGACAGCGTCGAACCGCTGATGTTCCAGGACGCCGTGCTCTTGATCGGCTGCGGCCTGCTGTTCGGCCTGGCCGCCGACACCGCCCGCAGCTCCACCGAGCGGCTCAGCCAGGCGTTGCGCACCGAGGCGGCGACCGCCGAGCGGGAACGCCTCGCCCGCTCCATCCACGACAGCGTGCTGCAAGTGCTGGCGCGGGTGCGCAACCGCGGCGTCGAGATGGGCGGCGAGGCCGCCGAGCTCGCCCGGCTCGCCGGGGAGCAGGAGATCGCGCTGCGCTCGCTGGTGGCGGCCGGGCCGCCGGACCACGATCCGGGCGGCGAGATCGACCTGGTCGCCCGCCTCCAGGTGCTGCGCACCGGCAAGGTCCAGGTGTCGGTCCCGGCCACCGAGGTCCGGTTGCCGGAGCAGATCGGATCCGACGTGCTCTCGATCGTGCGGGAGGCGTTGGAGAACGCGGACCGGCACGCGGGACCGGATGCCCGCGCCTGGGTCTTGCTCGAAGAGCTGCCGAACGAGATCGTGATCAGTGTCCGGGACGATGGACCGGGCATCGCCGAAGGCAGGCTGGACGAGGCGGCGGCGGAGGGACGCATGGGCGTGGCCCAATCCATCCGCGGCCGGGTCGACCACCTCGGCGGCACGATCGCCCTGGACACCACTCCGGGCGAGGGCACCGAGTGGGAGATCCGGTTACCGCGCCCGAACACGCCGCCCGGCCGGGCGGCGGGCGGGCGGACGAGAACGGCGGCGAAGCGGATGTTCACCCGGCGGACGGCACCGGCCGCCCACCCGGACATCGCGGACCCGCAGCCCGAGCCACCGCCGGGATCCGAACGGACGGACCCGGAGGACCAGCGAGCCGACCCGGCACCGCGCGGAGGAGGAGAAGGATGACCGAGCCGCACGTGTCGGTGATGGTGGTCGACGACCACCCGATGTGGCGCGACGGGGTGTCGCGGGATCTCGCCGAACGCGGCTTCGAGATCCGCGCCACCAGCGGGGACGCGGTGTCCGCGCTGCGCATCGCGCGGACCGTGCGGCCCGACGTGGTGCTGATGGACCTCAACCTCGGCGACACCTCCGGGGTGGACGCCTCCCGGCAGATCACCCAGGAGATCCCCGGCACGCGGGTGCTGGTGCTGTCGGCCAGCGGCGAGCACAGCGACGTGCTGGAGGCGGTGAAGGCCGGCGCCTCCGGCTACCTGGTCAAGTCCGCTTCGGTGGACGAGCTGGTGGACGCCGTGCGCCGCACCGCCGCCGGGGACGCCGTGTTCACCGCGGGCCTCGCCGGGCTGGTGCTGGGCGAGTACCGGCGGATGGCGATCTCGCCGGGCGCGGAGTCGCAGGCGCCGCAGCTCACCGACCGGGAGACCGAGGTGCTGCGCCAAGTCGCGAAGGGCCTCACCGCGCGGCAGATCGCGAACAAGCTGGTCATCTCGCACCGGACGGTGGAGAACCACGTGCAGTCCACGCTGCGCAAGCTCCAGTTGCACAACCGCGTCGAGCTGGCGCGCTACGCCATCGAGCACGGCCTGGACGCCGACGGCGAGGCCTCCCAGGACTGACCGGCGGTCCTTCCGCAAGATCCCGCCCGATTCACCCGACCCGGCGACCACGACGGTCGCCGGGTCTGTTGTCTTCCGGCCACTCCTCACGATTTTCGCTGCACAGCGGCACATTTCACCGCAGGTGATCGAGCACTCCCTGCCGGTCGCCCACCAGAGTGCCGACCGCGCACCGTGACGGACGGGTGACGGGCCGGTGACGCCGGGTCTGGCGTACTTCGCGGCAGCGGCGAACAACGTCGCCGTTCAACAAAGTTCGTCAACTCGATGAGGAGTACGACCGTGAGCGTTTTCGAGATCTCCGAGCTGGAAGTGTCCGCCGAGCTGCTGCCGAAGCGCGAGGCCCTGGGCGGCTTCAACTTCAACGAGTACTTCGCCGTGGTGGCCGCGGAGAACAACGCCACCGCCGTGGGCATCGGCGGCGACGCCGAGGCCAACGCCCACCAGGACATCGACCTCGGCCAGGGCTGACCTGGTTCGTGACCACCGAGTCCGTGGTCCGGGCCGTGAGGTGACCTCGGGGCCCCTGCCCCGAGGCACCTTTCCCGCGGCGCCGACGCCGCGACCTGTTCTCATCATCTCTACTTCGTAGGAGCGCATCGTGAAGTTCGAGATCTCCGAACTGCAAGTCTCCGCCGAGCTGCTGCCGAAGCGCGAAGCGCTGGGCGGCCTCAACTTCAACGAGTACTTCGCCGTGGTGGCGGCGCAGAACACCGCCACCGCCGTCGCCCTCGGCGGCGACGCCGAGGCCAACGCCGACCAGCACATCGACCTCAGCCAGGACTGACCTTTCCTGACCGAGTTCCCGGCCGTGCGCCGTTGAAAACCAGCGGCGCACGGCCGGACACCACTGAGGAGGATCAATGGACCGCTTGGAGCTGGCCGCGCAACCGGCCGAGCTGCTGCCCGCCCGCGAGGCGCTCGGCGGCCTCGTCAACGTCAACGTCAACGTGCCGGTGAACATCGCCGTCGCGACCGCCGTCGGTGGTGACGCCCTCGCGCTCGCCAACCAGTACGGATACGGAAAGTAAAAGCGGATATCGGACGTGCCGGCCGGCCGGGGACGGAAGCTCTTCCGTCTCCGGCCGGTTTTCCTGGAGGGGAACCATGTCAGAAGCGCCCCAGGTCGGGCAGGCAGCACCCACCGAACCCGACCTTCCCACCGAGCCCGCTCTGCCCGTCGTGCCCGCGCAAGGCGCCGCACCCGACCGGCCGGACGCGGCCCGCACCAGCGGGGAGACCGCAGCACCGGCCGCCACCGCCGCGCCCGGAGATCCCGCTCCGCTCGCCGAGGCGGACGAGCGCTCCGTGCCGCAGCTCGCGGACGGCGTCGAGCTGTGCGGCCGGTACGAAGGCGCCGGGTACACCGATCCGCGCTTCCTCATCGGCCGCGCCGACGGGCAGATGATCCTGGTGTCCGAGCTGCTCTACCTGGTCGCCTCGCAGATCGACGGACACCGAGACCTGCGCGAGATCGCCGAACGGGTCACCGCGGCCTGCGGCTCGCAGATCTCCGCGGCCGGGGTGGGTTTCCTGATCGGCGACAAGCTGCACAAGCTGGGCGTGGCCGCGCTGGACGAACCGGTGGCGGAGGCGCCGCGGGCGGACCCGCTGATCTCGCTGGCGATGCGCGGCGTCCTGCTGCCCGCGGTCGTGGTGCGCGCGCTGGCCGCGGTGCTGGCCCCGCTGTTCCAGCCGGTCATCGTGGTCAGCGTGCTGTGCGCGATGGTCGTGGCGGACGTGGCGCTGGTGGCCTCCGGTTCGCTGGATCCGGCGTTCCAAGCGTCCGTGGGCGACCCGGCGCACCTGCTGATGCTGATCCTGCTGATCGTCACGTCCACCTTGTTCCACGAGAGCGGGCACGCCGCCGGGTGCCACTACGGCGGTGGGCGGCCCGGTGCGATCGGCTTCGGCATCCTGCTGATCTTCCCGGCGTTCTACACCAACGTCACCGACGCCTACCGGCTCGACCGGGCCGGCCGGTTGCGCACCGACCTGGGCGGGTTGTACTTCAACGCGATCTACATCCTCGTCATGGCCGGTTTGTTCTGGGCGACGGGCTTCGCACCGCTGGCGGTGTTCATCGTGCTCAGCCACATGCAGATGCTCCAGCAGCTGCTGCCGCTGATCCGGCTGGACGGCTACTACATCCTCGGTGACCTGGTGGGAGTGCCGAACCTGTTCGCGCACGTGCGGCCGTTCCTGCGCAAGCTGCTCGGCAGGCAGCAGCCCGGGGAGCAGGTCGGCGCGGGGCTGCGCCCCCAGGTCCGGTTGCTGGTCACCTGCTGGGTGGCGGTCGTGGTGCCGGTGCTGTTCCTGTCCTTGCTGACGCTGTTCGTGCGGGTGCCCCGGTACCTGGGCACGGCGCTGGAGCGCGGGCACGAGTTCTGGCTCTGGGGTCTCGCCGGATTCCAGCAGGGCCACGTGCTCATCGGGCTGGTGGCAGTCCTGTCGTTGTTCGTGCTGCTGCTGCCGTGGATGGGCGGTATCGCGTTCGTCATCCGCATCGGGAGCAAGATCGGCAAGTGGTACCGCCGCAAACACCCCCGCCACGTGCCGCGCCACCGCGCCCCGGTCACCCGCAACCGCTTCGGCCTTCGCACCTCGTGACCTGCGGATCTGTCACGGTGCGTAGGCCTGTAACGGCACACCGCCATGCCTGCGACGCCACCGGTGACAGGCTGCGCCTCGGGTGCGGCCGGTCTTTGCCGGACGAAGGGGGAACCATGAGCGAGGGACCTGCGCGCCCGATCCCGCTCCCACGGCCGCACGCCGTGGAGCGGTTGCAGCTGGCACTGCTCGGTGGGTGGTCGCTGCACTGCGACGGCGCCGGGGTGCCCGTCTCCAGCAACGGGCAGCGGCTGCTGGCGCTGCTGGCACTGCGCGGGCGGACGCAGCGGGACCTCGTCGCCGGGACGCTGTGGCCGGCCAACGACGACCAGAGCGCGCTGGCGAACCTGCGGACCACGCTGTGGCGGGTGCGCAGGCGGGTGGGGGGAGCCATCGTCGGCAACGGCGCGGAGATCGAGCTGGGGAGCCAGGTCTCGGTGGACGTGCACGAGCTGACGTCCACGGGGGAGCGGTTGCTGCGGGAGGACCCGGTGGAGCCGATCGCGGACTGGGCCGCGATCGGGCACACCCTGGCCAAGCAGGACCCGCTGCTGCCCGGCTGGTACGAGGACTGGGTGCTGGCCGAGCGGGAACGGCTCCAGCAGCTCCAGGTGCACGCGCTGGAGATCGCAGCGGAGCGGCTGGTGCAGTCCAGCCAGCTGGCGACGGCGCTGGAGGTCGCGCAGGCGGCGACCGTCGTCGAACCGTTCCGCGAGACCGCGCACTGCGCGGTGGTGGAGGTGCTGCTCAAGCAGTCGAACCCGGCGCAGGCGCTGCGCCACTACCGGCGCTACGAGCAGCTGCTGGACCGGGAGCTGGGCATCGAACCGTCGCGGCGCCTGCGGGAGCTGGTGCGGCCGATGCTCGGTGACCACGTCCGGGCCTGACGCGGATGCCTCGCGGCATCCGTGGACGACGGGCTCCGCTGGGGATGGAGCTCGCCGTCCGCCTCGTCCCGGTACTGCCCCACCGGGACGCGGCCGGTCACCGGGGGTGAGGTGCCGGGCACCTCACCCCCGGTCGCGCGGGAGGTCCGCTCCGGCGGTCACCGCTGGAGCGGCTCGCCCTCACTGGAGGGTGGCGAAGGCGGACTCCCGGGCTCGCGCCGCGTTGGGGGCGTTCTTGGCCTCTTCCGCCGCCTTCTGGTAGTCGACGAGCGTGTGCGCCGCCAGCGCCGAGCCGACGGCGGGAACGGCGGCGGCGGCCATCGACAGGCTGCTGACGCCGAGGCCGGCGAGCACTCCCGCCAGCAGCGGGTCCGACGCCGCCTCGCCGCAGACGCCGACCGGCTTGCCGAGGCGGTGCCCGGCCTGCCCGATCAGTGCCACCAGCCGCAGCAGCGCGGGCTGCCACGGGTCGTTGAGCCCGGCCAGCGCGCCCGACATGCGGTCGGCGGCGAACACGTACTGCGCGAGGTCGTTGGTGCCGACGCTGACGAAGTCGACGGCGTCGAGCAGCTCGTCAGCGGTCAGCGCCGCCGCCGGGACCTCGATCATCGCGCCCGCCCGGCCCAGCCCGGCGGCGCGGACCCGGTCGGCGAACCACGCCGCCTCGTCCGCGGTGGCGACCATCGGGGCCATCACCGACACCTTCGCGCCGGAGTCCTGCTCGGCGCCGGCGATGGCCTCCAGCTGCCGGTCGAGCACGCCGGGGCGTTCGAAGCACACCCGCAGCCCGCGCACCCCGAGCGCCGGGTTCGGTTCGGTGCCCATGTCCAGGAACGACAGCGGTTTGTCGGCGCCCGCGTCGAGGGTGCGCACGACGACGGGGCGACCGGCGAACGGGGCTAGCACCTCGGTGTAAGCGGTGCGCTGGGTGCGCACGTCCGGTTCCTCGTCGGCGCCGAGGTAGCAGAACTCGGTGCGGAACAGGCCGACGCCCTGCGCCCCGGCGTCCACGGCCAGCCGCGCGTCCGAAGCGGAACCGACGTTGGCGAGGATGGACACGGCGTGCCCGTCGGCGGTGCCGCCGGTGCCGTTCCAGTCGATCTGCGCATCGCGTTCCGCGGCCTGGGTGCGCACGGGCTCGCCGGAGGTCTCGACGCTGCCGGTGTCGCCGTCGACGAGGACGCCGACGACGGGTGCTGCGGCGAGGATGCCGCGGGCGGCGACGACGGCGGGGATGCCGAGCGCGCGCGCCAGGATCGCGGTGTGGCTGGTCGGCCCGCCTTCTTCGGTGACCAGCGCGAGCACCAGCCGCGGGTCGAGGTCGGCGGTGTCGGCGGGCGCGAGGTCGCGGGCGATCAGCACGCTCGGCCGGTCCAGGTCGGGGACGCCGGGCGGGGTGGCGCCGAGCAGCTCGGCGATGACCCGGTCCCGCACGTCGTGGATGTCGCGGACGCGTTCGGCCAGGTAGCCGCCCGCGTTGCGCAGCGCGTCGGCGAATCCGTTCGCGGCCTCGTGGACCGCGCGCGGCGCGGGCAGCGCGTTGTTGGTGACGAGTTGCTCGGCTTGGGACAGCAGCGCTGGATCCAGCGCCATGGCGGCCGTGGTCTCCAGGACGGCCTTGGCCTCACCGCCGACGGCGCCCGCCCGCTCGAACAGCCGGTTCGCGACGGCTTCGGCGGCCGGGCGGATGCGGCGCGCCTCCGCTGCGGCGTCGGCGGGCGCGGGGGCGGCGGCCGGTTCGGGTAGGGGTTCGGCGACCCTGGCGACCGGGCCGGATGCTCGGCCGGAACTCACTCCGACACCAGTGAACAGCGACATGGTCTAGACCATACCCTTCTCTTGCGGCCTCTCCTCGATCGTAGGCACCGCTCATCCGATCGGCCTGGAAACACACCGCCTGAACGGGCACGCCAGGTGAAATCGCGATCCGTTACGTACCCGTACGGACCAGCGATTCCACTAACCGATGAGTAACCGATGAGTAGCCATACGGATCCCGCCGGACCCCTTGGGCCGACAGAGTGTGCTCATGGCAACACAGCGCACAGCACGCACGATCGCAGGCCCCACTTCCGACCTCGACAAGCTCGCCGATCCGATCGACCGGATCGCCGTGATGTTCGCCGAGCTGGGGACCGAACTCGGTGTGCTCGGGGAGCAGCTTCGCGGGCCGAACGCGGAGCGCGCAACAACCAATGGGGAAAGCACGACGAACACCGAAGGTGAAACCGTGATCACTGGGGAACGCAGCATCCAGCGCGGCGGCCACGCCGCCGCACCACCCGACCGACCAGAACCACCCGGCCCGGCGCCGGGGAGCAGACGGGCGCGACCGGCCGTCCCGGACCGGATCCCGTTCCCGGAGGCGACGATCCGCACCGGATCCGCACCGGTCCCCGGAGAGCCCGTCGACACCAGTTTCGCAGAACCGACGCAGACCCCGGCCGCGCAAGCGGCCGGGGCTGCCCCGCATTCGGGGGCCGTTCCCGCCCAGCAGGACCGCGCGCACCAGGACGGCGGCGCACCGCAAGGCGCGCACGACCGTCCCGGCACCGCGCCGCACCCGCGCCGCGCCGGCTCGGAGCGACCGGCCGCGAACCTCGCCTCGGAGCACGAATTCGCGCGATACGCGGCGAGTTCGCCCGCGAGCGCCCGCGGGCAGCAGCCCGACGGCTTCCTGACCTGGCTGAACCGGCCCGTCGGCGGTGGCGAGCAGGCACCGCCGCCCGGCTGCGCGATGCCGCCCGCGCCGCCGCTGCTCCCGCCGAAGCCCCCGATGCTGGACCGGCTCGCGAACTGGACGTCCCGGCAAGGAACCCGCGTGCTCGCCTGGTCCGGCGCCGCGATCACCCTGCTCGGGGTCGTGCTGCTGATGGTGATGGCGGTGCAGAACGGGTGGATCGGCCCGCTCGGCCGGGTCGCCGGTGGCGCCGCGCTCGGCGCGGTCCTGCTCGGCAGCGCGTTCTGGGTCCGGCACCGCTCGGCCGTCGCCGGTGCCTTCGCGCTGGCCGCCACCGGGATCGCCGTGCTGTACCTGGACGTGCTCGCGGCGACCGCGCTCTACGACTTCCTGCCCGCCCCGGCCGGTCTCGCCACCGCGCTGGTGCTGGGCGTGCTCGGGCTCTGGCTCGCCGACCGCTGGCGGTCGCAGGCGCTGGCGGTCGGCGTGGTGCTCGGCTGCGCGCTGTGCGCGCCGCTGCTGTTCGGCCCGGTGCTGCGCGAGCCCCCCGCCACCGCGCTGCTGACCGCGTTCCTGGTCGTGCTGAAGATCGCCGCGACGCCGGTGCAGGTGCGCCGGGCCTGGCGCGGGCTCACCGCGGCCTCCGCCGTCCCGGCGATCCTCGCCGCCCTCGTGGGCGACGGCCACGCCCTCGTCGCGGGAACGCCGTGGCCCGCGGCGTGCGCCGCGCTCGCGGTCACCGCCGCCGGTCTCGCGCTCGCCGTGCTCACCGCGCGCCGCCGTCCCCGCGATCCGCTCGCGATCGCGCTGCTCATCACCGCCGCGACCCCGACGCTGCTGGCCGCGCCGATGCTGGGGCGCCTCCCCGCCCTGGGAGTCCTCGCGTTCGTCGCCGCGCTGCACTTCGCCGTCTGGTGCGCGGGCCGCGCAGGCAGGCTGCCCGGCCCGCTCGGGATCATCGCCGGGGGCGTCGGCGCCGCCACCGCCTTCCAGGCGACGCTGCTGGTGGCCGGTGGTTCGGGCCGTTCGCTGAGCCTGCTCGCGGAAGCGCTGCTGCTGGCGCTGCTCGCACACCGGTTGCGCGGCAAGGGACTGCTGCTGGGCTCCGCGCTGTTCGGCGCGGCCGGAGTGCTGATCGCGCTGGTGTCGGAGGTGCCGCCGACGCTGTTCCTGGCGTTCGCCGCCGAGCCGTACCTGTCGGGCGGGACCGCGGCGATGATCTCCGGGCTGGCGGCGTTCCTGCTGATCGGGGCGAGCACCACCGCCACCACCTGGTCCGCGATCCGGCTGGGCGTGCTGGCGCGCACCCCGCGGGCGGTGCTGCCCGCCGCGGTCGGCCTGCTCTACGGCGGGGGAGGGGCGGTGCTGACGCTGAGCCTGCTGGTCGCGCCGGGCGACACCGGTTTCCTGGCGGGCCACGCCCTGATCACCGTGTCGTGGATGGTGCTGGCGTTCCTGTCGCTGCTGCGCGGCATCCACTCGGTGCCGGCGCGCGTCGCCGGGTTCGTGCTGGTGGGAGTGGCGCTGGCGAAGCTGCTGGTGTTCGACCTCGGGGCGCTGTCCGGGCTGGTCCGGGTGCTGGTGTTCCTCGCGGCCGGGCTCATCCTGCTGGCCGGGGGAACCCGCTACGCGCGGTTGATCGCCGAGCGCGACGCGCGCGAGGCGTGAGGCCCGCTCGCCGACAGGTCGATGCGTCGACCTGTCGGCGAACGAACATGTCGCCATGTCGACAAATCGACTGGATCGCGCCGCGAACAGGCCGAGCTCCGCACCGGCGGCCGAGCATTCGGTGCAGCACGCACCGCCGAACACCAGCCGCCCCACCCTTTCGGGCGTAGTTCTTGACCAAGAGGCATCCACCGGGCACGCACACACGTCAGACTGGGTGAGTTGCTGCTCGCCGGTATCGCGCCACCGGCGATCGCAACCCCAGGCGCCGGCCGTGACGCCCCCCGTGCGGCCGGCCCTGGTCTACTTCACCGACGCGCACCCCGCCGAGCCCAGCGGCGGAACCGCCGGGATCAGCGCTCGTTCTGGCGCAGGCCCAAGGCGTTGAGCGCTCCGGACACGAGTCCGGGCTTGCTCTCCGGGAGCAGTTCGGGCGCGTGCTCGCGCACCGCGTCCAGCACCTGCGAGGCCGAGGGGTTGACCGCGGACCAGTCGCCCAGCACGACGGTCGGCACCGTCTCGTTGCCGTCGGCGATCGCGCGCACCGCGGCGGCGGCGCCCTGCTCCTGCCAGATGTCGATCTCCCGGAACTCCAAGTCCTGTCGCCGCAGCCCCGCGCGCAACGAGGTGCAGAACGGGCAGCCCGGCCTGGTGTAGACGATCAGCTCCGCGCCGGTCCCGCCCTCGTCGGTCCGCTCACCGTCCGGTTGCACCGCGCTCATCGACCGCACCTTCCTGTTCCGGGTGATCACCGCGGGTACACCGATGATCCACTGCCCCTCGCTCGCGCAACACCGCGGCGGACCGGGTTATTCCGGTGCAGCGGGAACGAGCCACTCCGGCGATCCGGCCGCTACGAACCGTTACGGTGCGTGCGACGTCGTCAATCCGCGCCACCCGTGCGGCGGCAGACTTGATGGAGCACACCCACGATGAGCCAGGGCACTCGGCGCGAACGCATCCGCGCGGCGACCGAAATGGAGATCCGCGAGCACGCTCGCGCGCTCCTCGTCACCAAGGGACGCGACGCCGTGACCCTGCGGGCGATCGCCCGCGAGCTCGGCATCACCGCTCCCGCGCTGTACCGCTACTACGACTCGCGGGAGGACCTGCTCCGCCAGCTGGGCGACGACATCTGCACCGACCTCGTCACCGAGCTCACCGAACGGGTGCGGGGCGTGGACGCCGTCGACTTCCGCGGCAAGCTGAACACGGTGTGCCACGGCTTCCGCCGCTGGGCGCTGGCGCACCCGAAGGAGTTCGCGCTGGTCTTCGCCACCCGCGCCGACGAGACCTCCGAGCCGGAGGGCGGGGCCGCGCACCCGGAAGGCTTCGAGGACCGGTTCGCGAGCGTGTTCATGCGCATCATCGGCCCGCTGATGGTGGAGGCCACGAACCTGGTGAACCACGAGGCCGCGCCCGCCGGCCTGCGCGGCGAACTCACGTCGAACCAGCAGGCGCTGGCGCACGCCTTCTCCGACGAAGGCATCGAGATGCCCGCGGAGGCCCTGGACACCACCGCGGTGTTCGTCCTGCTCCGCTGGTGGGTGCGGTTGTACGGGCACGTGGCGCTGGAGGTGTTCGGGCGCTTCCCGTTCACCCTGATCAACTCGGACCTGCTCTACGAGTCGCTGCTCGACGAACTGGCCAAGGAGATCGGCATCGCCTGAGCCCGGGTCGCCCGGCGGAAGCGCCGCGAGGGACGTCCGAAGCGGGGTGAGGTTGCCTCGGGGTCCGGGATCTCACTTCTTCCCGGCGGCGGACATCCCCCGGCGCCGGAGCGCGTCCTAGTGGTCACAAACAGCTACACCGACCGCTAGGAGCAACCATGGCCATCTCGTCGAAGTTCCGCCGCGCCGCCACCGCGACCGCGCTCAGCGCCCTGGTCGGCGGCGGTGCGCTGCTCACCGCCGGCGCGGCCACCGCGGCGCCCGCCGAGCCGTCCCGGTGCGTGCCGACCGATCTGAACGTCTCGGTGACCGAGGGCCACGCGCCGAACGACGGCCGGCTGTTCGCGATCACCTTCGAGGCGAAGCCGGGGGTGTCCTGCACGGTCGAGGGCGCGCCGTCCGGCCTGACCTTCTTCAACGGCGAGACGGTGCAGGGCATCGAGGTGATCTCCCCGGAGCCGGGGTCCGCACAGCCCTACACGATCGACGAGCAGCACCCCGGCGTCGCCTACGTGGCGGCGCCCGCGGAGTCGTCCGCCCCGGCCCCGGTCTCCTCGATCACGTTCGACCTGCCGTCCCGCGGCGGCATCAGCGCGGCGTGGCCGAGCGCGATCGACGGCCCGGTGCGCGTCGGGAACATCGGCCCGCAGGTGAGTTGAGCCAGGGGAGCGGGGGAGCGTGCGGCCAGGGCCCGCGAGAGGGAGCAGCGGATCCCTGGCCGCACGTGTGACACCCCTTTATTTTCCCGGCCCGACCGGGTCTTGCTTGATTCGGCGTGATTCGGCCGCATTCTTCGGGGCGATGCGGATTCCACGCCGGATCAGGTCTTTTCGGAGGTTCAGCGGCCGAAGTCCTGGGTCCAGTACCAGCCGTCGGTCTGCACTCCGACTCCGATGCTCTTGAGGGAGCAGTCCAGGATGTTGCGCTTGTGCCCGTCGGATTTCATCCAGGCGTCCATGACCTGTTCGGCGCTGGTCTGCCCGGCGGCGATGTTCTCCGCGCCGGGTGACGGGTGACCGGCGTTCTTGATCCGCTGGTCGAAGGTCGCGCCCTCGGGCGTGGTGTGCGAGAAGTAGTCGCGGGCGGACATGTCATCGCTGTGCCCGTTCGCGGCGGTGGTCAGCCGCTCGTCCTCGGTGAGCGGTTCGCAGCCGGCTCCCGCCCGAGCCTCGTTCACCAGCTCGACGACGCGCTGCTGCTGCCCGGTGTCGGCGGCGAAGGCCTGCGCCGGAATCGCGGCACCGGCTCCGAGCGCTACCGCTGCGAGCCCCGACGCGATTACGGAACGTTGCAAATTGGTCCATGCCATGGGGTCGCAAACTACCCAAGCCGAGTGAGATAGTTCCGTTATATGTGCCCCGAGACACAGATCAAGACACTATCCGTGCTCAAATCTCTGTCGATCTTTTAACCCACACGGACGAACGAACATTGCGCGAATCCGCCACGACCGGGTCTCGAATCAACGGAGCATCGGCAGCGGCCTCACCCGATTGAGAACGATCGAATTCCTCGTTCGACCGAGCGGATCGATCGGCATCGTCGTTCACCGACGAGATCGGGGAGAAGAAATGGCCCGTTCGACCGAATGAACCAGGTCGAACGGGCCATCGCGGAAAAGGATCAGGCGAGCGTCGTGTCGTGCGCGCGCTGGGCGTCCTGCCGGGTCGCCTCCGCCCCGGTCGCGATCGGAGCCGTGAGCCACTGGCGAGGCAGGCCGAACGCCTCCACCAGCTCCACCGCGTGCGGCCGGAGCCCCTGGCACAGGCCGTTCACCGCCTCCGTCACCGCCTTCGCGCGACGCGGCGTGATCCGCTCGTGCTCCAGGAACCAGCCCCGGTCCTCCTCGATCGTGGCGAGCACGTGCAGATCGCAGACCCGGTCCAGCAGCTGCGCGGTCGGGCCGTCAGAGCAGCGCTCGATGCCCGCGACGAACGCCTCCAGCACCACCCGGTCGACGTGCACCCGGGCCGCCCGCAGCACGTGGTCCTGGGCGTTGTTGAACACCTCGAACGGATCCGCGTCCTTGCCGGTGGCCCGCCGCAGCCTGCGGGCGACGCCGTCGAGGACGTGGCGCTCGCGGTCGTCGAACAGCTTGAGCTGCCAGCCGCGGTCGAACACCGCCTCCTCGTCGTCCCGCTGCGCGGCGTCGACCAAGCGCTGCACCAGCGACTTCGCGGCGGTGCGCTCGATGACCGCGCCGACGAACTGATCGGCGACGAACCGCGCCACCTCGAGGGTGCCGAGCTCGCCGAACTGGTCCTTGTAGTCGGTCAGCAGCCCCTTCGCGACCAGCTGCAGCAGGACCGTGTTGTCACCCTCGAAGGTGGTGAACACGTCGGTGTCGGCCTTCAGCTGCGGCAGCTGGTTCTCCGCCAGGTAGCCGGCACCGCCGCACGCCTCGCGGGCGGCCTGGATGGTGCTCGTCGCGTGCCAGGTGGTCAGCGCCTTGAGCCCGGCGGCCCGCGACTCCAGCTCCCGCTGCGCGCGTTCGTCTCCGGAGCCCGACACCTCGTGCAGCGTCTGCACCAGCTGTTCCTGCGCGAAGTGCAGCGCGTAGGACTTCGCCAGCGCTGGCAGCAGCTTGCGCTGGTGGCCGAGGTAGTCGAGGACGACGGTCTCCTCGGCGGTGCCCGGGCGGTCGAACTGCCTGCGCGCCGTGCCGTAGCGCAGCGCGATCTCCAAGGCGAGCTTCGCGGCGCTGCCCGCGGTGCCCGCCACCGAGATCCGGCCGCGGATGAGGGTGCCGAGCATGGTGAAGAACCGCTTGCCGGTGCTCCCGATCGGGCTGCTGTAGGTGCCGTCCGCGGCCACGTCGCCGTAGCGGTTGAGCAGCGCCTCGCGCGGGACCCGCACCTGGTCGAAGGTGATGCGCCCGTTGTCGACGCCGTTGAGCCCGGCCTTCCGGCCGCAGTCGGACAGGTGCACTCCGGGCAGGGCGGCGCCGGCCCCGTCCCGGATCGGCACCATCAGCGCGTGCACGCCGTGGCGCTCGCCGCCGGTGATGAGCTGGGCGAACACCACCGCCATCCGGCCGTCGCGGGCGGCGTTGCCGATGTACTCCTTGCGCGCCGACTCGTGCGGGGTGTGCACCACGAACTCCTCGGTCGCCGGGTCGTACTCGGCGGTGGTGCGCAGGTGCTGCACGTCGGAACCGTGCCCGGTCTCGGTCATCGCGAAGCAGCCAGGCAGCTCCAGGCTCATGATCGACGGCAGGTAGCGCTCGTGGTGGCGTTCGGTGCCCAGCGCCTGCACCGCGCCGCCGAACAGGCCCCACTGCACACCGGCCTTGACCATCAGCGACAGGTTCCCGGCCAGCATCTCCAGCGAGACGACGGAGCCGCCGACGTCGCCCTGGCCGCCCTGCGCGGCGGGGAAGCCGATCTCGGGGATCCCGCTGTCGACCAGCAGGTGCAGCTGTTCGAGCGTGTGCGCGCGGTGCGACTCGGTGTCCAGGTGGTCGCCGGGGGGCAGCTCGGTGCCGTCGAGCGCCTCGCGCACCTTGGCGCGGACCCCGGCCCAGCGCCCGTCGAGCAGGGTCGCCAGTTCGGTCGCGTCGAACCGGACCGGTGTCTTCGGGATGTCCATGCCAGCCTCCACAGGTCTGGTGCCGTCTCGATCAAGCTTAACTACTCGCCAGTAGGTTAGCCATGTGACGTCTCTCGCCACCTTTGAGGATCAACGCGAAACGGCCCGCCCACCCGGGAAACCAGGTGAGCGGGCCGTGCGCATCGGTCCGGAAGGTCAGGCGACGACGTTGACCAGGCGGCCGGGAACGACGATGACCTTGCGCGGCTCCGCGCCTTCCAACGCGGCCACCACCTTCTCGTCGGCCAGCGCCGCCGTGCGCACCTCGTCCTGGGACGCCGACGCGGGCACCACGACCCGCGACCGGACCTTGCCGTTGATCTGGATCGGGTACTCGACCGTGTCCTCGACCAGGTACTCCTGCGCCGCCACCGGGAACGGGCCGTGGGCCAAGCCGCCCTCGTTGCCCAGCCGCGACCACAGCTCCTCGGCCAGGTGCGGAGTCAGCGGGGCCACCATCAGCACCAGCGGCTCCACCACCTGGCGCGGCGTGCCCGCCGCGCCGGAGTACGTCTTGGTGACGCGGTTGTTCAGCTCGATCAGCTTCGCCACCGCGGTGTTGAAGCGCAGCGCGTCGAAGTCCTCGCGCACCCCCTCGATCGTCTTGTGCAGGGCGCGCAGCACCTCCTCGTCGGGCTGCTCGTCGGTGACGCGCAGCTCACCGGTGCTCTCGTCGACGACGTTGCGCCACAGCCGCTGCAGGAACCGGTGCGAGCCGACGACGTCCTTGGTCGCCCACGGCCGCGAAGTGTCCAGCGGGCCCATCGCCATCTCGTAGAGCCGCAGCGTGTCCGCGCCGTAGGCGTCGGCCATCTCGTCCGGGGAGACGGAGTTCTTCAGGCTCTTGCCCATCTTCCCGTACTCGCGGCGCACCTCCTCGGCACCGAAGAAGAACTTGCCGTCGCGCTCCTCGACCTCGTCCGCGGGCACGTACACGCCGCGGGAGTCGGTGTAGGCGAACGCCTGGATGTAGCCCTGGTTGTAGAGCCGCCGGTACGGCTCCTCCGAGCTCAGGAAGCCCAGGTCGAACAGCACCTTGTGCCAGAAGCGGGAGTACAGCAGGTGCAGCACCGCGTGCTCCACGCCGCCGACGTACAGGTCCAGCCCGCCCGGATCGTTCGCGCCGTGCGTCTGCGGCCGGGGCCCCATCCAGTAGCGCTCGTTGGCGGGGTCGACGAACTCGGAGTCGTTCACCGGGTCGATGTAGCGCAGCTGGTACCAGCAGGAGCCGGCCCACTGCGGCATGACGTTGGTGTCGCGGCGGTAGTCCTTGAGCCCGTCGCCCAGGTCCAGCTCCACCTCGGCCCACTCGGTGGCCTTCGCCAGCGGCGGTTCGGGACGGCTGTCGGCGTCCTCCGGGCCGAAGGTGCGCGGCGAGTAGTCCTCGACCTCCGGCAGCACCACGGGCAGCGAGCTCTCCGGAACGCCCAGCGGCTCGCCGTCCTCGCCGTAGACGATGGGGAAGGGCTCGCCCCAGTAGCGCTGCCGGGCGAACAGCCAGTCGCGCAGCTTGTACTGGACCGTGCCGGTGCCGTGGCCGCGCTCGGCGAGCCAGTCGATGACGGTGCTCTTGGCCTCGTCCAAGCCCAGGTCGTTGAGGTCCAGCCCGGCTTCCGGGTTCGCGGAGTTGATCCGCGGGCCGTCGCCGGTGAACGCGCCGTCGACGTGGTCGTCGGCGGGCTGCACGGTGCGCACCACCGGCAGCTCGAAGGCCTGCGCGAAGTCCCAGTCGCGGGTGTCCTCGCCGGGCACCGCCATGATCGCGCCGGTGCCGTAGCCCATCAGCACGTAGTCGGCGACGAAGACCGGGATCCGGCTGCCGTTGACCGGGTTGGTGGCCCAGGCGCCGGTGAACACGCCGGTCTTGTCCTTGTTCTCCTGGCGGTCCATGTCGGACTTCATCGACGCGGTGCGCCGGTAGTCCGCGACCGCCTGCACCGGGGTCGGCGCGCCACCGGTCCACCCGTCCCGGGTGCCCTCGGGCCACTCGGCGGCGGTCAGCTCGTCCACCAGCGGGTGCTCCGGAGCCAGCACCAGGTAGGTCACGCCGAACAGCGTGTCCGGCCGGGTGGTGAACACCTCGACGCGCTCGGCGGACCCGTCCAGCTCGAACGTGACGTTCGCGCCCTGCGAGCGGCCGATCCAGTTCCGCTGCATGCTCTTGACCTTGTCCGGCCAGTCCAGCCGGTCCAGGTCGTCGACCAGGCGGTCGGAGTACGCGGTGATCCGCATCATCCACTGCTTCAGGTTCCGGCGGAACACCGGGAAGTTGCCGCGTTCGGTCAGGCCGTCGGCGGTGACCTCCTCGTTCGCCACGACCGTGCCCAGGCCGGGCGCCCAGTTCACCGGCGCCTCCGACAGGTACGCCAGCCGGTAGGAGTCGACCAGCTCGCGCTGCTCGGTGCGGCTCAGCTCGCTCCACGGCCTGCCGTCCGGGGTGGCGCGCTCACCGTCGGCGAACTGCTCCTCCAGCTCGGAGATGGGCCGCGCCCGGCCCTTGCCGCCGTCGGCCTCGGTGTCGTACCAGGCGTGGAAGACCTGCAGGAAGATCCACTGCGTCCACTTGTAGAACTCGATGTCGGTGGTCGCGATCCGCCGGCGCTCGTCGTGGCCCAGGCCCAGCCTGCGGATCTGGCGCAGGTAGCGCTCGATGTTCTGCTCGGTCGTGGTGCGCGGGTGCGTGCCGGTCTGCACCGCGTACTGCTCCGCGGGCAGGCCGAACGCGTCGAAGCCCATCGTGTGCAGCACGTTGCGGCCCAACATCCGGTGGAAGCGGGCGTAGACGTCGGTGCCGATGAAGCCCAGCGGGTGCCCGACGTGCAGCCCCGAACCGGACGGGTACGGGAACATGTCCTGGATGAACAGCTTGTTGGCCGCGTCCAGGTCGGAACCGGTGCTCAGCGGACCGGCCGGGTTCGGCGCGTGGAAGGTGCCGAGCTCTTCCCACCGCTGCTGCCAGCGCTGCTCGACCTGCGCCGCCGTCTCCGCGGTGTAGCGGAACCGGGGCGTCTCCTCACTCCCGTTCGCCGAGCTCCCCGTCGACGGATCTCCCGTCGGCTCGCTCGTCACGCCTGCTGCCTGGCCGCTCATCACCTGCGTTTCCTTCCCTGCTCACCGCGCGGATCGCACACCCCCAGTGTGCCGCCCACCTCCAACCGGTTTTCCGCGGCCCGCCCCTGACCGAGGCCGGGCCGCCGGGCCGGTCGGGAACACCGCGGCCGGACGCGGATTGACAGCGCGGGCGCGGAACTCCCTAACCTGATCATCACCAGCGGGATGCAGACGCAAAACGCCCCAGGTGGCATGCGAACTGATCGCAGAGGCGAACCTGGGGCTTACGCGGCCACCTTAGCACGACTCCGGCGCATCCCGATCACTCCACGATTCGGGGGACTCCGATGTCCGGCGACCAGCCCGCCTGGATCCACAGCACGCTGTCCGCGGCTCGCTTCCAGCGGTACCTGACCGCCGCGAACGGCGAGCACGCCGACGCCCTCCGGCTCTACCAGTGGAACCTGGACGTCTCGGCAGCCTTCTACGCGCCGCTGCACTGGCTGGAGATCGGCCTGCGCAACGGGGTGCACGAGCGGCTGCGGGCGCACTTCGGCAGCGGGCAGTGGTGGGAATCCGTGCAGCTGACCGACTACGGCAGGCGAGCGGTCATGAAGGAGCACGCCAAGCTGAAGCGGCAGAAGCAGGCCGGTTGCACCGCCGACGACGTGGTGGCGAAGTTGTCGCTGGGCTTCTGGGTGTCGCTGACGAGCAAGGGGCGCGGTTACGACCGGACGCTCTGGGTGCCCGCCCTGCACGGCGCGTTCCCGCGGTTCCGCGGCCCGCGGCGGGACCTGCACGAGCGGCTGTCCGGCCTGCTGGAGCTGCGCAACCGCATCATGCACCACGAGCCGATCTTCCACTTGGATCTGCAGGCGCAGCGGGCGGAGATCTACCGGGTGCTCGACCACCTGTCGCCGACGCTGCCCGAACAGGCCCGGCGCTACGACCGCGTCCCGGAGCTCTGGGACGAGCGCCCGCGCGACCTCTCCCCGCGGTGACCGCTCACCGCAGCGCCAGCACGATGAGCTGGGTCGTCTGGGTGGGGGAGAAGTTGTTGTCGCTGACCAGGGCGAGGGTGCGCTCACCGGTGGGCAGCCGCGGGCCCCACGCGAGGCCTTCGACGTTGTCGACGGTGCCGAGGCCGAACGACGACAGGTCCGCGAGCAGCCGCTTGTGCACCGGGCGCACCGGTGCGTCGCGCAGCGACGGCACGTCCTGGACGTCGTCCGAGCCGCGCAGGTCCGCCTCGTAGATCCGGACGGAGTTGCCGACGCCTTCGACGTAGGCCCGTTCCAGCACGAGGTAGCGGTCGTCGCCCGCGGCCAGCAGGGATGCGATCCCGTTGTCGCCGGGCTCGCCGTCGGACTCGGCGAACACCGGATCGACCGGGTAGGCGTGCTGCGAGAGCACCCGCCCGCCGCGGTCCTGCACGGTGATCCGGCTGAGCGCGCCGTGCTCGGTCGTCGGCGGGTCGCCGTCCTGCAGCAGCGCGGACTCGACCGCGTCGACCACCAGCGAACCGCCCGCGGCGAACGCGAGGGACTCCAGCGACTCGTTGCGCCGCGGTCCCGAGTCCGGGCGGTGGGCCAGGTTGGGCGCAAGCGGCAGCTCGGCCCGGAACGAGCCGTCCGGGGCGGCCGAGCGGATCGACGGGTCGATCAGCAGCGGATCCCGTTCGCCTTCGCTGGTCCACCACACGTCGTGCGACCACGGGTCGAAGCGGATCTCCTCCGGGTCGACGGTGGTGCCGTCACCGGCGGAGATCGGCGGGTAGGTGGCGCCGTCGGGCCGCCGGAACGGGTGGGTCCCGGTGAGGGTCCACGCCCCGAGGCCGTCGGGCCGGACCTCGACGTCGGCGGTGTAGAAGCGCGCCGGGTCCTGCTCCGAGCGGTCGTCGCTGAGGAACACCCACCGCCCGGTGCGCGGGTCGTGGTCCACGCCGGAGAGGCCGCCGACGGCGGTGCCCTGGAACGTTGTCGCCCACGGCAGGGTCCGCTCGCCCAGCAGGCGAACCCCGTCCGGGGGAGCGGGCTTCGCGGGCGCGGCGCACGCCACCGGCGCCGCGGTCATCGCGAGCACCGCGGCGGCCAGCGCGACGGGGAACCTGTTCGAGCTCATGTGATCCAGCGAACCTCAGCCAGGTAGCGAACAGATGTCGGAAAAGCAGCGGCCGTACCCTGTCCAGGTGATGGCTGTGCAGGTGATCTTGTGCGCGCTGCTCGTTGTGCTCGGAGCGGCGCTGGTGTTCATCGGGTGGCGCGGACTGCGAAGCCAGCTGCCGCCGAACCGCTACGTGGGAGTCCGCACGCCCGCGACGCTGCGCAGCGAGGAGGCGTTCGAACTCGGCAACCGGGTCGCCGCGCCCGCGATGCTGGCCGGTGGCGCCGTGGCGATCCTCGCTGGCGTCTCCGAGCCGCTGCTGAACACCGTGACCAGCGCGGTCGTCGTCGCGGTGCTCGGCATCGCCGGCGCGTTCGCGCTGATGGTCGTCGGCGGCGTCCTGGGCAACAAGGCGGCTGAGGCCGTTCCCGCCCCGGCGACCGCCGGTTGCGGCGGCTGCCCCGGCGGCTGCTGCGGCTGACCCTCCACCGACACGAACGCCCGCGACTCCCGGTCGCGGGCGTTTCTGCTGTTCCGGGAGCTCGTCGTCCGGGCCGTCAGTTCAGCTTCACGTCGCCGGGGTGGGTGGCGAGGAAGGCCAGCGGGGTGCTCTGGCGGCGCAGCACGCGCCCCCACAGGTCCGCGCCGGGCGCGGCGATCACGTCGTCGGGGAGGGCGAGCACGATGATCCAGTCGCCGCGTTCGATCTCCCCGGCGAGCTGCTTGGCGTCCCACCCGGCGTAGCCGGCGAAGAACCGCAGCCCGCGCGCCCTCGGCACCAGGTCGTCGGGATCGCCGTCGAGGTCGACGAGCCCGACCGGGCCGCGCACCCCGACCATGCCGCTGATCTGCTTGACGTCCTCCCCGGCGCGCAGCGCGGCCAGGCAGATCGCCGTCCGCTGCTCCACGGGCCCGCCGACGTACAGCGACGGCGGCTCGCTGGCGTGCGGCGCCCACTGCGGCAGCACGTCGCTGACGGCCACCTCGCTGGGCCGGTTCAGGATGACGCCGAGAGTGCCCTCGCCCCGGTGGTGGATGATGTAGACCACCGTCCGGCGGAAGTTCATGTCGAGCAGCTGCGGAGCAGCCACCAGCAGGGTCCCCGGCTCCACCTCCGCGTCTGATTCCACCTCCGCATGATCGCAGAGCGGAGCCCCGCCTGGCGTGACCGTGCCGCGAACGCGGCGGATTTCCGCCCGGTGCAGCCGCGCGCTCGTGCCCAACCGCTCAAATCAGTGATTGGTGCGCACTCAATTGTCCATCTGAGTATTAATAGAATCTCTTGAGCGGCGAAAACGCAGCAGCGCATCCTCGGACACCACCGCTGCGCCACCGGGCGCGGCCGGGCTCCGCGATCCGGCGGAGTCGCGAACGCCACTCGGTGCCAACCGCGCGCGGCCGTCGCCGCGCGGCCCGCGGATCAGGCCTCGCCGGGGACCTCGATGCCCTGTTCGGCAGCCCAGCGGTACAGCTCCGCGACGGCCTCCTCGCGCTCCATCGGGCCGCGATCCAACCGGGCGTCCTTCAAGTGCTTCCACGCCCGGCCCACCTGCGGACCCGGCGGCACCCCGAGCAGCCGCATGATCTCGTTGCCGTCCAGGTCCGGTCGCACCCGCGCCAGATCCTCGTCCGCCGCGATCCGCGCGATCCGCTCCTCGAGGTCGTCGTAGGAGCGCTGCAGCGCGTTGGCCTTGCGCTTGTTCCGGGTCGTGCAGTCGGCCCGCACCAGCTTGTGCAGCCGGGGCAGCAGCGGCCCCGCGTCGGTCACGTAGCGGCGCACCGCCGAATCGGTCCACTGGCCTTCGCCGTAACCGTGGAACCGCAGGTGCAGGTACACCAGGTCGCAGACCTGGCTGACGATCTCCTTCGAGTAGCGCAGCGCCCGCAGCCGCTTGCGGGCCATCTTGGCGCCGACGACCTCGTGGTGGTGGAAGCTCACCCCGCCGCCCGGCTCGAACCGCCGCGTGCCGGGCTTGCCGATGTCGTGCAGCAGCGCGGCCAGCCGCAGCACCAGGTCCGGTTCGCCGTCCGGGTCCGCCGCCCGCTCCAGGTCGATGGCCTGCTCCAGCACGACCAGCGAGTGCTCGTAGACGTCCTTGTGCTGGTGGTGCTCGTCGATCTCCAGCCGCATCGCCGAGACCTCGGGCAGCACGTGCTCGGCCAGCCCGGTCTCCACCAGCAGCTCCACGCCCTTGCGGGGGAACTCGCCGCACAGCAGCTTCGAGAGCTCGGCCTGCACCCGCTCCGGAGTGATCCGGGCCAGCTCGTCGGCCATCTCCCGCATCGCGGCGAGCACGCGGTCGGCCGGTTCGAACCCGAGCTGGGCCGCGAACCGGGCGGCCCGCAGCATCCGCAGCGGATCGTCGGCGAACGACTCCTGCGGCGTCGCGGGCGTGTCCAACCGGCCGAGGGCCACGTCCTCCATGCCGCCGTGCAGGTCGACGAACTCGCGCTCGCCCAGTTCGATGGCCATCGCGTTCACCGTGAAGTCGCGGCGCAGCACATCGCCCTCGATGGTGTCGCCGAACGCCACCTCCGGGTTGCGGGTCACGCCGTCGTAGCTGTCGGCGCGGAACGTGGTGATCTCCACGGTCGTACCGCGCTTGTAGGCGCCGAGGGTGCCGAAGTCGATCCCGGTGTCCCAGATCGTCTCCGCCCACCCGTCGAGCAGCTCCCGCACCTGCTGCGGGCGGGCCGCGGTGGTGAAGTCGAGGTCGGTGCCGAGCCTGCCCAGCAGCGCGTCCCGGACGCTGCCGCCGACCAGGTACAGCCGGTGGCCCGCCGCGGCGAACCGCTCGGCGAGCTCCTCGGCCACCGGGGCGACCTTCACGAGCTCGACTACCGCGTTGCGCTGCGCCTCGCGTTCGCGGGCGCGCAGGTCGGCGTCGTCGGGGGCGTCACGGGTCGAAGGGGCCACGGGAGGAGGATATCGGCTGCTCAGCCGAGGATCTCCGGGCCTCGGTCCGCAGCGGTTCGACCGCCGGTACCCGCGCTGATCGCATTACCATCGGCCGCATGCCTCCGTCGCCCGGCCGCTCCGGCGGCGCCCAGCCGGGGCGCCGGAACCGGCGCCGACGCCGGCGGCTGCGGACCGTGGACGAGACCTCGGCCGGGGGGCTGGTGGTCGCCGAAGCCGAACGGCTCGCTGCGATCATCGGTAGGTCCGACCGCAGAGGGCGATTGCTGTGGTCGTTGCCGAAGGGCCACATCGAGCCTGGTGAGACGCCGGAACAGACCGCGGTGCGCGAGGTCGCGGAAGAGACGGGGATCATCGGACGGGTGACGGTGGCGATCGGCACGATCGACTACTGGTTCGTCGCCGGTAACCGGCGCGTGCACAAGACGGTGCACCATTTCCTGCTGGACGCGGTCGGCGGAGAACTTTCCGACGAGGACGTGGAGGTCACCGAGGTGGCTTGGGTGCCGCTAGGTGAACTGGACGAAGTGCTGGCCTACGCCGACGAGCGGCGTCTGGTGCGGCACGCGCTGACGCTGCTCGGCGATGCGCAGCCGGGCACGGGCGAGGCGGAGACGGGGAGCCGGAAACCTCCCCGGAACACGGGAACGGAGCCGGGGTGAGGTGTCTGCTAGCCGCTGTGGTCGCGGTCCTGCTGGTCAGCGGGATTCCGATCACCGCGGCCCGCACGGCGAGCGCGCAGGGCGATTCGAGCACGACCCGGCTCGAAGTGACCAAGGTCACCCCATCGGTGATCTCCGGTGCGCCGGGTGAAGTGACGATCAGCGGCCGGATCACGAACACGACCGGCGACACGATCAACGGCATCGAGGCCCGCGTGCAGCGCGGCTACCCGACGCAGTCCGTCCCGGCCGCGCAGGACGCGCTGCGCGGCAACGCCGCCACGGTCAACGAGACCAGCTTCCGGCCCATGATCGACACCCTCGCGCCGGGGAAGCAGGCCCCGTTCGAGCTGCGGGTGCCGGTCAACGGCCCGGACTCGCTGGAGATCACCGAGCCCGGCGTGTTCCCGCTGCTGGTCAACGTCAACGGCCAGCCCGGGGACGGTGGCCGCGCTCGCATCGGCGAGTCGCACTTCCTGCTGCCGGTGCTGGCGCCGCCCGGCGCCCCGCCCGCGAAACCCGCGCAGCCCGCGCCCGTCGCGATGCTGCTGCCGGTCGTCGACTACCCGCGGATGCAGCAGGAGGGCACGCCCGGCCAGCGCGCCGTGCTCGCCGACGACGCGCTCGCGGGCTCGCTCACCCCCGGCGGGCGGCTCTACGACCTCGTGCAGTCCGTCGTGGACAACGCGGGCGCCGGATCACCGCTGGGCAACGGCCTGTGCTTCGCCATCGACCCGGACCTGCTGGCCACCGTGCAGGCCATGAGCCGCGGCTACCAGGTGCGCCAGGCCGACGGCGGGATGCGCGACGGCACCGGCTCGGCCTCGGCCCAGCTGTGGCTGAACAAGCTGCGCGAAGCCACCGAAGGCCGCTGCGTGCTGGCGCTGCCCTACGCCGACTCGGACGTGGCCGCGCTGGACCACGCCGACCTCCCCGACCTGATCAAGGGCTCGCTGGACGGCGCGGGCGTGGTGCAGCAGGTGCTGGGCGTCGAACCGCGCCGCAGCGTGCTGTGGCCCATCGAAGGCGCGCTGGACGAGTCCACCGCCCGCAAGCTCGCCGGCTTCGGCATCGACACGATGCTGATGGAGCCGTCCGCGATGTCCACCGATTCGCTGGCCCCGGCCCGGCTCTACGAGGACGGGCCGGTGGCGGTGCCCGTCGACCCGCTGCTGTCCGAGGCGCTGGACCCGAGGCACGGTTCCGCGCTGGAGACCACGGCGATGTCGCCCGACGGCAACGGCGCCGCCACCGTGCAGAACGCGCTCGGCGCGCTCGCGTTCCGCGCCACCGCCGGAGCGCAGGGCGGCGCGACCTCGGTGCTCGCGCCCCCGCGGCGGTGGAACCTCAGCGGCGAGGACCTGCGCGCGCTGCTCGACGGGATGCGCGGCCTGGCCGACGCCGGCTACGTGCGGCCCGCCGGGCTGCCGGAGACCACCGGGCAGGCCGAGCAGAGCGATTCCGCGCTGCCGGTGTCCCGGCTGGACTACCCGCAGGAGAACGCGGCGGAGGAGATCCCGCGGCCGGTCCTCGACCAGCTCGCGGAGCAGAACTACAAGGTCGGCGACCTCTACCGCTCCAGCCAGAAGGACCCGGCCGCGGACCTCGACCCGGCCGCGCTCACCACGCCGCTGCGCAACGGGCTGCTGCGCGGTGCGTCCAGCGCTTGGCGCGACAACCCGGTCGCCGCGCGGCACTGGGTGCGGGTCGCCACCGACACCCTCAACGGCGTGCTCGCCCGCGTCCGGCTCGACGAGTTCGCGGGCAAGATCACGCTCACGGCGTCGAACGCGCCGATCCCGATGACCGTCACCAACGACCTGCCGGTGACCGTGTCGGTGCGGTTGCGCATCCCCGCGACCGCCGGGATCGAGACCCGCGACCTCGGCGTCATCCGGGTGCCCGCGCAGGGGCGCAGGCACTTCCGGCTGGAGACCGAGGTGCACCGCGCCGGGCAGTTCACCGTCGACATGGACGTGGTCACCGAAGCGGGCACCGAGCTGGGCCCGGCCAAGCGGATCCAGCTGCAGTCCTACACCTACGACCCGTTCACCGTCGGGTTCACCGCCATCGCCAGCGCGCTGCTGGTGATCCTCTCCGCGCGTCGCATCCTGCGCAGGTTGCGAGCGCGCCGGAGCAGGCTGGCCGCGGCGAACGGCGGCCAGGCGGGCGAGTCCGCGGCGACCTCCGCTCCCGCGCCTTCGGCGAGCGAAACGACCAACCCCCGGATGTTCCCCGTCTCTCCCGGCAGCACCACCGAAAGTGACCGCGGCCCGAGCTGACATCCTGGTCCGGCCACACGCGGGAGTGACGTCCCGCGCCGGGCCGCAGGCGGTGAGTGAAGGGCACAGGCAGTGAACCGAGACAGCGACGCGCAAGCACGGCGGGCGGGACCGGCAGGTCCCGGCGCGGCAGGTCCCGGCGCGGGCGGCCCGATGCCCCCGGCCGACGACCGGACGCAGCAGATCCCGCGCGTCGAACCGGGCGGACCGCCGCGCTCGCAACCGGCGCCGCGCGCCGCCCAGCCGGGGCCCTCCGAACGCGGCACCGTGCCGCACCGCGCCGCTCCGCCGCCCGGCTGGCACGCGGCCGAGACGCAGCCCATCCCGACCGTGCTGCCCGAACCCGGCCTCGACCAGGCCGCCGAGCAGGCCGCCGAGCAGACCCGCGTGCTGCGCCCCACCGGCGGCTCCTCCGGCGGCGGCAAGTCCCTGCTGCGCGCCAGCGGCTCGATGGCAATCGCCACCCTCATCAGCCGCATCACCGGCTTCGGCTGGAAGATCCTGCTCGCGCTGATCATCGGCTTCGGCGTGGAGAACGACTCCTTCACCGTCGCCAACACGCTGCCGAACAGCATCTTCGAGCTGCTGCTCGGCGGGGTGCTGACCAGCGTCGTCGTCCCCGTGCTGGTCCGGGCCGCCAAGTCCGACGCCGACGGCGGCGAGGCCTACGTGCAGCGGCTGCTGACCATCTCCACGGTGCTGCTGATCGTCGGCACCGCGGTCTCGGTCGTCGCCGCGCCCGCCCTCACCTGGCTGTTCATCTCCGACGGGGACTCGTCGAACCCCGCGCTGGTCACCGCGTTCAGCTACCTGCTGATCCCGCAGATCTTCTTCTACGGCATCAGCGCGCTGGTCGGTGCGATCCTCCAGTCGAAGCAGATCTTCAGCCCGCCGGCCTGGGCGCCGGTGGTGAACAACCTCGTCGTGCTCGCCACACTCGGCGTCTACGCCTCGCTGCCCGGCCGGATCTCCGTCGACCCGGTGCGCATGGACGACGCGCACCTGCTCACCCTCGGGATCGGGGTGACGCTCGGCGTCACCGTGCAGTCGCTGATCCAGATCCCGGCGTTGCGCCGGACCGGGTTCAAGTTCCGCTGGCGCTGGGAATGGGACTCGCGGCTGTCCGAGTTCGGCGGCCTGACCCTGTGGATGGTCGGCTACGTCGCCGTCAGCCAGGTCGGGCTGATCGCGCTCACCAAGGTCGCCACGGCCGCCGACGAGGGCTCCTACTCGATCTACACGTACTCGTGGATGCTGCTGCAGCTGCCGTACGGCGTGATCGGGTTCTCGGTGATGACCGCCATCCTGCCGCGGATGAGCTCGGCCGCCGCCGACCACGACTACCCGCGGGTGGTCCAGGACCTGTCGCTGGGGAACCGGCTCTCCACGGTCGCGTTGATGCCGATCAGCGCCGTGATGACGGTGCTGGGCGTGCCGCTGGCGCTGGCGCTGTTCAGCCTGAAGGGTTCCGCCACGGACGCGAGCAGCGTCGGGCTCGCCATCGCCGTCTCGTCGTTCGGCGTGCTGCCGTACGCGATCACGATGATGCAGATGCGGACGTTCAACGCTCTCAAGGACGCCCGCACCCCGACCCTGATCATGGTCGTGATGACCGCGGTCAAGGTCGTCATGGCGCTGCTCACGCCGTTGGTGCTGGGGCCGCAGGACGTCGTCTACGGCTTGGCCTTCGTGAACTCCTTCAGCTTCGTCGTCGGCTGGCTCGTCGGCGAGGCGTGGTTGCGACGACGCCTCGGGCCGCTGGGCAGCGTGAAGTTCTTGGCGACGCTGGGCAAGACGCTGCTCGCGTCGGTGCTGGGCGGGCTCGCCGCCTGGGGCGCCACGACGGGTGTGGACGCGTTGATCCCCGGCCCCGCCGGTGCCGGAACGGGCTGGCTGCAGCTGCTGGCGGGCACGATCGTGGGCTTCGCGATCATCTTCGGATTGATGGCGTTGCTCCGGGTGCGCGAACTGGAGCCTGCGATCGGGCGGCTCACCGCTCTGCTGCGTCGTCGTTGACATTGGCGTCACGTACCCTCGGGGCGGAAGTCTTCTCCCGTGGGGAGGGGGTGTTCAGTGCCCCCCGGCTGGAGCGGGAGGAGCGGGAGAGGGAAGGTGAGCAGCAAACCGACCAGGCAAGCGATGCCGGAACGTGACGCGGGCGATTCGACGGCGGACGACGCCGAACAGCTGACCCCCGGCGCGGTACTCGACCACGGCCGATACCGCCTGCTGGAGAAGGTCGGCACCGATCCCCGGTGCGACGCGCAGCTGTGGCGGGCCAAGGACGGTGTGCTCGGACGCGATGTCGCGCTGACCATCCTGACCGGGGACCGCTCCCAATCGGATGCGGCGACGAGCGCGCGGCGCACGCTGGAACGCGCGATGCACGCCAGCACCTTCAACCACGTCGGCGTCGCGCGGGTGCTCGACGTCGTGACACCCGCACCAGGTGACCCGCAGGGCGTGCTCGGCGTCGTCATCGCCGAATGGACGCACGGCACCGACCTGATCGAGCTGATCGGGGACGGGCCGCTGCAACCGGGCACCGCGGCGCGTCTGCTGCAACCGCTGGCCGCCGCGGTCGAAGCCGCGCACCACGCCGGGCTGGTGCTCGGTGCGGACCACCCGCAGCGGATCCGGGTCACGCCGGAAGGCGAGATCCGGATGGCCTTCCCGGGGCCGCTGTCCACCGCGAGTTCCAGTGACGACGTGCGCGGGCTCGGCGCCGCGCTGTACCTGTTGCTGACCGGGCGCTGGGCGTTGGACTCCGCCCCCGAAGGACTGGCGACCGCGCCGACCGGTCCGGACGGCACCATCGTCGCGCCGCGCACGCTGCGCCCGACGGTGCCTCTGGAGCTGTCCACGGTCGCCCTGCGCGCCCTCGGCAGCCCCGACACGCACGGCACCACCGGCGGCGTCCGCACCGGTGCCGCAGTGCTGCGGGTGCTGGAGCAGCACGCCACGTTCGAGGCCTCGTCCTCGGCCGTGCAGTCCGGCCCCGCGGGCGGCGCGCCCCAGACCAACGAGGTTTGGAGCACCCAGGACCCCAAACCGGACAAGGTCAAGCGCAAGAAGCTGGCGATCAGCGTCGGCGCGCTGGCGGTGGCCACGCTGCTCGTCGTCGGCTGGATCGTCGCCAACCTCATCGGCATGTTCGCGGGCAACCCGGAGGCCGATGGCCCGTCCGTGACCTTGGGCGACGACAACGCGCAGCAGCCGGCACCGACACCGGACCAGGCCATCCCGGTCCAGGTCACCGGCGGGACCCCGTTCGTCAAGGAGCAGACCCCGGACAGCCCCGGCAAGCTCGGCAACCTGTTCGACGGCGACCCGTCGACGTCCTGGGCGACCGACTCCTACAACGACCAGTTCGGCAACGGGTTCAAGTCGGGCACCGGCACGGTGCTCAGCCTCTCGGCGCCGACGACGGTCCGCGAAGTGGTCATCGACTCGCCCAGCGCGGGCACCGTGGTGGAGATCCGGGCGGCCGACGGCACCAGCCCGAACTTCGACTCCAGCCCGCTGCTCGGGCAGCAGACGCTGGCCGCGGGCAAGACGACGATCCCGATCAACGCAGCGCAGCCCACCCAGAACGTGATCGTGTGGCTGACGCAGATCTCGCCGTCCGGCGGCAAGTTCCAGACCCGGATCAACGAGATCAGCATCTCCGGCACGGCTGCCTGAGCAGCACGCCTCCCGGCCCGCGCGAGACCGAACCCGGTCCTGGTCCCGCGCGGGCCGCGGCGCGGTGATCGTGGGCGACCTCACGATCAGTAGAGTGCTCAGACGTGTCTGCCCCCGTCAGATCGGACGCCGACCTCATAGCGGCGCACACCAGCGGTGACCCACACGCGTTCGCCGAGTTGTTCCGCCGGCACCGCGATCGGTTGTGGGCGGTCGCGCTGCGCACCATGCGCGATCACGAGGACGCCTCCGACGCGCTGCAGGACGCGATGATCTCCGCGTTCCGAAACGCAGCATCGTTCCGAGCGGAATCCCAGGTCACCACCTGGTTGCACCGCATCGTGGTGAACGCCTGCCTGGATCGCATCCGCCGACGCCAGGCGAGACCGACGGTGCCCTTGCCCGATACCGGGCCGGCCGAGCCGGCCGTTCCGCGCGACGCGATCGAGGAGCAGGACACCCGGATGGCCGTGCAGGACGCGCTGGCCGCCCTCCCGGAGGAGCAGCGCGCGCCCATCGTGCTGGTCGACGTGGAGGGCTATTCGGTGTCCGACACCGCCGCCGTCCTCGGCGTCGCCGAAGGCACCGTGAAGAGCCGCTGCGCCCGCGGCCGGGTGAAGCTGGCGAAACTTCTGGGACACCTGCGGAACCCGAGTGCGGATGCGAACGTCCCAGATGACGCCAACGCCAAGCGTCGACGGGAGGGACGATGAGCGGCGAACAACGGCGCCCCGAAACGCCGCAAGGCCCACCGTGGTCGCTGGATCTGGTGGCCGATCTGCACGCGGGAGTGCTCGATCAGGAGACGGTCGACGAGCTGCTGCCGCGCATCCAGGCCGACCCGGAGGCGAGCGAGCTGCTCGCCGCGCTGGAAGCCACCAGCGCCGAGCTGGCGAACCTGCCGGCACCGGCCGTGCCCGACGACGTCGCGGCCAAGCTGGACGACGCGCTCGCGGCGGAACTGCGCTCCTGGTCCATGGTTCCCGAGGCCGCGACCTCGGACTCCGCGGACGCCGGGGCCACCGGCCAGGACGCCGAAGCCGAGCCCGCCCCGGTGCTCGACCTCGCCGCCGCTCGCCACCGCAGGCGCAAGCGGGCGGGCTGGACGGCGGGCCTGATCACCGCGGCCGCCGCGGTGACGGGGATCGTGGTGCTCGGCACCGGCGGACCCCAGCAGGGGGAGACCGACAACTCCGCCGCGCCGTCCCAGGACGGCCCGCCGCCACTGGCGCTGCGCGGAGACGCGTTCCCGGCGGATCGGCTCGGCGAAGCGCTCGGATCCGAGCAGTACGGCGCGCTCGCCGACCCCGCACAGCTGCTCGGATGCCTGCAAGCCAACGGCGTGAACAGCGGAAACCCGCTCGGTGCCCGCGAAGTCACGATCGACGGCGAGCCGGCCAGGGCGCTGGTGCTGCAAGGCGGCGGGATCGGCCGGTTCCGCATCCTCGTCGTCGGCCAGGACTGCGGCCCGGACCGCCCCGCGACGATCTCCGACAGCACCCTGGGAGGCTGAGCGGGTCAGGCTCGTCACGCGCGGCGGAGCCGGGAACACACGCGCCTAGGATCGCGTTGACCCGAGTACGCTCGCGCGTTCAGCGCGGCGGGCGGCACGCGACAACGGAAGGGGCGCGGTGACCGACGACGTCCGCAACCTCATCATCGTGGGCTCCGGCCCCGCCGGATACACCGCTGCGGTGTACGCCGCACGGGCCGAACTCCAGCCTTTGGTCTTCGAGGGAACGCAGTTCGGTGGTGCGTTGATGACGACCACCGATGTGGAGAACTACCCCGGTTTCCGGGACGGCATCATGGGTCCCGATCTCATGGAGCAGATGCGGGAGCAGGCGAAGCGGTTCGGGGGTGAGCTGCGCGCCGAGGACGTCGAGCACATCGACCTCGAAGGCGACGTGAAGAAGGTCACCGCCAACGGCGTCGAGTACCGCGCCAAGGCGATCGTCCTGGCGATGGGCGCGGCGGCCCGCTACCTGGGCATCCCCGGCGAGGAGAAGCTGCTCGGCCACGGTGTTTCGGCCTGCGCGACCTGCGACGGGTTCTTCTTCCGCGAGCAGCACATCGCCGTGATCGGCGGTGGCGACTCCGCGATGGAGGAGGCCACGTTCCTCACCAAGTTCGCGGACTCGGTGACGATCATCCACCGTCGCGACGAGTTCCGCGCCTCCAAGATCATGTTGGAGCGGGCCAAGGCCAACGAGAAGATCCGCTGGCGCACCAACGCCGCGGTCACCGAGGTGCTCGGCGATACCGCCGTCACCGGCCTGAAGCTGCGCGACACCGTGACCGGTGAGGACTCGAAGCTCGACGTCACCGGCATGTTCGTCGCCATCGGCCACGACCCGCGCAGCGAACTCGTGCGCGACCAGGTCGAGGTCGACGACGAGGGCTACGTCGCCGTCCAGCAGCCCACGACGCACACCGGCATCCCCGGCGTGTTCGCCGCGGGCGACCTCGTCGACCACACCTACCGGCAGGCCATCACCGCCGCCGGGTCCGGCTGCTCGGCCGCGATGGACGCCGAGCGGTGGCTCGCCGAGCACGAGGTGAGCGAGTCCGCGCACGTCGCGGCCGAACACGTCGGCGGTGGCTACGCGCCCGAGACCGCCGCGGCGCGCTGAAGCGACGCCGAACCAACCTGGATCCACACTTCTCGAGGGAGATGACATGGCCGGCAACACCGTGACCGTCAACGCCGATTCGTTCAAGGCCGACGTGCTGAGCAGCGACAAGCCCGTGCTCGTCGACTTCTGGGCAACCTGGTGCGGCCCGTGCAAGATGGTCGCCCCGGTGCTGGAGGAGATCGCCTCCGAGCACGAGGACAAGATCACCGTCGCCAAGCTGGACATCGACCAGAACCCGTCGATCGCCCGCGACTACCAGGTGATGAGCGTGCCGACGCTGCTGCTGTTCTCCAACGGCGAGCCGGTCAAGCAGATCGTCGGCGCAAAGCCGAAGGCCGCGCTGCTGTCCGACCTGGAGGACTACCTGTGATGCGGCGCTGACCGCAACGCACCGAGCCGGAACCCCGCAGATCTCCGCCACCGCGCGGAGATGTGCGGGGTTTCCTCGTTCTCGGCGAAGCGTGGGAGGTCACCCCCTGCGCGGCGCCCTGCGAGCGGCCCGCAGCGCCGCTGCATTGCAGGCAAGGCACAATGAGCCGGTGGGTTCCCGTCCGAACCCATCCACCCAGAAGTGGACATCGGGGGAGTACGACCGTCCTACGCGCCGGATCCATCACCGGCGCCTGAATCGAGCGAGGAGTGCATGCAGCTGCTCCACCGCGGTGACGTCGGTCCGGCCGTTGCCGAGATCAGGAACACCCTTGCTGCGCTGGGTCTCCTACCGGCCCCCCCAAACGGAACCGCCACCGGCCCCGCGAACTTCGACGCGGCGGTGGAACAAGCGGTGCGCGTCTTCCAGCAGCGACGTGGCCTGATCACCGACGGCGTCGTCGGCCCCGCCACCTACCGCGCTCTCATCGACGCGCGCTGGCGCTTGGGCGACCGGTCCCTCGCCTACCTGGTGTCCAAGCCCATCAGCGGCGATGACGTGTTCGCGCTGCAGGAGCGGTTGCTGGAACTCGGCTTCGACGCGGGCAGGCCCGACGGCATCTTCGGCTGGCAGACCGAGCAGGCGCTGCGCAGCTTCCAGCGCGACTACGGGCTCGGCAACGACGGCATCTGCGGCCCGAACACGCTGCGCGCGCTCAAACAGCTCGCCCCGAAGGTCCGCGGCGGTCGCCCCGTCTACCTGCGGGAGCAGGAGAAGGTCCGTCGATCCGGTCCGCTGCTGCGCGGCAAGCGCATCGTGCTGGACCCCGGCCACGGCGGCACCGACCGCGGCGTGACCGTGGGCGGCGTCAACGAAGCCGACCTCGCCTGGGACCTGGTCCGCAGGCTCGAAGGCCGCATGGTCGCCACCGGCATGGAAGCGCTGATCACGCGCGGACCGCACTCCTGCCCGCCGGAGGCCGACCGCGCCGGGTTCGCCAACGAAGCGGGCGCCGACCTGTTCCTGTCCTTGCACATGGACGCCAACTCGGCGCCCGCCGCGCAGGGCGTCGCGAGCTTCCACTTCGGCACCGGCAACGGCACCACCTCCACCGTGGGGGAGGCGCTGGCCGGCTTCCTGCAGCGCGAGATCGTCGCCCGCACGGGGATGCTGGACTGCCGCATCCACCCGAAGACGTGGGAGGTCCTGCGCCTCACCCGGATGCCCGCGGTGCGCACCGAGATCGGTTACCTCACCAACCCCGACGATCGTCGTCGGCTGCTCGACCCCGCGTTCCGGGACATCATCGCCGAAGGCCTGCTCGTCGCCGTGAAACGGCTCTACCTGCTCGGCAAGGACGACCAGCCGACGGGCACCTTCACCTTCGACGACCTGCTGCGCCACGAGCTCACCCGAGCCGAAGGCGCCTGAGCACGTCCCGCCCGCCCGCGCCGCACGGCGCGGGCGACGGCAGGGGCTCCGGTGGTCTCAGCCGAGCGCGGGCTCGGCGGTCTTCACCGACACCGTGCTCAGCAGCCGCTCCAGCGCCGCCTCGACGTCTTCCTTCCAGGAGATCGCCGTGCGCAGCTCCAACCGCAACCGCGGCCACTTCGGGTGCTGGCGGACCGTCTTGAACCCGACCTGCTGCAGGAATCCCGCCGGGACCAGGCAGCCCTCGTCGTCCTCGTGCAGATCGCCGAACGCCTCGATCGCGCGGACTCCGCGCTTGGTCAGGTCCTTCGCCACGTTCTGCAGCAGCACCCGACCCAGCCCGCCGTGCTCGAACTCCGGGATCACCCGCAACGCGGTGAGCAGCACCGCGTCCGCGCTGACCGGGCCGGACGGGAACGCGGCGGCGCGCGGCACCGCGGCGGGCGGGGCGTACAGCGCATAGCCGGCCGGAACGTCGTCCACGTACAGCACCCGGCCGCAGGATCCCCAGTCCAGCAGCACGTTGGACACCCAGGCCTCTTTTTCGAGGCCGGTTTCGCCGAACTCCTCGGCCTGCTCCCGGATGTGCGGCGCGAGTTCCCAGAACACGCAGCGACGACACTTCGGTGGCAAGTGGTCGAGGTTGTCCAGCGTGACGCCTACGACGCGTCGCGACACCCTGACCTCCTGCGAATCCGCCAAGAACCCACGCATGGCAGGTGGGACTCGTGGCCAGGATAAGCCGCCGCGTCCTGCCGCCGGAAGCTCCTCACCCTTCCCAGTGCCACTCGAAATGGTGAGATGGGTTACCGTCAAGCCGGTTTGTGCGAGGCGCCCGTTACACAAACCACCGGCGGACGCGATAGCACAGATAGACTCGCGCGAACGTCACCTAGCGGTAACAGGAGACGATCACTACAGCGCACACCCGATCCACGGAGCGCGGAATGTCCGAGAACGGCAGCAACCCGACCGATCCGCAGCAGCCCGGCCCCCAGCAGGAGGCAGCGGTGCAGCAGGCGGGAGCGGCGCGCAACCTCGACGCGCACCGCGACCGGTACGCCCAGCGCACCGCAGGCATGACCGCATCGGAGATCCGGGCACTGTTCGCCGTGGCGAGCCGCCCCGAGGTCGTGTCGCTCGCCGGCGGCATGCCGAACCTCGCCGCGCTGCCGCTGGACTCGCTGGCCACCGAGGTCTCCCGGCTGATCTCCATCGACGGCCAGGCCGCGCTGCAGTACGGCTCCGCGCATGGCGTTCCGGAGCTGCGCGAGCAGATCTGCGAGATCATGGCCATGGAAGGCATCACCGGGCATCCCGACGACGTGATGGTCACCGTCGGCTCCCAGATGGCGCTGGACATGGTCACGCGGCTGTTCTGCGACCCGGGCGACGTCGTCCTCGCCGAAGGCCCCTCCTACGTCGGCGCGCTCGGCTCCTTCAACGCCTACCAGGCGAAGGTCGTGCACGTCGCGATGGACGACGACGGGCTGCAGCCGGAAGCGCTGCGGCACGCGATCTCCGAGGTCACCAGCCGCGGCGAGCGGATCAAGTTCCTCTACACCATCCCGAACTTCCACAACCCCGGCGGCGTCACGCTCGCCGTGCAGCGCCGCGCCGAGATCCTGGAGATCTGCCGCCGCCACGACATCCTCGTGCTGGAGGACAACCCGTACGGGCTGCTCGGCTTCGACGGCCAGACCTACCCGGCACTGCGCAGCCTGGACCCGGACAACGTGGTCTACCTCGGTTCGTTCTCCAAGACCTTTGCCTCCGGCCTGCGCGTCGGCTGGGTCCTCGCCCCGCACGCGGTGCGCGAGAAGCTGGTGCTCGCCGCGGAATCGGCGACGCTGTGCCCGCCCACGCTGAACCAGATGATCGTGTCCCGCTACCTGAGCACGCACGACTGGAAGGGCCAGATCAAGACCTTCCGCGAGCAGTACCGGGAACGCCGCGACGCGATGCTCAGCGCGCTGGAGCAGCACATGCCGGAAGGCTGCAGCTGGACCAAGCCCGACGGCGGGTTCTACGTGTGGTTCACCGCTCCGGAAGGCGTGGACACCAAGGCGATGCTGCCGCGGGCCGTGACCCAGCGGGTCGCCTACGCCTCCGGAACCGGCTTCTACGCGGATGCGCTGGGCTCGCGGCAGATGCGGCTGTCCTACTGCTATCCGACGCCGGAGCGCCTCCGCGAGGGCGTCCGCAGGCTCGCCAACACGCTCACCGACGAGATGGAACTGGTGCGGACCTTCGGCAGCGTGCCGCAGCGCTCGGTCTCCGGCCCCGAAGCTCCCTCTCCGGACACGGCGTAACCTCGTTCCTGCCGCACGATTCGATCGGTCCACTGCGCACCTGGTGCGCAGTGGACTCTTACTTTCAGGGGTGTTCGACCAATGTCCGATCGTTGGGTCGCCGTGCTGTCCGGTGGGTTGTCGCACGAGCGCGAGGTGTCGCTGCGCTCCGGACGCCGGCTGTCCACCGCGCTGCGCTCCGTCGGCATGACCGTGGGGGAGTGGGACGCCGACTCCCGGCTGGTCACGCGAATCCAGGAAGAGCGGCCGGACGCCGTGATCATCGCGCTGCACGGCGGCGAGGGTGAGAACGGCGCCGTGCAGTCCGTGCTGGACATGCTCGGCGTTCCGTACGTCGGCACCGACCAACACGCTTGCCGTCGCGCTTGGGACAAGCCGACCGCGAAGGCCGAGCTCGCCCGCGCCGGCCTGAGCACCCCGGACTGGGTCGTGCTGCCGCACGCCACGTTCCGCGAGCTCGGCGCCCAGGCGGTGCTGGACGCATTGGTCGGCAAGCTGGGCCTGCCGCTGATGCTCAAGCCGGATCAGGGCGGCTCGGCACTGGGCGCGCGAGTGGTCCGGGAAGCCTCGGAGCTGCCGTCGGCGATGGTGGGCGCGCTGGCCTACGGCGACACCGTGCTCGTCGAGCAGTTCGTCGAGGGCGTCGAGGTGGCCGTGAGCGTAGTGGACACCGCGGACGGCCCGGAGGCGCTTCCCGCAGTGCGCATCGAAGCGGCCGACGGCGTGTACGACTACACGGCTCGCTACACCGCCGGGCTCACCAGTTACGAAGCACCGGCCGACCTGGCGCCCGAAGTCGCGGGTCGGGCGGGGGAGTTGGCGGTCGCGGCGCACAAGTTGCTCGGGCTGCGCGATGTGTCCCGAACCGACGCGATCATCGATCAGCACGGGGTGCCGCACTTCCTGGAGGTGAACGTGTCGCCCGGCCTGACTGAGACCTCGTTGTTCCCAATGGCCGTGGAGGCCGCGAACCGTTCGCTCGGCGAGGTGTTCGCCGGTCTCGTCGAGAAGGCGATCAACCGCGGGCACTGATCCGCTCGCGCCACCGGAACGTCCGGCGCCGCGTTTCACGTGAAACAACGCAATAGGGGAGTGGCGACCACCGGGTCGACCGGAGCCACTCCGGAGCAAGCCGCCGATGTCTCGTCGCATCGGCGGCTCTTCTTTGTTCACTCTCACCGCTGAGCCGATCTCGGCTACCGGTGAGTGGTCGGACTCGGCGACGAGTCTCGTCGGCATGATCGGCGACCGACCCACGAGGTTCCGTGGCGATTCGCTTGCACTGAAAACCCGTTGGGGTCCGATGCCGATCTAAGTTGCGGATTCCGGCATATCGCCCAAAATATCGACCGTCACCGTGACGAAAGACCCCGGTGTCATCCTTCGTGGATCTCGCGGAGCTTTTCGGCCTCTCCGGGCAACAACAACTCGGCAAGCCGCTCCAAGTCGTCCACCGAGCCGAACTCCACGACGATCCGGCCCTTCCGCTTCCCCAGATCCACTTTGACCTTCGTGTCGAAGCGATCCGACAGCTTCTCCGCCAACCCCTGAAGGCCGGGGGACTGCAGCTGCTTGCGCGGAGCCGACTTCTCCTTCGCCGGGCCCTCGCTCTTCTTGAGGGTCACCGCCTCCTCGGTCGCCCGCACCGACAGTCCCTCGGCGACGATTCGCGAAGCCAACTCCTCCTGGTCCCCCGACTCGTCCAAGGCGAGCAGCGCGCGAGCATGCCCCGCCGACAACACCCCGGCGGCGACCCGCCGCTGCACCGGCATCGGCAGCCGCAGCAGGCGGATCGTGTTCGTGATGACCGGACGGCTCCGGCCGATGCGCTCGGCCAGCTCGTCGTGCGTCACGTCGAACTCGTCCAGCAGCTGCTGGTACGCCGCCGCTTCCTCCAGCGGGTTCAGCTGAACGCGGTGGATGTTCTCCAGCAGCGCGTCCCGCAGCAACGCATCGTCCTGGGTCTCCCGGACGATCGCCGGAATGAACTCCAGGCCGGCACGCTGCGAAGCGCGCCACCGCCGCTCACCCATGATGAGCTCGAACTGATCCGGCTCGACCTCACGCACCACGATCGGCTGCATCAGCCCGAACTCGCGGATGGAGTGCTCCAGCTCGGCCAGCGCCTCCTCGTCGAAGACCTGCCGCGGCTGCCGGGGGTTCGGCGTGATCGACGCGGTCACGACCTCCCGGTACGTCGCGCCCGCCACCGTTCCGCCGCCCGTTTCACGTGAAACCGGCTCCGGCGCGCTCGCACCGTCCCCCGAGATGGGGGAGGAGGGTGGCGTGAAGCCGGCCCCGCGAACGGCGACTCCGGTGGAAGAACCGCCGTCTTCGGCAGGAGGACCGCTCGGAATCAGCGCCGCGAGACCGCGCCCCAAACCACCCTTGCGTTCGGTCATGCCGTCTTCCTCTCCACACCCCGCTCGGCGATCTCCTTCGCCGCATCCAGGTAGCTCATCGAACCCCGCGAACCGGGATCGTAATTCAGCACCGTCTTCCCGAAGCCCGGCGCCTCGGAGATCTTCACGCTGCGCGGAATGACCGTCCGCAGCGTCAGCTCACCGAAGTGCCCGCGGACCTCGTTGGTCACCTGATCCGCCAGCTTGGTGCGACCGTCGTACATCGTCAGCAGAATCGTCGAGACCCACAGCGCCGGGTTCAGGTGCGCCTGCACCAGCTCGATGTTGCGGAGCAGCTGCCCGAGACCTTCCAGCGCGTAGTACTCGCACTGGATCGGGATCAGCACCTCGTGCGCGGCGACCATCGCGTTCACCGTGAGCAGGCCGAGCGACGGCGGGCAGTCGATGAAGACGTAGTCGGGGGCGATCTGCTCGATCGCGTCGGACTTGAGCGCTTCCTTGAGGCGTCCTTCCCGCGCGACCATCGACACCAGCTCGATCTCGGAGCCGGCCAGGTCGAGCGTCGCCGGGACGCAGTAGAGGTTCGGCGACTCGGTGCTCACCGCCGCCGCGTCCGCGATGCTGATCTCGCCGAGCAGCACCTCGTACACCGAGGGGACGCCGGACCGGTGGTCCACGCCGAGCGCGGTGCTCGCGTTCCCCTGCGGGTCCAGGTCGATCACGAGCACCTTCAGTCCCTGCACCGCCAGCCCGGCGGCGAGGTTCACCGTGCTCGTCGTCTTACCGACGCCGCCCTTCTGGTTGGCGACCGTGAGGATCCGCCGCCGGTCCGGGCGGGGCAGCTGCATCGTCTCGGGGTGCAGCACGCGGGTCGCTCGCTGAGCTTCTTCCATGATCGGAGTCCAGCCCACGCCATCCGCGGGGAATGCTTCATTCGCCTGCTGAACGCGCTCTTCCGCTCCCGAAGGAAAACGCATGGAACCCATCACGCGCCCCTTCGTTTCACGTGAAACACGATCCGCTCCGTTCGACTCCGTCACCGTCCACGATCCTTCCTCGCTCTACGGCCGCCGTCACGACGCCGACCGGGCGCTTTCTGGGACACCCGCTCCACGACGACGACCGTCGTCGGTACATCGAGCACTTCATCGCCACACGACTTCACTTCACCGGGGCTGCCACCGGCCGCTCGAATCGCGGCCGCGTCGCGTTCCAGTTCTTCCGCAGCGGTGGATCCCTTCAACGCGAGCAGCCGCCCGCCGGGACGCAGCAGGGGAAGGCACCACGCGGTGAGGCGCTCCATCGGTGCCACGGCCCGAGCGGTGACCACGTCCTGATCGGCGAGCCGATCACGCACCGGGCCTTCCTCGGCACGCCCACGCACCACCTCTACGGAGAGATCCAGTTCCTCGACGACTTCCCGCAGCCATGCCACTCGTCGAGCCATCGGCTCCAGCAGAACCAGCTCGATATCGGGGCGAGCGATCGCCAGCGGGATGCCCGGCAACCCTGCCCCTGAGCCTACGTCCACGACACGGCAATTCGGTGGCAGCAACTCCGCGAGTACCGCAGAGTTCAACAGATGGCGGTCCCACAGTCGGTCAAGTTCGCGTGGGCCGATCAATCCGCGTCGCACACCTTGCTCGGCGAGCATCGCGGCGAACCGCTCCGCTCCCGGAAGACGATCGCCGAAGACCGCTTGAGCGGTCGCCGGAACCGGGATCGGATCACCTTCTGCTGCGATCACAGTCTTCCATCCTGTTCTCGTTGTTTCACGTGGAACGGGGCGCGTCCACCAAGTCGGTACGGAGTTGTTTCACGTGGAACGGGCTCGACGGGCGGCGCTCGGGTTTCACGTGAAACACGGACCGGATCAGGGGGCCCGCGCGACGTCCTTCATCATCTCAGCCCGAAGTCGCTCTTGCTCTCGCGCCTGGTTTCACGTGAAACGCGCGCGGCGGGAGATCTGCGGTTTCACGTGGAACGAGCTTCGGCCGGGAGCCGGCGCTGTTTCACGTGAAACCCGCAACGTTCAGGGCGATCGGGGAGTCAGGACGCGGAACGAGCCGGGGGAGCGGGGTGGCCCGAAGTCGACTCGGCGACCGGGCGCCGGCAGCAGCCGCGCTCCGGCGGCGGGCCGAACGAACAACGACCGGCCGGGGGCTGCGGACAAGAAGACGCCCGGCCGGGAGATCCCGGCCGGGCGTCCGATCAAGCATCCGCGTCGCCACGCGGGGAGTGGAATCAGCTGGACTTGAACACGACGACCTTGCGGCTCGGCTCTTCGCCTTCGCTCTCGCTGTGCACTCCGTCCACCGCCGCGACCGCGTCGTGGATGATCTTCCGCTCGAACGGGGTCATCGGGCGCAGCCGCGCCTCGGTGCCCGACTCCAGCACCTCTTCGGCCGTGGTGCGCCCGAGCGTGCTGAGCTCCTCGCGGCGACCCGCGCGCCACCCGGCGACGTCCAGCATGAGCCGGCTGCGCACCCCGGTGTCCTGCTGCACCGCGAGCCGGGTCAGCTCCTGCAGGGCCTCCAGGACCTGACCGCGCGAGCCGACCAGCTTCTCCAGATCGCCGCCGCCCTCGATGCTCACCACCGCGCGGCCCGCCTCGACGTCGAGATCGATGTCGCCGTCGTAGTCCAGCAGGTCGAGCAGCCGCTCCAGGTAGTCACCGGCCACGTCGCCCTCTTGGACGAGCAGGGTCTCGGTATTGCTGCGCTCCTGGTCGGCGTTCGGCGTGGACTCCGCCGACTCCTCGACCTTGGTCGGTTCCTGCACGGTTTCAGACACTGGGCGTCTCCTCTCCAGGGGTACGCGACGTCGATCAGCGGGACTCGCCTGGCCGGTTGTCGCGGGAACGGTCTTCGAGCACCCCGGGAGCATCACCGGGCTGGTCTGTGGTGGCGGCCGGCCGCACGGGGGAGGCGTCGTCGGCCTCCTCGTCGCGGGCTGGTTCGTCCGGCTCCGCAGTCGCGGGCGTCGCATCGATCGCCGGAGCGGGAGCGGCCTCCGAGGCGGAGGCCGCGGTGGTCGACGCCTCCGGGGCGGTCGTGGTGACCGCGGTCCCGTCGATCACGATCGCCGTAGCGGCGGACTCGGCTTCCTCGCGGTCGATGCGGGTGTAGACGATCCGCTGCTGGGCCAAGGTCCAGAAGTTGTTGGCGAGCCAGTACAGCAGGATCGCCAGCGGCAGGAACGGGCCACCGATGATGGCGAACATCGGGAAGACCCACAGCACCATGCGATTCATGATCTCGGTCTGCGGGTTCTGCGCCGCTTCGGGAGTCTGGCGCTGCACCGAGTGCCGCGAGGTGAAGTGGGTGGCGATCGCCGCCGCGATCATCAGCGGCACGCCGACGACCAACATCGACGTCCGGTCCGTGCCGAAGGCCGCGAGCACGTCGGGGGCCTGGCTGATGGTGTTCGACAGCTTCGCCCCGAACAGGTCGGCGGACACGAAGGAGGCGACTTCCTCCTTGCCGAACACGAAGTTCGAGTCCGCGCCGGGACGGAACCCGTTGAGCACGTGGAACAGACCGATGAAGACCGGCACCTGCACCAGCATCGGCAGGCAACCGGAGATCGGGTTGAACCCCTGCTCCTGCTGGAGCTTCTGCATCTCCTGCGCGAGCCGCTGCTTGTCGTGGCCGTACTTCTCCTGCAGGGAGCGGACCTGCGGGGCGAACTCCTGCATCTTCTTCATCGACCGCACCTGGTGCACGAACGGCTTGAACAGCAACGCTCGCAAGGTGAAGACGAGGAACACCACCGACAGCGCCCAGGCGTACCCGCTGGCGGGGTCGAGGACGAAGCCGAAGATCTCGTGCCAGAACCAGAGGATCGCCGAGACCGGGTAGTAGATGAAGTCGAGCACTAGTCCTCCGCGGGGGATCGGGGCGCTTCGCCCGGTTCGGCCGCCGATCGCCCGGCGCGGTCCCGCCGAGGTGGGACGAAGTCGAGGCCGCCGGGGTGCCATGGGCCGCAGCGCAACAACCGCCGCGCGGTGAGCCAACTGCCGTAGAGCGCTCCGTGCACAGTCAGCGCTTCGACCGCGTAGGCGCTGCAGCTCGGGTAGAACCGGCAGGTCGGCGGGAGCAGCGGCGAGATGATCTTTCGGTACACGTGCACCGGGCCCAGCAGCAGCCAGGCGGCCGGACTCGGCCGTGCTGGTCCGCCGTGGTCATGCGTTTCCGACATCCGGGGCCTCCGCCGCTATCTGGAACCCGCCACCGGACCGCCGGGCTGCGCCACGCGCAATTTGCGCAGCGCCGCATCAAGATCCGATCCGAGATCACGGCTCGGTGCGTTCGCAGCCGGAGGGAGTGCGCGCACCACCACCAGTGTGCCAGCGGGCAGCAGTGGAAGGCGGTCACGCATCAGATGCCGGAGTCGCCGGGTCACCCGATGCCGCAGCACCGCGTTGCCCACGGCTTTGCTCACGACAAAACCCACGCGGGCCGGTTCGCCGGTATCCCGAGTGGGTTCGATGTCCGAGGTCGGCCGCGAGTTCTCCGCGGACGACGCCGCTGGTTCCGCACCAGGACCGCCCGAGGCGGGCAGCGCGTGCGCGACCTCGGCGGTACGCCCCGGAGCAGGCTCCGGACGCACCGCTCGGCCGGAGTCGCCCACCGCCGAATCCCGGCGATCGCGATCCGGTCCGATCGACGCTGCGCCGACCTCCGGACGTGCAGAACCGGCCACGGCGCCCCGGACCTCGGTCCGAGCCGCCGCGTTCGGTGTCAGCAGGTGCACCACCAGCCGGGCACGACCCGCACGGCGGCCACGACGGACCGCCAGGCGAAACTCCTGGCTAGTGGTCAGCCGGGCGGCCGCGGGTAGCACTGACCGGTAATCAGGCGGTCAGCGAGCTGCGGCCCCTGCGGCGACGCGCGGACACGATGGCGCGACCGGCGCGGGTACGCATGCGAAGCCGGAACCCGTGCTTGCGGGAACGGCGACGGTTGTTCGGCTGGAAGGTGCGCTTGCCCTTGCTCACGGTGGATCTCCCCGTTACTTCAGGCCCGTTGAAACAGGCACGTGCTCGGCCCGATGGCTCGGTCAAGATGTCCCCGCCCGCCGTAGCGGCCATCGTGTCGAGCTCACCCCCGTTGAACGAGGGGAGTCTGCACGCGGTGACACCGGGTGGTGCCCCGCGCACTGTGCTCGGAGATCTGGCGAAATCCAAGCGCGGCGACATTCCCGCTCGTGCGGCGGGGGACTGCACGAGGCTACGCCGCCTGCTCCGATGCCCGGTCACCGGGGTGCTCAGCCGGGCCCCGGAGGCCTGCGAGCACCCGCCTTGTGAGGTGATCTCGGCCTTGTTAGGTTGTCCCTCCTGCGAGGCGCGCCCGGCGGTGTGGGAGCCGTCGGCACCGAGCGTCACCTGGATCGCAGCCGCGGCGGGGCCCCAGGGGGGATGTCCGAGGTTCGCTGCCGTACCTTCATGCACAGTTGTGGATAACTCTGTGGATACCTGTCCCGGGCGTTCGCGGAGCCAGTTCATCATCACCCCGCGCCGGCAGCACCGCACTGGCAACAGGTGTGGGAGTCACGGTGCGGGTCACGTGCCGGCGAGGGGAGCGCAGGGGTGTCCGACCACCAATCCGAGCTTGGTCGGGTCTGGGACGAGGTCGTGCTGGAGTTGTCCTCCGGCACGCTGTCGCCGCAACAACGCGCCTGGATGCGCGTGACCCGGCCGATCGGCCTACTGGATGGTACGGCATTGCTGGCCGCTCCCAGTGACTTCGCGAAGGAAGCGATCGAGCGGGCGCTGCGCGACCCGATCACCGATGCGCTCTCGCGCCGGCTGGGCCGGGAGGTCTCGCTCGCGGTCAAGGTCGACACCGCGGTGCCCGCGCCGACCCGTCCCCTGGCCGCGCCGGAAGCACGCCCCGACACCCCGGCCCGCACCGGATCCGAGCCCGCGGCCGAGCGGCCCGCCGGATTCGGCATCGCCTACGACTCCTCGCCGTACATCGCGAGCGGCCCCACCGCCTACTCCGCGCAGTCCCGCCGTCCGGAGGCGTTCGGCAGCTCCGCGCAGAGCGGTTCGATCAGCGGTTCGCTTCCCGCGAAGCAGGTCGGCACGCAGTACGCCTCGGAACCGCAGTACGCGCCGGAGCCGAAGTACAGCCCGGAACCGTCCTACGCGCCGGAATCCCAGTACTCGGCCGAGCCGCAGTACTCCTCCGAAGGCCGGGCCGAGCCGGAGCGCTACGCCGAGCAGTGGCCGACGGCGCAGGACCCCGTCGCCGAGCAGGACGAGGACGAGGTGGAGGAGGAGTCCGCCGACCAGGAGGACTCCACGCCGACTGAGGCGAACGTGTGGCCGACCTTCGGCCGCGGCCAGCACGCCGAGCAGCATCCACCGGGCCAGCCGTTCACCGCGCCGAAGCACGCGCCGCCGACCTCGCAGACCCGGTTGAACGCGAAGTACACCTTCGACACCTTCGTCATCGGCGCCTCGAACCGGTTCGCCCACGCGGCGGCGGTGGCGGCGGCGGAAGCACCGGCCCGCGCCTACAACCCGCTGTTCATCTGGGGCGAGTCCGGGCTGGGAAAGACCCACCTGCTGCACGCCGTGGGGCACTACACCCAGCGGCTGTTCCCCGGGATGCGCGTGCGGTACGTGTCCACGGAGGAGTTCACCAACGACTTCATCAACTCGCTGCGCGACGACCGGCAGGTGGCGTTCCAGCGCCGCTACCGCGACGTGGACGTGCTGCTGGTCGATGACATCCAGTTCTTGGAGGGCAAGGAAGGAACTCAGGAGGAGTTCTTCCACACCTTCAACACGCTGCACAACTCGAACAAGCAGATCGTGGTGTCCTCCGACCGGCCGCCGAAGGGGCTGCGCACGCTGGAGGACCGGCTGCGGACGCGGTTCGAGTGGGGGCTGATCACCGACATCCAGCCGCCCGAGTTGGAGACGCGCATCGCGATCCTGCGCAAGAAGGCCGCGCAGGACCGGATGGCGGCGCCGGCCGAGGTGCTGGAGTTCATCGCCGCCCGGATCGAGCGCAACATCCGCGAGCTGGAAGGGGCGCTGATCCGGGTCACGGCATTCGCGTCGTTGAACCGGCAGCCGGTGGACGTGCAGCTCGCGGAGATCGTGCTGCGAGACCTGATCCCCGATTCGCAGACCCCGGAGATCACCGCGCCGACCATCATGGCCGTGATCGCGGAGTACTTCGCGGTCACCATCGACGATCTGTGCGGTCCGGGCAAGACGAAGGCGCTGGCGCAGGCCCGGCAGATCGCGATGTACCTGTGCCGGGAGCTGACCGATTCGTCGCTGCCGAAGATCGGGCAGAGCTTCGGCGGCCGGGACCACACGACGGTGATGCACGCGGACAAGAAGATCCGCAAGGAGATGGCCGAGCGCCGCCGGGTTTACGACCAGGTGCAGGAGCTGACCTCCCGGATCAAGCAGCAGTCGCGCGGCTGAGCGGTCGTCGAGCGTCCCGTCCGGCGGCGGGTGCGGTCTCTCCGGCGGCCTCGTTCGCGGGTCCCGATGGTTCGAGCCGCAGCCGATTCGCCACCGTCATTCCAGCTCAGGAGCCTTTCACGCGGTGGCTGAGCGGGTCGGCGGCACTTCCGGAGAAGCACTGAGCGGCACGCGCCAGTGGTATCACTGAGTCGCTGCACGTCACTGCATCGAGCCGTTGGGCACCTGCCTCAGTCCTCCAGCGCCCGTGTCGAACGGTGCTCGTAGCGCTCGGGCAGCCGGTGCTGATGTTCATGGCCGCCGCGCGGGCGGCCTAGCCGCCGGGGCGTCCTCCCGGCCGGAACCGCTGAATCTTTCTGCCGTGGGACCCGGCCGCGACCGGGCCGCCTCAGCAGAAAGTTCGTCGCCGTCCTCCGCGGGTCCGCGCCCCGGCACCGGGCGGCGTCCGCTCGCGGCACCACGCCGGGACCTCCCCGTGCGACCACGGGCGCCGCACCTTTCTGTTGGACCCGCGAAGCCGCTCCACCCCGCTCCGGGAGAAAGATTCAGCCGCCGACCGGGTCCGAACGACCGCTCAGCGGTCCCCGCGCGGCCACCAGCAGCCGGTGCACGCCTGTGGAGAACCCGAAAATCGGCACGCTCCGCGCACATCTGGACGCACAGCGCACGCAGCACGCCGGGTCGAGCGCCCGATCCTCGTCTAGGGGCGTTCGCGGGCACCGACTTTTCTGCACAGGCGAAGTGGTCTTGCCCTCACCCCTCGCCAGAAAAGCCGCGATGTGGCCGACTTGTCCACAGCTCGGCTGTCCCCAGGTCTGAGCTGGAGTTTTCCCCAATCCATGCACACCCTGTGCACAACGATCCCCGACCTGCCCACAGGCCATCCCCCGGTTGGCCACAGGAAACCCACAGATCTGCCCACAACCCGATCGGTGGAGGTGCCCGAAACACCGGTTCATCCGCAGAGGCTGGGTACAACTCGGGGGTCAGCTGTGGATGGAGGTGTGGACAACATGGGCTCGATGTGGACAACCTCGGATCGGTCAAAAGTTGTCCACGACCCGTTCAGACCATCCACCGGTTACCCCCAGTCCCCATCCACAGCTGACCGGGTGCTTTGAGCAGCCAAAACAAGGGTTATCCCCACAACCCACAACCCTTACTACTACTGCTCTCTTTTCTTTTCTTTTGAATGAAGAAAAAAAGAAGAGAGAGGGGCGGTGGACAAGTGGACAACTTCGCCTCGACGGCCAGAACCGAGCGCTTCGAGAGCCTGGACCCGGATGCGGCGATCACGCCGAACGCTCTACGGTGGGACTCCCGCGATGGTCGTCCGAAGCGGAGCCCCGAGCTCCCGGCCATCTCGTGGGACGAGTTCCGAAGCGCCTCGAACCAGGTGCCGCCCGCCTCAGGTGGCCCGCACCCCGAGCGACGTCGCGGAGCTCCGACCTCCGAAAGCCCCGCACGCAGCAACAGCACTCCCGGAGCTGGCCGCCCCCACGGCGCCAGCAGCGTTCTCCCCGGCAGCCGGCCTCGGCCGAAACCGAAAGGACATCGATGAAGATCCGCGTGGAACGTGACGGTCTTGCCGACGCCGTCGCCTGGGTCGCGCGCAGCCTGCCGTCGCGGCCACCGGTCCCGGTGCTGGGCGGGGTGCTGCTGGACGCGAGCTCCGGCGAAGCGCTGACCATCTCCGGCTTCGACTACGAGGTCTCCGCCCAGGTCACGACCGAGGCCTCCATCGACTCCACCGGCAAGACGCTGGTCTCCGGGCGGTTGCTGGCCGACATCACCAAGTCGCTGCCGAACCGGCCCGTCGAGATCACCGTCGACGGTTCCCGCGTGACGATCACCTGCGGCAGCTCCCGGTTCAGCCTCCCGACCATGCCGGTCGAGGACTACCCGGAACTGCCCGCGATGCCGGAACGGGCCGGCGCGGTCCCCGGCGATCTGTTCTCCGCCGCCGTGGCCCAGGTCGCGGTCGCGGCCGGCCGGGACGACACGTTGCCGATGCTCACCGGCGTCCGCATGGAGATCAACGCCGACCGGCTCACCATGGTCGCCACCGACCGGTTCCGGCTCGCGATGCGCGAGTTCACCTGGGAGCCGGACGAGTCGATCAACGACACCGCGATCCTCGTCCCGGCCAAGACCCTGGCCGAGTCCGCCAAGACCCTCGGCGGCTCCGGCGCGAAGGTCGAGATCTCGCTCGCCTCCGGCGACGGCCTGCTCGGGCTGTCCGGGACGACCCGCCGCAACACGACCCGGCTGCTGGACGCGGAGTTCCCCAAGTACCGCCAGCTGCTGCCGTCCGAGACCGCCGCGACCGCGATCATCGACGTGGCCCCGCTCGTCGAGGCGATCAAGCGCGTGTCGCTGGTCGCCGAGCGCGGCACCCAGGTGCGGCTGGAGTTCTCCGACTCCGGACTGCGCCTCACCGCCGGTGGCGACGACGAGGGCAGCGCCGAAGAGGAGCTCCCGGTGGAGCTCGCCGGTGAGCCGCTGACCATCGCGTTCAACCCGACGTACCTGCTCGACGGCCTGGGAGCGCTCAAGACCGACCGCGCCCAGATGCTGTTCACCACATCCAACCGCCCCGCGTTGCTCAAACCGGTCGGGGAGGATGGTGAGGTGGTCGAGGGCTACCTCTACCTGCTGATGCCGGTGCGCCTGCCGGGCTGAGGTGGTCCCGGCGTCCGCCGCGATCCGCGCGGGCGTCGATCACGTGCGACACCGGGTCGCGCCGGAACGGCAGGCTCGGGCAACAACCAGTCTCGAAGGGGAAGATCCGGTGCAACTGGGACTTGTGGGTCTCGGCCGAATGGGCTTCAACATGCGCGAGCGGCTGCGGGCCGCCGGGCACGAGGTCGTCGGCTACGACCGGAACCAAGAGGTCAGCGACGTGGCCTCGATCGCCGACCTGGTGGACGGGCTGCCCGGCCCGCGCATCGTGTGGATCATGGTTCCGCACGGTGAACCGACCAAGCAGACCATCGCCGCCCTCGCCGAGGTCCTCTCCGAGGGAGACCTGGTGATCGAGGGCGGCAACTCCAGGTTCACCGAGGACCAGGCGAACGCGGCCCTGCTCGCCGAGCACGGCGTGAAGTACGTCGACGTCGGCGTGTCCGGCGGGGTGTGGGGCGCGACGAACGGCTACGGGCTGATGGCCGGCGGCGACGCCGCGGACGTCGAGCGCGCGCTGCCGATCTTCGACGCGCTGCGCCCGGAGGGTCCGCGCGAGGAGGGCTTCGCGCACGCGGGCCCGGTCGGCGCCGGGCACTACGCGAAGATGGTGCACAACGGCATCGAGTACGGCCTGATGCAGGCCTACGCCGAGGGCTTCGAACTGCTGGCTGCCTCCGATGTGGTCACCGACGTGCCCGCGACGATCAAGGCGTGGAGCCGCGGCACCGTGGTCCGCTCCTGGCTGCTGGACCTGCTGGTGCGCGCGGTGGACGAGGACCCGGAGCTGCAGAAGCTGCGCGGGTACGTCTCGGACTCCGGCGAGGGCCGCTGGACGGTGGAGGAGTCGGTGCGCAACGCCGTGCCGACCCCGGTGATGACGGCCGCGCTCTACGCACGGTTCGCCTCCCGGCAGGACGACTCGCCCGCGATGAAGGCCGTCGCCGCGCTGCGCAACCAGTTCGGCGGGCACGCGGTGGAGACCAACGAGGGCTGAGTCGCCGAGTCGCCATGTCGACACGGTGACATGTCGGTGAGGTGATCCCGAGCGGGTCACCTCACCACGTGCCCGGCCGGGGGTTCCTCGGCTGCGGCCGGTTCCGCGCGCGTCCCGCTCGTGCGACCCGATCCGGTGGGAGCGCTTTGTACGTCCGACATCTGCAAGTGACCGACTTCCGCTCGTGGCCGCAGGCCGACCTGACCTTCGAACCGGGGCCGACCGTGCTGGTCGGTTCCAACGGTCAGGGCAAGACGAACCTGGTCGAGGCACTGGGCTACGTCGCCACCCTCGGGTCGCACCGCGTGTCGAGCGATGCGCCGCTGGTGCGCTACGGCTCGCAGCGGGCGTTCGTGCGGGCCGCGGTGATCAACGACGGCCGGGAGCTGCTGGTCGACCTGGAGATCACGCCGGGCAAGGCGAACCGCGCGCGGATCAACCGCGGGGCGCCCGGCAAGCCGCGCGACGTGCTGGGCATCCTGCGCACGGTGCTGTTCGCGCCGGAGGACCTCGCGGTGGTGCGCGGTGATCCGGGGGAGCGGCGCCGGTTCCTGGACGAGCTGCTGGTGTCGAGGTCGCCGCGGTACGCGGGGGTGCGCTCCGACTACGAGCGGGTGTTGCGGCAGCGCAGCGCGCTGTTGAAGTCGGCGGGCGGCGCGCGCCGCGGCGGTCAGGCGCCGGACCTGCGGACCTTGGAGGTCTGGGACGGCCACCTCGCGAAGCACGGCGCGGACCTGCTGGCGGCGCGGCTCGACCTGGTCGCCGACATCGCACCGCACGTGACCAGCGCTTATGCCAGCGTCGCCGAGACGGGCACGGACAGCGCTCCTGCCGGGCGGGTCGCGGACCTGCGGTACCGCAGCAGCCTCGGCGACTCGCTTCCCGAGGGGTACGGCGTGCCGATGGGGCCGCGGGCCGACCGGGCCGCGCTGGAGTCCGCGCTGGTCGTGGAGCTGGAGCGGGTGCGCGGCCAGGAGCTGGAGCGGGGCGTGTCCCTGGTCGGACCGCACCGCGACGACCTGGACCTGGTGCTCGGCGAGCTGCCGGCGAAGGGCTACGCGAGTCACGGCGAATCGTGGTCGTTCGTGCTGGCGTTGCGGCTGGCTTCGTACCACCTGCTCGCCGAAGATGGCGCGGAACCGGTCTTGATCCTCGACGACGTGTTCGCGGAGCTGGACCGGCGGCGGCGTTCACGGCTGGCCGAGCTGGTCGCGGGCGCCGAGCAGGTGCTGGTGACCGCCGCGGTGGGGGAGGACGTGCCCGCCGAGCTCGCTGGTACCCGCTTCGACGTTCGGGACGGGGAGGTCAGCCGTGTCGAGTGACGGGTCGGCGGGCCCTCGGCCTGGCGAAACACGCAGGGTGAGTGGGCTCTCCCCGAAGTTACCCACAACTGGGGATAAGGCTGTGGATGGTGTGGATAACTCGATGACATCGGGCGAGCACGCAGGGCGATCCACCGCTTCCGAGGAGTCGGCTGCGGGCGCGACGCCCCTCGGGTCCGACGGTGCCGAGCTGCACGGATCGGACCTGGCACGGGCCGCGCTGCAGGCCGCCAAGGAGAAGTCGAAGGCCAAGCGCCGCACCAAGCGCAGCGTCGTCGGGGCCGGTGGTTCCCGTCGGCGCCGGCGCTGGTCCGGGCCGGGCGCGGACGACCGCGACCCGCAGCCGCTGGGCAGGCTGGCCTCGCGCATCGCCGCGGATCACGGCTGGAACGACCGGCTCTCCGGCGGTCACGTCTTCGCCCGCTGGACGAGCCTGGTCGGTGGCGACATCGCCGAGCACACCAAACCGGTCGCGCTGTCCGACGGAGAACTGACCGTGCAGGCCGAGTCGACGGCCTGGGCCACCCAGCTGCGCCTGCTGCAGCGGCAGATCCTGCAGCGCATCGCCGACGGCGTCGGCAAAGGAGTGGTCCGCAAGATCAAGGTGCAGGGGCCGGCGGCGCCGAGCTGGCGGCACGGGCCGCGGCACGTGCCGGGGCGCGGCCCGCGGGACACCTACGGCTGAGCCCGTCGGCTCGCGCGAGCCCGCGCAGGAGCCGCGCGGACGTGCTCACGGGTCTCGGATGGTGTCCGGATCCGAGTTATCGGCTCTGTGAGGAATTCAGGGGTGTCCTTGCCGCACTCCTGTCGGGGAGACCCAGTAGAATCAATTGGGTGGGTGCGGCAGCTCGCGTCGCCGAACGCCCGGTCCCTACGCCCGCATCGTCGTTCGACCGCCGGTCGCGCGCGTGCGCCGGGCCGGATGACGAGCCGCTCCCGCTGTGGCCGGGCTCCCGTGCGCGGGTGCCGCAGGCGGCCGTAGGACGGCCGGGCCACCCGACACACTGCCGGTTCGAGGAGACACCGAGGCCCGTGGCATCAAAGAAGAACGAATACAACGCGTCGTCGATCACCGTGCTCGAGGGCTTGGAAGCCGTCCGCAAGCGCCCCGGCATGTACATCGGTTCCACCGGTGAGCGCGGCCTGCACCACCTCGTGTGGGAGGTCGTGGACAACTCCGTCGACGAGGCGATGGCCGGGTACGCGACCACCGTCGAAGTGACGCTGCTGGCCGACGGCGGTGTGCGGGTCACCGATGACGGCCGCGGCATCCCGGTGGACATGCACCCGGTGGAGAAGAAGCCGACCTTGGAGGTCGTGCTCACCGTGCTGCACGCGGGCGGCAAGTTCGGCGGCGACTCCTACGCGGTCTCCGGCGGTCTGCACGGTGTCGGTGTGTCGGTGGTCAACGCGCTCTCCAGCGCGCTCGAAGCGGAGATCCACGTCAACGGCAGCGTGTGGCGCCAGCGCTACGAGGACTCCAAGCCCGTCGCCGACGTGGTCAAGGGCGAGGGGACGAAGCGGACCGGCACCTCGATCACGTTCTGGGCGGACCCGAACATCTTCGAGACGACGCGCTACAACGCGGAGACGGTGTCGCGGCGCCTGCAGGAGATGGCGTTCCTGAACAAGGGACTGACCATCGTGCTGCGCGACGAGCGCCTCGCCGAGGAGGACGAATCCGGTGAGGACGCGGGCGGCCAGGCGGCTCGCGCCAAGGAGCGCACCTTCCACTACCCGGGCGGGCTGGAGGACTTCGTCAAGCACATCAACGCGACGAAGGAACCGATCCACCGCAAGGCCGTCGCCTTCAACGCCTCCGGCAACGGGGTGGAGCTGGAGGTCGCGATGCAGTGGAACTCCGGCTACAACCAGTCGGTCTACACCTTCGCGAACACGATCAACACGCACGAGGGCGGTACTCACGAGGAGGGCTTCCGCTCGGCGCTGACCCGCGTGGTCAACGCCTACGCGAAGGAGAAGAAGCTCCTCAAGGACAAGGACGGCAGCCTCACCGGCGACGACGTGCGCGAGGGCCTCGCGGCGATCGTGTCGGTGAAGGTCCGCGAGCCGCAGTTCGAGGGCCAGACGAAGACGAAGCTGGGCAACACCGAGGTCAAGTCGTTCGTGCAGACCGCGGCGTTCGAGTGGCTCAACGACTGGTTCGAGCGCAACCCCGCCGACGCCAAGACGATCATCAACAAGGCGGTCGGTTCGGCGCAGGCGCGGATGGCGGCGCGGCGGGCGAAGGAGCTGGTGCGGCGCAAGAGCGCGATGGACATCGGCGGCCTGCCCGGCAAGCTCAAGGACTGCCAGTCCAGCAACCCGGAGGAGTGCGAGCTCTACATCGTCGAGGGCGACTCGGCGGGCGGTTCGGCCAAGGACGGCCGGGAGTCGCGCTTCCAGGCGATCCTGCCGCTCCGCGGCAAGATCATCAACGTGGAGAAGTCGCGGATCGACAAGGTCCTCAAGAACAACGAGGTCCAGGCGATCATCACCGCGCTGGGCACCGGCATCCACGACGAGTTCGACCTGGCGAAGCTGCGCTACCACAAGATCGTGCTGATGGCCGACGCCGACGTCGACGGCCAGCACATCCGGACGCTGCTGCTCACGCTGCTGTTCCGCTTCATGCGCCCGCTGATCGAGAACGGGCACGTGTTCCTGGCCCGCCCGCCGCTGTACAAGATCAAGTGGCCGCGTGCTGAACCGGAGTTCGCCTACTCCGACCGGGAGCGCGACGGACTGCTCGAAGCGGGCGCCGCGGCCGGGCGGAAGCTCCCGAAGGACGACGGCATCCAGCGCTACAAGGGTCTGGGCGAGATGAACCCGCAGGAGCTGTGGGAGACCACGATGGACCCGGAGACCCGGCTGCTGATGCAGGTGTCGCTGGACGACGCCGCCACCGCGGACGAGCTGTTCAGCGTGCTCATGGGCGAGGACGTCGAGGCGCGTCGCTCGTTCATCGTCCGCAACGCCAAGGACGTCGGCTTCCTCGACGTCTGATCCCGGCTCCGCCCGCACTCGCTCGAACGGGATCGACCGCCGTGGCCAGGCCGCAGCGCCCGGCTCGCCGCGACACGGGAGAGCACCGCTCACCCGTGTCGCGCCGGCGCAGGAACCCGCCCAACCCGCCTGAAAGGAACCTCCACTCGTGACGGACATCCTGCCGCCGGAGAACGGCCGCGTAGAACCGGTCGACATCCAGCAGGAGATGCAGAACTCCTACATCAACTACGCGATGAGCGTGATCGTCGCGCGGGCGCTGCCCGACGTGCGCGACGGGCTCAAGCCGGTGCACCGCCGGGTGCTCTACGCGATGTACGACTCCGGTTTCCGGCCGGACCGCGGGTACGTGAAGTGCTCCCGCGTCGTCGGCGAGGTGATGGGCAACTACCACCCCCACGGCGACTCGGCGATCTACGACACGCTGGTCCGCCTGGCGCAGCCGTGGGCGATGCGCCACCCCCTCATCGACGGCCAGGGCAACTTCGGTTCGCCGGGCAACGACCCTGCCGCGGCCATGCGGTACACCGAGTCGCGGCTGAAGCCGTTGGCGATGCACATGCTCGCCGACATCGAAGAGGACACCGTCGAGTTCTCCGACAACTACGACGGCCGCACGCAGGAACCGGACGTGCTGCCTGCGCGCATTCCGAACCTGCTGGTCAACGGCGGTAGCGGGATCGCGGTCGGGATGGCGACGAACATCCCGCCGCACAACCTGCGCGAGGTCGCCGACGGCGTCGTCTACCTGTTGGAGAACCCCGACGTAGACGACGAGACGCTGCTCGAGGAGCTGATCCGGCGGGTCAAGGGACCGGACTTCCCGACCCGCGGGCTCATCCTCGGCACCAACGCGATCGCCGACGCGTACCGCACCGGTCGCGGCTCCATCAAGATGCGCTCGGTCGTCTCCGTCGAGGAGGACGCGAAGGGCCGCACCTCGCTGATCGTCACCGAGCTGCCGTACCAGGTGAACCCGGACAACCTGATCGAGAACATCGCGGCGATGCACCGCGACGGCAAGATCAGCGGGATCTCCGACATCGCCGACGAGTCCAACAGCCGGCGCGGCATGCGGATCGTGTTCACCTTGAAGCGGGACGCGATCCCGAAGGTCGTGCTCAACAACCTCTACAAGCACACCCAGCTGCAGACCACGTTCGGCGTGAACATGCTGGCGCTGGTCGAGGGCGTGCCCCGCACGCTGCGCATCGACCAGGTGATCCGGTACTACGTCAACCACCAGATCGAGGTCATCGTCCGGCGCACCCGGTTCCGGCTGCGCAAGGCCGAGGAACGCGCCCACGTGCTGCGCGGCCTGGTCAAGGCGCTGGACGCGCTGGACGCGGTGATCGCGCTGATCCGCCGGTCGCCCACCGTCGACGAGGCCCGCACCGGCCTGATCGCGCTGCTCGACGTGGACGAGGTCCAGGCCGACGCGATCCTGGAGATGCAGCTGCGGCGGCTGTCCGCGCTGGAGCGGCAGAAGATCGTCGACCGGCTCGCCGAGCTGGAGCTGGAGATCGAGGACTACAAGGACATCCTCGCCAAGCCCGAGCGGCAGCGGCAGATCATCCGCGACGAGCTCATGGAGATCGTCGACAAGTACGGCGAGGACCGCCGCACCAAGATCGTGCCCTACGAGGGCGAAGTCTCCATGGAAGACCTCATCGCCGACGAGGACGTCGTCGTCACGATCACCCGCACCGGCTACGCGAAGCGGACCCGCACCGACCTGTACCGGGCGCAGAAGCGCGGCGGCAAGGGAGTGCAGGGCGCGCAGCTCAAGCAGGACGACATCGTGTCGCACTTCTTCGTGTGCTCCACCCACGACTGGATGCTGTTCTTCACGAACAAGGGCCGGGTCTACCGGGCGAAGGCCTACGACCTGCCGGAGGCCAACCGCACGGCCCGCGGCCAGCACGTGGCGAACCTGCTCGCGTTCCAGCCGGACGAGCACATCGCCCAGGTCATGCAGATCAAGGACTACACCGCCGCGCCCTACCTGGTGCTCGCCACCAAGAACGGCCTGGTCAAGAAGTCTCGCCTCACCGACTTCGACTCGAACCGTTCGGGTGGACTCATCGGGGTGAACCTGAAGGACGAGGACGAGCTGGTCGGGGCGGTGCTGTGCTCCGAGGAGGACGACCTGCTGCTGGTCTCCGCCGAAGGCCAGTCGATCAGGTTCCACGCCACCGACGAGGCGCTGCGCCCCATGGGACGCGCCACGTCAGGCGTGCTCGGCATGCGGTTCAACGCCGGTGACGAGCTGCTCGCGATGGGCGTCGTGCGGGCCGGTCGCTTCGTCCTCGTCGCCACCGACGGGGGCTACGCCAAACGGACCGAGATCGACGACTACCCGGTCCAGGGCCGCGGCGGCAAGGGTGTGCTCACCGTTCAGTACGACCGCAAACGTGGGAGGCTTGTCGGGGCGCTCATCGTCGACCTGGACGATGAGCTCTATGCGATCACTTCCACCGGCGGCGTCATCCGGACCACCGCCAAGGAGGTTCGCAAGGCAGGCAGGCAGACGAAGGGGGTGCGTCTGATGAACCTGGGCGACGGAACTTCGGTGGTGGCCATCGCGCGCAGCGCCGACGAGGCCGCCGATCCGGACGCCGCCGGGCCTGAGCCGACGAAGTAGCGACCGCCGATGACGATCATGAAGGATCTCTCGTGACATCTTCCGAGAAGCCGGAGCGTCCGGACGGGCACCCGGGTGACCAGGATGCCGACCAGACGACCGGCCAGAACTCCCAGCACACCTCGGTGATGACCGGGCAGACCGACGCCGCACAGAGCGACGGCGAGGTGTCGGCCGCGGCCGACGGGGCCAACGGCGACACGGCCTCGAAGCCGAACGGGTCCGAGACCTTCGAGGGCACCGAGACGCCGCCGCCGTGGCAGCGCACCGGTGCCGGAACCGGTGCCGCCGACGGCCACGCCGAAACCCCGGCGACATCCGGCTTCGACACCGCGCAGACCCAGGGCATCCCGACGACCGGGTACGACCAGGAGACCGTCCGAACCGAGATCCCCTCGCAGGGCTCCTCCGACGGGCGCAGCGCGGTGAACTTCGGTGCGGCGGCCCGCCCGGGGGCGCAGACGCCCAGCGCTCGCCGGCCCAGCCGGGGACCGCGGCGGGCGAGCCTGCAGGTCAAGCGGCTCGACCCGTGGTCGGTGCTGAAGCTGGCGCTGGTGCTCAGCGTCGCGATGTTCTTCGTGTGGATGATCGCGGTCGCGGTGCTCTACGGCGTGCTCGACGGCATGGGCGTCTGGGACTCGCTGAACGGCACGTTCACCGAGCTCACCTCGCCGGAGGACGCGGCCAGCGAGGAACTGATCAGCGCGGGCCGCGTGTTCGGCGTCGCCTCCATCATCGGTGCGATCAACATCGTGCTGTTCACGGCACTGGCGACGGTGAGCGCGTTCATCTACAACGTGGCCGCCGACTTCGCCGGTGGCGTCGAGGTCACGCTGTCCGAGCGGGAGTGATCGAATCCGGGGCGGCGGTCCGCGCGATCGCCGCCCCGGAGCCCGGACCCCCCTGCGTGGCGGACGCCGGGGGTCGTGTAATCTTCGAGTCACACCAAGGGCCTATAGCTCAGGCGGTTAGAGCGCTTCGCTGATAACGAAGAGGTCGAAGGTTCAAGTCCTTCTAGGCCCACCCTTCCTGTCAAGGATGTTTCCCCGATGCCCGCGGTCCGCGGGTGCCCCGTTCTAGGAGGCGACCGGAAATGAAGAAGCTGCTCGCACTCGCCGTCGTTGCCGGTGCCGTTCTGTTCGTCGTCCGCCGCAACCGCGCTGCCAAGGCCGAGGCCGACCTCTGGCGCGAGGCCACCGCTGGCGAGGTGTGAGCCGACATTCGGCTCACCGGTCGGCCCTGTCGGCCAGCCCCCGCGGTCGCGGATCTCTACCTCGACCCTGAAGTGGTCGCCTGAGTACGCTCTTACGGCAGCGGCAGAGTTCCGGCGACCAGGTGCTCCGGCACCGACGGGGACGTAGCTCAATTGGCAGAGCACCGCCTTTGCAAGGCGGGGGTTAGGGGTTCGATTCCCCTCGTCTCCACTCGAGGAGTCTGGTTGACGCGTTGCGTCTTCCCGGCTCCTTTTTGCTCGTACGGGGGCCGAGCCCCCCGTAGGCCCCTACGGTGCGGTGGCCGGGGTGCGTCGGGCTTCTTTCGCTGGGGAGGGTTCCCGGCCTGCTCACCGACCAGCGGTTCGGTGTCGACCGGGCTTTCTTGGCCGCCACTGTGGAAGACCTGGTCAGAGCATCTGGTTTCCTTCTTCGGGTGTTCCTGGACGGGCTGACCTCGCCGACGCGTGGACGCGGCCACGATCGTCCCAGATGCGCGCTGCGCCGGTCCGCTTCTGATCGCCGGGGGTTCGAGCACCCGGCCGGAGCACGGCCTTGGTGCGCCGCACATCACCGGTGTCGAATCCTTGAGTGTGACGCGAGGTCACGGTGTGCCCTGGAGCTCAAGGAGGCGATCCATGAGCGCATCGTTCGAACACAAGGTGTTGAAGTGCAAGCAGACCTGGAGGGGCTTCGACTACGACCGGCTCGAGAAGGAGCTCGACGAACTCGGACGCCACGGCTGGCAGGCGGTGGGCACGATCGCTCCGGCCATCGGCAGCGGGCAGACCCACGAGATCGTCGTCGTGCTCACGCGGTCGCGCGACTGAGGACCATCGAGCAAGTGCACGCCGGAGGAGAGGATCCGGGGGAACGGCGTGCTGCCGTTCGCGTCGCCCGCCCCGCGGGCGAATGCCTGGGCGCGGTCGACGAAACCTACGAGCTGGCCGGGGAGCTCGCCGCGGCCGACGGTGATCACCGCCTCGCCTATCCCGCCTACGAGCAGGTGATGCGCGAAGAGCCCCTCGAGGTCGTCGACCGCCGCTTCGGGCATCGCCGCCAGCAGCGGGAACCGGTCGCCGCCGAGCATCCGCTGAGCTCGCGGCCGGTGCGCCGCTCGCCAGCTCGCCAAGGGCACGCCGGTGCTCTGCTCCGCGTCGGTCTCACGGTCCACCGGTTCTCGACGAACCGGCAGGCCGCCCCTCCTGTCTGCGGGTTCCTCGCCGGGAAGCCGTCGCGCACGGCGGAATCCGGTGCGCGGTTCGCGCGGGGCTTTCGTTGAGCGGAAGCGGAGTTGGTGGTGCGGTGCGCCCGGAGCGGCAGCATCCGTCGGCAACGAGTGCGAACGATCACCCAACTCGACGGAGGACGGCGTGGCTACCGGAACCGACGCTGGACGAGCCGCGCACGCCGGATGGGTCGTGCCGCTGTGCTGGAGCGCGGTGCTGCTCGACGGGTTCGACCTGGTGGTGCTGGGCAGCGTGCTGCCGACGCTGCTGGACCTCGGGCAGTGGGGGCTGACCCCGGCGACCGCGTCGCTGGCCTCCACCGCGGGGCTGCTGGGCATGGTCCTGGGCGCGCTCGCCATCGGCACCATCACCGACGTCATCGGCCGCCGCAAAGCGCTGATCCTCTCGGTGGTCAGCTTCTCGCTGCTCACCGCGCTGTGCGCCGCCGCGCCGTCGCTGCTGATCTTCGGCGTGCTGCGCTTCCTCGCCGGGGTGGGCCTCGGCGGTTGCGTGCCCACGGCCATCGCGCTCGTCACCGAGCACTCGCGGCCCGGCCGCAACGGCGGTGCCAGCACCACGATCATGACCGGCTACCACGTGGGCGCCGTGCTCACCGCGGTGCTCGGCATCCTGGTGCTGCCCTCGCTGGGCTGGCGGTGGATGTTCCTGCTCGGAGCGGCGCCGGCGCTGCTGCTGGTGCCGCTGATGGCGCGCTACCTGCCGGAATCCGAGTCGTTCGAGCGTTCCGCGACCGCCGGGGCAGGACTGCGCGGCGGCCTGGACACCGTCGCCTCGCTGTTCCGCGGCGGCTTCGCGCGCAGCACCCTCGCGTTCTGGATGGCCGCGTTCATGGGCCTGCTGCTGGTGTACGGGCTCAACACCTGGCTCCCGGAGATCATGCGGGCGGCCGGGTATCCGCTCGGCGCGGCCCTCGGGCTGCTGCTCACGCTGAACCTGGGTGCCGTGGTCGGGCTCGTCGTCGCCGGTTACGTCGCCGACCGCGCCTCGATCCGGCCGGTGACGGTCGTCTGGTTCGCGGCGGCGGCCGTGTTCCTCGCCGCGCTGAGCATCCGGCTGCCCGGCGCGGGCGTGTACGTGGTCGTGTTCCTCGCCGGCGCGTTCGTGTTCAGCGCCCAGGTGCTCGTCTACGCCTACATCGGGCGCGCGTACCCGGCGGAAGCGCGGGCCACCGGGCTCGGCTGGGCGTCGGGGGTCGGGCGGATCGGAGCGATCTGCGGACCGCTGCTGGGCGGCGCGCTGCTCACCGCGGGGATCGCCTACCCGTGGGGCTTCTACGCGTACGCGGCGGTCGGGGTGCTCGGAGCGGTGGGGATCGCGCTGGTCCGCACGCCGCAACGCGCTGGGAGCCGGCCCGGCGTCGAAACCTCCGGGGCCGCTTGAACACCAGGACGGCCCACCGCCCGGCTGCCGGAGGCGAGCAGCCGGTGGCGCCGACTCGAGCGGCGCCACCGGCGTGCTCAGTTCTGCTCGGCGGTCTTCTTGATGCCTTCCACGGTCTGGCGCAGCGCGTCGCGGAGCAGCTCGGTGCGGGTGGCGATGAACTGCGCGCCACCGTCCTCCTGCTGGTCGAGGAACTCCCTGATCGGCCCGGTCAGCTCGTGCAGCACGTACCGCTGGGTGAGCCGGGAGCCCGAGCCCTCCGGCTCGACCTCGAACGACCACACGGAGTTGTTGGTGCGCTCCGAACCGGTCACCACGCAGAAGGCGAAGCGCTTGCCGGGCTCGGCGGCGACGACCTCGCACTCGCTGGACCAGTCGCGCTCGCCGTTGCTGTTGTCCCCGCGGAACCGGGAGCCGACCTCTCCCGGGGCGCCCGTCAGCCACTCGCCGCCGGTGCTCTCCGGGCTCCACTCGCCGAACCGCGTGATGTCGCTCATCAATGGGTAGATCCGTTCCGGGGCCGCCTCGACGAAGGTCGAGTGGTCCAGAGCCAGCTGGGGTGCGTTCTCATCAGTCACTAGATCGACATTACGCGCGCCGGGCGCCGGGCGGAGACGACGACGCGGCGGCACCCCTGGGGGCGCCGCCGCGTCGGTTCGTTCTCAGAGGTCCGCGTCGGGACGCGCACCGGGGTTGCGCGACAGGCCGTCCTCGTGCGTCGGGAAGTCCTCCGCCTCGGCGATCGGCAGCTCCTCCGGGCGACGCGACAGCGCGACCACGGCCACACCGGCGAGTGCGGCCAGCACCAGCAGCACCCACGGCCACTTCCGCCGCGGCTTCGGCGTCGGGTCGATCCGGGAGGCGAGCTCCTTGCGGGCCTGCTCCGCGTTCTTCGCGAGCCGCTTGCGCGACTTCGCGGTCTTCTTGTCCCAGTCCTTGCGGGTCTTCTCCCACTGCTTGCGCGCCTTCCGGCTGCGCTCGGCGAGGTCCTCGCGGGAGAGCCCGGTGGCCTTCTGGGCGAGCAGCTCCGGCAGGTGCTCCGGGGAGAGTCCGCGTTCGGTGAGCTCCTGTTCCGCGCGAAGAATGGCCTGCTTGGTCGCGGTACGACCAGCCTTGCCCGCACGGACGGCACCTTCGCGCGCGGTGCGCACTCCCGTGCCGACCGCCCTGCCCACGTTCTCACCAGTTCGGGCCATCGCCTCCACCTCGTCCATCGTGTGCCTCCTTGGCCGGCGTTCACCGGTCGTCCTGCCGTGCCGACGGTAACCGGCACGCGACGATCACCACCAATACTGCACCCAGGCACGTGGTTCCCGCTTTCCGATGGCAGGATGGGTTGCGTGGCTGAAGACAACGGATCGCTCGTCGGGAAGACCGTGACCGCGACCCTGCACACCTCGCAGGGCGACATCCGGGTCGAACTCTTCCCGAACCAGGCGCCGAAAACCGTCGGCAACTTCGTGGGCCTCGCCGAGGGCACCAAGGAGTACACGAACCCGAACGCGCGCGGGGAGCGCTCCGGCCCCTTCTTCGACGGCGTGATCTTCCACCGGGTCATCGACGGCTTCATGATCCAGACCGGCGACCCGACCGGCACCGGCCGCGGCGGCCCCGGCTACGAGTTCGTCGACGAGTTCCACCCGGAGCTGCAGTTCGACAAGCCGTACGTGCTGGGCATGGCGAACCCCGGCCGGCCGAACATGAACGGTTCGCAGTTCTTCATCACCGTGGCGCGCACGCCGCACCTGAACTACAAGCACACGATCTTCGGTGAGGTCGCCGACCAGGAGTCCCGCGAGGTCGTGGACGCCATCGCGCACACCGCGACCGGCGCGCAGGACCGTCCGCTGACCGACATCGTGATCGAGAAGGTCTCCGTGGAGCTCGGCGAGTGACATGAGCGTTCCCCCCGGTCAACCCGCCGGTCCGGAGGAAGCCGCGCAGCAGCGGTTCTGCGCCAGGCACCCCGACCGCCCGACCGGGTTGCGCTGCACCCGGTGCGAACGCCCGGCCTGCCCGGAGTGCTTGAGCGAAGCCTCCGTCGGTTACCACTGCGTGGACTGCCTGGCGCAGAGCCGCCGCGGCGGTCGCGAGGCCGTGACCGTCGCGGGCGCCCGGATCGGCGGTAAGCCGATCGTGGTGCCGGTGCTGATCGTGCTCAACGTCCTGGCCTACGCCGTGACGGCGATCCAGTCCGGAAACTTCCAGAACTACCTGAGCTCGGAGCTGTTCAACCAGTTCTCGCTGTGGCCGGTCGCCGTGGCGGGCGGTGAGTGGATCCGCCTGTTCACCTCGGGCTTCCTGCACTTCGGCCCGATCCACCTGCTGCTGAACATGGTGGCGCTGTGGGTCATCGGGCGGGACCTGGAGACGGTGTTGGGGCGACTGCGCTTCACGGCCGTCTACCTGCTGGCCCTGCTGGGCGGCAGCGCCGCGGTGTTCCTGTTCGACGGACTCGACAGCTCCGTCGCGGGTGCCTCCGGCGCGGTGTACGGCCTGATGGGCGGCATCGCCGTTGCGGCGCTGCGGCTGAAGGTGAGCCTGCGCCCGGTCCTCATCGTGATCGCGCTGAACATCGTGCTGAGCGTGTCGCTGCCCGGCATCTCGCTGCTCGGCCACCTCGGCGGGCTCGTGCTGGGCGGGGCGGCGACCGCGGCGCTGGTGTACGCGCCGCGGGAGCGGCGGACGGCCGTGCAGGCCGGTGCGCTCGGCGGACTGCTGGTGCTGCTGCTGGTGCTGCTGGTCTTCCGCGACGTGCAGCTGGGCGAGTGGGCCTGCACGCCCATGCGGTGCATCCCGCAGTGACGTTCGAGCGCCTGCGGCGCTTCAAGCCCGCAGGTCCTCCAGGGCGTCGGCGACGTCCTGCGGATCCTCGCCGAGGTCGAGCTTGCCCAGGACGACGAGCTCACCCGACTCGGTGTCCAGTTCCAGCGTCGACGACGTGAGACCGAGGCGCTGGCGGGAACGCACCTGGAACCTGACCTGCGACCACGGGTGGTGGCGGGTGCCGGTGAACCCGCGCAGCGCGATGCCCGACGGATCGGCGCGCAGCCGCGGTCGCAGCACGCTGCCGCAGCCGGAGGCGACGGCCAGCACGACGGTGAGCACGCCGACGAACAGCCGGTCGGTCGGTGTCTCGGCGAGCCACCACCAGGCCGCGCTGCACGCGGCGAGCGCCCACCCGCAGCTGATCAGACCGAGCGGAGTCGACCACTCGCGGAAGGTGTTCACGGCCACCTCGGTGGTGTTTCGAACCTGCACCGAACGGAGTTGTCCACAGGAGTTGTCCACACTGGGGATGACTTACACGCGTGTTGTTCGGTGACCCGGGTCCAACGTGCGCGTGAACATCACGAACACGGAAGTGGGACGACGCGTGCGCGGGTTCCGGAACGCGGAACGGCTCAGCGCCACCGCATCGTCATCAGCAGGCCGACGATGATGAACGCGAAACCGACCGCGAAGTTCCACGCGCCCAGCTCCGCCATGAACGGGATCTGCTCGCCCGCCAGGTAGTTCACGACCAGCCACAGCAAGCCGATCAGCATCACGCCGAGCATCACGACCACGTAGATCGGGTGCGACGGGCCGACCGACTTCGCCTTCACCGGCGTGCGGCGATCCGCGACCGGGGTGGAAGAGGAGTCCTTCTTGCGGACCTTTGACTTCGGCATGATGTCCTCGCCAGGTGGTGCGGGCCGGCAGCGTCCGAGCCTGCTCGGCGGCGGTGAACGCGCCGGGGGATCCGGAACCGACCGGCGGCGGCCCCGGTCCGCCGCTCCGGGACGGCCCGGCCGACGTATCGGAGCGGGCCTGGCCCACGCCAGCGGAACCGATCACGACGCGTCTCGTTCTCCACTCACACGTTAACGTAATCGCGCGCCTGACCGAACACCCCTTCGCCGGTGCGGCACAGGTCGTGATGAGAGGGATACCGTTGGAAACGTCCGAGGTAGTGGCGGCCCCACCGCCGGATCGTCGAGGTGAGCGGCTGCGCGGCGGCATCCGGATCGGCGGCGAGGTGTTGATCACCCTCGGGCTGGTCCTGCTGCTGTTCGTCTTCTACGCCGTGCACGTCACCGACTGGTTCAGCGCCCACCGGCAAGCCGAGGCGAGTGATCGGCTGCGCGCGCAGTGGGACCAGCGCGCACCCGAAGCACCGCCGGCACCGGCGACGGCGGGGGAGGGCTTCGCCGAGCTCTACATCCCGGCGTTCGGCCCCGGCTTCCGCTACACCGTGCTGGAGGGCACCGACGCGAAGACCCTCGCCGCGGGCCCCGGCCACTACGCGGGCACCGCATTGCCGGGGGAGCAGGGCAACCTCGCCATCGCGGGGCACCGCATCGGCAAGGGCGCCCCCTTCGGCGACCTCGACCGGCTCGTCGCGTGCGACGCGCTGATCGTGGAGACCGCTTCGGACTGGTACGTCTACCGGGTGCTGCCGATGCGCGAGCAGGTCGCGGACTGGGACCCGGCCGCCGATCCGCGATGCGCGGGAGTCGCCCCGATCGGCGGACCGTACCGGGGCGTGTCGGGGCAGGAGATCGTGCGGCCCGAGCAGGGCGAGGTGATCTACCCGGTGCCGGGGCGCCCGCGCGACGCGCTCCCGACCGACCAGCAGACCAGGCTGATCACGCTCACCACCTGCCACCCGCGGTTCTCCGCCGCGCAGCGGCTGATCGTGCACGGCGTGCTGGTCAAGCAGTACCCGAAGGACCCGGTGCACCGGGAGCTGCGGCCACCTGAGCTGGAGGAGTCCTGATGTACGGCTGGATCTGGCGGCGCCTTCCGGGACCGGCACCGGTGAAGATCGTCGAAGCGGTGGTGCTGGTGCTGATGGTGGTGGCGTTGCTGCTGTTCGTGGTGTTCCCGTGGCTGGAACCGCTGCTGCCATTCAACGACGTCACCACGGTGTGATGCCGCGCCGGTAGGCTGACGGCGTGCGCGTACTCGTCGTCGACAACTACGACAGCTTCGTCTACAACCTCGTGCAGTACCTCGCCCAGCTGGGCGCGGACTGCGTGGTGCGGCGCAACGACGCCGTCACCGACGAGGACGTGGCCGCCGCCGATGGCATCCTGCTCAGCCCGGGACCCGGCACGCCGGATCGGGCGGGGCGGTCGATGGAGCTCGTGGAGACCTGCGCCGCCGACCGGCGCCCGCTGTTCGGCGTGTGCCTGGGGCACCAGGCGATCGGTGCGGCTTGGGGCGGCGTCGTCGAGCGCGCGCCGGAACTGCTGCACGGCAAGACCTCGCTGATCGAGCACTCCGGTGCGGGCGTGTTCGCCGGGTTGCCGCAGCCGTTCGTGGCCACGCGCTACCACTCGCTGATCGTGCGCGCGGTGAGCGTGCCCGCGGACTTCGAGGTCACCGCGCACACCGGCAGCGGCATCGTGATGGGCATGCGGCACCGCGAACTGCCCATCGAGGGCGTGCAGTTCCACCCGGAGTCGGTGCTCACCGACGGCGGGCACCGGATGCTGGCGAACTGGATGGCCGCCGCCGGCCACCCGGTCCGCGCGGAGCTGGTGGACGAGCTGGAGCGCGGCATGCGCTCGCTGGCCGCCGCCGCGCACCGCTCTTGATCCTTTTCGCTGCGCTGACCACCTAGAACGCCGGTTCCACGTGAAACGCGACGTCGAGCGCGTGCTACTCGGAGCCGATCGGCCTCCGGACGCGACAATGCCCGGAGGGCTCGCGGTGGCGGGCTCGTTCCCCGCGGAGCGAGGGCGAACCGCGCCGGATCCGCGAAGCGCCTCCGGGTACTCCGACGATGCGGACGTCAGCCGAACGGCGGGAACAGGCCGTCCGACGTGGGCGGGTTGCTCGTGCTCGGATTCGAGTCGTACTTGCCGATCTGCAAGGTCACCGTCTGGTTCTTGCCGATCTTCTGGCCCTCCGCGGGAGAGCTGCCGATGACCTTGTCGTCCTTGCTGAGGTCGTCGGTCTCGGTCTCCTGCTCCTGGATCGAGCCGTTCCAGCCCATCTGCTTGAGCGCCTTCTCGGCCTCGTCCTTCGACTTGCCGGTCAGCGACGGCATGGTGAGCTGCGCGCCGTTCGAGACGACCAGGGTGATCTCGGAGCCCTTCCGGACGCTCTCGCCCGCCGACGGGGACTGCTCCAGGACGGTGTTCGCTTCCTGGTCCGAGTCGCGCTCCTCGCGCTTGACCTTGAACCCGGCCGCTTCCAGATTGCTCTTGGCCTGGTCGTAGGACAGGCTGCGCACGTCCGGGACCTGGGACTTCGCGATCTCCTTGCCGACGGTCACGTTGATCGTGGTGCCGCGGGCGGCGCCGTCGCCCTTGCTGTCCCAGTCGACGATCTTGCCGACCAGGTTGCTGTCCTCGACCTCGGTCTCCTGGTCGTCCAAGCCGAGCACCAGCCCGAGGTCGCGCAGCATCGTGGAGGCTTCGCTCTTGTCCTTGCCGTACAGGTCCGGCACGGGGACGAACGCGGGGCCGCCGCCTTCGCAGACGATGAGCCGCTGGTTCTCCTTGACCACGTAGGTGCCGGGGGCCGGCGTCACCTTGACGACCGTGCCGATCTTCTCGGCGGACGACTCGCACTGGGTGATGTCGAACGGCCAGTTCATCGAGTTGAGCGTGGATCTGGCCGCGCTCGTCGTCTGGCCCTCCAGTGGCGGGACGGCCGTCTTCTTCGGCTGCTCCGGACCGGCGAACAGGCTGGTCGCGAGCCACGCCACCAGGATGAACACGCCGACGCAGGCCAGGGTGACCAACGCGATCAGCCAGCTCCGGCGGCGCTTGCCGTCGTCGTCATCGCCGATCGCCACGGCGGAGGTGGTGCCGGTGTGGCGGTCCGGCGAGCGGTGCCTGCCCGGCGTGAACACCTCGGTCGCCGCGGGCGGCGCCATCATCGCGGTGCGGTCCTCCTCCGACATGATCATCGGAGCCTTGGGGCGCTGCCCCGACAGCACGCGCACCAGGTCGGCGCGCATCTCCGCGGCCGACTGGTAGCGGTTCGCCGGGTTCTTGCTCAGCGCCTTGAGGACCACCGCGTCCAGCGAGGCCGGCACGGTCGAGTTCACGTCGGACGGCTTGCGCGGGTCTTCCCGCACGTGCTGGTAGGCGACCGCGACCGGCGAGTCACCGGTGAACGGCGGCTCCGAGGTCAGCAGCTCGAACAGCACGCAGCCCGCCGCGTACACGTCGGATCGGGCGTCCACGGACTCACCGCGGGCCTGCTCCGGCGAGAGGTACTGGGCGGTGCCGATCACCGCGGCGGTCTGGGTGACCGCGGCCTGGCCGTCGGCGAGCGCCCGCGCGATGCCGAAGTCCATCACCTTCACCGCACCGGAGCGAGTGATCATGATGTTGGCGGGCTTCACGTCGCGGTGCACGATGCCGTGCCGGTGGCTGAAGTCCAGCGCCGCCGAGGCGTCCGCCATGACCTCCATCGCGCGGCGCGGCGGCAGCGGACCTTCGGACTTGACGATGTCGCGCAGCGTCCGGCCGTCCACGTACTCCATGACGATGTACGGGAGCTGGTCGTCTTCCGTGTCCGTCTCGCCGGTGTCGTAGACGGCGACGATCGCCGGGTGGTTCAGCGCGGCGGCGTTCTGCGCCTCGCGGCGGAACCGCAGCTGGAACGTCGGATCACGGGCGAGGTCGGCACGCAGTACCTTGACCGCCACGTCGCGCCCCAGCCGGATGTCCCGGCCGCGGTGCACCTCCGACATACCGCCATAACCGAGCGTGTCCCCGATTTCGTAGCGGTTGTTGAGAAGTCGCGGTGAGCTCATCGATGCGTCGTCCCGATCCTCGTCAATGATCGTCCCATCATGCCGACCCGCAGTGTGCTGCCGATCGCCGCCGTGCGGTGGCGACGACCTGCGTGGTGTGTTCCTGGTTCCGGTGCACCGGAACCGCCGGTCCCGGATCCTGCCGCCACGACACGCGTCTCGGCACCGATCCACGCGCTACCGGGACCAGAGCCCCGGCAGTGCGTGGGCCGATGCCGTCGCGACCGTCGGAACGCCGCGCCGTCGTGGCGCGCGCAATCCTGACCGAATTGCCGTAGCGCAGTCTGTCGGATCTGTTCCGAAGAATCCAGAAGCGTCAGCTTCCCGGCGCACCGCCACAGGTCCACGCGAGTGACTCCCATAGTCGCAGAACCGGTTGCGGCGTCTGCCGGTACTCCCGTCGGCGCATCGCCCGGGCGCCGTCCGCCGAGCAGCGGGAGCCGCCGCCACCCCGGGAAGCCGAGACCGAGCAGCGCCAACCCCGCGGCACCCGGCCCGGGCGCGGGCGACAAGGCCCACGCGCCGACCCCGAGCAGCACGAGCAGCACCAGGCCCACCAGCGCGAGCACGACCCACAGCCAGACCCGGGGCCGCCCCGCCGGCGCGGCCGGGTACGGCGCGGGAACCGGGATGCCCGAGGTGGGCGGTCCCGACTGGTGCGGGTGCTGCTGCGGCATCCGGCCTTGCGGCGGGATCACTCCCGGCGGGTAGGTGTTGCCCATCGGCCCCGCCTGCGGAGGCTGCTGCGGCGGCGGGGACGGCGGCCCGACATGCAACGGGGGCACGCCGCCCGCGGGTGCCCCCACATTCCTCGGTGCCGGTTGCTGATGTACCACCATCGTCGCCGGTGTCGGCAGCGGTAACCCCGCGCGGACCGCGGCGACCGCCTTCGCGAACTCGCCGCCGGTCCCGTAGCGCCTGCGCGGGTCCTTCACGAGCGTCGCCTCGACCAGTGCGCGAGCGCCCGGCGGCACGTCCGGCGGAAGGGGCGGGGCCACTTCGCGGATGTGCATCATCGCGACGGTAACCGCGTTGTCGGACAGGAACGGACGATGCCCCTTGAGACATTCGTAACCGACCACGGCCAGTGAGTACACGTCGCTGGACGGGCTCGCTTCGCTGCCCAGCGCCTGTTCCGGCGCGATGTAGTGCGCGGTGCCCATCACCATGCCGGAGCGGGTCACGGGTGCCGCGTCCGCCGCCTTGGCGATGCCGAAGTCGGTGAGCTTCACCGTCCCGGTCGGGGTGATCAGGATGTTGCCGGGTTTGACGTCGCGGTGCACCAGGCCGCGCTCGTGCGCGGCCTGCAGCGCGTTGCCCGCCTGCTCCAACATGTCCAGGGTGTGCTCGACGGCGATCCGGCCCTCGCGGGCCAGCACCGCCGCCAGCGGCTCGCCCTCGACCAGTTCCATGACCAGGTAGGCCGTGTCCTCGGGTCCGTCCGGGATGGCCGCGGTTTCGCCGTAGTCGTGCACGGCGGCGATTCCGGGGTGGTTCAGCGAGGCGGTGGTGCGGGCCTCGGTGCGGAAGCGGTGCAGGAACTCCGCGTCACCGCACAGTTCCGGCTTGAGCACCTTCACCGCGACCGTCCGGTCCAGCCGGACGTCGACGGCCTCCCACACCTCGCCCATTCCGCCCACGGCGATGCGCCGACCCAGCCGGTACCGGTCGGCGAGCAACTGGCCGGAGGTCAGCACGGATCAGCCACCTCCCTGGAGACCCGCCCGGATGACCTCGCGGCCGATGGGGGCCGAGATGGAGCCGCCGGTGGCCTCCGCGCCCTCGTCGCCACCGTTCTCGACGATCACCGCGACCGCGATCTTCGGGTCCTCGGCGGGCGCGAACGCCACGTACCAGCCGTGCGGCTTGTCGGCTTCGTCGCCGTGCTGGGCGGTACCGGTCTTGGAGGCGATGTCGATCCCGGAGATCTTGCCGGAGCCCTTGGTGTTCTGCTCCGACTTCAACATCATCTCGCGGATCTGGTTGGCCGCGTTCGCGGAGACGGCCTGGCTCATCTCCTCCGGCTTGAGCTCGTCGATGACCTCCATGTCGGGGGCCCGCGTGCTCTTGACCAGCTGCGGCTTCATCAGCTTGCCGTCGTTGGCGATCGCGGCGGCCATCATCGCGTTCTGCATCGGGGTGACGCGGACGTCGCGCTGACCGATGCCGCTCTGGTACAGCGAGGCCTGGTCGGACATCGGGCCGAGGTCCGACTTGGCGACCGTCATCGGGATCTGCAGGTCGGTGCTGAAGCCGAACTTCGCCGCCGTCTCGCGCATCTTGTCCGCGCCGACCTTGCCCGCGATCTCGGCGAAGGCGGTGTTGCAGGAGTGCGCCAGCGCCTCGGTGAGGGTGCTGCCCTTGCAGGTCTTGCCGCCGTAGTTCGGCAGCGGCGTGTTGGTGTTCGGCAGCGTGATCGAGGCCGCGTCGGTGACCTGGCTGTTCGGCTGGTAACCGCTGTCGAGCGCGGCGGCCGTGGTGATCAGCTTGAAGGTCGAGCCGGGCGGGTAGATCTCGGAGACCGCGCGGTTGCTCATCGGCGAACCCTCGGCGTTCTCCATCTGCTGCCAGCTCTCGGCGGCGGCGTTGTTGTCGTGCGAGGCCAGCGGGTTCGGGTCGTACGAAGGCGAGTTGACCATGCTCAAGATCTCGCCGGTCTTCGGGTTCAGGGCCACCACGGACCCCTGGAAGCCCTTCGCGGTCAGCTCGTCGTAGGCGACCTTCTGCATGGCCGGGTTGATCGTCAGCTCCACGTCGCCGCCCGTCGGTGCCCGGCCGGTGATCATGTCCGAGAGCCGGTTGAAGGCGAGGCTGTCGTCGGAGCCGTTGAGGATGGTGTCCATCGCCCGCTCGACGCCGTTGGAGCCGTAGGTCGGCGAGTCGAACCCGGTGACCGGCGCGTACAGCGGCCCGTTCGGGTAGGTCCGCTGGAACTTCAGCTCGTCGCCGGTCTCCACCGAGTTCGCCAGCGACTGCCCGCCCGCGATGATCTGACCGCGCTGCTTGGCGTACTCGGCGCGCTGCGTGCGGCCGTTGCCGGGACCGTTGCGCAGGTCATCCGCCTGGATGACCTGCACGTAGGTCACGTTGGCCATCAGCAACAGCACCATGGCCATCATGGCCAGGGCGACTCGTCGTAGCGGCTTGTTCATCGGGGACGTTCCACCAATTCGGTGTGTGCTTCGGCGATCGGGGCCTGCTGCGGTTTCGGCTTCGCCGGCGTCTGCGGCCTGCGGGCCGCGTCGGAGATGCGCAGCAGCATCGCGATCAGGATGTAGTTGGCCAGCAGCGACGAACCGCCGTAGGCGAGGAACGGCGCGGTCAGACCCGTCAGCGGGATCAGGCCGGTGACACCGCCCGCGACCACGAACAGCTGCAGCGCGATGGTGAACGACAGCCCGCCGCCGAACAGCTTGCCGAAGGAGTCCCGCACCGCGAGCGCGCTGCGCAGGCCGCGCATCATCAGCAGCAGGTACATCATGAAGATCGCGATCAGGCCGATCAGCCCGAGCTCTTCACCCATCGAAGTGATGATGAAGTCGCTGTTGGAGAACGGCACCGTCTCGGGGCTGCCGTTGCCCAGGCCGGATCCGCCGATCCCGCCGCTGCCCAGCCCGTACAGTGCCTGCTTGAGCTGGTAGCCGTCCTCGTGGTGCAGCGGGTCCAGCCACACGTTCACCCGCGACTGCACGCGGGTGACGGTCTGGAACGCCAGGAAGGCGCCCAGCGCGAACAGGGACAGCCCGAGCACCACCCAGATCGCGCGCTCGGTGGCGATGTAGAGCATCACCAGCACGATGCCGAAGAACAGCAGCGACGTGCCCAGGTCCTTCTCCAGCACGCCGATGCCGATCGCGGCGACCCAGGCCACCAGCATCGGCATCAGGTCCCGCGGTCGCGGCAGCTCCACGTTGAGGAACTTGCGGCCCGCGGTGGTGAACAGCTCGCGCTTGGACACCAGGAACGAGGCGAAGAAGATCATCAGGAGGATCTTGGCGAACTCGCTGGGCTGCACCTGCCCCAACGGCCCGAACTTGATCCACAGCTTCGCGCCGTTGACCTCGGAGATCGCGCTCGGGAGCAGACCGGGCAGCGCGAGCAGCACCAGCCCGACGAACCCGCAGGTGAAGCTGTACTTCGCCAGCGTCCGGTGGTCCTTGATGAACGCCAGGACCAGCGTGAACAGCACCAGGCTCAGCGCCAGCCACGCGATCTGCCGCACGGCGTACTCGGTGTCCTTGGCGATGTCGATCCGGTGGATCATCACCAGCCCGAGCCCGTTGAGCAGCGCCACCAGGGGCAGGATCAACGGGTCCGCGTACGGAGCCCACTTGCGCACCGCGAAGTGCGCCGCGCCGAACAGCGCCAAGTAGGCCGCGCCGTAGTAGAACAGCTGGCGCGTGATCGTGTTCTCCTGGCTGATCTCCACCAGCATGATCGCGAAGGTCACGATCACGGCGGAGATCACCAGCAGCACCAGTTCGGTTCCCCGGCGGGTGTTCACCTGCGGGACGGCGCTCGAACCGGTGCCTTCGGAGGTACCCGGCAGCGACATCAGCTCACCGTCCGGCAAGTGACACCGGGTGTCTGTTCCGCCGACGCCAGCGGAGTGTCGGTCGGCGACGGCGGAGCGCCCGGCGCGGGCGGTTCACCCGGCACCGAGGTCTGCCCCGGCGGCAGCGACTCCGGCGGCGTGTTCGCCGGCGGGTTCTGCTCGTGCGGGGGAGTGTTCGCCGGCGGAGTCGGCTCCGGCTCTTCGCACTGCGGCAGCAGCGCGGTCATCCGCAGCCGCCGCATCGCGTCGCGCGCGGAGTCCAGCCCGTCGACGTCGGTGATGCCGCTGCGCACGTCGGTCCGCCGGGCTTCCTGCAGATCGTTGATGCCGATCGGCTGGCAGTCCGGTGCGGATCCCTGCGGGCAGGAGTCCTCGACCTGCCAGCGCAGCGACACACCGACGACGCTGCCCTGGAGGCCTTGGAAGATCACGACGTCATCGGCGTCGTTGACCCCGATGTAGTACTGCTGGAGCAGCCACCAGCGGCCCACCAAGCCCGCTCCCACGAGCACGATGAGCACACCGGCTAGGACGAAGAGTGCACGCAGCCAGCCTCGCCGGTGCGTGCCCCGGTCAGGAGGGGGGGCTGTGTCGTACCGCTGCTGCTGAGGCTTCGGCATGGTGGCCGCGCTCGCGCGGGCCGCCGAAGAGTCGGGCTGCGGGTCCTCCTCTCCGTTTCCCGCGGCGCCCCCGACGATCGGGGCGTCCTCGCCGAATTCGACGTCCACGACGTCCGCGATGATCACGGTGACGTTGTCCGGCCCACCGCCGCGCAACGCCATCTCGATCATGCGGTCGGCGCAGGCCTGCGGATCGGGGATCCGCAGCGCGTCGGCCATCGTCTCCTCGCTGACCGGGCCCGTCAGGCCGTCGGAGCAGAGCAGGTAGCGGTCGCCCGCCCGCGCCTCGCGAACCGCGAGGCTGGGCTCGACCTCATGGCCGGTCAACGCCTTCAGCAGCAGGGAGCGCTGCGGATGGTTGGCGGCCTCCTCCTCGGTGATCCGACCTTCGTCGATCAGCGATTGGACGAAGGTGTCGTCGTGGGTTATCTGGGAAAGCTCGCCGTCGCGCACCATGTAGGCACGTGAGTCACCGATGTGCACCAGCCCCAGCTTGCTGCCCGCGAACAAGACCGCGGTCAGCGTCGTGCCCATACCGTCGAGGTCTGGGTCCTGGGATACGAGCTCGGAGATCGCGCCGTTTCCGGACAGCACTGCTTGCCGCAGGTGCCCGAGCAGGTCGTCGCCGGGTTCGTCGTCGTCGAGCGGCGCTAGGGCCGCGATGACGACCTTGCTGGCGACCTCACCGGCGGCATGGCCTCCCATGCCGTCCGCGAGGGCGAGAAGTCGTGGGCCGGCGTAGACCGAGTCCTGGTTGTTCGAGCGCACCAGGCCGCGGTCGCTGCGGGCAGCGTAGTGAAGGACGAGGGTCATGAGCGCAGCTCGATCACCGTCTTGCCGATTTTGATCGGAACGCCGAGCGGGACCTTGGTGGCTCCCGTGACCTTCGCCCGATCGAGGTATGTGCCGTTAGTGGAGCCTAGATCCTCCACGTACCAGTCGGTGCCGCGGAGCGACAACCGTGCGTGCCGGGTCGACGCGAAGTCGTCGTCCAGCACCAACGTGGAGTCGTCGGCTCGGCCGATCATGATCGGCCGACCTTCGAGCGAGATGCGGGTGCCCGCGAGCGGACCGTGCGTCACGACCATCTGGCGTGGCGCCTTGCTCTTGCCGCGGGCCTGCTTGCTCGACGTCTTGCCCGCCCCCGGCATCGACACCCGCATGCCGGAGGCGGAATACAGATCGGAACGAACCACGCGAAGCGCGGCCAGCACGAACAACCAGAGCAGGGCGAGAAACCCTGCTCTGGTCAGCTGAATCACCAGCTCTGGCACTTGTTGTGAACGCTCCTACTCCGTCTTGTGAGCCGGGGCTCAGCCCTGGCTGCGGAACACCAACGACGAATGGCCGACACGGATCACGTCGCCATCCGCCAGCTGCCAAGTCTGCACCGGAGTGCCGTTGACCGTGGTGCCGTTCGTCGAACCGAGATCCGCCAGCATCGCCGACATGCCGTCCCAGGTGATCTCGATGTGCTTGCGGGACACACCGGTGTCGGGAAGCCGGAACTGGCCTTCCTGACCGCGACCGATCACGTTCGAACCGTGCTGCAGCGTGTACGACCGGTTGGACCCGTCGTCGAGCTGGAGCATCGCCGTCTGCTGGCGCGCGTCCGGATATCCGCCCGGAGCGCTCGGCGGGTAGGCCCCACCGGGCTGACCGAAGCCCTGATCGAATCCCGGCTGCGGCGGCTGAGCATAGCCCTGGTCGAAACCGGGCTGCTGCTGGCCATAGCCCTGGCCCTGGTCGTAACCGGGCTGCTGGCCGTAACCGGGGTCGTAGCCCTGCGGCTGGCCGTAGCCCTGGTCGTAGCCGGGCTGCTGCGGGAAGCCGCCGGGCGTGCTCGGCGGGTAGCCCCCACCGGGCTGCTGCGGCTGGCCGTAACCCGGCTGCGGCGGCTGCTGGCCGTAGCCCTGGTCGTAACCCGGCTGCGGCGGCTGGCCGTAACCCTGGTCGTAGCCCGGCTGCTGGCCGTAGCCCGGCTGCTGCTGGCCGTAGCCCTGGTCGTAACCGGGCTGCGGCGGCTGCTGGCCGTAGCCCGGCTGCTGCTGGCCGTAGCCCTGGTCGTAACCGGGCTGCTGGCCGTAGCCGTAGTTGGGGTCCTGCCCGTACTGGCCTTGGCCGTAGCCCTGGTCGTAGCCGTACTGCCCTTGCTGCTGGCCGTACGGATCTCCCTGGGGATAGTGGCCCGGTGGCTGGCTCATGGGTCGGTCTCCTGCGGTACGAGGTGTTGCCGTCCGTCGGTTGATGTCGGGGTCGACGGACGACTTGATACGAAACTGTCCCGTGTGCAGCGTCTCAGAGCGCTCCAGGGAGACTACGACGTCACCATATGTGTCCCACCCCTGCTCGGTGAGGTGCTCCTGAACGCAGTCGGTGAGGAGGTCGGTCACCCGAGCCTCATCACCTGTGAGCCGTTCGTGATCGGACGGGCTCAGGAGCACAACGTAGTGGTTGCACGCCAGTAGCCGGCCCCCCGCGAGCTCGCGCAGCTGGACTTCAGCCTCACGCTGCAAGTCCTGCGCGACCTCTTGCGGAACCACCTTCCCGCCGAACACACGCGCGAAGCCATTGCCGACCATGCCTTCGAGCTTGCGCTCGAAGCGCTGCACGAGGCCCACGACGATCCCCTCCACGCGTACGACTCCGGCGCCCATCGTATCTGGGTCGACGGGGCGGGACACCGACCAGTTCCCAACTCGTGCCACCCCCGCCGCGGGACGCCTGTCGGCGGGTGCTAATCTTTCTCAGCCAGCACGACGGGGCGCGGAACACCAGCCAGGTGAAACGGACCCCGGTGCAGATGGTCCAAGCAGGGCAGGATAAGCTTTGATCAGCCACGGGCGAGTGGCGGAATGGCAGACGCGCACGGTTCAGGTCCGTGTGTCCGTAAGGACGTGAGGGTTCAACTCCCTCCTCGCCCACTCCCGAAGGGCCCCACCGGAATCCGGTGGGGCCCTTCGTCATGTTCGGGAGAATCCCTGCTCGCCCGCTCGCTCGGGCGGCGGAATGCCGGTTCGGGGCGAATGTCCGATCTCCGCGGTGGGGCTCGTCATGGTTCGCGGAGAGCGAAGTTGGTGCGGCCGGGCGTGGCGCGCTGCGGCCCGGGATCCCACCGATCGCCGAGCTGGTCCGATCGGCGGCATCGGCTGGGACGAAAGCCCGCGCCCGGATCTCGTGCACCGCAGGTCGGTGCCCGAACCGGAGTGGTGTGGCGTTGCTGACAGAACGCCGTCCGCGCGGCGCCTCACGCGTTCCAGGTGACTTCGCAGGGCTGGTGGGGGCGGACCGAGTCGGTGCAGTCGTGGCAGCGGTCGGTGATCGCGTCGATGGCCGCGCCGCGACCGGCGAACGGCACCTTGATCCAGCGGTGGCAGACGGTCGGCAGCAGCTGCCCGCCGGGAAACGTGCCGGGCGCGAACTCCACTGCGTGCCGAACCTTCGCGCCTGGCCCTACCAGCCAGTACACCGTTTCCCGCATCGTGCCTCCCCTGCGCTCGCGGTGCGGGCCACGCTAATCGGGACGTTGAAGGATCAACAGGTATCGGTGGAGTGAACCGGCCGGTCTCGGATAGTGATCGTCGGCGTGGATCCGCCCGGGGCGGGGAACCCGAGCCGTGCGACGGCGGAAGGGGCGCACGTGACCACGTGGGAGGAACTGGGCCTGAACTGGCTGGCGGACGGCCGCCGGGACGCGCCGGTGCTCGTGCTGTCGAACGCGCTCGGCGGCACGGCCGCGATGTGGGATCCGCAGCTGGCGGCGCTCACCGAGCACTACCGGGTCGTGCGCTACGACCAGCGCGGTCACGGCGGATCGCCGGTGCTGCCGGGGCCGTACCTGCTGGAGGACCTGGCGGGCGACGTGCTGGCGCTGCTGGACCACCTGGAGGTGCCGTCGGCCTCGTTCGCGGGCGCCTCGCTGGGAGGTGTGATCGGGTTGTGGCTCGGCGCGCACGCCGCGGAGCGGATCGACGCGCTGACCGTGTGCGGCACCTCGGCCTGGCTGGACCGGCGGGACGCGGAGCTCGACCGGGCGCGGGCGGCCCGCGAGCACGGCACGAACGAACTGGTGGCGCCGACCATCGAGCGGTGGTTCACGCCGTACTTCCGGGAGCGCCACGCGGAGGAGGCCGCGAGCTACGCGGCGATGATCGCGGGCGCCGACGACGAGGCCTACGCCCGGTGCTGCGAGGTCCTCGCGCGCGCGGACCTGCGCGCGGAGCTGTCGTCGATCAGCGCGCCGACGCTGGTGATCTCCGGCGCGGAGGACCCGGCCACCCCGCCGGAGCACGGCGCCGCCATCGCCGACGGCATCGGCGGCAACGCCCGGTTGGAGGTCGTCGACCACGCCGCGCACCTCGCCAACGTGGAACGCGCGGCGGAGGTGAACTCGCTGCTGCTCGCCGACCGTTCGGCGTGGTCCCGGTAGCGGGTGGGGGCACGCCGGCGTCGGCTCGGCGCGGATCGAAGACCGGTGTTCGCCGGTGCTCGGGCCTTGGCGGGGGAGCGGGACTGTGCTGGGCTGGGCTCGGACGGTGCGGTGCCGGGCAGGCCGCAGGGGCAGCCGGCCGGGAGGTCGTGATGGCGGGCAACAGCCGGGATTCCGGGCGATCGGTGACCGGGCGGGCGTTGAGCGTGCTCACCGCGTTCGACGTCGACCACACGAGGCTCACGCTGACCGCGATCGCGCGCCGCGCCGCGATTCCGCTGGCGACCGCGCACCGCCTCGTGGGCGAGCTGGAGGCGTGGGGAGCGCTGCACCGCGACGACGACGGGCGCTACGCGATCGGCCTGCGGCTGTGGGAGATCGGGCTGCTCGCCCCGGTGCACACGGCGCTGCGGGAGGCGGCGCTGCCGTTCATGCAGGAGCTGTGCGAGAACACGCGGGAGAACGTGCATCTTGCGGTGCGGGATCACTGGGAGGCCGTGTACGTGGAGAAGCTGGCGGTCCCTCGATCGGTCTCGATCGTTTCCCGAACGGGTGGCCGGTTGCCGCTGCATCCGACCGGAGTCGGCCGGGTGCTGCTCGCGCACGCTCCGGCGCAGGTCGTGCAGGAGTACTGCGAGCGGGGGCTGTCCCGGCACACGCCCTACACGATCACCGAACCTGGGAGGCTGGCGCGTGAATTGCAGGCGGTGCGCAGCCGGGGGTTCGCGCGAACGTCCGAAGAGATGACACTAGGTAACTGTTCCGTGGCGGTTCCGGTGCGGGACGGCGCCGGAACGGTCGTCGCGGCGCTCGGGCTGGTCGCCCGCAGCGTCCGGGCGGAGCATTCCAAGCTGGTCAAGCCGTTGCTACCGGCGGCGGAGGCGATTCGCAGGCGGTTGGCCGAGCACGATCTCGCGCGATCCGACGCAGGGTGAGCCGCGCTCGCGAACCCCGGAACCATCCCCTTCTGAGCGTCACCTGATTGGCCGCACCGCCGGGCTGAAGTCGTCCAACCGCTCACCGACCGGTCACCGACCGCTCGCCGCCGCCGGTCGCAGGACCACCGCGTCAGCGCAGAGGAATCGCTCCCGACCTGTTTTAGTCGGACTGCCTGGGAAGAACGAATGCCGGGCAGTGAGCGCTTTTTGTTGCAGCCAGTGCATCGAGGGAGGCGGGGAGCCGTGACCGGAATGCCGGGACGTGCCACGGTCGACAACGAGGTCCGGATCAGCTCTACCCACGCACGATCTCCGCTCGATTTACCCGCCTCCATCGGTAGGCTCACCGCGTTGTCGGCGGATGCCCTCGCCTGGTCGGGAACCGTGCTGCCGCCGGTGAAGATGCTCGGCAGGCACGTGGTTCCGGTGGCGGAGCTCGTCCCGGACGCGCACGCCGAGCGGCTGTGCTTCGGCAGCGAGCCGGTGCTGGACCGCGCGGAGATCTCCACCTGGGTGTGGCCCGAGATGGACGGGCGGGTGCCGCCGCCGAGCGCGCACCTCGTCGGCATGCTCGCTCCCGCGCGGCACTGGCGGACCGCGCTGACCGCGGCGGTGCCGTTCGCCCGGTTCACCAGCACCGCGATCATCGTGCCGAAGAGCGTCACGCTCGCGAAGGACTTCATGTCCACCTGCCTGATCCGGGCACGGCAGTTCGGCGTCGCGGTGCTCAGCGCGGAGGCGGACGACGTCCAGGTGGAGCTCGAAGGCCGTTCCTTCGCGGACGCGCCGCCGATCGAGCACACCGCGGTGTCCCGCTGGGTGAACGAGGTCGTCTACCAGCAGTTGCTCGCGGCGGAAGCGCCTGCCCCGTCGCGGAGCTGACCCCGACCGCCCCGTCGCGGAGCTGACCCCGATCAGCCGTGGCGGGAGCACGACTCGGTGGCCGCCTGGTGGGAGCGTTCAGGCGGCCACCGGGCCTAGGGTGGGCTCATGCGAGTCGTGGTAGCCGGAGGACATGGGAAGATCGCGCGCCATCTCGGGCGGTTGCTCGCCGAGCGCGGGGACACCGCGGTCGGGTTGATCCGCGATCCCGAGCACGCCGACGACCTGCGCGCGGACGGCGCGGAACCGGTGGTGCTGGACCTGGAATCCACCGACGCCGCCGGGGTGGCCGAGCGGTTGTCCGGCGCTGACGCCGTGGTGTTCGCCGCGGGCGCCGGCCCCGGGAGCGGTGTGGCGCGCAAGGACACCGTGGACCGCGCGGGTTCGGTGCTGCTGGCGGACGCCGCGCAGCAGGCGGGGGTGCGGCGCTTCCTGCAGGTGAGCGCGATCGGCCTGGACGAGCCGAACCCGCCGGACGTGGGCGAGGTGTTCGGCGCGTACCTCGACGCCAAGCGGGCCGCCGAAGTGGACCTGCGCGGCCGGGACCTGGACTGGACGATCCTGCGCCCAGGCGCCCTCACCGACGACCGGCCGACGGGCCGGATCGAGCTGGCCGAGCAGACCCGCCGGGACGAGATCACCCGCGCCGACGTCGCCGCGGTGCTGGTGGCGCTGCTCGACGAGCCGAAGTCCGCCGGCCGCACCTTCACCCTGATCAACGGCCCGACGCCGGTCGTCGAGGCGGTCCGCGCGGCGGTCGCCTGACGGTCGCTCACACGGGTCCGAGGACCCGGTCCAGGTACGGGTTGGCGAACAGGCCGCCGGGGTCGAGTTCCGCCCGCAGGGCGCGGAAGTCGTCGAAGCGCGGGTAGCGCTCGCGCAGGTCGTCGGCGGTGAGCCGGTGCATCTTGCCCCAGTGCGGCCTGCCGCCGACGGAGTCCACTATGGACGAGAAGGCGTCGAACCAGGCGCGGTGCGGCATCCCGGTGAACTGGTGCACCGCGATGTACGCGGACGGGCGCCGGTGCGCGGTGGACAGCCAGATGTCGTCGGCGGCGGCGACCCGGACCTCCACCGGGAACATCACCGGATCGGCCAGCCGCCCGGCCGCCGCCCGGAGTTCGGCGAGCACGGCGGGCAGCTCGGCGCGCGGCACCGCGTACTCGGATTCCGCGAACCGGACCCGCCGCCGGGTGACGAACACCCGGTGCCCCAGGTCGCTGTAGTGCCGGGCCGACCAGGCCGCCGCGCAGAACCGGTTGAGCGGCCGGACCAGTCCGGGCCGGGCGCGGCCGAGGCGGCACAGCGCGCCGAACGCCCGGTTCTCCATCAGCTCGTACTCGAAGAACTCCCGCAGCGGGCTCAGCGGGCTCGGCTCCTGCCCGGCGGGCAACCGGTTGTTGCGCTTGACCAAGGTCCGGGTGCTGTGCGGGAACCAGTAGAACTCGAAGTGGTCGTTTCCGTCGGCGAGCTCCTCGAACCGCGCCAGCACGTCGTCGAGCGGTTCGGGTCGTTCGTCGGCGACGAGGTGGAACGCGGGCACGCAGCGCAAGGTCACGCGGGTCAGCACGCCGAGCGCGCCGAGGCTCACGCGGGCGGCGGCGAACAGCTCCGGGTCCTGGTCCGCCGAGCAGCGCCGCGTGGTGCCGTCCGCGAGCAGCAGCTCCAGCTCGGTGACCTGGGTGGCGAGCCCGCCGAGCGCGGCGCCGGTGCCGTGGGTGCCGGTGGAGATCGCGCCGGCCACGGTCTGCCGGTCGATGTCGCCGAGGTTGGGCAGCGCGAGCCCGAGTTCGCCGAGTTCCCGGTTGAGCCGGTGCAGCGGGGTGCCCGCGCGGACCGTGACGTAGGGCGGTTCGACGCGTTCGATGCCGGACCAGTGCGCCAGGTCCAGGGCCAGCGCGCCGTCGGCTGGGGCGCCGACGCCGGTGAACGAGTGCCCGCTGCCGAGCGGTCGCACGGTGCGGCCACCGCGGGCGGCGGCGCGCAGCAGGGTGGCGGCCTCGGTCAGGTCGCGGGGGCGGGCGGTGCCTCCGGGAGTGCGGGCGACGGTCCCCGCCCAGTTCGTCCAGCCTGGTCGCGGCATGATCACAGACCTCCTGTGGCGCGGCTCGCCGAGGTGGCCGGGCCGGATGCGCCGGAATCGTCGTCCGGCGGTGGCCGGGCGGTCCGGTTCGGGGCGGTGCCGCAAGAAAGTATGTGAATGAGATTCACATAACAACCCCGCGCCGCCTACCGTGGGTGAGTGCCCCCCACTCCCGCGTCCTCCCCAGGAGACCCGTTGCCCGAGCCCCCGACGTCCGAGAGCGCTGAGCGCGACCGCCTGGACCGGGCGACCCGCGATCTCGACCCGCCGTTCGCGGTGGTCGACCTCGAAGCGTTCCGCCACAACGCCGACGACCTGAGCCACCGCGCCGCGGGCACTCCGATCCGGGTGGCCTCAAAGTCCGTGCGCTGCAGGGAACTGCTCCGCCGCACCTTGGACACGCCCGGCTTCGCGGGGCTGATGGCCTACAGCCTGCCGGAGGCGCTCTGGCTGCACCGGGAAGGCGCGTCCGACGACATCCTCGTCGCCTACCCGACGATCGACCGGCACGCCCTGCGCGAACTCGCCGCCGACCCGGCCGCTGCCGCCGCCATCACGATCCTGGTCGACTCGGTGGCGCACCTCGACCACGTCGACGCCGTCGTCGGCCCGGAACGCGAGCCGCTGCGGGTCTGCCTGGAGCTGGACGCGGCCTGGCATCCGGTACCGGGCGGGCTCGCGCACGTCGGCCCGCGCCGCTCACCCGTGCACACCCCGGCCCAAGCCCGCCGGTTCGCCGAGCGGATCGTGCGGCGCGACGGGTTCCGGCTGGTCGGGATCATGGCCTACGAAGGGCAGATCGCGGGCCTCGGCGACGCCCCGCCCGGCAAGCCGCTGCTGGCCGCGGTGCTGCGCTGGATGCAGCGCCGGTCGGCGGCCGAGCTGGCCGAACGCCGCGCGGAGGCGGTGGCGGCGGTGCGCGCGGTGGCGCCGCTGGAGTTCGTCAACGGCGGCGGCACCGGCAGCATCGAGAGCACCGGGGCCGACGGCAGCGTCACCGAGATCGCCGCGGGCTCCGGTCTCATCGGCCCCACCTTGTTCGACGCCTACCGCGCGTTCCGGCCGCGGCCCGCGGTGCTCTACGCGCTGCCGGTGGTGCGCCGTCCCGGCGGTTCGTTCGCGACGCTGTTCAGCGGCGGCTATATCGCCTCCGGTCCCACCGGGCCGAGCCGGGCACCGGGCGTGCACCTGCCGCGAGGGCTGCGGCTGACCGCGGCCGAAGGCGCCGGCGAGGTGCAGACCCCGGTGTCCGGCACGGCCGCGCGCGACCTGCGGCTCGGCGACCGGGTGTGGTTGCGCCACGCCAAGGCGGGCGAGCTCGCCGAGCGGTTCAACCACTACCACCTGGTCGAGGGCGATCAGGTGGTCGCCACGGTGCCCACCTACCGGGGCGAGGCCATGTCGTTCGGTTGATCGGGCATCCGGTTCGCCAGGTAGCCGCGCACGAGCTCCTTGGTCTCGGCGACGAGTTCGGAGTCGCCCGAGGGATCGCGCCGGAACGCCAGGTTCAGCACCGCGTCGGCGGCTTCGACGGCCACCGACAGCGGCAGCAGCAGGTGCTGCTCGTCCAGCGTGAACCGCTCGGCGAGCAGCGCGATGAGCTTCTCGGCGATCACGGCGTTGTTGTCCTGGCTCTCGTCGAGCAGCCGCAGGTCCACCACGTCGCCGAAGTGCAGCCTGCTGAACGCGGGCACGTCGCGGTGCATGGTGATGTAGACGTCGATCACCGTGTCCACGGCGTCCCACCAGTTCGCGAGGTCGCTGGTGGCGAAGCGTTCGCCGATGGCGTCGACGAAGCGGTTCAGGTTGCGCCGGGTGAGTTCCTGCACGACGGCTCGCTTGTCGGGGAAGAACTGGTAGAGCGATCCGACGGCGACGCCGGCGCGTTCGGCGATCAGGGTGGTGGTGACCCCTTCGTAGCCGAGTTCGTCGATGAGCTGGGCGCAGGATTCCAGCATCTTCTCCACGCGCTGGGTGCTGCGCTGCTGGACCGGCTTGCGGCGGAGGGGGGCGACTTCGGCGGGCAAGGCGACTCCTTGATCACTCGTGCGGGCCGTGTCGGCGGAGCGTCCGGGGCGGTGCTCCGCCGTGGACGGTCCCGAGCTTCCGAGACGGCCTCGCCGCGAGATCATCCCAGGCGGTTGCGTCCGAGATCATCTCAATCATCGAGATCATGTTCGTCGGTCGCCGGTTCGCGGACGGCGGAGGAGCCGAGCGGGAACCGGGGCTTCCGGCCCGAGTGCCGGGCGTCGTGGCGGATCGGGGTGGTGCACGACGACGGTACGGCGCACTCGGTCGATCCGCTCCAGTGTGCCGCTCGCGGCGTCGGTGCTGGCAGTGGACTCGCCGAGCCCGGTGTCCACCGAAGGGGTGCCGCTGCGCGGGGCCGTCCCGCTCGGCGGAAGGGGTGGCTTGCGCGGCCGGGTCACCCTCATAGTGTTCCAAGTCACTGCGTTCGGGTCGGAGTTACTACATGGCGTATGCATTCGGTCACGTTGCCGACGCACATAGTCACTATCTAGCGTGAGGCGAATCGATTCGAGCTGTGACGGAAAGGTGATCGTGAGCTACTGCGGCGTCGCGCCTCGTTCTCCCCGCATCCGAACTCCCCGCGACTTCGCGCCGGGACAGGCCGCCGGACGGATTCGGCTCGTGCCGATCCCCGCCGCCCGTCCCGCCATCGCCAGACCGGCCGCGCACGTCCACCCCGCTCCGCCCGGTAGCCGCGCGGGCCAGGTTCCGGCACCTCGCCCGACCGCCCGGTGACCGCGCGCACGCCGGTCACCCGACCGGCCTCGACCACCTTCGGCCAGGTACCACCGGATCCGATGTGGACGGACCGGCCCGCGGAGGACCTGTGGGCTCCGCTGTCGGTCCCGGAGGCGGACAGCTTGCTGCGCGACGGCGGCTACGACCTGCGGGTGCGGTGGCGCGCCGGAATGTTCCGCCTGGTCGGCGAAGGCGCGGGCAGCGGAGTGCCGCTGGGCGTCGAACCGACCTGGGCCGAGCTCTACCGACTGCTGGTCCGGCTCCGGCGCAGGCGCCGGCGCTACGACCCCGGATGGCTGGCGCGGCTCACCGCCACCCTCGGCGCATCCGGCCCGGCCGGGACCCGCGCCGCGGCGGGGGAGGATCCGCTGACGCGGACGGTGCTGGAGGATCCGCTGCTGCGGATGCACTGCGCCACGCTGGTGCCCGAGTCCGCGCGGCGAGCCACGGGCGGAGCGGTCGCGGGCGGAACCGGCGGGTTGCCCGCCCCGCCGCACCCGGAACATCCCGGTGGCACCGTCGCGGTGCGGCCGGAGGCGCTGCTGGCTCCGGGCCCGGACGGGGCGCCCGGCCTGCTGCGGCTGGTCATCGACAACCGCTTCGGGCACCGGGAGCACGAGCTCCGGTTCTTCGTGGAGCACTTCGTGCGACCACCGCTGCGGGCGTTCCGGCACGCGCTGGAAGTGCGGCGCACCGCGCTGTTCGCGGCACCGGACGCGCTCGCCTTCGAACTGTCCACCGAGCTGGAGGCGACCGGCCGGGTCATCACCGACACGGCCGCGCCCGCCCCCGACGAACACGCCGCCCGCGACGCCGCCCGCACCCTGCTCGCGGTGTTCGCCGACCTCGCCGACGGATTCCGCCGGATCGGCTACGCGCCGCCCCGCGGCGACTCCGTGCGCGCCGCGATCGACCGGGTGCTCGCCGAGGAGCTGCGCCACCTCGACCGGCCCACCGCCAGGCTGCTCGCCCGCACCGAGCTCCGGCCCCACGTCCACCACGTCGACGCCGACCAGCACACGATCCTGCGCCACGTGCTCGACACCGTGCAGGACCGGACGCGGCGCCGCCGCTGGAACCGCGAGCTGCCGCAACCGGCCGTGGTCATCGACCTCGACCTGTGCGGGATCATCCCGCTGCGCCGCACCGTCGAAGCGACCCGCGCGGTCGCCGGGCCCCGGCCCGGTGCGCCCAACGGCATCCCGGAGCTCGCCGACCCGGATTCGCTGCCGGTGCTGCCGACCTACGCCGACTCGACCTGGCACACGTTCCTCGAACTCAGCGGCCTGCACGAGAAGTACCCGGAGGTGGACTGGCGGGCGGTGCACACCGAGTTCTTCCGGGCCTTCGCCCGGCCCTGGAACCGGTTGCGCACCGACGAGGTCAACGCCGGGCTCGCCCGGTTCGTGTGGGACGTGCGGGACGCGGGCGGGCAGGTCGTGTTCTGCACCGGCAGGCGCGAACGGGTCCGCGACCACACCGCGGCCGTGCTCGAAGCGGCTGGAGTCCCCGACGCGCCACTGCTGTGCATGCCCGACGACCGGACGCGGCCCATCCCGGAGCTGAAAGTGGCGCGGCTGCGGGAATTCGGCGAGCTCGACGTGATCGCCGTGTTCGACGACATGCACGCCAACCGGATCGCGCTCACCAAGGAGTACCCGGCCGCGCTGGCGATCGCGGTCGAGGTGCCGGGGCTCGTCGTCGAACGACGACCGGGGCAGCCGGTGCCGGACCGGGCCCCGGCGATCGCCACCTTCGAGACCGAGCCGCGGCCCCGCACCGGCGGATCGGGGCCGGGGTTGCTCTCGCACGCGCATTCGCTGGAGGAGCTGCAGATCGGTGCGCTGCGCGCGAACCGATCGGCATGGCGCTGGGCGGTGCGGCTGAACCGGGACGAGGCGCTGGAGCTCGCGCACACCGTGCTCGCCGACGCCGATCGGGCCGCGGACCGGGTGGCCCGCGCCGCCCGCGACCGGTTCGGCCTCACCGGGCCGGTGCCGGAGTCCGAGCGCCTCGACCGGGTCGTGCACGCCCTGCACCACGTGCTCAGCCGCAAGCAGTTCCTCAAGGGGGCTCGGTCCAACTACCAGGTCGAGCACCTGCGCCGCGACGTCGAGCCGTTCCTGCGCGAGGACCGGCCGATCGACGTGGTGCTGCTCGGGTTCCCCATCAAGCAGTGCCTGAACGGGTTGAAGGCGTCCGGGCCGCTGCCGGACCTCGCCGAGTTCGGCGGCCTGGTGCGACTGCGCGAGATGCAGCGCGCGGCGACCGCCGTGCACCCGCCGGGCCTGCGGTTCCGCATCCTCACCGATGGCAGGCACTTCCGGCCCCGGCCGCTGTCGATCACCGGGACCTACAGCTCGATCCTGCGCGAGTACGCCGACCTCGCCGGGCTCGGCGAGACCGCCGTCATCGAGGAGGTGGACGAGGTCGCGGCCCGACGGCTGGCCGTGGACCTGCCCGCCGAGCGGGCCGACCGCGCCGCGCGGCACCGGCGGCTGCTCACCGAGGCGTTGCGCGGACTGGACATCGCCGACCAGCCGCTGCGCACCCTCGCCCAGGTGGATCAGCGGGCCGCGGGGGCCGATCCGGCGGTGGCGCCCTCGGTCGGGATGTTCCGCGAAATGCTGATGTCGGTGGTGTATTCGGTTCCGCTGTCGGTGCCCGCCGGGATCGAGCGGGTCGCGTGGGCGCGGGCGGTGTACGCCGACGTCTACGACCTCGACGGCACGGCGGTGCCGCCGATGCTGCGGCGATCGCGGGTGGAGGTGCTGCGCCGCGCCTGGCACACGGTGGTGCGCTACCTGGCGACGATGCGGGTGGACGAAGAACTCGGCTACGAGGAGCTGCTGTTCCCGAACCGGGTGCGGCTCACCGTGAGCGCGGCCCGCCCGGGGCGCTGCGGGTTCACCTACCTCGGCGGCTCCGGTCTGCTGCCGTGGCAGGGCACCGGCGCGCTGGACCGGCGCGGGCAGCTCGGCGCCGACTTCGCGGTCTCGTTGCAGGACAGGGGATTCGTGCCGGTGTACTCGCCGCTGGTCGGGCCGCGGCAACCGTGGTTCGTGGTCCCCGCCGAGCACACCCGCCTCGGCGCGGGCGGCGGCATGCGGCTGGATCCGGAGTTCGCCGCCACCGCTCGGCTGCGGCGGAAGTGATCGTCCGCCGGGTGCGGTGACAAGAAAGGTCCCGGTGCTCATCCGGGGAAACGAGCACCGGGACCCCTCGTCCACCCCGGCCCCCCTTCGGGGAGAAGGGGACCGGGGTCGTTGGAATCCGCGGACCGGTACCGGTCGGGGGAGGGGAGTTCTACAGCACCGGCCCGCGGAAGACTGCGTGCGGCGGCGGTCTTCCGGAGCTCGCCGGGACCCGCCGCACGTCCACTGTGGAATTGGAAGTTCGTGGTGGCCGGCGACCACTGCCGTGGTCGGGGGTGCACGGCGATGGTTCGCCGGCCACCGGGGCGGTGCTCGACCCGTCCGGTTCGGGGAGGGAGTGATGCTGACCCGGACTGGACCGAGACCGCCGGTCTACGGCACCGGCGCGGCCGGGCGCAGCTCGTGCGCCGGGCGCTGGTGCCGTGCGGGACGGGGGGCGAGGGCACCCGCGACCAAGTGCTCGTAAGCCGAGCGCCACACGGAGCACGGTGCGCTCCGCGGTCGCCATCGGGACGAGCACTCGATGCAGTTGCCCTTGTCATCGGTGTCGTGCGCGGCCAGCAGCGTTCGCCACCCCTCGGTGAGCCGGGGGAGTTCGGAACGCGCCACGGACAGCAGGGACGGGGCGTCCGCGCGGTTCGCCAGCTCGCTCAACACGTCGAGCCGCTCCCACACCGCGTTGCGCAGCACCTGACCCAATATCTCGTCCACCGCAACCTCACCGTCACTCTCTCGCCTGATCAGCGGCCCGCCGTAATGCGTTGCTCAACTCGCCGACTCCATCGGTCGACAGCACCACGGTGCGGCCGGGCGGTCCGACGAGAACCACCCTGTCCCGGTTGACCAGCACGGTGAGGTAGCGGCGGACGTGCACGACGTCGCGACACAGCACCCGCCACCATCGGCGTCGGTCGGCGGATTCCGGCTTCGGCCCGGCCTGGTCGGGCACCGCCGCTTGCGCGGTGACCTCCATGCCGGCCCGGGATCCGGACTCCTCGATGCCGCCCATGCCGATCGGGTTCCTCTCCGTGCTCGGTTGCTACCGATGACTAGATTGGAACGCGTCGACCGCGGGCGGTAGCCGGTAGGCGATGACCGGCTCAACGGCGACGACGAACGGTCGGTGGACTTCACCCCCGCCGATCACCTCTGCCGATACGCACTTCACCGGCTTGTCGAAGTGCCCTTACTCTGCGACCGACGCCCGTGCAGAGTGTGAGGGGGTCTAAATGAACACCATCGGTTCGAACGGCTCGCCCGTTACACGAGACGTCTGGGACGGCCGTGAGATGCGGGACGCGTTGGCGGCGCGGAACGTCAGCGAGATCTACCGGCAACTGCGCCGGATCGGGGTCTCGCAGCGCCAGATCGCCGCGTCCACGGGCCAGTCGCAGTCCGAGGTGTCGGAGATCCTGAAGGGCCGCCAGGTCATGGCATATGACGTGCTGGCCCGAATCGCCGACGGCCTCGGGATACCGAGGGGGTACATGGGCCTCGCCTACGACGGGGCGACGGCAATGAGGGTCGCGAAGACGAACAGCGGCCCCCAGGCTGAGGAGGACGAGTCGGTGAAGCGTCGGAAGTTCCTGTCCCACGCGGCGGCGGTGACCATGGGTGCCGCGGTCTTCGGGGCGGAGGAGAGCACTTGGGTGCCGAGCAACGTGCAGACGCCTGCTCCGATGCGCATCGGCATGACCGACGTGCAGCAGATCCAGGCGGCCACCAAGGCGCTGCGTGACCTGGACTACCGCTACGGCGGCGGCACCTGCCGCGACGCCGTGGTCGCCCAGCTTTCCTGGGCGCAGCAACTGCTCGACGCGAACGCGTCCGATCAGGTCAAGCGAAAGCTCTACGTGTCGTTGGCGGACATGCACAGCCTGGCCGGCTGGACCTCCTTCGACACCGGTCTGCTGGACCCGGCGCGCGGCCACTTCGGCAAGGCGCTGGAGTTCGCCAAGCAGGCCGACGACGACAGCCTCGTGGCCAGCGTGCTGTACCGGATGGGCCGCGTCTACCTGCACTACCAGGAGCCGAACGAGGCGCTGAAGCTGTTCCAGCTGGGGCAGATCGCCGCGCAGGAGTCCGGTTCCTCGTTAACCGTGGCCGTGCTGTGCGCGAACGAGGCCTGGGCCTACGGGATGCTCAACAAGCCCGAGCAGGTGCAGAAGATGGTCGGGCGCACCAAGGACGAGTTCGCCAGGGCGAACGTGGCCGAGGCGCCGGACTGGGTGCGGTTCTTCAACGAGAACGACCTGCACGGGATGATCGGCTCGGCGCACGACGCGCTGGCCGTGTTCGACCCGGATCGCTACGCGCCGCTCGCGGTGGCCGAGACGATCAAGTGCAACGAGGCGTACGGCGCGGACATGCAGCGCACCCACGTCTTCGGGCTCAGCTTGCAGGCCACCAACCACATCCGGGCCGGTGACCTGCAGGAGGGCATCAAGGTCGGGCGGTCGGCGCTGCAGATCGGCGAGAAGGTCAAGTCGGCGCGCGTCGCCGACCGCCTCAAGCCGCTGGAGCTGGAGGCCGGGCGGCACCGGATGAACTCCGATGCCCGCGACCTGTCCGAAGAGATCCGCCGCTTCCGCGAGGCGTGAGTCGAGTGCGAGGCGGACAGCGCGGATCGCGGCCCCGGCGACCGGGTTTCCCCGGTGCGATGCACCGGCACGACCGGGCAGGACCTCGATGACTTCGCGGACCCGCTCCGCGGAGGGCCGCTACACGCGGCCGAAACTGGCTTTGGCACTGGCTGAGATCTGTGCGGCCGCGGGCTTGGACTCCCGCGGTGCTCGGCTGGTGCGGTTCGTCAACAACGGCGTGTTCCTGCTGCGGGAGCACCCGGTGATCGTCCGGATCGTGCTCGCGCCCTCGTTCTCGTACCGCGCGGTGAACGTGGTGGAGGCCGGGCGGCTGCTGGCGGAGCACGAGGTCCCCGCGGTGCGGCTGCTGCCGGGAGTGCCGCAGCCGGTGCGCACCGGCGGGCACCTGGCGACCTTGTGGCAGGCGGTCCCGGAGGAGGGCCCCTCCCCGGACGGGGCCGATCTGGGCCGGTTGCTGCGGCAGGTGCACGACCTGCCGCTGCCCTCGACGCTGCCGGAATGGCGGCCGATGCCCGATGTGCGCAGGCGGCTCGCCGACGCGGAGGACCTGGACGCGGCGGACCGGGCGTTCCTGGAGCAGCGCTGCGACGACGTCGAGGGCCGGCTGGAAGCGCTGGACTTCCCGTTGCCGCCGTCGGTGGTGCACGGGGACGCGCACCTGGGCAACCTGATCTCGGGTCCGGATGGTCCGCTGCTGTGCGATCTGGATTCGCTGTGCGTGGGGCAACCGGAGTGGGACCTGACGCCGATGGCCGTGGGGATGCTCCGGTTGGGCGCGCCCGCGGAGCGGTACCACCGGCTCTCGGAGGTCTACGGCTTCGACGTGACGGCGTGGTCCGGGTTCCAGGTGCTGCGCGACCTGCGCGAACTGAAGATCACGGTCAGCGTGCTGCCGATCCTGCGCAGCAATCCCGGAGTGCGCGATCAGCTGCGGAGCAGGTTGCGCTCGATGCGGGAGGGCGACGCGGCGGCACGATGGGAGCCGTACAAGTGAGCGGGTTTATGCGTACGATCGGGCGAAGTTCATCGACGTGTAGGGGCCACATCGGTGATTCTTGGTGACGAGCTAGGTCGCCAGTAATGCGTAAGTGTGAGTGTCTGCGGCACGGGGGGCCCGGATGGACGTGATTACCAGGAACGCCGCGCGAATGCGGCGCAAGCTCACTTGGCGCGGGCGGAAGGCCGTGCACTCGGCTCGGGTGCTCGACGAGGTGGTGAACACCGAGGTCCGCCTCGTCCCGGAGCTGACCGGAGAGGCCCAGCGGCGCGCGGTCGACCACCTCGCCGAACTGGTGCTGCTGAGCCAGGCCTACCGGCACTACTCCTACGGCTGGATCGGCCGGCGCGAGTTGGAGCGGCGCGGCAAGGGCGCGCTGGGACGGTTGGAGGCGCTTTCGGCGCCCAACGTCCAGCAGCTCACCGAGCGCGAATGACCGTTCGGCGACAGCCCCCCGTTTTCGCACTGCGGAAAAACGATCGCTGAGTTCGTTCCGGCTGAAGGCGATCGGGGGCGCCGCTCGGCGACACCGCCCGACTCTAGTTCGCGCCGGTTCCCGATGTACCGCCGAACGTGCCACTCCGCGCTCGTGCCGACGACGAAGGCGGGCCGCTGCAGCAGCGACCCGCCTCCGACGCCGAGCGGCCGGTGGGACCGGTCTCGGCTCAGCTCTTCGGCCTGCCCAACCGCAGGGCCAGCACGAGTCCCAGCCCGACCAGCACGACCGCGCCCGCGATCCACGGCCAGATCGGCATGCCGCCCGCGGAGTCGGACTCGGCCTGGTCCGCGGCCGGCGGCGGCGCCGGAGTGCCGCCGCCCGGCTCGGTCAGCGTGAAGGTGACCTTGCCGGGCACGGGGTGGCCGTCGTTGGACAGCACCCGGTAGCCGACGGTGTAGGTCCCGGCGGGTCCGAGCGGCAGCACCGGCGCGACCACCGAGGTGCCCTCGACCCGCACCTCACCTTCGGTCCAGTACGTGCCGTCCGGGCCGACGACGTTGATCGTGTTGTAGCCCTCGCCCGCGCGCACCGGCTGGTCGAAGGTGAGCCGGACCTCGTTCGGCCCGGCAGTCAGCCGGGCGCCCTCCGCCGGATCGCTGCCGAGCAGGGTGTTGTGCGCCAGCGCCGGACCGGCCGCGCCGAGCAGCGCCGCGAGCGTCAGCGCGGTGATCGTGAGCAGTCGCCTCATGCGTTCCCCTTGGTGCCGCGGCGGGCGAGCACCAGCGCGCCCGCTCCGAGTCCGAGGCCGAGCGCCCCGACGGCCAGTCCGGTGCCGCCGAGCACGCGCGCCGTGTCGTCTGCGGCGGCGGCATCGGCTTCGCCGTGCCCCGCGCCGCCGTGCCCGGTGTCCCCGCCGCCGGTCGTCCCGTGGCCGTGGCCGCCGCCTTCGCTGGCGACCAGGGCCAGCGCCGGTGCGGGGTGCTCCGGTTCGGAGCCGTCGGGGGCCGGCGGCTGGTCCCAGCGCACGACCTCGCCGCTGTCGTAGGTCTGCTCGGTGGGCAGCAGCAGCTCGTCGGTGTCGGTCGGGAAGGTGCCGAGGGTCGCCTCGAACTCCTCGAACTGGTCCGGGGCGATGCGGGTGCCCGGCCGCGCGGTCCAGGTGATGCCGGCGACGGCTTCGGTGACCTGGGCGCCCGCGACCTCCACCGGGCGCTCCAGCCGCACCTTCTCCACCTGCGCGGTCCAGCCGGGCAGCGGTTTGGTGCGCACCGAGCTCAGCGGGTGCTCCAGCGGGAGCGCGACGTGCACGCGGACGGTTCCCGCGTCGGGGCGCTCGTTCGGCACCCGGAAAGCGATCTTGGCGTAACCGCCCTGCTCGGCCTGCTCCGGTTGGGCGCTGACGTGCGCGGCGGCGGTGCCCGCGCCGGCGAGGGCGGTGAATCCGAGCACGGCGGTGACCGCGGTGGATCTGAGGGCTGATCGAGTTGTCGACATGGAGATCTGCGACTCCTGAAAGGCGCGAAATGGTGCGATTCGACACGTGAATTGACAAAAAGTGCGAATCGGTCACCTCGGATACGGGCGAGCAACGATCCGGCCGCCAATTCGGTGTCACCCGGGCAGCCGGTGCGGCTGCGCCGGAGGGCCCCGCAGCGCGTGGATCCGCCGCTGGATCAGTTGTTCGATCAGGAGTACCGACTCGGCCGGGATGCAGACCGCCGGGCGTGCCGTCACGAGGGGTAACGGTGCGGGCGTCCTACTAGCAAGAGTCAGCCGTACGGTTGAAACGATTACAAAGAGTGCATCCTCGGCGCGATGCAGCAGGATCGCCACCAGGAGTCCGGCCAGCACATGACCCAGGGTCATGGCGGCGGGATCCAAGGGCAGTCCCCGTTGCCCGATGGAGCCTTGGTGTGAGCCTGCTAGCTGCAGAAATAAATGAAGGGACACCTGCCCGGCGCCGACTGCCCCTACAATGCTGCTCAACCCGCGCTTGCGATCGGCGAGCGCGACACCCGCGGCGGACAACAAGGTGGTGATCACGATGGTGGTTCCGAGGTCAGGCGTGGAACCACCGGCTGCCGCATGTGCTGCTACTGATAGTGACGAAGATGTGGCGGTCAGGCCGAGGCCACGCAGGGCGCGACCAGCGCCTTGCTCAGGAGCGGAACGGATCGCCACGGAAATCCAGTCTAGGTGTCGGTTCAGCCACGCTGTGCGCAGGTGAGCTTGCCTTGATCCGCCGAATGGGTCACGGTTTATGGGTTGCAGACGGCCGGGAATCACCCCTGCACGAGCAGATAGTGACAGGTGAACAGGTGTTCCGGGCCGTCGTGACGTGAGGTACGGAGAGGAGGGGGCGTCGCGAGTTGGGCGCCGGAACCTGTGTCGACTGAAGCAGATCAACGAGAAGGTGGCTCATCGGGCCACCCAACGGAACTACCCGGGGAACCGGAGTTCATCGGTAAGCCGAGGACCGACTGGATCGTCTTCGGTGTCACCGCAGCCATCATGTTCATCCTGGTGGCCTGGGGAACGGTGAGCAAGGAGTCGCTGCTCAGCGTCTCCAAGACCGCACTGGACTGGCTGGTCACCAACATCGGCTGGGGCTTTGTGCTCGCGGCCACCGGGTTCGTCATCTTCGCGCTGTTCCTGGCGTTCAGCCGGTACGGGCGCATCCCGCTGGGCGAGGACGGCGAGAAGCCGGAATTCAGGACGGTGTCCTGGATCGCGATGATGTTCAGCGCCGGCATGGGCATCGGCCTCATGTTCTACGGCATCAGCGAACCTCTCTCGCACTTCACCTCGCCGCCGCCTGGAACCGTGGAAGCGGGTTCGGACGAGGCGGTGGGCACGGCGATGGCGACGTCGCTGTTCCACTGGACCCTGCACCCGTGGGCGATCTACGCGGTGGTCGGTCTCGCGATCGCCTACAGCAGCTTCCGCCGTGGCCGCAAGCAGCTGATCAGCGCCGTGTTCATGCCGCTGATCGGCAAGCGCAACGCCGAGGGGCCGATCGGCAAGCTGATCGACATCCTGGCGCTGTTCGCCACGCTGTTCGGCTCCGCCGCATCCCTGGGCCTGGGCACCTTGCAGATCCAGTCCGGCATGCAGGCGGCGGGCTGGATCGGCAGTACCAGCACCACGCTGCTCGTCGTCATCATCGTCGTGCTGACCATCTGCTTCATCGCTTCGGCGGTGTCCGGTGTGTCCAAGGGCATCCAGTGGCTGTCGAACATCAACATGGTGCTCGCCGCGGTCCTGGCGATCTTCGTGTTCGTGGCCGGCCCGACCGTGCTGATCCTGAACCTGCTGCCGACCTCGCTCGGTTCGTACATGAGCGACTTCGGTGAGATGGCCTCGCGCGCCGGTGCCACCGGTGGTGCGGAGATGCACGAGTGGCTGGGCAGCTGGACGGTCTTCTACTGGGCCTGGTGGATCTCCTGGACGCCCTTCGTCGGCATGTTCATCGCCCGGATCAGCCGTGGCCGCACGATCCGCCAGTTCATCGGCGGCGTGCTGCTGGTTCCCAGCGTGGTGAGCCTTGTCTGGTTCGCGATCTTCGGCGGTGCCGCGATCGACACCGCGAAGGCCGATCCGACCGTCGTCGACGGCGGTGCGGAGGCGCAGACCTTCACGGTCCTCGAACACCTCCCGCTGGCCATCATCACCTCGGTGCTGGTCATGATCCTGGTCGCGATCTTCTTCGTGTCCGGTGCGGACGCCGCCTCGGTGGTCATGGGCACGCTCTCGCAGCGCGGTTCGATCGAGCCGAGCCGCTGGGTGGTCATCTTCTGGGGTGCCGCCACCGGTGCGGTCGCCGCGATCATGCTGGTGATCGGCGGCGGTGCGGAGGATGCCTTGACGGGCATCCAGAACTTGACGTTCATCGGCGCGCTGCCGTTCGCGATCGTCATGGTGCTGCTGTGCGTGGCCCTCACCAAGGACCTCCGCAGCGACCAGATGACGTTGCGCGATGAGAAGGGTGCCGAGGTCCTCGAGCAGGCCGTCATCGCCGGTACCGAGGAGCACGACGGCGAGTTCCAGCTCGTCACGACTCCCGCGGAGGACGACGGCGACGACGCCGAGGGCAAGGACAAGGCGACGCCGGGAGCGACCACTTCGTGAGTTTCCTGGATTACGTCGCTTCCAGGTGGCAGCAATTGCTGGTGGACTCCTACCAGCACGCCAGCATGGTGCTGCAGTGCATCGTGCTGGCGACCATCGTCGGCGTCCTGGTCGGGGTTGCGGTCTACCGCAGCCCCGCCGGGGCGGCGGTGGCCACCGCCTTGTCCAGCGCAGTGCTGACGGTTCCTTCGTTCGCGCTGTTCGGCCTGCTCATCCCCGTGCTGGGGCTGGGCGTGGCGCCGTCGGTGGTCACGCTGGTGCTGTACGCGCTGCTGCCGATCATCCGCAACACCATCGTTGGGTTGTCTACAGTCGACCAGCCGATCTTGGATGCCGCCCGCGGCATCGGCATGAACCGGTTCCGGGTGCTGACCAAGATCGAACTGGCGCTGGCGTGGCCCGGCATCCTCGCAGGCATGCGGGTGAGCACCCAGATGCTGATGGGCATCGCGGCCATCGCGGCCTACGCCAAGGGACCCGGCCTCGGGAACCTGATCTTCAGCGGCCTGTCCGGGCTGGGCAGCGCGAACGCGCTGAACATGGCGCTGGCGGGCACGCTCGGCGTGATCGTGCTGGCGCTGCTGCTGGACGCGGTGTTCGTGCTGCTCGGGCGCCTGACGACTTCGAGAGGTATTCGTGGCTGAGAACAACAAGCCCGACACCGCCGACCGCGCAGGCGGACACGGTGTCGAAATCCGCCTGGAGGAGGTCTCCAAGCGGTACCCGGGCCAGAAGCTGGCCGCGGTCGAATCGGTCACGATGACCATTCCCGCCGGTGAGACGGTCGTGCTGGTCGGCCCTTCGGGCAGCGGCAAGACCACCACCATGCGCATGATCAACCGGTTGATCGAGCCCACCTCGGGCCGGATCACCATCGGTGGCCAGGACGTCCTGGGCCTCGACCCGGACAAGTTGCGCCGCGAGATCGGCTACTCGATCCAGCAGGCCGGGCTGTTCCCCCACATGACGGTGGGCGAGAACGTGGGCATGGTGCCCGGCCTGGTCGGCTGGACCAAGCAGCGGACCGTGGAACGCGTCGACGAGATGCTCGACCTCGTCGGCCTGGACCCCACCGAGTACCGGGGCCGCTACCCGCGGCAGCTCTCCGGTGGTCAGCAGCAGCGCGTCGGCGTCGCCCGCGCGCTGGCCGCGGACCCGCCGGTGCTGCTGATGGATGAGCCGTTCGGCGCGGTGGACCCGATCACCCGCGGCGTGCTGCAGGACGAGCTGATGCGCCTGCAGGCCGACCTGGGCAAGACGATCGTGTTCGTCACGCACGACTTCGACGAGGCCGTCAAGCTCGGCGACCGCATCGCGGTGCTCGGGCAGCGCTCCGAGATCCTGCAGTACGACACGCCCGAGGCGATTCTGGCCAACCCGGCCGACGACACCGTGGCCGGCTTCGTCGGCGCCGGTGCCGCGCTCAAGCAGCTCACGCTGCGCCGGGTGCGGGAGATCGAACTCGGCCAGGTGCCGACCGCCGGTGTGGACGAGCAGCCGAGCGTGCTGCAGGAACGGCTCGGGACCCGGCGCGGCGCGATCGGCCTGGTGCTGGACGGCCGCAAGCGGCCCCTGCGCTGGACGACCGCTCGGGAGGCCGGCGCGGTCTCCTCGCTGGCCCGCGCGGGTCGTGCGGTGGAGGACAGCGTCTCGCCCGCCTCGACGCTGCAGGACGCGCTGGAAGCCATCCTCACCGACGACGACGGCGTCGCCGTGGTCACCGGGGCGCGCGGCGAGTACATCGGCGTCGTCGACATCGACACCGTGATGACGACGATCAAGGACCTGCGCGAGGAGCACGCCGACGACCACGCGGACGAGCCCTCGGCCGCGGGGGACCCGTCATGAGCGGTTCCTACTCCGCGGATTCGGGTTCCCGCACGGCGGAACGGCTGCGGCTGTTCGCGCAGCCGCTGTTCGCGCTGGTGCTGGTCGTGGTGGTGCTCGCGGTCGCGTTCACCCGCGGCGACGACGTCGTCGTCAGCCGCAACGTCAACGCCTCGACCCTGCTCACGCTCACCTGGCAGCACCTGCTGATGAGCGTGGCGGTGGCGTTGATCGTGGTGGTGGTCGCGGTGCCGCTGGGCATGCTGCTGAGCCGGTCCTGGGCGCGGCGGGTCAGTCCGCTGATCATCGGCCTGGCCAACATGGGCCAGGCGGCGCCGTCGGTGGGTCTGCTGGTGCTGTTCTTCCTGCTCACCAACGGCACCACCGGCTTCTGGATCGCGACGCTGCCGATCGCGGTGTACGCGCTGCTGCCCGTGCTGCGCAACACGCTGGTGGGCCTGCAGCAGGTGGACCGCTCGCTGATCGACGCGGGACGCGGCATCGGCATGTCCGGGTTCTCCGTGCTCACGCGCATCGAACTGCCGCTGGCGGTGCCGTTCATCCTGGCCGGGCTGCGGACCGCGCTGGTGCTGGCGGTCGGGACCGCCACGCTGGCCTGGTTCGTCGGCGCGGGCGGGCTCGGCGAGCTCATCGACACCGGCTACAAGCTGAGCAACTGGACCGTGCTGTCCGTCGGCGCGGTGCTGGCCATGGCCTTGGCGCTGCTCGTCGACTGGTGCGGCGGGCTGGCGGAGCGCTACCTGTCACCGAAGGGGCTGCGATGAAGCGAGGAACACAGCTGTCCCGCCGGGGCGCGTTGAAGCTCTTCTCGGCCGCCGCGGCCGGTGCCGCGCTCACGGGCTGCGGGCTCAGCTCGGGCTCGTCGGTGCCGCTGCGGGTCGGGCCCGGTTCGATCACGCCGGTGCCGGAGCTGGAGGGCGTGCCGTTCACGGTCGGCTCCAAGGACTTCACCGAGCAGATCGTGCTGGCCTACATCGCGGAGTTCGCGATGGCCGCGGCCGGTGCCGACGTGCGGGACCTGAGCAACATCACGGGTTCCGCCAGTGCCCGCAACGCGCTGGTCAGCAAGCAGATCGACCTGCTGTGGGAGTACACCGGCTCGTCCTGGATCAGCTACAACGGCAAGACCGACCCGATCCCGGACGCGCGGGCCCAGTACGACGCCGTGCGCGAGCTCGACATCGAGGCCAACGGCGTCACCTGGTTCGCGTTGTCGCTCAAGGCGGACAACACCTACGCGTTCGCGCTGAACCAGGAGAACGCGGCCCGGCTCGGCGTGGAGAAGCTCTCCGACCTCAAGCGGGTGGCCCAGCAGAACCCGCAGGAGCTGAGCTTCTGCGTGGAGAGCGAGTTCGCCAGCCGCAACGACGGGCTGCCGGGCGTCGCGCAGGCCTACGGGTTCCAGGTGGACCAGAGCAAGGTGGAGACGCTGAGCACCGGTCCCATCTACTCGGCCACGGCCACCGGCAAGGCGTGCAACCTCGGCGAGGTGTTCACCACCGACGGCCGGATCCAGTCGCTGGACCTGAAGGTGCTGGAGGACGACAAGCAGTTCTTCCCGCGCTACAACCTGGCGATGACGACGCGGGTGGACATGCTGGAGCGGTATCCGCAGCTGGAGTCCGTGTTCGCGCCGATCTCGGCGCGGCTGGACAACCAGCAGCTGCTGGACCTCAACGCCGGTGTCGACGTGGACGGGCGCGACCCGGCCGACGTCGCTCGGGGCTGGATGGTCGAGCAGGGTTTCGTGACGGCGCCCGACGCCGCCTGAGCCGACGTGAACGGGCCGGTCACCCGCGTGGTGACCGGCCCGTTCTCGCGCGTCGGTGCTACTTCTCGTGCTGCTCGGTGCTCCGGATCCCGAGGCGTTGCAGCAGGTCGTCCTCGATGCGGTCGAGTTCGCCGATGACGGCGCGGTGCGCGGCGCGGCGGCGGGGCGTCGGCATGCGTTCGGCCGCCCGCACCGCGCTGCCCAGCTGGTTGAGCCTGCTGTTGGCCTCGTCGGCGAACTTCTCGACGAGGGAGGTCTCGGCGGCGCTGCGGCCCGCGGTGCGGGTGCGCAGCTCGCGCAGCGCCTCGGCGTCCCCGGCGATGCGGGCGTGCAGCGCGGCGCCGCGGCCGGTGAACCGGCCCAGGTCGTCCACGGCCACCCCGAGCCGCCGCGCGCGGGCCCGGTCGTAGCCGTCCCGGGCGGCGGTGAACGCCTGCCACGCGTAGGGGGCCAGCGCCGGGCCGAGGATCTTGGCCACGCCGACGGCCTTGCGCGCGTCGCCGGGCGTGAACCTGCCGTGCTCGCCCTTCTTGCGGGCCTTCTCGTCGCGCTTGGCGGCCTTCTCGGCGGACTTCGCCTCCTGCTTGGCGGTCTTGGTGGTCGCCTTGGTCTCCTGCTTGACCGCCTTGGTCTCCTGCTTGGCGGTCTTGGTCTGCTCGTGGGCGGCCTTGGCCTCCAGCTTCGCCACCTTCTTGACCTGCTTCGCGGCCGAACGCACGTCGTCGCCGGAGTCGTCGGTCCGGGCGTTGAGCGGTTCGGTCCTCAAGATCTCCGTGGTCAGTGCTGCGGTGGCCGGTTCGCCGGTGCCTCGCGTCATCGCCGCCTCCTGCTGTTGCGGCACGGGTCCGCGCTGTGCCTGCGGCCGTGCCGATCCGGTCCCGGATCCCGTGGCCAGGGCGTTCACCTCGCTCGGGGATCACTGTAAGGAGTTCGCGCGGCCGGTGCCGGTTGACCGAGCGAGGGAGTGATCGACCGGCCGTGCACGGTGCGTAGCCGTCCGTCGTCCTCCGTCACCGGGGTGATGGGCGCGATCGTCAGGGGTACGGCCTACGCTGCGGGACGTGGAGAACGAGGTGCTGCTGGACGCGGGCGTAGTGACGCGCTGTCGCAGGAGGGTGCATCTCGAAAACGATCCACAATCCCGTGACCTGCCGAAATCCCCGATGGATCCGGGCATCGAGCAGCGCGTCGCCGACGCCGCCGACCATCGCCGCGCGATCGCCGACCGGCTCGGGGAACTGCTCGGGGAGTCGTGGACGCGCATCCCGCGCGAAGCGAGCCTGCGCCGGCGCGAGCGGGAGACGCTGGAGGCGATGCGGGACGGCGTGCGGTTCATCTCCGGGGCGCAGCTGCCCGCGAACCCCGAAGCAGGCCGGTTCGGCGGCATCGACCTGCTGGTGCGCAACGGCTCCGGCTACACGCCGGTGCTGGTGGTGCGGCACAAGACGACCGACCCCGGCAGCGGGGCGCGGACCTCGCCGCTGGAGAGCCCGCTGCCGGAATCGGCGAAGCGCAACGGGCGGCGCAAGGTCCGGGCCCAGCCGCGGGACCAGCTGCGGCTGGCGCACCTGGTGCGGCTGCTCGAAGCGTGCGGGATGGCCGCGCCGGGAACGCCCGTCGGCGGTGTCATCGGAGTCGAGGGCGACCTCGTCGTCTGGCACGACCTGCTGGCGCCGAACTGGCCGGGCGGGCGCACCGCGCTCGCCGAGTACGACACGCGGTTCGCCGACCGGGTGGCCGTCGCGACCGCCGCCGCCACCGGCGCCGAACCGCTCGCCCGCCCGTCCCGGGTCACCGAGTGCAAGGGCTGCCCGTGGTGGCCGACGTGCTCGGCGGAGCTGCGGGACGCGCGCGACGTGAGCCTCGTGGTGCGCGGCGAGGACGCGGCGGTGCTGCGCGCCGCGCAGGTGCACACCGTCGACGACCTGGCCGCGATGACACCGGAGCAGGGCCGGGCGACCTCGCTGGGCGCGGCCCGCGCCGACGAGGCGGTGCTGCTGGCGAAGGCGTGGCTGCGCGAGCTCCCGCTGGTCCGCCGCGTGCGGGAGCTGCGGGTGCCGCGCGCCGACGTCGAGATCGACGTGGACATGGAGAGCTACGCCGACTCCGGCGCCTACATGTGGGGCTGCTGGCTGTCCGGCGCGGACGTCGACGAGGAGCAGGGCTACCGCGCCTTCGTCACCTGGGATCCGCTGCCTTCCGATGACGAGGCGCGGTCGTTCGCCGAGTTCTGGTGCTGGTTCATCGCGGTCCGGGAGCGCGCGCACGCGCGCGGGCTCACCTTCCGCGCCTACTGCTACAACGAGCTCGCGGAGAACCGCTGGATGCTCTCGTCGGCGGAGCGCTTCGCGGGCAAACCCGGCATCCCCGAGGTGTCCGAGGTGCGCCGGTTCATCGGCTCCGACGAGTGGGTCGACCTGTTCGCCGCGGTCCGCGACCAGTTCCTGTGCCCGCACGGCAAGGGGTTGAAGGTGATCGCCCCCAGCGCCGGGTTCGCCTGGCGGGACTCCGAGGCCAGCGGGGAGAACTCGATGCGCTGGTACCGCGACGCGGTGGGCCTGGACGGGCAGGAGCAGGAACCGTCGCAGCGGCGGCGGCTGCTGCAGTACAACGAGGACGACGTCCGGGCGACCTGGACCATCCGCCGCTGGATGAGCTCTCCCGAGGCCCAGGCCATCCCGTTCACCGAGGACCTCTGAGTCCTCCTGGTCAGCGGCGAAGCCGAACCTTCGCGGCGAAGCCGTGCTCGTAGGCGCGTGAGCGCTCAGCCCCACGTGCGCAGGTCGACCACCGGCGGGTTCTCAGCGTTCTCCTCGCGAGGACGGCGACGTCCGTCGCGGCGGAGCCACCGGGGAGATCGGTCCCGCGGCGAGAAGAACGCTGGGAGCCCGTCCGCGTACTTGGTCCGCGTTGGTGGTCGCTCAGCGGAACCTCGGCGGCTTCCCCGCTGCGGGACCCATTTTCTCCTGTACGCCGTGCGCAGCGAAATGGCCGTCCTCGCGAGGAAGCCGCCGAGAACCCGCCGGTGGTCGTCTTGCTCGAGCCGGTCACTGCTCAGCGGCTCCGCCGCTGACAGGTCCGCAGACGGGCTCTGCGGTTCCGCTACCCGGACACCCGAGCAAGAAGACCGGCGGAGATCACTTCGGGGCCATCCGCAGGGCGCCGTCCATGCGGATGACTTCGCCGTTGAGGTAGTCGTGCTCGACGATGTTGACGGCGAGCCGGGCGTAGTCGCCGGGCACGGCGAGGCGCTTCGGGAAGGGGACGCCCGCGGCGAGGCCTTCGCGGTACTCCTCGCTGACGGTGGCCAGCATCGGGGTGTCCACGATGCCCGGCGCGATGGTCATCACCCGGATCCCGGCCGACGACAGGTCGCGGGCGGCGGGCAGCGTCAGGCTGGCCACTCCGCCCTTGGAGGCGGCGTAGGCGGCCTGCCCGATCTGGCCGTCGTAGGCGGCGACCGAGGCGGTGTTGATCACGACGCCGCGCTGGCCCTCCCGGTCGGGGTCGGTCTCGCGGATCGCGGGCGCCGCCAGCCGCAGCACGTTGAACGTGCCGAGCAGGTTGACCTCCAGGACCTTGCGGAACAGGTCGAGGTCGTGCGGTCCCTGCTTGCCGCTGATCCGCGCGGACGGCCCGATCCCGGCGCAGTTGACGACGATGCGCAGCGGCACGCTGGCGCCCCTGGCCTGGTCCACGGCGGTCTGCACCTGGTCGGCGTCGGTGACGTCGGCGCCGCAGTAGGTCACCCCGTCGGCGGGCGCCGCGCCGGTCACCGCGTCCGGCAGGTCGACGCCGAACACGTGCGCTCCGCGTTCGGCGAGGGCGCGGGCGGTGGCCGCGCCGAGCCCGGATGCGGCTCCGGTGACGATGGCCGCGGTGCCGGTGATCTGCATGAGGCTCCTCCTGTGCGGGATCGGTTCGCCCGTAGTTAAGCAGTACTGAGCTCGCTTGTGCAGTACTGCTCCGCGGCCGGCGTCCGGTGCTTGAACGGCCGCTCACCGGTGCGCCACCACCTGAGCAGCAGCGTGTGAACAGTTCCCAAAGCACCGCTCCCGGCATCCGCGGTGTGCCACGATTTCGGCGAGGTCAGCTTCCCGGCCTGGGATTTCCCGGTCGGTCCGCACGCTGTCGACGGAGGTAGGTGCACCGTGTTCGCTCGTCGGATCGTGGTCGTCGGGACGGGATACGTCGGACTGACGACGGGTGCGTGCCTGGCGTCGCTCGGCCACCGCGTGGTGTGCAGCGACGTGGACGCGGCGAAGGTCGCGCGGCTCGAGCGGGGCGAGGTCGGCATCCTCGAACCCGGTCTCGGCGAGCTGGTCGCGGAAGGCATCGCGGCGGGCAGGCTGGAGTTCGTGCTGGGCTCGGCGCAGGCCGTGGCCGACGCCGAAGTGGTCTTCCTGTGCGTGCCGACGCCGATGGGGTCGGGCGGTGGCGCGGACCTGGCGGCGGTCGAGTCGGTCGTGGCCGAGGTAGCCGAGGTGCTGCCGACCGGCTGCGTGCTGGTGTGCAAGTCGACGGTGCCGGTGGGCACGTCGGCGCGGGTCGCCGAACTCGTCGGGCGGCCCGACGTGGCCGTGGTCTCGAACCCCGAGTTCCTGCGCGAAGGCTCGGCGGTGCACGACTTCCTGAACCCGGACCGGATCGTGGTGGGCTCCGCGTCGCAGGACGCGGCGGAGCGGGTCGCGGCGCTGTACGCGCGGCTGGGCGCGCCGACGGTGCTCACGGACGCGCCGAGCGCGGAGATGGTCAAGTACGCGGCGAACTGCTTCCTCGCCACGAAGCTGTCGTACGTGAACGCGGTGGCCGAGCTGTGCGAGCGGCTGGGCGCGAACATCTCCGACGTCACCGAGGGCATGGGCTACGACCGGCGGATCGGGCAGTCCTTCCTGCAGCCCGGCCCCGGTTGGGGCGGGTCCTGCCTGCCGAAGGACACCGCCGCGCTGCTGCAGGTGGCGCAGTCGGTCGGGTTCGACTTCGAGCTGCTGGGCGCGACGATCGACTCGAACACCCGGCAGCGGGAGCAGATGGTGGCGAAGGTCGCCGACGCGTGCGGGGTCGGAGTCGCCGGCTCGCTGGACGGGGTCCGGCTCGGGCTGCTGGGGCTGACGTTCAAGGCCGGTACGGACGACCTGCGGGATTCGCCCGCGCTGGCGGTGGCCGAGCTGCTGGCCGCGCGCGGGGCCGAGCTGGTGGCGTGCGACCCGGGGTTGCGCGGTGATGAGGCGCCGCTGCGCGGCGTGGTGTCGCTGGTGGACGACCCGTACGAGGCGGCCAAGGGCTCTGCGGGGCTGGTGGTGCTCACCGAGTGGCAGCAGTTCCGGGCGTTGGACTGGCCGCGGGTGGCGGGGCTGCTGGCCGGGCCGGTCGTGGTGGACACCCGCAACCACTTGGACCCGGACGTGCTGCGCCGCGCGGGGATCTCCTGGCGCGGCGTGGGCAGGCTCCCCGTCGGCTGACCTCGCCCTCCTGGCGTCGGTCGGCCGAGCAGCGACCCGATCACCGTGGGCAGCGGCCGGGCCTGGATCGGGTGAGCCGGAGGTCGCGACGTCCGGTGGGGTGGTGCCTGCTCCTGGGCGGGGCCGAGCCTGTGGACCACCGGTGCGGGCACGGCGACCGACCGGTCGGCCGCCGACCGGTGCCAAGGCCCGTCGGCCGGTGATCACCGCGTGGTCGGAGAAGTGACCCAGGTCGGTCCGCTCCCGGACGGGCCTGCGCAAACAGTTCTTCCACAGCTTGTGGACAACTCCGTTGGCCAAGGTCCGGGGAGTGCGCGGTACCCGCTGCGGACCGAGTTGTGCACAGTTGTGGACGGAGTTGTCCACAGGTGTGCACAACTAGGGCGGCTGTGCCAGGGGAGTCGGCGCGTCGGCCGGATGCGCCCGCGACCCAGGGTGATTCCAGACCACCGGATCTGGGACTGGCGCCAGCGGCGCTCATCGGGCTCAGGTTCAGGGGGCTCAGGATTTCGGTGCCTCCAGGCCTAGCGACCCGAGTCCGCTCGCCCCTGGGACGGACAGCAGCCGGGACATACGGCGCAGCACGCCCCAGCGCGGACGCCTAAGCGCCGAGGCGGTAGCCCATGCCGCGGACCGTGCGGATGCGCTCGCTGCCGATCTTGCGGCGCAACGCCCGCACGTACACGTCCACCACGTTCGAACCGGGGTCGAAGTCGTAGCCCCACACGTGCGACAGGATCTGCTCCCGGGACAGCACCTGCCCGGAGTGCCGGAGGAACAGCTCCAGCATCGCGAACTCGCGGGCGGTGAGGTCCACCGTCGCCTCCGGCAGCTGCGCGCGCCGCGTCCGCAGGTCCAGCGACAGCTGCCCCTCCCGCAGCACCGTCACCTCCGGCGTGCGGTCCGAGGACCGCAGCCGCAGCCGGACGCGGGCCAGCAGCTCCTCGAACCGGAACGGCTTGGTCATGTAGTCGTCCGCGCCGCCCTCCAGCCCGGCGACCGTGTCGTGCACCGAGTCCCGCGCCGTCAGGATGATCACCGGCAACGTGACCCGCTGCGCGCGCACGGCCTGCAGCACCGCGAAACCGTCCTTGCCGGGCAACCCGAGGTCGAGCACGGCGAGGTCGTAGTCCCCGCTGAGCAGCAGCTCCTGCGCGGTGGCCCCGTCGCCGGCCACCGCGGTGCCGAAGCCGTTGGCGCGCAACCCCTTCTCCAGGAACGCCGCGATGCGCGCCTCGTCCTCCACGATCAGGATCTTGCTCATGCGGGGATCTCCTCAACGGTCGCGGGCGCGGCGGGGCCGAGCGCGGCACCCGGTCGAGCGGGCAGGTCCAGGCCGAACGTGGCGCCGGCGCCGGGCTCGGACAGCACCCGCACCCGCCCGTGGTGCGCCTCGGCGATGGCCGCGACGATCGCCAGCCCGAGCCCCGCACCACCGCGGCCGGGCCCGCTGCCGTGCGCGAACCGGGCGAAGATCTGCTCCACCTCGGCGGGGTCCACCCCCGGCCCGCGGTCGGTGACCCACAGCGTCAGCCGCCCCAGGCTCAACGTGGACCCGATGCGGATCTCCGCGCCGTCCTCGGTGTGCTGCACCGCGTTCTGCGCGAGCTGCACCACGGCCTGGGTGAGCCGCTGCGCGTCCACGACCACGTCGCCCTCGCCGATGCTCTCCAGCACCCACCGCCGGTCCGCGATGGAGCGCACCTTCGCGTCGATGTCGCTGGTGAGCTCGGCGAGCGACACCTCGGCGGGGTGCACGAAGTCCGGCCGGTCGGCCTTGGCCAGCATCAGCAGGTCCTCGACGATGCGGGTCATCCGGTCCAGCTCGTCGGTGCACAGCCGCACCACCTCGTCGCGCTCGTCCGGGTCGTCGCCGAGCAGTTCGAGGTGCCCGCGCACGATCGTGATCGGGGTGCGCAGCTCGTGGCTGGCGTCGTCGACGAACTGGCGCTGCGTGCTGAACGCGGATTCCAGCCGGTCCAGCATCGCGTTGAACTGGTAGGCGAGCGCGGCGATGTCGTCGCGGCCCTCCACCGGGATGCGCCGGGTCAGGTCGTGCTCGCTGATCTCCGCGGCGGCCTGCCGCACGGTGCGCACCGGCGCGAGGATCGCCCCGGCCACGACCCACGAGGAGGCCGCCGCCAGCAGCACGCCGAACGCGCTGACCAGCACCAGGATGCGCACCACCCCGTGCACCTCGGCGACGTCGGCGGTGGTGAAGTGGCCGGTGATGAACCAGGCCTGCTGGCCGCCGTCGGTGTGGGCCTGGATCTTGATCCAGCGCAGCGGGCCGGACCCGGTCTGCGCCGTCCCGTACTTGTTCGGGTCCGCGACGATGCGGTCCAGCAGGCCCGGATCGTGCACGACCTCCCGGATCTCCTTGTCCTGGGACTGCATGTGCCACTTCAGCCCGGTGGGGGTGTCCCACGCGCCGATCATGACCTCCCACGAGTCCGGGTACTGCTGCCGGAGGTAGGTGTCGAACAGCGCGCCCGGCTCGGCGATCAGCGCGCCGGTCGCCGGGTGGCGCCCGACCTGCGCGAAGTTGACGAACTCGCCGCCCTCCTGCTCCAGCGAGGCGGTCACCTTGTTCATCGCGTCGTTGTGCAGGAACCGCCACACCAGCAGCACGATCCCGGTCAGCACCACGACCAGCACGAGCAGCATCCAGCCCATGATCTGCGCGCGAGCCGGGACGCGGGTGCCGCTGCGCTGCGGCTCAGTCGTCATCGTCGAGGTCGTCGTCGGGTTCGTCGTCGTCATCTTCCGGTTCCGGCGGCGGCAGGTCGGCGGGCGGCGAAGTGGACGTCGCGGGCGCGAGCGTCGGGCCGCCACCCGGCTGACCGGGGCCCGACACGTCGCCCACGTGGACTTCGGCGGGCACCTGCGGGTTGCGGGGTCCGTTGGTCACGGCGTAGCTGAACAGCACCACAGCGATCGGCAGGGCCAGCGCGGCGATGAGCAGCGGCAATCTGGTCACCGGCCTCATGGCTTCATCTTCGCCGCCGCAGCCTGGAACGGGGATGAAACCGGCATGAGAACTTTCTCATGCGCGGTTCGCCGGGTTGCCCGGATCCCGCACCTCGCGGGGGCGCCGACGGGCTAGCCTGCACCACGAACGGGTGGGTCCGGGCAGGTTCCGCTCCGGCAGGCGCGCTCGTGCGGGCCATCACCGCCGCCGAGGCCCCGCCACCCGCGTGAACAGGAATGACGGGCACTGGGGTCGAGGACAGACGCGATGGATGACGACAACGACCGGCTGATCGAGTGGACCGGGGAGCGTTGCGTGCCCTGGGCCGACGACGTGCAGGTCATCTACGAGCACTACCACCGCTACGCGCTGGCCGCCCGGTTCGTCCGCGGCAAGCGGGTGCTGGACCTGGCGTGCGGTGAGGGCTACGGGGCCGCGCTGCTGGCCGCCGAGGGCGCCGAGGTCGTGGGCCTCGATGTCGACCCGGCGACGGTGGAGCACGCCACCCGCCACTACGGCGGGCGCGACGTCGCGTTCCGCACCGGCTCGATCACCGACCCGCAGGTGCTGGCCGACGAGAAGCCGTTCGACGTGGTGGTGTGCTTCGAGGCCATCGAGCACGTGGCCGATCACGACGCGGTGCTCGCGCTGGTCCGCTCCCGGCTGGAACCGGGCGGGCTGCTGCTGGTCAGCACTCCGGACACGGCCGTCTACCAGCACGAGCACGGCAACGACAACCCGTTCCACGTCAAGGAGCTCACCGCGCCGCAGTTCGAATCGCTGCTGGAGGGCTCGTTCCGGCACGTGGCGGTGTTCCGGCAGAACACCGCCGTCGGCTCGGTGCTCACCCCGTCCGATCCGGGGGACCTCGACACCGCCATCGAAGGCGTCCGGTTGCAGACCCTGCACCGGGAGGAGTCGGGCGCGTGGACGGTCCGCCAGGGCCTGCCGCACACCTACCTGCTGGGCGTCGCCTCGGACCGCAGGCTGCCGAAGCTGCCCGCCGCCGCGGTGCTGCTCGACGACGAGCTCACCCTCGCCCGCCGGGCGGGGGAGAGCGAGGTGCGGCCGATCATCGCCCAGCGCGACGAGGCCGTCGCCGACGTGGCCAGGCTCAACGAGCACTACCAGCGCAGCCGCGCGGAATCCGAAGAGCTCAAGGCGGCCTTGGCGCGGCTGGAGGAGCTCCGCGTGGCCGAGGAGCGCCGCGCCGACGAGCAGGTGCGGGAGCAGCAGCGGCTGCGCACCGAGTTCGGCGCCCTCGAAGCCCAGGTCGACGAGGCGCGGCTCGGCGCGGAGCGCGACGCCGCGCGCATCGAGTGGCTGCGGGACACGGTGGCCCGCGTCGAGCAGCGGGCCGCCGAGGCGGAACGCCGCTCCGGTGAGCTGGAGACGCGCAACGCCGAACTCGTCGCGCAGAACTCCGCGCTGGTGCAGCGCGCGATGCGCAAGTACCGGACCGTCGTGGAGCGCGTCGCCCCGCGCGGCACCGCCCGCCGGGACGTGTACGAGCTCGCCCTGGGGCGGCAGCCGGGCGCGGCGGTGGCCGCGCAGCCGCGGGAGACGGGGCCGCTGCCGGTGCCGCGCAGCGACGACCCGGCGGTCAGCGTGATCATCCCGGTGCACGGCAAGTGGCCGTACACCCGGCAGTGCCTGCGGTTCCTCGCCGGGCACCTGGTGTCGGTGCCGTTCGAGGTGATCGTCGTCGACGACGCGTCGCCGGACGACAGCGCGGTGCGGCTCGCGGCCTGCGAGGGCGTGCGGCTGGTGCGCGCCGAACGCAACCTCGGCTTCATCGGCGCCTGCAACCTCGGTGCCCAGCACGCCCGCGGGCGGCACCTGTTCTTCTTGAACAACGACGCGGAGGTCACCGAGTCCTGGCTGGACATCCTTATGTCCACAATGGACTCAGATGAGCGGATCGGGCTGGTCGGCTCGAAGCTCGTCTACCCCGACGGACGGTTGCAGGAGTGCGGCGGCATCGTCTGGTCCGACGGCACCGGCTGGAACCTGGGCCGCAACGGCGAACCGAACGCCTCCGAGCACAACGTGCTGCGCGACGTCGACTACTGCTCCGGCGCGGCGATCCTCGTCCGCGCGGAGGTGTTCCGCGAAGTCGGCGGCTTCGACACCCGGTTCGCGCCCGCCTACTACGAGGACACCGACCTCGCGTTCGCCGTGCGCGCCGCCGGATACCGCACCGTCGTGCAGCCGAAAGCCGTGGTCGTGCACCATGAAGGCGTCTCCAACGGCACCGACCTGGCCACCGGCGTCAAACGGCACCAGGAGCTCAACCGCCAGGTGTTCGCGGACAAGTGGAAGGACGCGCTCGCCGACCACCTGCCGGAAGCCTCACCGCGCAACCTGTGGCTCGCGCGGGAACGCGGCGACCGCGGCCACCACGGGCCGCTCGTGCTGGTCAAGGACCACCAGGTGCCGCGCCCCGACTTCGACTCCGGTTCGGTGCGGATCCGCCGCCTGCTGGAGCAGTTCGTGGAGCTGGGGGCGCGCGTCGTGTTCTTCCCCGGCAACCACGCCAAGCTGCAGCCCTACACCACCGAACTCCAGCAGGCCGGGGTGACGGTGCTGCCGGAACCGCAGTTGCAGCAGGCGTTCCTGGCCGAAGCGGGCAGCGAGATCACGCTCGCCGTGCTGTCCCGCCCGCAGGTCGCGTGGAGCCTCGTGGAGGAGCTGCGGACCTGCGCGCCGCAAGCCGTGATCGCCTACGACACGGTGGACGTGCACTTCCTGCGGTTGCAGCGCCAAGCGGCGCTGGCCGGGGAGCAGGGCGAGCCGGACGTGGAGAAGTCGTTGCGCCGCAAGGCATTCGCCTCCCGCGAGATGGAACTGGGCCTGGTGCGCTCCTGCGACGTGACCCTCGTCGTGTCCGAGGCGGAGCAGGAACTGCTCGGCGGGCTCGTTCCCGAAGCCGACGTCCGGGTGCTGTCGAACGTGCACGACGTGCGGGACGGGACGGCGCACCCGCGAGGTCGCCGCGACGTGCTGTTCGTCGGCAGCTTCGACCACCCGCCGAACCGGGACGCGGTGCTGTGGGCGGCCCGGGAGATCATGCCGCTGGTGCGCGAGCACTGCCCCGACGCGGTGCTGCACGTCGTCGGCTCGAACCCGACGGACGAGGTGCTGGCGCTCGCCGGCGACGGCGTCGACGTGCACGGATGGGTCCAGGACCTGGACGCGCTGTACGCGAGCAGCCGCGTCACGCTCGCGCCGCTGCGCTTCGGCGCCGGGGTGAAGGGCAAGGTCGGGGAGAGCCTCGGGCTCGGCGTGCCGGTCGTCGGCACCACGCTGGCGATGGAGGGCATGCACCTCAAGCCGGAGCAGGACGTGCTCATCGCCGACGACGCTGCGGGCTTGGCGGAAGCCGCGGTGCAGCTGCTCACCGACGACGCGACCTGGTCCCGGCTGTCGGCTGCCGGGAAGGCGGGGATCGCGGCCCAGTTCGGCCCGGACGTCTCCCGCGCCGCCCTCACCGACCTGCTGTCGTTGAGCTGAGGCGCGAAGAAGAGGGGCCGCTCGACCTGGTGGTCGGGCGGCCCCTCTTCAGCGGTCTCAGTCGCGGACCGTGGGCGGGGTCTGGGCGAGCTGCTGGTCGAGCAGCTGCGTGAACGCCGCCTCCGCCGCGGCCTTGTCGGGGGCGCTGACGTCGACGATGACCGCCCAGCCGTGCGCGACGTAGGCGGTGCGGTACACGCCGCCGCCGGTCGTCATCACCTCGACCCCCTGGTAGGAGAGGTCCTCGTTGACGCTGAGGCCCTGCTGGTCGTCCAGGTAGGCCTGCGCCACGGCCTGCGCCGCCGTCGGGTCCGGCATCCGCACGGTGAGCAGCACCGAAGTCGCCGCGCCGTCGCTGCGGCTGAAGAAGCCGTCGAGCAGGCCGCCCTGCAGCGCGGCGTTGCGCACCGGCTCGCGCAGCACGCCCGCCTTCGGGCTGTTCTCCAGGGCCGGGCGGTCCAGCGGCCCGTTGTACGGGTGCGGCTGGCCGGGCGGCGGGGCGACCAGCACCTCGGGGGTGGCCACGGGCGCGGGCTTCGCGGCCGGGGGCTCCGGCAGCGGTTCCGGTGTCGGCACCGGCGGTGCCTGCTGCTCCGTCGGCTGCGGCGGTGCCGCCTCGTCGTCACCGGAGGTGAAGTAGAAGACGCCGGCGACGATGACGCCGACCAGCAGCACCGCGCCGAGCGAGATGCCCGCGATGGTCTTGCCCTTCGAGGAGCCCTCGCCGACCTCGAAGACCTCCGGGCCCTGGCGCATCCAGCTGGTGTCGCCGTGCTCCGGTGCCGGCGGCTGATCCGGGTCACCCCAGGGCGAACCGGCGTTCTCGCCGGTGTTCCAGCTGGGCTGCTGGTTCCACTGCGGCTGCTGTTGCTGGCCCCACTGCTGCGGCTGCTGCTGGCCGACGTTGACGACCTGCGTGCTCTCGGACTGCTGCGCCAACGGGTTCTGCACGACCTGCGTGGACTCGTTCGACGGCTGCGGCTGCTGCTGGGCGGCCTGCGCGCCTTGCGCGGCGGCGGCGCCCCAGTTGAACGCGGGCGGGAACGGGCTCGGGTTCTGCTGGCCACTTTGCGGAGTCCCCTGTTGGGGGAAGCCACCGGAAGGAGTGCCGGGCTGCTGCTGCGGGAAGTCTCCTGACGCGGGTCCGCCCTGCGCGCTCTGCGACCTGCCGATCAAGGCGTCCCGCCGGGAGCGGTACTCCTCCGCGGAGATCCTGCCTGCCGCGAGTTCGGCGTCGAGGTTGTGCAGCTCGTCTTGCCAGGTCACCGATGCGCCCTTTCCGGTTTTCACGAGTCGCTGCCGATGTGCGATCGCCCGTCATTTTGCACCCCCCAGTGCGCGCGCGATGCACCGGCCGGATAACGATCCGAACGGTGTGAGCAGTGCGCGCGGCCTCGGTCGCCGAAACGGGCGCCGAGATCACGGTGTCACCCGATACGCTACTCGGTGTTGAGGGCGGGTTCGAGGGTGACTTCCTGGGGGTGAAGTGGGTGGGCACGGTGCGTGTCGAGCACGCTCACCCGGAGCGCTTCGCCGACCCCGCGCACGGTTTCGCGTGGATCCGCATGATCGGCGCGTTGCTGGTGATCTACGGGCACAGTTCTCCGCTGGCCGGATCGGGTGAACTGTTCCCGCCGGAATGGCCGTTGCAGCCCGATGAGGGCGTGCTGATGGGTTTTTTCGCGATGAGCGGTTTCCAGATCGCGGAAAGCTGGATTCGCGATCCGCATCCCGTTCGATTCGCCGCGAAACGAGTCCTGCGGCTGTGGCCGCCGATGCTCACCGTCACGCTGGGCTTGGCGCTGGTCGTCGGTCCGCTGGTGACGACGCTGCCGGTGGGGGAGTACTTCGCCGCGCGCGACACCTGGGGTTATGTCGTCAACAACGCCGGGTTGCTGACGTTGAAGCACGAACTTCCCGGAGTGTTCACCGGGAATCCGTGGCCGGGCGCGGTGAACGGCTCGCTGTGGACGCTGCCGATGGAGCTGCTCGCCTACGGCGGCCTGTACGTGCTGCTGCTGGCGGGCGCGGCGAAGCAGCGGTGGCGGTGGCTGGCCGTCGTGGCGCTGGCCGCGCTCGTGGTGTGGGACCGCTACCTGGAGCAGGACCCGGGCGCGGAGTCCGCGGGCTCGATGCTGAGCGTCCCGGTGGAATCGCTGGTCGCGTTCCTGGTGGCGTTCGCCTTCGGCGTGGTGCTGAACCTGTACCGGATCCCGTTGTCGATGACCGCCGCCGTCGCGGGGCTGGCCGTGCTCGCGGCCATGCCGAACAGCATCTCCGCGTCGTTCCTGATGGTGTTCGCGGCCAGTTACGCGGTGGTGGTCGCCGGGCACTTCTGGCCCGCGCGGCTCACGGTTCCGGGGCTGTTCGTCAACGGCAGCTACGGCGTCTACGTGTGGGGTTTCCCCGTCCAGCAGCTGCTGGCGATGGCGGGCATCGCGAACCAGTACCTGATGCTGCTGTGCGCGGCGCCGATCGCCTACGTGCTGGGCACGTTGTCGTGGGTGTTCGTCGAGGAACCGACGATGCGGCTGCGGCACTACATCGCGCCGGAGTCGCGGTCGCGCCCGGCGACCGACCGCGACCGGTTCCGGGACGACGACGCGGATCGGGACGACTGGGACGACGACCGGGCTTGGGACGACGACCGCGACACCGATCGCGATCACGAGTACGACCGGGACTACGAATACGACCGGGACTACGAGTACGACCGGGGCCGGGACGGCGACCGGAGCCGAGGCCGCGCCGACGCGCGGACCGAGGCCCGGGAAGCGGACCGCGCCGACGTCCGGGACGCCGACGAGTGGGCGGAACCCGCCCGTCCGCGAACCGCCGAGCCCATCGCCGACGACCGGCGGGCGCCGGTTCCCGCCGACGCGGCGGAGACCGAGCGCAACTTCCCCCCGGCCAGGCGCGCGTCGCGACCGGAACCGGCGGAGGTCTGGCCGGCGGAGGACCCGGTCGAGCCCGCACCGCGCCGCGGCCTCTCCGGCGATCTCGGCGCCGCCGCGGGCGAACCCGCCGCCCCCGCGCCGCCGCGGCGCGGCAGGCATGCCGCGCGCCGCCCGGATCCGCCGATGGCGGAGGAGGAGACCCGGCCGCTGGGGAGGGTCTCCCGGTCGGCCGACCACCCCTGATCCCGCGCGTAGCATCGGGGGCATGGCGCTGTTCTTCGGTGACAGGACCCGCATGATCGACCCCGACGAGGCGTTGCCGGGCCGCTCGACCCCGCTCCCGGTGCCCGAGCGGCACGCGGTGTTCGGCGACCGCACGATCGTCCCGCCCTTCCCGCAGGGCACCGAGACGCTGGTCGTGGGCATGGGCTGCTTCTGGGGCGCGGAGCGGATCTTCTGGCGGACCGGGGGCGTGTGGACCACTGCCGTCGGTTACGCGGGGGGCTACACGCCGAACCCCACCTACGAAGAGGTGTGCAGCGGTCTGACCGGGCACACCGAGGCCGTCCTGGTCGTCTTCGACCCGGCCGTGATCGAGCTGTCCCAGGTGCTGCGGGTGTTCTGGGAGGGCCACGACCCGACGCAGGGCATGCGCCAGGGCAACGACCGTGGCAGCCAGTACCGCTCGGCCGTCTACTACGCCGACGACGCCCAGCGCGCCGCGGTGGAGGCGAGCCGCGAGCAGTACCAGGCGGCGTTGACCGCGGCGGGCCACGGCTCGATCACCACGGAGATCGCGGCGCTGGGGGAGTTCTACTACGCCGAGGGCTACCACCAGCAGTACCTGTCGGAGGCGAAGAACCCGAACGGCTACTGCGGCATCGGCGGCACCGGCGTCTCCTGCCCGGTCGGCTTGGCCGCGGAGTAGCTCCGCGGCCGGGCAGGGGGAGCGGTGAATGATCGATCAATTCGAATTCATTCCCACAGCTCCGCGAAATTCCCCTTTTTGCCGGTTCGATTCAAGATCGAAATCGGGGTTGCCGACGCGCTTCGCCCCGGCGTGCTCATCGCGCGCCGGGGCGAAGCGCCGGGGAACGGAAAACGGGGTCAGCCGAAGTTGACGTCCGCGCAGGAGTAGAAGGCGTTCGCGGTGTCCGCGATGTCCCACACGCCGAGGATCACGTGCCGTCCGGTCTTGCCTTCGGGCATCTTGCCGTCGTGGGTGTAGGTGTTCGGCGGCTGGGCGCCGCCGTAGTCCACGTCGACGAACGGGGCCGGCTCGAGCTGGTCGCGCGAAAGCGGCTTGTTCGGGTCCCAGCCGTCCTTGGTGACGAAGTAGCGGAACGAAGTCGTGGAGTGCGCGGCCGTGATCTTCCACTGGAACTGGAAGTCTTGACCAGCGGCGACGTCCGTCGTGGGCCACTGGCCACCGCGCGGGTCGTCGAGCTCGGAGAAGCCCTCCTGGCCCGCGGAGCAGATCGAGCCATCACCGGGGCCCGCCTCGGGGAAGCCCTTCGGCCCTTCCACGCTCTGCGGCTCCCACTGGATCGCGCCGCAGTCGTTCAGGGTGCCGTTGGAGCAGGCCTCCTGGCGGCTCGCGGGGCTCTGGACGAATCCGTGGCTGTTCGCGACACCGGAGGTGAAAACCGGCAATGCCAAACCGGCAATGCTGAGCGCTGCGATACCGATCGTGCTTCTAACACGTTTCTTGAGCATGGGAGTGCTCCTTTCTGGATCGGTGCCGCAAAAGTTACTTCTCACCCTTCTGGCTTAATAGCGCCGTTCTGGGCAATATGGAGATCGGCTGGAGCGGGCTACTGGTCCAGACCTTGAGGCCGATTGGTCTAGTCCAAGATCGGGTTCGGCTTGCGGCCGGAGGTGTCCGAACCGACCATCCGGGGCATGGCAGACAACATCTATCGGGTCACCGAGATCGTCGGCTCGTCCGCGGAAGGCGTCGACGACGCGATCCGCAAAGGAGTGCGGCGAGCCGCGCAGACGCTGCGGGAGGTCGACTGGTTCGAGGTCACCGAAGTCCGCGGCCACGTCGAGAACGGCGAGGTGGCCCACTTCCAGGTCGGGCTCAAGGTCGGCTTCAAGCTGGAGAGCTGACCGCCCGCGACGACGAAAAAGGCCCCGCCGAACCCGGCGGGGCCTTTCTGCGAGCGGATGACGGGACTCGAACCCGCGACCCTCACCTTGGCAAGGTGATGCGCTACCAGCTGCGCTACATCCGCATCAGAACCTTGAGGAGCTCGATCACCGGAGTGATCTCCGCGCCCCTCGAAGCGCTGTTGAGAACACTTTAACCCATGGTTCGCGCCCCGTTGCCGGGGGGTCACCATCGGCCCGGTCCGGTCCGCGCGCGGCAGCGCACGGCACCGCGGCGACCGGCACCCGGTCCGGCAGGCGGGACGAGTTCGGCGAGGGCTGGCGGGGGAGGGCTGGTCCATTCGGCCGGTGTGATCGACAATGACCGGGTGCCGCCCGAGTTTCACCCTCCAGGCCGATGACGAGCGCGATACGGTATCGGCACGCTCGGTGACGGTGCTCGACACCGGAACGAGTGGCGGCACGGCTGAGACGACCGATCCGAGAACGCCCGGCGTCGGGCGAGGAGGCGACGATGAACCGGGTGGTTCGGGGTTCCGACGGCAGGCTCTGGAACGTGCGTTCCAGCCTCGAGTGGTCGAACCCGATCGCGGGTGACGACTTCGAGCACGACGTCAACGGTGGGGCCGGGCCCGCGATCCTGATGTTCGGCGTGCTGATCGTGCTGGTCGCAACGTTCGTGCTGTGGACGCCAGCGGGCGTGTACATCCCGATCTGGCTGATCCTCGCGCTGCTCGTGGTGGTGCTGTTCTTCCCGGTGCGCTGGCTGCTGCACCGCCCGTGGACGATCATCGCCGAGACTCCCGGCGACGAGGAGGAGCACCAGCCGGAGCGCTGGGTCGGCGTGCAGCGCGGCTTCCTCAACGTGCGCCAGGAGACCGCGAAGATCGCCCGGCAGATCGAGCTCTACGCCGAACCCGACATGAACGGCTCGCTGCAGCCGACCGAATGATCGGGCGCCGCCCACCGGCGGATCTTGGCAGACTGGTGGGGTGCCTGAGCTGCCGGAAGTCGAGGCGTTGGCGCGCCACCTGCGGGACCACGCCGTGGGGCGCGCCGTGGCGCGGGTCGACGTGGCGTCGTTGAGCGTGCTCAAGACCGCCGACCCGCCGTACTCCGCGTTGCACGGCCGGACGGTCACCGCCGCCGCCCGGCACGGCAAGTACCTGGACCTGGACTGCGACGGCGTGCACCTGGTGGCGCACCTCGCGCGCGCCGGGTGGCTGCGCTGGTCCGACGCGGTCTCGCCCGCTCCGCCGAAGCCTGGGCGCGGGCCGATCGCGCTGCGGGTGCACCTCGGCGGTCCGGGCTTCGACCTGACCGAAGCGGGCACGCAGAAGAAGCTCGCGGTGTGGATCGTGCGGGACCCGTCGGAGGTGCCGGGCGTGGCGCGGCTCGGACCGGACGCGCTGGCGGTGACCGTGGACGAGTTCGCCGGCGTGCTCGCCGGCCGCACCGAGCGGATCAAGACGGTGCTCACCGACCAGTCCCGGCTGGCGGGCATCGGCAACGCGTACTCCGACGAGATCCTGCACCGCGCCCGGCTCTCCCCGTTCGCCACCGCGGGCAAGCTCGACGAGGAGTCGGCAGGGCGGTTGTTCGCGTCGCTGCGGGAGGTGCTCACCGACGCGGTGGAGCGCTCGGCGGACCAGGACGCGGCGAGGTTGAAGGCGGAGAAGCGCTCCGGCCTGCGGGTGCACGGGCGGACCGGGTTGCCCTGCCCGGTGTGCGGTGACCTGGTGCGGGAGGTCTCGTTCGCGGACCGTTCGCTGCAGTACTGCCCCACCTGCCAGACCGGCGGCAAGAAGCTCGCCGACCGGCGGATGTCGCGGTTGCTGAAGTGATCCGGACCGATCTCGTCCGGGTGCGTTCGTTCTGCTCAACTTATGGGGCCGAACGGAGCCGGGAAGAACCGCTCACCGAGGGGATTGGTCTACTCAGCGTAGTCTTCTTGATTCCTTGAGTGTCGGGGAAGAATACTGGTGGGCGTGCCGGAGCTGTTGACCGAGCGGACCGTGCTGACCGCGCTCGCCGCCCTCGCCGTGCTCGGAATGTTCGTGCTGCTGTGCCGTTCGCGCCGGGTGAGCACCTCGGTGGAGGACGCGATGCTGACGGCCTTGCACCACGTGACGGGTGCCGCGCCGTTCCTGAGATCGGGCATGACGCAGGAATCGGCGGACAAGACCGCGCCCCACCTGCGAGAACTGCTCTCGTGCGTGGCGGTGGGGGTGGTCGACGCCGACGGGACCCTGCTGAGCTGGGACGGCGACGCCAACGAGCACTACGCCGACCTGCGCGGCAAGATCGAAGTGGCGCTGCGCGACGGCAAGCGGGAGTACGTCGACCACACGGACCTGCTGTGCGACCAGCGGCCCTGCCTGATGCGGTACGGGGTCGTGGTGCCGCTGGAGGTCTCCGGGGAGATCCGCGGCGTGCTGGTCATCATCAGCGGCGGCGACCGCAAGCGGCTGCTGCGGGCCGCCAGCGAGGTGGCCCACCACGTGTCGACCCACCTGGAGCTGGCCGAGCTGCAGGAGTCGAAGGAGAAGCTGGCGCACGCCGAGGTGCGCGCGCTGCGGGCGCAGATCTCCCCGCACTTCATCTACAACGCGCTCAACACCATCTCCTCGCAGATCCGCAACGACCCGGAGCAGGCCCGCGACCTGCTGATGGAGTTCGCGGACTTCACCCGCTACTCGTTCCGCTCCACCGGGCTCTACACGACGCTGGCCGACGAGATCCGCAACATCGACCGCTACCTGATCCTGGAGCGGGCCCGGTTCGGCCCGGACCGGCTGAAGGTGCAGCTCAAGATCGCGCCGGAGGTGCTGCCGGTGGTGGTGCCGTTCCTGGCGCTGCAGCCGCTGGTGGAGAACGCGGTGCGGCACGGGCTGGCGACCAAGCCCGGCGGCGGCACGGTGTCGGTGGTCGCCGAGGACCGCGGCTCGGAGGCGCTGATCAGCGTGGACGACGACGGCATCGGGATGGACCCGAACCGGTTGGACGCGGAGCTGGCGAACGCGCACCTGACAGGCGCGCACGTGGGCCTGGGCAACATCAACAACCGGATGCGCGCGACCTTCGGGGACGACTACGGGCTGGTCGTGGAGACCGCGGAGAACGCGGGCATGAAGGTGATCATGCGGGTGCCGAAGTTCGCGCCCGGCGTGCTGCCGCTGCCGGTGGCCGCGTTCGACGAGCCGTCCCCCGGCGCGACCGCGCAGCCCAGCCACTGATCAGGACGATTCGGGCCCTCCGGTGGCGCGGGCGAGCCGGTAACGTCGGGGCATGAACGACAACGCACCGCAGAAGTTCACCGACGTCCTGACCGGCAAGCTCGCCTCGAAACTGCCGCCCAAGCTGGCCGAGCGGGCCGAACGCGGACCGGTGGTGGCGGTGGTCAAGTTGCACGGCACGATCACGCCGACGCCCGGCCCCGTCAGTCGCGGCACCATCTCGATGCAGACCACCGAGTCGGCGCTGACCAGGGCGTTCAACCACGACCGGCTCTCCGCGGTGGTGCTGTCGATCAACTCTCCCGGTGGCGCGCCCACCCAGTCGGCGCTGGTCGCGGACCGGATCCGCGGGCTGGCCGCGGAGAAGGAGGTGCCGGTGCTGGCGTTCTGCGAGGACGTCGCCGCCTCCGGCGGGTACTGGCTGGCGTGCGCGGCCGACGAGATCTACGCGCACCGCACCTCGATGGTCGGTTCGGTCGGCGTGGTCAGCGCGAGCTTCGGGCTCAACGGGCTGCTGGAGCGCATCGGCGTGGAGCGCCGGGTCTACACGGCGGGCGAGAACAAGGTCCGGCTGGACCCGTTCAGCCCGGAGAAGGACGAGGACGTGCGCTGGTTGCACGGCCTGCAGAACGAGCTGCACGAGCAGTTCACCGACTGGGTCCGGGAGCGGCGAGGCGACAAGCTCAGCAGCACCGAGGAGCTGTTCACCGGTGAGGTGTGGACCGGGGCCAAGGCCGAGGCGCTCGGCCTCGTCGACGGCTTGGGCACGCTGCGCGGCATCGTGAAGGAGAAGTTCCCGAAGGCGCACCTCGTGGACGTCGAACCGCGCAAGCCGCTGCTGGCCAGGCTCAGCGGGAGCGGCCCCGGGGCCCGGGTCGGCCTCGGATCCTCGGCGTCCTCGCTGGTGGAGGCGCTGGAGCAGCGCGCGCAGTGGTCCCGCTTCGGACTGTGAGCGCCCGGCGGAGCGCGGCGGTGGACGGCCGCTGACCGCGTTTCGCCGACCCCGCCGCCTCCGTGTCCGGTCGAACACCGTACGTTGATTCCGCGGCGTGACACACCTCACTCAGGCGTGCCCGGCGGCGTGCCCTGTGTCGCTCGGCCGAGTGATGCCACGATGATCTGCGCAGCGGCTGCCACGGCATCGCTCGGCGACGCCGCACGTGCGGGCCGGGGATCCGCGACATCGTCGTCGTGGTGCACCGAGCCGAGAGATCTGATCGTGGACAGTGCGCCACCCGGCGCGGCAGGATTGGCGTTACAGTGAGTATTCAACCGGACACCAACGTTCAGCCCGGCGCCTCGGGATTAGTCGTGCTGGCTGTGGACGACGAGATGGCCGGGCTCGACGAGATGAAGTTCCTGCTGGAGAACAATCCGCGGGTGGCGCGGGTCCTCCTCGCGTTCGACGCGGCCGAGGCGCTGCGCCTGCTGCGCAGCGACGACCAGCTGCGCTCCCGGGACAGCGAGGAGTCCGTCGTGGACGCGGTGTTCGCCGACGTGTCCATGCCGGGGCTCAGCGGCATGGAGCTGGCCAGGGTCCTCAACGCCTTCAAGCAGCCGCCCTCGCTGGTGTTCATCACCGGCCACGAGGAGAACGCGCTGGAGGCGTTCGAGGTGGGCGCCTTGGACTACATCATGAAACCGGCCGACGCCGACCGCGTGGACCGCGCGCTGCGCAACATCGAGCGCACCAAGGCCGAACGCGCCGCCGGTGGCCGGCCGGACGTGCCCGCCGCGGAACTTCCCGCCGCCGACGAGGACGAGGTGATCCCTGTGGAGCTGGCCGGGACGACGAAGATGGTGTCCCGCAAGACGGTGCGCTGGGTGGAGGCGCAGGGCGACTACGCGCGCCTGCACACCACCGACGGCGGCTCGCACCTGGTGCGGATTCCGCTGGCGCAGCTGGAGGAACGCTGGGCCGACGCCAACTTCATCCGGATCCACCGCTCGTACCTGGTGTCGATGTCCCTGGTCAGCGAGCTCCGCATGTCGTCGTCGGGCTACTCGGTGCTGCTCGGCGGCGGGGAGCCGAAGGAGCTGCCCGTCAGCAGGCGCCACACCCGCGAGCTCAAGGACCGGCTGGTGCGCGCGCCTCGGCAGGGCTGGGGGTCGCAGGGATGAGCCGCCGCCTCCCGGCCGGTGGGGCATGACGCCGGAGCAGCCGACGAGCGCTCCCGGCGGTCGCCGGCCTCGTCGGCAGCGCGTGGTCCTGTCCGATCGGCGCCACGGAGCGCCGGTGCCCCGTACGATCATGGAGCTCGAGGAGCAGACCAGCGTCGGTGAGGTGCTGGTCCGTTATCTGGTGCGCGCTCAGCTGCGGAGCGCCCTGCTGATGACGGGGCTTCTCGGGGTGGGCCTGTTCGGCCTGCCGCTGCTGTTCTACGTGCTGCCGTCGCTGGGAGACATGGTGATCGCCGGAATCCGGTTACCTTGGCTGGTGCTCGGGGTGTTGCCCTACCCGTTCATGGCGTTGCTCGGTTTCTGGTATTCGCGGGCCGCGGCTCGGCACGAGCGCGATTTCCTGCACATGATCGAGCGGTAGCGGTGGGTTCGGCGGTGCCGGAGGTCTCCGTTTTATGGACGCTGGGCGGGATCGCCGTCGTGGTGGTGGCGACGTTCGCCATCGGCGCGTGGGGGTCGAGCCACGCGCGCGCCACCTCGGACCTGCACCGCGCGCGGCGGCTGGTGCGGGAGGAGCGCAACGCGGCGGCCATCTCGGGCGAGTACCTCTCGGCGGCCTCCTTCCTGGGCGTGGCCGGGTTGATCCTCAAGGACGGCTCGAGCGCGCTGTGGTACCCGATCGGGTTCGCCTCCGGGTACTTGGCGGTGATGTTGTTCATCGCCGCGCCGCTGCGCCGCTCCGGGGCTTACACGGTGCCCGACTTCGCCGTGGTGCGGCTGGATCTTCCGTGGCTGCGCTGGCTGACCACCGTGTTCGTGGTGCTGATCGGCTGGTTGTACCTGGTCCCGCAGTTCCAGGCGGCCGGGTTGACGTTCGCCGTGATCGCCGAGCTGCCGACCTGGGCGGGCGCGGTCGCGCTGCTGCCGGTGGTGCTGGCCAGCGTCTTCAGCGGCGGCATGCGCGCGGTGACGCTGGTGCAGGCGTTCCAGTACTGGCTGAAGCTGTTCGCGATCACGTTCCCGGCGTTCGTGCTGTTCGCCGTGTTCCTGCTCGGCGGTTCCGCGCAGGAGCGGCTGAACGCGCCCGGACCGGTCTTCGAACGCGACACCGACGTGGCCGTCGAGACCTCGGTGACGCTGCAGGTGACCGAGCCGACGTGGCTGCGGGTCACCGCGGAGCCGGGCGCTCCGGGCGGTCCGCTGCAGCCGGACGGCACGGCCGAGGTGTGGGTGCCGCCCGGCGACTACGAGGTCGCCGCGGGCAGCGCGTTGTCCTTCGGTGCGGGCGCCGCGGTGCCGGTGGTGGCCGGCGCCGACGCGGAGAACGGCTCGTGGATGCACCCGGCGAGCGCTGATCCGGCGTCGCTGGCCGGGACGTACTCGCTGATCCTCGCGACCTTCCTCGGCACGATGGGGTTGCCGCACGTGCTGGTGCGCTTCTACGCGAACCCGAGCGGGCACGGGGCGCGCCGCACGGCGCTGTTCGTGCTGGTCCTGCTCGGAACCTTCTACCTGTTCCCGACGGTGCTCGGCCTGCTGTCCCGGCTGTTCGCGCCGAAGTTGCTGGTCACGGGTGAGACGGATGCGGCGGTGCTGCTGCTGCCGCACGCGATGCTCGACAACTGGCTGGGCGCTCTGCTGACGGCGTTGACGGCCGCGGGCGCGTTCGCGGCGTTCGTGTCGACGTCCTCGGGCCTGGTGGTGAGCGTCGCCGGGGTGGTGGCGTCGAACTTCCAGCGGGTCAAGAACTGGCACATGCCGGTCCTGTTGCTGGTCACGGCGGTGGTGCCGACGGGCGTGGCGCTGCTGGTGGCCGAGCAGGACTTGGCGCGCAGCGTCGGGCTGGCGTTCGCGATGGCCGCCTCCACGTTCTGCCCGCTGCTGGTGCTGGGCGTGTGGTGGCGGCGGCTGACGGCGCTGGGCGCCGCGGTGGGCTTGTCGGCCGGGGGCGGTCTGGTGCTGGCCGCGCTGGCGGTGAGCGTGGTGTGGCCGCATCCGGGCGGGCTGTTCGGGGAGCTGGTCCGCCAGCCCGCGCTGGTGAGCGTGCCCGTGGCGTTCGCGGCGATGGTGCTGGTCAGCTTGGGGACGAAGCAGCAGGTCCCGGAGGGCGTCTCGCGGATGATGCTGCGGATGCACGCGCCGGACCGCCTGGGGTTCCACGACGGCCGGGTGCGCAAGCCGGTGGTGACCAAGGAATCCGGTGGCAGGCACCGCCTCTGACCGGGCTCGGCGGACGTCGGTGCTCCCGTGATCGCACTCCGCGTTCCTCGCGGCTCCTCGTTCCCTCCCCCGGAACCGCGAACACCCCTCGTGGGGGACGGACGTGGACCAGGTGCGGGGTCCAGCGCAGCTCAGCGGGTGTGCACGGAGTGCTATCCCCGCAATTTCGCGAGAAATCGGAGCGGATCGCCCCACGCTTCCGCCCGTCCGAGGCGGCGCCGTGCTCGGGCACCCGGTTCCGTCGGACGTACCGGGCGAACCGGACGGGCGATCCGCGCGCCCCGGCGGACTCGACCGCGCCTGACCTGCTTGGGGGAAGACGGATGAGATGCGAGTGACAGAGGTCACGATCCGTGGCAAGCTCTAGTGTCTAAGTCCGACCTGATCACCCAGCGGATTGATATCAATCCACTTTCGGGGCCTTTCCAGATTCAGACGAACTACGTAGCGTTCGCGCGGCGATTAGAGACAGAGGTCACACGGCGCCGGTGAGTGCGACCTCCCGACCCAGGAGGACAACCGTGAGCTCCACGGGCCAGAGCGATCCCAGTCCCGGCATCGATGCCGAAACCTGGGCCGCTGCCCAGAACAGCCCCGAATTCGCCACGCTCCGCCAACGGCTGCGCAAGTTCGTCTTCCCGGTATCGGCGGTCTTCCTCGTCTGGTACCTGGTCTACGTCCTGCTCGCCGACTACGCCCACGGGTTCATGAGCATCAAGCTCGTCGGCAACATCAACGTCGGACTGGTGCTCGGGCTGCTGCAGTTCGTCTCCACCTTCCTCATCACGACGCTCTACGTCCGGTACGCCAACAAGAACCTGGACCCGGTCGCCGAGCAGATCCGCGAACGCGTCGAAGGAGAGCAGCGGTGACCAGCAGATACCAACCCGTGCTCGCCCACCCGTACCTGGCGCAGGCGCCCGACCCCGCGTCGAACCGGTGGCTCAACATCGGCATCTTCGGGCTGTTCGTCCTGGTCACCATGGTGGTCGTGTTCCGCGCGAGCCGGAACACGAAGACCGCGTCGGACTACTACGCGGCGGGACGCGCGTTCAGCGGGCCGCAGAACGGCATCGCCATCTCCGGCGACTACCTCTCGGCCGCGTCGTTCCTCGGCATCGCCGGGGCGATCGCGGTGTACGGGTACGACGGGTTCCTCTACTCGATCGGGTTCCTCGTCGCGTGGCTGGTGGCGTTGCTGCTGGTCGCGGAGCTGTTGCGGAACACCGGCCGGTACACGATGGCCGACGTGCTGAGCTTCCGGATGCGGGAGCGCCCGGTGCGGACCGCGGCCTCGCTGTCCACGCTCGCGGTGTCGTTCTTCTACCTGCTCGCCCAGATGGCCGGTGCCGGCGGCCTGATCGCGCTGCTGCTGGGCATCGAGAGCAAGGCGCAGCAGGCGATCGTGATCGCCGTGGTCGGCGCGCTGATGATCCTCTACGTGCTGGTCGGCGGCATGAAGGGCACCACCTGGGTGCAGATCATCAAGGCCGCGCTGCTCATCGCCGGCGCGTTCGTGATGACCATCTGGGTGCTCGCGAAGTTCGGGTTCAACCTCTCCGGGCTGCTCGGGTCCGCGGTGGAACGAGCCGGTGCCGATGGCGAGAAGCTGCTCAACCCCGGCGCGCAGTACGGCGAGTCCGGAGCCAGCAGGCTCGACTTCCTGTCGTTGGGCATCGCGCTGGTGCTGGGCACCGCCGGGCTGCCGCACGTGCTGATGCGCTTCTACACGGTGCCCACCGCGAAGGAAGCGCGGCGTTCGGTGGTGTGGGCGATCTGGCTGATCGGCCTGTTCTACCTGTTCACGCTGGTGCTCGGGTACGGCGCGGGCGCCATGGTCGGGCCGGAGGCGATCAAGGACGCGCCGGGCGGGGTGAACTCGGCGGCGCCGCTGCTGGCGTTGCACCTGGGCGGGCCGTTGCTGCTCGGATTCATCTCGGCGGTCGCGTTCGCCACCATCCTCGCGGTCGTCGCGGGTCTGACGATCACCGCTTCGGCCTCGTTCGCGCACGACATCTACGCGAACGTGATCAAGAAGGGGAAGGTCGACGACAAGCAGCAGGAGGTGAAGGTCGCGCGGATCACCGCGGTGGTGATCGGCATCGTGTCGATCCTCGGCGGCATCGCGGCGAACGGCCAGAACGTGGCGTTCCTGGTGGCGCTGGCGTTCGCGGTGGCGGCCTCGGCGAACCTGCCGACGCTGCTGTACTCGCTGTTCTGGAAGCGGTTCAACACGGCCGGGGCGCTGTGGAGCATCTACGGCGGGCTCGCGGTGACCATTGTGCTGATCGTGTTCTCGCCCGCGGTGAGCGGGAGCGAGGAGGCGATGTTCCCGTCGCTGGACTTCGCGTGGTTCCCGCTGAAGAACCCCGGTTTGATCTCGATCCCGGTGTCCTTCCTGCTCGGCTACCTCGGCACGATCCTGAGCAAGGAGCCGCACAACGCGGAGAAGTACGCCGAGATGGAGGTCCGCTCCCTCACCGGCGCCGGAGCCGAGAAGGCCACCGAGCACTGATTCGGCTGAGGTGAACGGACCGTTCGTCCGATCCCGTTGGACGAACGGTCCGTTCACCCGCTTCCCCCGGCACCGCGGCGCGTCGGGCGCTCGCGGTGCCGGGTCGGGTTTCGAGTGAACGGACCGCTCGTCCAACCGGCTTGGACGAACGGTCCGTTCACTTCGTCCGGGGTGTGCGCCGACACCTCACGACATGCCCACGGCGGGCGTGGCAGCATCGGGGCGTGACTACCCCGATGCAAGTACCCGGCGTGCCGCCGGAGGAGCTGCCCGCAGACCTGCCCGCCGCGAACTTCGCGCTGCTGGACGTCCGGGAGAACGACGAGTGGGCCGCCGGCCACGCGCCGGGCGCCGTGCACATCCCGATGAACGAGGTCCCGCAGCGGCTCGACGAGCTGCCGGAGGCCGACCAGGTCTACGTCGTGTGCCGCTCCGGCGGTCGCTCGGCGCGGGTGACGGCGTACCTGAACGCGAACGGCTGGGACGCGGTCAACGTGGAGCGCGGCATGAACGGGTGGTCCGCCGCGGGCCGTCCCGTGGTGTCCGACGAGCCCGGCGCCGAGCCGTTCGTGCTGTGACGACTCCGCCACCGGGCGCACCGCCGCCGGAGCGCCGGTCGGGCTTGCGGGTGGAGTGGGTGGCCACTCCACCCGGTGGCCTGCGTCCGCGTCGCCGCACCCGCCCCACCGGTCGCTACACCGGACCGCCGTCGTACCCGGGGGTGCCGCGGTGGGGCTTCCCGCTGCTGGGCTGGCGCTGGCCGTTGGCGCTGCCGACGCGCCCGCAGATCGATCCGGTGCAGCGGGTGACCTGGCTGGCGGCGATGGCGTGGTCGGCGTTGTGGCTGATGGCCGCGGTGTCGGGCGTGGCAGCGGTGGGCGAGGCGTGGCGGTACGTCCTGCTGCTGATGAGCCGCGGTTCGGCGTTGTCGAAGGTGGCCCTGGACCTGTCGGACACGCTGGTGGTGACGGCGGGCGTGCTGAGCTGGCTGCTCGGCGTGACCAGCGGCGTGTTCGCGGTGCTGTGGTTGTTGTGGGCGCGCAAGGCGTCGGCCCGGCGGCTGGAGGTGTCGCCTCGCCGCCCGGAGTGGCAGGTCGTCGCGGGTGTGCTGGTGCCGGGTGCGAACCTGGTGGCGCCGGGGACGGCGCTGGCGGAGCTGGAGCACGGCGTGCTGGCGACCGCGGGCGATCGTCGGCTGGAGTCCAGGCCGCGCCCGTCGCGCCTGGTGGGCGCCTGGTGGATCGCGTGGGCGGTGAGCCTGCTGCTCGGCTGGGTGACGTTCCTGTGGTCGTTCCGCGACGGGGTGCAAGCCATGGCGGACGGCGTGGTGCTGCACTTCTGGACGGACGTCGCGGCGGCGGTGTGCGCGGTCCTCACCATGCGCGTGATCAACTACATCACGACCTTGATCGTCCCGCCGGATCCGGTGTTGCTCCCGCGCCACCGGGTCCTCGGCGTCAAGGACGCGCCCGTGCCGCCGCGCCCGGAACGCCCGTCCACCGCCGCGCGCTGAGAGCTCGCCGCGCGGATCGGGATAATGCCGGGCATGGGTGGTCCGGAGGTCGTCGCGCACCGGGGAGCGTCGGCGGAACGCGCCGAGCACACGCTCGGTGCCTACCAGGTGGCGCTGGACCAGGGCGCCGACGCGCTGGAGTGCGATGTGCGGGTGACGCGCGACGGGCACTTGGTGTGCGTGCACGACCGCCGGGTGGACCGCACGTCCACCGGCCGGGGCGTGGTGAGCGAGTTGACGTTGGGCGCGATGTCCCGCTTCGACTTCGCGCAGTGGCACCACGAGCTGCCGGACTCCGCGGACGACCTGGTCTTCGAACCGCGGGCGAGCCCGGTCGGCGGGAAGTCGCAGCGCCGCATCCTCACCTTCGACGAGCTGCTGGGCCTGGTGCGGGCGCAGTCGCGTCCGGTGCGGTTGTTCGCGGAGACGAAGCATCCGGTGCGGTACGGGGGTCTGGTCGAGGCGAAGCTGACGGCCGCGTTGGCCCGGCACGGGGTGTCGGCGCCCGCGCACAAGGACGATTCGCCGGTGGTGATGATGTCGTTCTCGGCGGCGGCGGTGCGCCGGTTCCGCGCGAACGCGCCGGGGGTGCCGACGGTGCTGCTGTTCGACCGCTCGTCGCGCGTGGTGCGGGCGGGGGAGTTGCCGCGCTGGGCGGATCTGGCGGGGCCGAGCGTCCGGTTGTTGCGCCAGGACCCGGAGTTGGCGCATCGGCTGGCGGCGCGCGGCCGGGACACCTACTGCTGGACGGTGGACGACCCGGCGGACGTGGAGCTGTGCCGCCGCGCCGGGGTGCGGTTCGTGGCCACGAACCGACCGGGTGCGACGCGGGCGAGGCTGGCGGGCTCGCTCGGGTAGGAGTTCGTTCTCGGCAGTCCGGGTGCGTTGACCCGGAACGTCGGGTTCGGGGGCGGCTCGATAGCGTCGGTGGGTCCAATCACACCCAGCGAGGAGGCTTCGAGTGTCGAAGCGAACGGCCCCGTCCCAGCGCGCTGAGGGAGCTGTCGGCCCGAGGCAGCCTTGCCCGTGCGGTTCCGGGAAGCGCTACAAGGCGTGCCACGGTGCCGCGGGCGGCTCCGCCGACGTGATCGTGACCAGGCCTTTCGAGGGTCTCGCCGCGGAGGGCGATTTGGTCGCGCTGCGCGAGTTCGTGCCGTCGGCGACGGCGAAGCTGCCGTTGCGGGACGGCTCCGAGGTCACCGTCGCCTCGGTGCTGCCGATGGCCGCGGCTGCGGTGCGGCGCACCGACGGGCACGCGTTCGTCGGCCTCCAGGTGCAGACCCGTTCGGGTGATCTGAGCCGCGACCTGGCCCGCGCGATCGAGTGGGTGCAGCAGGCGGAGCCGGGCGCGTCGCTGCCGGTGGTGGGGCCGGAGCCGGCGCAGGCCGAGGTGCCGACGCGGTTGCAGGACCTGATCGACCCGGCCGCGGAGCTGGAGGTCGTGCTGCACGAGGACTTCTCGTGGTGGCTGCCGGAGGGCACCGAGGCCACCGGCGACGTCGCGCTGTCCTTGGAGCGGGCGAACGCCGCGATCATGCCGACGGAGCGGTTGTCGGCCGAGGGCGCGCGCTCGGCGTACTGGGTGGATCCGGGCGAGAAGGCGCACTTGCGCTGGGTGCGCCCGGAGCCGGAGGAGAAGCTGCTGGCCGCGCTGGCCCGCCTCGCGGCGCGCGGTGAGCTGGCGTTGGACGAGGACAGCAAGTTCGCCGGTTCGTTCCGCGCCCACGGCGTCCTCGTCCCGGTGTGGGACCTGGATCGCGACAAGCACCCGCGCGAGTGGAACGAGCCCGCCGCCGCCTTGGGCGAGCGCTTGGCCGAGGCCTTGAACTCTTTGGAGTCCACGCCGTTGGACGCCGCCGAGCGCCGTTCCCGCGACGGCCTCCGGGGCCGCCAGGTCACCCTGCGCTGACCCGTCGGGCGCGGGCGCCCGCCGAGGTGCGGGCGCCCGCGTCGTTGGGCCACCCGAGTGAACTCGGGTGGTTCCGGCAACCGCTCGGCCGGGTCGGGCGTGTCCTTCCACAGCACAGGTCGTGGAGGGGAGGCGGCGTGACCGCTCAATTGCCTGCCGTACGCGCCGCTGCAGAGGCGTCGGTGGGTTGGTCACGCCCGGCACGTCAAGGGGACATGGCGACGGAGGACGATTTCGCGGAGTTCGTGCGCGTCGCCCTGCCGGGGTTGATGCGCTACGGCCACGCGCTCACGGGAAATCCGCACGACGCGGCGGATCTGGTGCAGACGGTGCTGGAGAAGGTGGGTGCGCGCTGGCCGAAGATCCGCCAGCAGTGCGAGGAGCCGCGCGCCTACATTCGCAAGGCGATGGCGAACACGCACGTGAGCCGGTGGCGCCGCACTCGTCGGGAGACGTTGCTGGCGGAGTTCCCGGACGTGCCCGCGGTGGAGTCGCCGGACCGGCTGGAGAACGAGCCGCTGTGGCAGGCGTTGCGCGGTCTGCCGCCGAGGCAGCGCGCGGTGGTGGTGCTGCGCTACTACGAGGGACTGTCGGAGGCGGAGATCGCCGAGACGCTCGGGGTCAGCGCGGGAACGGTGAAGAGCCAGGCCAGCAAGGCGCTGGCGTCGTTGCGCCGGAAGCTCGGCCCGGTCTTCGAGGGCGGTGGGGTGTGATGGGCGACCTCGATGACGAGCTGCACCGGATGTTCGCCGACGACCGGCTGGACGTGCGGGTCCGCACCGGCGCGGAGTGGTCGTTGGTGGCGGGCGCGCGACGGCGGCGCAAGCGGCAGACGACGGTGGCCGCGGTGGGCGGCGCGCTGGCGATGACGGTGTTGGTGGGCGGCGGCGCGGTGCTGGTCGCGCGGCCGGCGCCGGATCCGGTGCGCCCGGCGGTGCCGCCGGTGGTGAGCACGTCGGAGCGGTCCCCGGGCGACCCGTCGCTGCCGGACGTCACCTCGACGTTCGTCCCGCACGCGCCGGGCAGGCCCGAGCACGGCTCGCCGGATTCGGGCGTGGTGCCGCGGCACGGTTCGGATCCGACCAGCGAACGGCTGTCGATCTTGCGCGAGTCGACGTCGGCGCCGGATCCGACGTCCTCGGAACCGTCGGACCCGCCGACCTCGGTGCCGTCCTCGTCGGAGCCGACGGCTCCGACCAGCGAACCTCCCGGCGAACCGGGCTGACCGGTTCGGACGTGCGACGGCCCCGGCGCTGAGGTGCGCCGGGGCCGTGCGCGTCGTCGCGGAGGCGTCAGAGCGCCCCGCCGGCCGTCGGGGGAGCGGTCGGGTCGGAACCTTCGTCGCCGACGGCTTCGCGGGCGAGGAAGTTCTCGACGTCGAACAGGTTCCCGTTGGAGCGGTCGACGACCGCCAGCAGCGTCGACATCTGCGAGACCTCTTCGACCTGTTCCTTGAGGAACCACTGGAGGAACTGCTCGCCGAGGTAATCGCCTTCGTCGCGGGCGGCCTTGGCGAGCGTCACGATCTCCTGCGTCACTTCGCGTTCCTGCTCCAGCGCGAGGGCGACGAGTTCGCGGGTCTCGGTGAAGTCGTTGCGGACCTCTTCGATGGACGGGATCGCGACCTTGATGTCGTTGTCCATCAGGTACTGCACGATCATCATGGCGTGGTTGCGCTCTTCGACCGACTGGCGGTAGAAGTGCGCGGCCAGTCGCGGCAGGTCCTCGTTGTCGAACCACACCGCGACCGCGAGGTACTGCTGCGAGGCGGTGAGCTCGTTGCGCACTTGGTCCTGCAGCAGCTGGTGGAACCGGGATTCGCGCGGCTGGATCTTCTTAGCGGTGGTGTTCATGGCTCGAAGAATACGCTCCAATTGACAACTCGCAATTCATCAGGCAACCCTTGGGAATGTTCGCCGAACCTTGCTTAAGTTTACTTTGCCTTATTTCGGCAAGGCAATCCTAAGTGGATTCATCCGAGCCTGGGGTAGGTGTGCTCGGCGCTTTCGCGGGGATCGGCGGACCGCAGCCGTGCGATGATCGTCGCGGCGTCGTCCGTGCTGCCGTGGCTCGTCATGTAGTCGGCAGCGCCATCTGTGACCAGCATGGAGACCTCGCCCTGCCAGTCATGCGGCTGTGCTCGCCGCAGGCCCAAGCCCCACTGGCCGAGGATGCCGGGGTCGGCGTCGAGCACCCCGGCCACCTCTCGTGCGATGCGCCGGGCAGTGGATTCCCGCGACCGATCGGCGTGGCAGCGCACGATTTCCGCGACGTACTGAGCGGTGCGGAATCGTAGCTCTGTGGGAGGTTCCACATCGCCCATGCAATGCAGCGTGAAATCGCTCCAGACGACGTGGTCGCAGCCGTACCGGTCTTCCTGGATCCGAGCGCTAGCGAATCCGCAGCCTTCGATGCCGCAATTGCACCGCCGCAGCACCGTGGTCCGCGGCTGTTCCGGCCAATCGGTCGGCAGCAGCGGACTCGACCTCCCGAGCAGGGAGTCCGGGTCCCGCCCGACGCCCTTCAGCTGCAACGTCCGCCCGAACAGGTCTTCCCCGTCAACGACGAACACCAGTGCGGGCCCGCTCCCGATCCCCGTCTCGGCCTGCTCCACCCGCAGCCCGAACTCGCTGCACGCCGGTTCCTCTCGATCAGCGATGCCGAATCCCATGCCTCCACTCTGGCAGCGCGGGGCGGCGCGCACGCCGGATCGCTCGATCCGGCCGGTTACAGCGCCGCGAGGAACGCCGCCCATCGGGAGCGGGAGAAGCTGAGCGTGCCGCCGGTGCGGTCTACAGATCGCCGGAAGCCGCCTTGATCATCGCTAGCGAATCCTCCCGGCTGAATGCGCTGCTCGTCGCTCCGGCCGGCGCGATGCCGTGTTCGCGGACGGCCAGGTGCGTGGAGGTGAGCTTGGTTGAGGTGGCCGTCTCGTGCCACAACATCGTCGGCAGGCGACCGCTCGGGAAGTCCGAGAGCAGGAACGAGGATCCGCCCACTGCGGCATGGCCGGTGGAGGAGAAGGGGACCACCCGCACTTCGAGCGTGTCAGGGTGCGATTCGATGAGGCGAGCCACGTGCTCCAACTGTGCTTTCAGGCAGCGTGCGCCGCCGATCTGCTGGTGCAGCACGGCCTCGCTGATGGCGGTGCTCAAGTGAAGCGGGTCGTCTCCGGTGATCCGGCGTTGCCTGATCATGCGGGCCTGCACGCGGCGATCGGTTTCGGCGAGCCGGATGTTGGGCGCGGCCGATTCGATGACCGCTCGGGTGTGCTCCTCGGTCTGGAGCAGACCGTTCATGATCGTGTTGCCGTAGCTCTGCATGGACTCCGCGCCGTGTTCCAGGCCGAACAGGCGGACGAGCTCGTCGAACCGTCCGATGTGGACTGTCTGGACCCGGCCTGCGAGGAATGCGGGCGGCAGGCCAGGAATCTGCTCGAACTGCGGCAGCGGGCGCGGCCCCGACTACAGCGATTCGCGGATGATGGGGCAGGACATGCAGCGGGGGCCGCCTCGGCCGGTGCCGAGTTCGGAGCCGCTGATGCGCACCACCTCGATGCCGGCGGCCTCCAGGCGGGAGTTCGTCTCCACGTTGCGCTCGTAGGCGACGACGACGCCGGGGGACAGGGCGAGCGTGTTGTTGCCGTCCTCCCACTGCTCGCGCTCGGCGGTGACCGGATCCAAGCCGGTGTCGATGACGCGCAGCCGGTCGATGCCCATCGCGTGCGCGGCGCTGCGCAGGAACGGTTCGGGTCCGGACACGTCCACGCCGCCGTCCTTCGGGCGCAGCGAGTACGCGGTCAGCGAGTGCTGGATCGCCGGGTACATCACCACGGCGTCTTCGGCGACCATCGTGCACACCGTGTCCAGGTGGATCGACGCGCGCTGCTGGGCGATCGGGACCGCGAGCACCGTGTGCGCGAGGTCGTCGGCGAACATCGAGCGGGCGAAGGACTCCGCGCCCGCCGGAGTGGTGCGCTCGCCGACGCCGATCGCGACGACGCCAGGTGCCAGCAGCAGCACGTCGCCGCCTTCGACGGGCGCGGAGTGCGCGCCGTACGCGCGGCCGGATCGGGAGAAGCGCGGGTGGTAGGCGTAGATCAGGTCGGTGATCGCGGATTCGCGGCGGCGCGCGGGCATCGCGAGCGCGGCGACCGCGACGCGATCTCCCACCCACACCGAGGAATCGCGGGTGAACAGCAGGTTCGGCAGCGGGGTGAGCGCGAAGTCGTGCGGCAGGTGCATCCGGCGCACCAGCGAGTCGCCTTCGGAGGTGGGCAGCTCCTCGAACGTCATGCCCGCGATCAGCGCCTCCGCCAGCGCCTTCTCGTCCACTGTGGACAAGTGGGAGCGGAGGGCGTCGGCGATGTCGGTGCCGATCTCGCGCTCGTCCACCGCGCTGAGCACCGCCGCCGCCCGCGCGCGGGGGTCGCCCAGCGTCTCGATCAGCAGCTCGTGCAGCAGCACCACGTCGATGCCGCGGGCGCGCAGCACCTCGGCGAACGCGTCGTGCTCGGCTTGCGCTCGGTCCACCCACGGGATCGCGTCGAACAGCAGCTGGTCGCTGTTGCGCGGGGTGAGGCGCTTGAGCTCGTTGCCCGGCCGGTGCAGCAGGACGGCGCGCAACGGCCCCACCTCGCTGCGCACGTGCGGTTCGGTCGTGCTGCCGGATTCGTTCACGATGCCGCCTTCAGCCGTGTTCGCCGTCGATACCGGAGCCTAGCTGCCACGATCGAAAACAGCGCTGGTCAGCCGACAAAAACATCGATCGTTGCGAGGAAATGGGAGACGATCACCGATTCGTTGCGTCCGGTCGGCGACTCGGATCGGCGGGTCGAAGCGCGGGATCAGGGCAGCCAGCCGACGTGCCCGCGCAGCGCCGCGTAACCCACGAACGCCACCACGTCGATCAGCGCGTGGCCGATCACCAGCGGCCACAGCCGGTTCGTGCGCTGCCACACCCGGCCGAAGACCAGGCCCATCACCACGTTGCCCACGAAACCTCCGAAGCCCTGGTACAGGTGGTAGCTCCCGCGCAGCACCGCCGACACCCACAACGACCGGTTCTCCGACCAGCCCAGCTGCCGCAGCCGCGTCAGCAGGTAGGCGACCACCAGGGCCTCCTCGGCGAACGAGTTGCCGAACGCCGAGAGCACCAGCACCGGCGCCCGCCACCACGCGTCGTCCAAAGTGGACGGCTGCACGGTGAGGCTCAGGCCGAGCGCGTGCGCCGTCAGGTACAGGCCCAGGCCCGGAACGCCGATCAGCGCGGCCAACCCCGCGCCGCCCGCGGCGTCCCGCCACGGCCGCGAGCGGTCCATGCCGATCCGGTGCAGCGCGACACCACCGCGCCACAGCAGGAAGATCCCCAGCCCGCCCCACGCGAACAACCGCAGCACGCTCGCGAGCTGGCGCAGCAGGTCCAGCAGGCCCGACTCGGCCTGCGGGGCGTTGATCGCCACCGACTGGTCCGCCAGCGACTGGGTCTGCGCCAACGCGTCCAGCAGCGACAGCAGGCTCTGCAAGCCGGACATGCCGAGCGTCACCGCGAACACCAGGAGCAGCTCGACGCCGATCGCCCGCCGCTGCGCCGGACCGGTCAGCCGCGCAGGTTGCTCCGGGCGGGACGGGAACAGCCACTCGCGCACAGTGCTCACCCGGTGAACCGTACCGGTGGGAGCTCGGCGTCCAGCGGAAACGGCGGGGCATCCCGCGCCCGGCAACGGAAATCCGGCAAAACCGGGGACGGGATCGGAGGGAACGAGTCCGCCTTCGCCGACATCCAAGCCCGGCGCGAACGCACGCGGCCGGGAGGAGCGGCATGGACGGATTTCGGGTGTTCCTGCGCGGCGAACCCCGCGTCGACCTGGTGCTGGACTCGCTCCAGCTCCAGCACCCGTTCGTGGTGCTCGACGGCCCCATCGGATCCGCCGGACTCGTCGGGGTGCGCGCGGCGGTGCTCGTGGAGCTGTGCGAGGACCACGACGAACCCGGCGGCCTCGGGCGGTACCCGATGCTGGTGCGCTTCACCGGGACCGACGGCCCGCAGCGGGCGTGGCGCGCCGCGCACGCCTTCCTCTGGGCGGTCACCCGCGGCGGCGAGGTCGACGAGGCGCTGCTGCTCGGGCCCGGCACGGTTCCGCTGCGCTACCACCGGGGCCGCATCGCTCCGGTGCGCGCCGTCCACTCCGAGGACTGATCAGGCCGAGCGCTGACCCGCCAAGAAGGGGCAACCGACCAGGCGGCGCAGTTCCAGACCCAGCGACTCGGCGTTGTCCACCGGCGCCGAGAACGCCAGCCGCACGTCGTGATCGCCGTCGGCCGACTCCACCCGCAGCCGCAACCCGAACCGGTCCAGGCCCAGCGGCCGGATGTGCCCGCCGCGCAGGTCGTCTGGCAGGTGCCGGGCGAGCATCCCCACCACGTCCCGGTGCGCGCTCTCCAAGTGCCGCAGCCAGTCGTCCTCGAACAGGCAGAACGGGTCCGGGCTGGCGGCGGTGAACTCCGCGGCCGGCACCGAGCACGTGCCCTCCGCGTCGGCCAGCACCAGCGATGCGGGCTCCAGCTTCAGCACCGACGCCCCGTGGCCCGCGTCGAGCAGCCGGCTGTCCGGGCGCTGCTCGGCGACCGCCAGCACGTCCTCGCGGGCGTCCGAGCCCGTGAGCACCCGGATCCGGCCGGTCAACCACAGCAGCCCGCGCACCGGTTCGCGCAGCCGCACCGGGGTGGGGTCGGCGACCTCCAGCACCACAGCGATCTCGGTGCGCGGCGCCTGCCACGCGGTCGCGACCAGCGGGTGGTCATCCCCGAGCAGCACCGTGGCGGTGCCGTCGGGATGCACGTGGTGCAGCAGCGGAGCGATCCGAGCGGAACTCTCCCCGGAAGGCATCAACGCGGCCCTGCCACCTCGTCGAGCTATCGTCCTGGCCCGCTCCGCCGGGGTCGGCTTGGCCGGTCGACGTGTCGTCCTCTCGCGCACCGCTCACCTCCAACTTAGGTAAGCCTAACCCAGCAGGTCCGCAGGGGAAAGCCGCTACCCGTATTACCAGTTGATCGGATTTCCGCGGCGCGTCCCGCCGGGTGAATTCCACGCCATGGGACGGGTTTCAGGCCGCCCCGAGATCGACCCGGTGATCGCGGGCGGCTTTCCGGGCACGGCCGCTCCGGCGCGATGGGACGATCGGGCGGGCCTTCGCGACGATCGGGGAGGAAAGTCGTTCCGATCGCCCGGCCGGGCGTGGCGGTTAAGATCAACCCGTTCACCGGAACGGCCCGATCCGGCCGAAGGCCGCCACCCGGCTGGGCCAACGGTGTCGCGAACGCCCGCCACCTGCGGTGATGATCCCCCGAACGAGGGCCGCCGGAGACCGCCGAACGTCCGTATATCGGCCACCTTTGTTCACTGAACGGCGCGGCATTAGCGTGTCTGCCGTGTCAAGCGCTGTTGAGCTTCGCGCGCCGGGTCCGCGCGGCATCCCGCCCCTGTTCGCCCGACTGGTCGACGACGCCGCGCTGTTCCCACCGGGGAGCGCGCAAGTCGCCCAGGCGGTCGACGACCACCTAGCCGCCCGAGCGGGCGAGTACTCGGGGGTGCTGGGCCCGATGCTGTGCCAAGCATCCCGGCTGGCCGAGCTCATCACCGAGCTCGCCAAGGCCAAACCGGCCGAGCCGGTGCCGCTGTCGCTCGTGTGCGACACCGGCCTCGGCGGCGTGCCGAAGGCGCTGTCCATCATCGAAGGCAGGCAGGAACTCCTGGCACTGCGCATGGTCGAAATGCCCGCTCCCTCCGACGTCGACGACGTGTGGCTGGAACGGGTCTCCGAGTTCGTGCCCGAGGACGTCGTCCGCGTCGTCGAACCGCGCCGCAGCCCCGAAGGCTGGTTGGAGGGGATCAAGCGCGTCGCCGAGCACGGCTGCTGGCCGAAGCTCCGCACCGGCGGGCCCACCTCCGAATCGGTGCCGCCCGTCGACGTCGTCGCCGACTTCCTCGCCACCGTCAGCACCCTGAGCGTGCCGTTCAAGACCACCGCCGGAATGCAGGCCGCGATCCGCGGCGCCGACCCGGAAACCGGGTTCATGCAGCACGGCTTCATCAACCTCCTGGTGGCCACGGCGCGCTGCCTGTCCGGTGGCGACGTGCGCGACGCGCTGTCGAGCTCCGACGGGGAAGCCCTCGCCGCCGAGGCGAACTCGCTGTCCGACGCCGCCGCGACCGCGGTGCGCGACGTGTTCTCCTCCTACGGCTCCTGCTCGCTGACCGGCCCGGTGACGGACCTGGAAGGGTTGGGGCTGTTGTGACCTGGATCGAGGACCCCGAGTTCGCCACCGACAAGCCGTTCGGGCCGCAGACGCTGCCCTACGGCGTGCTGGTGACCTCGCAAGGTCCGGTGATCTCCGTGCGGGTCGGCAAGCACGCCTTGCCGCTGCGCGGGATCGCGGACGCGCTGGGGCCTCGGCTGGCCGAGCTGGTCAGCGCGAACTCGCTCGATCCACTGCTGGCCGCCGGACGGGAGCGGTGGCGGGAACTGCGGGAACGGCTCACCGCGATCGTCACGGCCGGTTCGGCGCCGGCCGGGGCGGAACTGGTGCGCACCGACTGGCACACGCTGGTGCTGCCGTTCACCGTCGGCGACTACGTGGACTTCTACTCCTCGCGCCACCACGCCGAGAACGTCGGCCGCATCCTGCGCCGGGGCGCCGCTGAACTCCCCGACAACTGGACGCACCTGCCCATCGGCTACCACGGCCGGGCGGGCACCGTGGGCGTCTCCGGCACCGACGTGCCGCGGCCCAGCGGGCAGCGGCGCACCACCGGCGACCGGAACCCGGCGTTCGGGCCCACCCGCAGGCTCGACTTCGAAGCGGAGGTCGGCTTCGTCTGCGGCGGCGAGACCGCCGCGCGGGTGCCGACGGAGGACTTCGCCGAGCACTGCTTCGGCGTGGCGCTGGTCAACGACTGGTCCGCGCGGGACCTGCAGGCCTGGGAGTCGCAGCCGCTCGGGCCGTTCCTGTCGAAGTCCTTCGCGACGTCCGTCGCCGGGTGGATCACACCGCTGGAGGCGTTCGAGCACGCCCGGATCGCGCTGCCCGAACGGGAGCACGCGCTGCACGACTACCTCACCGAGACCGAACCGTGGGGGCTGGACCTGCGGCTCGAAGTGCGGTGCAACGACATCGTGCTGTCCCGGCCGCGGTTCGCCGACATGTCGTGGTCCCCGGCGCAGCAGCTCGCGCACCTCACCGTGAACGGGGCGACCGTGCGGGCCGGGGACCTGTTCGCCTCCGGCACCGTGTCCGGGCCCGACCGGGACCAGCGCGGCTGCCTGCTGGAGCTGACCTGGGGAGGGTCCGAACCGATCACGCTGGACGACGGCGAGCAGCGCACCTTCCTCCAGGACGGAGATCGAGTCACACTCGGTGGAACCGCGCCCGGACCGGACGGTTCGGTCATCGGCCTCAGCGAGGTGACGGGAACGGTGCTGTCCGCGACCTGGAGGTGACCGGTGACCCGACCCACCGACCCCGCTCGGTCCTCGTTGCCGCACCGGCCGCGCGGGCGTGACGACGCCGTGCCGCCCAAGGAGACCTCGCTGACCTTGGAGCGCGGGCTGAACCTGCTGCAGGCCGTCGCCGAAGCCGACGGTGCCGCGCCCACCATCAGCGACCTCGCCGCGACCGTGGGGGTGAGCCGCGCAGCCGTGTACCGGCTGCTGGGGCCGCTGCAGGCCCGCGGGCTGGTGCGGCGCGAAGGGTCCCGGGTGCGGCTCGGGCTCGGCGTGCTGTGGGTGGCGGGGCGGGTGCTGCCGCAGTTGCGGTTCGCGTCGCTGCCCGCGCTGCGCGGACTCGCCGAGCACGTGGGCGCCACCGTGCACCTCACCGTCGCCGACGGCGGCGAGGCGCAGGCCATCGCCGTGGTGGAGCCGTCCTGGACGAGCTACCACGTGTCCTACCGGGTGGGCACCCGTCACCCGGTGCAGCGCGGTGCGGCGGGACGCGCCGTGGACCTGCCGCCGAACGGGCCGCGCTGGGTGGTGAGCAGCGGCGAGCTGCACAACGGTGCTTATGGGGTCGCCGCGCCGGTCCAGGGCGTGCCGGGACTGCGCGCCAGCGTCGGAGTGGTGGCCCTCGAACCCCTCGTCGGCGACGAGGTCGGACCGCTGGTCTTCGACACCGCCCGAGCCGTCGCCGAAGCCCTCCGCTGACCCGGACTCCGGTTCGGAGGGTTCCGATCTTGGGGCGGGATTGGTAGAAAGATCGCAGCCCCTGGTGCGCGGGAGGACGTAAGTCCTGGTCCGAATAGGGACCTTGGGCCCCTCCAGGAGGGACGGCGGCCCCTGAGCCGGGTCCGGTGCGCACCGGCAGACTGGCCCCGTGGAACTCCTCGACATCGCCCGGTGGCAGTTCGGGATCACGACCGTCTACCACTTCCTGATGGTTCCGCTGACCATCGGACTCTCCCTGCTGGTCGCGGGGATGCAGACGGCGTGGTGGCGCACCGGGAACGAGCGCTACCTGAAGATGACCCGCTTCTGGGGCAAGTTGATGATGATCAACTTCGCGATGGGCGTGGTCACCGGCATCGTGCAGGAGTTCCAGTTCGGCATGGCGTGGAGCGAGTACTCCCGCTTCGTCGGCGACGTGTTCGGCGCCCCGCTGGCGATGGAGGGGATCGTCGCGTTCTTCGTCGAGTCCACCTTCCTCGGCCTGTGGATCTTCGGCTGGGACCGGCTGCCGAAGGGCGTGCACCTGGCCTGCGCGTGGGCGTTCTCGCTGGCCACCGTCGCCTCCGCGTACTTCATCCTCGCCGCGAACTCGTGGATGCAGCACCCGGTGGGCGTCGAGGTGGTCGACGGCAGGCCCCGGATGAACTCGATCTGGGAGGTGATGACGAACAACACCGTGCTCGCCGCGTTCCCGCACACCATCTTCGGCTGCTTCGCCGTGGCAGGCTCGTTCCTCATCGGCATCGCCGCCTACAAGATCGCCGAGCACCGCAGGAACTCGAACCGCGACGACGAGGACCGCAAGCTGTGGCACGGTTCGATGCGGCTCGGCGCGTGGGTCGGCGTGATCGCCTTCGCGGGCCTGGCGCTGTCCGGTGACGTGCAGGGCAAGCTGATGTTCGAGCAGCAGCCGATGAAGATGGCCTCCGCCGAAGCGCTCTGCCACACCGAGGAACCCGCCAGCTTCTCGATCTTCGCCTACGGCGACGTGGGCAGGCAGAACTGCGAGGACGTCAAGAGCTTCACCGTGCCGTACATCCTGTCGTACCTGGCCAACGGCGACTTCACCAGCGAGGTCAAGGGCGTGCAGGCGCTGGTGCCCGAATACCAGGCCGCCTACGGCACGCACTACCCGGACGACCCGCGGCTCGGCGCTTTCGCCGGGCAGCCCATCGACTACGTGCCGAACCTGCCCGCGACCTACTGGGGATTCCGGTTCATGATCGGGTTCGGTGGGATGGCCGCGCTCGGCGCCGTCGCGGTCCTGTGGTTCACCCGCAAGGGCCGGTTCCCGAAGGGGCGCTGGTGGGCGCCGCTGGCGGTGGCGAGCATCGCGACCCCGTTCCTCGGCAACGCGTTCGGCTGGATCTTCACCGAACTCGGCCGCCAGCCGTTCGTCGTCGCGCCCAACCCGAACCCGTCCGGAGTGGACGGGGTGTGGATGTACACGGCCTCGGCGGTGTCCTCGGGGGTGACGCCGGGCGAGATGCTCACCTCGCTGATCGCGCTCACCGCCGTGTACGGCGTGCTGGCCTGCGTCGAGATCTTCCTGATCGTGCGCTTCGTCCGCGGCGGCGTGGCGGCCACGATGCCCCACGAACCCCCGGACGACGAGAAGTCCGACGACGACACGCTGTCGTTCGCCTACTGAGCTGAGGAGGCCGGTTTGGTTTTCATCCGCGTCCTGTCAGCGGCGGAGCCGCTGAGCAGCGACCACCTCAGCACGAGGACCACCGGCACCCGACCCACCGAGCAACTCAGCCACCGATGGAGACCGTGATGGACCTGCCCACCTTCTGGTTCGCCCTGATCGCCGTGCTGTGGCTGGGCTACCTGTTCCTGGAGGGCTTCGACTTCGGCGTCGGCATGCTGCTGCCGGTGCTGGGGCGCGACGAGCGCGAGCGCCGGGTGCTGATCAACACGATCGGCCCGGTGTGGGACGGCAACGAGGTCTGGCTGATCGTCGCGGGCGGAGCCACCTTCGCCGCGTTCCCCGGCTGGTACGCGTCGCTGTTCAGCACCGCCTACCTGCCGCTGCTGCTCCTGCTGCTGATGCTCATCGGGCGCGGCGTCGCGTTCGAGTACCGCGGCAAGGTCGACACGGCGCGGTGGCGGCGCACCTGGGACGTCGTGATCGTCACCGCGTCCTGGATCGCTCCGATGATGATCGGGCTGGTGCTGTCGGCGAGCGTGTTCGGCCTGCCGCTGGACGCCAACGGGGACCGCGTCGGCGGCCCGCTGGTGCTGCTGACGCTGCCGAACGTGCTGGGCGCGCTCGCCGTGTGGGGCTTCTCGTTCTTGCACGGGGCGGTGTTCCTGTCCTTGAAGACCACCGGTGAGGTGCGGGAGCGGGCCCGGAAGTTCGCGCTGCGGTTCGGATCGCCGCTGCTGCTGCCGGTGATCGGCCTGCTGCTGCTGGCGCAGCTGACCCAGGGAGACCCGTGGACGTGGGTGCCGCTGGGCGTCGCGCTGGTCGCCGCGCTCGCCGGGCTCACCCGGATGATCTCGTGGCGGGAAGGGCAGGCGTTCGCGCTGCAGGGCATCGCGCTCGCCGGGGTGGTGGTGACGCTGTTCGGCGCGCTGTGGCCCAACGTCATCCCGTCCACCTTGGACCCGGCGTGGTCGCTGTCGATCGCAGGCACCGCCTCCAGTCCGTACACCCTCACCGTGATCACCTGGGTCGCCGCGTTCGGCACCCCGGCCGTGCTGATCTACCAGGGCTGGACGTACTGGGTGTTCCGCAAGCGCATCGGCACCCAGCACATCCCGCCGGTGCACGCGCCGTGAGCGGGCCGCTGGGCGCGCTGCCCCGGCTGTCGCGTTCGGCACGGCTGGCGCTGCTGGCCGCGGGCGCGCTCGCCGCGGGCAACGCCGCCGCGCTGATCGTGCAGGCGTGGGCGCTGGCGAGCGCGCTCGCCGAGGTCGTCACCCACGGCGTCGACCCGGACGCGATCACCGGGCGGCTCGCGGTGCTGGCCGGGGCGATCCTCGCCCGCGCCGCGTTCGGCTGGGCCACCGAGCTCGTCTCCGCGCGGGCCGCCGCCGGCGCGAAGGAGGAGTTGCGGGCCCGGCTGCTCGACTCGGCGCTGCGGCGCGGACCGGAGTGGATCCAGGAACGCGGGCCGGTCGAGCTCACCGCGCTGGCCACGAAGGGACTCGACTCGCTCGACGCGTTCTTCACGAAGTACCTGCCCGCGCTGGTCACGGCCGCCGTCGTCCCGCTGCTGGTGGGCGCGTGGATCCTGTTCTCCGACGAGGTCTCGGCGGCGACGATCCTGATCACGGTGCCGCTGATCCCGCTGTTCGCGTGGCTCGTCGGCCGCTACACCGAGCAGCGCACCGCCCGCGCCACCGACTCGACGCAGCGGCTGTCTGCGCAGCTGCACGAACTGGTGCGCGCGCTGCCGGTGCTCACCGCGTTCCGCCGGGCGGGCGCGCAGCGGGCCGTGGTGCGCCAGGTCAGCGAGCGGCACCGGCGCAGCACCGTGGCGACGCTGCGCATCGCGTTCCTGTCCGCGCTGGTGCTGGAGCTGTTCTCCTCGTTGTCGGTGGCGCTGGTCGCCGTCGGCATCGGGCTGCGGCTGGTGTCCGGTGAGCTGGACCTGGCGACCGGGCTGATGGTGCTGGTGCTCGCCCCCGAGTGCTACCTGCCGCTGCGCGCCGCCGGAGCCGCCCACCACGCCAGCGAGGACGGCGTGGAGGCGGTGCGCCGCGCGGACGAGGTGATCTCCGCCGATGAGTCCGATGTGGACGATGCGGTGGGGCCCGAGTCCACCGGGCCGCTCGGCGCCGCCGGGGAGCTGCGCGTGCGGGACCTCGCCGTGGCGCGGCGCGGCGGGCACGCGCCGGACGGGATCGGCTTCACCGCCCGGCCCGGCGAAGTGCTGCGGCTCGACGGGTTCGACGGCATCGGGCCCAGCGGCAGCGGCAAGTCCACCACCTTCGGCGTGCTGCTCGGCTTCACCCGGCCCGCACGCGGGACCGTCGAGTACGCGGGCATCGACCTGCGCGCGCTCGACCCGGCGGCCTGGCGCGGGCACCTCGCGTGGGTGCCGCAGCGGCCGGTGTTCACCGGCGGCACCGTCGCCGACGAACTCGAACTCGCCGTCACCGACCAGCCCGACGGCACCGCCGCCGCGATCCCCGACGTGCTCGCCGAAGCCGCCGCCGCCCACCTGCGCGACCGCGCGGTCGACGGGCTGTCCACGGGGGAGCGGCAGCGGGTCGCCGTGGCCCGCGCGCTGCTCCGGCTGCGCGGCACCGCGCGGGTGCTGCTGCTCGACGAGCCGACCGCGCACCTCGACACGGCGACAGCTCGCCAAGTCGACAAAGCGATCGTGCGGGCCGCCGAGCGCGGCGCCACCGTGATCCTCGCCAGCCACCGGCCCGACACCGACGTGGCCGAACCCGAACCGGAACCGGTCGCCGAGGGGGCGGCGGGCGAGGTGCCCGGACTGCCCCCGGCCCGCGGCACCCTCCGCGAGCTGATCACCCCGCGCACCCTGCTCGGCGTGGTGCTGGCGGCGCTGTCGCTGCTGTCGGGTCTCGCGCTGACCGCGACCTCGGCGTGGCTGATCGCCCGCGCCTCGCAACAGCCGCCGATCCTCACGCTGACGGTCGCCGTGGTGGGGGTGCGCCTGTTCGCGCTGTCGCGCGCCGCGCTGCGCTACGTCGAACGCCTCATCACCCACGACGCCGCGTTCCGGTTCGCCGGATCGCTGCGGGAGAAGCTGTGGGACGCGCTGGTGCGGATCGGGCCCGCGCGCACCGCGGGGCTGCGCCGCGGCGACGGGATCGCGCGGCTCGTCGACGACGTCGACGCGGTCCGGGACCTGGTGCCGCGCGTGATCCTGCCGCCGCTGGCCGCCGCGCTCGTCGCGCTCGCCGCCGTGGTGCTGCAAACCCTCGTGCTGCCCGCGGCGGGAGCGCTGCTGGCCGTCTCGCTGCTGGTCGCGGGCATCGGCGGTGCCGCGGCGGCGCTGTTCGCCGAGCGCCGCGCCAGCACCGCCGTCGCCGCCGGGCGGCGCCACGTGGCGGACCGGGTGCTGGCGCTGCTCGACGGCTCCGCGGAGCTGCTCGCGTTCGGCGCGCACGCCTCCCGCCGCGCCGAACTCGCCGCGGCCGACGCCCGGCTCGCGGCCCGCGCCCGCCGCGCCGCGTTCGCCACCGGAGCCGCCACCGCGGTGAGCACGGCGGCCATCGGCGTCGCCGTCCTCGGAGGGGCCTGGCTCGCCGCCGGGGCCGTCGCTGCCGGGCGGCTCGCACCGGAACTCGCGCCGCTGCTCGCGCTGGTCCCGCTCGCCGCCGCCGAAGCCGCCGCGGCCCTGCCGCCCGCCGCGCAGCAGTGGCGGAACCTGCGTGCCGCGCAGCACCGGCTCGCCCCGCTGCTCGCGGCGGACGAGACCGGCACCGGAGCCCCGGAGCCGTCGCCCGACGGGAGCATCGACCTCCGCGACGTCGACGTGCGCTGGCCCGGCACCGCCGAACCCGCGCTGCGCGGTGTCACCCTCACCGTCCCGCCCGGCACCCACGTCGCCCTCGTCGGCCCCTCCGGCAGCGGCAAGTCCACGCTGCTGGCGCTGCTGCTGGGCTTTCTGCCCGCCGAACGCGGCACGGCACGGCTGCCCGGCCAGGCAGCCTGGTGCCCGCAGGAACCGAACCTGGTGTCCACCACCATCCGGGAGAACCTGCGGATGTCGGCGCCGCGCGCCGCAGACCGGGAGCTCGCCGACGCGCTGCGGCTGGCCGGGCTGCCCGGCTGGGGCGAGCGGCTCGGCGAGTTCGTCGGCGCCGGCGGCACCGCGCTCTCCGGCGGGGAGGCGCAACGCCTCGCGCTGGCCCGCGCGCTGCTCGCCCCCGGCCCGCTGCTGCTCGACGAACCCACCGCGCACCTCGACGTCGAGACCTCCACGGCCCTGCTGCACCGGCTGCGGGCGGAAACCGACCGCACCGTCCTGCACGTGACGCACCGGCCCGCCGAAACCGAATCCGCCGACCTGGTCCTGCACGTGCGCGACGGCGGAGTCGTCACCGATGCCCCTCGCCCCGCGTAGGTCCTCGTGCGGCGTCCTGCCAGCGGCGAAGCCGCTGACCAGCGACCGGCTGGGACACCGGCACCGCCGCGCAGATCGTTGAGAAGACATCACCCGAGTCACATCGGACGGCCGCCGCGCAGGTCAGGGCGGGGGAGGAGGGCTAGCCTCGTGCACGCCATGGATTCCGCACTCGCCCGGCGCATGCTGGCCGCCTCCACCGAGATCACCAAGGCGGCGCTGTCCGCCGACGATCCCGACGTGGTGCTTCCGATGGTGGTGCGCCGCGCCGCCGCGCTCGCCGAAGCCGACCTCGGCCTCGTCATGGTGCGCGCCGACGACGGCAGGCTCACCGTCGAAGCCGCCTACCCCGCCCAGCCCGAAACCGCGGGTGATCCCGTCGGTGCGGTGCTCTCCGCGCGCTCCGCCGCCGCCCGCGTCTCCCGCAGCGGCGTGCCGATAGTGGTCGACGACCTCATCGACGACCCGCTCACCGCGCCCTACGTGCCGTCCTCGCTGCGGATCTACGGGCCGTTCGCGGTCGCCCCGTTCGGCACGCGGGAACGCAGGCTCGGGGCACTCGCCGTGTACCGGCGGCGCGGCGCCGCCACGTTCACCCGCGTCGCCGTCGAAGTGCTCACCGGCTTCGCCGCGCAGGCCGGGCTGGCGCTGGTGCTCGCCGAGGGCTCCACCGCCCGCGAGCGCATCGCCGTCTACCAGGAGCGGGAGCGCATCGCCCGCGACCTGCACGACGTGATCGTGCAGCGGCTCTACGCGGCGGGGATGCAGCTCGAAGTGCTCGACCGCAAGCTCACCGGCCGCCTCGCCGCGGAGGACTCGGCGCGGCTCACCGACACCATGGACCAGCTCGACCAGACCATCGCCGAAGTCCGCGCCACCGTGCGGACCCTGCGCTCCGCAGACCCGGAAACGCCCGCGCACGCCCCCGACCTGGCCGATTCGATGCGCTCCGAGGTGCAGATCGCCGGGGAACTGCTCGGCAGGCCGCCGAAGCTGGAGATCGAGGGCGACCTCACCGAGGTCCCGGTCGCGCTCGCCGACCACGCCCGCGCCGCGATGCGCGAAGCGCTGTCGAACGTGGTCCGCCATTCCGGTGCGCGCTCGGTGCTGGTCCGGATCCGCTGCTCGGCCCGCTCCATGCGGCTGCAGGTCGTCGACGACGGTTGCGGCATCCCGCGCGACGTCACCAAACGCGGCCTCCGCCACCTGGAGGAACGCGCGGCGGCAGCGGGCGGCAGTTGCGTCATCCACTCCTCCCCGGACAGCGGCACCACCGTCACCTGGGAAGTCCCGCTCTGACGGGTTTCCCGAACCTTTGATCTCGTCAGCGGCGAAGCCGCTGAGCAGCAACCACCAGAGCAGGGTGACCACCCGCCACGCCGCCACCAGAGCAAAGCGACCACGGCCGCCCGCGAGGAATTCAGCCTTGGCGGCGGGCGACCCAGGCCGCTGCTTGGGTGCGGCGTTCCATGCCGAGCTTGGCGAGCACAGCGGTGACGTAGTTCTTCACGGTCTTCTCCGCCAGGAACAGGCGCTCCGCGATCTGGCGGTTGGTCAGGCCCTCGCCGATCAGCTCCAGCACCTTGCGCTCCTGGTCGGTGAGCGTGTCCAGCTCGTCCGCGGGCCGGTCCGCGCCGCGCCGCATCCGCTCCAGCACCCGCGCGGTGGTCACCGGGTCCAGCAGCGAGCGCCCCGCCGCGACCTCGCGCACCGCGTTCACCAGGTCGCGTCCGCGCACCTGCTTGAGCAGGTAGCCCGCGGCGCCCGCGTTGATCGCCCCGACCAGCGCCTGCTCGTCGTCGAACGCGGTGAGCACCAGGCACTGCGGCGGCACCGGCAACGCCCGCAGCCTGCGGCACAGGTCGAGCCCGTCGCCGTCGGGCAGTCGCATGTCGACCACCGCCACGTCGGGCTCCGCGGCCTGCGCCCGGACCACCGCCTCACCGACTCCGCCGGCCTCGGCGACGACGTCCAGGTCCGGCTCGGTGCTCAACAGGTCCCGCAAGCCGCGGCGAACCACTTCGTGATCATCGACGAGCAGCACGCGTACCGGCACGTCCTCACGCTACGACCGAGTCGCCTGGACGTGCAGGTAAGGGTGCCCTGAGCCGGGCGCGAACGGGACTCGACCCGTCCGACCGTCTGGTCCAGCACCGGTTGAGCGGTCTTGGTGAGCGCTTCGGGATTGCGCAG
>NZ_JAPFGB010000001.1 GCF_026241095.1 Saccharopolyspora sp. NFXS83 | reverse complement strand
CTCGATCATGCCGAGACCATGCACCGAGTCGATCAAACATCGCCATCAGACACGCCGATCATTCTGAAACGAGCTGTAAAGCCGGTGTCGCAGGTTCGAATCCTGCCGGGGGCGCATTACTGCTGGTGGGAGACGCGGGGAGCCGTTGGGGCGAAGGTCCCCGACACTGCACCCCGCAACCGGCACCAGGCCCTCCTGCTTGCCTCTTCCCCCGCGCGTGGCGAAACGATCGTCGCGGCGGACCAAGCGCCCGCTGATCGACACCGGATCTCGGATGTCCGTCGAGATGACCGTTCGGGTGGTGCCCAGGTGACCGCGGTCGAAGCCGCCGGTGGGGGTGGGAACCACGTGTTCGGCCGGGATCAAGTCGTCGAGGTGATCAGCCGGAGCGCGGAAGAACCTGACTGATCGGCGTCGCTTCCTGCTCGGCGAACGTTCGTGCCCGTCTGGCGCGGAGCTCTCACGAAGGGGGGCGCTCCGGTGTTCGAGGTGCAGCTTCCGGCAGGTCGACGGCGACCGCGAGCCCGCCGTCGGGGCGGGCGGCGGCGGTGGCGGTGCCGTGGTGGCTTCCGGCGATGGCGCGGACGAGGGTGAGGCCGAGGCCGTGACCTCGGGAGCGGGTGCGGGTGCGGTGGCGGTGGAACGCCTCGAAGAGCCGGTCGGCGGCTTCGGCGGGGATGCGCTCGCCGGTGTTGGTGACGCGGATGGTCGCCGTGCCGTCCGACGCCGCGATGGCCAGGTGCGCGCTGCCGCCGGGGTGGTTGTGGCGGACGGCGTTCTGCAGCAGGTTGATCACCAGGTGGTGCAGCAGGTCCTGGTCGCCGTCCACGCGGGCGGGGCGCAGGTCGGTGCGGAGGTCGATGCCGCTCGCCGCCGCTTCGTCGCGCACCTGGTCCAGCGCGTGCCCGGCGACTTCGGTGAGGTCGACGGGGTGCGGATCCGCGATGCCTTGGTCGGCTCGGGACAGGGCGAGCAGGGATTCCACGGTCGCGATGCTGCGGTCGTTGGTGGCGAGCAGTTTCGGGGCGAGCGCGGCGAGTTCGTGGTCCGCGGGGTGGGCGAGGGCCACCTGCAGCATGGTGCGGGTGGTGGCCAGCGGGGTGCGCAGTTCGTGCGAGGCGTTGGCGGCGAAGCGCTGCTGGGCTTCGAAGCTGGTGTGCAGCCGGTCGAGCATGGTGTCGATGGTGTCGGCCAGTTCGGTGAACTCGTCGCGGCGGCCGTCGAGCTGGATGCGTTCGTGCAGGTTGTCGCCCGCGACGGTGCGCGCGGTGGAGGCGATGCGGTGGACCGGGGCGAGGATGCGCCCGGCGATGATCCAGCCGACGAGGAACGCGACCAGCGCCAGCCCGATCAGCGCGACGCTGGAGACCTGCAGCAGCACGTCCAGGAAGTCGTCCCTGGTGGCGATGGTCGCGCGGAAGGCGGGGCGGATCGCGACCGCTCCGTCCGACGGCGATCCCGGTCGTGGCAGCGGCACGGTCGGTGACGCGGCGTAGCGCGGGACGTAGCGCATCAGGGCGTAAACGGTGGCCAGCAGCAGCAACCCGCAGGCCAGCACCGCCACGCCCAGCAGGAGGGTGAGCCGGACCCGGATGGACATCCGGCTGTGCCGCAGGGTCGCCGAGATGCTCACGCGACGGCCCCCAGGTAGTAGCCGACTCCGGTGGCGGTGCGCAGGATCGGCGGGTCGCCGAGCTTGCGGCGCAGCGTGGAGATCGTGATGCGGACCGCGTTGGTGAACGGGTCCGCGTGCTCGTCCCACGCCTTCTCCAGCAGCTGCTCAGCGCTGAGCACCGCGCCGTCCGCGCGCATGAGCAGTTCCAGGACGGCGAACTCCTTGCGGGTCAACCGGAGCGGCCGGTCGCCGCGGTGCGCGTCGCGGCGCGCGGGGTCGAGCCGGAGATCGGCGTGGTGCAGCACGGGTGGCGCGGCCGGGGTGGCGCGGCGGCGCAGGGCGTGCAGCCGGGCGACGAGTTCGGGGAAGTCGAACGGTTTGACCAGGTAGTCGTCCGAGCCGAGGGTGAGTCCGTCGACCTTGTCGGCGAGGCGCCCGGCGGCGGTCAGCATCAGGATGCGGCATTGGGGATGTTCGGCGACCACCTGCCGGCAGACGTCGTCGCCGTGCACTCCGGGGATGTCCCGGTCCAGCACCATCACGTCGTACTCGTTGACCGCGACGCTCTCCAGCGCCGCCCTCCCGTCCCCGGCGATGTCGACGGCCATGCCCTCCTTGTGGAGACCGGACCGCAACGCCTCGGCGAGGAAGTCCTCGTCCTCCACTACCAGCACCCGCACCGTGACGCCCTTTCCGCCGCTCGCGCTCCACCTGCCGGGAGCGTGCACATGGTCCGCTCCGGGGCATATGGCGGGCATATGGAGATCGCCAGACACCCGCGATAACCCCGGCCTGGCTTCATGGGTTCCGAACGCGGCACACCGCCGAGGTTCACCCCCGGCGGCTCGGACGCCGGGCGGATTCCCGCACCAGCAAAGGACAATCCCATGATCGCTCTGCGCAAGAAGGTCGTCGTCGCCGCTGCCGGTCTCGCCATCGTGCTCGGTGGCGCGGGCGGCGCCGTCGCGTTCGCCGGGTCGGACGCCACCGAGCCGACCCCGCCGGTCGGGTGCTCGCCGTCCATCCCGCTGGAGCGCGGCACCCCCGGCTTGGAGACCGAGCCCGCGAAGCAGATCGGTGACGCGCCGGACCAGCCGGTCGAGTGCTCGACGTCGGTCCCGGTGGAGCCCGGCACGCCCTTCGTCCCCGCGAAGCCCCTGCCGGTCGAGCTGGGGCCGGGCACGCCCGCCGTCCCCGCGGACCCGGCTGGCGAGTGACCGATCGTCCGACCGACCGGCTCCCCGACGTGCTGGAACGTCGGGGAGCCGGTCCGCTTCCGCTGGACCGCTAGCCTGGGACGACCAGGATTCGCGCGTGTTCGGGATCGCCGGAGCCGACCGTCACGTGGATGATCTCGGTCGCGCTGCCGCGGCGCCGGTGCCGCAGGCGCACCGTCCAGGAATCCCCGTGGCGCTCGGAATCCACGACCTCCATCCTGGAGTCCTCGCCGACCCAGTGCATCGTCAGTGCGGCACCGCGGGCGACTTCGCGGGCCTCCTGCTCGGAGAGCGCCTCGTCGGCCGCGTCCGCGCGCCGCAGTCGCCAGCGCGAGATCCCCGACCGGAACAACGCCCTGGCCGCGGCCACGGTGGAGGCGTCCGCGCGGTTGCCGATCACTCCGCCCAGGCCGGCGGCCCCCACGTAGGACGCGACCTGGACGACGTACTCGAAGTAGTCGGCGAATCCGACGACGGATCCGGAGGCGAACACGTCGCCGCGGCCGGCGACGTGGACGTTCCGATCGTCCCGAGCCAGGCGGTCCTCCGGCCCGTCCTCGTCGCGTCCGGCTTCGCTCGGTTCCTCCGTCGATTCCACGACCCGCCCCTCTCCCCCGAAAACGGCCGTGTCCCGGCGCGTTTCGCGTTCCTCATCAGGAAACCAGAACCGGAGCGCGCCCGGGGGCGGCTCGTCGACTTCCTCCGGCGGCGGTGCAGATCCGACCGCTCAGCCGATGCCGGACCCGCTTCCCGGAACCGAACGGCCGAGGCGCGCCCCCTCGAGTCCGACAATGATCGACGTCGGTGGTCCGACGCGGCGCCGGCCCTTTCCCGGAGAGGGCCGTCGTCCGGGTGGAGCGAGGGAGTGGAGGACGCGTGAGCGGTGCGGCGGACGAGCTGGGTGCCGGGCGGGCGAGGCGGCCGTGGCGGAAGGCGCGCAGGATCGTGCTCGGCGTCGTGGGCGCGGTGCTGCTCGTCGGCGCCGTCGGCTTCGGGATCGGCTACTGGATCTGGCCCACCCCGGATCCTCGGGCGATCGCGGCGGAGACGAACCAGTCCGTGGCGGTGCTGCACTCCGATCGAACCGAGATGACGCGGATCGTGCCGTCCTCCGGCGACCGGACGATGGTGGAAGACCTGCGTGCGGAGGTGTCGCAGCCGATGCGCGACGCCACCCTCGCCGCCGAGGACATCTCCTTCTACCGCAACCCGGGTTTCGACGTCGCAGGCATCCTCCGGGCGATGTGGGCGCAGGCGACGGGCAGCGCCGGGGGCGGTTCCACGATCACCCAGCAGTACATCAAGCTCGCCACCGGCGCCGACGAGCACAGCTACTCCCGGAAGTTCAAGGAGGTGGTGCTCGCGTTCAAGGTGACCAACGAGCTGTCCAAGGACGACATCCTCAAGGCCTACTTGAACACCGCCTACTACGGTCGCGGCGCCTACGGGATCCACGCCGCCGCCGAGGCGTACTTCGGGAAGCTGCCCCGCGACCTCGACCCGAGCCAGTCCGCGCTGCTGGCAGGAATGGTGCAGCGCCCCACCGAGAACGACCCGGCGTACGACCCGGAGCAGGGGCGGGCCCGCTGGGAGTACGTCGCCGGGCAGATGCGGCGGCACGGCCTCGTCGACGCCACGGCGGACATGCGGCTGCCCGAGACCCGTGGCCGCACCGAGTGGAAGCAGGAGAACACCACCGGCCCCGCCTACCACGTCCGGCAGCTCGCGCTGGCGGAAGCCGAACGCGCCGGTTTCACCGAGGACCTGCTCCAGCGCAACGGCGCCGCGCTCGTCACCACCGTGGACGCCGCCGCCCAGCGGGCCGCCGAGGAGGCGGTCGCCGACGTCGGCGGGCCCGACCTGCACGCCGCGCTGGTCTCCGTCGAACCGGGCACCGGCGCGGTGCGCGCGTACCACAGCGGCAGCGACACCATCGGCGGCTACGACTGGGCCGCCGCCCCGCAGCAACCCGGCACGGCGGTGGATCCCGTCGTCCGCGTGGCCCAGGTGCGCGGCGGTCCTTCCGCCGTCTGGCCTTGCGACGGGCGGGACTGCGCCGAGTCGGCGCAGGTCCTTCCGATCGACCCGGATTCCGTCCGGGACACCGCGGCCAGGCTCGGGCTGTTGGACGACGAGACGGACCGGGCCGAGGTCGCCGAACTGCTCAGGGGCGAACATCCGCTGAGCGCGACCGATTTCGCGACCGCCTACGCCACGCTCGTCGACGGCCACCGGGCCCGGCCGCACTTCCTCGCCGCGATCGTCGACAGGGACGGCCGCGAGATCTTCTCCACCACCCCGGAGTCCCGGCCCGCTTTCGACGGCGACGCCCGGCGCGCGGCGGGCGACATCACCCGCACGATCTGGCCGAAGAGCTACCCGCGAGCGGCGGCGCTGGAATCCGGGCGCTACTACTCGATGACGGCGTGGGCGAACGGGTTCACCGCACGGCACGCGACGTCGATCGTGCTCAGCGCCGCCGACGCGGAGAACAAGCCCCATCCGCTCGTCGACGCCGACGGCCGCCCGCTGGCAGGCGAATCCACGGCGGAGAAGATCTGGGAGCAGTTCATGATCCGCGTGGTCGAGTAGCGGTCAGTTGCCCACGCCGAGGTCGGCCATGAACGCCGCCGGGTACCGGTCGCCGCGAGCCGAACCCCGCGGCACCGCCCGCTCGATCTCAGCCAGGTCCTCCGCGGTGAGCAGCACCCGCTCGGCGCGCAGCGCCTCGTCCAGGCGCTCGCGGGTGCGGGCGCCGACCAGCGGCACGATGTCCTCGCCCTGCGCGGCGACCCAGGCGATGGCGAGCTGGGCGACGGTGCGGTCCTTGGCTTCCGCGACCCGCCGCAGGGCCTCCACCAGGGCGAGGTTGTGCTCGACGTTGCCGCTGCTGAACCGGGGCGAGAGCACGCGGTGGTCGCCGGGAGCGCTGCGGTCCGCGCTCCAGTGCCCGGAGATGAGGCCCCTCCCGAGCACGCCGTAGGCGGTCAGGCCGATGCCGAGTTCGCGCAGCACCGGCAGCACCTCCGCTTCCACCGCGCGGGACAGCAGCGAGTACTCGATCTGCAGGTCGGCGATGGGGTGCACGGCGTGCGCCCGGCGGATCGTGCCGGCGTCGACCTCGGAGAGTCCGATGTGGCGCACGTGCCCGGCGTCGACCATGTCCTTGATGGCGCCGACGGTGTCCTCGATGGGCACGGCCGGGTCGAGGCGGGCGGGGCGGTAGATGTCGATGTGGTCGGTGCCGAGCCTGGTGAGGCTGTGGGCCAGGAAGTTGCGCACCGCCTCGGGGCGGCCGTCGTAGCCGCGGGGGATGCCGTCGGGTCCGCTGAGGGCACCGAACTTGACGCTCAGCTGGTAGCCGTCCCGGTCGCGGTCGCGCAGCGCTTCGGCCAGCAGCAGCTCGTTGTGCCCGACTCCGTAGAAGTCGCCGGTGTCGATCAGGGTGACGCCCGCGTCGAGCGCGGCGTGCACGGTGGCGATGCTCTCCGCCCGGTCGGCGTCGCCGTAGGAGCCGGACATGCTCATCGCCCCCAGCCCCAGCGCGGAGGTCGCCGGTCCGGTGCTGCCCAGGTCGCGTGTCTGCATCGTGTTCTCCTCTGTCGTCGTCCTGCCGTCCACCTTGGGCCGCGACGGGGTGTCGTGGGAGCGAGCGTTCATCGTGGGAGAGCCGCTCCCTGGCTCGCGGCGTGACGGCCGAGGAGCATGGGGGCATGCAGCGCGAGCAGTTGGCCCACTTCCTGCGCCGTCGCCGGGAGTCGGTGCGTCCGGCCGACGTCGGCATCGCCGAGGGGCCTCGCCGCCGCACCGCCGGTCTGCGCCGCGAGGAGGTGGCGATGCTCGCGGGCATGTCCGTGGACTACGTGGTGCGGCTCGAACAGGGCCGCAGCAGCCAGCCCTCGGAGCAGTTGATCGGTGCGCTGGCCCGTGCGCTGCGGCTCACCGACGACGAGCGCGACCACCTGTTCCACCTCGCCGGGCACCATCCTCCGTTCGCGGAGAGCGCGGCCAGGATGGCCCGAGCGGGGCTGCTGCGCATGCTCGACCTGCTCGGCGACGTTCCGGCCGCGGTGCTCTCCGACCTCGGGGAGGTGCTGGCGCAGAACCGGATGGGCGTCCTGCTGATGGGCGATCAGAGGGGTTTCACCGGCGATCGCCGCCACCTCGCCTACCGCTGGTTCACCGAGCCCGACGACGGTTCCCAGCTGCCGGAGGAGCGCGAGCGGCATTCCCGCGAGCTCGTCGCCGACCTGCGCGCGACCGCCGGCAGGCGCTCCGGCGATCCGGAGGTCGCGGCGTTCGTGGAGCGGCTGCGGGCGGTGAGCGAGGACTTCCGCCGCCGCTGGGACGAGCACGAGGTGGGCGTGCGCCGCGCCGACCGCAAGACCGTGGTGCACCCGAGGGTCGGCCCGGTGCTGGTGGACTGCGAAACCCTCGTCACCCCGGACCAGCGCCAGGAACTCCTGGTGCTCACCCCCGCCGACGCCGAGTCCCGCGAGCGCCTGGACCTCCTCCGCGTCCTCGGCACCGAGGAGTTCCCAGCCGGAACCGCCGACACGCGCTGAGGGTGTCGGCACCTCTCGCGAGTGAACGGACCGTTCGCCCGATCCCCTTGGACGAACGGTCCGTTCACCTTGCGGGGTGCAGGTTCCCGGTCGATCACCGTCGACGACGTCAGCTCGATCCTGTCGGCGCTGGAGATCTCCGCAGTCAGCGCGAGCGCCTGGTCGAAATGGCGCGGGAAGCCGACGCCCCGGACTGGATCAGGCCCGGGATCCCGGGAGTCCGCGACGAACTGGTGACGCTGATCGAGTACGAGCGCACCGCCACCGAGATCGTCGAAGTAGCGCCACTGCTGATCCCCGGACTTCTGCGAACTTCGGACTGCTCCCGGGCGGTGATGGGAGATCTCCCGACCGGCGAGCGCGAGGCGAAGGCCGGGATGCGGGCGGTCTCCGTGATCTGCTGGACAAGCGCAACGGCCTTCGAGGCGATCACCGCCGAGCAGGTCCTCTCCGACCAGGTCTGCGGCGCGGAAGAGCAAGCCGACCAGCTCCGCCATCTCGTCAAGGCGGCGGAGAAGACCACCGTCTCGATCCGCATCCTCGCGGCCGATCTCCGCCGGTGGACGCCCATGCGCGGCGGGCACTTCATGTTCTTCGGATTCCCGCAGGCCGCACCGATCGTGCACGTGGAAATGCCGGCCAGCGGAGTCTTCATCTCCCGTCCGTCGACGATCGACGCCTACCGCCAGGCGGTCGGTGCCCAACGACGGGAAACGATGAGCGAGGAGCAGGCAGTCGACTTGATCTCCTCCCGCATCGAGCGCTTAGAGGGGTGGGGCTCATGGACGTTCAGGTGCCGGGGTGGCGGAAGTCCACCCGCTCCGGCCAGCAGACCGCGTGCGTCGAAGTCGTGCGGATCGCCGACGGTGCGGGACGGCAAGGACCGCGCGGCGGGCCACATGCTCGCGAGCACCGCGCAGCGGGTCTCGTTCGTGGCATCCGCCGAGGATGGCCGTTTCGACGCCTGATCACCGCCGAACGGAGCACGCCCCGTTGGGCCGGTCGGGGGTGAAGTGCTTGCGGCAGTGGGTTCCCGCATCGACGCCTGCTACGCAGGGACCGCAAGGTTTCGGCACTGCGGGGAGGCTGTCGCATGGCACGCAAGGTGGAGCGGACGGATGCGGGCGGCTGCCCAGTGGGCGCCGAATCCGACGGTGTGCGGCGGATTTCCGGGCACGCGGCGGCACGGGCGGTGCTGCGCAGCACGGACACCGTGCAGGCCGGGCTGGGCATCGAGACGATGCAGAAGATGCCGTCCAGCATCCGGCGTCCGGTGCTCTACCGGGACGGGCCCGAGCACCGGGAGCACCGGCGGCAGACGGCGAGGTTCTTCACCCCGCGACGCGTCGACGAGCAGTACCGCGAGCTCATGGGCGACATCACCGAGGCGCAGCTCGCGGTGTTGCGCCGGGACGGGCGGGCGCACTTGGCGGACCTCGGGTTCGAGCTCTCGATCGGCGTCACCGCCGCCGTGATCGGCATGACCGAGAGCCGCCCCGGCATCCGCGGCCGGTTGGAGCGGTTCTTCCCGGAGGAGTTCGACGCACCCGGTTTCACCAGCCTGACCGGGCTCACGTGGGTGTGGCGGCAGGCGCGGAACTGGAGCGCGATCTACTTCCGCGACGTGCGACCGGCGGTGCGGGAGCGGCGGCGGGAGCGGCGCGACGATCTGATCTCGCACCTGCTCGACGAGGGTTGCTCCGCCGCGGAAGTCCTCGGCGAGTGCATCACGTTCGCCGCCGCGGGCATGGTGACGACGCGGGAGTTCATCAACCTCGCCGCGTGGCACCTGCTCTCCGACGCGGAACTGCGCGAGCGCTACCTCGCGGCACCGGAGGCGGACCGGCTCGGGCTGCTGCACGAGATCCTGCGCCTGGAGCCGGTGATCGGCAGGCTCCGGCGCCGCACCACCGCCGCCGTGGACCTTCCCGGGAACGACGTGATTCCGCCGGGCGCGACGGTGGAACTCGTGATCGACGACGCCAACGCGGACCGGGCGGAGGTCGGCGACGAACCGCTGGAACTGCGCCCCGGCCGGGAAATTCCCAGCGGAGCCGCGGGATTGGCGTTCGGGGACGGGCCGCACAAGTGCCCCGGCGCGCACCTCGCGATCCTGGAGACCGACGTGTTCCTGCACCGGCTGCTGGCCCTGCCGGTGCGGATGGAGTCGCCGCCGCAGGTGTCGTTCAACGACGCGATCAGCGGCTACGAGCTCCGCGGGCTCGTGGTGGCGTTGGACTCCTGAGTCATCCGCTCAACACGGATTCGCGGACCTCAGCCGTCCGCGAATCCGCGTTGTGGTGCGGCAACGCGCGGTTGCTGACGCCCGAGACGAGGTCGTGGACGCTGCGGTCCCGCGGGTGCAACCGCGCCACGAGCGCGTAGCCGAAGACGAGGAACAGCGAGGCGAAGCCGATCGCCGCCGCCAGCAGCGCGACGACCAGCACGTCCGCATCGATCTCCCCGGCCCGTGCGAACCGGACGAGGTCGGCGAACACTCCCCGTTCCGCCGCCAGCAGCACGGGCAACAGCGGCGGCAGGAACGGCACCGCCAGCACCACCGCCCGCAGCAGCAGGCGCCACACCGCCGGTCGACGCCCCTCGGCGTCGACGAGTTCCAGCAGCAGCAGGCGCTTTCCCGGGGTCGCGCCCGTCAACGCGGGCAGCGCGACGAACCACGCGCCGAGCACCGCGAACGGCGGCAGCCACAGCGGCAGGTCCAGGACCAGCGCCGTCAGCAGGCCGAAACCGCTCAGCACGAACGTCGCGCTGAGGTCGACCAGCAGCGCCACCGCCCGGCGGCCGAACGGAACCGGATGCCGCGCCAGCACCTTCCCGTCCAACGTGGTCAGTTCCGGTAGCGCTCGGGACACCGGACCGCCGATCACCCAGCCGAGCATCGCGCCGAGGACGTTCACCACCAGGTCGTCCACGTCGAACAGCCGGTACGGGCACTCGTAGAGCCCGAACACGCCGGTCCCCTGCGTCACCTCGAACGACAGCGCCACCCCGGCCGCGATCGCGAGCGACACCAGCGGCCCGCGGCGGAAGTGGTAGCGCAGGAACACGCCCAGCGGCAGCAGCAGGAGCAGGTTGAACCCGGTCTCGATCACCGCCGAGTTGTGCAGCACGAGATCACCGAAGGTGACGCGGTGCTCCGCCTCCTTCCACACGTCCCGGAACGTGTTGCCCGGCATCAGCTGCCAGGTGCGCATCCGCGGGTATTCGCGGCACACGTCCAGCGAAGCGCCGGGCAGCGGCATCAGCACCAGGCAGTACGCGGTGATCAGGTAGTAGAGGAACGCGTAGAACGACAGCGCCCACCAGCGCATCACTCCGTGCCTGCGGTAGAGCACCACCGCCACCGGGACCAGCAGCAGGAAGGCGAGCAACGGGAACAGCACCGCGGCGGTGCGGATCGGGAGCAAGTACGCGTCGGCCACCGCAGCAGCGTCCTGCCTGGACACCCCGCCGCGCTTCGGCCATTCGGCACGTCCGCACCAGCCGTTGGGCTGGGAAATCGGGCGGCTGCGGCACGTTCAGCGGTGACGTGCCGGCTGGTCCGTCGGCAGCTCCACGACGAGGCCCGTCGGCTCGTGGCGCACGCGGACGCCGCGGAAATCCCGGACGCCGGCCAGGCCGGACGTCCGTGCCCACGAAGGCGTTTTACCCCCAGCAGACCGCGAGGCGGAACAGCGGAGTTCGACAACGCCAGGACGAACGAATGCGCCACCGGAACCGCAAGGGGTTCCGGTGGCGCATTGGTGGCCGCGGCCCCCGCACCAGTTGGACCGCGTTGCTCCGAGCCGACCAGCCCTCTGCGAGGAGCTTCGTTACTCCTCCTAGCGGTCCAGCACGGCCCGACCGGGGCTCCGGGGCGGGCGGATTCTCCTAGCTGGTCGCCAGACCAGCCGGCAGAACCAGTGCACCACCATCCGGTTGCCGGTCAGACCCGCGCTACCGTGGCCGACCGGTCCACGGCGAACCCGTAGGAGTCGCGCAAGTGGTCCAGATAAGCGGCCGGGCTCGGGTACTTGCTGTCCTGGGCGCCGTTTCGGTGCAGTCCGATGGTGCCATCGGACTGCAGGCGCACGGTGGTGGTGGCCGCTAGGCGGGGCTCCTCGCCCCCACCGGATCCGGGGAGCGAGGCCGGGTCGAGCACCGGAACTTCCGCGGCGAACATTTCCCTCGCTTGACACGCGGAGGAGACCGGTCGGTGACCGGTGCGGTTGGCGCTGCTGACGTACAGGACCGGGTGTTCGCCGATGACGGGCAGCAACGGCTCCCAGCGGGCGCCGAACAGCATCGTCCAGCCGTTGCTGCTGGCCGGCTCCAGCCAGGCCGGCGGGGAGTGGTCAGCACGCCGGGGCGCGAGGAACGTCACCCGTTCCTCGGTCAGGAGGCGGCGAGCCGCGGTGGCCGCCTCCGGTGTCAGATCGAGCGCTTCGAACACGGTGTCAACGGTGCGGGGGTGGTGGGCCCACAGCGCGACGGCCTGGTCAGCGGGCCGCCCCTTGGCTTCGTTCGCCACTCTCGGGTTCGTGGAGGCGACGACGTAGGTCAGCGGCGCGGGGTTGGGGAGCACCGCCGCCCGCCCGTGCACCAGTGCTCGGCGGACGCGGTCGACGTCGGTGACGGGACTGTTGTTCACAGAGCACCCACCTTGGCCGAGGCGGTGAGGCCTTCGAGATAGCCGGCGAACTCGTGCTCCTCCACTACCGCGCTGCCCTGCCGGTAAGCGTGCCTCTTGGCCCAGCTCAACGCCTCTTTCGCCTGCTGCTTGTCCAACTCGTGTCCGAGCCGGGCGGCTACCGCGGTGATCACCCGGGCGCTGGCCAGGTGGGTGAGCAGCACGCGCGGCTCGATGCCCAGCACCTCACGGGGGTCGTAGGGCTGGAAGAGCTGCGGGTGGACGAACGGTGTACCGGTGGAGATGGTGCCCACCCCATCGCCCACGATCGGCGTGGTCACGCTCAGCGGCACCCCGGTCTCCTCCGACACCGAACGCGCAATCCCGGGCAGGAGAGTCAGGTCAGGCGCAGTCCACCAGGGAACGGCCTGATCGCCGAGCAGTTCCGCGGTGCGGTCGGGCCGGTAGGCGAGCAGGAACAACAACTGTTCGGTGGTGACCATTCCGCTGCGCTCGGCGATGCCCAGCCACGAACTGGAGAGCACGCGGACGCCGGCCTGCGCGGCGAGCAGGGTGTTGGCCAAGCCGAACCCGAGGTCGTTGTGCAGGTGGGACCCGAGCACGACGTCGCTGTCCGATTGAGCGCCTACGGCGGTGAACATCGCGCCGGCACCGCCAGGTAACTGGTCTCCGACCGTGTCGGCCAGGATGACGACTCCGGCGCCGGCCTCGGTCATCCGTGTGGCGTGCTCTGCCATCAACGCGTGGCCGGCGCGGGAGGCGTCGGCCAGGCACACGTCAACCGCCACGGTGTCGTCCACTCCGCGGGCTTCTTGGATCAGGTCCGCACCGGAGGCCAGCGCCTCCGCGGCGGGGCGGTGGGTCATGATCTGCGCCATGGCATCCGAGGCGGGGACGACCACCATGATCCGCGCGTTCGAGGTGCCCCGGACCGACATCACGGCTTGCCGCACGTCCTGGGCGGTTCCCCGGCACACTGCCGCTACGCTCACGGCACCTTCGGCCTCGACTGCGACCTTCCGGACCGCCTCGAACTCCTCGGTGCACACTGCGGGGAAACCGGCCGCGAAAACCACGTGACGCGGACCGTCCGCGCCGAAGATCCTCCCTTGCTCGCGGGCCAGGTGAACCCGGAACTCAGGTGTCATCAAAGTCTTGGCCTGGGCACCGTCCCGCGCGGATTCCTCCCAGAACACGACACGCCCGGCCAGTGCGGATTCCCGCACGAGGTCGACAGTCATCACTCCTCCTAGAGCCCACCAGGGTTCTCACTCGCAATTAAGAAGATTCCTGCGCAAGGGCGCAAATTGAAGGCAATCATTCAGCATTTGACGCTGATCGCACCCGGGTTCCTTTTTAATCTCCGACAGGTGGAGCTCGATCGAATCGACTCAACTCACGCTACACAATAAACAGCGGAAACCTCACCCCCTCGGGACACGCTTGTGATCAAGTGCACACATCGCCCACAACAGTGGAAAAAACCACTCAGAAATGCATGGCGAAACGCCGCCGCGGCGGAGGGCACGCAGCGTCGCGATCTGGGCGACCGCCACCGAAAGTGAAAGCGTTTCAGGTTTACGGCAGGGTCACCTCGATGAAAATCGCGGGACACTCAGCGGTACGCGGCGCGTTCCCGCAGGCCCCGAACAGGCACACGCCGCCGTTAGCACCGGCCTGCGCCGTAGAGCACTTCGGCGAACGACACCCACCGCTCCGAACGACCTAGCCGAGCTGCCGCGCGGAGTCCGGATCTCCGATTAATAACCGCATCTCAGCCGGGGCCGCGTTCCACGAGGGCCGCGAGCAACACGGAAACTCGCGGAAGGTTCGTATTCCAAGCGCAGGATCAGCACCGGCGAACAGCCTGCTAATTGCGGCAAGATCGGGATTCTCCGCGACCCCTCAATTCTTTACCGGCGGAAATCCTCCAGCTGGACAACCCTTGCTCAAGGAGCTCGGGGATCTCGATCGAGAACGTCCGATGCGGCCAAATGGCGCACCCAGCGCGACGCCGTTGATGGCGCGAGCCCAGGAATGCGCGGCTCTCGGTTCGGCCGCGTCGTTTCCCGCACCACCGCCCGCAGCAGCAGCCGCCACGCCGCCGATCGCCGTCCCTCGGCGCCGACGAGTTCCAGCAGCAGCAGGCGTTGGCAGTGGTGCCCTACCGCAGGCACGGAGTGATGCGCTGGTGGGCGCAGTCGTTCTACGCGTTCCTCTATTACCTGATCACCGGGTACTACCTGGTGCTGATGCCACTGCCCGGCGCTTCGCTGGAGAACAGTTCTTTGCTAGGCAGAGCTCTCAGCGGTGTCGCGCCGGCTGGTCCGTCGACAGCTCCACGACGAGGCCCGTCGGCTCGTGGCGCACGCGGACGCCGCGGAAATCCCGGATGCGGGCCAGGCCGGACGTCACCGGGCCCTCGTGCGTCCCGAGGACCACCGTCCGCCCGCCCGCGGCGAGCGCGGCGGCGATCCCGGCCTCGGCATCCTCGAAGATCACGGTCTGCTCGGGCAGCACGCCGAGCGCGGCGGCGGCCTTGCGGTACCCCTCCGGGGCGGGCTTGCCCAGGCGCACGTCCTCGGCGGTGACCACCACGTCCGGCATCGGCAGCCCGACCGCGGACATCCGCCGAGCCGCCAGCTCCGCACCTGCCGAGGTGACCAGCGCCCACCGGCCGGCGGGCAGTTCGCCGAGCAACTCAGCAGCACCCGGAACCGCCACCACACCGTCGAGGTCCCGCATCTCCTGCTCGTCGACGAGAGCGACCTCCGCGGCGAGATCGGCCCCCGCGGGCAGGTGGCGCGCGATGGTCTCCTCGCTGCGACGGCCGTGCGAATCGGCCAGGATGTCGGCCACGTCCAGACCGTGCCGATCGGCGAAGCAGCGCCACGTCCGCTCGATCACTGCGGTGGAGTCGACGAGCGTGCCGTCCATGTCGAACAGCAGTGCACGCGAGGTGAGCGGAGCGGGCATGACGGTCCTCCCTGTTCCGGGGCGGGTGTCGCGGTACCACCATCGCGGTGTTCGGCGTCGCGCACCAGACCCCGCCGAATCGGCGTGCACCCCGGATCGAACCCGGACGCAATTCGAGAAAAGGTCCGGAATTCCCCTCGCGAGGAATTCCGGACCCCGATCAGCGGCGGGTCACCACTTCGCCAGCGACGGCGCGCTCTCGCTGCCCTTGGCGCCGAGCCCGATTCCGTCGGCGGTGTCGTAGGTGGCCGAACCGACGTGGAACGTCGAACCGTCGGCGCGCAGGCCCCAGACGTCGACGGCCGTGCTGCCACCGGCGGGCCCGGCCTCCTGCTTCCAGCACTGGCCCGGTTCCTGGACGGTGCTCGCCATGCCTGCGCCCCCATCGCCGAAGGGCTGGAACTCCACGTAGGTCGCGTAGTCGCCCTGCGCGCAGAGCTCGACCACGCCCGGCTCCGCGGCCGAAGCGGCGGTCGCCCCGGCCGTGGCCACCAGAACCGCACCGCCCAGCAGTGCCGCCGCGCCTGCCGAGATCCGCTTGACGGAATTCGTCATCGCCATGGGAGTTTCCTTTCACGAAACCAGAACAGCCTCCGAGTTGAGGCCGTTCACCCATCTGTTCCACGAATCGCGAACCACCTCATTCGCGAACCGCCGAACCCGATCCCCGAGGCGGGATTTCCTCCACGAGGACCAGCACGCGATTCCTCCGTCCGCGAATCGCCGGAATTCGATTCGAACCGCACACGACGAGGTTCGAGCCGTTCGGCCGAGGCGGGAGGATCACCCGAGCACGGCCAGGACCGCGGCGCGGCCGAGCAGCGCCGCGCCCACCGACGCGAGCACGCTCACGACCACGTTGAGCGCGGCGTAGAAGTACGCCTCGTCCTCCGCCAGCCGCAGCGTCTCGTAGCCGAACGTGCTGTAAGTCGTCAGCGCACCGCAGAACCCGACCGCGGCGACCGCCGAGACCGCGGGCGGCAGCACCGACCCCGCGGCGGTGAGCCCGCCGAGCACCAGCGATCCCAGCACGTTGACGGCCAACGTCCCCCACGGGAACAGCGTGTCGTGGCGGGACTGCACCGCCCGGTCCGCGAGGTAGCGCAGCGGCGCACCGACCATCGCCCCGAGGAACACCAGTGCGGCGGTCACGATCGCCTTCCCCCTCGGTAGGTGATGGCCTCGACTTCGTCGAGGACCACCGCGCCATCGGTGATCAGCTCGTCCAGCTCCGGCAGGAACGCGCGGATCCGCTGCTCGGTGTCGACGACGACCACCAGGATCGGCAGGTCTTCGGCGAGGTCGAGCAGCCGGGTGGTGTGCACCCGGGACGACAGCCCGTAGCCCTCGACACCGCGCAGCACGGTCGCTCCGGCGAGGCCCGCGTCGCGCGCCCGCTTGACGATCTCGTGGTAGAGCGGCTTGTGGTGCCAGCGGTCGTCGGCCCCGAGGAAGATCGACATGCGCAGTGCCATCTCAGCTCTCCTTCCGGGAGACCGCCCACCGGGTGACCGCGACGCCGAGGAGCACCGCGAGCAGCGCGCACACCAGCGTCCCCGCCAGGTAAGCGGCGGCGACCACGACGCCGCCCGGCCTCAGCAACTCGTCGAATTCCACCGCGTAGGTGGAGAAAGTGGTGAATCCACCGAGCACGCCGACACCGAGGAACGGCCGCACCAGCGGATGCGCCGTCCACACCTCGGTGATCAGCACCATCAGCACGCCGATGAGCAGGCACCCGAGCACGTTGATCGCGAACGTGGCCCACGGGAAGTGCCCGGGAGCGGTCGGCAGCCACCGCAGAATTCCGTAGCGGGAGACGGCGCCGAGACCGCCGCCCAGGGCGATGACCAGCAGCACCACGCCCTGCGAGCGCGTGAAACGCCGTCGATGTGCGGGAATCCGGGCCTCCGCGGTCTCGTTCGCCATGCGCAGCCTCCTACGTGCACCCGGCGACGTTCGCCAGGGCCAGCAGGGACCATCGGCGGCGCCGTTGCCGATTCTACCGGGGGGGGCTTGCACGGCTCGTGTTGCTTTGGTGGTCGGGTGGCGGAACCTCAGCTGTCTTCTCGCTGCGGGATCTTTTTCCCTAGTGGCTCCGCCACGAGGGAGAAAGCTGTCCTCGCGAGAAGACACCCGCGGGTGACCAAGTTTTCGACGTGGGCTATGCGCTTCGCGCATCCAGGCACGGCCTTCGGCCGCAAAGCAAGCATCGCTTTCGCTTGCCCACTGCACGGCTTCGCCGGAAGGCACGGCTTCGCCGCAGGGTGGTTCTCGCCTGGTGGGGGACTCGGCTCGCGGGGAGGGGACGGTCAGGTTTCGGGTGATGGTGGGACGAAACCTGATTCGAACGCTCTGATCACCGCTTGCGTTCGGTCCCGCGCGCCTAGTTTGGCCGGCACGTTTCCCACGTGGGTCTTCACCGTCTGCACGCCGAGGAACAGGTGCTGGGCGATCTCGCCGTTGGACAGGCCGGTCGCCATGAGCCGCAGCACCTCCGCTTCACGCCCGCTGAGCCCGGCGTCGCCGAGGCCGCCCGCCGTCCTGCCGTGGCGGGCGGCGAGCCACCGGATCGCGGCGGGGAACAGCAGCGATTCCCCCGCGGCGACGGTGCGCACCGCGCCGACGATCTGCTCCGGCCCGGCCCGCTTGAGCAGGAAACCGCTGGCGCCCGCGCGCAGCGCGTCGTAGACGTGGTCGTCGTTCTCGAAGGTCGTCACCACCAGCACCTTCAGCGACCCGTCCACAGCGGACAGCAAGTGCTCGGTGGCCCGGATGCCGTCCACGGCGGGCATCCGCACGTCCATCAGCACCACGTCGGGCCGCGTCCGGCGCACCCGACCGGGTACCTCCGCCCCGTCGGACGCTTCGCCGACCACGACGATGTCCGGCTCGGAGTCCAGGATCGCGCGCAGCCCCGACCGGATCAGCGGTTCGTCGTCGACCAGCAGGACGCCGATGCGGTTCACGGCCACTCCAGCGGAAATCCGCACCGCGACCTCCCAGTCCTGGCCACGCGGCCCCGCGTGGAACTCACCGCGCAGCAGCTCCACGCGTTCGGAGCACTCCGGTGAACGGGGCGGGCAGCGACAGCACGAGCAGCACCGGCAGCACCACGCTCAGCGCGCTCGCCCGCAGCCGGACCGCCGGATCGTCGACCTTCGCGTCCGGCGCGGGATCGTCGAGCAGCGCGCGCACCGCCGCACCCTCCAGCACCCGCACGGCCGGCACGAACGAGCAGCCCACGGCCCCGCCACCGCCAGCACGGTTCCGATGGCGGTCGCCGAGCCCGGTCGAGATCGGCACCACCGCCGGGACGCCCACGGCGGCGAACACCAGCGGCGGCACCAGCATCGCCCCGCCGAACACCAGGTAGGCCCAGCGCCGGGGGGTCGAGCGGCGCAGCACCGGTCCGAGCGTCCACCGCATCATCCGCTGATCCTCACCCGCCGGTCACCGGCCGCGAACGCATCCGAGTCCGGTGAGTCCGAACAGCAACCCACCGGTCAGGAACACCGGCTCGTAGAGGAGCGTCACGAACCGCGCCATCGGGTCCAGGTCCGCCACCGCGAGCCGCCCGGACGCGAGCAGCAGCCAGTCGACGACCGAGGGCAGCGCGTGCACCACCAGCAGCGCCGCGACCCCCCAGACCGCGGCGTGCAGCAGCCACCTCGGCACCCGGCTCCCCCACGGCCGGATCGGTGCCAGCGCCACCAGCGCCGCCAGTGCGCACAGCGGGATCGCCACGACGTCGATGATCAGCAGCGGCAGGTTCGACGCCAGCGACGTGCCCGGCGGCAGCCCGACCCCGCCGCCCGCCAGCCAGTACACGTGCACGAGCCCGAAGACCACCGACCACGCCGCCGCACCGTGCGAGGCGACGACTCCCCACGTCCGCTTCCCCGTTTCCACCGTCATGTCGGCAGAATCGCGGTTCGCACCGCGCTCCGGCCTCCCTCCCGGGAGGGAGGCGTCTCCCGCTCGGGGGTGAACGTCTCGCGCGTCGAGGCCGTGCCGCGGGCGAGGAGCGGCAGGTCAGCGCTGTTCCGGCACCGGTAGATTGGGTCGAGGGCGCCGCGCGCGAGGCCTCCGTGCCAGGCTTCGGGGCGCCGGAGGAGTTCGACCCGACAGGAGCAGTGGCCGTGAGCAGCCAGCGCAAGACCCGCACGTTCGAGAAGCGGATGTCCGAGGTGCTCGGAATCCGCCCGAACGAGGTCGAATCCGTCTTCCGCGGCGCCCGGCCCACCTCGATCCGGGTCAACCGGCTGCTCGACGACGAGCGCTACCGCGAGACGGTCGAGTTCGTGCGGGACAAGGCCCCCGGGCTCATCCCGGTGGACTGGTGCGAGCACACGTTCTTCTGGCCGGACAACGACGGTTTCGACGACATCCTGCCGCTGGCCCACGAGGGCCGGGTGTACCTGCAGAACGCGGCGAGCCTGATCCCGCCGGTGGCGCTGGACGCCCAGCCGGGTGATTCGGTGCTCGACATCGCCTCCGCTCCCGGCGGCAAGGCCTTCCACATCGCGGCGCGGGTGGGCAACGACTGCGAGTTGTGGCTCAACGACTCGGCGCCGCCGCGCGCCCGCAAGCTCGCCGAACTCGCCGAGCTCTACGGCGTGCGGTACGCGGAGCTGACCACGCACAACGCGCAGTACATCGACAAGTCGGTGCCCGCGGAGCGCTTCGACCGCATCCTGCTGGACGTGCAGTGCTCCGGCGAAGGCCGGGTCAACCTGCGCAAGTCCGACGCGCTGCGGTTCTGGTCGGAGGAGCGGATCGAGAAGTACAAGTTCCTCCAGGCGAAGATGTGCGACGCGGCGTACAAGCTGCTCAAGCCGGGCGGGGTGCTGGTCTACTCGACCTGCACGCTCAGCCCGGAGGAGGACGAGTTCCCGGTGAACAAGGTCCTGCAGCGGCACTCCGACCTCACGGTGGAACCGCTGGGGTTCAGCGAGGAGGAGTTCCTGCCCGGCTTGAACTCCTGGCGGGGCACGAAGTTCGACAAGCGGCTCAAGCACGCGGTCCGGGTGATGCCTTCCGACGTCTTCGAGGGCTTCTTCGTCGCCAAGGTCGCGAAAGCCGCGGCCTGATTCACCGGGTCCCCCGATCGATCGTGTGATGGCGAACGCCAGTTCGACCCCGTAATCATGGAAGCAGCGCCCGGCCCGCCCCACGAAGGCTCCGGTGCGCCTGTTCAAGGCCCGGACGTTCCTCACCTCACACCGAGTCGCGGGAACCGCTCCACGGGCTTGACCGACTGTGTGCACGGGTGACCTGAACGCGGGTCGCCGGATTCGCGAGAGGGTGTCCGATGTCCCCGACGGTTGCCGAAGCTCGCCGCGTCGAGCTGTCCGTGAGCGGTATGACCTGCGCGGCGTGCGCGGTGCGGGTGGAACGCAAGCTCAACAAGCTGGACGGCGTGCGGGCCGGCGTGAACTACGCGACCGGCGTCGCCGACGTCGAGTTCTCCGCCGAGCAGGACGTGGACCTGCTGGTGCGCACCGTGCGCGGCGCGGGCTACGACGCGGAACCGGTCCGGCCGGAGTCACCACCCGCCGCCGAGGACGAGCCCGGCGGTGCGGACGCCCCAGCGGATCGAGTTCGCGACCTGTGGCGCCGGATGCTGGTGGCGGTGGGGTTGTTCGTGCCGCTGTGCGACTTGTCGCTGCTGTTCATCGTGCTCCCGCAAGCGCGCTTCCCCGGCTGGCAGTGGCTGCTGATCGCGCTGACGGTGCCCGTCGCGGGCTGGGCCGCGTGGCCGTTCCACCGGGCCGCGCTGCGCGGCGCCCGCCGTGGCGCGTCCTCAATGGACACCCTGGTCTCGTTGGGCATCACGGCGGCGGTGGGCTGGTCGCTGTACGCGATGTTCTTCCAGCCCGACCCCGCCGGTGAATCCGGCTGGTCGCTGCTGCTGAATCCGCAGGGCGCGCTGTACTTGGAGGTCGCGGCGGGCGTCACCGCCTTCGTGCTCGCCGGTCGCTACTTCGAGGCACGCGCGCAGCGGCAGGCCGGGGACGCGCTGAACGCGCTGGCGGCGTTGCGCGCCAAGGACGTCACCGTGCTGCACGACGACGGCTCCCGGCACGAGATCCCGGCGGCGGATCTTCAAGCGGGGCAACGGTTCCTGGTGCGCCCCGGCGGCACCGTCGCTACGGACGGCATCGTCGAGGAAGGCAGCGGCGCGCTCGACCGCAGCTCGATGACGGGCGAGTCGACCCCGGTCGAGGTGGCCGGAGGCGACGCGGTCATCGGCGGCACGGTCGCGCTCAACGGCGGGCTCGTCGTGCGGGCGACCGCGGTCGGCGCGGACACCCGGCTCGGCGCGATGCTGCGGCTGGTCTCCGAGGCGCAGTCCGGCAAAGCGGCCGTGCAGCGGCTGGCCGACCGGATCTCCGCGTACTTCGTGCCCGCGGTGCTAACGGGTTCCGCGTTGACGCTGCTGGCCTGGTTGCTGCTGACCGGTTCCCCGGACCGCGCGTTCACCGCGGCGCTGGCCGTGCTGGTGATCGCCTGCCCGTGCGCGCTCGGCCTGGCCACGCCGACCGCGCTGATGGTCGCTTCCGGACGCGGCGCCACGCTCGGCATCTTCATCAAGGGCTACCAGGCGCTGGAATCGACCCGCGCGGTCGACACGGTGGTGCTGGACAAGACGGGCACCGTCACCGAAGGCCGCATGTCGGTGGTGGACCTGCACGTCGCCGACGGCGAGGACCGCACGGCGGTGCTGCGCCGGGCGGGCGCGGTCGAGGAGGCCTCCGAGCACGCGGTTGCCGCCGCGATCAGTGCGCTGGCAGCCGCCGAGCTCTCGAAGTCACAGGCGGAGTCCGAGGTTCCTGCCCGGCCGAGGGAAGCCCGGCCCGATGCCGTGCGATCCGTCGGCGCACAAGCGCTTTCCGGCTCACCCGAGAACCCCGCTCCCGGTGACGGGTCGCCCAATCCGCAGGCCTCCTACTACCGCCTGCCCGGAGTCGGCTCGTTCAGAGCCCGGCCGGGCCTCGGGGCCAGCGGCACCGTGGAGGGCCGGAAGATCCTCATCGGGCGCGGCGCGCTGTTCGACGACGAAGGCTGGACGGTTCCGGCGGAGCTGGATCGGCGGCGCGAGCAGTGGGAGGCGCAGGGCCGCACCGCCGTGCTCTCCGGGGAGGACGGGCGTGCGCTGGCCGTGTTCGGCTTGGCCGACACCGTGAAGCCGTCAGCGGCGCGGGCGATCGCCGAGCTGCACCGGCTCGGCCTGCGCACGGTGCTGCTGACCGGTGACAACGCCGCGACCGGCCGGTCCGTGGCCGACGAAGTGGGCATCGAGCGGGTGATCTCCGAGGTCCTGCCGGACGAGAAGGCCGAGGTGGTGCGCGGCCTGCGCTCGGAGGGCCGCACGGTGGCGATGATCGGTGACGGCGTCAACGACGCGCCCGCCTTGGCCACGGCCGATCTGGGCCTGGCGGTGGCGACCGGCACCGACATCGCGATCGACAGCGCCGACTTGATCTTGGTTCGGGAAGACCTCACCGTCGCTCCCGACGCGATCCGCCTCGCCCGCGCGACGCTGCGCACGATCCGCGGCAACCTCCTGTGGGCCTTCGGCTACAACCTCGCCGCACTCCCGCTGGCCGCCCTCGGCCTGCTCAACCCGCTGATCGCCGGAGCCACGATGGCCCTGTCCTCGTTCTTCGTCGTCTCCAACAGCCTCCGCCTCCGCCGCTTCACCGGCCTGTCCATACAGGACGGTTGACCTGCACCACCGAGGACCTCGTTCTCGCCGGACTCTGCTTCCGCACCCGCGGTACCCCGGTCGACGCGGTCGATTCCGGCCCGGCACGACCGATTCGGTTGGGCGCGGCCGGGCAGTGCGCTAGTCGGGGTCTTGATGCGCACCGCCCGGCCCGCCCGGTCCGATGCCGCGAGGGGGAGGGAGGTCGCAGCGCCGGACCGAGAGGGGAAGGCCGCGGAGGCAGTCGGCCTTCCCGAGCCGAGTTCACGTGGAGCGTCGTGGATCACGCCGCCGCGCCCCGAGGCAGCGACTCCGCGACCGGAGCGCGATCCGCCCGCTCCGGGGCGAAGATCACGTGGCGACCGGTGATGGTCACCGGACTCGACGGCTCGGCCGCCGCCCCCAGTGGCGTGCACGCCGGGCAGATCCGCCGTCCGCCGCAGGACACCGGAACCCGCAAGCTGCGGTGGACCGGCCCGACCACGACGTGCCCGCATCCCGCGACGGGTGCGCGGAGCCTGCGGCGCCGTCGATAACCGACCAGCCGGTGCCAAGTGGACTCGGCGACGCCGCAGACCCAACCACCGCGTTCAACGTCCATGCGGCCACACCTCCGGCAACGGGAGGACTGCGTTGTGCCGCTGCGCGATCGGCCGGACTCCCTCGGTACAAGCAGGGCAGGTCGGCCACAGCCAGGCTTCGTCGCCTTCGGAGGCGGAGACTTCCGCCCCGCACAGGGCCTTCACCTCCGTGCCGGAGCGAAACCCCAACCGCGGAGCGGAATCCACGCTCGCATGACGCTCACCCTGCGCCGGAAACCAACGAAACGGATACGGCAACGCACACCTCCTAGCGAAAATCGCCGCACGAAAGCCGCACGCATGCCCGCAGCAACTTCACGACTCGATCACTTATGTCCCTGTGAACATAACCTTGGACACAGGGACACTTCTATGCCTCGTTCGGGTGATCAGCAAAGCGGACATCGGCAGCGCCCTAAGATCGGCGCACATGGCGACTGGAGCAGCGAACACACCCGCAGCTCGTGCGTTGGGCGCGGAGCTTCGCGACGCGCGAAAACGCGCCAAGCTGAGCCTCCGAGCACTCGCTGAGCGTCTTGCGGCAGCCAAGACACAGCTCAGCCGCTGGGAAACGGGCACGAGCGTTCCGGCTCCCGAGCACGTCGCCAGCTTCCTCACCGCACTGGGCGTCACCGGCGACGAGTACGAACGAATCCTCGAACAGGCGCGCAACGCGGACTCGCGAAGCTGGGTCAGTTCGGGCATCCCTGGAGTGCAGAAGGAACTCGCGTCACTCGTCGAGTTCGAGAGCACCGCTACCCGGATCACCGAGGTAGCGCCCATGCTGATTCCAGGGCTGCTGCAAACACCGGACTACATGCACGCCTCGATGGCGCAGTTGCCCGACGAGCAAATCCGAGCGCGCATCCTGACCCGAATGGAACGACGGACGGTTCTGACCAAGGACGGAGCACCCGAGTTCACAGCACTGATCGGCGAAGCGGCGTTGCGCGAGCCGCTCGGTGGCCCGGCAGCGATGGCCGCGCAGTTGAAGCACATCGAGGCGGAAGCGACCACGCACCCGAACGTCACCGTTCAAGTCATCCCGTCCGGCTCGCAGTCCTTCCACGCCGCACACGCGGGACAGTTCATCCTGCTGCACTTCCCGAAGGCAGATCCGATCGTCCAGATCGATCACTACAACAGCTTGATCTTCCTCAACGGTCCTCGCGACATCTCCGCCCATGCCGACGCCGTTGAACAGTTGCAAGCCATTGCATTGAGCGAGGGTGATTCGCTGAACTTCATTGCAGCGGTTCGAACCGAGCTGGGAGGTTGAGCGATGGCGCCCGAGATCAGTAGATGGCGTACGAGCACGAGATCGGCACCCCGAGGGGCCTGCGTCGAAGTCGGTGGAGCGCCCGGCATCGCGGCAGTCCGCGACACGAAGGACCGAGACGCCGGAACATTAACCTTCACCCCCACCGCCTGGGCCGGCTTCCTCACCCACCTCCGCACCGGCCACCTCGACCACCCGCGCACCTGACGCGAAGTGAACGGACCGTTCGCCCAATTCCGTTGGACGAACGGTCCGTTCACTCATTCCTGCGCGGCGCACCCCAGGTCCGCGCGGCAGCCGACCCGAGTGAACGGACCGTCTGCCCAACCTCCTTGGACGAACGGTCCGTTCACTTCGTCCTGATCAGCGCGGTCGCGCTCGTGGTGCGGTGAACTCGTCGAGTGAACGGACCGTTCGCCCAACGGGACTGGACGAACGGTCCGTTCACCCCGGTGCAGCCGGTCTCAGCGGCGGTCGGCGAGCTTCGCGAGCATCGCGTTGTAGGCGGCCAGCTCCTCGTCGCCGGAGCGGTCGGCGCGACGGGCCGCGCGCATGTCGTGCCGGTACCACTGGGTGAGCAGCGCGATCAGCACCACGACCAGCGGCGCCTCCCCCGCTGCCCAGGCGATGCCGCCGCCGAGGAACTGGTCGGCGAGCAGGTCCTGCGCCCACGGCAGGTCCAGGGTGCGGTAGAAGTTCTCGGCGATCACCGCGTCCATGCTCATCACGATCACGCCGAAGAACGCGTGGAACGGCATCACCGCGAACACCATGCCGAGCCGGGCCAGGTGCGGCAGCGGTTTCGGCGCCGGATCGACCCCGATGACCGTCCAGTAGTACAGGTAGCCGACGAGGACGAAGTGGACGTTCATCAGCTCGTGCGCCCAGTGCTCGGACATCGCGCTCTCGAACAGCGGGGTGAAGTAGAGCGCGTAGAACGAGCCCACGAACAGCACCGTCGCGATCGCCGGATGCGCCGAGAACCGCGCCGGTGGGGAGTGCACCACGGCGAGCAGCACTTCCCTGGCGCCGTGGGGGTTTCCCTTCCCGGCAGGCGGCAAGGCGCGCAGTGCCAACGTGATCGGCCCGCCGAGCACCAGCAGCACCGGCGCGAGCATGTTCAGCACCATGTGCACGAGCATGTGCACGCTGAACACGCCGGACGAGTAGACGCCGAGCCCGGACGACGTCGCGATCAGCACGGTGGCGCAACCGCACAGCCACGCGGCGGTGCGCCCGGCGGGCCACGCGTCACCACGGCGCCGCAACCGGCGCACCCCCGCCAGGTACAGCGCCGCGAGCACGACGACCGCGGTCCCCAAGATGAGGTCGAAGCGCCACGTGGTCAGGAATCCGAGCAGGCTCGGCGGCCCCGGCAGGTCGTAGCCGAGGACCACTTCCGAAGTGCTCGCCGTGCGGTCCAGCAGGTTCGGCGGCGGCGTGTGCGCCATGCCCATCGACACCCCGACGGACACCAGCACGATCACCAGCTCGGCGCCGAGCAGCGCCGCCGGTGCCGTCGCCCGCCGCCGCAGCCACGCCCCGCAGCCGCCCAGGGCCAGCAGCAGCACGACCTTCGCCAGCACCAGCGTCCCGAACACGGTGCGCCCGAGGTCGCCCAGCGGCATCAGCACCAGCGCGTCCACCAAGCCGGAAGCGGCCACCGCCACCCAGCACACCCCGGCCAGCGCGCGGTACCGCGCCAGCACCGACTCCCGGTGCGCACCGCCTCTGCGCAGGTGCGCGGTGACGGCGACGAGCACGCCGAGCCACAACGCCGCCACCACCACGTGCAGCACGATCGCGTTGGTGGCGAAGTCGTGGCCCGCGTTGGACGCCGAATGCCCCACCACAGCGGGCGGCAGCAGGCCGAAAGCGGCGATCGCGGCCAGCCCCAGCGTCGGGCGCCACCGCAGCGTCATCCGCGCGCTGACCGCCACGGGCACCGCGACGAGCAGCGTGATCAGCCAGGCCTTCGGCTCGTACAAGGCGCCGAGCAGCCCGGTGAACGCCTCCGGGGCCAGCACCCGGCTCAGCGGCTGGCCGGTCGCGTCGGCCATCTCGAACGGGACCATCGCCGCCGCGGCCACGGCCCACACCCACGCGGCCGAACCGCCCGCGCGGACCGCGGCGAAACCGTCCGGTGCGATGCCGCCGGACTCGCGCGGCGAGGTGAACAGGGCCGCGAACACCAACGCTCCCAGGCAGACCGCCGCGGCGCCGTCGGCCACCAACCGCACCAGACCGGTGCCGAAGCGCACCACGGATCCGGGGTCGGACAGCCCGAGCGGGGTGTGGGCGCCGTCCCCGACGATCGCGACGACGGCCACGGTGACCAGCACCGCGATGCTCAGACCCGCGCCCCACGGTCCTGGTCGGGGGCGCTGCGAACTCGTTTCCGGCACTGCTGGTCCTCACACGACTGTCACCGCACCGGCGGTTCCCGCCGGAGGCGGGCTGCTGCCCGCACCCGGACTGGTCGTACCGGATCGTCCGGCGGTTCCGGCCGTCCCGTGTGACCTCACCCGCACCGGACACGGCGCAGCGGCCGGGGAGACGAGCGCGGTTAGGCCATTCGTTCCCACATCGTGGAGGGGGATGTCACAGCGGGAACCAGCACCGATCATCAGACGACCAGTGAGGCGACCGAAGCGGCGAACCAGCAGGAGTGGCGATGGTGACGGAACCAGGACTCGCGGCGCAGTCCTCTCCGCCGGAGGCGTCCGAGCAGGCCGCGCCGGAGCGGACGCCCTCCACCTGGGCCGTGCTGCGGCCGTTGGTGCTGCGGCTGCACTTCTACGCCGGGGTGTTCATCGCCCCGTTCCTGGTGATCGCCGCCCTGACGGGCCTCGTCTACGTGTTCACACCGCAGTTGGAGCAGGCCGTCTACGCGCACGAGCTGCACGTTCCGGCTGCGGCGAACACGAAGCCGCTGGCCGAGCAGGTCTCCGTCGCGCAGGCCGTCCGGCCCGGCGAGCAGTTGCAGGCCGTGCGTCCGGGCGCGACGCCCACCGACACCACCCAGGTGATCTTCGCGGCGCCGGACCTGCCGGAGAGCTACCAGCGCACCGTGTTCATCGACCCGCACACCGCGCAGGTGCGCGGTGACCTGGTCACCTACGGCTCCGGGCAGGCGCTGCCGCTGCGCGCGTGGATCGACAACCTGCACCGCGGCCTGCACCTCGGCGACACCGGACGGCTCTACAGCGAGCTCGCCGCCAGCTGGTTGTGGGTCGTGGTGCTCGGCGGTGTCGCGCTGTGGGTCGGACGCACCCGCCGCAACCGGCGGGCCCGCCTGCTGCTGGCTCCGGAGCTGCGCCCGGCCGGTCGCAGGCGGGTGCTGTCGTGGCACGGCGCGGTGGGCCTGTGGGCGGCGCTCGGGCTGCTGTTCCTGTCCGCGACCGGTCTGACCTGGTCGGTGCACGCCGGGGAGAACGTCACGGCGGCCCGCGAACAGCTGTCCTGGGAGACACCGGCGGTGTCGACCGGGCTGCCGTCCGCGCCCACGTCCGACGTCGGCATCGACCGGGTGCACCAGGCGGCGCTCGCCGCAGGGCTGGACGGACCGGTGGAGATCAAGCCGCCCGAAGCCGGTTCCGCCTACACCGTGCAGCAGCAACAGCGGAGCTGGCCGACCAAGCAGGACCAGGTGGCCGTCGACCCGTCCACCGGCACGATCACCGAGACCATCCGGTGGGCGGACTACCCGCTGATGGCGAAGCTCTCCCGGTGGGGCATCGACGCGCACATGGGCCTGCTGTTCGGGTTGGTGAACCAGCTGCTGCTGGCGGCGCTGATGCTCGGACTGCTCTCGATGATCTTCTGGGGCTACCGGATGTGGTGGCTGCGCAGGCCCACCCGCGGCGACGGCCGGATCGGCAGGCCACCGGAACGCGGCGCGTGGCGGCGCGTCCCCGGCCGGATCATGGCGCCGATCATCGTCGGAGCCGCGTTCGTCGCCTACTTCCTGCCCCTGCTGGGGGCGTCGCTGCTGCTGTTCCTCGTCGTCGACATCGTGCTGGGACTGCGCGCCCGGCGGAGCACCGGAGTCTGATCGTGGTCGAATCGCTGCTGCTGAGCTGGGTCCTGACGGTGCTGTTCGCGGTGACGGCGGCGTGGTGCGCGTACAGCGCCACCCGGCCGGCGCTGCTGCCGCGCGATCGGCTCAGCTCGGTGAGCCACCTGGTGATGAGCCTGCTGATGATCGCGATGGTGTGGCCGTGGGGCATGAGCGTGCCCGCCACCCCGCAGATCGTGCTGTTCGCGGCGACCGCTCTGTGGTTCGCGGCGTTGACGGTGCTGCGCACGCCGTGCGCGCACGGCTACGGCTCACCCCGGCTGGCGCACAGCCACCACGCGGTGATGTCGGCGGCGATGGTGTGGATGATCGCGACGATGCCGCTGCTCATGCTCGGTGCCTCCGATTCCGGTGGCGGTCACCACCACTCGATGGGCACCGGTGGCGGTTCCGGCGTGCTCGCGGCCCCGGCCGCCGCCGACACCACTCCCGGCGCGGTCGTCGCGATCTCCGCGGTGCTCGCGGCGTTCCTGGTGCTGTCCTCGACGGCCTGGATCTCCACCGCGGTGGACACGGCACGCCACGCCCTGGACGCCGCGGACACCACCGGCGCGCCCGCCGATCCGGACGCGACCCGCCGCGCACTCGACTCGGCCTGCCACGGCGCGATGAGCATCGGCATGGGCGCGATGCTGTTCGCGATGCTCTGAGCCGGACCGGGTGCACGGCGAGCCGGTCGCCGCGTGCGGTCCGGCTTCCCGAGCGTCAGGACGGGAAAGCCGTTGCGGCGGACGCCCCTTCCCACCGCCGCAGGTCGCCGAGCAGCCGGTCCGCGTTGGCGCGGGTGCGGTCGAGCGCGTCCGCGCCGAGCACCAGGTGCATCGGCGGTTCCGCGTCGGCGACGGCGTCGAGGATCACCTCGGCGGCGCGGGCCGGGTCGCCGAACTGCTTGCCGTGCTTGCCCTCCAAGGCCGTGACGGAGCCGCTGGTCGCCGCGTAGTCGTCGATGGCGGTGGCGGTGTTGCGCCGCGAGCGCCCGGAGAGGAAGTCGGTGCGGAACTGGCCCGGTTCGACGGCGGTGACCTTGATGCCCAGCGGCGCGACCTCCTGCGCCAACGCCTCGGACATGCCGCCGAGCGCAGCCTTCGCCGCCGCGTACAACCCGGAACCGCCGCCGGGTGCGAGCGCGGCGATGGACGAGATGTTGACGACGTGCCCGCAGCGCTGTTCGCGCAGCACCGGCAGCGCCGCCCGCACCACGCGCAGCGCGCCGAAGAAGTTCACGTCGAACACGTGCTCCGCCTCGGACGGCGAGGTCTCCTCGATGGCGCCGAGCAGGCCGTAGCCCGCGTTGTTCACGACGACGTCGATGCGCCCGGCGAACTCGTGCGCTGCCGCGACGGCCGCGGCGGCGTGTTCCGGGACGGTGATGTCGAGCGCCACGGTGCGCAGCCTGCCGTCCGCGACGGCGAGGTCGCACTCCCCGCTGCGAGTGGTGCCGACGACGGTGTGCCCCCGGCCCAACGCGGCCTCGGCCAACGCCCGGCCGAGACCACGAGAAATTCCGGTGATGAACCAAACGGACATGACGACCTCACGATCTACATCGTCCAATGTGGACTAGTGGAGCTTGCCGATTCGGGACGCCCGCGAAGCTCCGCGCAGCACACCGGCCCAGAACGCCGCGGCAGCACCAGGCGGACCACACCGGGCGGGACCCGAGTTCCCAAGCTAGAAGCCCCGCTCCCCGCCCGGGAGGACGTGGCACACCCCCGAACAGGACCCCCACCGAGCCCGCGCACAACAGACCTCGGTTCCCGTCTTCGTCAGCGGCGAAACCGCTGAGCAGCGACCACCTGGAGCAAGGCGACCACCCGCGGGTTCTCAGCGCTCTTCGCACGAGGACGGCACTTGCGGGGGGGAACCCGCTCGAAGAAGTGATCCCGCAGCGAGAAGAACGCCGAGGTCCAGCCGCCCGACCACCTGCGCGGACCGCGCGAAGACCCCACCGGTCACGAAGAGCGCCAGGCTGCTTCGTCCAGCAGGGCGTCGGCGAGGCGCTCCTGCGGGACGGCGATCCGGTTCTCCCGCAACGCCGCGGCCAGCGCCGCGTCCCACGGAGCCTCGGTGACCCGTCCGACCCCGGGCCCGGAGGGGTACCGGTCCAGCGCGGCCAGGTAGTCCTGCGCGCTCATCCGCCACGGCACCGCCCCCGCCTTCGCCAGCACGTAGGCCGCGATGCGCACGCCTTCGCCGTCGAAGTCGCCGTGGTAGCGCAACGTCGCACCCGCGGCGGACAGCAGCCGCAGCAGCAGGATCCCGGCGCTGTTCGGCCATCCCGAGGTGCACACCATCGGCGGGCAGGTGCGGCCGAACCGGCGCAGCGCGAGCCCGAGCACGCTCGGGTTCTCCACCACCCACACCTCCCGCGTGCCGAGCACGATCCGCCCCGCGTCCCGCAGCTGGGCCAGGGTGAGCACCGCGGCGTGCCCGGAATCGGTGCAGGAGCGCATGATCTCGCCGCACAGCCGTCCGCCGACGGGCTGCACCCCGGCGGTGAGCACCACAGTGGACAGTTCGTCGTCGCCGACCCCGGCCCGCCGCCACAGGTCGCGGCGCTGCTGAGCGCTGGCGGGCAGCGCGACGCCGTAGACCTCGGCCAGCGCGCGCAGCACCAGCCCGGACACCCGCCTGCCGGCGTCCAGGGCGTGCGGGTCGCCCAGCACGTCCCCGGCGAACGAGGGCAACGGCGTCCCCGCCGCGGGCAACCGGGACAGCACGTGCAGCGCCGCGTCGAGCAGTTCCCCGGTGGCGGTGGGAGATCCGCCGAACACCCCGCCCCGGCGCACCTGCTCGACCCATTCCCGCAGCGCGGGCTGCGCGGCCACCACCGGGTGCTCGGCGAGCCACTCCCACAGCGCCGCGCGCTGCTGCTGGACGCGTTGCCGTTGCCGCGCCCGGTTCTCCAGCGGGCCGATCAGCTCTTCGACGATGCCGCGGGCGTCCATCCCGCAGATCTGCCCGAGCAGCACGTCCAGCCGCGGCAGCGACACCGCGACGTGGTCGGGCGGCAGCCGGTCCATGCCCAGCAGGTCCGCCAGCGCTTCCCGCTGCCCGCGGTCCAGCGGCCCGACCCGCACCCGGTTCACGGGAAGGCCGGAGCTGAGCCGGTCGTGCACCGCTTGCCACAGCGGTGCGAACTCGGCTCGGCGCAGACCGTCAGGAAGCACCGCGTTGCTCCGCGAGCGCCCGGCCGTCCCAGACGAAGCGGGCGGTGGTGACCGCGTCGTCACCGTCGCCGGTGATGAGCTGGTGGATCGCGATGCCGTCGAGTTCCCGGTAGGTGCACCACTCGTGGTCGCTGGTCAGCACCAGGTCCAGGTCGAGCGCGGTGAGCAGGTCGAACACCTGCCCGCGGTTGGTGGCGTCCACGCCCACGAACACCTCGTCGAGCAGGATGAACCGGGGCGCGGCCGGCACCGCCTGGTAGTGCGCGGCGACGGCGGCGAACAGCGGCAGGTGCAGCGCGATGGCCTTCTCCCCGCCGGAGAGCGCGCCGTGCAGCCGCTTCGTGAGCAGCTGCCAGCCGTCCCCGTTCGCCCGATCGATCTTCACGCCGAACCGGTGCCAGGCGGTGTAGTCGAAGACCTGCGCGAGCTGGCCCTCCCAGCTGGCGGCGGCGTTGTCCTGCTTGGCCTCGTCGATGCGGTCCCGGAAGAAGTCGTGCAGCGCGTCCTTGTCCGCGCCGGTGAGCTGGGCCGGGTCGGTGAGCAGCAGTTCCCGCGCGGTCTGGGTGCCGGCGGGCAGGTTCGGGTCGACATCCCACACCAGCTGCACGGCGACCTTCGAGGCGGTGCGCACCCGTTTGAGCCGGGTGTTCATGGTGTCGACGAGTTCCCCGGCTTGGCGGATGCGGGCCGCGAGGTGCCTGCGGGTGTCCCCCGTGAGGGTCTTGTCGAACAGGTCGCGTTCGGCGCCGGTGATGTCGTCGCGGGCCCGGTCCCGTTCGGCGTGCAGCGCGTCCCGCAGCCCGGTCGCGCCGCCCCGGACCCCGTCGAGGGTGGCGACGAAGACCTGCACGTCGTCGTCGGGTTCCAGTTCCAGGTCGGCGCGTTCGGCCAGGACTTGGCGGCTGTCGTAGATGGCCTCGTTGAGCCTGCCGAGCGCGTCGGTGAGGTTCTTGGTGCTGTGCGGCGTCTTCGGCCAGGTGGCGGCGATCTCGCGGGCCGCGGCCAGTGCGGCGGTCACGTCGTCCGTTGTGGACAGGTCCAGGTCGATGCCCGCGTCGTCGGCGAAACCGGCGGCGGCCCGGCCCCGGAGCCTGTCGGCGGCGGCGTCGCGGTCGGCGAGCGCGGCGTCCCGGCGGTCGGCGTCAGCGGCGCGCTGGTTGCTCAGCGAGCCGATGCGCCCGGCGATCTCGACGAGCCGCTCGGACACCTGCTCGCGCTGCCCGTCGAGATCCAGCAGGTGCCCGCGCAGCCGGGCCATCTCGTCGAGGGCCTGCTGGTGGCCGGTGTCGAGCGCGTCGCGCACCGCGTCGGCGCGTTCGGTGAGCCGCAGCGCCGCGAGCTCGGCGGCGGCGGCTTCGGACCGGCGTTCCGCCGCGATGTCCTCGGCCCGTTTCGCCACGTCCGCGGCGGTATCGGCGGTTCGACGGTCGTTGTCCGCCTCGAAGCGGGCGTCGAGCCACACCTCGGCGGAGTCGGTGAACCCCTCCACGCGGGTGTCCAGCTCCTCCAGCGCGGGCCGGTCGGCGGGCAGTCCGCGTTCTGCGGCGAGGGTGGCGAGCCGATTCCCGCTCAGCCGCGCGATTTCCGCCGTCTCCGACACCTGCGCGGCCCGTCTGCTCACGGCGTCGTCGCGGGCGGCGACCTCGGCTTCGGCGACGTCGGCGGCCCGCCGGGTCTCCTGCACCGCCGCGTCGTCGGGCACGGCGTTCCACTCGGCGTGCAGTGCGTCCCGGCGCCGGGTGAGGGCTTCGGCGGTGGTGTCGAGCTCGGCGAGTTCGCCGTCGAGCTCGCCGATCCACCCGTCGAGTTCGGCGATGCGGCGGCGCCGGGCGCGGTCCCGGGCGGCGGCGCCGACGTGGGCCGCTTCGGGCTTGTCCGAGCTGCCCGCGAGCCCGGCGACGCGCCACCGGCCGTCCGGCGCGACGGCCACGATCGGGTCCGCTTCGGGCCCGCGATGCCTGCCGCCCGCGTCGGCGTCGAACCGCTCCGCGCCGTAGCCGATCCCGTGCAGCACCGACCAGATCCGGTCGCGGTCCACGGGTCCCGCGGATTCGGGCCGCAGCACCTCCACGAGCGACGACCCGTCCACCGCGTGCAGCCGCGCGGGGTCGAGGAACGTGTCGTGCCCGTCCACGTCGAGCACGCCCTCCGGGCTCATCCAGGCGTCGAGCAACCCGGCGGCCTGCAACGCGGCCTCCACCTTCGCCTGCACACCGGGGGCGACGCCGTTGCGGAACGCCACGAGCCGCCACAGCGGCGCGCCGGGCCGCTCGACCCGGTCGGCGGTGCGCGCGGCGGGGGCGGCGGGCGGCAGGTCTGCGCGTTCCCGCAGGCTCTCGCGCCGCGCGGTGAGTTCGGCGTGCCGGTCGCGGCACTCCTGGCGCCGCGCGACGCCGGCGGCGTGCTGCTGCGCGAGCCCGTCGGCGGCGGCGAGATAACCGGGGCGGAGGTGTTCCAGCAGCGCGGTGCGGCAGTCGGCGTGCGCGGCGACCTCGTCGGCGCCGGGGACGGGGAGCTCGGCCAGCCGCGCCGCCCAGGTCCGGACCAGCTCGTCCTGGCGCTGCACGGCGGCGTCGTGCGCTTCAGCGGCGGCGGTGCGCCTGTCGGTGGCGGCGGCCAGGTCGGTCCTGGCCTGTTCCAGCTCGTGCTCCGCGCCCGTGCGTGCCGCGACCGCCGCGTCGTGCCGGTCGAGTTCGGCGCGGACCTCGGCGATCAGGTCGTGCCTGCTGCGCACGGCGGCGCGCAGCAGCCGCCGGGTGCGCTGCCGGTCCTCGGTGCCCGCGACCTCCTGGAACGCCCCGGCCAGGCCGACGCGCTCGGCGTGCCTGCGCGCGTCCTGCTCGGCGCGCTGCGCCGCCGCGGACGCCGAGGTGGCGCGGTGCTCGGCCGACTCGGCTCGCTCCGCGTCCCGCGCGGCCTGCTCGGCGCGCTGTTCGGCCTGATCGCGCAGGCCCGCCGCGAACCGGACCGCGGCCGTCGCCTCGGTGTGCAGCCGGTCCGGTTCCTGGCCCTGCCGGTACCGCTCGCTGTCGGCCAGCCCGTCGATGCGGGCCTGGGTGCGTTCGGCGTCCTGAGCCAGCTCGGTCTTCTCGGCCTCGGTCGCCTCCCGGTCGGCCACGGCCTGCTCGTGCTGCCCCGCGCTGCCCTTCGCCGCGTCGGAGAGCCGCTCCAGTTCGGAGGTCGCGGAGAGGACCCCTGCCGCGGTCGCGCGCAGCACCCGCTGCGCGTAGGTGCGCTGCCGGTCGGCGACGGCCTCCGCCGCCCGCACCTCCGCGTCCAGCCTGGTGAGGTGTTCGCGCTGCCGGTCGAGCCGTTCGAAGCCCTCGGCGAGTTCGGCGATCTCCGTGCGGCCCAGCGGCGGCAACGCCCGCGACAGCAAGGTGGACAGCAGGTTCGGGTCGAGCCGTTCGGAGAGCTTCGGCGTGCGCAGCTGCAACAACGCCGTGATCAGCGCTTCGAAGCGCTGCTCGCTGAGGTCCGGGAACAACGCGCCGCGCACGGCCTCGCGGTGGTCCGCGGCCGTCGGGTGCACCGTGCCGTCGGCGCCCAGCGCCTCGGTGAGCGCGGCTTTCGTCAGCGGCTGCCCGCTGTCGTTGACCAGCGCGAGCCCGCCGTCGACGCCGATCCGGCGGCCGGTGGTGAAGTAGTCGGCGTGCACCGTCGAGGTGTGCCTGCTGGCCTGCAACCGGGCCCCGCAGCTGAACCACTCGCCGTCCCCGGCCTGGAATTCCAGCCACACGTAGCCGACGCGGGTCACGCCTGCGGCGCCCTCGCCCATCAGGTTCCAGTGCATGGTGCGTTCGGAACTGCCGAAGGTGGACAGGCGGTTCGCGCGCAGGTTCGCGTCGAACAGGAACGGCAGCAGCAGTTCGAGGGCCTTGGACTTGCCGGTGCCGTTCGGTCCGCGCAGCAGCAACCGTCCTTTGTGGAACTCGAAGACCTCGTCGTAGTAGCGCCACACGTTGAGGATGCCCGCCCGCGAAGGCCGCCACCGGGAGGTCGTCGCGCGCGCCCCCGCGGACGGCGCGGGCTCGGCGGGTTCGGAGACCGTCACGACGGGTTTCCTCCAGCGGAGTCGGGAAAACCGGACACGACCGTGTAGCGGGCGGCGGCGGGCAGCGCGACGATCCGCTCCCCGTCCCGCCGCGCCAGGCCGAAGTCGACGAGCACCGCGACGGCATCGGTGACCAGCCGCGACGGCCCATCCGAGTAGCGGTAGGTGCGCGCGGCACCGGGCGAGCGGTCCAGCACCGATTCGGCGTCCCCGCGCAGCTGCTCGGCGGTGCGCCCGGCGCGGGAAGCCCCTAGCGCGTCCAGCAGGTGCAGCGCCGCCACCTTCGCGTTGTTCGCGTCGTCCGGGAATTTGGCGTCCGTGGCCACCGCCTCCGGATCGACCAGCAGCATGCCCTCGGTGCGTTCCTCCAGCACGAAACCGCCCTGCTCCGCGGCTTTCCGCATGATCTGGCGCCCCGTCGGCGAGGTCGCGTAGGCGTGCTGGGCGCCGGTCAGATCCGCCCAGTACACCACCGGATCGTCGAACAGCTTGCGCAGCACCGAATGCCGCAGCCACAGGTTGCGCTGCACCTCGGAGGCGCCCTGTTCGGCGTTGCCGTAGCGGGATTCGGCGACCAGCGCGGCGAGCGCCTCGTCCGGGTCCGCGTCCTGCTCCCGCTCGGGCAGCTGCGACGGTCCGTTCGGCGCGGACAGCAACCGCATCAGCAGCGTGGCGTCGATCCGGTACAGCACCTTCGCCTCGGCGGAGTCCACGAAGCTCTCCGTGCTGCCGTCGACCGATTCCAGCGCCCCGAAGGTCTCCAGCGCTCGCAGCACGTCCACAAAGGCCATCCGCTCCGAGCGCATCGCCGTGTCGAACGCGGTCAGCACCGGGTCCGCCGCGGTGGCCTGCACGATCCGGTCCGCCAGCAGCCCGATCGTCGTCGCGGGCCCGCCCAGCAGTTCCGCCGCCGCCACGCAGAACAGCGTGTAGCGGCGCCGGTCGAACGGTGCCCTGCTGGTGCGGTTGCGCCGAGCGGGGCGGGACGAGTCGGGATCGGAGCGCACCTTCGCCAGCCGCGCGTAGCCGAGCCGCGGCTCCACCGCCAGCGCCCAGCCGCAGTGGTAGTCGAACCAGCCGGTGAGCGTGTCCTTGCGGCGGCGCACCAGGTCGAAGCCGTCCGGATCGGTGTCCGCTCGGATCAGCGGGTGGGCCAGCAGCAGCTTGATGCCGCGCGCGAGGTCGGTGCGTTCCGCGATGACCAGCTGGTTCGCCAGGTTGCTCATCCCACCGCCTCCGCGTCCGGGGGATCGGTGAGCAACCGCACTTCCACCACGTAGTCCGCGCCGCGCAACGTCCCCCGCGAGGTGCGCAGCTGCGCGGACCGGGCGTCACCGGGATCGCGCAGCACGATCTCCACCCGGCCGTCGCCGGTGCAGGCCCGGCGCGCCCCGGTGCTGTCCTCACGGGTGGCCAGCGCCCGCCCCAGCAGGTCCAGCAGCCGGTCGAACACGCCCGGTTCCAGCTCGCCGAACGCGGACAACCGGACCTCGCCGCCGGTGGCGAGGCGCTGCCAGGCCGCTTCCAGCTCCGCGCGTTCCTGCCTGGCCCGGCTCGCGCGCAGCGCGGCGACCGCCGACACGTCCCGCACCTTCCCGGTGCGGGCGAACTTCTCGGTGCGCCCGTTGCTGCGCAACAGGGCCGACACCCGCACCCGCGGCGCCTGCGCCCACGGCGTGGACGGCGCGACGAGTTCCGGGTCCTCGTGCGCGAGGTGGGCGTGGCGCGCGGAACCGAGCCCGAACGCCGCCGACCACAACCGGTGCAGGTCCTCGTCCCGGTCGGCGGTGGCGAACCACCGCGCGAGTTCCCGGAAATCGGCGGCGGCGCTGGACGAGTGGCGGCGCGTCTCGGTGATCCGGTCCAGCACTTGCAGCAGCGCCACGATCGCCCGCCGGGCCACGGTGTGCAGCTGGTCGACCCGCGGCGTGCTCCCGTCCGCGGGCCGGAACCAGCAGCGGAGGCCGTCCCAGCGCGACCGCCGGTGCCGCAGCCAGTCCTCCGCCGCGTGCTCGCCCGCGGTGGGCGGCAGGTCCGCGCCCCGCAGCGCGCGGCGGTGCAGCTCCTCGACGCCGTGCTCCTCGACCCTGCTCAACGCGGCGACCACCGCGTGGCACCGCTGGTCCAGATTCGTCACGAACTCCTGCAGGTAGGCGACCGTCGCGGCCTTCACCTCGTGGAACGCCGCCAGGTCGGCGCCCTCGGCGCGCAGCAGCCGTTGCAGTTCCCCGTTGAAGCGCGTGGTGCCGGTGCGCAGGGCCTCCAGGTGCCCTTCCACTTCCCGCACCGCGCTGAACAGCCGCCGATCCGCCGAACCGGGGTCGTCGAGCAGCCCGGCGAGCTCGGCGAGCCGGTCCGCGATCGCGTCGAGCACCGCGGTCTGCAACGCGCCCGTCCCGCTGAGCACCGCGAGCGCGTGGCGCACCCCCGCGTAGGCGGCCTCACCGGTCTTCGTCAGCGAGTAGTGCAGGTTCCGCCGCTCGTACTCGGTGGCGGTGCGGTAGTTCTCCGCGTGGTTCTGGACGACGTCGAGCAGTCCCCATTCGGCGAGCTTCTTCAGCCGCTCCGCCAGGTCTTCGTCGGTGAGCGCGTCGAACCAGCCCGCGGACCGCAACCGGCTCCGGATGTCGTCGACGCCGAGCGCCGTCTCCCAGTTCTCGTTGGCCTCGCCGAACGCGTGGAGGATCGCGGAGTACGCCTCGGCCTGAGCACCGACCGCGAAGCGGAACATGTCCGGCGGGACCCGCTGCGTCGCCACCCACGGCCTCCTTCCCGTCCGGGAACCACCATCCCACGGTAGAGGACCATCGCTGTCAGGCGAACGGGTATCCGGCGGCTACGCGCGGTTCGTCCCGTCGGACGAGAACGGACGCGGCGGGGAATCCGGGTGGCCACGGGCCCACCACTGGGGGATGCGGGAGGCCCGCACGAGCTCCGGCCGACGACGCCGGCCGGAGCTCGCTTCAGAGGATGTGCCAGGCACCGACGCCGAGGCCGCGGCAGGACCAGCACTCCTCCTCGACGGGCGGCGGCTCGGCCGACTCGGCCTGGACCAGCCCGGTGCCCGCGCAATCCGCGCACCAGGACCATTCCGCGGGCAGTTCCGCAGCGGGCGCGTGCAGCAGGACGTTCACCGCACACCTCCTGTTCTGCCGGGTCCACCTGCTCGACCCGCGCGTGGGGGAACGAACGCCTCCCGGTCAGGTCTACGCACGGCGCTTTGCCGACCGGGGTCGTCCGTGTAACGTCCGCCGAAATTCCGGGGCGCCCCGCACCAGCCGAAAAGGTCCGAGCTCGGCGACCGCGCCGAGCGGATGCCGCCGCTACCACGATCGCCGCAGCGCGCTCGGGCCGGACGGCCCCGCGCCCCCCTCGCCCGTTGAACGCACCGCCGGTCCCGCCGCGCACCTCGCGACATCGGCGCATCCCGGAACGATCCGGTTTCCGCCACCGCCCCCGCCGGTTCGACGCTCAGGACCACCGCACCTGGGCAGGAGCGGGCCCGGATGAATGCGCTTCGAAACCGACTCCCCGATTCCGGGGTTGAAATGGCGTTCGGTGAATTCGACGCGAACGCCGCACGCCGGAATGCGGATCCCGACGGGTGGCGCACTCAGCGCACGCCACGTCCCGCGTTCGCCCTGAGCCATTTGCGGGCCTGCACCCGAACGTCCTGATCGTCGATCCAGTCGATGCCGACCGGCACGCAGTCGACCATGTTGTCGTCGCTGTGCGAACCGCGCGCGTCCCCGCGGTGCACGGTGATCATTCCGGAGCCGCGCCCCCAGCGGAACGTGTAGGCCTCCCGCGAGGAGACCCGTTCGAAGTGCCAGGCCATCGGCAGATGCTTCTTGCCGTTCATCGCCCACCTCCGGGGAAGCGGGAACCGCGCGGTGTCCCCGGATTCGGGACGCAGCCACCGGCACGGGGCCGCGGAATGCGGGACAGCACGTCGGACGGCGCCGAACCATCCGGCGGCGCGGACGGTTCAGCCGCCTCCGGAGGCGGATCCGACTCGGTTTCCGGATGCCGCCGGGCCCGGTGGGCGTGCGGCGGAATGCCGAAGTGCACCGGGAAACCGGCCGCCATCGGGGAGCCGCGAGCCCCGTGCGCAGGCAGTGCCAGTAAGGCGAGCACCACCTCGTCCACCGGCCCGTCGCGGCGCCACAACGCGGGAGGATCGGGAAGTTCCAGGTCCGAGACCCGATATCGAGCCGCGACCGCATCGTCGGCCGCATAGGTGAGGAACGTGTCCATCACCCCGTTCTCCACGCGGAACCCTTGCAGCACGAACTCGTCTTCCTGCCCGGTGGGCAGGTGCCGGAAGCGAAACCCCGCACGGACGCTGGCTCGAATCGCCGCCAAGTGCGAATGAAAGAGCGCGTCGAAGTCCACAGTGGCCACCTTTCGCCGAATCTCCTTGCATGAAGCGGAAAACCAACTGGCACAGCGCGGCACACCCCCCAAAGAAGATCTTGGGTGGACAGCCGATCGTGCTGGTTCAGATGATCTTAAGAAGTGGAAGTAACGACCACGGGCCGCTATTAAAGAATGCTAGCCGCCCGATAACGATGCGCGCACTCTTTCAATTGGGTGAATATCCGAGCGCGGAACAGCCGCCGATTCCCGCTCTTTCGTCCACAACGGACGGTATTGCACAAGTGCGTTAACCAGCCCGAATCCGGACCGGATCCCTTGAAAAGTTCGACTATGGCAGCGAAAACGCGATCACGGCGTTCGGCGGCACCCCCGCGCGCGCACCGGCCGCCGAGACCGTCCGGATCGGTCCGCGTCCCGGCCGGATCGAAGATCCACTAGCCATGGTGGACAGTCCCCCCGGCGACGCTCACGTCTCCGTCCTGGCGAGGCGGAACCTCCTGCGGCACCACGGCTTTCCCGTCCTCACGGGCGACACCGCCGACCACCGGCGCACCGGACGCGGGCGGGCGAGCGCCGGGAGGACGCGCGCAGAGCCGCCTGATTCCTCCCGTGCGGGCTCAGGACGCACGTCCCCGCGCGGCACCGCAGGAACGCTCCGCACAACGGCGAGCGCGCCGCTGAGCGGAAAAACCGCTCCAACGGCGCGCTCGCCAGGAGGATCTTCAGTTGTGCCGCGACCACCGGTGAACCCGTCCACCGGAATTCCCGGCCGCCGGCGGGAAAACCGGTCGGCCGGGGGCGGGCTCACCTCGGCGGCTGCTGGCCGCCCTGCTGCTGCCAGTGCCGCATCGCGTGCTGCACCAAGGCGATCAGCGCCTGCTTCGTGGACTGCTGGTCCCGGGCGTCGCACGGCCCGATCGGCACGTGCGGCCCGATCGCCATCGCCTCCCGGATCTCCTCCATGCGGTGCTGCAGATCGCCGTTGAAGCAGTTCACCGCGATCAAGTACGGCAAGCCGCGATCCTCGAAGAAGTCCACAGCGGAGAACGAATCCGCCAGCCTGCGGGTGTCGACCAGCACGACCGCGCCGATCGCGCCTTTGACCAGGTCATCCCACATGAACCAGAAGCGCTGCTGCCCGGGCGTGCCGAACAGGTACAGGATCAGGTCCGAATCGAGCGAGATGCGGCCGAAGTCCATCGCGACCGTCGTACTTCTCTTGTCCGGTGTGGCCGCGAGGTCGTCCACGCCCGCGCTGGCCTCCGTCATCACCGCCTCGGTGGTCAGCGGGACGATCTCGGAAACGGAACCGACGAACGTCGTCTTCCCGACACCGAAGCCGCCCGCGACGACGATCTTCGCCGAGGTGGTGGCACCGCGCTGGGGGGCAACCGGCCCCCGAGCGCCTCCTTGGGGAGCTCTAAAGCCGACGGAGTCCACTCAATACCCTTTCCATCAACAACAGGTGTGGTGCGCTACCGCTTTCGGTGACCGTCTGGTGCACGGTCACCATCCCCAGTTCCGCCATGTCGGCCAGCAACACCCTAGCCACCCCGATCGGAACGGAAAGCAGCGCTCCGACTTCGGCTACCGACCTGGGATGCCGGCACAGTTCGGCGATCGACTCGTGTTCCATCCGCCCCGCCGAGCCAGGCCGGAAGGCCTCGCTCGTGGACACGAGCGTCTCCATCTGCAACTCGTAGTTCGACCTGGTCCGACCGCCGGTCCAGGTGTACGAGCGAATGGCCGCGGGGGCGTCCGCCGACGGTTCCGGTGCTGGGACCGGAGCATCGAACGCCCCCCTGGACTGTCCGCTCACCGGGTTCCCTCCCCCCCACTCGGGCCTTCCCGGGGCCGGCCGCTCGGACCTTCCCCGGGTAGGTGCCCCGACGTTCCACGGAGCCGAACCCCCGGCCCGCGAATCGAAATCCGCATGCTCCCCCCAGCCTTCGTCCGGGTCTCGGTACGACGGCGCCTGCGTCTCCCACTCCAGATCCGGTGCGTCGAACGGATCCCGCCCGTCGAACACGTCCGCGGGCGGCCGAGCCGTCGGACGCCGAGCGTGCGGGTAGGCGGGCGGGGGCTGCGACGCGCCCGCATCCCCCTGCTGTCCCGCGTCCTGCTCGGCGGCCGGTTCGTCCACCGGATCCCCCTTCTTCCGGCGGCCACGCCTTCCCCGGCCGCTGTCGAAGGTGAATCCGTTCATCACGTCGGCGAAGCTGCTCGCGTCCGGCTCGTCCCGTCTTCGGTCCTGCTCGCCGAACCCCGACTCGCTCATCGGGTCACCTCACCGCGGCCGGGCGGGAGAACGGATTTCTCGCGCCCTGCAGCTGGTGCCGCAACTCCGGGGTGAGGATCTGCCCGACGCGCTCCACCAGCATGGCCATCTCGTACGCGATCAGGCCCATGTCGCACTGCGGCGCGGCCAACGCCGTCATGCAGGACCCGTCGCTGATGCCCATCTGGATCAGCGTGCCGTACTGCATCTCCACGATGGTCTCGGTGACCTCACCGGCCTCGAAGCACTTCGCGGCCCCGTTGGTGAGGCTGAGCAGTCCGGACGAGACCGCGGCGAGCTGCTCCGCGCGATCCTGGGGCAGGTTGGACGAAGCGGTCAGCAGCAGCCCATCGGCGGACACCACGATCGCGTGCGCCACACCGGCGACCCGCTGGGTGAAGTCCGTGACCAGCCACCCGAACCGCCGGGACATCGTCTCCTGGGGAGTCATGCAACCTCCTGGCTTGTGGTCGTGGAATCGCCGATGTCGGTCCGGACGACTCCATGTTGCCGAATCGGTGGAACCGGACGCGGTCTTCCCGCGCCCTCAGTGGCCTGGCTAGAACTCCTTCTGACGTCGAGGCTCATCCGCAGCCGAGCAACGCATGCGTCCTCCTACGATTCGTCCGGCAGCCGATGCCTGCCGCGCTCGACACCCGACTGGAAACTGGACAACCTGCCGCGCAACGCGCTCGCGTCCCGCTCGAAGCGCTGGCCTTCCGGCCTGGCCGGACCGGTGCCCGCGCTGCCCGGAGCCAACTGGGCCTTCGGGGTGCGCCGGGGCAGGCCGGAGTCGGTGAACGACGTGGGGTTCGAGGTCGTCGCCGCCTCGACCTGCTTCCACGACTCGTCGGTGGCGAAGCTCCAGCCCCCGTTGCCGTTGCCGTTGCCGTTCGCCGGTGCCGAGTCGCCGTTGCTCGCGGAGTCCGCGATCCAGCTGGAACTCCCGCCACCCAACGTCGCTTCCTGCTCCCCGGTGGAGGGTCCGGACGCGGCATTGTCCTGCGACGACGTCATGGGGCCCTTCCTCCCGAATCGCAGACCACCTTGCAGGTCGGCCAGTCTGCGGCTCAGCTCCTGCGGGCTGCGATCGGCGGGAACGCCCGCCGCGGCGGCGTCGATCGTCACCGTCCCGCCGGTCGAGTCCACCTGATCGGGACCCGGTTCGTCCAGATCTCCGATGCCAAGAGGATCGTTCGCATCGACGTGCACGGCCGACTGGTCGCGGGGCTCGCGGCGCGGCAGGCCGGATTCCGCGACCCCGGAACCGCCCTCGGCCGCCGCGGCCTCCGCCTCGGCCTCCTCGGTGGAATCCGCGGTGAACGACCAGGACCCGCTGTCCATGATGGACGTCGCCTGCTCGTCGTCACCGGGCCAGTCCTGCGCGCCGCCCGCGGATTCCTCTTCGCCCTCGATCGGCTGGAACCACTGGGTGGAGACCTCTTCGAAGATCGGCGACGGTCCGTCGTCCGACGCGGGCCGGTCCTCGATCGCCGGCGGCCACGCCAGGTCCGACGAGGTCCAGTCCGAGGAGAAGTCGTGGGAGTCGCCCTGGTCCTGCTCCGGGATCTCCATCGGCGTGAACAGGCTGCCCGCGGGCTCGCTCGACGCGGAGTCCTCGCGCTGCGGGGGCCCCACCAGCCCGGCGGCCGGTTCCCGCTTGGGCAGCGGGGAACTGGTCAGGCCGTCACCGGCCGCGGTGAGGAATCCGGTGTTGAACGTGTTCGACCCGGAGTCGCCGGATTCCGCCGTGCTGAAACCGGTTTCGGCCGCCGTGTCGAAGCCCGTCCCACCGGTGCCGAAGCCGGTCTCAGCCGTGCTGAAACCGGTTTCACCGGTGCTGAAACCGGAGTCCCCGCCGCTGGTGCTCCACACGAACCCGGTGTCGTCGGACTGCTGCGACGCGGCGTCGCTGAACGACTCGGCCGAGTGCGGACCGGTCGCGAACGAGCCGGAGGTCGGCAGGTCGTGGTGCGCCACTCCGTTGCGCTGCCCGCCCATCGCCGGGGTGGGCGCTGCCGCGGGGGCACCGGCGACGACGTGCTCGGCGGGCACGACCACAGTGGCCCGCACGCCGTCCACATCGGGCCCGCCGTGCAGCCGCACGTTGACGCCGTGGCGCAACGCCAGCCGGCTCACGACGAACAGGCCCATCCGGCGCGAGGTGGCCAGGTCGTTCTCGTCGACCCTGGACAACCGCTCGTTCGCCGCGGCGAGCTCCTGGTCGCCCATGCCGATGCCCTCGTCGAGCACGTCCACGGTGATCGACCCGTCGCCGGCCTGGTAGCTGGAGACGGTGACCGAGGTGTCCGGCGCGGAGAAGTTCGCGGCGTTGTCCATCAGCTCGGCCATCAGCCGCACCAGGTCGCTGGCCGCGTGGCCCAACAGCCGCACCTGCGGCGGCGGCTGCACGATCACCCGCGGGTACTGCTCGATCTCGGAGACGGCGGCGCGGAGCATGTCGCCCAGCTCGGTGGGCCGGACGAACCGCCGCGCCAGGTCGCTGCCGGAGAGCACCATCAGGTTCTCGTTGTTGCGGCGCATCCGGGTCGCCAAGTGGTCCAGCTGGAACAGCCTGGACAGCTGGTCCGGGTCCTCTTCGTCCTGCTCCAGCTGCTCGAACAGGCGGAGCTGGCGCTCCAGCAGGCCCTGGCTCCGGCGGGAGACGCCGACGAACGACTCGCTGTAGCCGTGCCGCAGCGAGGCCTGCTCGGCGGCGAGCCGCAGCGCCTGGCGCTGCACCTCGTCGAATGCGCGGGCGACCTGCCCGACCTCCTCCGTGGTCTGCACCGGCAGCGGCGGGAGGTCGGAGACCTCTTCACCGGCCCGGATGCCCGCGACCGCTTCCGGCAGTTCGTGCTGGGCGGCGTCGAGCGCACCGTGGCGCAGCGTGCGCAGCGAGCCGAGCAACTGCCGGGTGATCGCGGTGATGACCGCGGCGGCGACCAGCAGCGACGCCAGCAGCATCGCCGAGTCCCAGCCCGCCGCGTTGCCGGCGTCTTCGCGCAGCGTGGCGGCTCCGGCGCGGACCTCGTCGGCGAGGTCGTTGTGCCCGTCGTCGATGAGCATGACGACCTGGTCGGAGATGCCGTTCCACTGCTCCGGGGTGGCGGGGAACGGGCCACCGCTCATGCCGGCCATCAGGATCTGCGTGAGCATCGTGTTGCGCTGCACGATCTCGGGACCCTGGGTCGTCTGGTCCAGCCGCTCCTGCCAATGCCGGGCGACCGTGGCGCGCGCGTCCGCGATCTTGGAGATCAGCCGCGCGCGGGATCCCTGCAGCGCGTCGACGGACTGCGGCGCGAGCTGCCCCTGAGAGAGTCCGCTGAGCACCCAGGACTGCTGGAGCCGGACCTCTTCCATCATGGCGAGCATGTCCTGCAGCGCCGATGCGGTGCTGGCCAGCGTCGGTTCGGACACGGTGCTCGTCAGCGCGCGGTCCAGGGACAGCACCGTGGTGATCGCCGTGCTGTAGGCGGTGATGGTGTCCGGAGTCGACAGCGATTCGCGCCGGACCGCTTCGCGCGCGCCCTTGAGCTTGTCGAGGGCGGCGTGCACCTCGTCGTGGCGGTCTTCGACGACCCGGCCGAACTCGTCGGCACCGTGCCCGGCCCCGTGACCGATTTCTTCGTCCACGGCGGCGAACGCCTTGTCGACCTCGGCGATCTGGCGGTCGAGCTCGGCGGCGTTGTTGGTCAGGACGGCGGCGTTGCGCTCGTTCTGCAGCGCGGCCACGAGCGGCTCGACCTGCTGCGCGCTGTCGAGGACGCGGGAGACGCGCTCGTACTCGTTGGCCTGCTCGACCTGCCAGCGGATCTGGGAGACGCCGAGACCGACCGCGAAGATCACGGGCACCAGCACGACCGCGGCGAACTTGACCGGCAGGCTCCAGTTCCGCCATTGGCGTAACGCGACTCGCCTGCGCGCAGGATTGGGCGCCGTCACGAGCACCACCCCGGCGTCGGCCGACCGGCCGGGCTCAGCGGGTGAGCTCTCTCGAGTGATCTTGGCGTCGGGGAACGGCGCATGCGTGTGATCCCGCAATCGTCGTCTGGGTTGTCGGGTGGAAAACGGTCCGGCGGCGGGCAGGCTCGCAGTCGGCGGGGCGTACTTCCAGCACAGGACCGTATCGGTACGGCGGCTCCAGCGAGACCGAGCGTTACCGAACCGATCGCTACTAGCTGTGCCGGGACTGGCGGCATTCCGGACACGGACACCTAACCGGGGCGAAGGAAGAGGAGACGGTCTGCTTTCGGTGCCTGCACTATAAACCCCGCCCCCCGGAAACAGCGGAGGGCGTTTTGGGCTCAATCCGCTCCAGCGAACACCGCACGTCAAGTGCGCCGAAGGTTGCTCCGGCAGTCCCAGAACGAGGAATTTTTCACTGCGCGGAAGCAGGATCGGGCTGCTGCGAGGCCTGACGACGCCGACCGAAAACCTTCACCGGCACTCGCGGCCGAGCGGTCGAAGTCCAACCTGTCGTGTCACGAGGACCGCGCACGCGCGGCAAAAGTCACACTAAGTGATCGACTCGTCATCCTGTGTGGTGACATCTCTTTTCAATTGCAGTGGAGGAGTGGTTAACTTCGCCGCCGCAAAGCTTCGACATCGCATCCACCGGGTCCCCCGAGTTCAACCGACCCGAACGTAGAACTTCCGGGAAGGAAGCATGAGCGACGCTACTCAAACAGCGATACGCGCGTATCCGCAGCACCGCGCCAGGAGGAAAACGCCGAAACCCTTCGCGGGAATCGAGCGCAGCACCGACCCCGCGCTGCGAAGCGGGCCGGATTACCGGGCCATCGCGGCGAGCTCCGAATTCCACGCGCTCCGCCGCAAGGTGATCACGTTCGTATTTCCGATGACCGCGTTATTCCTGCTCTGGTATCTCGGATACGTGCTCCTGGCCGCCTACCGGACCGAGTTCATGGCGACCCCCGTGTTCGGCGAGATCAACATCGGCTTGCTGCTGGGCCTCGGGCAATTCCTGTCCACAGTGCTCATCACCACCGCTTACGTCCGGTTCTCCGAACGCTTCGTGGACCCCCGGATCGACGAGCTCCGCGCCGAAGTGGACGCGGCCCAGGCCGTCCCGGACGTGGGTGGCGAGCGCCTGTGAACCACTCGCTCACCGCCCTCGCCCGGGACGCCCCTGGCGGATCGCTGCTGCCCGCCGCGGGCCCCGCGGTCAACACCGGCATCTTCGCCGCGTTCGTGCTGATCACCCTGTTCGTCGTCTACCGCGGCAGCAGCCGCAGCACCACGAACGACTACTTCGCCGCGGGCGGCTCGTTCACCGGAGCGCAGAACGGCATCGCCCTGTCCGGCGACTTCCTGTCCGCCGCCTCGTTCCTCGGCATCGCCGGAGCCATCGCGGTGCACGGCTACGACGGCTTCCTGTACTCCATCGGATTCCTGGTCGCCTGGCTGATCAACCTGCTGCTCATCGCCGAGCGGATGCGCAACACCGGCCGGTTCACGATGGGCGACGTGCTCAGCTTCCGGATGCGCCGTCGCCCGGTGCGAGCCGCTGCCGCGATCTCCACGCTCGCGATCACCTTCGTCTACATGATCGCCCAGATGGCCGGTGCGGGCGGACTCATCGCGCTGCTGCTCAACGTGCACGACGCCGGCGGCCAGGCCATCGTGATCGCCGTCGTCGGCGTGATCATGGTGCTGTACGTGCTGGTCGGCGGTATGAAGGGCACCACGTGGGTGCAGATCGTCAAGGCGGCCCTGCTGTTCGTGTGCGTAGGCCTGCTGACGATCTTCCTGATCGGCAAGTTCAGCTACGACATCTCCAAGCTGCTGACCTACGCGGCCGAGAACAACCCGAACGGCCGGGAGATCTTCGCGCCGGGCGTGCAGTACGGACTGTCCTCGATGACCAGGCTGGACTTCGTCTCGCTGTCGCTGGCCCTGGTGCTCGGTGTGGGCGGCCTGCCGCACGTCCTGATGCGCTTCTACACCGTCCCGAACGCCAAGGAGGCGCGTCGCTCGGTCGTGTGGGCAGTGTGGACGATGTCGCTGTTCTACCTGTGCACCCTGATCATCGGTTACGGCGCGGCGGCGCTCGTCGGCACGCCGGCCATCCTCGACGCCCCCGGCGGGGAGAACTCCGCGGCACCGCTGCTCGCCTACCAGGTCGGCGGCACGCTGCTGCTCGGCATCGTGGCCGCCGTCGCGTTCGCGACGATCCTGGCCGTCGTCGCCGGGCTCACCTTGACCGCCTCGGCCTCGTTCGCCCACGACATCTACGCCAACATGATCCGCGACGGCGACGTCGACTCCGGCCAGGTCGTGCGGGTCGCGCGGTACACGGCGCTGGCGATCGGCGGCCTGTCCATCGCGGGCGGCATCGCCGTCAACGGCCAGAACATCGCCTTCCTGGTGGGACTGGCGTTCGCCTTCGCGGCCTCGGCGAACCTGTCCACCTTGCTGTACTCGCTGTTCTGGCGGCGGTTCAACACCGCGGGCACGTTGTGGGGGATCTACAGCGGACTGGTGTCCTGCCTGCTGCTGGTGCTGCTCTCGCCCGTCGTGTCCGGATCGCCCGACTCGATCTTCCCCGGTGCGGACTTCGCGCTGTTCCCGCTGCGCAATCCGGGCATCGTGTCGATCCCGATCTCCTTCCTGTTCGCCGCGATCGGCACGCTGTTCAGCGAGGAGACCGGCGACCGCGAGCGGCAGGCCGAGATGGAGGTCCGCTCGCTGACCGGGATCGGCGCCGAGAAGGGATGACCGGCGGACCCGCTGGTGCCGGGGCGTCCACGCGGGCGCCCCGGCACCCGTCCGCCGAGACCTCTTCCGAATGTTCCACCAGGTCAGCACGGCGGAATGCCGGCGAATCACCGGAATACCAGCCAGAATCGCCGGTTCCCGGTGGCGTAGTCCTCATGGCCTAGCGCGGGGCTCGAATCCGACGCACTCCGCTACCGGAAGTCCCGGATAGCGTGGAATCCGCTCATCCCATCCGGCTCGGGTGCACCGCATGTACGTGACGCCGTGTCGCGTGCGGTTCAACGACGGGTGGCGGCACTCCCGGCACAAACCCGGCCGCACCGCGAGGCCGTCCCACAGGTCCACATCGGTCATCGATTCCTCCGGTTCGGTTGCCGTCCCGCGACGAACGGAGTTCCGCACGCCGCGGATCCTATCCACCGGACTCCCCCGCGACGCCGTCACGCACCGCTGAACCCCTTCCACCACATCGGCACGTCGTGGGCACTGAAGTGGGTATCCGCATCGCGCACCGTAATCCGGCCGCGAATTCTTTTCAGAGTTCCACACGAGATCGAGCATTCATCGATGCACTCGATCGGACACTCCCGACGAAGGGGTCGCAGCAGATAAAATGGGAGGAGCGTTCGATTGATTCGGCTACGGGGAAACGTCGGAACGATCTATTCGCGAACTCCCGGCCGGGGGTGTTCGACCTGGCTGCGGGAGTCAGGGGGAACTCATGCACACGATCCGGAATGCCGTGCTCGCCGGGGTGGCCGCACTCGTGCTGCCGATGAACGGCCTGGCGACCGGTGTGGCGCACTTCGTGTTCGAATTCGGCCATCGGCTCGCCGAACTGAGCCGGGAGGCCGGGGTGGACCGCTACGGGGACTTCCGGACGCCCGGCGTCAACCTGCGGGCCGGTCCGGGCACCTCGTCGGTCGTGCTCGGCGTCGGCAACCCCGGCGACCAGGTGCGGCTGCGCCGCCAGGTCGTCGGCGAGCACGTCACCTGCCCCGGCGGGGCGCGCGACGACACCTGGTGGCAGCTGCTCGACCGCCGCACCCGCATCACCGGCTACGTCAGCGCCTGCTACCTGTGAGCGAGGTGCCCGCGACCGTTCAGAACTCCTGGGACGACTCGTGGGGCACCGCGGGCCCGAAACGGCGCAGGTGCAGGTGCCTGGACAGCCGCAGCGCCGGGCGGATCGCCAGCTCGATGCTGCCCAGCAGGAACATCCAGGTGCCCGCCGTCGCGGTGTAGTCGTGGAAGAACAGCACGCTGCCCGCGATGAACCAGAGCGCGACGAGCATGTCGTTGCCGATGCCGAGCAGTTCGTAACGGCGCCGCACCACCAGCTCGTCGTGCCCGATGCGCACCTTCCAGCCGATCTCGCCCATGCCCGGAGTGTCCCCGTGGCCCACTCCCGGCACAGCTCGGAGCGCACGCCGGCGCCGACCTCCGCCGGCGTCGGCCCGCGCGCGGCGTTCGGCCGCCACCGACTCCGCTGAACCGCTCAAGGCCCTTGGTCCGCCAGGTCGCGGACCTGCCGTTATCAGCATCTGACAACGGCTCTTTCCGGCTCCTGGACGCTCCGTCCACGCTGTGAAGCAGGACACAGCTCAACGGAGAGGAGTCCCTCGTGCGAGCCGTCAGAGTGCACGCATACGGCGAGAGACCCGCGGTCGAATCGGTCCCCGATCCGGTCGTGCGGGAACCGCTGGACGTGCTGGTCGAAGTCGGCGCGGCAGGTGTGTGCCGCACCGACCTGCACATCATCGAAGGCCAGTGGGCCGACAAGAGCGGCGTCGCGCTGCCCTACGTCATCGGCCACGAGAACGCCGGAACCGTCCGCGAGGTCGGCGCCGCGGTCAGCAACGTGCGCCCCGGCGACAAGGTCATCCTGCACCCGCTGGTCACCTGCGGACTGTGCCGGGCGTGCCGCAGCGGGGACGACGTGCACTGCGAGAACTCGCTGTTCCCCGGCATCGACACCGACGGCGGGATGGCGGAGCTGCTGCGCACCAACGCCCGCTCGGTGGTCAAGCTCGACGACGGGCTCGTGCCCGCCGAAGTGGCCGCGCTGGCCGACGCCGGGCTCACCGCCTACCACGCGGTGCGCAAGGCGGTGCCGCTGCTGCACCCCGGCGCGCACGTGGTCATGATCGGCGCGGGCGGGCTCGGCCACATCGGGTTGCAGTCGCTCGTGGCGCTGAGCCCGGCCGAGATCACCGTGGTCGACCGGTCGCCCGAGGCGCTCGAACTCGCCGCGCGACTCGGCGCGCACCACACCGTGGCCGCCGACGGGAACCACGTCGACGCCGTCCGGGACATCACCGGCGGCAAGGGCGCTCACGTGGTCCTCGACTTCGTCGGCGAGAACGGCACCGAAGCCGACGGAATCGCCATGACCAGGGACGCCGGCTCGTACTTCGTCATCGGCTACGGCGGGCGGGTCGACGTGCCGACCATCGACATCATCTCCCGCGAGATCAACGTGATCGGCAACCTCGTCGGCTCCTACAACGACCTCGACGAACTGATGACGCTGACCGCGCAGGGGAAGGTCTCGCTGCGCACCCGCACCTACCCGCTCGACGCCGCGCTGGACGCCCTCGACGACCTCGACGCCGGACGCATTCCCGGTGGCCGCGCCATCCTCGTTCCCTGACCCGTCCCGCCACGGAGGCTCGCCATGTACGAAAAAGACGGCACCAAGTACTTCATCGTCGACAGCCACATCCACGCGTGGGACGGGACCCCGGCCAACCAGGCCAACCGCTACGGCGAAGGCTTCCTGAACTGCTTCTACGACTACCACCGCAACCTCAGCCCCGAATCCGAGCTGTGGACCCACGAGCAGTTCCAGAAGCAGAGCGAGGAGAAGATCCTCCACGACCTGTTCGAAGTCGGGCACGTCGACAAGGCCATCTTCCAGCCGACCTACCTCACCGACTTCTTCGTCAACGGCTTCAACACCACCGAGCAGGACGGCGCGCTCGCGGAGAAGCACCCGGACAAGTTCATCGTCAACGGCGGCTGGGATCCGCGCGACGGCGAAGCCGGGCTGGGCGCGCTGGAACGGCTGGCCGAACGGTGGCAGCTCAAGGGGACGAAGCTCTACACCGCCGAGTGGAAGGGCGAGTCGAAGGGCTGGAAGCTGACCGACCCGTGGGCCTACCGGTACCTGGAGAAGTGCCAGGAACTGGGCATCCGCAACATCCACATCCACAAGGGACCGACGATCTACCCGCTCAACCGGGACGCCTTCGACGTCGCCGACGTCGACGAGGTGGCCTCGGCGTTCCCCGAGCTGAACTTCATCGTGGAGCACGTGGGCCTGCCGCGGCTGGAGGACTTCTGCTGGATCGCGACCCAGGAACCCAACGTCTACGGCGGACTGGCGGTGGCGATGGCGTTCATGCACCACCGGCCGCGCTACTTCGCCCAGATCATCGGTGAACTGCTGTTCTGGCTGGACGAGAACCGGATCACCTTCTCCAGTGACTACGCGATCTGGACGCCGAAGTGGCTGGTGGAGCAGTTCGTCGACTTCCAGATCCCGGAGGACATGCAGTCCGAGTACGGAGTGCTCACCACCGACGTCAAGCGCAAGATCCTCGGCTTGAACGCCGCGCGGCTCTACGACCTCGAGGTGCCCGCCGAGATGCGCGCCGCCGAACCGGAGGTCCCGGCCGGGCGCGAGCCGGTCGCCTCGGAGCTGAACAAGGAGGCGATGTCGTCATGACCACCGCCGTGAGCCTGGAAACCGAGGTGTGGCGGGCGCTGGGCACCGTGCTCGACCCGGAGCTCGACCAGCCCGTCACCGAGCTGGACTTCGTGGCCAGGACGGAGATCGACGACGACGAGGTGCACGTCGACCTGCGGCTGCCCACGTACTTCTGCGCGCCGAACTTCGCCTATTTGATGGTCGCCGACGCGCACGACGCGGTGGCCGAGCTGCCCGGCGTCCGGCGGGTGCGGGTCCGGTTGCTGGACCACTTCGCCTCCGAGGAGATCAACGCGGGGGTCGCGGCCGGTGACGGCTTCGACGCGGCGTTCCCTGGCCTGGCCGCGGGCGAGCTCGACGAGCTGCGCCGCACGTTCCTGCGCAAGGCGCACCTGGCCTACCAGGAACAGGTCGCCCAGCAGCTGCTCCGCGCGGGCACCGAGCTGGACGACCTGGTCGAGGTCCGGCTCGGCGGCCTCCGGCCGAGCGCGGCGCTGGACCGGTTGCGCAGGCGCCGGGACCAGCTCGGACTGCCGTCCGGGCCGGACGCGCTGCTGCTGATCGACGAGCACGGTGCCGCCGTGCCCGTCGAGGGCCTCTCGGCCCGGCTGCGGTTCGCGCGCACGACCCGCGTCAGCATCGAGGGCAATGCCGGTTGGTGTCGCGGCCTGCTCGACACCCGGTACGGATCGGGCGGGACGACCGCCCGGTCTGGCCTACATTGAGAACCATGAACGCGCTGCCCACCGGCGGACGGGACTCGCAGCACAACGGTGCCAAGGCACCGTCGGGCACCCTGCAGTCGGTGGGCCGCGCGTTGCGGGTGCTGGAGACCATCGCGGCCTCCCCGTGCGGGGTCACCGCGAAGCAGCTCGCCGCCGAGCTCGACCTGACCTTGCCGACGACCTACCACCTGCTCACGACGTTGGTGGAGGCCGGACACGTGGTGCACCTGACCGACCAGCACGTGTTCGCGCTCGGGTACAAGGCCCGGTTCCTCGGGCAGGCGCTGTCGCGACAGCTCGCGGTGCAGCCGGAGATCGCCGCGGCGATCCGGCGGTTGCACCAGCACGCCGACGCGGCGGCGTACTACGCGATCTACCGGGACACCGAGGTCGTCATCGCGCACGTGGAGGATTCCGATCGACGGCCCCGGGTGCAGCCGTTGGACGTGGGCTTCCACCAGGCATCGCACGCGACGGCCTTCGGGAAGATCATGCTCGCGGCGATGGAGCCGGAGCAGCGGGCGCGCTACCTGGAGCAGGCCGGGATGGTTCCGTGCACCCCGTCGACGATCCGCACCCCCGCCGCGCTGGAGGAACACCTCTCGCACGTGCGGCAGTCGCAGATCGCGCTGGAGATCGCCGAGTTCCAGCCCGGGCTGGCGTGCATGGCGTCGCCGGTGTTCGACCCGGCGGGCTGCGTGACCGCCTCGGTGGCCATCTCGTTGCCGATCGCGGAGTTCCGCGTCCGGCGGTGGGCGGTGGAGCGCGCCGTGCGGCAGGGCGCGGTCCGGGTCACGCGCTCGCTGGTCACCAGGTCTGCGGGCTGAGCCGGGATTTCCGGTTCGTCGCCACATCGTCGGCGGCGAACCGGAAATCCACTCGGTCGGGGTGTATCCGGTTGAAGTGCTGGCGCTCTGATCCCGGTTTCGGGAATCTGGATTTCGTCAGGGCCGCGAGGACGGCCCGAAGGACGATTCTTCCGTTGATTTCCCTTGCCGTGAAAGGTGATCGCTCATGCACGCCGCTACTTCTCAGATCAGGTCCGCGCGCTCGCGAATTTGTCCACTGTGGATTTCACGACGATTCGCGCTGGCCCCGGCGCTCGCGGTCGGGATCGCGCTGAGCGCCCTCGGCGGAGCCGCCGCGCAAGCAGGCCCGGCCGAGCCGATTCCGTGCCAGGACGGCTCTTTCTGCGCCTACCCGCACGTGGAGTACCAGGGTGAACCGCACCGGGCGGAGCTGCGCACGACGGCGCTCGAAGAATGCGTCGCGCTGCCACCGCAGCCGGAGACGAAGTCGTTCGTCAACCAGACCGGAAAACCCGTGACGGTGTACCAGGATCCGACCTGCGACACGCACGCCGACTTCTCGACCTATCCGCCGGGTTCCTTCGTCCCCCGGTCCGATTACGTCGCGCGCGCCATCAAGGTCTGGCCACGCTGATCCCCGTCGGCCGTCCCGCCGGGAATGCGCGCAGCTTGATCCTCGCCTTGTCGGTGCGGAAACCGCCGCGGTTCCGCCACCCGACCCGCTGCGCGGATCACCTGCGAGAACTCCTCAGGACGCCGACTCCTCGGACGACACAGGTCGGCCCGGCGCCAGCACGCGCAACAGCTGCCGGGCCGATCGGTCCCAGGTGAACCCGGCCGCCTGCTCGCGGGCGCGACGCACCAATTCCACTCGCTGCTCGGGGTCGTCCACCTCGCGGACCGCCGCCGCGAAAGCCGTGGCGTCACCGGCGGGGAAGAACCGGGCGTGGCCACCGGTCACCTCGCGAAAGATGTCCAGATCGCTGCACACGACAGGAGTTCCGGCATGCATCGCCTCGATGATCGGCAATCCGAAACCCTCGTCCCGCGAGGCGGTGACCAGGGCCGCCGACCGGCGCAGCAGCGTCCGGTACGCCTCCTCCTCGATGCCGTTCCAGAACACCACGTCCGATCCGGACGGCACCAGCGCGCGCAGCTCCGCTTCCCGGGCAGGCGCGATCCGGCTCAATAGGTGCAGGCGGTGCCCGGGCAGCGAGCCCATTCCCGCCAGCAGCGTCTCCACGTCCTTGTAGGGCATGAACGAACCCATGTAGACGAGGTCCCGGACCTGGCCCACCGGGGCCTGCTCGGCACCGTCCTGGTCCGGTTCCGGGGGCTCGGAGGGCGCGTTGGGGACGACCGTCACGGGTCGCCGGGTGAGCCGGTGGCGCCCGATCAACCGCCGCGTGGTCTCGCTGACGGTGACCACCGCGTCGGCGCGGTTCAGCAGCACCCGCTGCGGCCAGTAGGCGCGGTGGTACAGCCGCCAGATCGCCCGCACGGGCGCCGGCAGGAAGCCCGGTGGCTCCGGGTGCCGGTAGTAGATCAGGTCGTGCAGCGTGAGCACGAGCCGGTAGCGGCGGCCGACGCCACCGATGACCTGCATCGGGCTGAAGACCACGTCGGCGCCCAGCGCGTGCAGCCTGCGCGAGACGACGAGCTCCCGCACCGAGAGCGGACTGTTGATCTTGACGTGCGGTACGCCCGCCGGCAGCAGGGCGAGCTGGCGATCGTCGTGGATCAGCATCGTCACCGGGTGCAGGGCGTGCAGCGCCTCGATCAGCCCGGCCCCGAAGCGGCTGATCCCGTCATGCGCGTCGGTCCTGGTCCACCGGGCGTCCACGAACACTCGCGGGGACCGCCCGTCGACCACGTCGGCGGCGCCGGTGGACTCGGCCGCATCGGTGGGGCGTGCGCTCATGCCTCTCCCAAGAAGCGGTCGATCTCCGCCGCGGCGGCGGCCGGGGTCTCGTAGTGCACGAGGTGTCCGACGCCGGGGATGATCACCAGTTCGGCGTCCGGCAGGCCCGCGACGAGTTCGCGCTGACCGGCGACCGGCGCGATCTCGTCGGACTCGCCCGCGACCAGCAGGGTCGGCAGCACCAGCGCCGCCCGGTAGTCCGCGACCGTGCCGGTCACCGAGGCTTCGTAGGTCTCGCTCAGCAGTTGCGGGCTGTGGAACCGGCTGAAGTGGCGCAGATGGCTCTCGTGCACGAAGCGGCGCACCTGCGGGTCGCGGGTCCGGAGCATCGCCTGGCCCGCCGCCCGCACCACCAACCGGTTCGCCAACAGGAGTCGGCCGAGCCGCGCGGGCAACGCCGTGCCCAGCGTGTAGTACAGCGAGGTCAGCCGGGACAGCATCACCCTCGGCCCGTGCAGCGCCGGGCTCGAGATCGGATTCACCAGCACCAGCCGTGCCACCAACTCCGGATCACAGGACACGACATGAGCCGCGACCATCGAACCGAACGAGTGCCCGAGCAGCACCACGGGCCGCTCCCGCCCGCCGAGCCGTTCGATCAGCTCGACGATCACGGCGGCGTACCCGGCGACGTCGTGCGCGCGGTCGGTCATCGGACCGGAGTCCCCGAAACCAGGCAGATCTGGAACGACCACGGTGCGACCGGGCAGCCGCTCGACTATCGGTTCCAGCCCGTGGTGGGTACCGCGCAGCCCGTGCACCATGACGATCAGCGGATCTCCGCCGGTCTCATCGACATCGGCGCCGGGCTCCGGCACCGCAGTCCCCGGAGCTCCGTGCCCCCGGTGCTCCGGGGACTCGCCGGCCTCGGTGCGGTAGATCCAGAAATGCAGGTCAGAACCCTGGGTGCGCTCGACGCGCAGCTCGGAGCTCAGGACCGGTTCCGGCGGGACCGCGGAGTCGCGGGTCAGTGGTCTGCTGGTCATGGCGGCGGCTCAACTCGCCAGCTCGGCCGGCAGCTCCACGGGCGTCACCCCGTCGTCATGCGCGAGCGCGTGCCGGTAGATCGACTCGAACCGGCCCAGCACCGCGTCGATGTCGTGCTTGCGGCTCACCAGCCGTTCGCCCGCGGCGCCCATCCGGTCGATGGTGTCGCGGTCGGCGATCACGTCGTCGATCGCGTGGGCCAGCGCGTGCACGTCCCGCGGCGGGTACAGCCAGCCGTTCTTCCCGGCCTCCACCAGGTGCGGCAGCGCCATCGCGTCCGCCAAAACGACGGGCGTGACCGCGGACATCGCCTCCATGGTGGCCAGGCTCTGCAGCTCGGCGATGCTCGGCATGCAGAACAGGTCCGCCCTGGCGTAGGCGTCGAGCAGCTCCTGCTCGTCGACCAGGCCCGCGAAGTGCACCCGGTCCTCGATGCCGAGCTCGGCGGCCAGCTCGCCGAGCGGCTCCCGGCAACTGCCGTCCCCGACGATCTCCAGGCGGGTGGCGTGGGTCGTCTTGAGCAGCGCCATCGCCCGCAGCAGGTCGTCGATGTGCTTCTCCTCGTCGAGCCTGCCGACGAACAGGATGGTGCGGGTCGCCGGGTCCGGATCCTGCTTGCGCACCTCCTGCGCCCGGCTCCGGTACAGGTCGACGTCGATACCGCACGACACCGGCACCGCGGGCTTGGAGAACCCGTTCTCCTGCAGGAGCTGCACCGCCCGCGGCGTCGGGGCGGTGACAAGCTGCGCCTTGCCGTAGTGCTTGATCAGGTTGTGCCAGAGCAGCCACGCGCCCGCCTTCTGCAGGGCTCGCGGGATCCGCACGTAGCCGAAGATGTTCTCCGGCATGAAGTGGTTGGTGGCGATCAGCCCGATGCCCTGCCGGCGAGCGGCGTTGATCAGGCCGCGGCCGATGAAGAAGTGCGACTGGACGTGCACGATGTCCGGCTGGATCTCCCGGAGCAACCGGTCCGCCACCGAGGACGCCTGCCACGGCGGGCACGCCCGGAACGTCGGGTGCGCCGGAGTGCGGTACGACGCGACCCGGTGCACCGTCACCCCGTCCTCGACACGGGTGCTCTCCTGCCGATCCACCGAGTGGCAGATCACGTGCACGTCGTGGCCGCGGCGGGCCAGCCCGGTGGCGAGCCGGTGGCCGAAGTTCGCCGCACCGTTCACCTCGGGCGGGTACATCACCGCACCGATCACGATGCGCAGCCGATCTCCACCGAACGGTTGCGAAGTCAAGTTGAACTCCCGTCAGAACGTATCCGTCGTACGTCGGTGTTGCCGTCGCCGGTCACGGTTGCTTGCACTCGCTGCTCTTGGGTGTCCGGGTGATGCCGTGCGAGTGCGAACACCCCGGCACAGGCGATCACGGCACACAGGATTTCGCCGACCGCCGTGGCGCTGCCGACGGCATCGGCCTCGCCCAGCAGGCCGATCCCCAGGCCCACCGCCACCAGCGGGTCGATCACCGTCAGGCAGGCCACCACCAGGTCGGGGGGACCGCTGGCGTAGCCGTGCTGCAGCAGCCAGCCACCCACGACCATCGCCACGACGATCACGACCACCGGCAGCGGGTTGATGTCCAGCACCGGCGTGCTGCCGAGCTGCTGCACCAAGGCCCGCACCAGCAACGAGACCAGTCCGTAGGCGACCGCGCAGCCCGCGGCGTAGGCCATGCAGCGGATCTTCGACCGGGTCAGCAGCCCGAACACGCCGAGGGCCAGCACCACCCCGGCGACGAGCTGGGTCGCCAGCACCTGCTCGTCCGGCAACACCGCGGTCGCGGTCGCGCTCCCGGCCGCCAAGAACACGAACGCCGCGACACCCCCGGTGGCGGCCAGCACCGCCAGCACCACGTGCACGTTCAAGTCCCGCGTGCGCACACCCTCCTGCCGCGCGTTGAGCAGCACGGTGATCGGCAGCGCCAGCACCCCGACCGGTTGCACGACGCTCAACGGCGCGAGACCCAGCGCGCACGCGTGCAGGAGCGCACCGCTGCCCAGCGCGAGCAGACCGAGCAGCCACCGCTGGTTGCGCAGCAACCGCACCTGGCTGCGGACCTTCAGCCCGCCGTCGCCGATCGCATCCTGCACCGCGCCGTGCTGCAGCCGGGCACCGACCGCATAGCCGCAGGCGCCCAGCGCCGCCAGCGCCACCGCGAGCGTGGTCACGTCGCACACCGCCCCACGAAGATCACCTGCCGGTCACCCGGCCTCCGAGCCGCGCACGCCCCACCCCGGAGCCCGCGACGCGACGTCCGGCCGACCCCGCTCCCGGAAGTCGTCCCTGGCAGTCCGTGCTGTTCGTCCACACCGCTCAATCTCGCGCATCGCGGGCCCGCCCCACATCGGGGCGCACACCCTCACTTTCCCTGAGCCGATCATTCGCCGCGCACACCAGCGTCCACGGCGCCGCCGCCCCGGATCGGTCCACCCCATGATGCGCCGAGCACGGCGGCACACGGGCTCGATCCGGACCTTTCGACCCGTTCACCCAGCGCAGCCGTGCCGGATTCCCTCGAACACAGCAGACGAGCGCCCCCGGGACCACCACCGGATCCGCCGCCTGCGTTCCGTTCCGCGTAAGGGATCACCCGGAGGTCCCCGCGGCAGCGGCCCGGGATCTCGGCGGAGCGAGCCGAAGATCCCGTCGCGACCGGCTCGCCCGATAAGGTTTCCAGCTCATCCAGAACCTGCGGGGAAACAATCGACGAATAGCAGTGAACGGCCGCCGCGCGGGAAACGCGCCGAACCCGCGCGGTGCTCCGACCGGCATAACAAGAATGCACGCCGTGAACGGACGAACGCGGTCGGTGCGGGTTCAGTCGCGCCACCCCGCCTTCCCCTCGTGAATCCGCGGGCGCGAGCAGCAGCGGGGTATGCGCCACATACCCCGCCCACTCATTACCGCCCGCTTGATCCACGTGCACGACTGTAGAACAACCACGCTGAGACCTTTGTCAGCAACACAACGAACGATGGTTTCACGCCACGCGGCGGCGGTGGATCCGAACCGGCGGAAATCGTTATGCCGCGGGAATAACCGCACGCCAGCGGAACATCCGCAGCCCATTCAAGATCAACTATTCGGGTGGAAATCGTGATCGGGCCAACACGCTGAACCGTTCCCGGTCACCGCAGGCCCAGGCGCGCCTCGACCAGGTGCGACGATGCTGCGATGTCCGCCGACACCGGGACCGGCCCCGAACACCACCGATCCGGACGCGCCGCTCCCGGCAGCGAGACCACGAGGAACAGGACCGCCCGCATCGCGGCCATCGCGCCCGTGCTGCTCGCCGCAGCCGCCGCGCTCGCCGCCGCGGCCCACATCGGCGCCGACGAGGTGCCCGGCCTGGCCGCGCCCGACGCGGCCACCCGCTTGATCGCACCACCGGTGCGGGCGCTGCTCGACCTCGCGGCCGTCGCGACGGTCGGCCTGAGCCTGCTGCCCAGGCTGCTCCCGGACCGCGGCAGGCACGCTCGCAGGCACCTCGCGCTGTCCCGGCGGACCGCGGTGATCACGGCATTGACCTGGCTGATCTGCGCCTTGCTGCTGCTGGTGCTCTACGCCGCCGAATTGGTCGGCGGCACCCCGACCGCCGAGGACGTCGCCGGATACGTCAGCGGCGTCCCCGCCGGAACGGCGCTGGCGCTGAGCGCGGTGTGCGCCGCGGGCTGCGCGGCCCTCGGCCTGACCGGCGTCGTGCGCGACGGCCGGACCACCACCGGCGGTAGCGCGAACGAGGGACCCACCGACGACCTCCGCGCCGTGCTCGCCCTGCTCGGCCTGCTGCCGATGCCGCTGACCGGGCACGCCACCGACTGGGAGTACCACAACCTGAGCATGGTCTCGGTGCAGCTGCACGTGCTCGCCGCCGCCGTCTGGGCCGGCGGACTCGCCGCGATCACCCTGTTCGTCGCCCCGCACCGGGGCCCGCTGGCCACGACGCTGCCGCGCTATTCGCGGCTCGCGACCGCCGCCATCACCGTGGTCGCGGTGACCGGCCTGTTCAACGGCCTGACCGAACTCACCGCCACCGGGATTGGACTCGACGGCCTCGTGACCACCGGCTACGGGCGGATCGTGCTGCTCAAAACCGCCCTGCTCGCACTGCTCGCAGGCCTGGGCGGCCACGCCCGGTACCGGCTGCTCCCACGAATAGAACGCCACCAACGAACCGCGCTCATCACCTGGGCGACGGCGGAACTCGCCGTCATGGGACTGGCCTACGGCCTCGGTGCGGTACTCGCCCGCGCCCCGGTCCTCACCTGATCTTGCGGTCGGCCCACGCGAGCAAGGCGACCACCGGCGGGTTCTCGGTTGGCCTCTCGCGAGGACGGCGAGAGACCAACCGAGGTTCCATCACGCGCCCGGACACCCGAGGCGAACGAGCCCAGCCCATCAGCGCGGAATGCGCAGCACTTGGCCCACGTAGATCAGGTTCGGGTCGCTGATGCCGTTGGCCTGCGCGATGGACTGCCAGGCCACGCCGACCTTCGCCCCGATCCCGGAGAGCGTGTCCCCCGGCTGCACCACGTAGGTCTCGGGTGCGGGCGGCGCAGGCGGTGCCGGCGGCGGCGCGGTGCCGCCCGTGAGCACCGGCAGGTCCACCAGCGACACGTTGAGGTCGGTCGCACCGGCGATCCCGGGCACCTGCCCGTCGGAGGCGTGCTGGTGGATCGCCACCCGATCGGTGAGGAAGCCCGGCTGCCCCGGCGGCTTCCCGTAGTGCGCGACCCACAGGAACACTCCCGGGTCGACCCACGAATCGGTGGCCAGCTTGTCGCTGAACCAGGACGAGGAGGCGTACACGACGACCTCGTTGCGCCCGGTGTGGCCGCGCAACGCGTCCACGAAGCCTTTGATCCACGCCCCGAGGTCGGCGGCCTCGGTCTCCATGTCCAGGCACGGCGGCAGGTTCCCTGCGCCGCTGGAGTTGGTCCGGGCCAGCTGCCCGGCGAAGTCGGCGGCCTCAGCCTGCGGCGAGTTCGTGTCCGGCCGGGCGAAGTGGTACAGCCCGGTCACCAGCCCGGCCGCGCGGGCCCCGCCGAGTTGTGAATCCAGCGTCGGGCTCACATAGCCGACGCCTTCGGTCGCCTTGATGTAGCTGAACGCGAATCCGGCGCCGCGAACGGCGGCCCAGTCCGGTTCTCCTTGATATCGCGCGACATCGATTCCTGGAATGCTCGCCATCCCCGAACCCCCTCACTTCACCGGATGCGGTCCGGCGCTCGAGTCACGCCACACGAACCGGATCGGCGGTCTCGTCTCTCTTCGCGGTCTGTTCCGCCGGCCCCGGCGCCGGCATTTCTTTCCGAAAGCGAGGAACGTGGTTCTCCGCCGACCGGGGACAGTTCTCATAGCCAACGTATCGAAGGTCAACGATCACCGAGTTCCGCCGTTCAGGTCAAGAGCGCCACCCGATCGGTCCTGTTCCGAGGCCGGTGATCATGTCGCGCTCACCCGCGGCGTGATCTCCGATCACGATCAAGCCCTGCCGCCGCACCGATCGACGGCGCAGGTCGCGGACCGGATCGGGCGGCGGCACAGTGGGGGCGGCTCGAACGGGCGGCGCCTCCATCCGGGGGAACTCCGGGCGGACCGCGCAAGACGTGCAACCACCTGTGGCGCCAGACGTCTTCAGAACAGCGGACCGGATAGCGACGACGGGCCGTACGAGGCGGCCGATGGAGGTGGTCAACCGTGTTCTCGCAACGACTGGATGGCCGGAAGCCCAGCAAGGCGAACCGGATCTGCCGGGTCACGGCGGTGGCGCTGGGCGCGGCACTGCTCGGCGGCTGCGGCTCCATGACGAACCAGGCGCAGGTCCCGCAGACGTCCGAGGCACCACTGCCGACAGTTCCGCTGCCCAGCGCCTCGCAGGGCCAGGAGCCCTCCGCGGCGGCTGATCCGTCCCCGGCGGCGGAGAGCAGCCCGGCGGCCTCCGGGCAGGCTGCGGCCGAGCCCCGGCCTCAGGTGGAGCGCTGCCACACCTCGATGCTCTCCGGCACCGCGAAGCACGGTGAGTCGGGTGCGGGCCAGCGGTACGCGGAGCTCACGTTGACCAACACCAGCGGCGAGACCTGCACGGTCTACGGCTACGGCGGCATGCAACTTCTCGGCGCGGACGACGCCGAACTGCCGACGAAGATGGAGCGGACCCCGAACCCCGGCCCGCAGGTGGTGCAGCTGGCCCCGGGGCAGTCCGCGAGCTCCACGCTGCACTGGACCGCGGTCCCGCACGAGGGCGAATCCGAGCAGGGCCCGTGCCAGCCGAAACCGGTCAGCGCCCTGGTGACGCCGCCCGACGAGCGGGATCCGCTGACGGTGAGCTGGGACCTCGGCCCGGTGTGCGGGTTCGGGTCGATCGAGAACAGCGCTTACCACTCCTGATCGGGATCGAGCACGGTGCCCGGCACCACGGCGGTGCCGGGCACCGTCGTGCGCGCACCGCCCGATCCGAACGTCCCGAGCCGATGATGGGCTCCTTCCGGTGCTGGCCTTGTCGGACCTGTTGTGCTGGGGTGATACCCATGATCGAGGCAATTCAGCGATCCGTCGCAGGACCGCGGGGCGAGCGAGTGGTGCGCGAGTGGTCCGGACGCGCGCCGGGCTGGATCGCGCTGGTGGTGCACGGCTACGGCGAGCACTCGGGCCGGTACCAGTGGCTCGCGGAGCAGCTCGTGTCTGCGCGCGCGGTGGTGGTCGCGCCGGACCTGCCGGGGCACGGGGAGTCCCCGGGCGAGCGGGTCCTGATCAGCGACGCGGAGCAGGTCGTGGCCGACCTCGACGCGGTGCGCCGCGAGGTGTCCGACCGGTACCCGGAGCTGCCGGTGGTGCTGATCGGGCATTCCCTGGGCGGCATGTTCGCGGTGCGGTTCGCGCAGGAGCACCAGGACGAGCTGGCGGCCGTGGTGCTGTCGGGGCCGGTGCTCGGCACCTGGCACGTCCTGGACCTGTTGGAGTGCGACGAGATCCCGCAGGCCCCGATCGATCCGTCGACGTTGTCCCGCGACCCCGAGGTGGGCCGGGTGTACGAGGCCGATCCGCTGGTGTGGCACGGCTCGTTCAAGCGCGCCACGCTGCGCATGATCGACCGCTGCTTGGAGGCGGTGAACGACGGCCCGGTGCTGCGGCTGCCGACGTTGTGGGTGCACGGCGAGGATGACGAACTGGTTCCCGAGGCCGACACCCGCACCGGCATCGACCGGGTTCGGGGGCTGGACTTCTACGAGCACGTCTACCCCGGTGCCCGCCACGAGTTGTTCAACGAGACGAACCGGGACGAGGTCGTCGACGAGGTGCTGACGTTCGTGGGCCGCGAGCTCAACACCTGATCCCCTGGTCACGCCTACCCTCCACGATCACTCGTAAGCGTGGTTGCTATTACTCGTTCGTCGGTCCCACTACGACGCGCCGATCACACTCCGCCTGGCTCCTGCCGCCACCCTCACCCACATGCGTGAAGTGGCCCGCGAAGCCGATTGCGACCCGCCCCGGCCGGGCACAACGTGAGTACGCGGCACCGCACAGCGGCCGGATCGCCCAGCGCATTCGCGCTCCCGGCCGAAGCGACGAGCCCGGGCTGCGAACCAGCAGACGAGTGAGGCGGTAGTCATGAAGGACGTCAAGCGTGCACAGGACCTCATCGGCAGCGAGGTGTACGACCGGGAAGGCGACCGGATCGGCCGGGTCGGCAACGTTTACGTCGACGACGCCAACCACCAGCCGCAATGGGTCACGGTCCGCACGGGGCTGTTCGGCACCAAGGAGAGCTTCGTGCCGTTGTCCGGCGCCGAGCGCGGCGACAAGGGCATCAACGTCGAAGTGACCAAGGAGAAGGTCCGCGACGCCCCCCGGGTCGACGCCGAGCAGGGCCACCTCTCCGACAAGGAAGGCCACGACCTCTACGACTACTACGGCCTGCAGCAGGGCTCGACGTCGCCGCAGCAGCAACAGCGCGACGTGCCGCAGCAGCAGACCGGGGCGGGCGAGGCCGAGTCCGGCAAGCACACCGGCACCGCGGGCGCCGCTGCCGGTGGCATGGCGGCGGGCGGCGCGGCGATGGCCGGCGGGCGGACGTCGACGGGAGCCACCGAGCAGGACGCGGGCTCCACTTCCGGCTCCGCGACGGGGACCACCTCCAGCGGTATGACGGGAAGCGGCACCCGCACCGGCTCGGGCACGACGGCCGCATCGGGTTCGGCCACGGCGGGCGGTGACGCGGCGGGCATGAAGTCGATGACCCGCTCCGAGGAGCGGTTGCGGGTGAACACCGAGCAGATCGAATCCGGCCGGGTCCGGGTGCGCAAGTACGTCGTGACCGAGCAGCAGACCGTCACGGTGCCGATCAGCCACGAGGAGGTGCGCATCGAGCGGGAGCCGATCGGTGAGTCGGAGCGCGGCTCGATGCCGGCCACCTCGTCGCTCGGCGAGGACGAGCAGGAGGTCGTGCTGCACGAGGACCGCCCGATGGTCACGAAGGAGTCGGTGCCGGTGGAGCGGCTGCGACTGCGCACCGAGCTGGTCACGGAGGAGCGGACCGTGCAGGACGAGGTCCAGCGCGAGCGGTTCGACGTGCAGGACCAGACCGGCGGCGGCAAGCACCAGCGGTCGGGTGATCAGGGTTCCTCGACGCGCGGCAGCGGCTCCGGCGGCAGTGGCTCGGGCAGTGGCGGTCCGGGCAGCGGTGGCTCCGGCAGCGGGGCGACCGGCCGGAGCACGAGCACCTGACGATCCCACGCGCGACGACGGCCCCTCCGCCTCACGGGCGGAGGGGCCGTTGCACGTTCCGCCCAACGGGCGGGCCGGTGTGATCGCACCGCGTGAGCGATCTGCCCCCGCTCGCCCGACCGGGCAAGCCCGGTGCGCCGTCCGCGCCCACCGGGCCCCGCGACGAACACCTCCCGGTAGGCGGGACGGCGACGTGGTTCACCTGATCAACCCTTCGTTCCGGGGTACCGGATGCGCGACAATGCCCCGGCGATGGTTGAGAAATCCGGGCTGGAACTGCTCATCACCGTCGTCGTGGGCGCCGACGACGACCGTTCCGCACGCGACGCGTGCCGTGCACTGCTGCGCCAGGTCGGTGGCCGGATCGTGGAATCCGGCGACTGCTCCGACGAGGAACCGGGCTGCTGGTCGGTCGCGGTCGGCGTCTCGGCGTCCGAACCGGGCGTGCAGGCGGGCCCGGCGGCGCTGGCGCGCGCGGTGCGGATGTTCTTGCGCGAACTCGGCCCCCGCTACGGCGGGCACCGGGTGGCGTGCGAGCCGCCGACGGCGTGGACGGTGATCGACGACCCGGACCTGGTCGAGGCGCTGGTGCGCGGCGGCGAGCGGTTGCTGGTCGAGGCGTGGGCCGGTTCGGAGCTGCCCGTCGGTTCCGGTTTCGACCTGCGGCTCGACGATCCGGACGAGCCCGCTCCCGCACCGGAGCCCGTGCTCAGCGACGTCGACGAGCAGGGCAGGCCGCGACCGCGGCTGGCGCTGCTGGTGGACGTGGTGACCGAGCGCCGGGCGGGCGCGGAATGGCCGGCGCGGGCGTTGGCGAGCAGGTTGTCCGGGCGTTCGACGATCACCGACTGGACCGAGCGCCCCCCGATGGTGCGGATCGTGCTGGATCTGGGCCCGTCGCTGGGCGAGCCCGCGGAGATCGTGGCGAACGCGGTGCAGACGCTCGGCGGCAACGGCTGGTCCCGGCTGCGCCGGGATGAGCGGTCGGTGGTGTCCCGGTGGTCCGCGGCTCCGACACCGCCGTCGGGGATCGCCGCGGTGGAGCTCAGCGTGGCCGCGCCCGCACCCGGCGCGGCGGAGCGGCAGCCCGCGCGATGAACGCTCGGTGGGGTTGCGCGGGTGCTCACCGAGGTCGTCCGGGTGAGCGTCGGAACGACCTCCGCTGCGGTTGCATCCCTGATCAACATCGCCCGCCCTGCCCGCGAACGGACTAGTGGCGGACGCTAACTTGTGGATCGACACACCCCGATCAGTACCCCGGAAGGTTGGCTGCAGATGGCGAGCGTCGAAGAGGTTCGCAACGGAGTTGCTCAAGCCAAGTCGAAGGCCGATGAAGCCCTCGGGTCGCTCGGGCAGGCACGCCTCGCCTTGGACGAGGCGCAGGGCTTGCTGAGCCAGGCCATCCAGGGCAGCGGGCACGACGAGATCTTGCAGGCGCGCAACATGCTGGTGGACGCGGGGCAGAACCTGGAGCTGCTGAAGAGCTCGATCAGCAACAGCATCGAGGCGGCCGACGGCTGGGCAGGACGGCTGTGACGTGTCGTCGCTGACGGAGCTGGTGGCCGCGCTGCGCGACACCGAGGCCAAGCTCGACGAGGCCCGGCAGCAGCTGACCACCGGACGGCGCGCCCTGTCGGAGACGCAGGCCGCGCTGACCCGCCTGGATCCGGATCATCCGGAGACGGTGGTGCCGCCGGAACTGAGCCGGGCCGATGACCAACTGGAACGCACGCTGACCACGCTCTCGCACGTGGTCGAGACCTTGCGCGCGTTCGCGATGCGACTGTGAGCCGCGTGCCGCCAGGGCCACCGCCGGTCGGCGGCAGCGGAGCCGGGGCGCGGTGGTTCGCGCCACCACGACCCATGAATGGAAACTTCAGAGTGGTAGTTTCCTCACGGTCTGTAACACCAGGTGCCGAGGTGGGGTGTGCGCAAACGCAACGAGCGGCGTAGCAGCATCGAAACGGCCTTCGAGCACCTGCGGAGCACCGTCGCGACCGCCCTCGGCGCAGCCGAGAACGAGTTCGACCGGGTTTGCGCCGCCTACGCCCAGCAGGAGTACTCGCAGCGCATCGCCGCCGCCGGGCTGGCCAGGGCCGAGCGGGATCCATCGATCGTCGGCGGTGAGCCCGGCCCGGTGTTCGACGGCGCGATGCACGAGGCGCGCACCGAACGCGAGCAGATCTTCACCGGCTGGACCGGCCACGGCCCGGACCAGCTGGCCGCCCTGGTCGCCGAGGCCGCGCCGGGCATCGCCGGCCGCCCCTGGCAGGAATGGCTGGGCGAACCCGGCACCGCGGAGGCGAGCTCGCGACCGCCGCAGCTCTGGCGCGTCGGCACCGGGCACGTCCCCGGCTCCCCCGACCCGCGCCCGTTCCCGGTGGCCGTGCCGCTGCTCGACGAGGCGCACCTGCGGATCACGTCGAGCAAGCAGACCGGCGACGCGCGTGAGGCGCTGGTGCAGAACCTGGTGCTGCGCGTGCTCAGCCACTACAAGCCGGGCCTGGTGCGGGTGCACGTGTGGGACGTGGCGCAGCTGACCGGAACGCTGCCCGGCCTGTACCCGCTGACGAACGCGGGCCTGCTCACCGCGCACGACCCGACGCGGCTCGGCGAGATGCTGGAGGAGCTCTCCGACCACATCCGCCGGATCCACACCAGTGCGCTCAACGGCGGCCACATCTCGCTGCGGGCGCTCGCCGAGGAGACCGGTCAGCGCGACGAGCCGTGGCGCATCGCGGTGCTGTTCGGCGACGGTGAACCGCTGCGCGAGGAACAGCAGCAGCAGTTGCAGCGGGTGGCGCGCAACGGGCTGGCCTGCGGCGTGCAGCTGATCGTGGCCGACCTGCCGATGACCGTGAACAGCTCGGTGGAGTCGGTCAACCTGCACACCGAGGAGGCCCGGACCAGCATGACCGGGCCGGAAGCGGTGGTGCGGCTGGATGCGGCACCGTCGCGGGAAGCGGTGACCAAGACGTGCTCGGCGATCGCCACCGAGTTCATCGCGCGCCGCTCGCGGGTCCGCACGTTCGAGGACTTGGTGCCGGAGTCGCTGTGGGCGCAGCGCTCCGCTTCGGGTTTGCAGGCACCGGCGGGTTTCCGCGAGGGCGAGCCGGTGAAGGTGACGCTCGGCGACGCGAGCCCGCACACGCTGATCGGCGGTCCGAGCGGCTCGGGCAAGACGAACTTCCTGTACGCGATGCTCGGCGGCATGGCCGCGCGGTACTCGCCGGACGAGCTGGAGCTGTACCTCCTGGACTTCAAGGAGGGCGTGTCGTTCGCGCAGTTCACGCCGGGCAGGCGGGATCCGACGTGGCTGCCGCACGCGCAGCTGGTCGGGGTGAACGTCAACGAGGACCGCGAGTTCGGGCTCGCGCTGCTGCGCTTCCTGTCCACCGAGATGCGCCGCCGCGCGGATGCGGCGAAGGCGCACGAGGTCACGAAGCTGGAGGAGTTGCGCGCCGAGAACCCGGAGGGCCGCTGGCCGCGGGTCGTGGCGGTGATCGACGAGTTCCAGTACCTGTTCGCCGAACGCGACACCGTCTCCGCGCAGGCCACCTCGCTGCTGGAGGACGTGGCGCGGCGCGGCCGGTCGCAGGGCATCCATCTGGTGCTCGCGAGCCAGGACGTGTCGGGCATCGAGGCGTTCTGGGGCAAACCGGCGATCTTCGAGCAGTTCATCCTGCGCATCGCGCTGCCGAAGGCGCGCCGGGTGCTGGCCGATCAGAACGATGCCGCGCTGGAGCTGCCGCGCTGGCACGCGGTGATCAACCACGAGTCCGGGGTGAAGCACGGCAACGACGTCGCCCGGGTTCCGGACTCCACGGCGAAGGGCACGTTCGACGAGCTGCAGCGCCGGTTGTGGGAGATGCGGCCGGAGAACGCGGCGCCGCCACGGCTGTTCGACGGTTCGCTGCTGCCCGCGCTGTCCACGCTGCCGGACTTCACCCGGTTGTCCCCGGACGCCGCCCCGGCGAAGGCGCTGCTGGGGCAGGTCATCGACGTGAACGGCACGGCCGCGGTGGTGCGGATGGACCGCTCACCGGGCCGGAACATCGCGGTGATCGGCTCGGTGCGGGTGGACGCGGTGAGCGTGCTGGGCGCGGCGGCGTTGTCGCTGGCCCGCCAGCACCGGGCGCACCAGGTGCGGTTCACGCTGCTCGGCCTGGTCGAGGAGGTCGCGCCGGACGTCGCGGAACTGGCCGAGGCGTTGGCGGAGCTGGGTCACGAGGTGCACGTCCACCACGGCGTGGACCAGGCCGTGAAGGTCGTCCCGGAGCTCGCCGCGAAGGTGGACGACCGCGCCGCGAGCGAGAGCGCGGACGGCCTCCCGGAGTACGTGCTGTGCTACGGCGTCGACGCGGCGCACTCGGCGATGGAGAAGAAGGACCCCAGCACCTTCACCAGCGGCCTCGACCAGCTGCGGAAGCTGCTCAAGCAGGGCCCGGAGCAACGGCTGCACGTGCTGGGCTGGTGGCGCAGCGCGCAGCGGCTCAAGACGACGCTGATGGGGCCGGTGGACGAGATCGGCGCGTGGGTGGCGTTCGACGTGCACGGCCAGGAGCTGTCGAGCTTCGCCGCCGGCCAGCTCGTGCACTGGTCGCCGCGCGCGCGGCGCGGCCTGTTCTTCGACCGCTCCGTGCACGCGCAGCCGGAGGTGGTGCTGCCGTTCGACCTGACCGGCGCACCGGCGGCGGCCCGGCGGAACGCGGACCAGGAGGGCGCGGGATGAGCGAGGTTCCGGCGTCGGCGCGGTACAAGGAGCTCATCGCGACGGCGACCAGCGCGGCGGAGCGGATGCGCGAGCACGAGCGGGAGAAGTCGGCCCGGCTGGCGCAGGAGGTCGCGGCGGCCTCGGTGCGGATCGAGGAAGCCGCGGAGCTCCGCGACGAGGTCGTCGACGAGGTGGAGAAGCGCTGGAAGCACGCGATGCAGGCGCTGTGGGACGAGCGCTGGATGCGGGTGACGCCGATGCCCGCCCCGGAGCGCAGGGTGGCTCCGGGCCGCGCGGAGGACTTGATCGCCTCGGTGCAGTCGGCGTACTTGACGTTGCGCAGGTCGCTGGAGAGGTCCCGCTGGTCGCCCTCGTTGCGCCGGGGCAAGAACCCGGAGTGATCTTGTCCCGCGGCGGCGGACCTGGTTCGATTTCGTTAGCGACACCACTGCCGAACCGGGAATGATCCGGTCTCCGGCGGGGTTCCCACCCGAGGGACGTCCACCGCGCACGGTGTTCCGCGCGCGGCCATCATGTGGACGGCGAACCCTTGCTACGCACTATTTCCGACACGAATCAGTTTCGTATATGGAGGCCAGCGTGACGACCCAGGGACTTCCGGACACCGGCGTCGAAATCCGGCTCGCGAGCCGCCCGAACGGCTTCCCGACGCAGGACAACTTCGAGATCACCGACGCACCGGTGACCGCTCCCGGCGAGGGCCAGATCCTGGTCCGCAACAAGGTCATGAGCGTCGACCCGGCGATGCGCGGCCGGATGAACGACGTCAAGTCCTACGTGCCTCCGTTCCAGCTCGGCAAGCCGCTCGACGGCGGCGCCGTCGGCGAGGTGATCGCGTCGAACTCGCCGGAGTTCGAGGTCGGCCAGCACGTGCTGCACTACCTCGGATGGCGCGAGTTCGCGACGCTCGACGCCAAGCGGGCCGTGCCCGTCGACGCCGACGCCGCGCCGCTCAACGCCTACCTGGGCGTGCTGGGCATGCCGGGCCTGACCGCCTACGCGGGCCTGTTCGAGATCGCCGAGTTCAAGGAAGGCGACACCGTCTTCGTCTCCGGCGCCGCGGGCGCGGTGGGCTCGCTGGTCGGCCAGCTCGCCAAGCAGAACGGGGCGGCGAAGGTCATCGGCAGCGCGGGCTCCGCCGAGAAGGTCCGCCACGTCACCGAAGACCTCGGCTTCGACGCCGCGTTCAACTACAAGGACGGCCCGGTCCGCGACCAGCTCGCGCAGGCCGCGCCCGACGGCATCGAGGTGTACTTCGACAACGTCGGCGGGGACCACCTGGAAGCGGCCATCGACGAGCTCAACGACTTCGGCCGCATCGCGGCGTGCGGGGCGATCTCCGTCTACAACGACGCCGAGCCCTCCCCCGGCCCGCGCAACATGTTCAAGATCGTGAAGAAGCGGCTGCGCATCCGCGGCTTCATCGTGATCGACCACGCCGACCTGCGGGAGAAGTTCCACACCGACGTCGCCCCGCTGGTGCGCAACGGAAAGATCCACTACGAGGAGACGGTCGTCGAGGGCCTGCGCAACGCCCCCGAAGCGTTCTTCGGCCTCCTCCAGGGCAAGAACACCGGCAAGATGCTCGTCACCATCTGATGGCCGCGTCCCGGCTTGCGTAGCGGGTCGTTCAGCGGAACCTCAGCGGCTTCCTCGCTGCGGGATCGATGTCCCAAGTGGCTCCGGCCACGAGGGACATCGCTGCCCTCGCGAGGAAGTCGCTGAGAACCCGCCGTTGGCACCCGCGTAGGTGGTCGCTGCGCAGCGGCTTCGCCGCTGGCAGGACGCGGGCCGGTGAGCCCGGTCGGCTCGGCTTCCCGTCAGCCGATCAGCTTGCCGGGGTTGAGGATTCCGGTCGGGTCCACTGCCTGCTTCGCCGCCGCGAGGACGGTGGTGCCGATCGAACCGATCTCGGATTCGAGCCACGGCAGGTGGTCCGCGCCCACCGCGTGGTGGTGGGTGAGGGTGCCGCGGCCCATGTCGTGGCCGGGGACGCGCCACGTGATGGCGTCGGTCGCCGCGTCCTTCGCGCACTGCCACTGGCCGATCGGGTCCTCCGCGCTGCGCGCCGCCAACACCGTGAAGTACAGCGAGGCGCCCGTTTCGTAGGCGTGCGAGATGTGGCACATCACGATCGGCGCCCGCCCGTCGTGTTCCAGCGCGCGCACCAGCGCGGCGCGCACCGCCGAGCGCAGCTCGGCCAGCCGGGACCAGCAGGTCGCGGTCTCCAGCGTCTCCACGCACACGCCCACGTCGAGCAGCGCGTCCCGCTGCCGCGGTCCCGCGAACCTGTTGGCGTGCCAGGATTCCCCGCCGTGCGGCCCGAGCCGCACCGAGCGGAAACCGCTCAGCGCCCGCAACGTCGCAGCGCGGCGCTGCTTGAGCTCCACGCCGCTGGTGGACTCCCAGCCGAGGACCAGCAGGCACGGCTCACCGATCCGCCTGCCCAGCAGCAACGTCCGCACCGCGCGGGACTTCACCCCGCCGGAGAGCTCCAGCTGCACCGCCGTCTCGTCCACATCGGACACCCTGGTGACGTCGGCGAGGACCCGCTGCTGGGCCAGCGCGCGCACCGCCTCCGCGGCGGACTGCCAGCCGTCCAGCACCAGCGCCTCGTAGCGCATCTCGGTGGGCTTGGGCCGCACCCGCAGCGCCACTTCGGTGATGACGCCGAGCGCGCCCTCCCCGCCGACGGCGAACTGGCGCAGGTCGGGGCCCGCGGCCGAAGCGGGCGCGGAACCGAGCCGCCACTCGCCCACCGGGGTCGCCACCCGAACGCCCTCGACCATGTCCGCGAACCGCCCGTAACCCGCCGAGGCCTGCCCCGCCGAGCGGGTGGCGGCGAACCCGCCGATGGTGGCGCGCTCGAACGACTGCGGGAAGTGGCCCAGCGTGAAACCGTGCGCCGCCAGCAACGACTCCGCTTCCGGCGCCCGGACTCCCGCCTGCAGCACCGCGATCCGCGACACCGGGTCGACCGAGATCAGCCGGTCCAGCCGGGCCAGGTCCAGCGCCACCACCGACGATTTCCCGCCGCGCAGCGCGGTGACCCCGCCGACGACGGACGTACCGCCGCCGAACGGCACCACGGCCACGTCGTGGCGCACGCACACCTCGAGGACCTGCTGCACCTGCGCGGGGTCCGCGGGCAGCAGCACCGCGTCCGGGATCGTCAGGCCCGTGCCGTCGCGACGGCGCACCAGGTCCGTGTAGGACAAACCACCGGCACGCCCCAGCCGGGCGGTCGCCCCGGTCTGCACCTGGTGCTCGCCGAGCAGTTCCACGAGCTCCGCGCGGGCCTCTTCCGGCAGCGCGCTGTCCGGCACGTCCAGCAGCGATGCGGGCGCGGCGGGCGTGGTGATCCCGTCGAGCCCGAGGCGCGTGGACAGCCAGCGCAGAGCATGGGTGGGCAACGGGGCCGCGCCGGCCCCGGAGGGCGTCCAGCCACCCCGCAGGGTGTGGTCGATCAACTCGCTCACCAGTACAGTGTTACATATGACGTCGCAACGTCACAGCGCCGCGGGCTGGCCGAGGCTGCCCTCCCGAACGGCGGCGAACCGCGTCGAGGACGCCGAGATCCTGCGTGCCACGCGGGACAGCGTGCTCGCGCACGGCGTGCGGCGCACCACGCTCACCGAGATCGCCCGCCGCGCCCGGATCAGCCGGATGACGCTGTACCGGCGCTTCCCCGACGTCAGCAGCCTCGTCGGAACCCTGATGACCAGGGACTTCTGCGCGATCCTGCGGCACGCGCGGGAGCACGAGGGCAGCGGCACCGCCCGTGAACGGCTCGTCACGGCCACCCTCGACGCCGTCCGGCAGCTCCAGGACTCGGCCCTGCTGCGGCAGGTCCTCGACACCGATGCCGACCTGCTGCTGCCCTACCTCGTCGAACGCCTCGGCAGCACCCAGCTCGCCGCGGAACGCTTCCTGCTCGACTACCTCGCCGACGGGCACCTCGACGGCTCGGTGCGCCACTCCGATCCCGCCGCGCAGGCCAGGGCGCTGCTGCTGCTCGTCCAGTCCTTCGTGCTCTCCGCCCGTCTCACCGCCGGAACCGCACCCGACGCGATGAGCCGCGAACTGGCCGCACTGCTCGACGCGGCGCTGCTCCCGGCCCCCGCCCGACCTGCCCACCCGGAGGTCCCATGAGCACCACGCCGTTGCCCGCCGGCTCCCTGCGCGCCACTTCGCTGAACACCGCCCGCCGCAGCACCGAGCTGTCCGCGGTGGCCGACGAGACGCTGGACCTGCTGGTGGTCGGGGCGGGAGTCACCGGCGCCGGAGTGGCCTTGGACGCCGCCTCCCGCGGGCTGCGCGTCGCGCTGGTGGAAGCCGACGACCTCGCGTGGGGGACGTCGCGTTGGTCCAGCAAGCTCGTCCACGGTGGACTGCGCTACCTCGCGCACGGCGACCTCGCGACCGCCAGGGAGAGCGCCGTCGAACGCGACGTGCTGATGACCCGCACCGCGCCGCACCTGGTGCGCACCCTGCCGATGCTGATCCCGTTGCACGAGGCCGTGTCCAGGAAGTCCGAGGCCGTGCTCACCGCCGGGCTGCACGCGGGCGACGCGCTGCGCCGCGCCGCGCGGACACCGGCGGCCGTGCTGCCCGCGCCGCGCCGCGTTCCCGCCGTCGAAGCGAGCGCGCTCGTGCCGGGCCTGCGCACCGAGGGGCTGCGCGGCGGGCTCCTGAGCTACGACGGGCAGCTCATCGACGACGCGCGGCTCGTCGTCGCGCTCGCCCGCACCGCCGCCGGTTTCGGTGCGCGCGTGCTCACCCGCGTGCGCGCGACCGCGCTGGACCGCGACGGCGCGGACACCGTCGAGCAGCGCACCGGGCAGCACCTGCGGTTGTCGGCACGCGCCGTGGTGAACGCGACCGGCGTGTGGGCCGGGGAGCTCTCGCCGGAGATCCGGCTGCGCCCCTCGCGCGGTTCGCACCTCGTCATCGACGCCGAGGCCGCCGGGCTCACCGGCACCGCGCTGACCTTGCCCGCCGAGTCCGGGCGCTTCCTGCTGCTGTTGCCGCAACCCGACGGCACCGCCTACCTCGGACTGACCGACGAACCGGTGCACGGCCCCGCCCCCGCCGTACCGGAAGTGCCGGAGTCCGATGTGGACCACCTGCTGACCGCGGTTCGCGGCGCGCTCGGCGCACCGCTAGGCAGGGAGCACGTGCTCGGGTCGTTCGCCGGGCTGCGCCCGCTGCTGGACGAACCCGCGGGCAAGCGCAAGGCGGCGTCCGCCGACCTGTCCCGCAAGCACGCGGTGCGCACCTCCCCGGACGGGGTGGTCACCGTCGTCGGCGGCCAGCTCACCACCTACCGGCGGATGGCAGCCGAAGCCGTGGACACCGCCGTCCGCGCCGCCGGACTGCCCGCGGGCCCCTCCCGCACCACCGCCGTGCCGCTGGTCGGCGCCGCGGACCGGGCGCAACTGCACCGGATCGAGGCGGCACCGCGGCTCGTCGCGCGCTACGGCACCGAAGCGGGCCGGGTCGCCGCGCTCGCCGAACTGGACCCGGACCTCGCCGAACCGGTGGCGCCCGGCACCGAGCTCACCGCCGCCGAAGTGCTGTGGGCGGTCCGCCACGAAGGCGCGCTCGACGCCGACGACGTCCTCGACCGGCGCACCCGGCTGGGCCTGCGGCCGGACCTGCGGGCCGAGGCGCTGCCCGTGGTGACCGCCCTCGTCGACAAGGCCCTGCACGGCCTGCTCGACTGACCGCGGCCCGGCACCGCACCCGGTGCCCGTGACCGAACCGACATGCCCCGACCTCGCGGAAAGCCCCGAACCGGACTGATCCCCACACCCCGTCGGGCACGATGATTCACAGGCGGTACGGAACCGAGGAGGCGTTGCACGTGACGGACAGCGGCCTGGAGATCGACCACATCTCCAAGCGCTACGGCGAGACCGTCGCGTTGCGGGACATGACGTTCACCGTCGGCGCCGGCGAGCTGTTCGGCTTCGTCGGCAGCAACGGTGCGGGCAAGACCACCACCATGCGCATCGCGCTCGGCGTGCTCGACGCGGACTCCGGCGAGGTGCGCTTCCGCGGTGCACCGCTCGACCTCGACGCCCGCAGGCGCTTCGGCTACATGCCGGAGGAACGCGGCCTGTACCCGAAGATGAAGGTCACCGAACAACTCTCCTACCTCGGGGAACTGCACGGCATGAGCCGGGACCGCGCGCGGTCCGCCGCCGCGCACTGGACCGACCGGCTCGGCTTACGCGACCGGCGCGAGGAGCAGGTGCAGCGGCTCAGCCTCGGCAACCAGCAACGCGTGCAGCTCGCCGCGGCCCTCGTGCACGAACCGGACGTGCTGGTGCTCGACGAGCCGTTCTCCGGCCTCGACCCGGTCGCCGTGGAGGTGATGAGCGACGTGCTGCGCGAAACCCGCGACCGGGGCATCCCGGTGCTGTTCTCCAGCCACCAGCTCGACCTGGTGCAGCGGCTGTGCGACCGGGTCGGCATCGTCGCCGCCGGAAGCACCGTCGCGTGCGGCACCGTCTCCGAGCTGCGCGATCAGGGCCCCGCGAAGCTCGTGGTGCACGCACCGCTGGCCGCCGCGGGGTGGTCCGACGGCCTCGCCGGCGTCCGCGTCATCGACGTCCAGGACGGCCGCACCACCCTCGAACTCGCCGAGGGCGCCGACGACCAGGCCGTGCTGCGCGCCGCCCTCGCCACCGGGCCGGTGCACGAGTTCCGCCGCCACCGGCCCGACCTCACCGACCTGTTCCGCACCGCCGTCACCGAGGAGCGTGCCGCGTGAGCCCGCTGCGCACCGTGTGGACCGTCGCGCGCCGCGAGGTCAACACCCGGATCCGCACCCGATCCTTCCTGATCAGCACCGGCGCGATCCTCGCGATCCTGGTCGGCTACGCCGCGCTGATGTTCTTCATCGGGCAGCAGGGGGCCACTTCCAAGATCGGGTTCACCGGGCAGGCGACCGCCGTCGCCACGCCTTTCGAGCGCACCGCCGCCCGGCTCGGCACCACCATCGAGAGCACCCGGATCCCGGACCAGGCCACCGGGGAGGAGCTCGTCGCCGACGGCGAACTCGACGGGCTCGTCGCCGGAGCACCGGACTCCCTGAACCTCATCGTGCGCAGCGCGCCCGATTCCGGGGTGCGCACGGCGCTGGACGAGGTGGTGCGCCAGCAGGCGCTCGACGCCGAGCTCGCGATGGCCGGGTTGGAACCCGCCGACGTGCACGCCGTGCTGGCGGGGGCGCACGTGGACGTGCGGACGCTGGAACCCGACGACCCGCAGCGCGGCCAACGGCTCGGCATGGCCGTCGGCGCGGGGATGCTGCTCTACTTCTTCCTGATCATGTTCGGGCAGGCCGTGGCGCAAGGCGTGGTGGAGGAGAAGACGAGCCGCGTCGTGGAGATCCTGCTGTCCACCATCCGCCCCACCCAGCTGCTCGCGGGAAAGGTGCTCGGGATCGGGCTCGCCGGGCTCGCGCAGTTCGTGCTGATCGGCGGGATCGGGCTCGCCGCCGCCGTCGGCTCCGGCGTGCTGGTGCTGCCCTCCGCCGCGCTGCTCGGGACCATGCTGTGGGCGCTGGTGTGGTTCCTGCTCGGCTTCTACCTGTACGCCACGGTGCTCGCCGCCGCCGCGTCCCTGGTGTCGCGCCAGGAGGACCTGCAGAGCGTGGTCACCCCGGTGATCATGCTGCTGGTGATCCCGTTCATCGTCGGCCTCACCGTGCTGCCGAACGATCCGGAGAGCTCGCTGGGCGCCGTGCTGTCCTTGGTCCCCGGCTTCTCACCGGTGCTGATGCCGATGCGCACCGCGCTCGGGGTGGCCGCGCCGTGGGAGTCCGCGGTCGCCGTGCTGCTCAGCATCGCCGCCCTCGCCGGTCTGCTGCGCCTGGGCGGTCGCATCTACGCCAACGCCATCCTCCGAACCGGAGCCCGGGTCAAGCTCACCGACGCCCTCCGCCGAACCTGACAACAAGAGGCGGGCAAACCCGCACCTGCCCCGCGCGAGGCCGCGAAGGGCGGGCGAAGCCACGCTTGCCTCGCGGCCGAAGGCCGTGCCTGCATGGCCCACGTCGAAAAGCCGGTCACCCGCGGGTTCTCAGCCGTCCTACCGCGAGGACAGCAATGTCACGCGTGGCAGAGCCACTCGAAAATTCGATCCCGCAACGAGAAGGCAGCTGAGGTTCCGCCACCCGACCGCCCAAACAGAACGAGCCGTGCCTCAACACAGCGAGCGCAGCGCCCGAGTGCGTTCTGCGCGAGCAGCGAGTTCGGCGCTGTCCGGGTAGTCGACGCCCACCAGGGTGAGGCCGTGCGCGGGCGCGACCGCGCTGGTGCGCTCCGCGGATCCCACCAGCTCCGCGGGCCAGCCGCGGCCCTGACGGCCGTCGCCGACCCGCAGCAGCACGCCCACCAGGCTCCGCACCATCGAGTGGCAGAACGCGTCCGCGCTCACCCTGGCCACGATCAGATGATCAGCGACCCGCTCCCACTCGAAGCGCTGCAACTCGCGCACCGTCGTCGCGCCCTCGCGGGGCTTGCAGAACGCGGCGAAGTCCCGCAGCCCCAGCAAATCCCGCGAGGCCGCGTTCAGCACGTCCACGTCCACCGCGCGGTTCCACGCCAAGGTGTCCCGCCGCCGCAACGGATCCACGCCCCACGGCGCGTCCGAGACCTGGTACCGGTAGTGCCGCCGCAACGCCGAGAAGCGGGCGTTGAATCCGTCCGGCGCCAGCACGGCCGATCGCACCCGCACGTCGCCCGGCAGGATGCGGTTCCACCGGTGCACGAGCCGCTCCAGGATCGGAATCCCCCGCGCGTCAACGGGAAACCGCGCCTCAGCGGCGGAGCGGAACGGCTTCGCGTCCACGTGCACGACCTGGCCGTCGGCGTGCACGCCCGCGTCCGTGCGGCCTGCCACCACGACCGATCGCGACATCTCCCGGCCCGGCGGCTGCTTCGACAGCGCGTCCTCCAGGAGGCCCTGCACCGTGCGCTGCCCGGGCTGCTTCGCCCAACCGGCGAATTCCGTGCCGTCGTAGGACACGTCCAAGCGAAGACGAACGAGCCCGCCCTCCCTGGAAGGAGCGACGGGCTCGTTCGACGCGTCAGAAACCGGAATCAGGACTCGTCCTTCTTCTCGGCCTCCTCGGCCTTGGCCTCAGCGGCGGCGTCGGCCTTGGCCTCGACGGCCTCGGTCTCGACCGCGGCGGACTCGTCCGCAGCCGGGGTCGCCTCGGCGGCCGGCTCGGCGTCCTTCGCGAACTTGGTGCCGCGAGCGGCCTCCGCCTCAGAAGTGACGGTCTTCTCCGTCACCAGGGCGATCACGGCCATCTTGGCGCTGTCACCGCGACGCGGCATCGCCTTGATGATCCGGGTGTAACCGCCCGGACGCTCCGCGAAGTGCGGACCGATCTCGGCGAACAGCTTGTGCACGACGTCTTTGTCGCGGATGGTCTTCATGACCTCGCGACGGTTGTGCAGGTCGCCCTTTTTCGCTTTGGTGATCAGGCGCTCGGCGAGCGGCCGCAGCCGCTTCGCCTTCGCCTCGGTCGTCGTGATCTTCCCGTGCTCGAACAGCGACGTGGCCAGGTTGGCCAGCATCAACCGCTCGTGCGACGGCGACCCGCCGAGACGCGCTCCCTTGGTGGGGGTGGGCATCGCTTGCTCCTCTCAAGGCGCGGATCGGGTGGCCCTTCCCGCGCATCACAGCTACAGCTGCTCTGTCTCCGCGTAGTCCTGACCGTCGTCGTAGCCGTTGTCCTCGGCCACCGACAAGGAGCCCAGCGGGGTGTCGTCGTCCGCCGACCAGCCCTCCGAGGCGTACTCGGCGGCCGCGGCCGACGGGTCGAACCCGGGCGGGCTGTCCTTCAGGGCCAGTCCCAGACCCACCAGCTTCAGCTTGACCTCGTCGATGGACTTCGCACCGAAGTTGCGGATGTCCAGCAGGTCCGCCTCGCTGCGCGACACCAGTTCGCCGACGGTGTGAATGCCCTCCCGCTTGAGGCAGTTGTAGGAGCGCACCGTCAGGTCCAGGTCCTCGATCGGCATCGCGTAGGCCGCGATGGTGTCGGCCTCGGCGGGCGACGGTCCGATCTCGATGCCCTCGGCGTCCACGTTGAGCTCGCGCGCCAACCCGAACAGCTCGACCAGGGTCCGACCGGCCGACGCGACCGCGTCGCGCGGCGTGATCGACGGCTTGGTCTCGACGTCCAGGATCAGCTTGTCGAAGTCGGTGCGCTGCTCAACACGGGTGGCCTCGACCTTGTAGGTCACCTTCAGCACCGGCGAGTAGATCGAGTCCACCGGGATGCGACCGATCTCCGCACCGGTCTGCTTGTTCTGCACCGCCGGGACGTAGCCGCGACCGCGCTCGACGACGAGCTCGATCTCCAGCTTTCCCTTGCCGTTGAGCGTGGCGATGTGCAGATCCGGGTTGTGCACGGTGACCCCGGCCGGCGGCACGATGTCGGCCGCGGTGACCTCACCGGGGCCCTGCTTGCGCAGGTACATCGTGACCGGCTCGTCCTCCTCGGAGCTCGTGACGAGCTCCTTGAGGTTCAGGATGACGTCGGTGACGTCCTCCTTCACGCCCGGAATGGTGGTGAACTCGTGCAGCACACCGTCAATGCGCAGGCTGGTGACGGCCGCGCCGGGGATGGAGGACAGCAAGGTCCGGCGCAGCGAGTTGCCGAGGGTGTAGCCGAAGCCGGGCTCCAGCGGTTCGATGACGAACCGGGAGCGGGTCTCGGTCACGGCCTCTTCGGCCAGTGAGGGTCGCTGGGAGATGAGCATGTTGAGTTTCCTTTACCTCACGACGCCCGCTATTTGACGTCGATGGGATGGCAGCCCGCGGCGAACCGCGAGCGGACGACGGAATCCGGCTCCGCCGCCCGGACGGCCACCGCCGGCGACCGGTGAGGGCCGCCGGCGGGAAGCATCACTTCGAGTAGTACTCGACGATGAGCTGCTCGGTGACCGGGGTGTCGATCTGCGCGCGCTCCGGGAGCTGGTGCACCAGGACGCGGAGGTTCGACGGCACGACCTGCAGCCATGCCGGCACCGGCCGCTCGCCCAAGGTCTCCTTGGCGATGATGAACGGCGTGGTGTTCACCGACTTCGGCTTCACGTCGATGATGTCGAACTTCGAGACCTGGAAGCTCGGAACGTTCACCTTGGTGCCGTTGACCACGAAGTGGCCGTGGCTGACCAGCTGCCGCGCCATCCGGCGGGTGCGGGCCAGACCGGACCGGTAGATCACGTTGTCCAGGCGGGACTCCAGCAGCTGCAGGAGGTTCTCGCCGGTACGCCCGGTGCGGCGGTTGGCTTCCTCGTAGTAGGAGCGGAACTGCCGCTCGAGGATGCCGTAGGTGAAACGAGCCTTCTGCTTCTCCTGAAGCTGCAGCAGGTACTCGGTTTCCTTGATGCGCGCGCGCCCGTGCTGCCCCGGCGGGTACGGACGACGCTCGAACGCCTGGTCCCCACCGATGAGGTCAACCTTGAGACGGCGGGACTTGCGGGTCGCGGGACCGGTGTAACGTGCCATCTTCTTCTACTCCTTTCCCGCGATCAGACCCGGCGCCGCTTGGGCGGCCGGCAGCCGTTGTGCGGCTGCGGGGTCACGTCCTGGATCGTGCCGACCTCGAGGCCGGCGGCCTGCAGCGAGCGGATCGCCGTCTCGCGGCCCGAACCCGGACCCTTCACGAAGACGTCGACCTTCTTCATGCCGTGCTCGGCGGCCTTGCGGGCGGCGTTCTCAGCGGCCATCTGCGCGGCGTACGGGGTGGACTTGCGAGAGCCCTTGAACCCGACGTGGCCCGCGGAGGCCCAGCTGATCACCGCACCGGTCGGGTCCGTGATCGAGACAATGGTGTTGTTGAAGGTGCTCTTGATGTGCGCTTGTCCGTGCGCAACATTCTTCTTTTCCTTGCGCCGCACCTTCTTGACGGCGCCAGCGCGAGACTTGGGTGGCATAGCTGTTGTGGTCTCCTAGCGACGCTTACTTCTTCCCGGCCTTCTTCTTGCCGGCGACCGTCTTCTTCGGCCCCTTGCGGGTACGGGCGTTGGTCTTCGTCCGCTGCCCGTTCAACGGGAGGTGGCGGCGGTGCCGCGTCCCCTCGTAGCAACCGATCTCGATCTTCCGGCGGATGTCGGCCGCGACCTCGCGGCGCAGGTCACCCTCGACCCGAAAATGGTTCTCGATGTAGTCGCGGAGCTTCGCGAGCTGGTCATCGTCGAGATCCTTCGCGCGCGCGTCGAACGAGATGTCCGTCGCCGTCAGGATCTCCTGGGAACGGCTGCGGCCGATCCCGAAGATGTAGGTCAGCGCGACCTCCATGCGCTTGTCACGCGGGAGGTCGACACCGGTGATCCTTGCCATGTAGGCAGGTCTCCTTCGTGTCGTTCCAGGTCTGCAGCCCCTGCCGCCTCCACGACCGCATCCGGCGTGAAGCCCCGGCCTGGAACCGGAGGTGGACCGGCTCACTCACGAGCCGGCAGGCGAGGGGAGTTCCCTTGGATTGTCAGTACGGCTACATGTCCGCGACGGACGCGATCAGCCCTGGCGCTGCTTGTGGCGCTGGTTGTCGCAAATGACCAGGACCCGCCCATGACGACGGATGATCTGGCACTTGTCGCAGATCTTCTTCACACTAGGTTGGACCTTCACGGTCGTGCTCTCCTGCTCGGACGCGTGCCCGGTCTCCCGGACACCGTGGAGGTCACTTGTAGCGGTAGACGATGCGCCCACGGGAAAGGTCGTAGGGCGAGAGCTCCACGACGACCCGGTCCTCGGGCAGGATGCGGATGTAGTGCTGACGCATCTTGCCACTGATGTGCGCGAGGACCTTGTGCCCGTTCTCCAACTCGACGCGGAACATCGCGTTGGGGAGCGGCTCGATCACGCGACCCTCGACCTCAATGGCCCCGTCTTTTTTGCCCATGTCCTCCGCGTTTCGTGACGGTGACGGTTGGTAAGGCTTGCGCCTTCGGCCACCCGACCCGGAGACTTCCCTCCAGGACCGGCGACGGACGCGCTCCGGTCGGCCCGAACTGCCCTGAGTGTGCGGTGAACCGCGAGACGCCCGTGGGACGGCCCGGCCGACGAGTCCGATGACGAACTCCCCGGAATGCCCCCGCGAGCACAAGGCACGACGAACCGGCGCGATGAGTGCGCCGTTGCTCCACTGTACGCGCAGGCCGATTCGGGCTTCATCCGGGGGCTGGGCAACGTCCCTGGTCGGCGGGCCGGTCCGGAATCGGCGCTCCCGCGTCGTCCACCCCGGCGCCGGGCCGCGGCGATCCCCCGCGCACGCCCCCTCGAGAAGACCGGGCATGACGACGCGTTGGGTGCACGCGCATCGACGGTGGGTGAACGGGCGCGGCGAGTGCGAGCAGGCCTCCACCGCACCCCCCACTCGGGTGGTTGCGGCACCGCTCGCGGGCTGTCTACGTTCGATCTCACCCGTCGGCGCGACGATGATGTCGACCGGCGCGGTTGCGGAAGCCCCGGCGGCTCGGATTCGCCCAGCGCTCCGTCCGAGGAACCCGCGAGCAGCCGGTTCCGGCGCCAACGCAGCCACCCGTTCCGACCGCTGATCCGCGCTTCGAGGAGAGCAGTGACCGCGCAACAGGACCGCACATCCGCCGCCCGGAAGCCGTCGCCCGGCCCGGTGGGCAAGCTCGGCGAGTACCGCACGTTCCTCACCAGTGCCGTGCGCAACCCGCGGGAGGTCGGTGCGGCCACCCCCACCTCGGCCGCCGTCGCGGCGACCGTCGCGCAGGTGGTGCCCACCACCGGGGCGCCCGTCGTGCTGGAGCTCGGCCCCGGCACCGGCTCGCTCAGCGGCGGCATCCACGAGCGGCTGCCCGCGGGTGCCCGGCACATCGGCATCGAGCTCGTCGAGGAGATGGTGGAGCACCTGCGGGGGCACGCGCCGTGGATGGAGCTCGTGCACGGCGACGCCGGAGACCTGGTCCCGCTGCTGGCCGACCGGGGCGTCGACCAGGTGGACGCCGTGATCAGCAGCATCCCGTGGTCGTTGCTCGGCGACGACGAGCAGGACCGCATCCTCGGCGAGGTCACCAAGGTGCTCGCCCCGTACGGCGCGTTCACCGCGCTCACCTACCTGCCCGCGGAGCACAACCCCGGCGGCAAGCGGTTCCGCACCTGCCTGGCCACCACTTTCGACGAGGTGCTCACGCACACGACGTGGCGCAACTTCCCGCCGATCCTGCACTACATCTGCCGCCGCCCATTGCACTGACGAACGTCGCATTCGACCTTGTTCCACCCCGGAGCGGGGACTCGGAGATCTCCACGCTCCGAGATCAATTCTTCGAGCGGCTCCACCGCACGAGCGATTGCCGCCCTCCCGAGCAGAGAACCGAGACCCCGCGACGTTTCGATTTCCTGGGTGATCGCTGATCAGCGGCTTGGCCACCACCGGAACGGAGATCGAGAAATGCCGCGAAAAGGACCTCTGAGCTTTTAAGGGCAGATCCGGGCATTTCCCGCACCCGGCATCCGGGACCGCCGGATACCGGGTCCGGGCCGTTACGGTTCTCCAGGACCTCTCTACCGATCCTGGAGCGCCGAGTGAGCAAGCAAGCCAAGCTGCGCGAGTACCGCACCTTCGTCACGCGCGCCGTCCGGCAGCCCGGCACCGTGGGTGCCGTGCTCCCCACCTCCGAGTACGTCGCGAGAGCGGTCGCGGAGGTCGTCCCGGCCAGCGGCACGCCGACGGTGCTCGAACTCGGGCCGGGCACCGGTGCGCTCAGCGGGGCGTTGCGCGAACGGCTGCCCGCCGGATCCGACCACCTGGCCGTGGAGATCGACCCGGAGCTGGTGCGGTACCTCAACTCCACGAAGCCGTGGCTGGAGGTCATCGAGGGCGATGCCCGGCACCTCGTCGAACTGCTCGCCGCGGCGAACCGCACCCAGGTGGACGCGGTCATCAGCAGCATCCCGTGGACGCTGCTGCCCGCCGATCAGCAACGCGCGCTGCTGCGCGAGGTCTCGAAGGTGCTGACGAAGGAAGGCGTGTTCACCACGGTCACCTACGTGACGACGCTGTGGCGGGCGAACACGATCGCCTTCACCGAGATCTTGCGGGAGACCTTCGAAGAAGTGCTGCCGCGCAGCACGGTGTGGCGCAACGTCCCGCCGGCCCGCGTGTACGTCTGCCGCCGCCCGCGGCACTGACCCCCGCACGACGAATGCCTCATCCGACGGTTCTCGCCGCCGGATGAGGCATTCGCGTTCGCAGCTGTTCGCGCCGGGGTCACCGGCGAGGGGCGCAGCTCACTGCTCCGGCGCGGTGAGGACCCAGGGCCCGTCTTCGGTGATCGCGACGGTGTGCTCCCAGTGCGCCGCGCGGGAACCGTCGACGGTGACCACGGTCCACTCGTCTTCCAGTTCCGTGGTGACCACGGACCCGAGCGTCAGCATCGGCTCGACCGCCAACGCCATGCCGACCCGCAGCTTCGGGCCGCGCCCGGGCTTGCCGAGGTTCGGCAGGAACGGCTCCATGTGCATCTCGGTGCCGATGCCGTGGCCGCCGTACTCGGCGATGATCCCGTACTCGATGCCGTCGGACTTCCCCGCCGCCTGCGCCGCGGTCTGCACCGCGTGCGAGATGTCGGTCAGGTGCGCACCGGCCTGCGCCCGCTGCAACCCGGCCCACATGGCCTGGCGCGTCGCGTCGGACAGCGCCTGGTCGCGCTCGCTGACCGTGCCGATGGACAAGGTGACCGCGGAGTCCCCGTGCCAGCCTTCGAGGATGGCCCCGCAGTCCACCGACAGCAGGTCGCCATCGGCGAGCACTTCGGACTTCGACGGGATGCCGTGCACGACCTTCTCGTTCACCGACGCGCAGATCGACGCCGGGAAGCCGTGGTAGCCCTGAAAGGACGGGACGGCACCGGCGTCCCGGATCACCTGCTCGGCGACCTCGTCGAGCTCACCGGTGCTGACACCGGGTTCGGCCTTCGCGGAGACCGCGGCGAGCGCGCTGGCCACGACCAGTCCCGCCGCCCGCATCGCCTCGATCTCGCCGACCGATTTGAGCTCGATGCCCTTGCCTCGCCGAAACACCCGTGTTCCCGTCCGTTCCTCAGGTCTGTGGTGCGCGCTCGTCAGGCCTTCTTCTGGCCCAACGCGTCCAGCGCGCGGTCGGTGATGTCGTCGACCGTGCCGAGTGCGTCGATCTTGACGACCTTGGCCCGGTAGTAGTCCAGCAGCGGTGCGGTCTCCGAGTGGTAGATGGCGAGCCTGCGCCGGATCACGTCCTCGGTGTCGTCCGACCGGCCGCGGTCGAGCATGCGGCGCACCAGCTCCTCCTCCGGCACGTCGAACTGGAGGACGGCGGTGAGCTCCATGCCGTTGTCGGCCAGGATGTCGCCGAGCACGTCCGCCTGCGGCGTCGTCCGGGGGAATCCGTCGAGCAGGAACCCGTCCTGCGCGTCCGGTTCCGCCAGTCGCTCGCGAACCATCTCGTTGGTGACCTCGTCGGGAACCAGTTCGCCCGCGTCCATGTAGGACTTGGCCTTCTGCCCGAGTGGCGTGGAATTCCCGATGTTCGCGCGGAACAGGTCGCCGGTGGAGATGTGCGGAACGGCGAGCCGTTCGCCCAGCACGGCCGCTTGGGTGCCCTTGCCCGCACCAGGCGGGCCGACGAGAACCAATCGCACCAAGGGTCTGCCTCCGAATCATTGCGGTGGTCTGCAGCCACCTTCGTCGAGCGCTCCGCACTCACCCCGTGGAGTGCGGATGCTGATCGCCGCGCGCGTTGCCCGGCGGGATCGACGCTCAGCGGGCCGACCTGGTATCACCCCAGGCCAGGGCCACGCCGAACGTCGCCACGGACGAACACCATAATGCACGCGCTATGCGGAACGCCGATGCGCTTCCGCGATGCGAAACAATGAGTCCGCCATCCGTACTCGGGGAGTTTACCGGAGGAAACCCTCGTAGTTCCGCTGCGTGAGTTGGCTCTCGATCTGCTTCACGGTGTCCAGACCGACATTGACCATGATCAACACCGCTGTGCCGCCGAACGGGAAGTTCTGGTTCCCGCCCTGGCCCGTCAGGCCCAGGAAGAAGTTCGGCAGGATCGCGATGATGCCCAGGTACAACGAGCCGGGCAGCGTGATGCGCGACAGCACGAAGCTCAGGTACTCGGCGGTCGGCCGACCGGGCCGGATGCCGGGGATGAAGCCGCCGAACTTCTTCATCTCGTCAGCCCGTTCCTCCGGGTTGAACGTGATGGAGACGTAGAAGTAGGCGAAGAAGATGATCATCGCCATGTACAGCAGGATGTGCACCCAGCTGGACGGGTCGACGATGTAGGTCTGGATGAACCGCGCCCACCAGGAGTCCTGGTTGCCCGCCAGCTGCCCGAGCAGCTGCGGCAGGTACAGCAGCGAGGAACCGAAGATCACCGGGATGACACCGGCCTGGTTCACCTTCAGCGGCAGGTACGTCGAAGTCCCGCCGTACATCCGGCGACCGATCATGCGCTTCGCGTACTGCACCGGGATCCGGCGCTGCGCCTGCTCGATGAAGACCACCGTGGCGATGATCGCCACCGCGAACAGGCAGACCACGGTGAACACCAGGCCGCCGTGCGTCTGCAGGATCTTGCCGCCCTCAGCGGGGATCCGGGCCGCGATCGAGGTGAAGATGAGCAGCGACATGCCGTTGCCGACACCGCGCTCGGTGATCAGCTCACCCATCCACATCAGCAGTGCGGCGCCCGCCGTCATCACGACCACGATGGTGATGAGGTTCAGCACCGAGCTGTCCGGGATGACGTCCGCGGAGCAGTCGGGGAAGAGCTGGCCGCGCTCGGCGAGCGCGACGATGCCCGTCGCCTGCAGCACCGCGAGCGCGATCGCCAGGTAGCGGGTGTACTGCGTCAGCTTCGCCTGACCGGACTGCCCTTCCTTCTTCAACTGCTCGAAGCGAGGAATGACCACCTGGAGCAGCTGGATGATGATGCTCGCGGTGATGTAGGGCATGATGCCCAGCGACAACACCGACAGCTGCAACAGCGCGCCACCGCTGAACAGGTTCAACAGCGAGAAGACACTCTGACTGCCCTGCAGTTCCTGATAGCACTGCTGGACGTTCGGGTACGAAACCCCCGGAGAGGGAATCGTGGCGCCGAGCCGGTACAGCACGACCATGCCCAGTGTGAACAGGATCTTGCGGCGCAGGTCCGGCGTCGCCAGAGCCGAGCGGAAGGCGCCGAGCACGCGAACCTCCTGGTGCGCAAGCCGGGGTTACCGGCCGAACGATGGCCGGCTTCCCAAATCCTCGTACACGGGGCCGGCACGGCTGGAAAATCCACAGCACCGTGCTCGGCACGGTGCTGCCTGGGCGACTCTAGCAGGTCGCCGAATACGCTCCGTCAGTCGGCGGTGATCCGCCGCACCCTCCCGGCCACAGCACGGGGAGGAGGATTCCCCGACGCGAACGCGGCCGTCGCGGCCCGCCCGGCCCACCGACCGGTCCGACCTGCGCACGACCCACCGCCGGGCCTCCCGGCAGCGCGCCGGAAGGCCCCGCGGCTCGCGGATCAGCCGCAGTTGGCCGACTTCTCCTCGTCGGTCATCGGGCTGGTGTCCTGGGTGATCGTGCTCTCCTGATCATCGGCCGGGCCGGTGACCTCCATCGGCACGTACCAGATGTAGTGGTCGTAGAACTTGTCCTCGAAGTGCAGCTCGTAGGTGCCCTTGACCTTCTGCATCTTCGGCCCGTGGAAGACCCGCCCGGCGTCACCGGGATTGACGTCGATGTTCGTCGTCTGGGTCTCGGTGTGGGATTCCTTCCACTCGTGGCCGTAGCTGGCCTTGAAGGTCACCTTGAACACCTCGCCGAACGACGTCGACATCGACAGCCCGAGGCTGTTGCTCTCGGAGGTGGTGTCCGACCAGGACACCCCCATCCGCTGCGGCAGCTCGGTGCAGTTGAACGTGGGGCTGCCGACCAGCTCGGAGGTGTTCTGGAAGTACTCCGGCTCCCCCTCCGGGTGGAACACGCAGCTGTCGGTGCCGTTGTCGCACTTCTCCAGCAGTTCGCGCGCGGTGGGCTCGTCGGCCGCGGAGGCGGGCGGGACGATCAGCAGTCCTGCCGCGACGGCCGCGGACGCGGCGGTGGCGATGCGGTGGATCATCGGTGGACCTCTCTTCCGGCGGCGGACCCGGACGGCGCCGCGGAGGTGTTCAAGGACAGGGGGCGCGTCCGGAGCACCGGGCTCGTCACGGGCACTGGGCTCGTCACGGGCACTGGGAGATCTCCTCCTCGGTCATGTCCCGCACGTGCTGGCTGACCGCGCTGGTCGGGTCCGGCGCAGGTCCGGTGACCTCCATCGGCACGTACCAGATGTAGTGGTCGTAGAACTTGTCCTCGAAGTGCAGCTCGTAGGTGCCCTTGACCTTCTGCATCTGCGCCGCGCGCTCGACCGAGCCCACCTGGTTCGGCTCCGTGTCCACGTTCGTCGTCTGGGACTCGGTGTGCGACTCCTCCCAGGTGTGCTCGTAGCTCTGCTCGTAGGCGATGGAGAAGACCTTGCCGAAACCGGCCTCCGTGGTCATCGACAAGCCGATGCTGTTGCTCTGCGAGGTCGTGTCCGACCACTCCACCGAGGAGCGTTGGATGCCATCGGTGCAGTTGTAGACCGGATCGCCGACGGTGTGCGCCTCATCGGTGTAGTACTCCGGCTGGCCTTCCGGGTGGAACACGCAGCTGTCGGTGCCGTTGTCGCACTTCTCCATGAGCTCGCGGGCCGTGGGTTCGTCCGCGGCGGAGGCCGACGGCGCGAAGGCCATCGCGGCCAGCGAGAACGCCGAGACGAGGACCGCGCTGGATCGACGTGGGGACATGAGGGCTCTCCTCGATGTTGGGCGGCGCCGGTTCGGTGCCGCGCTCGGCGACCGCTCAGCTGAGTCCGACGGACTGGGTGCGGTCGTTGATCAGGTCACCGACGTAGGCGGTGTTCTCCTTGAACGGCCCGTCGCGGTCGCCGCCGAGGTTCGGCTCCGGGTAGAGCCAGATCCAGCAGTTCGCCCACGGCTGCACCGAGGTGACCCGGTCCTTCCAGTCGTCCGGCAGGTCGATCTGGTACTCGACCTTGCCGTCCTTCTCGCACAGGCCGGCGCCGTAGATCGTGAAGCTGTCCCCGCCGTAGTTCTCCTCGTCGAACAAGGTCCCCTGCACGACCTCGCCGTCCCGCGTGCTCGCCACCTCCGATCGGGCGCTGCCCGTGGCCTCGGCGAGGGTGTCGAAGCAGCGCTGCTGACCGGTGCCCGCGTCGAAGGCGCAGTGCCGCGCCGGGTTCGCCTCGGCCGCCGCCGCACCGGAGATTCCGGGAATGGTGGCCGCCAGCAGGGACATCGCCGCGATCGGGAGTCCAGCTCGTACCGTTCGACGCCGCATACCCGCTCCTCATAATTGATTCCGAAGGAGTGCTCTGGAGCACTGGTCCGAACAACTTAAACGCGCATCGGAATGTCCAGTACCTGCGAATGGGAGCGCTTCCATTCGACGAAACGGGGGTGACTGATCACACTTTTCGCTGCACCCGGACGGCTCAATCCCACTGCTCCGCCGCACCCCGGCCGACCCCGCCCAGCACGCACCCGACACCTTCAAGCGGGACGAAACACCAGGTCATCAAGGCCCCTCGTCGGACGTTGCGCTCCGGATCAGCCGCAGGGACCTGCCAGAAACCGCCGCGAGAACACCGATCCAGATCAGTTTCAGTTCACCACAGGAGAATGCGCCGTTCACATATACCCGAGGAGAATCGAAAGCCGCCGGACGAGATCCAGGAAAAGACGCCGGAAAACAGGTTATCAACGATAATCGCGAAATCCGGGAATCGACCTCGAACGACCGCGGTGCCCTGTGCCGATGCCCGGGCATCGGTCACCGCACCCCCGCCGAGCAGCGGCGAACTTTCCCGGGAAACTCCGTAAGCACCGATAACACGACCCCGGACACGCGAAAGGGCCGGCCGACCCGAAGGTCGACCGGCCCTTTCGACCGGAATCACCGGAGCGTTCAGCTCTCCAGCTTGGTAGCCGAACCGCCCGCGGCAGTGATCTTCTCCTGCGCGCTGCCGGTGAAGGCGTGCGCGGTGACGTCCAGCTTGACGCCCTCCAGCTCACCACCACCGAGAACCTTGACCAGCTCGCCCTTGTTGGCGAGTCCGGCCGAGATCAGCTCGTCGATGCCGACGGTGCCACCGTTCGGGAACGCAGCGGCCAAGCGGCCGAGGTTCACGCCTTGGTACTCCACCCGGTTGCGGTTCTTGAAGCCGCGAAGCTTCGGCAGCCGCATCTGGATCGGCATCTGCCCGCCTTCGAAGCGCGGGGAGACGGTCTTGCGAGCCTTGGTGCCCTTGGTACCGCGGCCCGCGGTCTTGCCCTTGGAACCCTCACCGCGGCCGACCCGGATCTTGTCCCGGTTCGAACCCGGCGCGGGGCGCAGGTCGTGAATCTTGATGACCATGCTCAGTCGACCTCCTCAACCGTCACCAGGTGGTGCACGGCCTTGACCAGGCCACGCGTGTTCGCGTCATCCGGGCGAACCACGGTCTGCCGGATCTTGCGCAGGCCGAGGGTGCGCATGCTGTCGCGCTGGTTGCTCTTGGTGCCCACCAGGCCACGCGTCTGGGTGATCTTCAGCTGTGCCACGTCACGCCCCCTGACCGGCACGCGCACGCAGCATGAACGCGGGAGCCACGTCTTCCAGCGGCAGACCGCGGCGGGCCGCGACCTCCTCCGGACGCTGCAGGCTCTTCAGCGCCGCCACCGTGGCGTGCACGATGTTGATCGGGTTGTCGCTGCCCAGCGACTTGCTCAGCACGTCGTGCACGCCGGCGCCTTCCAGCACCGCGCGCACCGGACCACCGGCGATGACACCGGTACCGGCGCTGGCCGGACGCAGCATGACGACGCCGGCGGCGTCCTCACCCTGGACCGGGTGCGTGATCGTGCCGCCGAGGCGGGGGACGCGGAAGAAGTTCTTCTTCGCCTCCTCCACGCCCTTGGCGATCGCCGCGGGCACTTCCTTGGCCTTGCCGTAACCGACACCGACCATGCCGTCGGTGTCACCGACGACCACGAGCGCGGTGAAGCTGAACCGCCGGCCGCCCTTGACGACCTTCGCGACGCGGTTGATCGTCACGACACGCTCGAACTGCATGCTTTTCTCTTGGGCCGCCCCGCCACGGCCACCGTCGCGGCGGTCCCGGCGGTCTTTGCCGCCGGACTCCGAACCGCCGTCACGCCGAGTGCGTCCAGGCATCAGGCGTCCCTCTCGATCGTTGTCATCTCAGTCGTACGCATGTCAGAACTCCAGGCCGCCGTCACGGGCGGCGTCGGCCAGCGCCGCGACCCGGCCGTGGTAGGCGTTGCCACCCCGGTCGAACACGACCTTCTCGACACCGGCGTCCTTGGCGCGGGCTGCAACGAGCTCGCCGACCTTGGTCGCCTTCGCCTTCTTGTCGCCCTCGAGGGTGCGCAGGTCGGCTTCCATGCTGGAGGCCGACGCCAGCGTGTGACCCGCGACGTCGTCGATGACCTGCGCGACGATGTGCCGCGTGGATCGGGTGACGACCAGGCGCGGACGCGCCGGGGTACCGCTGATCTTCTTCCGGAGCCGGAAGTGGCGGTTCGCGCGGGCGATCCGACGCACGGTCGAGATGTCCTTGCCCACGGGCTTGCGCTTCGTAGCAGTGGTTGTCTCGCTCATGGTCACTTACCCGTCTTTCCGACCTTGCGGCGGATGGCTTCGCCGGCGTAACGCACGCCCTTGCCCTTGTACGGGTCGGGGCGGCGCAGCTTGCGGATCCTCGCGGCGATCTCGCCGACCAACTGCTTGTCGATGCCCTTGACCGACAGCTTGGTCGCACCCTCGGTCGCGAACTCGATGCCCTGCGGCGGCTCGATCACGATGGGGTGGCTGTAGCCCAGGGAGAACTCGAGGTTCGCGCCCTTGAGCAGCACCCGGTAACCCACGCCGTGGATCTCCAGGTCCTTCTGGTAGCCCTTGCTGACGCCGAGCACCATGTTGTTGACCAGGCTGCGCGACAGACCGTGCAGCGAGCGGCTCTCGCGCTCGTCGTCCGGCCGCTTGACCAGGACCGACCCGTCATCGTCCTTCTCAACGGTGATCGGCTCGGCGATGTTCTGCTCCAAGGTGCCCTTGGGGCCCTTGACCGTCACCGCCTGCCCGTCGATGGTGACCTCGACACCGGAGGGCACGGTGATCGGAAGCTTCCCGATACGCGACATGCTCCTCCTCCCTTACCAAACGTAGGCGAGGACTTCCCCGCCCACGCCCTGCTTGATGGCCTGCCGGTCGGTCACCAGACCACCGGACGTGGAAATGATCGCGATGCCCAGGCCGCCGAGAACCTTCGGCAGGTTCGTGGACTTCGCGTAGACCCGCAGACCGGGCTTGGAGACCCGCCGCAGGCCGGCGATGCTGCGTTCCCGGTTCGGGCCGTACTTGAGCTCGACGACCAGGTTCTGGCCCTTCTCGCCCTGCTCGGCACGGGAACCCGTCACGTAACCCTCGCGCTTGAGGATTTCGGCGATGTTCGCCTTGAGCTTCGAATGCGGCATCACGACCTCGTCGTGATACGCCGAACTTCCATTCCGCAGACGCGTCAGCATGTCTGCGATGGGGTCGGTCATCGTCATGTGACCTGGTCCACCTTTCTCACCCGGTTCCGACGGGCCCGGACGCGTCCCGCAGGGCGGGAGGTCTGGATCCTGGCCTAGGCGAAGTCGGATGCCTGCCGGACCGGCAGGCTCATGTCAGCGGCACGCACGCGCGCCACCCGCCGAAGCGGGTAAAAGCCCTGGTGGTGCCCGCCGAGCGTACCCGTGACCGGGTATCGCCCAGCGGGCGGGCACTCACCAGGAAGACTTGCTCACGCCCGGCAGCTCGCCGGCGTGCGCCATCTCGCGGAAGCACACGCGGCACAGGCCGAACTTGCGGAACACCGACCGCGGACGCCCGCAGCGCTGGCAGCGGGTGTAGCCGCGCACCTTGAACTTCGGCTTGCGCGCGGCCTTGTTGATCAGCGCCTTCTTGGCCATCGGCTCAGTTCTCCTTGTTTCGACGCCCAGCGATACCCGACATCACTGCTCCTTGAACGGGAAGCCCAGGTGGCGCAGCAGCCGCCGGCCTTCCTCATTGGTGGTGGCCGTGGTCACCACTGTGATGTCCATACCGCGGGGACGGTCGATCGAGTCGGGGTCGATCTCGTGGAACATCGACTGCTCGTTGAGCCCGAAGGTGTAGTTGCCGTTGCCGTCGAACTGCTTCGGCGACAGGCCGCGGAAGTCACGGATGCGCGGCAGCGCGATCGTGACCAGGCGGTCGACGAACTCCCACATGCGGTCGCCGCGCAGCGTGACGCGCGCACCGATCGGCATGCCTTCGCGCAGCTTGAACTGAGCGATGGACTTGCGGGCCCGGCGGATCTCGGGGCGCTGACCGGTGATCGTGGTCAGGTCGCGGACCGCGCCTTCGATGAGCTTGCTGTCCCGCGCCGCGTCACCGACACCCATGTTGACGACGACCTTGACCACGCCGGGGACCAGCATGGCGTTCGAATACTCGAACTCCTCGTGCAGGGCCTTGCGGATCTCGTCGCGGTACCGGGTCTTGAGCCGGGGGACGATCTTCTCCGTGGTGGTCATGATCAGATGTCCTTCCCGTTGCGGCGGGACACGCGAACCTTCTTGCCGTCCTCGCCGAACCGGTAACCCACACGCGTGGGAGTGCCGTCGGAGTCGACCACCATCACGTTGCTCACGTGAATCGGCGCCTCCTGGGTGACGATTCCGCCGGACTGCGCACCACGCTCGGTCCGGGAGACCTTGGTGTGCTTCTTGATCCGGTTCACGCCTTCGACCAGGACCCGCTCACGCTGCGGGTAGGCCTCGATGACCTTGCCGCGAGCGCCCTTGTCCTTGCCGGAGATCACGACGACGGTGTCGCCTTTTTTGATCTTCATCACAGCACCTCCGGCGCGAGCGAAATGATCTTCATGTACTTCTTGTCGCGCAGCTCGCGCCCGACCGGGCCGAAGATGCGGGTCCCACGGGGACCACCGTCGGTCTTGAGCAGCACCGCGGCGTTCTCGTCGAACCGGATGTAGGAACCATCCGCGCGGCGCTTTTCCTTCTTCTGCCGGACGATGACGGCCTTGACCACATCGCCCTTCTTCACGCCGGCACCCGGAATTGCTTCCTTGACGGTGGCGACGATGACGTCACCGATACCCGCGTAACGCCGACCAGAACCACCGAGGACCCGGATCGTGAGGATCTCCTTGGCCCCAGTGTTGTCGGCGACACGCAGTCGCGACTCCTGCTGGATCACGTCTGACTCCTGACCCTAAGTGCCCGCACCCTGCGCGCGGACACACTCTGGCGCGCCAAATTTCCGACTTGACGCGCGCGGTCATCACCGGCAGCGGGCCGGACGCCGACATACCGGCGCCCGGCCCGCTTTCGATGTCCTACTTGGCCTTCTCCACGACCTCGACGAGGCGCCAGCGCTTCGTCGCGGACAGCGGCCGGGTCTCCATCAGGAGCACGCGGTCGCCGACACCCGCCGTGTTGGCCTCGTCATGCGCCTTGACCTTGGTGGTCTGGCGCAGGACCTTGCTGTAGAGAGCGTGCTTCTTGCGGTCTTCCAGCGACACCACGATCGTCTTGTCCATCTTGTCGGACACGACGTAGCCCTCGCGGGTCTTGCGGTAGTTCCGCACCGCGCTCTGTCCTTCTGGCTGGCTGCTCATGCCGCGCCCTCCTCGGTCGCGTCAGGGGACACCGTCAGGCCGAGCTCGCGCTCGCGCATGATGGTGTAGATCCGGGCGATGTCCCTGCGGACCACGCGCAACCGGCGGTTGTTCTCCAACTGCCCGGTCGCCATCTGGAAGCGAAGGTTGAACAGCTCTTCCTTCGACTCCCGGACCTTTGCCAGCAGTTCCTCGTCGCCCAGTTCCCGGAGCTCACCAGCGGTGACACCAGCCGCCATCAGAAGTCACCACCCTCGCGGGACACGATCTTGCACTTCATCGGCAGCTTGTGCGCCGCACGGGTCAGCGCCTCGACAGCCGTCTTCTTGTTCGGGAAGTTCAGCTCGAACATGACACGGCCCGGCTTGACGTTCGCGACCCAGGACTCGGGCGAGCCCTTACCGGAACCCTGACGGGTCTCCGCCGGCTTCTTCGTCAGCGGGCGGTCCGGGAAGATGTTGATCCAGACCTTGCCGCCACGCTTGACGTGCCGGGTGATGGCGATACGCGCCGACTCGATCTGGCGGTTGGTCACGTAGCCGTGCTCGACCGCCTGGATGCCGTACTCGCCGAAGTTGATGCGGGTGCCGCCCTTGGCGAAGCCACTGCGCTTCGGTGCGTGGCTCTTGCGCCACTTCACCCTGCGTGGGACCAGCACTGCTCAGCCCTCCGTCTTCTGATCGGCCTGCGGCTCGGCCACGGCCGGGGCGTTGGCGGTCGCCGCGTCACCCGCGGTCTGCGCCTGCTCCGGGCTCTCCGCCGAACCACCCTTGGCTGCGGCGCGACCGGCCTCGGTGCCACCGGCACCGGTGGTGCCCGAGGCTCCGGAACGACGACGGCCACCGCGGTCGGAACGGCCACCGCGGTCACCGCGCTCGCCACGTCCGCCGCCGCCCTCGCCGCGAGGCGCGCGCACCTCGGACTGCTCCTGCTTCTGCTTCAGGCCGCCGACCAGCTCACCCTTGTAGATCCACACCTTGACGCCGATGCGACCGAACGTGGTGCGGGCCTCGAAGAAGCCGTAGTCGATGTCCGCGCGCAGCGTGTGCAGCGGGACGCGACCCTCGCGGTAGAACTCCGAGCGGGACATCTCGGCCCCGCCCAGACGGCCACCGCACTGGACCCGGATGCCCTTGACCTGCGGCGAACGCATGGCCGACTGGATGGCCTTGCGCATCGCGCGCCGGAAGGACACGCGGTTCGACAGCTGCTCGGCCACGCCCTGCGCGACGAGCTGTGCGTCGGCCTCGGAGTTCTTGACTTCGAGGATGTTGAGCTGGACCTGCTTGCCGGTCAGCTTCTCCAGGGAACCGCGAATGCGATCCGCCTCGGCACCACGACGGCCGATGACGATGCCCGGCCGGGCGGTGTGAATGTCCACCCGGACCCGCTCGCGGGTGCGCTCGATCTCCACTTTGGAGATCCCTGCGCGCTCCATACCGCGAGAGAGCCGACGGCGGATCTTGACGTCCTCCGCAACGTATTCCGCGTACTGCTTGTCGGCGTACCACCGGGACTTCCAGTCCGTGGTGATGCCGAGTCGGAAGCCGTGCGGGTTGATCTTCTGACCCACTACCGGGCACTCCCCTTCTGGCTCTTCGTCTTACCGGCCGCCTTCGGCCGCGACTCCACCTCGATGGTGATGTGCGCGGTCCGCTTGCGAATCCGGTACGCACGGCCCTGGGCACGGGGCTGGAACCGCTTCAGCGTCGGTCCCTCGTCCACGTACGCCCGGTGCACCCACAGGGTGTCGGGGTCGAGCGACTGGTTGTTCTCCGCGTTGGCGACGGCACTGGCGAGCACCTTCGACACCGGACCGCTGGCGGCCTGCGGCGCGAACTGGAGCACTGCCAGGGCTTCGCTGGCGTTACGGCCCTTGATGAGCTCGACCACGCGACGGGCCTTCATCGGCGTCACGCGGACGAAGCGGGCCCGCGCCACCGCGCGGTTGTTATCCGCCGCGGTGTCGTCGGAACGGGCTGTCATCCTGCTACCCCTTGCTCTTGGTTCGCCCCCGCTCAGCGGCGGCGCGACTTCCGGTCATCCTTGACGTGGCCCTTGAAGGTCCTCGTCGGCGCGAACTCGCCCAGCTTGTGCCCGACCATCGACTCGGTGACGAACACCGGGATGTGCTTGCGACCGTCGTGCACCGCGAAGGTGTGGCCCAGCATGTCCGGGATGATCGTGGACCGGCGGGACCAGGTCTTGATCACGGTCTTCTTGCCCGACTCGTTGAGCGCGTCCACCTTCTTGAGCAGGTGGTCGTCCACGAACGGGCCCTTCTTAAGGCTGCGTGGCATGTGCTACTACCTCCCTGCTCAGCGCTTCTTGCCGGTGCGACGGCGCCGGACGATGAGCTTGTCACTGGGCTTGTTGCGGCGGGTGCGGCCCTCGGGACGACCCTTCGGGTTGACCGGGTGGCGACCACCGGAGGTCTTACCCTCACCGCCACCGTGCGGGTGGTCGACCGGGTTCATGACGACACCGCGGACGGTCGGGCGCTTGCCCTTCCACCGCATGCGGCCGGCCTTGCCCCAGCTGATGTTGGAGTGCTCGGAGTTACCGACCTCGCCGACCGTGGCGCGGCAGCGCACGTCCACGTTGCGGATCTCGCCCGAAGGCATCCGCAGCTGGGCGTACGGGCCGTCCTTGGCCACCAGCTGGACCCGGGCACCTGCGGACCGCGCGATCTTGGCTCCGCCACCGGGGCGCAGCTCGATCGCGTGGATCACGGTGCCGGTCGGGATGTTGCGCAGCGGGAGGTTGTTGCCGGGCTTGATGTCGGCCCGCGGCCCGCTTTCGACCTTGTCACCCTGCCGGACGCCGTTCGGCGCCACGATGTAGCGCTTCTCGCCGTCCAGGTAGTGCAGCAGCGCGATGCGCGCACTGCGGTTCGGGTCGTACTCGATGTGCGCGACCTTGGCCGGCACACCGTCCTTGTCATTGCGGCGGAAGTCGATGAGGCGGTAGGCCCGCTTGTGGCCGCCGCCCTGGTGCCGCGTCGTGATCTTGCCGTGCGCGTTGCGGCCGCCGCGACCGTGCAGCGGGCGCACCAGCGACTTCTCCGGCTCCGACCGGGTGATCTCGGCGAAGTCGGACACGCTGGAGCCGCGACGGCCCGGCGTCGTCGGCTTGTGCTTGCGAATGCCCATCTCTGTAGAAACCTCGTCCTAATCAGCGCCGGTCAGGCGGCCGGTCCGCCGAAGATCTCGATCGGCTTGCTCTCCGGGGACAGCGTCACGATCGCCCGCTTGGTGTCCTTGCGCTTGCCGTACCCGGTGCGGGTGCGCTTGCGCTTGCCGTTGCGGTTGATCGTGTTCACGTTGGAGACCTTGACGTCGAAGATCTTCTCAACGGCGATCTTGATCTCGGTCTTGTTCGTGCCGGGGCGAACCAGGAACGTGTACTGGCCCTCCTCCAAGAGCGCGTAGCTCTTCTCGGAGATGACCGGCGCCAAGATGATGTCTCGCGGGTCGGGGATCACTGCTGTGCCTCCTCAGCGCTCGCTGCCACGGCTGCTGCCTTGGCGGAGCGGCCCTGCACGGGCCCGGCGACGAACCGCTCGAAAGCGGCCTTGCTGAACACCACGTCGTCGTTGACCAGCACGTCGTAGGTGTTGAGCTGACCCGGGTCGATCAGGTGCACGTGCTCGAGGTTGCGCAGGCTCAGCCAGGAGTTGGCCTCCTCCGAGCGGTTCAGCACCACCAGCACCCGCTTCGCCTCGGTCCAGATGCGGACCGCGGACTTGGCGGCCTTGGTCGACGGCGACTCGCCACCGACCACGTGCGTCACGACGTGCAGCTGACCGGCGCGAGCGCGGTCGGACAGCGCACCGCGCAACGCGGCGGCCTTCATCTTCTTCGGGGTGCGCTGGGTGTAGTCCCGCGGCTGCGGGCCGTGCACCGTGCCACCACCGGTGAACTGGGGAGCCCGGATCGAACCCTGACGGGCGTTACCGGTGCCCTTCTGCCGGTACGGCTTCTTGCCGCCACCGGAGACCTGGCCGCGAGTCTTCGTGGAGTGCGTGCCCTGGCGAGCGGCGGCCAGCTGGGCCGTCACCACCTGGTGCATCAGGGCCACGTTGGCCTGCACGTCGAAGATCTCGGCGGGCAGCTCGACACTGCCGTCGGTGGAGCCGTCCGGGGTACGGACGTCCAGCGTCGCGCTCATCACGCACCACCCTTCGCGGGGCTCTTAACCAGAACCAGGCCGCCCTTGGGGCCAGGAACGGCGCCCTTGATCAGCAACAGGCCGGAGTCGCCCTCCACCCGGTGAACCTTGAGGTTCTGGGTGGTGACGCGGTCCGAGCCCATCCGGCCGGACATCTTCATGCCCTTGAAGACGCGACCCGGGGTGGCGCAGCCACCGATCGAGCCCGGCTTCCGGTGCACGGCCTGAGCACCGTGGCTCATCGGCTGGCGGTGGAAGCCGTGCCGCTTGATCGTGCCGGCGAAGCCCTTGCCCTTGCTGGTGCCGACCACGTCGACCACCGTGCCGGCTTCGAACAGCTCGGCGGTGATCTCCTGGCCGACTTCGTACTCACCGGCGTCATTCGTGCGCAGCTCGACGAGGTGGCGGCGCGGGGTGACCCCGGCCTTGGTGAAGTGGCCGGTGCGCGGCTTGTTCACCTTGCGGGGGTCGATGGCGCCGAACGCCAGCTGCACGGCCGAATAGCCGTCCTTGTCGGGGGTACGGATCTGGGTGACCACGTTCGGCCCGGCCTGCACGACGGTCACCGGGACGACCCGGTTGTTCTCGTCGAAGACCTGGGTCATGCCGAGCTTGGTGCCCAGAATCCCCTTGATCTGCCTGTCAGACATCAGTCTTGTTCTCTCCGCACTACGGCCGGCCCGCGAACGAGCCGTCTCACGATGGGCCGACCCTTACTGGATGTTCACGTCGACGCTGGCCGGAAGGTCGATGCGCATCAACGCGTCCACCGTCTTCGGCGTCGGTTCGAGGATGTCGATGAGCCGCTTGTGCGTCCGCATCTCGAAGTGCTCCCGCGAGTCCTTGTACTTGTGCGGAGAGCGGATGACGCAGTAGACGTTCTTCTCCGTCGGCAGCGGCACCGGCCCGACGACCCGAGCGCCGGTGCGCGTCACGGTCTCAACGATCTTGCGCGCGGACGCGTCGATCGCCTCGTGGTCGTAGGCCTTGAGCCGGATGCGGATCTTCTGTCCCGCCATAGTGGCTTGCCGTTCCTCTAGTCTCGTGCCGCCAGTGGTCGGCGCTGTGGCGGTCCTCAGCTCGATGCTGACGACGGCGCCTGCGCCCATGGGCTTCGGGTGCCCGTCGCGGCCTGGGCCGGTGAGCTCTCGAACCGGGATTTCTCCCGCCCGTCGAACTCAGCCCTCGGTCCGCCCCTGTTCAGGTTGCTGGTGCCCGGTACACGCGGTCGGGCGTGTCGCCCGCTGCGAACAGACCGGTCCCATCGAACTCCGCCGCTGGGATGGATCACGAAGCTCCCCGAAGGGCACTTCCGAAGACCCGTACACCTCTTGCTTTGCACCCTGCCGGACGGCGACGCGGGAGAACTCCCGGCGCAGCGCCCAGGCCCGGCCGAAACCGGTCCTGCTCCGAAACTCCAGGGCGCGGGGCTTCTCGTGGCGGAGCGGCCGGGACTTCCACTGATAGGCGATGAACACCTGGGAAACCGGCCGCTCCGAACGAGCAACCCATACAGGATGGCACACGCCGTATGCCAGCCCGAATCGGGGGGTGGTTTTCGGGGCCGCACCGCGGCCCGGACCCGAAAACCAGCGAGGGCCTGCCCCTTCAAAGAAGGAGCAGGCCCTCGCGGTGGATCACTTGATGATCTTGGTGACGCGACCCGCGCCGACCGTACGACCACCCTCGCGGATCGCGAAGCGGAGGCCGTCCTCCATCGCGATCGGCTGGATCAGCTGCACCGACATCTCGACGTTGTCGCCCGGCATGACCATCTCGGTGCCCTCGGGGAGGGTCACGACGCCGGTCACGTCGGTGGTGCGGAAGTAGAACTGCGGCCGGTAGTTGTTGAAGAACGGGGTGTGACGGCCACCGTCCTCCTTCGACCGGATGTAGACCTGGCACTCGAAATCGGTGTGCGGGGTCGTGGTCTTCGGCTTGACGACCACCATGCCGCGCTCGACGTCCTCGCGCTTGATGCCGCGCACGAGCAGACCGACGTTGTCACCGGCCTGGCCCTCGTCCAGCAGCTTGCGGAACATCTCGACGCCGGTGACCGTGGTCTTCAGCGCGGTTTCCTTGATGCCGACGAGCTCGACCTCTTCGTTCACCTTGATGACGCCGCGCTCGATCCGGCCGGTCACCACGGTGCCGCGGCCGGTGATCGAGAAGGAGTCCTCGACCGGCATCAGGAAGGGCTTGTCGGTCTCGCGCTCCGGGTCCGGAACGCTCTCGTCGACCGCGTCGAGCAGCTGCATGACCTTGTCGGTCCACTCGGGGTCGCCCTCGAGCGCCTTCAGCGCGGAGACGCGGACGACCGGAGCACCGTCGCCGTCGTACTCCTCGCCGGACAGCAGCTCGCGGACCTCCATCTCCACGAGCTCCATGATCTCCTCGTCGTCGACCATGTCGGCCTTGTTCAGCGCGACGAGGATGTAGGGCACACCGACCTGGCGAGCCAGCAGCACGTGCTCACGCGTCTGCGGCATCGGGCCGTCGGTGGCGGCCACCACCAGGATCGCCCCGTCCATCTGGGCGGCACCGGTGATCATGTTCTTCACGTAGTCGGCGTGACCGGGAGCGTCGACGTGCGCGTAGTGACGCTTCTCGGTCTGGTACTCGACGTGCGCGATCTGAATCGTGATACCGCGCTGCTTCTCCTCCGGCGCCTTGTCGATCTCGTCGAACGGCGTGAAGGGGTTCAGCTCCGGGTGCTTCTCGTGCAGCACCTTGGTGATGGCCGCGGTGAGCGTGGTCTTGCCGTGGTCAACGTGACCGATGGTCCCGATGTTGACGTGCGGCTTGTCCCTCTCGAACTTCGCCTTAGCCACTGGATTGTCCTCCTGGACTTAGTTCTCTTTCCGCCGTACGACTAGCCAGTCCCCGCGTTACGCGAAGATTTAGTGCCAGGCGGAGTCCTGTCGGGTTTGGAGGCGGACGGCCGCGGCCTCGATCATGAGGCCGAGCCGGCCGCCGCCGAACTACAGGGAATTACTCGCCCGTAGCCTTCGCGATGATCTCCTTCGCCACGTTCGCGGGAACCTCGGCGTAGGAGTCGAACACCATCGAGTAGTTCGCACGGCCCTGCGTCTTGGAACGCAGGTCGCCGACATACCCGAACATCTCGGACAGCGGCACCTGCGCCTTGACGACACGCGCACCGCTGCGCTCCTCCATGGCCTGGATCTGGCCACGGCGGGAGTTGAGGTCGCCGATGACATCGCCCATGTAGTCCTCGGGCGTGATCACCTCGACCGCCATCACCGGTTCGAGAATCGCCGGGGAGGCCTTCTGCGCGGCCTCCTTCAGGGCGATGGAACCGGCGACCTTGAACGCCATCTCCGAGGAGTCGACCTCGTGGTACTGGCCGTCCAGCAAGGTCACCTTGACGCCCACCAGCGGGTAGCCGGCCAGCACGCCGTACTGCATGGCGTCCTGCGCGCCCTGGTCCACCGACGGGATGTACTCGCGCGGGACGCGACCACCGGTGACCTTGTTCTGGAACTCGTACGTCGCACTGTCGGCAGTCTGCTCGATCGGCTCGACCGCGATGATGACGCGGGCGAACTGCCCGGAACCACCGGTCTGCTTCTTGTGCGTGTACTCGTACTTCTCGACCGACTTGCGAATCGTCTCGCGGTAGGCCACCTGGGGCTTACCGATGTTCGCCTCGACCCTGAAGTCCGACTTCATCCGGTTGACCAGGACTTCCAGGTGCAGCTCGCCCATGCCGGAGAGGACCGTCTGACCGGTCTCCTCGTCGTGGTGAACGCGGAAGGTCGGGTCCTCCTCGGCGAGCTTCTGGATCGCCGTGGAGAGCTTCTCCTGGTCGGCCTTCGTCTTCGGCTCGACGGCCACGTCGATGACGGGCTCCGGGAAGGTCATCGACTCGAGCACGATCGGCTTCTGCGGATCGCACAGCGTGTCACCGGTGGTGGTCTCCTTGAGACCGACCACGGCGTAGATGTGACCTGCCTGGGCCTCGTCGACCGGGTTCTCCTTGTTGGAGTGCATCTGGAAGAACTTCCCGATGCGCTCCTTGCGCTCACGCGTGGAGTTCATGACCTGCGTGCCCTGCGTGACCTTGCCCGAGTAGACCCGGATGTAGGTCAGCTTCCCGTAGAACGGGTGCACGGCGATCTTGGACACCAGCGCGGCGAAGGGCTCCTCGGTGCTCGGCTTGCGCTCGGCGGTGGTCTCACCGTCGAGCATCAGGCCCTGCACCGGCGGCACGTCCAGCGGCGACGGCAGGAAGTCGACGACCGCGTCGAGCATGGGCTGCACGCCCTTGTTCTTGAACGCGGTACCGCAGAGCACCGGGAACGCGGTGCGCTCGACGGTCAGCTTGCGGATGCCGCCCTTGATCTGCTCGGTGGTGAGCTCCTCGCCACCGAAGTAGGCCTCCATCAGAGCCTCGTCGGTCTCCGCGACGGCCTCGACCAGCTGCTCGCGGTACGAGTTCGCGCTCTCGACGAGGTCTTCCGGGATCGGCTCGATCTCGTAGCTCTCGCCCTTCTTCACGTCACCACGCCAGGTCAGCGCCTTCATGCTGACCAGGTCGACGACGCCCTCGAAGTCGGACTCGGTGCCGATGGGCAGCTGAAGCACCAGCGGAGTGGCGTTGAGCCGCTCGCGGATGGTCTTCACGGTGAAGTAGAAGTCCGCACCGAGCTTGTCCATCTTGTTGACGAAGCAGATGCGCGGGACGTCGTACTTGTCCGCCTGCCGCCAGACCTGCTCGGACTGCGGCTCGACACCTTCCTTGCCGTCGAAGACCGCGACGGCGCCATCCAGGACGCGCAGCGAGCGCTCCACCTCGACCGTGAAGTCGACGTGTCCCGGAGTGTCGATGATGTTGATCTGGTTGTCTTCCCAGAAGGTCGTGGTAGCAGCCGAGGTGATGGTGATACCCCGCTTCTGCTCCTCTTCCATCCAGTCCATCGTCGAGGCGCCGTCGTGCGTCTCGCCGAGCTTGTGGTTGATCCCGGTGTAGTACAGGATCCGCTCGGTCGTGGTGGTCTTGCCCGCGTCGATGTGGGCCATAATGCCGATGTTGCGGACCTTCGTGAGGTCCGTCAGCACGTCGCGTGCCACGAGTTTCTTCCCCGTTCCTACAGCAGATGCAAGCCGTCGAATCGGTGTGCCGAGGCGGGCAGGAGCCGACCCGACGTCACCAGCGGTAGTGCGCGAAGGCCTTGTTGGACTCCGCCATCTTGTGCGTGTCTTCGCGCTTCTTGACGCTCGCGCCGAGGCCGTTGCTGGCGTCGAGCAGTTCGTTCATCAGGCGCTCGACCATGGTCTTCTCGCGGCGCTGCCGCGAGTAGGTGACCAACCAGCGCAGCGCCAGCGTGGTGGAGCGACCGGCGCGGACCTCGATCGGCACCTGGTAGGTCGCGCCACCGACACGGCGGCTGCGGACCTCCAGAGTCGGCTTCACGTTGTCCAGCGCGCGCTTGAGCGTGACCACCGGGTCGGTGCTGTTCTTCTCCCGCGCACCTTCGAGCGCCGCGTACACGATCTTCTCGGCCAACGAGCGCTTGCCGTCGACGAGGACCTTGTTCACCAGCTGGGTGACCAGCGGCGAGGCGTACACGGGATCGGCGTTGAGCGGCCGCTTCGGGGCCGGACCCTTGCGGGGCATCAGCTCTTCTCCTTCTTCGCGCCGTACCGGCTGCGAGCCTGCTTGCGGTTCTTCACACCCTGCGTGTCGGCAGACCCACGGATGATCTTGTACCGCACGCCGGGGAGGTCCTTCACACGGCCGCCGCGAACCAGCACGATCGAGTGCTCCTGGAGGTTGTGCCCCTCACCCGGGATGTAGGCCGTGACCTCGATGCCGCTGGTGAGCTTGACACGAGCGACCTTGCGCAGTGCCGAGTTGGGCTTCTTCGGGGTGGTGGTGTACACGCGGGTGCACACGCCACGCCGCTGCGGGCTCCCCTTGAGCGCCGCAGTCTTGGTCTTGGCGACCTTGTCCTGGCGGCCCTTACGGACCAGCTGCTGGATGGTGGGCATGGACCGGCTTTCTCTTGAGCGTTCGCGTCTTCGTGGTTGCTCTCGCCCGGCGGCGCTCGCAACGTCGGCGTCCGGGCACGTGCCCTGGCGCCGAGCACCTCGCAGGCACTGTTTACTTAGGCCTCCCCCGCACCACGAGGTCGGGCGTGTCGCCCACTCCTCGGCCTTGCGGCGCTGGTGGTGCCTGCGGGAGCGCACCGACAGGAACGAACCCGATGGTTGTCAGGAGAGTTCCGCACGGCCCATGTCCGCGATCACGACCACCGAGGTGGCCCCTGTTCACGCACGGGCATACGGACCGACCCGATAGCTTTCGGGTCCGATAAACAAAGATACCCGCCCCGTTCTGAGGGGGTCAAAACGGGGTCCCCAAGACCTGCTCGATCTTCCCCGAAGCCGCCGCGGACCGAGCTAGTGGTGTGGTGTTCCCGCCGACTTTACCCCCGCGAGCAAGAGCCGCCAGCCCGCTCGCGGGCCGCGGAACCCACCGCGCGCGCACGATCAGAGCTCCGCGAGCCAGCCGCCGGCGACGAGCTCGCCGACCGGCTGCGGGAGGAAGTAGGCCTGGCCACCGCCGACCTGGCCGTGGTCGGGTTTGATCACTCCGGTCACCACTTCGAAACCACCGAGCACCCGGTACCGGCGGTACTCCCCCGGCGCCTGCTCCGGCGGCATCGAGCGGTGCGGCAACCCCGTGCCGGGCACGAACACGGTGTTGCCGTCGGAAGTCCCGAACCGGTCGACCTCGGCGCCGTCGGGCAGCACCACGACGAACCTGTCGTCGTAGTGCGACAGCGGCAGGTCCGGCCCGAGCGGCTCGATCGGGCACTCGTAGTCGGCGAGCGGCTCGTCGGGTTCCCGCAGCATCGAAGTGCGGGTGAGCGCCACCGCTCCGATCAAGTGCGCCGCGGCCCCGTAGGCCTCCGGGAAGCGGGACTCGTTGCGCACCTCCCCGTCGTCGAGGCAGAACACCGACCACCAGCCGTCCGGCTCGCGCAGCATGCTCCAGCCGCCTTCGAGAGGTTCGGTGAAGCTGTAGAAGCGCCGGCTGACGCCGAACCTCGCGATGAACTGCCGGGCCATGTCGATCGCGCCGGCGGTGCGCTCGCCGTCCAGCGCGTCCGGGTCGGCGCCCAGCACCAGCGCCTTCGCCTGCTCGGCGGCGTGGTCGGCGACGACCGCCGGGCAGCGGTGGCCGTTGCGGCGGATGTGGTCGAGGAAGTCGCGCGGCGGCGCGATGTCGTGGGCGTCGAGGTAGTACGCCGTCGCCAGCGGCCACGCCCAGGTGCCGTCGGTGTGGAACTGCTTGGGCACCTCCGGCGGGCGCTGCGGGTCGACCTCGTCCTCGGAGGTGCTGCGGGCCGACAGGACGACCTCGCCACTGAGCAGGTAGTCGAGGACCAGCTGCTTCTCCAGCCATGGCAGCACCGGCCGGTGCGCCAGTGGGCGCCCGTCGCCGTCCCAGCCGTCGAAGACCTGCGCCATCCGGACCGAGCCGCGGGCTCCGGCTGCGTCGCGGTGGTCCGCGAAGTGCCGCCACGCCTGGACGAGCAGCCACTCCGGTGCCTGGACGCGCGGGAAGTAGCGGAGCTCGTCGAAGGCGGCCTGCGGATCGTCCTCCTCGTCCGCCCACCGGACCTCGGCGTGACCCGTCTCGAACTCCGGCTCCGCCCCGACGACGGCGGTACAGCGCGCCGTGGTCCACGTCCCCGACTCCGGCCGGTACTCGACGGCTCGGCTGCGCTGCAGCGCGTCGACGACTTCCTGCGGCGGGATCCACAGGTGCCTGCCGTCGTCGGTGACGACGCTGGCCACGACCTCGATGCGGGTGCCGAGCGCCGCGCACTCGATGCGGATCTCCCGCCATCCCTGCGGCCCCACCCGTGGGAGGAGCCCGCGCAGCTCGGTACGCGCGTCCGGGCGTGCGGCAGGGTTCGTCGGCGCGCCGTGGGCGGCCGGCGCCGGGAACGGACGGCCCGGCTCGGGCGGTTCTCCCTGGTTCACCAGGACGGCGTCGATCCGCTCGTGCGGAACCGGCGCCTCGACGCCGTCGAGCACCGCGGCTCCGTCCCGCGACTCCAGCAGCGGCACGAGCCGACCTTCGGTCCGGGCGCGGGTCCCGGCGATGGGACTCCCGAGAATCACCTGTTCTCCCCCTCGTGGTTCGCGGCGCCGTCGCTAGTGGACCCCCGCCGCCGAACATCGATCATCGTCACCATGCCGGGTACCGCTGCGTCCACGACGCATCGGTCGGCGCGGCCGGACTGAACTCGGTGAGCGCGTCGGTCACCAGCTCGTCCACCAGTGGGTACAGGCTCGGAACGCGGCGCAGTTCGCTCGGAATGGCGTTCACGCCGCACTCCGCGCCGATGATCAGACCACTGATCGCGCAGACGGCCGACCGGCCCTGCGCGTAGTTCACGGCCAGCAGCAACGCTTCTCGCACGTAATCGCTGGCCAGGGCGCAGTAGAGCGCGATGGCGAGCGCTTCCGCGCCGTCCGCTCCGCCGCCCGGGAACGTCGCGGCGAGCCGGCCGGGCATCGTCGGGGACCGGACCTCCTTGTTCAGCTCGAGCGCGGCACTGATCATCTGTGCCGTTCGCTCGTGGTCCGGCCAGCGCAGCAGTTCATCGCGAGCGGCCTCCAAGCAGCCGGAGAACGGAACATCACGGATCTGCTGGTGCAGCAACGCCGCCGCGAATCCGGCGGGCAGGTAGTCGTCCGGGCGCCCGTGCGTCAGCCTCGCGATCGCGACGCCGGCGGCGAACGCGCCGGCCGCCTCGTTCGACCACACCGCCGCGAGCGCCGCCCGCGGCAGCACCGAACCTCCGCTCGCCCCCGGACTCGGACCGCGCTGGGCACCGGTGCGCGCGAACTCCTCCAGAGTGCGGACCGTCGCGGCGGGCAGGGCCTGCTGCTCGAGCAGAGCCTCGCTCTCGACGAGCCAGCCGTCCGGTCGCGCGGTCCGTGCCGCGAACGGGCCACCGCACTGCGACCACGGGAAACGCTCGCCCTGCGGATCGCGCTGGAGGTACAGCCAACGCTGATAAGCGTGCTGTACCTCTGGAGCCGGGTCGTCGTCGACCGGGTTCATCCGCCGAGCCACGTGCGCACGGATCAGCCCTTCCACCGTGAAGGACATCAGTTGGACGAAGGACGATGATCCGACCGGAGAGCCGGTGAACACGTACTCGGTCAAGGGGTCGGCCTTCCCCAAATGAGCGAGGAAGTAGTTCAGCGCCGGCTTCCAGGACAGCTCGCCGACCACCCCTTCAGCGACCCCTCGCTCGAAGGCATCGCCGACGACGGCCGCCAGCACGGCTCCCCGAAATCGATCCCCGGGGTCCGGATCGGGGATCGACCGCCTGGTGTCCGGATCGCACCCGTCGATCTCCGCTGCTCGCCGGTCAAAATCGTTGAGGTGTTTGATCGGCGCCTCGACATCGACGAAGTGCTGATTGTAATCGCTTCCCTCTTTTCGGCCGGACGGCCGGAAAGAACTAGCGGATTCGCGCCTCTCCGCCCACGCGTCGTGCCATTTCGAGATCTTCCCCATACGCCGAGAGCGCTGCTCCTTCGGCCATCCGTCGGGGGCAACGCTTTCATCCCTCACAGCTTCTTCACCCCATGCCAGCCGATTTCCTTGCCGGGCTCCATAAATATCCTCTTGCCCGCCCACGAGAGATCCCTCGACTCCCCGTCCTCCAAGCCCGCGGGCCTGAACAGGTTGGAGATATCATACGGACGCGGAAAATCGGGCGAGTCCACGTGAAATCGTTCGCGAATATCCTGCGCCTTGTCGAGATCTTCTCGAAAGTCCCGATACTTCCGCTCGGCGGCATATCGCTCGATCCCGATCGGCATCGACTCGTAGGAGCGAAGCTCTTCGAGCTCCTTCGTGGCGTTGGCGATCTCCCGGTCCAGGCGCGGGCGAATATGCTCCACAGCTTGGCTGCGGTTATCGAATTCGTAACCCTGCCGAGCCCAAGCGTAACTCCCCACATCGATATTGGCGTGCAAGTGGATCCTTTCGACCCCTGAATCCTTGTACCAACCCTCCAACGAGGAGTTGAACTCGCGCGCAAATCCGCCGGCCCGCACGTTCTCGTCCAAGCGGAGCATCCTATGGTTCGCCAGCAGCGGCCCCGAGTCGCTGGCGCGGATGAGATCTCTGGTCATGTTTCCGACTTCATTGCCGGACGCATCGAAGATCTTGGCCCGGATGCCGATCGAGTCGGCCTGCGGGCTGAAGTCGTGCACCTCCACCCGCAAGCCGGCGTACGTCCCGTCGATGGACTTCTTCACCTGATCGAACAGATCAGCCTCATCGAACTCGGCTCCGTACCGCGGGATCAGATCGTCGATCGAAGGACGGTCTCGCGGATGGTCGTCCGCAGTCGACGCCGCAGCGTCGCGCTCGGGGTGCTCTCCCGCATCAGCACCATCGTCGGGCCGATCTCCCCCGGCCGGATTCTCCGCATCCCGTGGATCCTGATCCAGGTCTGCTCGGTCCTGGTCCGGCGAGTGGTCATCGCCGTTCCGACCGGAGCGCGGGTCGTCGCTCTCATGCCCGTGCTCGATATCGCGATGGGTTTCGCCTGCGTCGACGTGCGACGTCCGCGGTTCCGGGAAATCGGATTCGTCGATGTCGTGGCGGGCTCGCGAAGGCTGCGAAGGCGATCCCATGGGATCGGGGTTGAGCCTCGCGTCGAACGAGTTGTCTCGGCCTTCGGAGTCGGGCAGCCGAGCCACGCCCCCTTCCGAGTCCTGCGCACGAAGTCCCGGCAGGTTCGGGTCGGTGGGAGGTTCCGGGGACCGCCGCCACGCGGCCTCGTCCGAGTGCGGTAGCGGGCTCGGGGAAGCCTGATGTCCTGGTGCGTCGTGCCGCCCGAGGTTCGGCTCAGGCTGATGCCCAGTCGTGCCGAAGTCCTGCGGAGGACGGTTCGGCTGCGGCGGTGCGATGTTCCGAGACTGCCCGGCGTGCGAGTGCCCGGGGTTGTTCGGTGGCTGCTGAGGCACCGGTCCGGACGGCTGGGGGTGCGGTCGGCCCGCGCCGTGCGGGAAACCGGGCGGGGGCGCCTGCATTCGCCGCGGGTCTGGTGGCGGGGCTCCGTGCTGGCGTTGCGGGGCCTGCGGAGGTGCAGCTCGGCCAGGCCCCGCCTGCGGCCACTGGTGCGGCTGCTGCGCCTGGTTCGGTGCGGGGTGCCGCGCGCTTCGGGGGAAGAGGTCGCCTCCGGGAGACGCCGGTCCTGATGGACCGCTCGATCCGCGCGGACCTGTCGGCACCTGCGGCGATCCCGCCCCTGGCGGGAAGTTCGGCCCGGGCACGACGTTCAGCCCGTGCGGTGGCCTCACCCCTGGTGGGAAGTTCGGCCCCGGGACGTTCGATCCGTGCGGAACGCCTGACCCGTGCGAAACATTCGGCCCAGGCGCAGCACCGGGTCCGGACGGAGAGACCGGTGGCTGCTGGTTCGGGAACGACGCAGCCGCGCCGCCCGCTCCTTGCTGCGGAAAACCTTGCGGACCGCGCTGAGCCGGGGGCGGTCCACCCCACTGGCTCGCGGGCGGCCCCGGCGGTGGCGGAGAATCGGGCGGCATCCACGACGGCCCCGAGCCGGACCGCGGTTGCGGATTCGCGAACGGCGACAAGTCGGGCTCGTCGTCCTTGTTCTTCCTTCTGAACGGCCAGATCGAGCGTCGTTCCGCGGCTTCGGCTTGGTGGCCGAAGCGGACCCATTCCGGTTCGTGGCCCGGCGGGTAGGGGCTGTCGTGCACGGCCGTGGTGCCGTCGGGGCGGAAGGCGGTCCACTGGCCGGGTTCGTCGAAGCGCGGTTGCGGGGCGCCGGAGGCGTCGGGGGCGAAGGACGCGCGGTCGTTGCTGGCGTAGATGTTGCCGAAGTTGTCGACCCAGGCGTCGGTTTTCGGGGCGACGACCTCGACGCCGAGTTCCTTCGACAGTTCCTGCGCGAAGTTCGGCGTGCCGTCGCCGGTGTCGGCTCCGGTGCGGCAGGCCAGCAGGCGGACCGGTTCGCCCGGCTTGTAGCCGGGTGCGGCCTTGATGACCTCGGCCAATTCCTTCGCGTCCAGGTCGTTGCCGCCGAGTCGCACCCCGTGCGGACCGCCGTGCACCTCGACCGTGAAGCGCTTCGGGTCCACGGCCGGTCGCGGCAGCTTCTGCTGGAACTCCGCCTTGTTGAACACCGGTCCGGAGTGGCGGACCATCGAGATCCCGGCGGTGGTCGCGCGGATGTCCCGGACGTCGGTGCCGAGCTTCGCGTGCAGGTCTTCGGAGATGTCGAGCCTGCGGAAGCGGCTTCCGTCGACGTTCCAGCGGTGGTCGAACCGCTTCTCGTTCGGAATCGACTCCTCGGCGGCCATCGATTCGCTGGTCGAGTACTTCGACTGCTCCGGTGCGGCCGGTTTCGATCGTTCCGGGGCGCTGGGCGGTTCGTGGCGTCCGAGCGAGACCTCGCGGATCGCTGTTTCCGCCGCCAGGCGCTGCCGGCCCGGGCCCCACGTCGCCGGTGCCGGGGCGCCTCGGACTCCGCCGTAGTGCTCGGGACGCACCGACTCCCACGGCGATCCGCCCGCACCGTTCGGCCGAGGTGCCGGGCCGCCGCGCGGGGCGTGCGGAGCGCCGTGCGGACGCGCGCGTGCAGCGGCATCGGCGTGAGTGGCGCGCGGTCCGGCGGCGCGTGGCGCGTCCGGGCGTGAGGCGGGAGCCGGTGCGCCGTCCGGGCGCCGAGTCCGCGGAGGGCCCGCATCCGGATGTGGGCCGCGCGGTGCGTCCGGGCGCTGCGCCGGTGCACCGCCCGCGCGGAACGGGTGGTGCGGACCGTCGGCCCGATCGGCGCTGCGCGGGCCGTTGCCGGGCTGGGGCGCGTCGGGACGTTGCGGATGTGTCGGCCCCTGCGGAGGTCCGTCCTGCCGAATCCGAGGCGGACCGTCCGGACCCGAACCGCCGTGCGGTGCTCCGTCGGGACGTCCGGGACCGCGCGGGAATTCAGGGCCGCGCGGGCCGCTCTGGCGGGTTCCGCCTGGCCTCCCCGGCGCTTCCGGGCCGCGCGGCCCCGGCAGTCCACCGGAGTTCCCGCCCGGGGGACGAGCTGCGCCGGGGCTGCCGGGTGTGCCGGTCCAGCCGCCGGAGCCGGGGCGTGCTCCTGCGGAGGATGCCGCGCCACCGGGACCACCTGCGGGTGCTCCTGCCCCGGCGGGGCCACCACCTGCGGGGGCGGCCTGCTGGTCCTGGCGCGGCGCGTTCGGCGCGGCCGGAGCATCCGGCCCGGACGGCTGGGGGCGCGCGGGGGCCTCGACCCCGGAGGCCGTTGTGGAAGCCGGACGGTTCGGCACTTCCGCGGACGAACCCGGCGATCCACCCGCCGAACGCCCATCGGGCGCGGGGCCACCACCCGGCGAGCCGCCGGACGACGGGTCGCCCGCCCTCGAACCACCGGCCGGCGAGTCACCCGCCGAGGAACCGCCGACGGCCGACGACTGTCCACCGTGTCCGCCAGACGCCGAGCCGTCCGGTCGCGAAGCGTTCTCCGGGACACCGCCGCCCGCCGGACCGTGCGCACCGCCGCCGACCGAACCGCCCTGCGCGGCCGACCCGTGCACATCGCCGCCCGGCGAACCCGGCTGCGCGGTAGCGGAGCCCTCGCCGGCTCGCGCCGGGCCGCTCGGCGCGTCAACGCCGCCGGAAGCGGCCGAACGCGGCGAACTCCCCGCCTCACCACTGGAAACCGACGAGACGTCCCCGTCCGACCCCGTCGACCGCGACGGAGTGCCCGGTGCCGACCGGTCGTTCAGGCCACCGGAATCCCCGGCCCCGTCCGAGCCGTCCCCACCGGACCCGCCGGGCAGGTCCGGTCCGAACTTGGCCTGGTGCTTGCCGACCACGTCGGTGCCGAAGGCGTCGTCGACCTTCCGCCACGCCTTCTCCGCCGCCTTGTCCGCGATCTTGCCGGAGACGTCGAGCTTGTCGGCGGCCTTCGCGGCGAACCGCCCGGCCTGGGCCGCCTTCTCGCTCGCCTGCTTCCCGCCCTTGCCCAGCAGCTTCATGATGTCGCCGAAGGCCTCGACCATCTTCGCCATCTTCGGCGAGACGTTGCTGATGGTCTTCAGCAGCTTCTGCACGATGTCGGAGATCTTGGTGACGGTCTTGGCGATGAACGCCACCGCCTGCGGCACCACCCACGCCAGCGAGACGACCGGCGGCGCGCACGCCTCCAGCGCGTAGGTGATGAGCCGGGAGATGCAGTCGGCGATCAGGTCCCGCACGAAGTCGCGCACGAAGGACACGACCATGCCCATCGCCCCGACGACCGTGCCGATGGTCTCCGCGAGCTTCCCCGCGCCTGTCAGCGCCTCGCCCTTCTCGGCTGCGTGCCGCCGGTAGGCGTCGCCCGCGGCACCGGTCCACTGCGCGGTGTCGGCCTGGACCGCCTCGGAGTACCCGGTCGCCGCCGTGTTGATCGAGGCCGCGACCTGCTGCCACTTCGTCGCGTACGCCTCGACGCCCTCGGGGTCGCCCGCGAACCAGTCCAGGGCGTCCTGCAACGGCTGGACGTGCTCGATCAACCACGACAGGCCATAGGACAGCAGCGTGCCGATGGGGTCGACGACGACGCTGACCGCTTCCATCGCCAGTCCGCCGTAGGCGAGCCCGGACTCGATCCAGCTGGAGCCGTCGTTGAGGCTGGTGACGTCGTGCCAGGACTCGGCGATGCCGATGCCCTTGATGCTCTCCGGCGGTTCGTCGGGGTCGGCGGCGTTCTGCGCGTTGATGAGCGGGTTGGTCACGCCTGCACACCGCCGAACATGTCCCGGTTGCCGTCGTCGGCCGACTGGTAGTCCTCGGCCGCGGCGCGGACCTCCTCCGCGGTGTCCCGGATGGCCTTCGCGGCTTCCTTGATCGTGTCGATCCCCTGCTGCTCGGCCTGGTCGACCATCCACGCGAACGGTCGGCACAGGATCCCGTAGGCGTCGTTGTCCATCGACACCTGTTCGGAGGTCCGCGCGGCGTCGTCCAGCTCGTCCGCTACACCGTCCACTTTGGACGCGTGCGCGCGCAGGCTCTCGATGACGACGTTCATCTGCTCGGACATCTCAGCTCCCCCGGTCAGCGCAGGAACGAGCCGCGGCTGAAGTCGTCGTCGTCGAAGTCGTCCGGAGCGGGACGGCTCGGCCTGCGCGCAGGACGCTGCGGCCGGTCCTCCTCGTCGGTGCCGATGCGCATCTCCTGGACGCCCGGCCGCTTCGCGGGCTCATCCGGTTCCTCGGGCGCCTCCGGGAAGAACCGGGTCGCCTGGCCCAGCACGTGCCGCACCGCCTCGTCGTCCTCGCCGACGGTGTCCGCCGCGGCCTGCCGCATGCGCTCGGGCAGCTTCGACTGCGCGAGCTGCACGACGCGCATGATCTCGGCCGACAGCTTGGCCATCGGGCGGTTGCCCGCGTTCTCGGCGAGCACCAGGTTCTCGATCATGCCGCTGGACCCGACCGTCACCTGGACCGCGCCATCGCGCGAGCCCTCGGTGACGGAGATTTGCTCGATCTGCGCCTGCATGCGGCCGAACTTCTCGGCCTTCTCCGTCGCCCGCTCCTGCCAGTCGCGGACCATCCGCTCAGTCGCGCTGATGTCTTCGGGCACGCCCGTCCCCCGCAATGCTCGCCGTCGCGCCCGTGGTCGATGTCCACGCATCGCAACCGATCTCCTCGTGCGGCGGGAACGGTATCAACAGCGGTGCGAACGACGGTGTGGATCACCACATTCGCCACTGTGGCCCGGATCTCCCCGGGCGCGGCGGCACCGCCGTCCGCACCGGAAGCCGGTCGTGACGCCGACCCCGCGCCCGGTTCGATCACCACGGCCAATTCCGGAAAGGACCGCTCAGCTCTCGCCGTCGTACGCGGGCTGCGGACTGTGGATGCGACGCGGCGACGGCTTCGGGGCCGGGAACGCCGCGAGCGGCTCAGGTTCGGTGTCCTGCACGCGCGGCGCGGACGAGTCCGCCTCCGGCGGCTGCTCCGGCACTCCCGGATCCTCCACCGAACCGACCGCGGGCAGCAGCGCCGTCGGCGGATCACCCGGATCCGGCCGGCCGTCCGGAACCTGCCGCTCCCCCGAATCCCACCGGTCGCCCGGAACCTGCTGGTCACCCGCGTCCCACTGAGCGCCCGGATCCTGCTGATCGTCCCGCCGACCGCCGGCCGCTTCGCTCAAGCCGCGCCGGTCGTCCTGCACCGGCAGCCGCCGGATCGGGTAGCGCTCGTCCCACTCCTCGTCTGCCGGGCGTTCGCTCGCGGCCGGTTCCGGATCGTCCGGATTACGGGCCAGCGAGTCGCCGAACTCGGCGACGCAGTCCAGCGCGATCTGCTCGACGACGTCGCGCAGCTCCAGGTCGGCGAGCCAGCCCACCGGGAGCCCGCTGACACCGATCAGCGCCCCGACGATGTTGCCGCAGATCGCACCTGTGGAGTCGCTGTCGCCGTCGTGGTGCACCGCGATGCGCAGCGCCTTCGCCACGTCGTCGCCACCCGCGAGCGCGCCGCACACCGCGATGGCCAAGGCCTGCTCCCCGACCCAGCCGCCGCCGAGCGTCTCCGCGATGTCCGCCGGGCCGGGGTCGCCCCGTTCGGCCAGCTCCACGGCCTGCTTGAGCAGCGCACTCGTCTCCTCGTGGCCGTCCCAGGTCTCGAGCACCTGCAACGCCAGCCACACGCCGTCGTCGAGCGTCTGGCCCAGCAGCGCCTGCTGCACGATCACCGCCAGCGCTCCCGCCGACAAGTAGCCGGAGGGATGGCTGTGGGTCAGCGCCGCCGCCCGCGCGGCCAGTTCGAACGCCACCGGCGGATCCGGCGAGTACATCGCCATCGGGGCCGAGCGCATCACACCGCCGCAGCCCTTCGAGTCGTTGATGGGCTCGGTGAGCGACCCGGCCGCCTGCCCGTCGCCGAACCGCGCCAGCGCGCGGAAGATCGTCTTCCCGGGGGCGCGGGTGGAGAACAGGCCGGGCACCTCCACCAACCAGCCGTCCGGTTCCGGGTACACCGCGCGGAACGCGCCCGCGGCGGCCTCCCACTCGACGCCCTGGGTGTGCAGCCAGCGCTGGTACGCCAGCTGGATCTCCGGCAGCGGGTCGGTGGTGGCGAAGGTGCGCCGCGCGATACCGCCGCGGATCAGCCCTTCGGCGCTGAACAGCGTCAGCTGCGTGTCGTCGGTGATCGCGCCCTGCACGCCGTAGGCCTCCCGCAGTCCTTGCGGGCCCGCGGGGCCGAACCGCTCGGTGATCTGCTCGGCGGTGACGAACTCCAGGTCCGACCCGAGCGCGTTGCCGAGCGCACCGCCCAGGAAGCAGCCGAGCACGCGCTCGGTCAGCGAGGGCGCGACCTCGTCGGTCGTCTCGGACTTCGCGTGCCCGCCGGACGCCGCCTTGGCCGCGCGCGAGTCGGCCACCGGCGCCTCCGGCTCGGCTGCGCCGTGCACCGGCGCTTCCTGCTCGGCGGAGCCGTGCGGCGGGGCCTCGGGTTCGGGGGCGTCCTGCTCCTGGGCCGGCTGCTCTTGCGCCTCTGGCGGGAAGTCCGAGCCGCGCGAATCCGGATCCGCGACGTTCGGCACGGGGATCCGCTCGGTTCCGGGGCCTTCGGCTCGCGGCGTGTCCGAATCCGCGTCGGGGAATTCCACCCCGTCGGAGTCGTCCTGCTCGTCGGCGGCGGGGACGTCCTCGGGCGTCCACCGCCTGCCGCGCTCGTACGGCTGCTCGCCGTGCGGCTGCTCCGCGGGTGCTTCGTACGGCTGCTGGTCCTGGGGTGCTTCGTACGGTTGCTGCGCCGCGGGCGGCGGGTCTTGGGGCGTTTCCGCTTCTTCCACCCGCGGTTCCGGTTCGGCGGCCGGGATCCGGCCCGCCTCCTCGGGGCGCAACGAGACGAGCTTCGCCAGCCGGGCCAGCTCTTCCCGATCGGTGCGGTCGGTTGACAGCGAGAACCCACCGGCGCCGAGGTCGGGCATCGGCCGGGACTCATCGGCGTCGTCGACGGGCCGGTGCGCGGCGAGCAGCGACAGGTCGGTGCGGTCGGTGGTCTGGGTGAACGCGTTCGCCGCGGGACGCTCGGGTTCCGGGGTGGGCTCGGGTTCGGGCTCCACCGGCCGCGCGCTCTGCGCTGGTTCCCCGGCGCCCGGCTCGCCGAACTCCAGGGAGTCCGCGTGGGACTCGATCTGGCCGAGGTCGATGATCATGGTGGGGTCGTTGCTGCCGTCCACCGAGCGGACCGGCTCCGGCCCCCGGCCGCTGTCCACGGTGGTCACGTGCTCGGGACTGCCGAGCTCCCGCGGGCCCGCGGTGCCGCGCCGCGGATCGCCGACGTAGCGCTGCGCCCACTTCGGCAGCGGGGGCGGCGGGGGCGGCGGCGCGAAGGCCTCCGCGGCGTCCGCGCACAGGGTCTCGATGATGTCGCCCAGTTCGAGTTCTTCGCGCCACCGCGGCGGAATCGCCTCCGGCCCGTAGAGGGCTCCGGCGAGCTGACCGGCCATCGCGCCGGTGACACTGCTGTCCGCCGACACGTTGACGGCCATCACCACGGCGTCCGCGAAGTTCCCCGTAGCCGCGACCGAGGCCAGCGCGGTGCCGAGCTCGCCCGGCTTGTGCTCCGTGTCGAACTCCGCGTCCAGTTCGGCGGGCTGCGGGCGGCGGCCGTCGCGGGTCGCGAACATCGCCGCGTGCACCGCCCTGCGCACCGCGGCAGGCCCCTCCACACCGCTGTGCAGCGAACTCAGCCGGGTGTCGGTGAGCCCCACCGCGTCCCACAACCCGATGTCGCCCTGGATGAGCTGGGTCAGGACGTCCGCGTGGAACCCGGCCGCGCCGTGCACGTTCAGGTCGTCGGTGAGCAACCGCGCCACATCGGCGCCCGCCGCGAACACGCGGTCCTCCGAGGTGCTCCACACCATCGTCGGCGCCGCCCACACCGCGCAATCGGCGAATCCGGGGCGCACCACCGAACCGAACCGCGAGTCGTAGGTGGTCTGCGCCGGGGGCTGCGTGGCGAGCTTGCCCAGCCCCGACAGCGCGCCACCGGCCGGATTGCGGGTGGAGAACAGCTGCGGCGTCTCCAGCAGCCACCCGCTCGGCTCCGGATGCGTCTGCAGGTAGCCGGACATGGCGTACTCCCACGGAACGCCCTGCGTGTAGAGCCAGCGCAGGTGGTTCGTGCGGATCACGGGTGTCGGTAACCAGTCGGCGGATTCACCGTTGACCGCCCGCGCCCGCAGCAGCGCCTCCAAGGTGAACACCGCGAGCTGGGTCAGCTCGGTGACGCCACCGCGCCTGCCGAACACCGGCAGGTAGTCCGCGACGCCCTGCTTGCCGAACCAGTGCTGGATGTCCCAGGCCGAGCGGGTGCGCACCCCCGCGCCCAGCGCGTCGCCCACGGCACCGCCGAGCAGCGCGCCGCGGAACCGGTCCGACCAGCTCAACGCGCGCGGCTCTCGCCGCGACACCGCCGAGCCGTGCGTGTTCGCGAACCACGAGGTGTCACCGGTCATCCCCAGTCTCCTGTCGGGTCACCGTGCGGGGCAACGACGCGCGCCATGCGGTCACGAGCCGCCGGTCGCCAGGGCCGCCACACCGTTGAGGCGGATCATGTCCGAGCACTTCCCGGACGTCGCGGCCGTTCCGGTGGAACGGCGTCGATCCCGTTGACCGCACCCCGCAATGTTGCCGCACTTGACCGACACCGATGCCGACTCCCCCGAATGATCGAAGGGCCGGGTGCCGTGCGCCGCGGAACGTCGGTGGCCACGGCGGGTGCCACCGCGATCGAGACGCTGCTCACGACGCGGTCACCACGCCCGATACGCGCCGTCCGAGCCCCGCAGGGCGGGTACGGCGGCACCGCTCTCGACGCGCCCGCACCCGCCACGGGACCTGCGATCCCACGTCCACGACCGACTCCCCCGCTACAGCGCACTCGCGAAATCAGGCCTGCCGCGGCCCCAAACCACCTGATCGGCTGACCAATGCAAGTTAGTACGCCCAGCGACCCACTCGCGCTCCGAAGGATCCGCCATCGATCCCAAGCGGTTCGGCGATCCACGACCCGTGATCATGTCTTGGCGGCGGCAAGCCGCTGAGCAGCTCCCACCGGAGCAATGCGACCACCTGCGAGTGCTCAGCGTTCTCTCGTGAGGACAGCAATTGCGCGGGTGGCGGATCCACTCGCGCAATCGATCCCGCAGCGAGAAGGACGCCGAGGTTCCGCCACCCGACCACAAGAGCACGACCACCTCACCCCGAAAAACTCACCAAGCCGGGTATTTGGTGCTCCAGGTCGCGTTCGTCGGCGGGGCCGGGCTGAACTCGACGAGCGCGTCCTGCGACAACGCCGCCACGACCTCGCGCAGCTCCAGCACATCCAGCCATTCCGGGGGCAGCGCCCTGCTCCCGTGCAGCGCTCCCACGATGTTGCCGCAGACCATGCCGGTCGAGTCCGAGTCTCCGGAGTGGTTCACCGACAGCCGCAGCGCCTCCCGCACGTCGGGCGCGGCGAGCGCCGCGTACAGGCCGATGGCCAGCGCTTCCTCACCGACCCAGCCGCCGCCGAGCCGCTCCTCCAAGCGCTCCGGCGTGACGACCCCCTCCGCCGCCAGTTCCACCGCGGCGTCCAGCGCCCGCAGCTGCTCCTCGTGCTTGCGCCACCTCAGCAGCAGGTCCCGTGCGAGCCGCACGCAGTCCGGCAGCGGCACCGCCCGGATCAGCTGGTGCACGATCACCGCCAGCACGCCCGCCGACAGGTAGCCGGACGGGTGCCCGTGGGTCAGCGCGGCGACGCCGACGGCGGCGTGGAAGACCTCCGCCGGATCGTGCGACCACACCGCGACCGGAGCCGCGCGCATCACCCCGCCGCAGCCCTTGGAGTCGTTGATCGCGTTCTCCGGGGACGCCTGCCGGTGCGTGCGGGCGAAACCGATCAGCGCGGTCATGCAGGTGTTGCCGGGGGCACGCGTCGAGAACAGGCCGCGCTCGGTGATCAACCATCCGTCCGGCTCGGCCAAGTGCACCGCGTACGGCCCCGCCGACTCCGCCCAGCTCCGGCCCTGCGTGTGCAGCCACCGCTGGTACGCGTGCTGCACCTCCGGCACCGGGTCGTTGTCCACCGGCTTCATCCGTCGCGCCACGTGCGCCCGGATCAGGCCTTCCAGCGTGAACAGCATCATCTGGGTGTCGTCGGAGATCTCCGCCTTCTCCCGCGCGGGCACCGGCTCGGTCAGCCCTGCCGGCCCGTGGCGTTCGCGGATCTTGTCGATCGAGTGGAACTCGACGGCGAAGCCCAGCGCGTCCCCCAGTGCGCCGCCGAGCATGCTGCCGACGAACCGTTCGTTCGCGTCGGCTGGTCCTTGCTGCATCTTCGCTGTCCCCGTTTTTCGACGTGCCAGGCTCTCGACCTACCGGAGATTAGCAACCGGGAGCCCGCGGGCAGGCGGGTTCCGCGACCCGTGCGGAGGCCGCGTTCGATAGGGTCCGGTGCCGTGACCCGCGAACGGTCCAGTTCGCCCGAATCGGGACTGGACCTGCACTTGGACTGGTCCGGGCGGCCGGACAGCAGCGCGCTCGCCGAGGCGTTGCGCGCGGCGATCCGCGACGGACGGCTCGCCTCGGGCAGCCGCGTGCCCTCCACCCGGGCTCTCGCCAACGACCTCGGCATCGCTCGCGGCACCGTGACCCGCGCTTACGCCCAGCTCGGCACCGAGGGGTTCCTGCTGTCCCGGCAAGGCGCGCCGACCACCGTCGCCGACCGGCTCCGCAGCGGCGAACGCCCGGAACCCGCGGCACTGCGCCCGGCTCCCCGCACGCCGCGCTGGGACTTCCGACCGGGCAGGCCGAACCTGAGCGCCTTCCCGCGCAAGGACTGGCTCGCTGCGAGCCGCCGCATCCTGCGCGCCATGCCCGCCGACGACCTCGACTACGGCGATCCGCAAGGTCCGCTCGCGCTGCGGGAAGCGCTCACCGAATACCTCCGGCGGGCGCGGGCCGTGCACACCTCGCCGGATCGACTGATCGTCTGCAACGGTTACAGCGAAGCGTTGTCACTGATCAGCAGGGCCCTGCACGCGCGAGGCGTGTCGTCGGTGGACTTCGAGGACCCGTCGCTGCCGCACTTCCGGACCATCGCCGAGGACAACGGGATGACGGTGCACGGCGTCCCCGTCGACGACGGCGGCATCGACGTGGCCGCGCTGCGCAGCCCCGCCGCCGTCGTCACCCCCGCGCACCAGTTCCCGCTCGGCGTCACGATGCGGGCGCAGCGGCGGACGGCGCTGATCCGCGCTGCCAAGGCCGACGGCAGGATCATCGTGGAGGACGACTACGACGGGGAATTCCGCTTCGACCGGCGGCCCGTCGGCTCGCTGCAGGGCATGGCGCCCGACACGGTGATCTACGCCGGGACGGCGAGCAAAACGCTCGCCCCGGCGCTGCGCATCGCGTGGCTGGCACTGCCCGCTCGGCTCGTCGAACCGGTGCGGGAGATGAAGACGCACGGCAGGTACGGGCCGCTGTTCGACCAGCTCGCACTCGGCGAGCTGCTCCGCTCCGGCGCCTACGACCAGCACGTCCGCCGATCTCGGGCGGCGTACCGGGCGCGGCGCGAGCAGCTGCTGCACGGCTTGGACGGCCTGCGGACCCGCCATCGGCGCTACCCGGCGGGGATCTCCGCCGGCCTGCACCTCACCTTGCGCCTCGCCCCGGACGGGCCGGGCGAGCAGGAGATCATGGCTCGGGCGCGCAGCCGCGGCGTCGAGCTCGAAGCGCTCGGCCCGTGGTGGGTGCGCCACGGCGAGCACCCGCCCGGCGTGGTGATCGGTTACGCCGCTCCGGCCGAACACGCCTTCCGCCCCGCGCTGGAAGCATTGCTCGACACGCTCGACCCATGACCGTCGGCGGCGCGGCGCCTCCCGCTACAGTGCCCTCGCGCGCCGGGCCCTCCCGCCGACACGGCCGAGGGGAACTGGTGTTCTATCCTGGGTCACCGACCGGCGCACATCAAGGAGAAACCGTGGGCGAGCAGGAAGCAGACCAGGTGACCAGCGAAGAGACCCAAGCCGAGCAGGCCCCGACGCAGCCGGAGAACGGCACCGCCCAGGCCGAGGCGGACACCGCGCAGGCGACGGCACCCGCCGACGCCGCCCCCGCGGACGCCGACGCGGCACCGGAGACCGCGCCGAAGAAGCCCCGCCCCCGCAAGCAGAGCACCGCCAAGAAGACCCGCACGGTCGAGCTCACCCTCACCGTGACGGGCACCGCGGAAGGCGAATGGCAGGCCGAGCTGCTGCACGCCGGCAAGCGGGTCGTCCAGGGCCTGCCGGTCCCGGCGGCAGCGGTGTCGAAGGCCGCCGCGGAACTGCACCAGGACATCTCCGAAGCCATCGAAGAGGTCCTGTCCGCCGCTCGGGAGCAGCACGAGGCGAAGCTCGCCGAACTCGAGGCCGAGGTCGAGCGGGTGCGCAAGGCGCTGTCCGAGCTGGAGAGCTGACGACCTTCCCGGTCGGCTGACACGTCCCCGGAACACCGGCGCCCCGATGCGTCCACGGGCGCGGGACGCCGGTCATCCGGGGATCCGGGACGGTGGCGGCGCGCAACGCCACCGTCCCGGCCACACCGCGGGTTTCAGTGCCGCGCGCGGCTCGCGGCTCAGAACTCCAGCACCAGCCTCCCCCGCACGCCGCCCGCCTCGAGCGCGCGATGCGCCTCGGCGGCCTCGCTCGCGGGGAAGGATCGCGCGACCCGCAGGCTGAGCGCGCCCTGCTCCACCTGCTCCCGCAACCGGTCCAGCTTCTCCCACTCCTGCGCGTAATCCCGCACCGCGACCGGCTGATAGGTGATGCCGCGCTCCGCCTCCGCGGTGAAGAACCGGACCGTCGCGATCCGGCCGCCGTCGCGCACCGCGGGCACGACGAGGTCGTTGTGCACCGCGCCGTCCGCGACCGCGGGCACGCCGTCCGGTTCCACCTCGCGGATGCGGGCCGCCACGTCGTCGCCGCGCTCCACGATGACGTCGGCGCCGAGCGACCGGACGAGCTCCCGGTCGGCGTCGGCCGCGTCGGCGATCACCCGCAGACCATCGGCCTTGGCCAGCTGGACCACGTATCCGCCGAACGCTCCGGCCGCACCGGTGACCGCGAGCGCGTCCCCCGGCGACAGCTCCAGCAGGTCCAGCGCCTGCCGAGCGGTGAGCCCGTTCATCGGCAGGGTCGAGGCCGCCAAGTCGTCGACCCCGGCCGGCACCCGCACCACCGATCGGGCCGGGAGCACCAGGCTCTCCGAGTAGCCGCCGTGGGCGGCGTGCGGCACGACGATCGCCATCACCCGGTCTCCGACCGAGAGCCCGGTGTCGACGCCTTCGCCCACCTCGTCGAGTTCGCCGGCGACGTCCATGCCGGGGACGTACGGCGGCGGGTTCTCCCGCAACCGCTCGGCGTAGGCCCCGCTGCGCAGCACGGTGTCGGTCGGGTTGACCGCCGCCGCGCGCACCCTGACCCGAACCTCGCCGGGACCGGCGTGCCGTTGCGGGACCTGGAATTCGCGCAGCACGTCAGGCCCGCCGAACTCGGAAACTCCAACTGATCGCATGCCGCGTGCAACTCGACGGGCGGACCCCGGTATTCCCGTCGCGGACCACCCGCTCGTGTAATGGCGAACGGGTGTTCGACTCTGGATGATCGAAGTCATGGACCCCAGATCGCGCAACCACCGCCCGCTCCACCTCGCCCTGGCGCGTGCCCGGACTCCCAGCGGAGCAGTCCGATCTCCCGAGGCCGGCCCAGCCGGGCCGATGGCTCACGTCGGCCCGCCGCCGGAACCACCCGTGCTCACCGACGAGCGCGCCGCCGCGTACTCGGATTCCGGCCTGATCGCCGCGATCCGCGAGTGCGAGGCGATGCGCCACCGACTCCTGCACGACCAGCTCGCCCTGCTCACCGAAGCGCGCCGCCGCGGTCTGCGGACCTGCGGCGGGCCCCGGCGGGCGTCCCACGACCCCGCGGACGCGGAAGGAGCACCGACATGATCGTCGCCCGGTTGCGGCACGCCTTGCGCGGGGCCGCTCGCACGCTCTTCGGCCGCGGCGCGGCGGACCTCCCCGAACAGCGGAAGGTCCCCGCTCGAACCCGAGCGGGGACCTTCCGTGCACTGTTCCGCGACCGCGGACCGCGAACCGCGTTACCGGTAGTCGCGACCGAAGTCGTAGTCGTCCAGCGGCACCGCGGCACCGGTGCCCGCGCCGAACACGTCCGGCGTGTAGTAGCCGTCGTCGTAGGACGGGATCGCGTACGCCGCGGCCCGCGCCTCCTCGGTCGGCTGCACCTGGATGTTGCGGTAGCGGTTGATACCGGTACCGGCCGGGATCAACTTACCGATGATCACGTTCTCCTTCAGGCCGACCAGCTTGTCACTCGCGCCTTCGATCGCGGCGTTCGTGAGGATGCGGGTCGTCTCCTGGAAGGAGGCCGCCGACAGCCAGGACTCCGTGGCCAACGAGGCCTTCGTGATGCCCATCAGCACCGGACGGCCCGAAGCCGGGTCGCCGCCCTCGGCCACCACGCGGCGGTTCTCGCCCTCGAACTGCGAGCGCTCCACCGGGGAACCGGGCAGGAACTCGGTCGCACCCGAGTCGATGATGATGACTCGCCGCAGCATCTGGCGGACGATGACCTCGACGTGCTTGTCGTGGATGCCCACACCCTGCGAGCGGTACACCTCCTGGACCTCGCGGACCAGGTGGAGCTGAGCCTCGCGCGGGCCCATCACGCGCAGCACCTCGTGCGGGTCGACCGCACCTTCCAGCAGCTGCTGGCCGACGTCGACGTGGTCGCCGTCCGCGATCTGCCGTTCGGTGCCGTCCACCGAGATGACCGCGAGCCGCTGCCGCTTGGACAGCTTGTCGTAGACGATCTCTTCGCTGCCGTCGTCCGGGATGACCGTGATCTTCCAGTACCGGTCGTTGTCCTCCATCCGGATCCGTCCGGGAGCGTCGGCGATGGGCGCCTTGCCCTTCGGGACCCGAGCTTCGAACAGCTCCGTGACACGCGGAAGACCGGTGGTGATGTCGTCACCGGCGACACCGCCCTGGTGGAACGTACGCATCGTCAGCTGCGTACCGGGCTCACCGATGGACTGGGCGGCGACGATGCCGACGGCCTCGCCGACGTCCACCAGCTTCCCGGTGGCCATCGAACGGCCGTAGCAGACCGCGCACACACCGACGCCGGACTCGCAGGTCAGGACGCTGCGGACCTTGACCCTGGCGATCTTGGCGCCGAGCAGCTTCTCGATCGCCGGGTCACCGAGGTCGGAACCACGGGCCAGCACGATGTTGCCGTCCGAGTCCGTGACGTCCTCGGCCGTGGTGCGGGCGTAGATGCTGGTCTCGACGTGCGCGTCGCGCAGCACCGTGCCGTCCGGCCACACCTCGGCGATCGGCATCTTGATGCCGCGCTCGGTGCCGCAGTCGGTCTCGCGGACGATGACGTCCTGCGAGACGTCCACCAGACGACGGGTCAGGTAACCCGAGTCGGCGGTACGCAGCGCCGTGTCGGCCAGACCCTTGCGGGCACCGTGGTTGGAGATGAAGTACTCCAGCACGGACAGGCCTTCGCGGTAGTTCGCCTTGATCGGGCGCGGGATGTACTCGCCCTTCGGGTTCGACACCAGGCCACGCATGCCGGCGAGCTGCACGACCTGGGTCATGTTGCCCGCCGCACCGGACTTCACGATCATGCTGATCGAGTTGTCCTCGGGGAAGTTCTTCTCCATGGCCTCGGCGACCTCGTCCTTGGCCGCAGTCCAGACCTTGACGAGCTCCGCGTTGCGCTCCTGGTAGGACAGCGCACCACGGCGGTAGCGCTTCTCCACCTGCTCGGCGCGCTGCTCGTAGGAGTCGAGGATCTCGCTCTTCTGCGGCGGCACGACCACGTCGGAGATCGACACGGTCACACCGGAGCGGGTGGCCCAGTGGAAGCCGGCGTCCTTGAGCCGGTCCAGGGTCTGGGCGACCGCGACCATCGGGTACCGCTCGGCGAGGTCGTTCACGATCGCCGCCTGCCGCTTCTTCGGCAGCAGGTCGTTGACGAACGGGTAGTCCTCGGGCAGCAGCTCGTTGAAGAACACCCGGCCCAGCGTGGTGTCGGCCAGCCACGGCTTGCCCGGCTCCCAGTCCTCCGGCGTGGCCTCCTTGGCGGGTACCACGTCGCGCAACCGGATCCGGATCTTCGCCTGCAGCGACAGGCTGCCGCGGTCGAAGGCCATGATGGCCTCGCCGACCGACGAGTACGCCTGGCCTTCACCGGTGGCACCGTCGACCAGCCTGGTCAGGTGGTACAAGCCGGTGACCATGTCCAGTCGCGGCATCGCCAGCGGACGACCCGAGGCGGGCGAGAGGATGTTGTTGCTCGAGAGCATCAAGATCCGGGCCTCGGACTGCGCCTCCGCCGACAGCGGCAGGTGCACCGCCATCTGGTCACCGTCGAAGTCGGCGTTGAACGCCTCGCACACCAGCGGGTGCAGCTGGATGGCCTTGCCTTCGACCAGCTGCGGTTCGAAGGCCTGAATGCCCAGGCGGTGCAGCGTGGGAGCACGGTTGAGCAGCACCGGGTGCTCGGCGATGACCTCTTCCAGCACGTCCCACACCTGCGGGCGCTGGCGCTCCACCATCCGCTTCGCGGACTTGATGTTCTGCGCGTGGTTGAGGTCGACCAGCCGCTTCATCACGAACGGCTTGAACAGCTCGACCGCCATCTCCTTCGGCAGGCCGCACTGGTGCAGCTTCAGCTGCGGGCCGACGACGATGACCGAACGACCGGAGTAGTCGACGCGCTTGCCGAGCAGGTTCTGGCGGAACCGGCCCTGCTTGCCCTTGAGCAGGTCGGACAGCGACTTCAGCGGGCGGTTGCCCGGGCCGGTGACCGGACGTCCGCGACGGCCGTTGTCGAACAGCGCGTCCACGGACTCCTGCAGCATCCGCTTCTCGTTGTTGACGATGATCTCGGGCGCGCCGAGGTCGATCAGTCGCTTGAGGCGGTTGTTGCGGTTGATGACCCGGCGGTACAGGTCGTTGAGGTCCGAGGTGGCGAACCGGCCACCGTCGAGCTGGACCATCGGACGCAGGTCCGGCGGGATCACCGGCACGCAGTTGAGCACCATGCCGCCGGGGTTGTTCCCGGTGGCCTGGAACGCCGCGACGACCTTGAGCCGCTTGAGGGCGCGGAGCTTCTTCTGCCCCTTGCCGGAGCGGATCGTCTCGCGCAGCAGCTCGGCCTCGGCACCGATGTCGAAGTCCTGCAGCAGCGCCTGGATGGACTCTGCACCCATGCCGCCGGTGAAGTACTCGCCGTACCGGTCGTAGAGCTCGCGGTAGAGCATCTCGTCCGAGATCAGCTGACGGGGCTCCAGCTTGGTGAAGGTCTCCCAGATCTCGTCGAGCTTGTCGATGTCGCGCTGCGAACGGTCGCGCAGCTGGCGCATCTCGCGCTCGCCGCCCTCCTTGACCTTCCGCCGCACATCGCTCTTCGCGCCCTCGGCCTCGAGCTCGGCCAGGTCGGCTTCCAGCTTCTGGGCACGGGCCTCGAGGTCCGCGTCCCGCTGGTCGGAGACCCGCTTGCGCTCGACCGTCATCTCGTTCTCGAGGGTCGACAGGTCGTTGTGCCGCATTTCGGTGTTCACCGAAGTGATCACGTACGCGGCGAAGTAAATGATCTTCTCGAGGTCCTTGGGAGCAAGGTCCAGCAAGTAGCCGAGCCGGCTCGGAACGCCCTTGAAGTACCAGATGTGGGTCACCGAAGCGGCGAGCTCGATGTGCCCCATCCGCTCACGGCGCACCTTGGCCCGAGTCACCTCGACGCCGCAGCGCTCACAGATGATGCCCTTGAAGCGGACCCGCTTGTACTTGCCGCAGTAGCATTCCCAGTCGCGGGTCGGACCGAAGATCTTCTCGCAGAAGAGCCCGTCCTTCTCCGGCTTCAGGGTTCGGTAGTTGATCGTCTCGGGCTTCTTGACCTCGCCGAACGACCACTGGCGGATGTCGTCGGCCGTGGCGAGGCCGATGCGGAGTTCATCGAAGAAGTTGACGTCCAGCACGTCGGGTCTTCTCCCTTAGTCGAAAGGTCCGGCCGGCTACCGGCCGGGAATGCCAGGTTGGGTCGATGGCCGGTCCGCGGGCAGGCACATGCCCGCGGACCGGCGGCGAAGTCACTGAACGACGTCGTCCACCGAAGGCGACTCGTTGCGGGACAGGTTGATGCCGAGGTTCGCCGCGGCACGCTCCAAGTCCTCGTCGTCCCCGTCGCGCATCTCGATGGCGGCACCGTCGGTCGAGAGGACCTCGACGTTCAGGCACAGCGACTGCAACTCCTTGAGGAGCACCTTGAACGACTCCGGAATACCAGGGTCGGGAATGTTCTCGCCCTTGACGATCGCCTCGTAGACCTTCACGCGACCGATGACGTCGTCGGACTTGATCGTCAGCAGTTCCTGCAGGGTGTACGCGGCGCCGTAGGCCTGCATGGCCCAGCACTCCATCTCACCGAAGCGCTGGCCACCGAACTGCGCCTTACCGCCCAGCGGCTGCTGGGTGATCATCGAGTACGGGCCGGTCGACCGGGCGTGGATCTTGTCATCCACCAGGTGCGACAGCTTCAGGATGTACATGTAGCCGAGGGCCACCGGGTACGGGTACGGCTCACCGCTGCGCCCGTCGAACAGCTGCGCCTTGCCGTTGGCCTTGACCATGCGCTCACCATCGCGGTTCGGCAGGGTCGAGCCCAGCAGGCCGGTGATCTCTTCCTCACGGGCACCGTCGAAGACGGGGCTGGCGGTGTTGGTGCCGGCTTCGACCTCGTAGAGGTCCGACGGCAGCCGCTTCGCCCAGTCCGGGTCCCCGTCGATGGACCAGCCCTGCGAGGCGATCCACCCGAGGTGGGTCTCCAGCACCTGGCCGATGTTCATCCGTCGCGGAACACCGTGGGTGTTCAGGATGATGTCGACCGGGGCGCCGTCCTCGGTGAACGGCATGTCCTCGATCGGGAGGATCTTGCCGATGACGCCCTTGTTGCCGTGCCGGCCGGCGAGCTTGTCGCCGTCCTGGATCTTGCGCTTCTGCGCGACGTAGACCCGCACGAGCTCGTTGACGCCCGGGGGCAGCTCGTCGTCCTCGTCGCGGTTGAACACGCGCACGCCGATGACCTTGCCGGTCTCGCCGTGCGGCACCTTCAGCGAGGTGTCGCGCACTTCGCGGGCCTTCTCGCCGAAGATCGCGCGCAGCAGCCGCTCCTCCGGGGTCAGCTCGGTCTCGCCCTTGGGCGTGACCTTGCCGACGAGGATGTCGCCGCCCTGCACCTCGGCACCGATCCGGATGATGCCGCGCTCGTCGAGGTCGGCCAGCACGTCCTCGGAGACGTTCGGGATGTCCCGGGTGATCTCCTCGGCGCCCAGCTTGGTGTCGCGAGCGTCGACCTCGTGCTCCTCGATGTGGATCGAGGTGAGCACGTCGTCCTGCACCAGGCGCTGGGACAGGATGATCGCGTCTTCGTAGTTGTGCCCCTCCCACGGCATGATGGCCACGCGCAGGTTCTTGCCCAGCGCCATCTCGCCGTTCTGGGTGCACGGCCCGTCCGCGATGACCTGACCGACCTCGACGCGATCGCCTTCGTTCACGATCGGCTTCTGGTTGGTGCAGGTGCCGTGGTTCGAGCGGTTGAACTTCTGCAGCCGGTAGGTGTGCCGGGTGCCGTCGTCGGCCATCACCGTCACGTAGTCGGCGCAGAGCTCTTCGATGACGCCCGCCTTGTCGGCGGTCACCACGTCCCCGGCGTCGACAGCGGCTCGGAGCTCCATGCCGGTGCCGACCAGCGGCGACTCGCTGCGCAGCAGCGGCACCGCCTGACGCTGCATATTCGCACCCATCAGGGCGCGGTTCGCGTCGTCGTGCTCGAGGAACGGGATCATCGCGGTCGCGGCGGAGACCATCTGCCGCGGCGAGACGTCCATGTAGTCGATCTCGGTCGGAGCCAGCAGCTCGACCTCGCCGCCCTTACGGCGACCCAGGACGCGCTCGTCGAGGAACGTGCCGTCCTCATCGATCGGCGCGTTCGCCTGCGCCTTGACGTAGCGGTCTTCCTCGTCCGCGGTCAGGTAGTCGATCTGGTCGGTGACCCGGCCTTCGACGACCTTGCGGTACGGCGTTTCGATGAAGCCGAACGGGTTGACCCTGGCGAACGTGGCGAGCGAGCCGATCAGACCGATGTTCGGGCCTTCCGGCGTCTCGATCGGACACATCCGGCCGTAGTGCGACGGGTGGACGTCGCGGACCTCCATGCCGGCGCGCTCCCTGGACAGACCGCCCGGGCCGAGCGCGGAGAGACGACGCTTGTGCGTCAGGCCCGCGATCGGGTTGGTCTGGTCCATGAACTGGGAGAGCTGCGAGGTGCCGAAGAACTCGCGGATCGCCGCCACCACCGGGCGGATGTTGATCAGCGTCTGCGGCGTGATCGCTTCGACGTCCTGGGTGGTCATCCGCTCGCGGACGACGCGCTCCATGCGGGACAGGCCGACCCGAACCTGGTTCTGGATCAGCTCGCCGACGGTGCGCAGGCGGCGGTTACCGAAGTGGTCGATGTCGTCGACCTCGACCGGGACCTCCAGGTCGCCCTCGCCCTTCGAGGTCTCACCGGCGTGCAGCCGGACGAGGTACTCGATCGTCGTGACGATGTCGTCCTCGGTGAGGACGCCGGAGTCGAACGGCAGCTCCAGACCCAGCTTCTTGTTGACCTTGTAGCGGCCGACGCGGGCCAGGTCGTAGCGCTTCTCCTTGAAGAACAGGTTCTCCAGGAGGGTCTGCGCGCTCTCCTTGGTCGGGGGCTCACCCGGACGCAGCTTGCGGTAGATGTCCAGCAGCGCCTCGTCCTGACCGGCGGTGTGGTCCTTCTCCAGGGTCGCCATCAGCGTCTCGGAGAAGCCGAACCGCTCGCGGATCGCCTCGGCGCTCCAGCCCAGCGCCTTGAGCAGCACGGTGACCGGCTGACGGCGCTTGCGGTCGATGCGGACACCCACGGTGTCGCGCTTGTCGACATCGAACTCCAGCCACGCACCGCGGCTGGGGATGATCTTGACGCTGTAGACGTCCTTGTCGGTCGTCTTGTCGACCGAGCTGTCGAAGTAGACGCCGGGCGAGCGCACGAGCTGGGACACCACGACGCGCTCGGTGCCGTTGATGATGAAGGTGCCCTTGTTGGTCATGACCGGGAAGTCACCCATGAACACCGTCTGGCTCTTGATCTCGCCAGTGGTGTGGTTGGTGAACTCCGCCGTGACGAACAGCGGGGCCGCGTAGGTCATGTCCTTGTCCTTGCACTCGTCAACCGAGGCCTTGACCTCGTCGAAGCGCGGATCAGTGAAGGACAGGGACATCGATCCGGAGAAGTCCTCGATCGGGGAGATCTCGCTCAGGACTTCTTCCAGGCCACCGACAGGGCTATCGTCGCCGGCATCGACCCGGCGCTGGAACCAGGCCTCATTGCCGACAAGCCATTCGAAGGACTGGACCTGCAGATCGAGCAGATCAGGTACTTCCAACGGTTCGCGGATGTTCGCGAACGAGACCCGCCTGGGTGCCCCAGCGATCCCCGACGTGTAGTTGGAAGCTGCAGAGACCTTGGTCGCGCGGGAGACTGCCAAGATGCGTCCTTCCGGGACTCTGAACTGGCTACAGCCGCGTCAGGAGGCGTTGGCAACCAGCTAACACGACTGTCAAGGGTGCAATGGCGCCCACGATCCTAAGTCCCGTCATGGGGAGGGCGGAAAGAGGGCAGCGCAAAGTAGCAGTCTAGACGCTACGACGCCACCTGTCGAGGGGCCCGCCGACGAACCGTCCCGGAAGTCGTCCGCGGAGCCGCACCTCGCGAGGCCCTGCCCGTGTTGGTGACCAGAGTGAACCCGCCGCCGCCGACAGTCAAGAGATCACGCTCCGATCACCCTCGTGGCGCAAGACACGATCACTCGACGTGATCAACAGGATCGACGTTATACCTGGTCAAAACTCCACAGCCCGGTGGTTTCGGCGAATTTCCGCCAGTGTTCACGCAGCCCTGGACAAGCACGGGCAGTCGCTCACCGCACCCGGATTCGTCCGGTTTCGGCCCCGGAGATGACCGCTGTTCCCCTATGATCCAGAAGGCCGCCAGCGTTGTCGGCCATCTCACGCCACCCGGCTTCAGACGGTCGTCCGGCCGGGGCGCGGGAGTGGAACATCGCCCACCTGACCTCGCAGGGAGTCGCGGATCGTGCACGGAACGCGTGCTCCGGCAACCGGCCCTTGGCCGCGGGCGCACGGGCTATTCGGTACCCGCGAACATCGGTACGGTGAAACGTCCCGCGACGCCGCGACGCTGATAGTCGTGTGAGCATGCCACAGGAGAATCGGGATGAATGACGATGCGGGTCGGCCGGACGAGCTCGCCGACGGCCGGGCGCGTTCGACCGGGGAACAGCAAGGCGCCGAAGCTGGAGCGTCGTGGTTCACCGGGACGGACGGGCAGGCCGTTCCGACGCAGGCCGCCGCTGATCCGGGGCCGGCATCGCCTCAGGCCCGGCCCAGTCCGGAGCAGCGCTACGCCGACGCCATCAAGGCGATGAACGAGATCATCTCCACGCTCGACTTCGCGCGGCTGCCCTGGGTCACCGAGGTGTTCCGCGCCACTGCGGGAGTGCTCGACGATCGCGATCCGGCGCGCGCCGGGGTGCTGAACAACCTGGGCAGCGCATCCCAGCTGATGTATCTGAGCAGCAGACAGCCGGGAGACCTGGAAGACGCGGTCACGTACTACCGGGATGCGGCGTCGCAGGCCGACCAGGGCGATCCGGACCTGGTGCTCTACCAGTGCAACCTGGCGTTGGCGCTGACCGAGCTGGCGACCTCCAGCGGTTCGGTGGGGCACGCCGAGGAATCGGTGCGGGCGGCCCGCACCGCCACCGAGCAGACCCCGCGCCGCGACCCGCGCCGGATCATGACCTTGGTCCGGTTGGCGAACGCGTTGAAGACCCACGCCCGGCTCGCCGAAGACCCGCGGTCGGACGACCAGTCGATCGACGCGTTCCGGGAGGCGGCACGCGCAGCTTCTCGCGGGGGTGGGGCGGAAGCCGCGGAGCTGCGGATCAACCTGGGTGCGGCGCTGCTGCGCCGCTACCAGCGCACCGGTTCCCCGCAGGACTTGGACGAGGGCATCACGCATCTTCGCCGCGGCGCCGACGGGCTGGCCGACGGCGAGCCGCGGCGCAACGCGCTGTGCCACCTGGCGAGCGCGTTGCGGCTGCGCTTCGAGCAGGCCGGGGACCTGGCCGACCTGGAAGCCGGGATCGGCGAGCTGGTGGGTGTGCTGGGCGTGCTCACCGCCGGACATCCGCTGCTCGGGCGTGCCCTGGTGCTGCTCGCCGAGTCCACCGCCGAGCACGTGGACAGCACCGGAGAACCGGGACCGTTGCGCCGCACGCTGCGCGCCTATTCGGCGAGCGCGCGCGGGATGGCACCCGACGATCCGGAGCAGCCGTTCGCGCTGGCCGGGTACGGGGCCTTGTTGCGCAGGCATTTCCTGCACGGTGCGGAGGCGGACGCGCTGGACACGGCGGTCGCCGCCGGCGAGGCGTCGGTGGAGTCGTCGCAGAACGGCAAGGTGCTGCATTCACTGGCGCTGAGCCTGCTCACCCGCTACGAGAACAGCGCGGACGAAGCCGACCTGGACCGCGCCGAGCACGTGTGCCAGCAGGCCGCCGCCGCTGCCGAGACGGCGCAGCACCTGGCGTGGGCGCAGCTGGGAGTGATCTCGGCGCACCGGTTCCGCCGCACCACGCGCACCGGCGAGCTTGAGACCGCCGTCGAATGGTTCGACCGGGCGCTGGAGGCGATGTCCGCCGACGCCCCGGAACGGGCCGCGGTCGCCACCCACCTGGGCCGGGCGCTGCAGTCCCTGCACCAGCGCACCGGACGCCGCCGGTTCTACCGCTGGGCGCGGCGGGTGCTCGCGGAAGCCGCGGCGCAGACTTCGGCTGCGGCCGACCAGCGCCTGCGGGCGGCGAGCTTGAACGGGAGGCTCGCCGCGGGCGCGCAGCGGTGGTCGGAGGCGGTGGAGTCGTTCACCTCAGCCGTTGAACTGCTGCCGCTGGTCACCCGGGCGAAGCGCGCCGTGGCCTCCCCCGCGATGCAGCAGCGCTGGGCCTTGATCGCCGCCGACGCCGCCGCGTGCGCGGTGGAGAACGGCGAGCCGGAACGCGCCGTGGAACTGCTGGAACACGGTCGCGTCGCGCTGCTGTCGGACTTCCTTCCCGCGGGCGGTGAGCTGGGCGGTCTGCATCGCGATCATCCGGAGCTGGCCGACGAAGCGGTCCGGCTGCGCCGGCTGCTGGACCGGCCGCCGGGTGAGCCCGCGCTCACCGATCCGGAGGAGGGCGTCGCGCTGCGCGCGCGGCTGGTCGACGCGTGGGAGGACCTGCTCCGCGAGGTGCGCTCCGATCCGGCGCATGCCGGGCACCTGCGATTACGGCCGTTCGCCGAGCTGGCGGGCAACGGCGCCGACGGCTCCGTGGTGCTGGTCAACCTGAGCCGGTACCGCTCCGACGCGTTGATCTTGTTCGCCGGCCGGGTGATGACGGTGCCGCTGCCGGGCGCTGGCCCGGATTCGGCGGCCGAGCAGGCGAGGGCGGCGCTGGCGGCGACGGACCAACGCGATCAGGGCGCGTTGCTGGAGGCTCTCGACTGGTCGTGGCACAACATCACCCGCCCGGTCCTGGACCGGATGGGCTACGTGCAGCAACCGGCGGAGGGGCAGCGCTGGCCGCGCATGTGGTGGTACGTGCTGGGGGCGTTGAGCTTCCTGCCGCTGCACGCGGCGGCCTCGAAGGACGGCGCGAGCGCGCTGGACCGGGTCGTGTCCTCGTACGCGCCGTCGCTGAGCACGTTGAACGAGACCAGGCGCCGCCCGGTGCCGGACGGCGGCCGGGCTCTGGTGGCCGCCGACTCGCTGGACCCGGGAGCGCGGGAGTTGCCGCGGGAGAACCAGATCCTCGCCCGGTACTGGCCGGACGCCGAGGTGCTGTCCCCGCGGTCGACGTCGTCGGTGGAGGTGCAGCAGCTGCTGCCCGACACCGCGTGGGTGCACGTGTGCGAGCCGAGCGCGCAGTACCCGGGGCAGCCCGCGGCGGGACTAGTGCTGGATAGGGAGCCGCCGCAGCGGGGACTGGGCGTGGTGGAACTGGGGCAGATGGGGCTGCACCAGGTCGAGTTCGGCTACCTGGGGCGCTGCTCGACGTTCGTGGACGCCCCGTCGGCCGCGGCGGTGCCGCTGGCCTCCGCGTTGGGATTCGCGGGATTCGCGCACGTCATCGGCACCCTGTGGGAAGTCGACGAGGAATGCGCCCTGGAGGTGCACTCCGAGGTCTACGAAGCCGTGTTCGGCACCGAGGAATTCGACACGGGCCAGGCGGCGCACGCTCTGCACGAGGCCGCTCGCCGTCTGCGCGCGGACTTCCCGGAGGCGCCGTCCCGCTGGTCCGCCCACTTGCACGTCGGCCCCTGATCGACCCGCGCTCTCCGCCGAGCCCGAACCGGCTCGGCGGAGAGCCGCGGCCTTCTCAGCGGCCTTCTCTCCGTCCTGGCGGGAAGGCCGCTGGAGGCCCGCTGAAACTCGAGATCACCGCTGGGTGATGTGGGCGATCTTCCACTCGTCGCCGTGCTTCTCGGCGTTGATGACCACCTGCGCCGGGCCGACCGAGGGCTGACCGCCGACGTCGGTGCGGGTCGCGTTCTGGTCCACGAACAGCAGCACCTCCGCGCGATCGCCTTCCAGGCGGGTCACGCTGCTGGCCTTGACCGTGGTGGTCACGACCAGCTTCTGGATCGGAGCCTGCTCCTTCACGGTGGTGAACAGCTGGTCGTACTCGCCGACGGCACCACCGGTGAGCAGGTCCTTCGCGGCCCGCTCGGTCTTGCCGGTGTCGGCGAAGTCGTAGGAGAAGATCTTCTCGACGCCGTCGGAGATCTGCCCGTTGACCTCGCTGGTCGTGGCCTGGTCGGAGAGCGCCTGATTGCCGTTGCGCACGGCGTAGGCCTCGATGCCGAACCAGGTGGCGAGCCCGGCGAGCACCACCGTCGCCACCAGCATCGCGGCGATCAGGTTCGTGGTGCCGCCGCGACCGCCGGAGGCCGGCCCCGCGTCGGACTGGGACTGCTCGGCCGGGTCGCCCTCCGCGCGCTGCGCCGCATCGGCGTCGGCGGACCGTTCGGAGTCCGGTTGGTACGAGTAGACGGGCTGCTGGGCGGCGCCGTCCTGACCCGCGCCCGGCGTGGTCTGGTGCGTCGTGCCGTTGCGCTTCGCGCGTCCAGCCTTGCCGGTGCTGACCGGGCCGTCCTGCGATTCACCGGCGGATCCGGTGCTCACTTCGGACGTGCCCTCGTTCGCGGAGTCGACGGACTCGCCGGACCCAGCGGAGTCGACGGACTTGCCGGAGTCAGCGGAGTCGGCCGCGGGGTCGTCGCTCGCCGAAGCGGCCTGCTCCCCCGCGTCGTCGGCCTCATCGGCCGCGGTCGACGTCGCGCCGGTCTCGGTGTCCGGCGTCGCTTCGGCCTGTTCCTCGGTGGCCGTCTCCTCGACGGCCTCGGCCGAATCCTCCGGCCGGTTGAGCCCGATCCTGGTGCTGTTCGCGGTGGAACCGGAACGGCTGCGCTGACCGGCGACGCGCCGCCGCGACGCCGATCCGGGACGGCGGGGACTGGACACGGGAACCACTCCTAGTACGAACGAGTCGGCACAGCTGGATCGGGGCGGGCCGGGCTCAGCCGACCGCGACGGGGCCGAGGACGCTGAGCTTCCAGTCCTGGCCCTCACGGGTGAGCTCGGCCTGGTATCGGCTGCGCTTCTCGGTGGGCGGCTGGCCGTCCGGGGTCACGGTCACCTTCACCACCGCGATCATGCGGGCCTTTCCGGCGCGCTCGTTGAGCTCGGTGAGCCCGGCGGAGAGCACCTCGGCCTTGGTGACCGTCTTGGCCTGGGTGATGCTGTCGGCGTACTGCTGCCGACCGCGGACGACGTCCTCGTGCAGCGGCCCGGTGGACGAGCGTTCCCACAGGTCGAGCCCGTGCTGCACGTCGCGGTGGTCGAGGGTGTTGAAGTTGATGATCGACTGGGTGCCCGCCTGCAGCGCGGCATCCCGCTCGGCACCGTAGGCGGCGCTGCCGCCGTTGGCCGCGACGGCCCAGCTGACGCCGAAGAACAGCGCCGCTACCAGGGCCACGGCGAGCGCGATCGACGGGATCAGCAGTGGCGACCGCGTGGTCCTGGACGGGCGGTTCTCGGGTTCGGGGCCGGCGTCGGCCACGTTCTCGGTCATCGGGTCACCTCGTTTCACGGTGCCGTCGGCTGTCACTGTCCAGGAGCGTTCTGCGCCCCGCGTACGTTGATCGGGCTACCCGGCGGCTCCGCACAGTGTGCATCAGTGTTCAGCGGTGTGGGCGCGAGGTCGCTACCCGCACGTTTGATGGTTCCTTCGTAACCCGCCGTGCACGGCAGCGGATCGAAGATGTTGAGGGCCAGTCCGAAGTGGGCGGTGCCGTCACCAGGAACCACGCTGTAACCGCCCGCGGAGACCATCGGGTAGGTCACCATCAGCTGCTCGATGCCGTCGTTGTTGGCGGCGAGCAGGTCGGTGGTGCTGGTCAAGTTGGTGATCAGGGTGCCCAGCTGCGGACCCGTCTCGTTGAGCAGGCCGCTGACCTGGCGCGCGGCGGGCGGCGCCTTCTTGATCAGGTTCCGCAGGTCCGGGTCGGACGTGCGCAGCTGCTCGGCCAGCAGTTTCAGGTCTGAGCTGTAGGAGCGGATCGCGGAGCCCTGCTCGTTCTGCGTGGCGAGCACCGTGGTGCCGTCCTCCAGCAGCTGCCGGGTCTGCGGCAGGTGCTGCTGGGCTTCGGTGGTGAACTCCCGCGTCGTGTCGAGCACGCGCTGCAGGTTGCCGCCGTTGTCCCGGAACGCGGTGCCGAGCTCGTTGACGACGGTGCGCAGCGAGTCCTCCGGCACCGACTTCGCGAAGTCGTCCAGGTTGGTCATCAGGTCTTCCACCGGCAGCGGGGTGCTGGTGGCCGCGCGGTTGATGACCGAGCCGTCCTTCAGGTACGGCCCGCCGTCCTTCCTCGGCCGCAGGTCGACGTACTGCTCACCGACGGCGGAGCGGTTGGTGACCACGGCGTCGACGTCGGACGGGATGCGCTTGTGCCCGGCCTCGATGTCCAGCGGCACTTCGATCCCGCCGCTGGTGAGCTTCATCTCCCCGACCCGCCCGATGGGCACGCCGCGGTAGGTGACCTCGGCGTTGTCGAAGATGCCGCCGGAGTCGGCCAGGTTCATGGTCACGACGTAGCCGCGCGGGCCGAGCAACCGGTCCAGCCCGGCGTAGCGGGCGCCCGCGTAGCCGATGCCGACGAGCGCGATCGCCAGGAACGCGACGATCTGCAGGCGGGTTTTGCGCGTGAGCATCAGTCATCGCCTCCGAACAGGAAGTCGAGCAGCCCACCGTCTTGGTCGTCCGGTTTCGGGGCGGGAGACGTTCCGGGTGCCGTGGGATCGGTGCCGCCCGTTCCCGGTGCCTGCGGCGCCTGCGGTTGCAGCGGCAGCGGCGGCGCCCCGGGCAGGTCGACCAGCGGCTGCCGGGCGCGGCCGATGTTGCCGAGGATGTTGGTGAGGTTGAGGTCGGCGTCGATGTAAAGGTTCGTGTAGTCGCCCTTGATGCCTTGCGCCGCGCCGTCGGTGAACGGGTAGGTCAGCATGATCTCGAAGGACTTCGGCAGGTCGTCGCCCGCCGCCTCCAGCTGCGCCAGCGTCGGTTGCAGCGCCTGCAGGTTGTGCACCAGGTCGTCCTGGCTCTGGTTGACGACGTTGGTGGCGACCCCGGAGAGCTTGTCCAGCGACTGCAGCATGGTCACGAGCTGCCCGCGCTGGTCGTTGAGCACGCGCAGGCCCGGTTCGAGGTCGCGCAGCGCGGTGTCGATGTTGCCGCGTTGCGCGTCGAGGCTCGCGGAGAGCCGGTTGACGCTGTCGAGGGCGCGGGTGATGTCGTCGCGCTGCGCGTCCAGGCCGGCGACGAGCTCGTCGAGGTTGCCGAGCAGGTTGCGGGCGTCGCCTTCGCGCCCTTCGAGCGCGTTGTTGAGCTCGCGGGTGATGTTCTGCAGCTGGGCCACACCGCCGCCGTTGAGCAGCAGTGACAGCGCACCGAGGACCTCTTCGACCTCGGGGTTGCGACCGCTGCGATCGGTGCCGATGACGTCGCCGTTGATGAGCTTGCCCCGCGGCGCCTCGGGTGCGGGCGGCACGGCCAGTTCGACGTACTTCTCACCGAGCAGGCTCGACTGGCGCAGCCGGGCGATGGCGTTGCCCGGTAGTTTGACGTCGCGGTTGACCTGCAGGATCGCTTCGGCGTCCCAGGATCCGGGGGCGAGCCCGATCTCGCTGACCCGGCCGACGGGCACGTCGTTGACGCGCACCCCGGCGTTGGGCACCAGGTCCAGCACATCGGCGAAGCGCACCTTCACCTGGTAGGGCTTGTCGCCGAGGTCGGCTCCGCCGGGCAGCGGTAAGCCGGCGACTCCGGTGAATCCGCAGCCGCTCACCAGCACCAGCGCGGTGGCGGCGAGGGCGACGATCTTCCCGGCACCGAGCCGGGCCGATCCTGCGGGCCGAGGCGCCCGCCGGTTCGCGAAGGTTCCGCGGCTGATCACTGGCCACCTCCGGTGACGAGCGGGGCACCGGTGCCACCGAGCGGGAGCACGGGGTCTCCGGCCGCGCCGCCGTTCTGCTGCGCGGGCGGATTTCCCTGCACCTGCGAGAGCAGGTCCGCGATGCTGGAGACGGGCAGCAGCCCGTCGAGCACCGGCTGGATCGCGTTGCAGGCGTCGAGCACGTTGTCCGGCAGTTGCAGCGGAGTTCCCGCGGCGGGCTGGCGGACGAGCTTGCACACGCCGACCAGCGGCGGCTCGTTCAGCTCGTTGATCACGGCGCGGGTGTCCAGGGTTCCGGAGGCCGCGTTGTAGGAGTTCTGCAGGTTGCCCAGTGCCAGCGGTGCGTCCGTCAGCGATTCCGACAGCGCCGCCTTCTGGTTCACCAGCACCTGCGCCACGCCGTTGAGCTGGTCCACGTTGGACTTGAGCTGTTCCCGGTTGTCGCGGACGAAGGATTCGACCTTGCCCAGCGCGACGGCCAGTTCCGCCATCGAGGCGCCGAGGTCCTCGCGTTCTCCGGCCAGCAACGAGCTGACCTCCTGCATCTGGGTGTTGAACCGGCGCACCTGCTCGTCGTTGGAGTTGAGCATCGAGGTGAACCGCTGCAGGTTGTCGACGGTCGCGAACAGGTCCTTGCTGCTGCCGGACAGCGTGCTGCCGGCTTGGCCGAGGTGCTGCAGCGTGTCGGCGAGCGCCTGGCCGTTGCCGTCGAGGTTCGCGGCACCGGTGTTGAGCAGGTCGCTGAGCGCGCCGTCCTTGTTCGCCCCTTCCGGGCCGAGCGCGGCGGTGATGTCGTTGAGGCTGCGGTAGACCTCGTCGAGCTCGACGGGTGTCGCGGTGCGCTCCTTCGGGATCACCGCGCCGTCGGCGAGCTTCGGCCCTCCCTTGTAGACGGGAGCGAGCTGCACGTACCGGTCGCTGACGACGCTCGGCGAGACGAGCACCGCGTTGACGTCGGCGGGCACGTCCACGTCGCGCTCCAGCGACATCGTCACGCGCACGGTGCGGCCGTTCGGAGTGACCTCGTCGACGGTGCCCATGGGCACGCCCAGCATCCGCACGTCGCCGCCCGGGTAGACGCCGACGGCCGCGGAGAAGTACGCGGTGACGCGCTTCTCGTTGGCTCCGTGGAACAGCCACCACACGGCGCCGGTGGCCAGCAGCGCGACCGCGCAGGCGATCGCGATCAGGCTGGTGAGGGGTGGTTTCCGGGTGCTCATGGCTTGCAGCCCTCCGGGTTGAGCGGGCCGACGGCGGGCGGCAGCAGGCCGCAGATGTAGGTGTCGAACCAGCGGCCGGTGCCGAGCACGTTGGAGAACACCCTGGTGAACGGCCCGAAGGCCTCGATGCTGCGGCTGAGGTTGTCCTGGTTGCGTTCCAGCATCTTGGTGACCTTGTCCAGTTGGGCCAGGGTCGGACCGAGCTGCGCGGCGTTGTCGTCGACGAGTCCGCTCAGCTGCGCGGACAGCGCCCGGGTGCCGTCGAGCAGCGAGCTGATCTGGTCGCGGCGGTCGCGGATCTCCTCCAGCAGGAGGTTCCCGTCGGCGAGCAGCTTCTCGAACTCCGCGTTGCGGTCGGCGACGGTGCGGGACACGTTCGCGGTGTTCGCGAGCAGCTCCTTGAGCTGCTGGTCGCGCGAGGAGATCGTCTGCGACAGCGCGGAGAGCCCGTTGAGCGCCCCGCGCACGTCGTCCGGGGTGTCGGAGAACGTGTCGGACAGGGTGCGGAAGCTGTCGGCGAGCTGCTGGGTGTCGATGCTGCCGACGGTCCGCTGCAGGCCGCTGAACGCTTCGATCACGTCGTAGGGCGCCATCGTGCGGTTCAGCGGGATCGGGTCCGAAGTGGACTGCTCCTCGTCGCCGCGGGGGTCCAGCGCCAGGTACTTCTGCCCGAGCAGGGTCTTGATCTTGATCGCGGCCGTGGTGTTGTTCCCGATCCAGGTGTCCTTGACCCGGAACGACACCGCGACGTGATCACCTTCGAGCTCGACCGAGCTGACGGTGCCGACCTTCACCCCGGCGACCCGGACCTCGTTGTCCGGCACCAACCCGGCGGCCTCGCTGAAGTTCGCCTGGTAGCTGGTGCCGCTGATCAGCGGCAGCCGCTCGAAGTTCATCGCGACGGCGAACCCGATGAGCAGCACCAGGATCCCGGCCACGCCGATCTTCAGCGGATCGCGCTTCTGGAATGACGTCATGCTTGGCACCTCGGCTGGGTCACCGGCATCAGCGGCAGCGGGATGTTCAGATCACCGATGCCGACCTTGCCGGACAATCCGCACAGGAAGAAGTTGAACCACGCGCCGTGCGTGCCGGTGCGCGTGATGGTGTTCAGCTTGTCCGGCATGTTCTGCAACGTGCGCTCGGTGATCTCTTCGTTGTCGTTGAGGTTCTTGGACAGCTCGCCGAGCCCGGCGATGTCCTGTTGCAACGGCGGCCGTGCTTCGGTGAGCAGTCCGGCGGTGGTGTTGGTGAGGCCGTCCAGCGCGCCCACCGCCTCACCGATGGAGTCCCGGTCTTCGGACAGCCCGGACACGACCTGCTGCAACTGCACGATCAGGCCGGAGAGCTGGTCGTCGCGGGCGTTGACGGTGCCGAGCACCCCGTTGAGGTTGTTGACGACCTGCCCGATCACCTGGTCCTTGGCGGCCAGCGTCGAGGTCAGCGACGCCGTGTGAGCCAGCAGGCTCTGCACCGTGCCGCCCTCGCCCTGCAGGACCTGGATGATCTCGTAGGACAGCTTGTTCACGTCGTCCGGCGACAGCGCCTGGAACAGCGGCTTGAAACCGCCGAGCAGCACCGTGAGGTCCAGCGCGGGTTTGGTCTGCGCCAGCGGGATCGTGCCGCCGGTGGGCAGGTAGTCGTTCGGCGCACCCGCGCCCTGCTCCAGCGCGAGGTAGCGCTGGCCGACCAGGTTCCGGTACTTGATCGTGGCCTGCACCGACTTGGGCAGCTTGCGCTGGGAGACGTTGAACTCGACCTCCGCGACCCGCCGGTCCACGACACTGATCTTCTCGATCTGGCCGACCTTGACGCCCGAGATGCGCACCTCGTCGCCCTCGTTGAGCGCCGTGGCGTCGGTGAACCGGGCGCTGTAGGACTCCGAGGAGCGCAGGTCGTTGTTCGCGATGGTGATCACCAGGACACCGCTGGCCAGCACCGTGACGAGCACGAAGATGCCGAACTTGACCAGTGGCCCGAGGATGCCGCGCGCGTTCATCGGTAGCTCACCTCCGCTCCACGAAGGACCGGACCGACCAGCAGCGAGCCCCAGCCGGGCACGTCCTGGGCGGAGGTGCCCATCGTCGGCGCCAGCACCGTCGAGACCATGTCCCGTTCGGCGGGCGAGTTCTGCAGTCCGAGGTCATCGGGGGCCGGCGCGCTCGCCGACTGCGGCGAGGTGCTCGCCGGGGCCCCACCGCTGGGCAGCAACCCCTCGTTGCCGGTGCGGGCCGCGGGCGGCGGCACCGAACCGTCGTTGAGCGGACCGTCCGGCGGGTACTGCGGGAACGGCTTGGGACCGTTGACGAAGTCGTAGCAGCGCGGCCCGCGCTTGTCGCCGAACTCCGGCTCGTCCTGGTTCGGGATGTACTTGCCCCGGTTGGGCACGATTTCGAGGGTGATGTGCAGACCCGGCTCCTTGGTGCCGACGCCGAAGGCATCGTTGATCAGCGGCACGTAGTCGGCCATGCCCTTGAGGAAGCACGGGTACGACGGGGAGTACTTCGCGAGCACGTCAGCGGTGGGCCGCGTGGACTCGCCCAACCTGATCAGGTCGTCCCCGTTGGCCTCCAGGAAACCGGTCGCGTCGTTCGACGTCGTGGTCAGCTGCGAGGTCAGCGTCCGCAGGTCGTCCTGCTGGTCCACCAGCGTTCGCGACGTCACCGACAGATCGCCCAGCGCCTGCAGCACGTCCGGGGCCGCCTGCTCGTAGGTCTCGGCCACACCCACCAGCTGGCGCAGGTTCTCCTGCAGCTGCGGGACGGACGGGTTGAGCCCCTCGACGTACTGGTTCAGCCGCGTGATCGTGTCGCCGACCTCTTCGCCGCGGCCGTCGAGCGCCTGGTCCAGCGAGTTCAGCGTCGCCGCCAGGTCGTTCGGGTGGATGGCCTGCAGCACGGGCATGGTGTCCGCCAGCACCGTCTCCAGCTCCACCGACGCCCGCGTGCGGTCCTGCGAGATCACGTCGCCCGAGGCCAGCCGCGTCGACGACGCCTGCTCCGGCACGTCCAGCGACACGTAGCGCTCGCCGAACAACGTCCGCGGCAGCAGCCGGGCCGACACGTTCGCGGGCAGCAGCCGCGCCTTGTCCGGCTCCAGCGCCAAGTGCAGCTCCGCGCCCTCGGCCGTCGGCCGCACCTCGTCGACCCGGCCGATGATCATGCCGTGCGCTTTGACGTCCGACTCGGGCAGCAGCTGGTTCCCGCTGCGCGCGGCCTTGAGCACCACTTCCACGCTGGATTCGAAGGCGCGCTGATAGGTGGCGATGGTGAAGGCGAAGAACAGCATGATGCACATCAACAGCGACAGACCCAGCAGTCTGCGCCGCGCCGTGAACAATGCGCTGCGAGTACTCATCCCGTGATCCGAACCGTCGTCGTGGTGCCCCAGATCGCGAGGCTGAGGAAGAAGTCGAGCAGAGCGGTCGTCACGATCGCCGTGCGCACCGCGCGCCCCACCGCGATGCCCACCCCTGCCGGGCCGCCGCTGGCGCGGTAGCCGTAGTAGCAGTGCGTCATGATCACCACGACGCTGAAGATGAGCACTTTCAAGAACGACCACAACACGTCCTCCGGCGGGAGGAACAGGTTGAAGTAGTGGTCGTAGGTACCGGCCGACTGCCCGTAGAGCTGCACCGTCACCGTGCGCGCCGCCAGGTACGAGGTCAGCAGCCCCAGCACGTACAGCGGCACCACCGCGACGAACCCGGCCATCACCCGCGTCGTCACCAGGTACGGGAGGCTGGGCACGCCCATGACCTCCAGCGCGTCGATCTCATCGGAGATCCGCATCGCGCCGAGCTGCGCGGTGAACCCGGAGCCGACCGTGGCCGACAGCGCGAGACCGGCCACCAGCGGCGCGATCTCACGGGTGTTGAAGTACGCCGAGACGAACCCGGCGAACGCCGAGGTGCCCAGCTGGTTCAGCGCCGCGTAGCCCTGGAGGCCGACCACGGTGCCGGTGAACAGCGTCATGCCGATCATCACGCCGACCGTGCCGCCGATCACCGCGAGCGCCCCGCTGCCGAAGCTGACCTCGGTCAGCAGCCGCAGGGTCTCCTTGGCGTAGCGGGTGATCGACTTCGGGATCCAGCCCAGCGTCCGCAGGTAGAACGACATCTGGTCGCCCAGATCGTCGAGCGTCTGCAGCGGCCGTCGTGCCGCGCTCTTCACGCGCTGCGTCATCGTCGTCATGCCCGCTCACATCCCCTTGGGCGGCACGACCTGGAGGTAGATCGTGGTCAGAATGAAGTTCACCGCGAACAGCAGCAGGAAGGTGATCACCACGGCCTGGTTCACCGCGTCCCCGACACCCTTCGGGCCGGGCGGCGGGTTCAGGCCGCGGTAGGCCGCGACCACGCCCGCCAGGAAACCGAAGATCAACGCCTTCAGCTCGCTGATCCACACGTCCGGCAGCTGCGCCAGCGCGTTGAAGCTCGCCATGTAGGCGCCGGGCGTACCGCCCTGCATGATCACGTTGAAGAAGTAGCCGCCGAGCACGCCGACGACGCTGACCATGCCGTTGAGCAGCACCGCGACCAGGATCGCCGCCAGCACCCGGGGCACCACGAGGCGCTGCACGACGGAGACGCCGAGGACCTCCATCGCGTCGATCTCGTCGCGGATCTTGCGGGAGCCGAGGTCGGCGCAGATCGCCGAACCGCCGGCACCGGCGATCAGCAGCGCCGTCACGATCGGGCTGGCCTGCTGGATGATCGCGAGCACGCTCGCGCCACCGGTGAACGACTGGGCGCCGATCTGCCGGGTCAGCGAACCGAGCTGCAGCGCGATGACCGCGCCGAACGGAATCGCCACCAGCGCGGTGGGCATGATCGTCACGCTGGCGATGAACCAGCACTGCTGGATGAACTCGCGGAACTGGAACGGCCGGCGCGGAATGGACCGGATCACGTCCAGTCCCAGTGCGAACAAACGGCCCGTCTCACGCAATCCCCCCGCACCGGGGAAGGATCGTGCGCTTCTCGCCCGCGATCGCGTGGGCGGTGCGCTCACTGCTCACCACCTTTTTGGCGTCCGAACCAACGGCGGCGGGCGCTCACCGGTTCATCATCGGGTTGGAAACCGGACTGGAACGGCGGCTCGCCGCTGCGCGGCCGGGGCCGCGGCGAGGGGCGGGCGTGACCGTGGGCCGGGGCGGATCCTTGCGGACCCGGGTTCGGCGCCACCGAACCCTGCGGAGCCTGGCTCTGCTGGACCGGGTTCTGGGGCGCCTGCTGCGGTGCCGCCTGATGGGCGGGACCGGGGGGCCGGGGGGCCTGCTGCTGCGGGGCGGTCTGCTGCGGCACCCGGGCGACGTCGCCCTGCGGCAGCGAGCCGCTCATCGACGCGGCCGGGGCCTGGGCCGGAGCGACACCCGCGCGGATGCCGTAGTGCTCGCGCTCCTGGTCGCTCATGCTCTTGAAGATCTGCTGCTGCGCCTCGGGAGTCAGCGAGTGCAGGTTCGCCATCACGCGGTCCTGCCTGCGCCGCACCGCGGTGCGCTCGGGCAGGCCGGGCGAGACGTCGAGCTGCGGGATGATGTCCGGGACGCCCTTGTCGCCTTCGAGCTCGGCGAGCTCCGCCGCCATCTGCCCGGCGTCCTTCTCCTCGCTCATGCCGATCGGGCCCTGCCTGCGGCCGTTGAGGAACTGCTCCACGACCGGCTCGCGCGAGGTCAGCAGCACCTCCCTAGGTCCGTACATCACCAGGTTGCGGCGGAACAGCATCCCGATGTTGTCCGGCACCGTGCGGGCCGTGTTGATGTCGTGCGTGACGATCAGGCAGGTCGCGTCGATCTGCGCGTTCAGGTCCACGATCAGCTGGTTCAGGTAAGCCGTGCGGACCGGGTCCAAGCCCGAGTCCGGCTCGTCGAACAGCAGGATCTCCGGGTCCAGCACCAGCGCCCTGGCCAGACCGGCCCGCTTGCGCATACCGCCGGAGATCTCACCGGGCAGCTTCGACTCGGCGCCGATGAGCCCGACCATCTCCATCTTCTCCATGACCACCTGGCGAACCTCGGACTCGTTCTTCCGAGTGTGCTCGCGCAGCGGGAAGGCGATGTTGTCGTACAGGTTCATCGACCCGAACAGCGCGCCGTCCTGGAACAGGACGCCGAACAGCTTCCGGATCTCGTAGAGCTTGCTCTCCGAGCAGTCGCAGACGTCGACGCCGTCGATCACGACTTTGCCCTGCTCCGGCTTGAGGAGTCCCACGAGCGACTTCAGGAACACCGACTTGCCGGTGCCAGAAGGGCCCAGCAGCACGCTGATCTCCCCGGTTGGCAGGGTCAGCGACACGTCCCGCCAGATGGTCTGCGCGCCGAAGGACTTCGACAAGCCCTCGACCCTGACCTCGACACCCATCCGGCACCTCCGCGTTCCTTCGTTGGCCGCGTTACTCGCTGGCAGCACTCCGCCAGGTGCAGTAGCGCACCCGAATGGGGAGCCTCGCATATGTGACTCGACTAACCGACGTCAGGAGCGTCACACCTATGCAACGAGCGAGACGCGCACAGGTTACTCATGAGTTCACTTGGATTCCCAGAGCAGGACGAAAACCGTTCCGAACTGTCCGAATTCATGGTTCCGCAGACCGAAAAAATCAATGAAATGTGCACGGACGGAAAAATGGCGGACACCCACAGTGGGTGTCCGCCATCCCGTTCCGCACACCGCGTGATCACCCCGGAAACGGCGCGTCCGCGAAAGTGATCCAGTTCTCGGATCACCCGCGAGGATCGTTATCCGATCGATCCGGCCCGGAAAGCAGAACGGCCCCGCCGAAGCGGGGCCGTTCGTCATGCGGAAGTGCGAGCCGCCCGGACCCGTCCTTGCGGACGCGGAACCGGACGGCGCGAGATCACTTCAGGGAGATCTTGGCGCCGGACTCCTCCAGCTTGGCCTTGGCCTCGTTGGCCTTCTCCTTGTCGACCTTCTCCAGGAGGGCCTTCGGGGCGCCCTCGACGAGCTCCTTGGCCTCCTTCAGGCCCAGACCGGAGACGACCTCGCGGACGACCTTGATGACCTGGATCTTCTTGTCGCCGGCGTCCTCGAGGACGACGTCGAACTCGTCCTGCTCCTCGGCCTCGGCGGCAGCGCCACCGGCGGCCGGGGCGGCCACGGCCGCGACCGGGGCGGCGGCGGTGACGTCGAAGGTCTCCTCGAACTGCTTCACGAACTCGGAGAGCTCGAGCAGGGTCATTTCCTTGAAGACGTCCAGCAGCTCGTCGTTGCTCAGCTTGGCCATGACGGCGTTCCTTTCAGATCTGCGCTCGCCGGGGCGAGCGGTGCGATGTGCGGGCGGGATCCCGGCGCGCGCGGCGTTCCGGGCCGGGACGGATCAGGAGTCCGACTCGGCGCCCTTCTTCTCCTGCAGCGCGGCGGCGAGCCGTGCGACCTGCGATGCCGGGGCGGCGAACAGGCCGGCGGCCTCGGTCAACTTGCCCTTCATCGCGCCGGCCAGCTTGCTCAAGGTGACCTCGCGCGAGTCCAGGTCGGCGATGCGCTCGACCTCGGAAACCGAGATCGCGCGGCCGTCCATGTAGCCGCCCTTGATCACCAGCGCCTGGTGGTCCTTGGCGAAGTCGCGCAGCGCCTTCGCCGCGTCCACCGGCTCGCCCTCGATGAAGGCGATCGCCGTGGGACCGACGAACAGGTCGTCGAGGCCGTTGACCCCGGACTGCTCAGCGGCCCGCTTGACGAGCGTGTTCTTCGCGACGCGGTAGGTCGCGCCCTCGCCGAGGGCGGTGCGCAGCTGCCCCAGCTGCGCCATGGACAACCCGCGGTACTCGGTCACCACGGTGGTGGTCGCGTTGGTGAACCGCTCAGCGATCTCGCCGACCGCGTCGACCTTGTCCTGCTTTGCCATGTCGCCTCCTCTCTTCGAACGACTCGGAATCCGCGGATGGCGGATTCGTAGCCGGTAACCGATCCCGAGGAGACGAAAAACGCCCCGGCGCAGCAGGGCACGGGGCGTATTCAGCACCGGCGCTGCAGAGCGCTCTGGTGCCGCCACGTTCTCCTGCGCGGGCCGCCCGCATCGCAACGGGACCTTCGTTCCTCCCGCCGACGTGCGGCGCGAGGAAAGACCAGCGGTCTTGGGTGGAACTGCACCTAGCGTACGGCAGGCCTCCACCGGCCCGGACGGCACCCCCGCAGCTCACCGGCGGTGCCTCCGCCGAGCTGCTCGCGGTGCGGGCGCGCGCACGCTCCGAGACCCGCCCCAGGGTGCGCGATCTCGCGGACGCCGATCACCGCGCTTGCCCGGCACGGCAAGATGTCAGGCGTGGCCGACCCGAACGAGTCGCACCGCGACGACCGCTCCCCCCGCCCCCGTCCGACGTCCGAGAACACCCCGGAGGTGGTGGACGCCGAACTGGTCGTGGACCCACCGGACCAGCGCACTCGGCAGGTGAGCGCGACGCCGCCCGACGACGAGCAGCTCCGGCAGTACCAGCAGTTCCTCGAATTCCAGAAGTTCCAGGAGTGGCAACGCCAGCAGGGCGAGTCCCCCGGCCCCACCGGACCGGCCGCGCCCGGAACCGAGGACGTGCCGCCCGCCCCACCGCGGCAGCCGCGCGGCAGGCCGTGGTGGAAGAAGGCGCTGGGCCTGCTGCGGTTCAAGCTGGTCCGGCGGCTGATCTACGTCGTGCTGATCCTGCTGCTGCTCAACTGGGCCATCGGCCACTACTTCGGTGACAGCGGCGGCAGCGGCGGCGGCAACGGCGGGGCGCCGCCGAACGCCGCGCCGATCACCCCGGAATCCCCGCAGCAGGTGATCCGCGCGTTCTACAACTACATCGCCCACCAGCCCGAACAGGCCTGCGCGCTGTTCACCGAGCCGGGCAAGGCCGCCTTCGCCTACCACTTCCAGAGCGGGGACTGCACCACCGCGGCCCTCAAGGCCGGCTCGCAGGTCACCGAGCCGAGCTCGTTCAGCAGCCCCGGCTTCACCAACGACGTCATGCAGCAGACCGGCGACCAGGCGCTCGTCGACTCCTGCTCGTTGCGGATCTCCGGCGGCCCGCCGCTGGGCAAGTTCCGCATGACCCGGCAGAGCGACGGCGGCTGGCAGATCGACCAGTACCAGCCGACCACCTGCTCCTGACGCGCGAAAGCGGGCCGCCCCGACAGGGACGGCCCGCTTCGTGAGAACTCAGATCAAGCAGGAGCCTCGGTGAGGTTCCGGGTCAGCGCCGGGTCCACCGGGATGCCGGGGCCCATGGTCGTCGTGAAGGTGATCTTCTTGACGTAGCGGCCCTTGGAGGTGGACGGCTTGGAACGCAGGATCTCGTCCAGCGCGGCCGCGTAGTTCTCCACCAGCTTCTCGGTGTCGAACGAGGCCTTGCCGATGATGAGGTGCAGGTTCGCCTGCTTGTCCACCCGGAAGCTGATCTTGCCGCCCTTGATGTCGGCGACGGCCTTCGTGACGTTCGGGGTGACGGTGCCGGTCTTCGGGTTCGGCATGAGCCCGCGCGGGCCGAGCACGCGCGCGATCTTGCCGACCTTCGCCATCTGGTCCGGGGTGGCGATCGCCGCGTCGAAATCGAGCCAGCCGCCCTGGATGCGCTCGATCAGATCTTCGGAGCCGACCGCGTCCGCTCCGGCGGCTTCGGCCTCAGCGGCCTTGTCGCCGGTGGCGAACACGATGACCCGTACGGTCTTGCCAGTGCCGTGCGGCAGGTTCACGGTCCCGCGGACCATCTGGTCGGCCTTGCGCGGGTCGACGCCCAGTCGCAACGCCACCTCGACGGTGGGGTCCATCTTGACCTTGGCGGTCTTCTTGGCCAGCTCGACGGCCTCCAGCGGCGCGTACAGCCGCGCGCGGTCGACCAGCTCGGCGGCCTGCTGGTATGCCTTGCTGCGCTTAGTCATTCTCTGTCCTTAGAGGTGGATCAGTCGTGGTCGCGTAGGGCTGCGCGAGCCCTCCCACACATGCCGGGTCGTCAGCCTTCGACGGTCAGGCCCATCGACCGGGCGGTGCCGGCGATGATCTTCGAAGCCTGGTCCAGGTCCTTGGCGTTGAGGTCGACCATCTTGGTCTGCGCGATCTCGCGAACCTGGTCCGCGGTCACCTTGCCGACCTTGGACTTGTGCGGCTCACCGCTGCCCTTCTGCACACCCGCGGCCTTCAGCAGCAGCTTCGCCGCCGGCGGGGTCTTGAGGGCGAAGGTGAACGAGCGGTCCTCGAACACGGAGATCTCGACCGGGACCACGTCGCCGCGCTGGCTCTCCGTGGCGGCGTTGTAGGCCTTGCAGAACTCCATGATGTTCACGCCGTGCTGACCCAGCGCCGGGCCGACGGGCGGAGCCGGGTTGGCCTGGCCTGCCGAGATCTGCAGCTTGATGATCGCTGCGAGCTTCTTCTTCTTGGGCGGCATCTCTAGCTTCCTGTGTCTTCGGTGTCCGTTCGCCCGACCCGATCACCGGGCCGGGCACGGGCGGGGACCACGACGGTGGCTTCGCCCGTATCCACGGTAGGTCCTGCCCGGTCCTGCCGTGGCCGCCGGAATCCCCTGTCGACCCGTCGCGGGACGGCTGCGGGGAGCCGGTCAGATCTTGGAAACCTGGTTGAACGACAGCTCGACCGGAGTCTCCCGGCCGAAGATCGACACCAGCACCTTGAGCTTCTGGTTGTCGGCGTTGACCTCGCTGATCGTCGCGGGCAGCGTGGCGAACGGGCCGTCCATGACGGTGATCGACTCGCCGACCTCGAAGTCCACCTCGACCGAGGACTTCGCCGCGGTCGCGGGCTGGGCGGCCTTCTTGCCCTGCTCCGGCTTGGCTTCCTTCTCGGCCTGCGGCGCGAGGAACTTCAGCACGTCGTTGATGCTCAGCGGCGAGGGCTGCGAGGTCGCACCGATGAACCCGGTGACACCCGGGGTGTTGCGGACCGCGCTCCACGAGGCGTCGTTGAGCTCCATGCGCACCAGGATGTAGCCGGGCAGCACCTTGCGCTGCACCAGCTTGCGCTGGCCGTTCTTGATCTCGGTGACCTCTTCGGTGGGCACCTCGACCTGGAAGATGAAGTCCTCGACGTCCAGCGTCTGGGCGCGGGTCTCCAGGTTCGTCTTGACCTTGTTCTCGTAGCCGGCGTACGAGTGCACGACGTACCACTCGCCGGGGGCGCGACGCAGCGCGGCGCGCAGCTCCTCGACCGGGTCCGCCTCCACCTCGTCGGCATCCTCGGCTTCGGCGTCGGCTTCCTCGCCCGCCGGGGCGTCGTCCGAGGCCGGAGTACCGGCGGATTCCGAGTCGTCGTCGGCGGACTCGGCCGCGGCCGACGTCTCGTCGTCGGCGCCGGTGGCCGCCTCGGTCGAACCGGTGTCCTCGCCGGAGTCGGCGCCGCGAGCGGAGTCGACGTCGTCGGCCTCGGCCGACACCTCGGCCTCGGCCGGCGTACCGGTCCGGGCGGTCAACTCCTGGTCCTCGTGGGAGGTCCCGTCTCCTGAGGTCACAGTGGGTCTCGCTTCCTCTCGTGCGTTATGCGCCGGGTCGATGGCGCGACAGCGGCCCGCTGTTCGCCGCGGGCCGTGGCGCTCAGCCGAACAACCAGAGCACGCCCTTGGCGAACAGCACGTCCAGGCCTGCGACGAACGCCACCAGAATGCTGACGAACACGAGCACCACAAGCGTGTAGGTGATCAGTGCCCGGCGTGTCGGCCAAATGACCTTGCGCAGCTCGGCGACGACCTCGCGCAGGAAGCGCCACACCTTGCGGAACGGCGAGACCCGACCCTTCCGGCCGTCCCGTGCGGGAGTCGGCCGGCCTTTCGACTCAGTTGTGCGGGTGGAACCGGAGTCCGGCCCGCCCGCCCGTTCACCACCCCGCCGGGCGGAAGCACGGGAGGAGCGACGCTCGCGTCGTGCGGCGGCGCTGGAGGGCTGAGCGGCATCGTCCTGCTGCTCGTCCGGCCCCTGCTCGCGGTCGTCGCTCACGCCTGCATCCTCCGCTCACCGTGTGCATCGACGCAGGGGTGACAGGACTCGAACCTGCAACCTGCGGTTTTGGAGACCGCTGCTCTGCCAATTGAGCTACACCCCTTCGCGACCGTCGGCCGCGACTGAACACACGATACGCCAGCCCCGAATTCGGCCTGCACCGAGCTCGGGTGCGGGTGTACCGGCATCCCAAGACAGGAAGTGTACGGGATCGGTCGAAACCCCCTGCACGCACGCCCCTCTAATCGGAGAACACCGAGGCGGGGAGCGTGCCGCGGCCTTCCGACCTCTGCGAGGATGCTCCCATGGCCGCACCACAAGATCAGTCCGAGCACACGTCGAAGCCGCGGGTCTCCGCCCGCGTCGGAGGGATCAGCGAGTCCGCGACGCTCGCGGTCGACTCGAAGGCGAAGGCGCTCAAAGCCGCCGGGCGGCCGGTCATCGGCTTCGGCGCCGGCGAACCCGACTTCCCCACGCCGCAGCCGATCGTCGACGCCGCCATCGCCGCGTGCTCCGACCCCCGCAACCACCGCTACAGCCCCGCCGCGGGCCTGCCGGAACTGCGGGAGGCGATCGCGGCGAAGACCCTGCGCGACTCCGGCCTGCAGGTCGACCCGAGCCGGGTGCTGGTCACCAACGGCGGCAAGCAGGCCGTCTACCAGGCGTTCGCCGCGCTGCTCGACCCCGGCGACGAGGTCCTGCTGCCCGCGCCGTACTGGACGACCTACCCGGAGGCGATCACGCTCGCCGAGGGCGTTCCGGTGGTGGTCCCCACCGACGACGAGTCCGGGTTCCTGGCGAGCGTCGAACAGCTCGAAGCCGCGCGCACGCCGCGCACGAAGGTGCTGCTGTTCAACTCCCCGTCCAACCCGACCGGCGCCGTGTACCCGCCGGACCAGGTCAAGGCCATCGGCGAGTGGGCGTTGCGCCACGGCATCTGGGTCATCACCGACGAGATCTACGAGCACCTCGTCTACGGCGCGGCCGAGCACGTGTCGATCGCCGCGGTGGTGCCGGAGCTCGCCGACACGTGCGTGGTGCTCAACGGCGTCGCCAAGACCTACGCGATGACGGGCTGGCGGGTCGGCTGGATGATCGCGCCCAGCGACGTGATCAAGGCCGCCACGAACCTGCAGTCGCACCTGTCGTCGAACGTGGCGAACGTGTCGCAGCGCGCCGCGCTGGAGGCCGTGAGCGGGTCGCTGGACGCGGTCGCCGAGATGCGTTCCGCGTTCGACCGGCGCCGCCGCACCATCGTCGGGCTGCTCTCCGCGATCCCCGGCGTGACCTGCCCGGAGCCGGAGGGCGCATTCTACGCGTACCCCTCGGTCAAGGGCCTGCTCGGCAAGGAGATCCGCGGGGTCCGGCCGCGCACCAGCGTGGAGCTCGCCGAGCTGGTGCTGGAGCAGGCCGAGGTCGCCGTGGTGCCGGGTGAGGCGTTCGGCACCCCCGGGTACTTCCGGCTCTCCTACGCGCTCGGCGACGACGACCTCGTCGAAGGCGTCCGCCGCGTCGCCGACCTCCTCGGCGAAGCGCGGTGAGCTGAGCCCGACCGCCCCTCCGGTCCGACCTCCGGAGGGGCGGTCGCCCGCTCGGCCGCACCCGCGCACGCGCACGGCCCCGCACGAGGGCTGTGCGGGGCCGTGCGCGTCGATCAAGCTCGTCGCGGGGAGATCACTCCGGAAGGCGCACGAGGGCGCTGGCGCCGCCCAGGACGCCTTGTTCCGCGCTGCGGGCCGTGATGGCGACCTTGACGGTGCCGTCCTCGTTGACCGCGGCGACCTTCCCCGTCAGTTCGAGCAGCGCGCCGACGCCGTCGTCCGGGACGACGACGGGGCGGGTGAACCGCACCCCGTAGTCCACGATCGACCCCGGATCGCCCGTCCACTCCGACACCAGCCGCCCGGCCAGCGCCATCGTGAACATCCCGTGCGCGATCACGTCCGGCAAGCCCACCTCGGTGGCGAACCGCTCGTTCCAGTGGATCCGGTTGAAGTCCCCGGACGCGCCCGCGTAGCGCACCAGGTCCTCGCGGGTCACCGGGACGTTCAGCGCGGGGAGCTCGTCGCCCTTCGCCACGTCGGACAACCGCACCGTCATGCCTGCTCCCCCTGCTCTGCCGTGCCGCGCGCCACCAGCGTCGAGATCGCGGTGCACACCGGCTCTCCGCCGACGGTGGTGATCTCGGCTCGCACCGTGAGGAGGTCGTTGCCCGCGCGGGCCTTGATGTCGTCCACGACCACCACGGTGCGCAGCACGTCCCCGGCCCGGATCGGGCGGTGGTGGGTGAAGCGCTGGTTGCCGTGCACGACCTTGCTGTAGTCCAGGCCGAGCGCTGCGTCGGACACCACGGCGTCGTGCGCGCGCATCGAGAGGATCACGGCGAACGTCGGCGGGGCGATCACGTCCGGATGCCCGGCGGCTTTGGCGGCGTCGGCGTCCCGGTGCACCGGGGAGCCGTCCTTGATCGCGTCGGCGAATTCGCGGATCTTCTCGCGGCCGACCTCGTAGGGCTCCGTGGGCGGGTATTCACGTCCGATGAATGACTGGTCTAGCGGCACGGACGCAGGTTACCGATCGTGCCGGTCCCGGCCGTCGACAGACGCGCGAAACCCCCCGGCGCGTGAAAAACCCGCCGCGGCGGTGCCGGGCGGGTTTCTCAAGTCCAACTGGAGCGCTGCGATCAGCGGGTCTCCTTGTGGGTGCGGTGCGTACCGCAGTTGGGGCAGAACTTCTTCATCGCCAAGCGGTCCGGGTCGTTGCGCCGGTTCTTGTTGGTGATGTAGTTGCGGTTCTTGCACTCTTCGCAGGCCAAGGTGATCTTGGGGCGAACGTCGGTGGCTGCCACAGAGGTGCCCTTCCTCTCTCGTACTGCGTCCTAGGAGGCTCGCTCGACGGACGTGGGCGAACCGTGTGGTAGCGGTGGCCGGACTTGAACCGACGACACAGCGATTATGAGCCGCTTGCTCTACCGACTGAGCTACACCGCCGAGGGAAACCTGTCAGCGTCAGTCACCGAGGCTACCTCATGCAAAACAGCTGCAGCACCCAGATAACCGAGCACCGCAGCTGCTTTCCGAGCCCCAATACGGAATCGAACCGTAGACCTTCTCCTTACCATGGAGACGCTCTGCCGACTGAGCTATTGGGGCATGTCCTTGCGGAGCGATTAGAACTTTACACACCCGCCCAACCGGCTCCGCAGCGGGGGTACCCGTTCGAGGAAACTCCAGTTCAGAGGCGAACTGAAGGCTCCCAGCGCCGAGATGCGCCCGCTGCGGCCGATCAGTGCACGAGTGTGAGCACCGTCTCGGACTTGGGTCCGCGGGCCTTCACGGTCCGAGCCTGCAGCCACGCCTCGAAGCGGTCCTCCGGCAGCGGCCGGGAGATCAGGTAGCCCTGCGCGATGTCGCACCGCATTCCGACGAGCTGATCCCGGGCGGCGTCGTCCTCGACGCCCTCGGCGACGACGACCAGGTCCAGCGAGTGCCCGAGTTCCACGATGGTGCGCACCACGGCCATGTCGCTGAGGTCGGTGCCCATGCCGAGCACGAAGCTCTTGTCGATCTTCACCTCGTCCACCGGCAGCGTCCGCAGGTACGCCAGCGAGGAGTAGCCGGTGCCGAAGTCGTCCACGGCCAGCACCACGCCCAGCGCGTGCAGCCGCCGCAGCACCGGCATGGACCGCTCCGGCTCCTCCATCACCGAGGACTCGGTGAGTTCGAAGGTGAGCAGTTCCGGCGGCACGTCGTGGCGCAGCAGCGCCTCGGAGACCCGGTCCGGGAAGGACTCGTCGTTGAGGTTGCGCACCGAGAGGTTCACCGCGACCGACATCCGCAGGTCCCGGTCCATCCACTCCCGCACCTTGATCAGCGCGCGTTCCATCACGAAGGACGTGAGCGCGTCGACCAGGCCGGTGGCCTCCACGACCGGCACGAACTCGTCCGGGTCGAGGCGCCCGTACTCCGGGTGCCACCAGCGCACCAGCGCCTCCGCGCCGACGACCTGCCTGCCCGGCAGCGCGACCTTCGGCTGGTAGTGCACCTCGACCTGCCCGGTGTCCAGCGCCTGGCGGAACTGGGTGACCAGCTGGAAGCGCCGCAGGAACACCTGGCCCATCGCCGGGGCGTAACCGCGCACCACGTCCTTCGCGTTGCGCGCGGCCCGCACCGCCACGTCGGCATGCTGCAGCAGCGTGTCGATGTCGTTCTCGTTCTCCGCGTCGCTCGGCGCCGACGAGGAGTAGCCCGCGACGCCGCCGGCCTCCACGACCAGCCGGTCCAGCGGGTACGACTCGCCGATCACTTCGCAGAGCCGCTCGCCTACCGCGTGCGCCTGCTCCTCGGTGTGATCGCTGAGCAGCACCGCGAACGAGTTGGCCTCCAACCGCGCCAGCGGCACCTCGGGGCCGAGTTCGCCGAGCATGCGCTGCCCGGCGGCCACCACGATGCGGTCGCCCCAGGTGTAACCGAGCGCCTCGCTGACCGTGGTGAGCAGGTCCAGGTCCACCCGCAGCACAACGGCGGTCCGCCCGGCGCGCAGTTCCTCCGCCGCCATCTCGCGGAAGCCCGCGCGGTTGAGCAGGCCGGTGAGCAGGTCGTGGTAGGCGTCGTGGCGCAACCGCGCCAGCAGCCGCCGGTTGTCCATCGCGGTCGCGAGGTGGCTGGCGAGGGTGTGCAGCAGCCGCACGTCGGCGCGGCCGAACCCGCGCCAGCGGCTGACCCGGTCGTGCGCTTCCACGGCACCGAGCAGCTGGCTCGCCCCGCGCAGCGGCACCACCAGGGACTCGTAGGCGCCGCGCATCCGCAGCGCGCGGCGCACCTCGTCGGGTGCTTCGAGGGTGCGGAAGGAGCGGACGTGGCTGCCGGGCAGTTGCAGCAGCGGGTCGTCGCGCAGGGCGTGCGGCCCGGCGATCCGGGCGGCCTCCGGGAGCGGTTCGCCAGCGACGAGCGTGCTCACCTCACCGCGCGGGTCGAGGCGCAGGCGCAGCACGACGCGGGTGGCGTTGAGCTGTTCGCGGATGCGTTCGGCGACGGGTTCCCACTCGCTGACGGAAGTGGTGTTCTCCTCCGGTTCGGAGGGGTTGCGCACGGCGGCCTGGCCGGACCGGGCGACGCTGAGGCTCACGTCGCTGAGCGCTTCCAGGTCGCGCTGTTCCCGCAGCAGTCCGGAGTAGGCGCGGTAGAGACCGACGACGGCGACGGCGACCAGGGCCACCAGCAGCCAGCCCCAGCGGGTGCTCTTGGCGACCTCGTAGCCGATCAGCCCGACGGAGGTGTTGAGCAGGCCGACGGCCAGCGTGCGCACCGAGAGCCGCCCGGCGGCGCTGACCCGCATCGCGCCACCGAGCACGTGCAGCGCGGCCAACGCGAAGGCGCAGCTGATCAGCGGGGAAGTCAGGGTGCCCAGGACCGGCCCGAACCACTCGGGGGCCAGTTCGGGCAGCGCTCGCTGCACCGCGGTGGCGACCGCGAACGGGACCGCGATCTCCAGGCACATCACGCCCGCGTTGTAGACGACGTGGGTCGCTGCTCGACGCCCGACCTGGGCGCCGAGCCCGGCCAGCAGGTTCGCCGCGAGCACCACTTCGAACGGCGCGGTGAGCAGTCCCAGGATCAGCGGGATCTCGGTGAACGAGATGGTCCAGCCGACGCGCTTCACGTCGACGTCGATGGTGAGCTGTTCGGCGACGAGGAAGCCGATGGCCAGCAGCGGGCCGATGTAGAGCAGGCTCGCGTCGTAGCGGAAGTCCAGCCAGGACGAGGTGAGGCCGGAGACCAGCAGGCCCACCAGCAAGGTGCCGAGGGAGAAAGCGGTGAAGACCCGCCTGCGCGCCGGATCCACCTCGGCCCGCACCGGCGGGCGCGGGGTGTCCAGCGTCGCCTCCGGATCGAGGGTGTGGTGACTCTCGATCATCCACCCTCCTCCTGTCCGGCGACACGAATGTCGCACCGGATTGCCGAGCCGATCGTGACTCACGACGGGCACGATTGGCCAGGGCCGAGTTGCCCGCCGAACGCCGTCAAGATCTTTTTTCCTGGGGCGCGTTGTGCGATGGGCGATCTGGTCACCTGCACGGATATCGAACTGACCAGCGCCTTCGACCCGGCCCATCCTGGCGGGTCGAGTGGCGAGTTGTCGCCGGGAACCCGCGCCGCGCGATGTGAAAAAGGCCGCAGCAACCGATCAGTGACCATGCGGAGAGTATCCAGGAAACACGATCAGTGACCGCAGTTCCGTCAATTGGAGCAACGGCTCACGCCAAACCTAGTTCGTCTACGTAATCACGCAAGGCACGATCCAGATCGGCCAGCCCCGACTCCTCCGTCGGCAGGTGCCCGGCCCCGTGCAACGAGGCGAACCGACCGGCCGCACCGAGCCGGTCGAAGAACTCGCGGGACAGCCGCGGAGGCGTCCAGCGGTCTTCCGCCGGGTGCGCCAGCAGGACCGGTGGTCCCGCGTAGTCCTCCGGTTCCACCGCCGGGGCGGAGACCAGGAAGCTGCGCAGGAATCCCAGCGACATCCAGTTCCCGCCGCCCAGCGGGTCCGCCCAGATCGCGTGCGCGAACTGGGCGTGGTTCGACATCGCGGCGATGTTCACCAGCCACCGCACCGGCGCCCACGCCGGTGGCAGCGGCAGCGGAACCGAGCCCGGCAGCAGCCCGAGCAGCCCGGCCCACCGGCCCAGTTCCGGGGTGGTCGCCAGCATGCGACGCACGTCTTCCCGGCGCGCATCCGCGAGCCCGGTCGCCACGACTCCCGCGACCGAGCCGTCGGTGCCTGCGCGTGCGGCGACGTCGTAGGCCAGCCGCCCAGCGGACCCCACCCCCATCAGGACGATGGGGCGCTCATCCGTTCGCCGCTCCGCAGCGACGAGGTCCGTCACACAACGCAGCCACCCGTCGTAGGTCACCTGCCGCAGACCGCTGGCGGTGAGCCCGAAACCGGGCAGGTCGGGCGCGAGGAACTCCAGATCGGCGAGCGCGGGCAGCCTGCCGTACGGCATCAGCATCCGGCCGTAGCCACCGATGCCGTGCAGCGCGATGAGCTTCGCCGGGGCGTTCGGGCGCGGGAACCGGTCCAGGTGCACCCGTCTGCCGCGCCAGGACCACCAGCTCTCCACCGGCAGGCCATCACCCGTCGGCAACGCGGCGGGCTCCCCGTCCGGACCGCGATCCAGATCGCCGTCGAAGCTGAGTCCGCTCGGGAAGTACTCCTGGTAGCGGAGCCAATGCCGGTGCTCCGCGTAGGTGGGACCGACGACGATGTCGGATCCTGGTTCGGAAACTGCTCGCACACCTCGAAAATACGGAGTGGCCAACCTGATGCGCATCAGCCATGAGCAGGCACGCTACTGGTTCAGCGCGGCGCGAGTGGCCCGGTTGGCGACGGCCGATCCGGGTGCTCGGCCGCACCTCGTCCCGGTGACGTTCGCGGTCGACGGGGACGTGGTGGTGACCGCCGTCGACCACAAGCCGAAGTCGACCACGGCTTTGCGCCGACTCCGCAACATCGAGCAGAACCCGCAGGTCACATTGCTGACCGACGACTACTCCGAGGACTGGGAGCAGTTGTGGTGGGCGCGCGCGGACGGCATCGCAGAGCTCGCCCCGGCCGCATCGCACCCGGAGTGGGTCGAGGCGCTCGCCGCGAAGTACGAGCAGTACCGACAGCGGCGCCCGCACCTGACGCTCATCGTCGTGCGGGTCCGGCGCTGGAGCGGCTGGAGCGCCGGCGGTGATCACTCTCACGATTAGCCGGACCGGGCGCTACGCGATCGGCCTACGAAATCCACCCGTTCGCGACCCCCGGGGCCCCCAACCACCACCAGCGGCGACAAACCCACCTCACCCCACCAAGTAGAAGCGGTGGCCCTGGTCGTCCGCGCACGTGGCGAGGCGCCCGTACGGCATGTCCTGCGGTTCGCCCGCTTCGCCACCGTGTTCCCGCACCCGGTCGAGAGCGGCGTCGAGATCGTCGGTCCGGAAGCACAAGTGCACGTCGTGGGGCTGTCCGCCGTGCAACCCGGCCATGGGCCGCACGTCCTCGATCTGCCAGCCATCCTCGACGCCGCCCGCCGCGAACCGCCAACCGAGCACGGCGCCGTAGAACTCCTTCGCCAGCGCCGAATCCGGTGTGGTGATGGTGATGTAGTCGATGTCGCCGGGCCGCGATTCCCGGGGAAATTCCGGTGCGGGCGCCGTCCGATCCGCCGCGGCCTGCTCCGGCGGCGTCATGATCTGCCAGCGGTGGCCGAACGGGTCTTGGAACCGTCCGGACCTGCCGTACGGGTGGTCTTCGATGTCTCCGACCGCCGTCGCACCGTGTTCTCGCGCGCGCAGCACGACGGCGTCCACATCGGGCACTGCGAGGTGGAGGTTGACGCTCGGCCCACCCCGGTTCGCCGGGCCGACCATGTCGATCTCCGGGAACTCGTCGGCGAGGAAGAGCACGGTGCCGCCGAGGTCCAGTTCGACGTGGCCGAGCCTGCCGTCGTCCATCACGTACGGCTCGGCCCGCAGCCGAGCTCCGAACACTTCGCCGTACCAATCGATGGCGTGCCGCGCGCCGGGCACGGCGAGGTACGGGGTCAGCGTCGCCCCGACTCCCTCGGTGACGTCGGCGTGCCGGGTGGATTCGGTGCTGGTCATGGTTGCTCCCGGGTCGTCGAGCAGTGCCCGTTCCAGCTGCTCGCGCAGCCGCTCGGTGAACCGCGGCGACGGTTCGGCGGGCACGATCGGCTCGCGAAGAGCGTCGAAGGGATCGGTCATCGCTCTCGCCCTCCCCTGGTGCCCTGCGCGTCGCCGGCGGTCTCGTAGTCGCGGCGGAATGCCGCTCTGGCCCGGACCAGCAGCGCTTCGGTGGCGTGCACGGTCCGGCCCAGGTGTTCGGCGACCTCCGGAACCGGGAGTCCGTCGAGGTAGCGCAACGTCAGCGCCGCCCGGTGGTGCGGTCCGAGCCTGCCCAGCACCTCCCGTGCCCACAACGCGTCCAGCCGGACGTCCCACGGGTCCTCGACCTGTGGTTCCTCCTGCCCGAGCCGTTCGAGCCCGAGCCGTTCCCGCCCGACCGCCCGCCAATGATCGGCGAGCTTGTGCCGGGCGATCCCGACCAGCCACGCCACGCTCGGAGCCTGCCCCGGACGTTCCCTGGCGGCCTTCACCGCCGCCAGGAACGTGTCGGCGGCCAGGTCTTCGCTCAACGCGTGGTCCCCGGTTCGGCCGAGCAGGTAGCCGTACACCTGCGGCAGCGCCTCGTCGTACAGACCGAGCAGCGCTGCCGCGGGATCCGGTTGCACCTGCGGTCGCCTCACACCCTCATAGTCGTTCGGGAGGGTGCTGCTCCGACGCCCTCGGTCCTGATTCGTTCGGGTGACGTCGCGTCGGAGCCCGCACGCACCGGACGCGCGACTCGATCCGAACGGGCTCGTAAGCTGCCGCACGTGTCGGATGAGCAGGTGCCCACGGCCGAGCTGTCCCGCTTGGCGGTCGCGTTGGACGTCGTCGATGCGCGGGCCGAGCTCAACCACCGCTACCGGCGGCTGATCACCGACTCGCGGACGGCGCTGGAGGCTTCGCGGATCCGGATCACCCAGGCCCGCGGGATCGCGAAGAAGCTGATGGTGCTGGTGAAAGCAGCCGGCCCCGGGTTCGTCGACGGACTCCCGGAAGCCGAGCGGACCGCGGTGCGGGACGGACTCGCCCAGGCCGACGAGCTGATCCACCGCGGTTGATCACACGGCCGCTCACCCGGCGGCGAAGCGGTCGGTGACCGCGACCAGCTCCGCCGCCACCGCACCACCACCGTGCCCGGCGTCGTCGATGAGCCGCAGCTGCGCATCCGGCCAGGCCCGCGCCAACCGCCAGGCGATGTCGGGGGGACTGCTGACGTCCCGCCTCCCGTGCACCAGCGCCCCCGGGATCCCGGCGAGCCGCTCCGCGCCCCGCAGCAGCTCGACGTCCGCGAACCACGCGCCGTGCCGCCAGTAGTGCGTGACCAGCCGCGCGAACGTCATCCGGAAGTCCGGGTCGTCGTAGCGGGGATCCGGGCGCGCGTGCCCCACCTCGACGTGCGCCTCTTCCCACCGGCACCAGTCCCGCGCGGCACGCACCCGCACCTCCGGGTCCGGGGCGTGCAGCAGCCGGTCGTAGGCGTCGACGAGCCGTCCGTCCCGTTCCGCTTCGGGAACTCCGGCGTGGAAGCGGTCCCACTGCTCCGGGAACACGCACGCCATGTCCTGCGTGATCCATTCGACTTCGCGGTGGGTCGTCGTGCAGACGCTGAACAGCACCAGTTCGGTGACGCGTTCCGGGTTCCGCCGCGTCCGAATCGCGGCAGCGGCCGATCAGGGCGGAATTCGCACTGTCGTTCGCAGCCCCGCACCCCTCATACTTCCAGTGCTCGACGTCTGAGATGAGGAGGTTCCGGTGAGTCCGGAACGGCAATCGCACCTGGACCTGGCCGGCCTCACCGGCGATCCGGACACGAGCGGCCCCAACGCGGCCCGGATGTACGACTACTACCTGGGCGGTTCGGCGAACTTCGCCGTGGACCGCGCCGCCGCGGAGGAGCAGATCGCGACGCTGCCCAGCGTGGCCACCACGGCGCGCGCGAACCGGGCGTTCCTCGGCCGCGCGGTGCGGCTGTGCCTGGACCTCGGCGTGAACCAGTTCCTCGACCTCGGCTCCGGAGTCCCCACCGTGGGCAACGTGCACGAGATCGCGCACCAGATCGACCCGACGGCGCGGATCGCCTACGTGGACCGCGAACCGATCGCCGTCGCCCACGCCCGCCGCCTGCTGCGCGACGAGTCGCGGGTCTCGGTCACCCAAGCCGACCTGACCTCCCCGCGGACGGTGCTCACGGCGCCAGGTGTGACCGAACTGCTGGACTTCACCCGGCCCATCGCCGTGCTCGCGATCAGCGTGCTGCACTTCGTGCGCGACGAACAGGACCCGGCGGCGGTGCTCGCGACCTACCGCGACGCCTGCGTTTCCGGGAGCGTGCTCGCGCTGTCGCACACCACGACCGAGAACCTCGCCCCCGCCACCGTCGACCGCGGCCTGGCCATCTACCAGCGCACCTCCACGCCGGTCATCCCCCGGCCCATCTCCGAGGCGCCCGCACTGCTCACGGGCTACGACGTCCTCGCCCCCGGCCCGGTCCGCGTCACCGAATGGCGCCCCGACGTCGAACCCGACCCGGACTCCGCCGAACCCGTCGCCAACACCTGGGCCGCGTTCGGCATCCTCCCCTGAGCCCACGTACGGGGTGCGTCCCGCGACCGCCTCCGCCGATAGCTGCGGCGCCACGTCGTCACCGAATCGCGGAAACCCCTGAACACCATTTCGAGCACTCCGATAACGGCCGCAAAATAGGGCTGGCGCGCTAGTCGATACCGAGGAACTCATTTCCTCCACCTTTGACGCTTGGGGTGCGCGAAGGCATGAACGGGGATCTAGCCGCCGCTGCCTACTGCGGTGCGGAGCCGTGCCAGACGGCCGACCGCTCGGCGGAGACGGAGGTCGAGGCGGTGCGACAGCGGGCGAGGCCCTGTTCGGCGACCGGTGACATCTCGGGACGCCTACCAGTGAAAGCGCCCTTGAGCAACCGCACTTGGTGCCGGGCGGAATTCACCGTGTGAAAAGATCGGCGCCATGGGAAACAACGTCTACTTCGACATCACGATCAACGGCGAGCAGGCTGGCCGAATCACCTTCCAGCTGTTCGACGACACCGTCCCCAAGACCGCGCAGAACTTCCGCGAACTGGCGACCGGCCAGCACGGCTTCGGCTACCAGGGCTCCGGCTTCCACCGCGTCATCCCCCAGTTCATGCTCCAGGGCGGTGACTTCACCGCGGGCAACGGCACCGGCGGCAAGAGCATCTACGGCGGCAAGTTCGACGACGAGAACTTCAGCATCAAGCACACCAAGCCCGGCCAGCTGTCCATGGCCAACGCGGGCAAGAACACCAACGGATCGCAGTTCTTCATCACCACCATCGCCACCACCTGGCTGGACGGCAAGCACGTCGTGTTCGGCGAGGTCGTCGACGGGATGGACGTCGTGACGGCGATCGAGAAGCTGGGTTCGTCGAGCGGCGCCCCCAAGGCCGAGATCACGATCGCCGAGTCCGGCACCCTCTGATCCCGCACAGCCGCGCGAGGAACCCCGCGCGGCTCGCCGGTCTCGGCCCGCCCCAGGGCCGAGACCCGCTCGGGCCCCCAGCTCCACGGCCCGGCTCCGGCACGGAATCCGGTCACCGGGAGCCGGCCAGAGCACAACGCAGAACGACCCGGTGGCCCTGTTCGTACAGGTCACCGGGCCGTTTCGGCTGGTGCGCCAAGTGGAGGGTTCGAACCTCCGAAGCTTGCGCGGCTGATTTGCAGGGTGCTTCCTGCAAAGCTTCGAAGTGCCGAAACTTCGTGGCACGGGTCAATGCGACCGACGAAAGGCTGCCCAGCCAAGCGGCAGGGCTCGCGCTTCCAAGCTCGGAGCGGGCCTGTTCACTGATGTCCGCAGCCGTCGTTTCGGCTGGCGAGGCACTCCCCCGCGCTGAGGCGAACGCGGGTGAACTCCGACGAGTGCAACCGCACCGCTCCCCACCACTACGTAGCCCAGCTGAGCGGCGCGCGAATCGCCCGAATGCAAAACCGGCTTACCGACGATCCCTGTGGCCGGTAGCCCCCTGCCACCTCGACCACGTTCAGTTCGCTACGCAGGTGCGGCCTGTCCTGTAAGTGATCTCTTGGCCTGGGCGGATGCACGGGGATCGTCCGATAGCGGTCACTCTCGAGGACGGCTGCTGTCGCCGTCACAGCAGCCGGTGGTGCCGCTGGCCTTTTCTGCCGGGTAGCCGGGATGCTCATCGCTGCTCTCCCACGGGTGTCTACTGCTGCGGGGACTGCTCCGCGGTGTGGCGAGCTCGGAGTCGTCGGGTGATCAGTCGGCCGAGCAGCCCGATCGCGAACACGGCCAGTCCTGCCAGAACGGCGGTTGGGGGCAGGGTGGCGGCCAGGGTCAGGCAGCCGAGCACGCCGAGGACGTTGAGCGCCCGGGGCCACCGGCGGTGCTCGGGTGGTTGGGCAAAAGCGGCGGCGTTGGCGATGGCGTAGTAGACCAGCACCCCGAAGCTGGAAAAACCGATCGCGCCCCGCAGATCGGTGGTCAGGACCAAGGCGATGACGATGGCGGCGACGGTGAGTTCGGCGCGGTGCGGGACCTGGTAGCGGGGGTGCACAGCGGCCAGGGAGCCCGGCAGGTCGCGCTGGCGGGCCATGGCCAGGCTGGTGCGCCCGACCCCCGCGATCAAGGCGAGCAAGGCGCCGAGGCTGGCTGCCGCGGCGCCGATGCGGACCACGACGGTCAGTGAGCCGTATCCGGCCGTGGTCATGGCCTCGGCCAACGGAGTGGTGGCTGTGGCCAGCTGCTGCGGACCGAGCACCAGCAACATCACCGCGCCGATGGCGGCGTAGATCACCACGGCCAGCGCGAGGGCGGTCAGGATCGCCCGGGGGATGGTGCGGGCGGGGTCGCGGACCTCTTCGCCGAGGGTGGCGATGCGGGCGTAGCCGGCGAAGGCGAAGAACAGCAGCCCGGCAGCTTGCAGGACGCCGAGGAGACCGTGTGGGAATCCGCCCGCAGCGGTGGCCAGTCGGCCGGGGTCGGCGGCGGTGGCCGCCAGCACCGTGACGACGGTCAAGACGAGCACGACCACGGCCAGCAGCAGGCGGGTCAGGGCGGCGGTGCGGGTGATTCCGGCGTAGTTGACCGCCGCCAGCACCACGACTGCACCCACCGCGGCGAGGCGCTCGTGGCCGGGGACGGCGTAGGCGGCGAAAGTCAGTGCCATGGCCGCGCAGCTGGCGGTCTTGCCGATCACGAATCCCCACCCGGCGGCGAACCCCCACCAGTGTCCGAGGCGTTCGCGGCCGTAGACGTAGGTGCCGCCTGAGGTGGGATACGCCGCGGCCAGCTGTGCGGAGCTGGCCGCGTTGCAATAGGCGATCACCCCGGCGAGGCCCAGTGCCGGCAACAGGCCGGTTCCCGCTGCTGCGGCGGCGGGCGCGAACGCGGCGAACACCCCGGCACCGAGCATCGAACCGAGTCCGATCACGGTGGCGTCCACGGTGCCCATCCGTCGGGCCAGTCGCCCGGAGTCAGGGGTGGAATTCACGCACGCACTCGCTTCTGCTCATCACACGGCACCTTGACCCATACCCCGCGAACCTGGCAACGAATCGGTTCGGCAGCTCGGCGGAAAACAGGAACGGGGCGAGAGCCCTGCGCGAGCAGCCCAGGTGCCCGATTCCGGGGTGAGCGCCTATGCGGCGCCGTTGTGCTTCGCACTGCTGTCGCTTCGCCCACTGCGTCCATGTAGCCGTCGACGGCGTCCCGGTTCCGGGTGAGGCAGTCGATGCGGGCCGTCATCCGGGCGCGCTCCCGCGCAAGGCGTGCCGGCAGGTCCGGGTCGGCGTCCTCGACCACGATCGTGCGTGGCTTCCGTCAGCTTCGCGAGCTCTCCGATACGCACGCGGCTCCCCTTTCACGACCTCGTCCGACGCGCATGACGAGATCTTGACGCACCCAGCCGCCGGAAATCGGGTCGGCGCGGCTCTCGGGCCGTGGCCAGGGATTGGCCGGAACCAGCCGTGCGGAGACGGTAGCGGCCGGGCAACGCAAACGGCCGGCGACCCAGTTAGTGCTGGTCACCGGGCTGTTGTGGCTGGTGTGCCAGGTGGAGGATTCGAACCTCCGAAGCTTGCGCGGCTGGCAGACCACGCGACGCGGGGCGCTGACCAGTCGAATTCCAGGTTGCCCTGGGCGCAGATTCAGCACAGCACGGGGCTTGCCCCTGTTTACTCCTCGGTACGGCCCGTGCGCCAGAGGTTTTTCCGAAGCGGTGGGACTCCGTGTCACGCCTGCGTAGAGGCCAATCGACGTTCTTGCTTTTCAGGTCCGCGAAGGTGGACTCAGCGGGGATCAGCACATCGGATACGTGGTGGCCACAGGCGTGCGCACACGGTGGCGGACCGTCCTGAACTCTAACGAACGAAACCAAGAACGAGCCCAGCAACGCCCGTCATTACCAGCCGCATTCGGAACACAGGGCCCCAACAAAGAGCCGATCGGCATCATGCACACTAAACCACCGCACCCTGCGGAAACTCCTCGTGTGATCATTACCGGTACTCGACGAGTGCCCCCAATACCGGCCCGCTAATGTCCGGCGCCTCCGGTTGCAGCCCGAAATAGTCACAGGCGACCTGAAGCAGGTCCACCCGCCCGTCGCTGAGGTCCTCGGGTGCCTCGTCGTCCTCGTCCAAGGGCTTGAGGGCATCGTAGGTCAGCTCGACCAGCCGACCGGCCAGTTCCGCATCGCCGCCTTCGACAACCTCTGGCTCGTCACCATCGATGGAGGCCACTTGCTGACCGTCCCGGAAGATGCTCAGCTCCTCCTTGAGGCTGGTGGGGCTGAGGTAAACGTTGACGGCCTCCGTGCCCCGGGACACCGACCCGGCCCACTCTGGCGAGCGCCCTCGATACCCGACGTCCTCGACCAAGACGACGTGCTCGCCCATGACGAACGCGGCGACAACACCATGGCTGACGTGGGCAGGCTCAGGCTCACGAAGCTCAGCCGTGAACTCGGGCCACGTGGCGGCCCGGATGGCCGCATCGCTGACACCTAGACGATGCAGAGCCTCACGTGGCCGCACTCCCCGCGCCAGGGTGATGCAATAACCCTCTTCAAGGTCCAGCCCGGACTCGCTCACCCAATTCGACGAGTAGCCAGCATCCGCTGATGTCACCATCTTGCCTCCTTGAAGACCTGTCCGATTCCGCACCAGCAAGAGCAAACACCTGCGAACAAGATCATTTAGGCGACGGTCGGGGTGATGTCTGCCAGTTCGCCCTTGTCCGGATTCGGTTCTTGGGCAGCCCCCGGATGGCTCAACAGCCGCCGTGTCGCGACAAAGCCGACGCATCACTCCGCGAGCAGCACAGGCTGTTCAGGAGGCGCGAACGGGTACCGATGCCGGGAAGGCACAGGGGCTTCGACAGGTGCGGCTGCTCAGAGCTGATGGCGGTACGGCGGCGAGACCGCGTCTCGACAACCAGTCCCCGAGCTGCTCGGCGACTCCGAGCTGTGGCACGCATTCGGCACAGACACCCGTCAACGGCCGCAGTCAGCCGGACACGACCGGACAACGCAAAACGGCCCGGTGACCCTGTTCTTGCAGGTCACCGGGCCATTTCGGCTGGTGTGCCAGGTGGAGGATTCGAACCTCCGAAGCTTTCGCGGCTGATTTACAGAGTGCTGCCCATGGAGCTCTGACGTGCAAGTATTCTTCAGCACGGCCCCGCTTAGCCATCGATTGACCAGGCGCCCTCTGCTAGGCACCAGAGTTCCCCACGCTGGCCCGCGCCTAATCCGCTTGCGTAGGAGAGGCTCGCTTGAGCCTAGGCAGCCGTCGGCAACCTAACCCCGTAGAGGTTCATAGGCTTAGCCGCTGGGTGAGGCTCGGCCAGGTAGGGACGACCCGAGCACAGAGCGGTATGTTAAGGCAGCACAAGACATGTCGCAGAGGAGGCCAGAATGCGTGATCGGGATGTTCGGACATGTCTTACCTCGCACCTACGAGCCGAACACCCCGAATCGGACACACTATTTGTCGACGAGCTCGATCTTGGCGGGCTTGTCCGTGTCGACCTTGCGGTTGTGAATGGTTCGTTCTGGGGCTACGAGATCAAGAGCGCACGAGATAATTTGCGACGCTTGCCGAGCCAGGTCCAAGTTTACTCAAGGACACTCGATCGGGCTGCGCTCGTTGTAGCCGAATGTCACGCAACTAAAGCCATCGAATTCCTACCCAATTGGTGGGAAGTGATCATAGCGACTGAAAATCAAGGCAGCATACAGCTAAACCAACTCAGAAGAGGAACACAAAATCCAGTCGTGGACCCGTGGTCCCTAGTTCAACTTTTGTGGCGCGAAGAGGCACTTGACGAACTTCAAAAAAGAGGCATAGACCGAGGTGTGCGCTCAAAGCCACGGCGCGAAATATGGCGCAGGATGACCGAAGAGCTCGACACATCAACAATTCAGGAGACCGTTAGAAATAGACTTAGGTCTCGGATTGGTTGGCGAGCTGGTCAGTGACAAATTTTAAGTGGTGATTCGTAGCCACCCGGCGCCAAACCTCGGGATTCCCTTTCTTATCGCCACCCTGATACACCTGGGCTATCCACGCATCCCCGGCTGAGTACTGTTCCCCGCGGAACTCGTCGGATTGCACAATAAGGCGCACCGGTGAGGTCACAGCATCACCGCCAACACGCTTGAACTGGCCACCCTTAGCAACCAGCCAGTCATCCTCTACCGTATATCGAATCTGCCCGCTTATAATTAAAAACCTGGGGTTAACTCCCAAACTAGGATCGGGATGCGCCACGCAGTAATCTGCAAAATCTGGCCGCCGCTTCCCCTGCAATGACAGCTGTTCGGCGACGCGCCGATAAAGCCCCCAGTCAGAACGCGAAACGCGGTAAATTTTATCTTTTTCTACCCCCGTCAAATCTTTAGGGAACGCGCCACCCGCCAGAGTGATCGACCGCCACTTGTCAGAATTCGGCAAGGCTAAGAACTCTCCCAGGGCGGCAGAAGTGGCCAGTTCAGAATTAGTATCGGCGCCCAGGTCAAGTATGAGGTCGACTTCGTCGGGAGTTGATCCCATAAGATCCATAATATCAGAAAGAGAAGATCGCCCCTCTGGCATCGAAGGCCACAACGATGGTTTTAGGCGCAAACAAAGACCCGTCCCGTATTCCCTGCAAGCATGACGGGAAGCATTTAAGTAGTCAGGGTTCCGATCTGGAGCTACGACAGGGACCAGATTGGAACCCAACTGGAGAGACTTTTCAATTAGTAAGGTTAACGGATGATCTTCAATAGATCCATCCAGCCACTCATCCAAATGTTCTAGGTCAATGAATGCACGTCGATCTGGCCAGCATGAATACAACTGATCTACAAGAGTTTCGACATGCTCGGACACTGTCTTCTTCCAGCATTCTTGATCATAGTCCCAATCACGTGGATGCACCGTAAAAAGTGGAGTAATTCGAGACTTGGATTCGGAATCGAGCTCACTCAACGCCGAACGCTCCCCTCGCCTAGTGAGGAGGATTGGAACATAGTTTACTTGGTCGTGCATTACTAACTCCCTACGGATCAACAGCTTGACTAAGCATCACCCACAGGACGTCATAATCACATAGCCTTACCGATGAGTGCAGCGTCCAAACAGATGACAACCGCAGACACACCCTCATGTCGATTATTGCTGCCGAAACGAGATTTTCATTCTTATGGACTAGTATCCGGGAAATTCAGTTACACGCGGTACTAGGCGGTAAATCAGGGTGCCGAAAACCACTCTTTTAGTCTAGTCCTGGTCTTTTGGCACCAAAGGCCGCTGTGCTGCCAAGCGTCAGGTCTAGCGCTCGCTCCTGCGTTCTTGCGCGAGTTTTCTCAACTCATCGCGAACCACATCCAGGTCGAACTTGTAGCGGCCGCCGGGCGTCACCAGCGCGGCGGAGATCAAGCCCTGATCCGCGTAGCGGCTGATGGAGCGGCGGGAGATTCCTAGCTCCTTCGCCAGCTCGCCAGAGGACAGCAGCCGCTTGGTCACGTGCTGAACGTATGGCTGCAGCGTGTCCTCTGCTGCCTCTCTGGCCTGCGTGGCCTCATTGGCCTTACAGTTGGCCTACTTGGCCTCAGTGTCCGTTTTGGGGGTGGCTGGTGGATCGCAGTACGTGGGTGGTCGGTGTCGGCGGGTGGATGTACGTGTGGCCGCACGGCCGGGAGGTTCAGGTCTACGGCGGGACGGAGTACGTCCGTCGGCTGACCGGGGAGGTTCGGGAGGCTGAACCGTTGCGGCGGGTTCCGGTGGGCCGGTTCCCGGCCTATGAGGACTTTCAGGAGTGGTGCATGGCCGATCGCCGCGAGCGTGAGGCTGCTTGCGCCCCTCCCGTCATCCCCCGCCGACCGGGAAACTAGCTCTCCGGTGATCTCAGGGCGCCATGAGAAGCCCTGTGCCGCGCACATCTTGGGCAGGGGTCTACCGCAGTCACGTGCACGTCAGGGCACGAACCGAAAGGTAGCGTGAGCACGCATGGAGTTGGTACAGCAAGCTGCCGAGACGGCCGAACGTTTCGTCGCGCCGCTTGGCCGGCGCTGGCTGCACGTTCGAGCCGTCGCCTCCCGCGCGGAGGAGTTACAGGAAGCCCTTCCGCCCGAGGATCGCGACACGCTCGTAGCGGCGGCGTGGCTGCACGACATCGGCTACTCCGAAGAGATCGGGCACACCCGCTTCCACCCGCTCGACGGCGCCCGCTACCTCCGCGAGCAGCATTGGCCGGAACGGATCGTGAATCTCGTGGCGCACCATTCCGGCGCTCGGTTCGAAGCCGCCGAACGGGGGCTTGAGCACGAGCTCGCCGAGTTCCCGTTCGAGGATTCCGCGCTGCTCGACGCGCTGGTGACCGCCGACCTCACGACCGGTCCCGCCGGGCAACGCCTGACCTACTCCGGCCGCATCGACGAGATCCTGAGCCGGTACGCGCCGGACGACCCCGTTCACCGCACCTGGGTCAAGGCCCGCCCGGTGCTCGCCGAAGCCGTTGCCCGGACGGAACAGCGGCTCGCCGAGGCTCAGCCCAAGTAGGGCTCCTTCCGGGTTCGGTCCAAGGCGTGGTCGATGCGCAGTCGCATCGACGTGTGGATGTTGAGCCGGTCCAGGTCCGTTGGGGCGACCCAGCGGACCGCCTTGGTCTCGCTGCCGTCTTCCCGCGGCTGGCCGCCGGTCCAGCGAGCCTCGAAGCACAACGAGAACTGTTGCCGCACTTCGCCATCCGTGTAGGCCATGACGTGGTTCGGGTCGGTGTAGGTGCCGACCAGGCGCACGACTTCGACGCTTAGGCCCGTCTCTTCCTCGACTTCGCGTACCACGGTGTCGGTGATGGACTCCCCCGCGTCATGGCCGCCGCCGGGCAGCGCCCACAGGTCGTTGTCGACCTTGTGGATCAGCAGCACCTCGCCAGCGGCATTGCGGATCACCGCCGTGACGGACGGAACCACCGAATTCGCCTTCGGCGCATCCGGGTCGTTGAAGTAGTCCACGCGGGCCACTGGCTTCTCCTCACAACGTGTCGGGTTCGGCTTCTTTCCAGACCCGCTCGAAGGACTGCGTGTAGTGCTCCCACATCGGCCCGTCGGGAACCTTCCGCAGGTGCATCACAGGGCATTCCCCGGCGAGCGCACCGTAAGCGTGTCCGTTGACGAGTAGCTGGTCATCGAAGCGGTAGATCGAGTTGTACAGGATCGTTCCGTGCGTGCGGACTTCAACGTTCGGCAGGCTGGAAACCTTGCTCAGGTACCGCCGCATCAGCTGGATACGGCCTTCCAGACCGCCTGTCGTGCCTTCCTCAACCGCGCGCTGGACCACAACCGGAGACGTCTCATCCCCCACGGCGAAGCGGAAAAGCGCGCCCTCCTCAGCTTTCTGCTTCACCAAGGGAAGAATGTCGTGCTGCTCGACGAGGAACTGACCGGAGAAGACCAGCACCTCCATGCGCTCCCGCACACCGGCGATGAGTTCTGTCCACAGCGCGAACGGCACCGCCGAGCGCGACGGGTAGAGGTGCACCAACTCGGTGCTGTCGCTGGACTGCGTGTGCAGGTCGTCCGCTAGCGAGGGCCAGAGCTGGACCTCGGCGACGCTGAGCAGCTCGGCGACCTCACGGCGGGTCTTCCGGTGCGGGACCCGTTCCTTCGTGATCCACCGCTCGGCGGTCTTCTGGTCGACGCCGACAGCCTTCGCGACTTCTTCGATCGTGAGGTTGACGGCGCGAATGGCTGCGCGCAGGCGCTCGTTCGCCACCCCGCCTCCAAGGGACGTTTCGGGACGTTCTTCGGGCGTTTTGGGACGCCCCAAGGGATCAGTCGGGACGGTATATCCCACTTGAGACGTCTGCAAGTGACCAGGAAATACCCGTGGGAACGTCCGCGAGATCTCGGTGAAATTGGTGCCAGCAAGGGAAAAGGCCAGCACCGCCACGGTGCGGACGAACCTAGGAGGCAGCAATGGCGAAGAACGCAATCCCCGGAGCCCCAAAGGCCGGCGGCGGCCCGCTCTCGAAGTTGATCGGCGCATTGTTCCTGTTCGCCGCGCTCGCGACGGTGATCCAAAGCCCGGTGGCGGCGGCCCACTTCGTGACGTCGGTGGCGGCGGGAGTTGGGAGCGCAGGCGAGTCCTTGATGACCTTCTTCGGTGAGGTCAGCTGATGCCGCGCAGCAGGTTCGCCTTGTGGGCGCGCTCAGCGAGCGTCGCGCGCTTCGATGTCGCTCAACTTGGTGCCGAGCTGCCGAACTTCCGCCCGGAGATCGTCGATCTCGGCGCGGGCATCGGTCAGCTCATGGGAGAGGCGAGCGACGTCGGACCGGAGAGTCCCGGTGTCTTCGCGCGAAACCTCTCCTTCGAGCACCTGGGCCAAGTGATCAGCGGGCCAGCGGAGCCCTTCGGAGATCGCCGCCAAGGTTCGCGGGCTCCGGCGGCGCGGCTCGTAGTTGTTCTGGAGCTGTCGCAGGGTCGCCGTGCTGACACCGGACCGCTCCGCTAGCTCTCGCTGGGTCAAGTCCAACTCGGCCAATCGGGTGTTGATGGCGGTCGCTACGGCGTCCCAGTGCTTGCCCACGTAAGCCTCCCTCGAACCCGCTACTACCAGCGCAAATCATAGCGCTTCAACCGATCAAGAGCCCACCTGCGCACGCGAACCTTCGGTTCAGCGGCATCGTCAACCTTGCGTAGCGCTACTAGTAGCGCTACTTTTATCGCCATCGCTTGAAAGGAGGCTGAGGGATGCCCCCTCACGACTACGACTTTTCCGCAACTGACCTGGCCTTTTGCGAGGCCGCTTTGCCTGAGTGGGATCGCCTGCACGTGCGGGATCACTGGGAGGCCGTGATCTCCGAGGAGTTGGGTTCGCCCGAGCCGCTGGTTGCGCCGTTCACCTGGTCGGAGATGGGTTCCGGTGAGCGGGTCCGGCTGCGTCGCTACCAACGGCGGGCCGGGAACACGGTGTTGCGCCTGGTCTCCGCGGCCGCCGAGGTTCCGGCGGTCGAGCTGGACGGGGAGGCCGCGTGATGGCCGTGCACCTCGAACCTGCCCTGGTCTTCGCCGCGACGCTGCCCGCGCTGCTGGTGGCGCATCACGTCGCTGATCACTGGTTGCAGACCTCGCACCAGGCGGCGAACAAGGGCCGCCCGGACTGGTTGGGCCGGTTCGCCTGCGCGAAGCACGTGGTGTCCTACACCGCCGCGACCGCCGGAACGATCGCGCTGCTGTGGGTCGTGCTCGGCCTACCGATCAGCCCGGCCGGTTTCGTCGTCGGCCAGGTCCTCAGCGCGATCACCCACTACTGGGCCGACCGCCGCCACACCCTCGCCGCGCTGGCGGACCGGGTCGGCAACGGCGAGTTCTACCGCTTCGGCGCACCCCGTACCGGCCGCGACGACAACCCGCACCTGGGCACCGGCGCCTACGCGCTCGACCAGTCCTGGCACTGGCTCTGGCTGGCCGTCGCCGCCTTGCTCACCGCCGTTCTCTGACCGCCCGAACACCAGGAGGAGCCATGTCCAAGAACGTCACTGTCCACATCGGAGGCCGGGCCTACACCGCCGACGACCTCGCCGAGGGCAAGCACTCCGAGGACCCGGGGATCACCGAGCCCAGCGGGCACGTCGTGAACGTCAATCGCGGCGGCGTGGTCGGTATCCAGGCCGGGGCCATCACCGGCGACATCACCTTCGACTGAACCCCACCGCCACCTGAAAGGGCACCGTCTTGTCTGAGATCACCAACGCGAGCCTGACCACCGACATCGTCCTGTTCGCCGAGTCCGGCGGCGTGCGCCACGTGCTGTTGATTCGCCGGGGCTGGGCGCCGTTCGCGGGGCATTGGGCGCTTCCGGGTGGCTATGTCGACAACGGCGAGCGGTTCATCACCGCCGCCCGCCGCGAACTGAGCGAAGAGACCGGCCTGACCACCGGGCGCTTGGACACGGTCGGCGTCTACGACGAGCCGGACCGCGATCCGCGCGGCCGTGTCATCTCCGTGGCGTTCACCGCGCTGCTGCCGACGATGCCGCCCGCGACCGCCGGAGACGACGCCAGGGACGCCCGCTGGATGCCCGTCGAGATCGCGCTGAGTCGCCGCCTGGCGTTCGACCACGACCTGATCGTGCGCGACGCGCTCAACCTGCTGTCCCGCTAGCGGTGCCCCCGGCCCAGCCATCCCGCCAAGAACGCGCTGGGCCGGGGCTCCCAACCCGTAGCTAACAAATTAGGAGAATTCCGATGCTAGTGCGCCTGTTCCGGATCGTGGCCCCGCCCGTGCGGGTGACGTTCCAGGCGTTGCGGTGGGGCGTGCTGCCCGCCGTGCTGTTGGTAGCGCTGTCGCTGGCCTCCGGGCTGGTGCGCACCACCGCTCTCGGCGCGTTCGCCGTGATCGTGGTGCTGAAGGGCGTCATGGTCGCCGTCGAGCACCTCGGCGACCGCGTCCCCGCCCCGCGCCTGCTGCCGGAGGTGGCCCGGTGACCACCGCCAAGAGCGCCTACCCGACCCCGATCGAAGACCTCGTGCCGCAGGCCCGGCAGCTCGCCGCCGACCTCGGTGAACTGCCGTCGCGGAACCGGCTCATGTCGGAACTGAAAATCGGAGCGAAGAAGGCCAACACCGTGCTGAATTTGCTCGGCGAGCCCACCCCAGAACCGGACCCGGTCCGGCTGCACCTGGTCTCCGAGCCGGACTCGAACGACTCCGCCGGACAGGCGGCAAAGCTGTCCGCCGAGGACCACGCCGAAGAGGAAATCCCGGAGCCGGAACCCGCCGATCCCGGCCCCGCCGAGCGCGACGAGCCCGATACTCCCGCCACCGACGACCAGGTGGAGTCGGTGGCCCCGGAGCAGGTCAGCAAGATCGCGAGCCCGGAGCCCCCAACCGTAGACAAGCCGGTTGCTCGGTGGCCGGTGCTGCTGTTGGCGTTGCCCGCGTTCGTGGCGATCTGGTCCGGGTGGGTCGGCCTGGGCGGGCTGACCGGGTTCGGGATCGTGCACCCGCTTCCGGGGATCTGGGACGGGTTCGAGCTCAACACCGCGATCACGCTCCCGATCGGCGTCGAGACCTACGCCGCCTACGCGCTGCGGGTGTGGCTGTCCGGACAGGTCCCGCACCGGGCTCGCCGGTTCGCCCAGGTCTCCGCGCTGGGCTCGCTCGGGCTCGGCGCGCTCGGGCAGGTCGCTTATCACCTGATGACCGCCGCAGGCATGACCGCAGCGCCCTGGTGGATCACCACCTTGGTCGCCTGCCTGCCCGTCGCTGTGCTCGGTATGGGCGCGGCCCTGACTCACCTGCTGCACACCGACCCCACGGAGGTGACCCCATGACCGACCACGACGAACAGCACCACGCCCAGGCCGAGCAGCAGACCGCCCGAGTGCTGCACCTGCACTCCGAACGAGTCACCACTCCCGACACCGAGCAGACCGCCCCGGCGTCGGCCGGGACGGAGGTGATCGACGGTGAGATCGTCGAGCCGCCGCAGGTCGACCAGCCGACGAAGCCGGAGCCGGGTTCGGCGTTGGTCCGGGCGGAGAAGCGGCTCCCAATCCTCCCGGCGTGGGCCAAGGACGCCGAGGAGTTCCGGGCCACCGCACGGTGGGCACTGGGCTATGCCGGGCACTCTGCCGGGTTTCACGCGGTGCGGTGCCCGGTCTACGTGGCGCGGCTCATCGTGCGGATTCCGGCAGGGGGGTTGCGGCTGGTCGGCGGTCTGTTGCGGTGGATCGGTGACGCCGAGGGACTCCCGGTGCGGCTCGCGTCGGCACGGCGTGAGGACGCCGCCGAGTACCTGAAGCTGTCCCAGCAGCGAGACGGCCGGGTCCGAGTTCGCGCGATCATCGCGGCGGGGCTTGGTGCGGCCACGCTGGCTGCGGTCCTGCTCGGGCACGCGGTGCTTCCCGCTGCCGTGCAGTGGGCTGCGGCTGTTCTCGCGTTGGCTGGTCTGGGCTGGTTGGGCGCGCCTGCGGATAAGCCGATCGCGTCGCGGGCGGTGGAGTCCACCAAGGTCCCCAAGCTCACCTCCGGCGCAGTCGAAACCGCACTGGCATCCCTGGGTATCTCCCTGATCAACCAGGCATTGGGCAAGGGCGGAACCGGAGTCGGGTTCCCCCGGCCGATCGCCCGTGACGGGAAGGGCTGGCGGGCGGATATCGATCTGCCGCCGGGGGTGACGCCGGGCGACATCATGGAGCGTCGCGCCAAGCTCGCCTCGGGCCTGCGGCGCCCGCTGGGGTGCGTGTGGCCAGAGGCCGACAACGCCGAACACGCCGGACGCCTGGTGCTCTGGGTGGGCGATCAGGACATGCGCAAGGCCACCCAGCCCGCTTGGGCGCTGCGCAAGGGGAACCGGGTGGACCTGTTCCAGTCGCAGCCGTTCGGCACTGATCAGCGCGGCCGGTGGGTGGATCTGCGGCTGATGTTCACCTCCGTGGTCATCGGCGCGATTCCCCGCATGGGCAAGACCTTCGCGCTGCGTGAGCTGCTGCTGATTGCGGCCCTCGATCCGCGTGCGGAGCTGCACACCTACGACCTGAAGGGAACGGGCGACCTCGACCCCTTGGAACCGGTCACCCACGTGCACGGCGTGGGCGACGAGCCGGAAGAGATCGACCAGGCCGTCACTGACCTGCGCGGACTGCGCGATGAGCTGCGCCGCCGGGCGAAGCTGATCCGCGATCTGGCGAAGAACGGGAAGGCTCCGGAGAACAAGGTCACGCCTGACCTGGCCAGCAAGAAGAGCTTGCGGCTGCATCCGATCGTCATCGGGGTGGATGAATGCCAGGTGTGGTTCGAGCACCCTGACTACGGCGAAGAGCTGGAGGCCATCTGCACCGACCTCGTGAAACGTGGTCCGGCGCTGGGCATCATCTTGATGCTCGCCACCCAACGCCCCGACGCGAAGTCCCTGCCGACCGGGATCAGCGCCAACGTCTCCACCCGGTTCTGCCTGAAAGTCCAGGGACAGACCGAAAACGACATGGTCTTGGGCACCTCGAAGTACAAGCAGGGCGTGCGCGCCACGACGTTCGCGTGGGAAGACAAGGGCATCGGCTACCTGGTCGGTGAAGGCTCCGAAGCTCAGATCGTACGGACCGTCGCAGGGCTCGACGGTCCGGCCGCGGAGAAGGTCGTGGCCTACGCCCGGAACCTGCGCGAGCAAGCCGGAACCCTCACCGGCCACGCCATCGGCGAGCAGCTCCAGTCCGAACAGGACACCCGCCGGGACACGCTGCTGGAAGACGTCCTCACCGTGGTGCCGGAGACCGAGAAGAAGGTCTGGAACGAACGCGTCATCGCCCGCCTCTACGAACTCCGACCCGACACCTACGGCACCTACCGGGAAGCCGCCGACCTCACCGCCGCCCTGAAGCGACACGGCATCCGCACCGGACAGGTCTGGGGCACCACCGACGAGGGCAAGGGCGCTAGCCGCATCGGCATCACCCGCGCCGACATCACCGACGAAGTCACGGAACGTAACCGCCACCGCGACGCCGGATAGCCCGCCGTGGGCCTCTAGCCCTAGACGGTGCCGCCTCTAGGTCTAGAGACCCCGCTAGACACCCATCCCATTTGCCACCAGCGCCCTAGTTCCTAGAGGCGTGCGGGCCGACCTGTGCCCGAAACCCCCTGGAGGCCACCTGTGACCCCCTCAAGCTCCGCGAGCCTGCTCCTCTTCGCCGCCCTGCTCATCGTCACGCTCGGTTACATCGCGAGCTGTGTGCTCTGGCCGTTCAAGGCGTGCCGGACCTGCCACGGCGAGGGCAAGTTCCGCTCCCCGTTCATCCGAGCCGTCCGGCTCTGCGGCGCCTGCAAGAGCACCGGACTACGGCCCCGCGCCGGGCTCAAGGCGTGGAACGCCTACCGCCGCCTGCACCGCAAGAACCGCCGCAACCGCTGACGAGATCCGCGGTCCCGCCCGGCTGCCTCTGGCCGGAGTCCGGCCGGGCGGGACCACTCACACCCCCGAAGGAGCGCACCGCTCATGTTCGCAGAACTCACGCTGCCGCTGGCGACCGCCGGATGGGCGGCCATCGCCACCGCCACGGCCGCCACGCTTCACCGCCGACTGCACACCGACGAGATGACCGGACTCGGCAACCGAGCCGCACTCCGACGCCACGCACGGCGCTACCGCCGGTGCGGGCTCGTCGGGGCGCTGCTGATCGACTTGGACCAGTTCAAGGCCATCAACGACACCCACGGCCACGACTTCGGCAACGACGTCCTGACCGCCGTCGCCGCCCGCCTCGCGGAGAACACCGCACCCGGTGAGCGAGCCGTGCGGCTGCACGGCGACGAATTCGCCCTCCACCTGGGCCGCGTCGCCCACCACGCCGTCGCGCAGCACCGGGCCGACCAGATCGCCCAGGCGCTCGCCGAGCCGCTGCACGTACGAGGCCGGCGCCTCACCGCGCTGGGCAGCGTCGGCCTGGCAGTCGCCGAGGCCGGCGCCCCGCTCGGTGAGCTGCTCGGCGCCGCTGACCGGCGGATGTACCGCGCCAAGCACGCCCGGAGAACGCCTGTGGCGCTGTCCGGGCGACCGCGCCGAGTCCGAGACCTCCCGCCGCAGCCCGACCACGCCGCCTGAAGGAGGACCACCGTGACCAACTACCTCGAACTCGCCGCCTGGCTCGCCCGCAGTGGCCTGCATGTCTTCCCTCTGCGACCGGACAGCAAGCGCCCCTTCGGTAACTGCCTGCCCTGCAAAGCCGACCAGTGCACTCCGGCGGAGTGCCACTGCCTGACCACCGTCGGGCCGTGTCACGGCTACCTGGCGGCCACCACGGACCCGGCGGTGATCCGCCGGTGGTGGACCCACACTCCGCGCGCCAACGTCGGCATCAGCACCGGCCCTTCCGGGCTGGTGGTGCTCGACCTGGACTGCAAGAACAAGCCAGCCGCACCCGCCGCGCACGACCGGCCCACCTTGGCCGCGGACGGGTTGGAAGCGCTGGAAGCCATCACCACGGCCGAAGGCGTGGATCTGCCGGAGACGCTGACCGTCGCGACGCCCAGCAGTGGGCGGCACCTTTACTTCCGCGCTCCGGCCGGGCTCGACGTGACCAGCGACGCCACCGGCCGAGTCGGCCACCAGATCGACGTCCGCGCCCAGGGCGGCTACGTGGTGGCCCCGGCTTGCCGGATCACCGCGCCGCCGGAGGACTCCACCGGCACCTACGAACGCACATCCGCCGGGGTCGGCATCGCCGAGCTGCCCGCCTGGCTGGCCCGCCGAGCCGCACCGGCGCCCCCGGTGATCGAACCGGGGAACGCTCCCAACCTCCCCGCTGGACCAGCGGGCGGCCACGCGCCCGGCTACTGGCAGCGGGTCTGGGACGCCGAGCTGCACAAGGTCGAAACCCGCGACGGCGAGCGCTGGCGGCTCCTCTACGCCTCCGCCCGGCGGCTGGCGAACCTCGCGGTCCACGACGCCGCGCCGTGGTCCGAACACGACGCCATCGACGCGCTCACGGGCGCGGCGATCCGCCGCCGCCAGCGCACCGGCAAACCGATCGAAGAGGCCACCGCGCGGCGCAACGCCTCGCGCGGCTGGCAGCGCGGCAGCTACGACGGACCGGAATCCCTCCGCAGCTTCGGCCACACCGCATGACCACCCCACTCACTTCCGGAGGCATCCGATGACGCCTGAACCCGCCCGCACCAGGACCGCACTGCTCGATGAACTCCACGCCGCCCTGACCCGGTACGTGATCCTGCCCAGCCCCCACGCCCTGGATGCCGTCGTGCTCTGGACCGCCGCCAGCCATGCACAACTCGCCTGGGCACACGCCCCGCGCCTGGTGATCCGTGCTCCGGAGAAGCGCTGCGGGAAATCCCGCCTGCTCGACGTCGTGGAGGCGACCTGCCATGACCCGTTCCTGACGGTCAACGCCAGCCCTGCGGCCGTCTATCGGTCGATCACCGAGGACCCGCCCACGATGCTCGTCGACGAGGCCGACACGATCTTTGGCCCGAACGCCGACGGGAACGAAGACCTGCGGGGGCTGCTCAATGCCGGGCATCAGCGCAATCGCCCGGCCAAGCGCTATGACGCCGCTACCAACCGGGTCGAGTCGATTGCCACGTTCGCCATGGCCGCGCTCGCCGGAATCGGCACCATGCCCGACACCATCGAAGACCGCGCCGTCATCATCCGCATGCGCCGCCGAGCCCCCGGCGAAAAGGTCGCGCCCTACCGGCACCGCCGCGACCGACCCGCGCTCGTCGAACTCGCCGGGCGCATCGGCGAATGGCTGCGCGCCGACCTGGCCCAGCTCGAACGCGCCGAACCCCCGATGCCCATCGAAGACCGAGCCGCCGACACCTGGGAACCCTTGATCGCCGTCGCCGACCACGCGGGCGGTGACTGGCCCGACCGAGCACGCCAAGCCGCTCTGACGCTGATCGCAGAATCCCAGGGCGACAACGAAGGAACCCTTCGCACCCGGCTGCTGATCGACTGCCGCACCGCGTTCGGCGATCAGTACGAGATCGCCAGCGGAGAACTCATCCGCCAGCTCAACGCTGACCCCGAAGCACCCTGGCGGGACTACGGGGCTCAAGGGCTCACACAGGCCAAGCTCGCCCGATTGCTCGGTGAGTTCGACATCCGCTCGGGCAACGTCCGCTTCCCGGATGGCAGCCAGTCCAAGGGCTATCGCCGCGCGGACTTTCTGGACGCCTGGACCCGCTACTGCCCGCCCCCTGGGGGTGAGCCGTCCCGGCCGTCCCAAGCGTCGCCGCCCAGCTCAACGCGGGACGCCTTGCACCCCTGGGACGGATCAAAGCGTCCCACCGAACCAAACCGTCCCAGCCTGACCAGCATCGCGACGCCTGGGACGGCTGGGACGGGCAACCCCTCCACCACCGAAAGGGGCGCCGCATGACCGACCGCGCCAGCAGCGATGCGGTTACCAATCTGTCCGCCCGACGCCGCACCGACTGGCTGACCGTCGAAGCGTTCTGCGGCGAACTCCAGATTTCCCGTTCCACATGGAACGACTGGCGGGCGAAGGGACGTGGCCCGCGTTGCGTCCGGCTCCCAAACGGATCACTGCGCATCCGACGCGCCGATTTCGACAAGTGGTTGAACACCCTGGAGGCCGACGCCGCATGAGCACCACTTACAAGGTTCGGATCTACAAGACCAGGCAGCGCAAGAACCGAGAAGGCAAGACCACCAGCTACCAAGTGCGCTGGGAAGTCGAGGGCACGGCGAAGCAGGAATCGTTCAAACTCTCCGCCCAGGCCGACAGTTTCCGGTCTGATCTCATCAGCTCCGCGAAGAAGGGCGAAGCGTTCGACGTCCGGAGCGGCCTGCCGGTCCGGTTGCTGCGAGTGGAACGCTCCGAATTCCCGTGGCTGCCGTTCGCCCAGGACTTCGCGGACATGAAGTGGCCGAACCTCGCCCCCAAATCCCGGAAGAGCTTGGTAGACGGCCTGGTCGCGATCTCCACCGCGATGCTCGTCGACGAGCACCCGGACCCGAAGCTGCTCAACCGAGCACTACGCCGCTCCCTCAACCCGAGCACCCGAGAAGCGCCAGCATCAGAAGACGCGCAGCAGACGACCCGGTGGTTCGTGAACCACAGCCGCAAGGTCGAGGATCTCGCCGATCCAGAGGCCATGAGAACCGTCCTGCGTGGACTCGAAAAGAAGCAGGACGGCACCCCCGCCGCTCACGACACGGTGCGGCTGCGGAGGACAACGCTGCGGGATGCGATCGGCTACGCGATCGAAAAGACGGCTCTGACGGACAACCCGTTGGAAGCGGTCAAGGGGAAGCGGCCTACCGCACGTCTCCGTCAGGTCGATTCGCAGTCGGTGGCGAATCCGGTGCAGGCTCGAACGCTGCTGCTAGCGGTAAAGGAGAAGTCGCCGAGGCTGACCGCGTTCTTCGCGGTGATGTACTTCGCCGCCCTCCGTCCCGAGGAGGCCACGAACTTGCGCAAGAACAACTTGCTCCTGCCCGCCAAAGGTTGGGGAGAACTCCACCTCACGGCTGCAAGCCCGGAGATCGCCGCCGATTACTCGGACAACGGTGTCCCGAACGAGGAACGGTCACTCAAGCACCGTGAGGACTTCACCACACGGACCGTGCCCTGTCCGCCGGAACTCACGGCGCACCTTCAGCAGCATCTCCGCGACCACGGAACCGGCAAGGGTGGCCGCCTCTTCTGGGGCACGCGGAGCCGAGAGCGGTTGTCGAGCACCGTGTACGGCCGAGCATGGGCGAATGCGCGTACGGCGACCCTGGTGCCAGCAGTGGCCAGCTCATCGCTCGCCCGGCGGCCCTACGACTTGCGGCACGCCGCAGTCTCCACCTGGCTCACAGCAGGAGTGGAACCCACGAGAGTCGCCGCCTGGGCCGGGCACAGCGTGAGCGTGCTCCTGCGGGTGTACGCGAAGTGCCTCGACGGAGGCGAGCAAGCCGCCCGTGACCGGGTCGGAGCGGCCCTTGGGCCGTGGCCAGGGATTGGCCAGAACTAGCCGCACAGAGCCGTTAGCGGCCGTACACAGCCGTACAACGCAAAACGGCCCGGTGACCCTGTTCTTGCAGGTCACCGGGCCATTTCGGCTGGTGTGCCAGGTGGAGGATTCGAACCTCCGAAGCTTTCGCGGCTGATTTACAGTCAGCTCCCTTTGGCCACTCGGGCAACCTGGCAGCGCCTGCCAGCTCGCGCTGGCTTGCGGGGACAAGAATACAGGTGTGCGTCGACCGGTTCCGGAGGGGGTGGTGCCGGTAGCGTGTCCGGGCGAGACGTCCCGTTCCAACAGGAGGTATGCGAGGTGGCAGACCCGTCGTTCGACGTGGTGAGCAAGGTGGACCGGCAGGAAGTGGACAACGCGCTGAACCAGGCCGCCAAGGAGTTGGCGAACCGGTTCGACTTCCGCGGTACGGGCACGAAGATCCAGTGGTCGGGGCAGGAGGCGATCGCGCTGGAGTCCGAGACCGAGGAGCGGTGCCGGGCCGCGATCGAGGTGTTCAAGGAGAAGCTGATCAAGCGCGGTATCTCGTTGAAGGCGTTCGACGTGGGTGATCCCGCCAGCTCAGGGCAGGTGTACCGGGTCAGCGGCAAGGTCGTGCAGGGCATCGAGCAGGACGTGGCGAAGAAGATCTCGAAGAAGATCCGCGACGAGGGCCCGAAGGGCGTGCAGGCGCAGATCCAGGGCGAGCAGCTGCGGGTCTCGGGCAAGAAGAAGGACGACCTGCAGAACGTGATCCAGCTGTTGAAGTCCACCGACTTCGACGTGGCGCTGCAGTTCGAGAACTTCCGCTGATCCCGGCCGCTTCGATGCGGGCCGGGCGCGGAACCAGGCCGGGTGCCAGGCAGGGCAGGTGCGGCACCCGGTCCGGGGATCCCGGGCGCGGCGAGCACGCCGAGCATCCGGAACACCGCCTGCCGTTGCCGTAGCCGCCCGAACACGCGCCGCCGCGACCTCGGGGGGCCCGGCAGAGCCATTCGCGTTGATCTTGAGCGGCTCAGGGGTCCACGGCGGGCGTGGAACGGGCCACTGCCGACGGGAAACTGCGGTTACCTCCAGCGTCGGGTCGTCTACCGTGGTGACGACCGACAGGCTCTGGAGGGATGTCCGGGTGAAGGGAATCGTGCTCGCGGGTGGCAGCGGCACCCGGCTGCACCCGTTGACGCAAGGCGTGTCGAAGCAACTGCTGCCCGTCTACGACAAGCCGATGGTGTACTACCCGCTGTCGGTGCTGATGCTCGCCGGGATCCGGGACATCCTGCTCATCTCCACCCCAGTGGACCTGCCGCTGTTCCAGCGGCTGCTCGGGGACGGTTCGCAGTTCGGCGTCAGCATCGAGTACGCGGAGCAGCCGCAGCCGAACGGCCTCGCCGAGGCCTTCGTGATCGGCGCGGACTTCATCGGCTCCGCCCCGGTGGCGCTGGTGCTCGGCGACAACATCTTCTACGGCCAGGGGTTCTCCCGGGTGTTGCAGCAGAGCACCCGGGACCTGCACGGGTGCACGCTGTTCGGCTACCCGGTGCGCGACCCGCACCGCTACGGCGTCGGCGAGGTCGACTCCGGCGGGAAGCTCGTGTCCATCGTGGAGAAGCCGGAGCAGCCGCGGTCCAACAAGGCCATCACCGGCCTCTACTTCTACGACAACGACGTGGTGGACATCGCCCGCGGCCTGACGCCGTCGCCCCGCGGCGAGCTGGAGATCACCGACGTGAACATGGCCTACCTGCGGCAAGGGCGGGCTCATCTGACGGAACTGGGCCGGGGCTACGCCTGGCTGGACACCGGTACCCACGATTCGCTGCTGGAAGCGGGCCAGTTCGTGCAGGTGCTGGAACACCGCCAGGGAGTCCGCATCGCGTGCCTGGAGGAGATCGCGCTGCGGATGGGCTTCATCTCCGCGGAGCAGTGCCACGCCCTCGGCACCAAGCTCGCCAAGTCCGCCTACGGCGAATACGTCATGGAAGTGGCCCGCTCTGCCGGCGCCACCACCTGACGTCGTCCCCGCGAACGCGACTCACGGCATGAGGCGTCGGCCCGCCATGCCTTCCAGGCGTTGCACCCGGTCGCTGATGGGCGGGTGGGTGGAGAACAGGCGGGCCATCCGCTCACCGGGGCGGAACGGGTTGGCGATCATCAGGTGGGACTGCGAGACGAGCTTCGGATCCGGGGCGAGCGGGGCCTCCTGCGTGCCGCGCTCCAGCTTGCGCAGCGCCGAGGCGAGCGCCAGCGGGTCCCCGGTGAGCTCGGCGCCGGACGCGTCCGCCTGGTACTCGCGGGAGCGGCTCACCGCCATCTGCACCACGGCCGCCGCCACCGGCCCGAGCAGGGCGATCAGCAGCATCGCCACCGGGCTCGGCCGGTTCTCGTCGTTGCCGCCGAACATCCCGAACAGCATCCCGAAGTTCGCCAGGAACGTCACCACGCTCGCCAGCGCCCCCGCGACGCTGGAGATCAGGATGTCCCGGTTGTAGACGTGGGACAGCTCGTGGCCGAGCACGGCGCGCAGCTCCCGCTCGTCGAGCAGTTCGAGGATGCCGGTCGTGCAGCAGACGGCGGCGTTGCGCGGGTTGCGGCCGGTAGCGAACGCGTTCGGCGCCCGGGTCGGGCTGAGGTACAGCGCGGGCATCGGCTGACGGGCGGAGGTGGCCAACTCCCGGACGATGCGGTACATCGCGGGCTGCTCCGCTTCGGACACGGGACGCGCGTGCATGGAACGCAACGCCAGCTTTGCCGAATTGAAATAGGCGTAGCCGTTCATGCCCAGCGCCACGACCAGCGCGACGACCAGGCCCATCCGGCCGAACAAGGAACCGACCAGAAGGACCAGGGCGCTCATCCCGCCGAGCAGCAGCGCGGTCTTGAGCCCGTTGAAATGCCCGCCCACTACGCCACGCCCTCCGTGCCTGTCGCTGCTCACCGTGCTTCTCCTCCGGGCTCTGCTGGAACGCCCTCGACCTGCGACGTCACTCGTCGACGTGGTCGGGAGTCATAGGGAAAACGCTTGGCGCACGACCGAAGTTCCGCACTCGTGGGTGCCGCACGCCACCCGAGAGGTCCAGACCGATTCGACCATGGTGCAACGATGACCTGCAACGGCGCGATCAGACCACATGGGACCGGGACGCCAAGATCCATCGGGCCTAGCATGGCCGCGCCACCGAAAGAACAACTTTCCCGCCTGGGGGTTGGCGGGAGAGCGGAAAGGATCCTAGATGTTCGCCAAATTGCGCAGGCGCCGCGGCAACACCGGCGCCGCACCACGGCCCGGCGCCGGAAACGCCGGATACCTCCCGGAAACCCCCCTCGATGGCGGCGTGATCAGCTGCCAGGTGCACGACGAGATGGGCAAGCTGCTGCCGGGGGCGCTGGTCACCATCACCGACCGGCTCAACCAGCAGATCGCGCACTCCGAGACGGACAGCTACGGCTCGTTCCTCGCAACGGTGCAACCGGGCATGCACAAGATCTCGATCAGCGCGGGCGGGTTCAAGCGCAAGAGCGCGCGCATCGAGGTGCGGGTCAACCAGCACACCTCGCTCGGCGGCGTGCGGCTGGAGTCGGACAACTCGCTGGCGCTGCCGCAGCCGGGGGTGTGGACCTTCGACCCCACCCACACCGAGATCCACTTCGTCGCGCAGCACGTCGGCATGTCGAAGATCCGCGGCCGGTTCAACTCCTTCGAGGGCCAGATCCAGGTCGCGCCGCGCTTCGAGGACTCCCGGATCGACGTGGTGATCGACGCCGACAGCATCGACACCGGCGTGAACATGCGGGACACGCACCTGAAGTCGGCGGACTTCCTCGACGTGGAGAACTACCCGAAGCTGTACTTCAGCAGCACGAAGTTCCACCAGGTCCGCGGCGACCGCTGGCTCATCGACGGCGCGTTCACGCTGCGCGGCAGCAGCAGCAACGTGCAGCTCGACACCGCCTACCTGGGTCAGCGCACCTGGCAGGGCCCCGGGTTCGACAGCGACCGCCGGGCCGCCTGCCGCGCCACGACCAGCCTGCGCCGCGAGGACTACGCCGTGAACTGGCAGGCGACGCTCGCCAAGGGCATCGCCGTCGTAGGCCCCACCATCGACATCGAACTCGGCGTGCAGGCCGTGCTGGAGCAGTGATCGCTTCGCGCCGACGGTTGCGGGGAACCGTCGGCGCCCCCGGCTGATCGGCTCAGCCGTGCAGTTCCATCGTGCAGCACTTCGGGCCACCGCCCGACTTGCGCAGCTCCGAAACGTCCACGTGGATCGGCTCGTACCCGCGCGACCGCAGCTGCTCGGCGAGTCCGGTCGCCTCCAGCGGCAGCACCACGTTCCGGCCGTCCGAGACGCCGTTGAGCCCGAGGCACGAGGCGTCGGCGGCGTCGGCGATCACCGCGTCCGGGAACAGCCGCTGCAGCACTCGCCGCGAACCCGGCGAGAACGCCTCCGGGTAGTAGGCGATCTGCGGGTGCGCGCCCTGCTCCAGGACGAACAGCGCGGTGTCCAGGTGGTAGTAGCGGGCGTCGACCAGCCGCAGCGAGACCACCGGCACGCCCAGCGCCTCCTGCGCCTCCGCGTGCGCCTCCGGGTCGGTGCGGAAACCGGTGCCCGCCAGCAGCAGGCCGCCCGTCCACGCGAAGTCGCCCTCGGCCTCGTTGATCCGCGCGGGCATCACGATCTCGCGGTAGCCGTTCTCGCTGAACCAGCGGCGGAAGTGCTCGGCTTCCGCCGCGCGCTGCTCGGCGCGGAACCGGGAGCCCAGCACCCGGCCACCGACGACGGTGCCGGAGTTCGCCGCGAACACCATGTCCGGCAGTCCGGGCTGCGCGGGCACCACCGACACGGCGTGGCCGAGGCGCTCGTAGGTGTCCTTGAGCTCCCGCCACTGCCGCATCGCCACCGCGACGTCGACCGGTTCGTCCGGATCCATCCACGGGTTGATCACGTACTCCACCGCGAAGTGCTCCGGCGGGCACATCACGTAGTTGCGCAACGTGGGAGTGCGGGCGCCGGGGCGCGGCGCGGCGTGCTGATCCGCGAATGCGGCGGTGACCGTCATGATACGAAATCTAATCGGGCCTCCGACGACGTTCAATAACGCTCCATTGCGCGAAATGCGGCAGTATGTTGCGCATGGACACCTTGGATCAGCGAATCGTTTCGCAGCTGGTGACGGACGCGCGGGCGAGCTACGCCGAGATCGGCGCCGTGGTCGGGCTCTCCGCCCCCGCGGTGAAGCGCCGGGTGGACAAGCTGCTGGACGTGGGGATCCTCCGCGGGTTCACCGCGGTCGTCGATCCGGAGGCGCTGGGGTGGGGGACGGAGGCCTTCGTCGAGGTGCACTGCCACGGCAACGTGCCCACGCACCGCATCCGCAGCGGCCTGGAACCGCTGCCGGAGGTGGTGGCCGCCTACACGGTGTCCGGCCCGGCCGACGCGATCGTGCACCTGCGGGCCGCGGACATCCACCACTTGGAGACCGCGCTGGAACGGTTGCGCGCGGTGGAGTTCATCAGCCGCACCGTGTCGACGGTGGTGCTGTCCAGGCTGCTGGAGCGTCCGCCGCAACCGTGAAGGCCCGCGCACGACGAAGCCGCCCCCGCCCGGTGCGGAGGCGGCTTCGCCCACTTCTCGCGGAGGTTCAGTCGTTCCAGGCGACGAAGCCCGCTTCTTCGGCGTCGGCTTCGCTGCGGAACCAGACCTCGGCGACGATGCGGTCGTAGTGCGGTGAGTCCGGCGCGTGGTAGCGCCGCGAACCGAAATCTCCCTTGATCATGTGGCCGTCCTGCTGCGACGGCTCCTGCGGCGCGGCCAGCGACTCGCGCCTGCGGTTGGCCTGCGCCTGCGGGTCGGCGTGCCAGGCCGCCCCCGGCGAACGCGGGGCCTGCGGCATGCCCGGGCGCGGCCCGGCGCCGGGCGTGCGGCGCGGCAACGGGGTCTGCTCGGACTCGGCGATCACCGGCACGTCCGGGGAGTGGCTGGGCGTGCCCGCCAAGTCGGCGAACTCGCTGCCACGGCTCTCCACCAGCGCACGCAGGTTGCCGGCGAAACCGTGGTCGTCCCCGCGCTCCTCGGTCTGGTCGGACGCGGCGGGTTCCGCGGGGAGCTCCGGTTCGGGCTCCGGTTCCGGAGTCGGCTCGGCGGTCTCCTCGACCGGTTCGTCGGCCGTTTCGGCGGCCCGTTCGGAGGCGGGCCGCGGCGAGCTCGCCAGGTCCGAGAGGCCCAAGGCCGCGGACAGCTCGGCCGCACCGGACAGTCCGGGTGGGCCGGACCTGGCCGGAGCCTCGGCGCCGGTGTCTGGCCGCGCGAAGATCTCGGTGCCGCCGTTGGTCGATTCCGCGGACCGCGCCGGCTCAGCGGGATCGGCGTCGTCCGGCGCGGCGTCCTTCTGGAACCAGGTGCTCGCGGACTCGACGGGACGGTCGGCCACCGGGTCGACGGACGCGTTCTCACCGCGCCCGAGCGCCTGCCCGATGTCGGCGGCGGACGGACGCGGGGCGTCCTGCTCGGCGTCGTGGTCGGCAGGGATGGTCCACGGCGCGGGCCGGTTCGCGGGCGGCGGCGTCTCGTCGTCCCGGCCGCGGCTGGGCCACCAGCCGCCGCTGGAGCGGCCCGCGTACGCGCTCTCGTCCTCCTGCCACGCCCCGGTGGGCCGGGCGGGCGGAGTCGCCTGCTGCTGCGGGCGCTGCTCGGTGGGGCGCGCCGAGTCGTCGTCGACCACGAGGTCGGCGACCTGCGAGCCGCCCCGCACCGACACCTCGGCGCGAGCATCGGCCCCGGCTGGCTGCTCCGCGCCCGGGTGCGGCAGCCGGGCGGTGTGCGCCGGCTGCGGCGGCGGCGCGGGGACCTCCGGCAGCGGCTCCTCGTCCGGTTCCTGCTCCCAGCGCGGCTGGACCGTGGTGCGCTCGACCTTCCGCGGCGGCGCCGGGTCGTGCGGGCGCCGGGCCTGCCGGTCGTTGCGCGTGCCCTGCTGCGCCACGTGCTCGGCGAACTCGGACCTGACCTTGCGCAGCTTCCGCCGCAGCGGCACCACGAACAACAACCAGGTGATCACAGATCCGAGCAGGAACGCGGCGACACTCCACAACCACACCTGCGTAAACAGCCACACCACCGGCGACGCCCTCCTCCAAGGCCACGTGGGGCACCGTGAGCTTCGACAGGCTACGCCGAACACGCTGCGCTCCGTACCTCGGCGCAGCCCATCCCTCGAACCGGGCTCTGAATCGAACCCGGAAGAGCGGATCAGCGCGCCTAGTGTTCAGTTCCCGGCACCTTCGAGAACCTCCGTCCACGCCTTCGTGGAAGCCGGAGGTGCCACCCATCCCGGCCCGCGGGCCGGCCCGACGCCGATCCCGCTACGCGGAGCAGGCCTCCGGTGACGACACGTCACCCGAGGTGCCGCGGCCCGAACACCCGCCAGCAGACCTCAGCGGGTCCGGGCCACCACGTAGTGAACCAGAGCCTCCAACGCGTCCCGCGCGGAGCAAGCCGGGAGCTCCGCGAGGACCGCTCGCGAGTCCTGCGCGTACTCGTCGAGCTTGGCGCGAGCCCGCCGCAGACCGCTGGATTCGCGCAGCAGCTTCAACGCCTCCGACACGTCGTCGTCCGAGCTCAGCGGCTGCCCCAGCAGTTCGAGCAGTCGCGGATCGGTGTCCGACGCGTCCCGCGCGTAGATCATCGGCAGGGTCAGCACGCCCTCCCGCAGGTCGGTGCCGGGCGTCTTGCCGGAGTCCGTCGCGGCCGAGGCGATGTCGATCACGTCGTCGGAGATCTGGAACGCGATGCCGATGCTCTTGCCGAAGCTCTCCAGCGCCGCCACCTGCTCGGGCGTCGCACCCGCCGCGTTGGCGCCGAACCGACCGGCGGTCGCGATCAGCGAACCGGTCTTCTCGTAGATCACCTGGAGGTAGTGCTCCTCCGGGTCCTGGCCGTCGCCGACGCCGATCGTCTCGCGCAGCTGACCGGTGACCAGCGCCTCGAACGTGGTCGCCATCCGGCGCACCGCGTCGGCACCGAGGTCGGCGACCAGCCGGGAGGCGTGCGCCATCAGGAAGTCGCCGGTGAGGATGGCCACCGAGTTGTCCCAGCGCATGTTGGCGCTGGTCGCGCCGCGGCGCATCGTGGCCTCGTCCATCACGTCGTCGTGGTACAGCGTCGCGAGGTGCACCATCTCCACGACCGCCGCCGAGGTGATCACCTCGTCCGGGGACGGGTCCGCGAAGTGCGCCGCCAGCAGCGCGAACAGCGGCCGGAACCGCTTGCCGCCGGCGTCCACCAAGTGCAGCGAGGTGCGGGTGGCGAAGTCGAACTCGCTGCGCACCGAATCGTGGAGCAGTTCTTCGACCCTGGCCATCCCCGCGGAGATCGATTCGGCCAGCGCCGGGTCGTCGATGTCGAACCCGCTCGCAGCAGTACTGCCAGCCACGTTCCTGACCGGTTCACCAGATGGGCTGCTCACGTCACCGTCGCCTTCGCTCCCCCACGGAATCGCCCTACGGGCGGGCACTCTACGACACGAAACCACCCACACCGGCCCAGTCCAGGGCCACCGTGGGCAGCACGCCCAGCAACAGCGTGACTACCACACCCAACGTGATCGCCGCCGTCGTGAACGCGCCCGGCACGCTGACGGTGGGGCCGTCCGCGGCGGGCTCGCTGAAGTACATCAGCACGATGACACGAAGGTAGAAGAAAGCCGCAACCGCACTGGCCACCAGGGCCACCACGACCAGCGGGGCCATCCCGTCGGACAGCGCCGCTTCGAAGACCACGAACTTCCCGATGAAACCGCTAGTCAGCGGGATTCCGGCGAGCGCGAACATGAGGAAGGTGAACACCGCCGCGAGCAGCGGGGACCGCTTCGCCAGCCCGGCCCAGTCCGAAAGGTGAGTAGCCTCACCCTCCGAGGTGCGCACGAGACTGATCACACCGAACACAGCGACCGTGGTGAAGCCGTAGGCCAACAGGTAGAACATCGTGCCCGAAAGACCGCGCTCGGTGAGCGCGATGGACCCGATGAGCAGGAACCCGGCGTGCGCCACCGACGAGTAGGCGATCATGCGCTTGATGTCGCTCTGCGTCAGCCCGAGGACGACGCCGATCACCATCGACACGATGGCCACCGCCCACATCACGCCGCGCCACTCCCAGCTGGAGCCGTGCAGCGCGACCTGCAGGACGCGCAGGATCGCGCCGAACGCGGCGACCTTCGTGCAGGCCGCCATGAACCCGGTGACCGCGGTCGGCGCGCCCTGGTAGACGTCCGGCGTCCAGGTGTGGAACGGGCCGACGGAGGCCTTGAACAGCAGGCCCACCACCAGCAGTCCGATCCCGGCGTAGAGCAGCGTGTCCGAGCGGTCGCTGCCCGCGGTGGCCTCGGCGATCGCGGCGAGCCGCACCGAACCGGCGTAGCCGTAGAGCAGCGCCAGGCCGTACAGGAAGAACGCGGAGGCGAACGCCCCGAGCAGGAAGTACTTGACCGCCGCTTCCTGCGAGAGCAGCCTGCGGCGCTTCGCCAGCCCGCACATCAGGTACAGCGGCAGGCTCAGCACTTCCAGCGCGATGAACATCGTGAGCAGGTCGTTGGCGGCGCAGAACACCATCATCCCGGCGAGGGAGAACAGCGCGAGCGGGAAGATCTCGGTGCGCATCCCGGCCACCGCGCCGGTGGAGCCGCGCCCCCGTCCGGAGTCCTGCTCGACTTCCGCGGCGGTCTCGGCGACGAACGCGCCGCCCGGTTCCACGGAGCGGTCCGCGATGAGCAGGATCGCCGCCACGCCGAGTCCGAGCAGCGTCGCCCACAGGAACAGCGTGGGGCCGTCCACCGCCAGCGAGTCGGACAGGGTGGTGACGCCGGTGCCGCCGGCCCGCGCGTGCAGGCCGAGCGCGATCCCGGCGCCGACCAGCGCGATCAGGCTCAGCGCGACCTGGGTGGCCCAGCGCGACCGCCGGGGCACGAAGGCCTCGACGAGCACGCCGACGCAGGCGGCGCCGAGCACGACCAGCACCGGCGTGATCGCCGCGTAGTCGATCGGCGGGATCGGAATCTGCTGTTGCGCGTGGACCGCGACCTGAGTGGCACCCACTGTTCAGTTCCCTCCTTGCGAGGTCACGGGGTCGGTGACGCCGACCTCGCTCATGGTCGCCCCGACCGACGGGGTGATCACGTCCAGCACCGGCTTCGGGTACACGCCGAGGGCGAGCACCAGCACGATCAGCGGAGTCAGCACGGCGATCTCCCGCGGCTGCAGGTCCAGCACGCGGGCGCGGTGCGCGCCGGGCCGGTTCGGGTCGGTGACCGCGCCGGGGCCGCCCGCGGTGCCGACGAGCGCGTCGCCGCGCACCGGGCCCTGCATGATCCGCTGGTAGAGCCGCAGCACGTACACGGCGGCGAGGACCATGCCGATCGTGGCGAGCACGGTGTACACCGGCTGCGTCGGGAAAGCGCCCATCAGCACCAGGAACTCGCTGATGAACGAGTTGGTGCCGGGCAGCGACAGGGTGCTGAGACCGGCGATGAGCAGGGTGCCCGCCAGCAACGGGGTGATCTTCGCCATGCCGCCGTAGTCGGCGATCCGGGTGGACCCTCCACGGGCGATGATCATGCCGATGACCAGGATCAGCAGCCCGGTCGCGAGGCTGTGGTTGAGCATGTAGGACACCGCGCCGACCTGCGCCTGCGAGGTGTAGGCGAAGATCCCGAGCGCGATGAACCCGAAGTGCGCGATGGACACGTAGGCGATGAAGCGCTTCAGGTCGGTCTGCCCGAACGCCTGCAGCGAGCCGTAGAGCACGCCGAGCACCGCGAGCACCAGCACCAGCGGCGCGAGCAGCTGGGAGGCGTCCGGGGTCAGCGGCAGGCTGTAGCGCAGGAATCCGAAGGTGCCGACCTTGTCGAGCACGCCGACGACGATCACCGCGACCCCGATGGGGGCCTGCTCGGCGGCGTCCGGCAGCCAGGTGTGCAGCGGCACCAGCGGCGCCTTGATCGCGAACGCCGTGAAGAAGCCCAGGAAGATCCACACCTGCACGGAGATCGGCGCGTCCGCGAGGATCGGCACCAGCGTCGCCCAGTCGAAGGTGCCCTGGCCGGTGGTCTTCGCCGCGTAGGCGTACGCGGCGATCGCGGAGGCCAGCATGATCAGGCCGCCGAGGAACGAGTACAGGAAGAACTTCACCGCCGCGTACTTGCCGCGCTCACCGCCGTAACCGCCGATGAGGAAGTACATCGGGATCAGCATGATCTCGAACAGCACGTAGAACAGGAACACGTCGGTCGCGGCGAACACCGCGACCGTCAGCGCCTGCTCCACCAGCAGCAGCGCGAAGAACCCGCCGTGGCTGCGGCCCTCCGGCAGCCGCTCGCCCCAGCTGAAGCCCAGCACCAGCGGCATCAGCAGCGCGATCACGGCGACCATGACGAGCGCGATGCCGTCCACGGCGAACGACACCCGGATGTCGAACGCGGGGATCCATTCGAACGAGCTCGCCAGTTGCAGCCGCGGGCCGGCCGGGTCGTAGGCGGCCCAGGCGGCGATCGCGAGGGCGAACTCCGCCAGGGACACCGCGAGCGCCGTCCACTTCGCCGCGGGGGCGTTGCGGCGCAGCAGCCCGACCGCGACCGCTCCGGCCAGCGGCAGCAGGATGAGCGCGAGGAGCAGGGTCATCGGATCTCCTCTTCCACACGGCAGTGCGCGAGAGATTGCGCGGCCCTGACCTCGGGGCCGGCGGGTTTCGGCGTGGCCGCGCGCGGCGGCCGGGGGTCGCGGTCGCTCATGGCGTGCCCACCACCATCAGCGCCCCGATCAGGAGCACGCCGCCGCAGAGCATGGACAGCGCGTAGGAGCGCACGAACCCGTTCTGCCTGCGCCGTCCCCATCCGGAGGCACCCTGCAGCACGGCGGCGAGCCCGGTGATGGCGCCGTCCACGGCCTTGCGGTCGAAGGTGACCAGGCCACGGGTGAGACCGGCGGTGGGCTTCACGACGACGGCGTCGTTGAGCGCGTTGCCGCCGAGGTCGGCGCGGGCGGCCCGCACCACCGGCGACACCTTCTCCGGCCGGGTCACCGGCACCGGTTTGCGGCCGACGAGCAGCCACGCGGCCAGTGCGCCGAGCGCGGAGAGCGCGACGGTCAGCACCGGGATCACCGAGTGCGGCAGCGCTCCCCCGTGCGATTCCTGCAGCTCGCCGAGCGCAGGCGCGAGGAAGGTGACCAGCCGGTCGCCGGAGGCGAGGAACATGCCCGCGCCCACCGAACCGATGGCCAGCACGATCATCGGCCCGGTCATGATCGCCGGGGATTCGTGCGGGTGGAAGTCGTGGCCGTCCTCGGACTTGAGCTTCTCCCAGCGCTTCTCGCCGAAGAAGGTCATCAGCACCAGGCGCGTCATGTAGAACGCGGTCAGCGCGGCGCCCAGCAGCGCGGCGCCGCCGAACACCCAGCCGCGCCAGCCTTCCTGGCCGAACGCGGCCTCGATGATCGCGTCCTTCGAGTAGTAGCCGGACAGGAACGGGAATCCGATCAGCGCCAGGTAGCCGAGCGCGAAGGTGGCGAAGGTGATCGGCAGGTACTTCGCGAGCCCGCCGAACTTGCGCATGTTCACCTCGTCGCGCATCGCGTGCATCACCGAACCGGCGCCGAGGAACAACCCGGCCTTGAAGAACCCGTGGGTGAGCAGGTGCATGATGCCGAGCGCGTACCCGGCCGGACCGAGGCCGACGGCGAGGATCATGTAGCCGATCTGGCTGACCGTGGAGTACGCCAGCACCTTCTTGATGTCGTCGTAGGCGCAGCCGATGACGCACCCGACCAGCAGCGTGACCGCGCCGATGATGGTGACCACGAGCCTGCCGTCCGGGGACAGCGTGTAGAGCGGGTTGGACCGCGCGATCAGGTACACCCCGGCGGTGACCATGGTGGCCGCGTGGATCAGCGCGGACACCGGGGTGGGGCCTTCCATCGCGTCCGGCAGCCAGGCCTGCAGCGGCACCTGGCCGGACTTGCCGCAGGCGCCGAGCAGCAGCAACAGCGTGATCGCCAGCAGCACGCCGGGCGAGAGCTCACCGGCGCGGGCGAAGACCTCGGTGTACTGCGTGGTGCCGAGCTTCGCGAACAGCAGGAAGATCGCCAGCGCGAGCCCGACGTCGCCGACGCGGTTCATCACGAACGCCTTCGTGGCCGCCGCTGCCGCCGAGGGCCGGTGTTGCCAGAAGCCGATCAGCAGGTAGGACGCCAGGCCGACGCCCTCCCAGCCGAGGTAGAGCGTCACGAAGCTGTTGCCCAGCACCAGCACCAGCATCGCGGCGACGAACAGGTTCAGGTAGCCGAAGAACCGGCGCCGCTCGGTGTTGTCCCGCCCGGTGCGGCCCTGCTGGTCGTGGGCCATGTAGCCGATCGAGTAGAGGTGGATCAGCGCGCCCACCCCGGTGATCAGCAGCACGAACACCATCGACAGCGGGTCGAGCCGGAGCCCGAAGTCCACTTGCAGCGCGTTGACCGGGATCCACGAGAACACGTGCAGTTCGCGCACCGGCTCCGCGTCGCGGGCGATGCTGGTGAACAGCGCGACCCCGTAGGCGAACGCGGCGATCACCGTGGCGCTGCCGAGGAGGTGCCCCCACCCGTTGGCGCGGCGCCCCGCGAGCAGCAGCACGGTCGCGCCGAGCAGGGGCAGCGCGACGAGCAGCCAGGCGTTGCCCTGGACGGCGCCTTGCGCGGCCTGCACCGCGAGGAGATCGGGACCGCTGGCCGAAAACGTCGTCGTCACGCCAGGCTCTCCCTACTGTGAGTGCGAACTTGGGGTCGGGTGTGCAGGTGGGGCCCGCGGCCGGTGCGCGGCGGACCAGCCGCGGAGGCGAACACGGCGGGCTCCTAGTACTTGAGGAGGTTGGCGTCGTCGACCGAGGCCGAGCGGCGGGTGCGGAAGATCGACATGATGATCGCCAGGCCGACCACGACCTCGGCGGCGGCGACCACCATCACGAAGAACGCCATCACCTGCCCGTGCACGGAGCCTTCGATGCGGGCGAAGGTGACCAGCGTCAGGTTCACCGCGTTGAGCATCAGCTCGATGCACATGAACACGACGATGGCGTTGCGCCGCACCAGCACGCCGACTGCGCCGATGCTGAACAGCAGCGCGGACAGCAGCAGGTAGTAGGTCGGGGTCACTGCCGGACCTCCTCGGGGGACGCGTGCCCGGAGCCGGACAGGCCGTTCGTGCCGTTCTCACCGTTGGTGTGCCGCGCTTCGGGCGGGGTGTCGGCGGTCTCCGCGTCGACCTCCGGTTCTCCCGGGTCGGCGGGTCCGCCGGAACGCCCGGTCAGCGCGTGCGGATCCGGGCCGGTGCCCTTGCCCGCGACGGCTTCGCGTTCCGCGGCGAGCCGCTCGGCGGGCAGGTTGTCCAAGATCTCGGAGAGCGATTCGGGGGCCACCGAACCGTCCGGCAGCAGCGCCGGGGTGGCCACCGAGTTCGCCGTCGCGTACACGCCGGGGCCGGGCAGCGGCGAGGACCGGTCGCCGCGCAGCCGCGCTTCGACGCGTTCCTTCTGGCTGACCCGCGCGGCGCGGCCCTTGCCGCCGTAGGCGAGCACCATCGCGCCGACCGCCGCGGTGATCAGCAGCGCGGAAGTCAGCTCGAACGGGAACAGGTAGTCGGTGAAGATCAGCGCACCGAGCCCGCCGGCACCGCCACCGCGGGCCGACCACGGGTCCAGCGGCGCGGCCACCGGCACGTTCGTGAGCGCGCGGGCCAGCCCGGTCACCAGCAGCAGCGCGAACGCCACGCCCGCGACGGCCGCCCAGAGGCGCTGCCCGCGCAGCACCTCCACCACCGAGTCCGAGGAGTCCCGCCCGACCATCATCAGCACGAACAGGAACAGCATCATGATCGCGCCGGTGTAGACGATGATCTGGGTGAAGCCGAGGAACGGCGCGCTCTGCGCCATGTACAGCACGCCGAGGCTGAGCATCGTCAGCACCAGCCACAGCGCCGAGTGCACCGCGTTGCGGGCGAAGACCATGCCGAGCGCCCCGACCAGCGAGAGCGGACCGAGGATCCAGAACGCCGCGGCCTCCCCGGCGCCGACCACGTTCGCGGCCTGCTCCTGGGCGAGGACCGCCGTTGCCGCGAGCATCACCGTCGGGCCTCCTCGTGACCGGTCTCCACGGTCTCGCCCTCGGGCACACCGGCCTGCCGCGCCAGTTCGGGGCCGCGCACGTAGTAGTCCTGCTCGTCCTCGCCGAGCCGCATCGGGTGCGGCGGCTGCTCCATGCCGGGCAGCAGCGGGGCCAGCAGGTCCTCCTTGGTGTAGATGAGGTTCTGGCGGTCGTCGTCCGCGGTCTCGTACTCGTTGGTCATGGTCAGCGAGCGCGTCGGACAGGCCTCGATGCACAGGCCGCAGCCGATGCAGCGCAGGTAGTTGATCTGGTAGTCCGCGCCGAACCGCTCACCCGGCGAGTAGCGCTCCTCGTCGGTGTTGTCCCCGCCCTCGACGAAGATCGCGTCCGCGGGGCAGGCCCAGGCGCACAGCTCGCAGCCCACGCACTTCTCCAGCCCGTCCGGGTGCCGGTTGAGCTGGTGGCGACCGTGGAACCGGGGTGCGGTGACCTTCTTGACCTCGGGGTACTCCTCGGTGACGACCTTCTTGAACATCGTCGCGAAGGTGACGCCGAAACCTTTCAACGGATCAAACACTGCCCGCTCCCTCCTTCGAGGCGTCGTCGGCCCCGGACGACGGCACCGAGGTGGCGCGTCGCGGTGGGGTCGGGGGCACTTGCAAGTCCAGTGGCGGGACCGGGAAGCCGCTGCCCGCCATCGGCGCCGCGGGCTCGTCCGGTTCCGGCCGCTTGCGGTCCGGGATGAGGAAGGCCGCGGCGACCAGCACCGCGATCAGGACCGCACCGATGATCAGGAACGTCGGCGAGCCGAGCACCTGCTCGTTGCGCAGCGCGCGGATCACGGTGACGGCGACGATCCACACCAGGCTCAGCGGGACGAGGAACTTCCAGCCGAGGTTCATGAACTGGTCGTAGCGCAGTCGCGGCAGCGTGCCGCGCAGCCACACGAACACGAACAGGAACAGGAGCGTCTTGGCGAGGAACCAGAGCACTCCCCACCAGCCGGTGTCGAGCACCCCGCCGCCGATCAGGTTCAGCGGCCACGGCGCGTGCCAGCCGCCGAGGAACAGCGTGCTCGCCAAGGCCGAGACGGTGACCATGTTGATGTACTCGGCGAGGAAGAACAGCGCGAACTTCAGCGAGGAGTACTCGGTGTGGAAGCCGCCGACGAGTTCCGATTCGGCTTCCGGCAGGTCGAACGGGGCGCGGTTGGTCTCGCCGACCATGGACACCACGTAGACCAGGAAGCTGAACGGCAGCAGCAGCGCGAACCAGCCGTGCGCCTGGGCTTCGACGATGCCCGAGGTGGACAGCGTGCCCGCGTACATGATCACGGCGACGAACGAGAGGCCCATCGCGATCTCGTAGGAGATCACCTGCGCCGCCGAGCGCAGCGAACCGAGCAGTGGGTACGGGGAGCCGGAGGCCCACCCGGCGAGCACGATGCCGTACACGCCGATGGAGGCGCTGGCCAGCACCACCAGCAGGCCGACCGGCAGCTCCACGAGTTGCAGCGCGGTGCGCTCGCCGAAGATCGTGACCTCCGGACCGATCGGGATCACCGAGAACGACACCAGCGCGGGAGTCGCGGAGATCACCGGGGCCAGGAAGTACACCCACTTGTCGGCCATCACCGGCCGGATGTCCTCTTTGAACGCGAGCTTCAGCCCATCGGCCAGCGACTGCAGGATGCCGAACGGTCCGGCCCGGTTCGGGCCGGGGCGGTGCTGCATGCGGCCGATGACCCGGCGTTCCGCCCAGATCGTCAGCAGCGTCATCAGCACCAGGAAGGCGAAGATGACGACGACTTTGATCAGGATCAGCCAGATCGGGTCGTCGGCGAGCAGTTCGGCGGTGCGGGTCATGACCGGTTCCCTTCCGCGGCGCCGAATCCGAACCCGGCGTGCCCGTTGCCGCTGTGCCCGTTGCCCGCGTGCCCGTTCGCGTGGCCGTTGGTGGTGGCGACCGCCGGGGCGAGCGCCACGGGTGCGCCGTGCCCGACGCCGAGCACCCGGTTCACCTGCGAGGGGCCGGAGGCGCTGGGCAGCCAGACCACTTCGTCGGGCATCTCGGTGAGCCGCGCCTCGACGGTGATCGCACCGCGGTCGCCGCGGATCTCGACCTGCTGGCGTTCCCGCAGTCCGAGCCGCTGCGCGGTGGCGGGCGAGAGCATCGCCATCACGTCCCGCCGGGTGCCCGCGAGGTTCGGTTCCTCGACCTGCAGGGAGGCGTCGTCGAGCAGTTGCCGCCAGGTGGCCAGCAGCGCCCGGCCCGGTCCCGGCGGGGCTGCGGGGCGCACCGCTTCGTCCGGCGCCGGGGGCTTCGCGCCGGCACCGGTGCCGAGCCGGTCCAGTTCGGCACGGGCCGCGGCAGGGCTCTGGGTGAACAGGTCCGCGTCCATCTCCACGGCGAGCGTGTCCAGCACCCGGCAGTCCGGCAGCGCGCCGGTGCCTTCGATGGTGGTGCGGAATTCGCGGCGGCGGCCTTCCCAGTTCAGGTAGCTGCCCGCCTTCTCCACGCTCGGCGCGATCGGCAGCACCACGTCGGCGTGCTCGGTGACGGCGGTGGGCCGCATCTCGACGCTGACGACGAAGTCGGCGTGCGCCAAGGCCGTCCGGGCGAGTTCCGGGTCGGGCAGGTCGTCCGGGTCGACGCCGCCGACGAGCAGTCCGCCGAGGTCCCCGCGCGCGGCGGCGCGCAGAATGCCGGTGGTGTCCCGGCCCGGAGTGCCGGGCAGGCTGTCGGCGTCCACGCCCCAGGTATGGGCGACTTCGGCGCAGGCGGTGAGGTCGCCGACACCGCGCCCGCCGGGCAGCAGCGTCGGCAGCGCCCCGGCTTCGACGGCGCCGCGTTCGCCCGCGCGGCGCGGGATCCAGGCGATCCGCGCGCCGGTGCGGGCGGCGGTGCGCACCAGTTCGGAGTACAGGCCGGGGATCTGCGCGGCCCGCTCGCCGACGGCGAGCACCGCACCACCCGCGCTCAAGGCATCGTCTACTTCGGACGGGAGTTCGGCCAGCGCCGCCGCTTCCCCACCGGGCGGGCAGGGCAGCAGCGCGCCCGTACGCACCGGTCCGCCGTCGCTCATGATCCGCGTGGTCTTCTCCACGCCGGGCGAGTTCCACTGCCCCAGGTGGAAGACCTGCGTGCGTCCCTTGCGCGCCGCCTTGCGCAGCCGCAGGAACACGATCGGGGCCTCCTCCTCCGGCTCGAACGCCACGCACAGCACGGCGGGCGCGGCTTCGAGGTCGGCGTAGGTGACCGCGCCGGCGTCCGGGGCCGTGCCCACCACGGTCGACTCCAGGAACGCGAGCTCCTCGTCCGAGTGGGCGCGGGCCCTGGCGTCGATGTCGTTGGTGCGCAACGCGATCCGCGCGAACTTCGCGTACGCGTAGGCGTCCTCCACGGTCAACCGGCCGCCGGGCAGCACTCCGACGCCGCGGTCGTCGCGGGCCGCGAGGAGTCCCTCGGCCGCCTTGCGCAGCGCTTCCGTCCAGGACGCGGGCCGCAGCTCACCGCCCTCGCGCACCAGCGGCCGGGTGAACCGGTCGGTCGCGGTGGCGTAGCGGAAGCCGAAGCGGCCCTTGTCGCAGATCCACTCCTCGTTGACCTCGGGATCCTCGGCGGCGAGCTTGCGCATCACCTTGCCGCGCCGCCAGTCCGTGCGAGTCGCGCAGCCCGATGAGCAGTGCTCGCACACGCCCGGCGTGGACACCAGGTCGAACGGCCGGGAGCGGAACCGGTAGGCGGCGCTGGTCAGCGCGCCCACCGGGCAGATCTGGATGGTGTTGCCGGAGAAGTACGACTGGAACGGCTGCTGCTCGGCGATGCCGATCTGCTGCACCGCGCCGCGCTCCAGCAGCTCGATGAACGGGTCACCGGCGATCTGCTTGGAGAACCGCGTGCAGCGCTGGCACAGCACGCAGCGCTCCCGGTCCAGCAGCACCTGCGTGGAGATCGGCACCGGCTTGGCGAAGGTCCGCTTGGTGTCGTGGAACCGGGATTCGGCGCGGCCGTGCTTGAGCGCCTGGTTCTGCAGCGGGCACTCGCCGCCCTTGTCGCAGATCGGGCAGTCCAGCGGGTGGTTGATGAGCAGCAGCTCCATCACGCCCTGCTGCGCCTTGTCCGCGACCGGCGAGCTGTTCTGCGTCTTCACGACCATGCCGTCGGCGACGGTCATCGTGCACGAGGCCTGCGGCTTCGGCATCGCCCGGCCGTTCATCTCGACCTCGACCAGGCACTGCCTGCACGCGCCCGCCGGGTCCAGCAGCGGGTGGTCGCAGAACCGGGGGATCGTGATGCCCATCCGCTCGGCGGTGCGGATCAGCAGCTCGCCCTTCGGGGCGTCCACTTCGACGCCGTCGATCGTCAGCCGGACGTGCCCCTCGGGGACCGGCTTCGTCTCACGCTCGGATGCCACCGTCATCGGGCCGCTCCTGCCAGTGCGGGCTCGCCCGGCTCCGCGCCGGGCCGGTTCTGCTGACACAGCGCGAGGAATTCCTCGCGGAAGTACTTGATGCCACTGGTGATCGGGCTGACCGCGCCGTCACCGAGGGCGCAGAAGGAACGGCCGAAGATGTTGTCGCAGACGTCGAGCAGCGTGTCGATGTCCTCTTCGGTGCCGTGCCCTTCGACCATGCGCTCCAGGACCTGGGCGAGCCAGAACGTGCCCTCCCGGCAGGGAGTGCACTTGCCGCAGGACTCGTGCTCGTAGAACTGGGTCCACTTCATCACCGCCCACGGCACGGACACGGTCTCGTTGAAGACCATCAGGGCCGTGGTGCCCAGCATCGAGCCCGCTTCGGCGGCGCCCTCGAAGTCCAGCGGGACGTCCAGGTGCTCGGCGGTGAACAGCGGCGTCGACGAGCCGCCGGGAGTCCAGAACTTGAGCGGGATCCCGTCCTTCATGCCGCCCGCGAGCTCCAGCAGCTCCCGCAGCGTGGTGCCCAGCGGGGCCTCGTACTGGCCGGGGTTCTCGACGTGGCCGGACAGCGAGTAGATCTTCGGGCCGGGCGACTTCTCCCGCCCCATGGTGCGGAACCAGTCGGCGCCGCCGTTGACGATGAACGGCACCGAGGCGATCGTCTCCACGTTGTTCACCGTCGTCGGGCACGCGTAGAGCCCGGCGGCGGCGGGGAACGGCGGCTTGAGCCGGGGCTGGCCGCGCTTGCCCTCCAGCGAGTCCAGCAGCGCCGTCTCCTCACCGCAGATGTAGGCGCCGGCACCCGCGTGCACCACGATGTCGCAGTCGAACCCGGAGCCGAGGATGTCCTTGCCCAGGTAGCCCGCGGCGTAGGCCTCCTGCACGGCGTTGTTCAACCGGCGGATGCAGTGCAGCGCCTCACCGCGCACGTAGATCGCCGAGAAGTGCGAGCGCATCGCGTAGCAGGCGATGATCACGCCCTCGACCAGCGAGTGCGGGTCGGCCATCATCAGCGGGATGTCCTTGCAGGTGCCCGGTTCGCCCTCGTCGGCGTTGACCACGAGGTAGTGCGGCTTCACCGGCTCCTTGGGCATGAAGCTCCACTTCACGCCCGCCGGGAACCCGGCACCACCGCGTCCGCGCAGGCCCGCGGACTTCACCAGTTCGATCAGCTGGTCCGGCTGCGCCCGCAGCGCCTTGCGCAGCGCGGTGTAGCCCTCCAGCTGCTCGTAGGTGCGGATGCTCCACGAGTTCGGGGACAGCCACCGCTTCGTCAGCACCGGCGTGAGGTCGTCGGGCTGGTTCGGGGAGTTCGCGTCGGTCATGGCCACCCTCACTCCTTCTCCGGCAGCGGCGGGATTTCCGCGTCGTCCGGCATCGGCGGCGCGGTCCAGCCGCGCTCGCGGGCCAGGTGGGCGCCGCGCACCGTCTCGGGCGCGGCCGACGGTCCGTCCACCGTGTCCTCCAGCCGGGCGCCCGGCCGGTCGAAGAACCCGGCGAGCTGGCGCTCGGTGCGGCGGAAGTCCGTCAGCGGGGCGCCGCGCGTCGGATCCGGTTTCTCCCCGCGCTGCAAGGACTTCACCAGTTCCAGCGCAGACTCGGGGCTCTGCTTGTCGTAGTACTCGTAGTCGACCTGCAACACCGGGGCGTGGTCGCAGGCGGCGAGGCACTCGGCGTGCTCCAGCGTCAGCGACCCCTGCTCGCCCGGCGTCCCGGAGGTCTCGTCGTGCCCGACGCCCAGGTGCTCGGACACCTCCTTGTAGATGTCGTCGCCGCCCAGCGCCGCGCACAGCGTGTTCGTGCACACGCTGACCAGGTGCTCGCCGCAGGGCTTGCGCTTGTACATCGTGTAGAACGTGGCGACCGCGCTGACCTCGGCGGCCGACAGGGCGAGCTGCTCGGCGCAGAACTCGATGCCCTCGGAGCTGACGTGGCCCTGCTCGGACTGCACGAGGTGCAGCATCGGCAGCAGCGCCGAGCGCGCCTCCGGGTAGCGCTCGATGAGCTTCTTCGCGTCGGCGCGCACACCCTCGCCGAACACCGGCTCGCCGGGCGGGCTCAGCACGTGCTCGGTGGTGGTGAAGTCGAACTGCTCGGTCATCGGTCCACCCCGCCCATCACCGGGTCGATCGAGGCCACTGCCGCGATCACGTCCGCCACCAGTCCGCCCTCGGCCATCGCCGGGAACGACTGGAGGTTCACGAAGCTCGGTTCCCGCACGTGCACCCGCATCGGCCGGGTGCCGCCGTCGGAGACCAAGTGGTAGCCCAGCTCGCCGCGCGGCGACTCCACCGGCGAGTACACCTGCCCCGGCGGCACGTCGAAGCCTTCGGTGACCAGCTTGAAGTGGTGGATCAGCGATTCCATCGACTGGCCCATGATCTTGCGGACGTGCTCCAGGGAGTTGCCCATGCCGTCCGGGCCGATGCTCAGCTTCGCCGGCCAGGCGATCTTCGGGTCGTCCACCATCACCGGGCCCGGCTCGAACGCGTCCAGGCACTGCCGGATGATCTTGAGCGATTCGTGGATCTCGTCCAACCGCAGCAGGAACCGGGCGAAGCAGTCCGCGCCGGTGCTCGTCGGCACCTCGAAGTCGAAGTTCTCGTAACCGCAGTACGGCTCGATCTTGCGCAGGTCCCAGGCGACTCCCGCGGAGCGCAGGATCGGCCCGGTCACGCCCAGCTGCAGGCACCCGTCCAGCGGCAGGTAGCCGACGTCCTTGAGCCGCTGCTTCCAGATCGGCTGTCCGGAGAACAGCTTCGCGTAGTCCGGCAGCCGCTTGTCCATGACCTTGATGAACTCCAGGACCTTCTCCCGGTAGTTCTCCGGCAGGTCCTGGGCCACCCCGCCCGGCCGGATGAACGCGTGGTTCATCCGCAGGCCGGTCAGGAATTCCAGCAGGTGCAGCACTTCCTCGCGGTCGCGGAACCCGTAGGTCATGCCGGTGGAGGCGCCCAGCTCCATCGCGCCGGTCGCCAGGAACACCAGGTGCGAGGAGATCCGGTTCAGCTCCATCAGCATGATCCGGAACGTCTGGGCCCGCGTCGGCGCCTCCACGCCGAGCAGCTTCTCCACGCCGAGGCAGTAGGCGGCCTCGTTGTAGAGCGGCGCCAGGTAGTCCATCCGCGTCACGAACGTGACGCCCTGGGTCCAGGTGCGGTACTCGGTGTTCTTCTCGATCCCGGTGTGCAGGTAGCCGATGACGGACCGGGCCTGCGTGACGGTCTCGCCCTCCAGCTCCAGCACCAGCCGCAGCACGCCGTGCGTCGACGGGTGCTGCGGGCCGAGGTTGATGACGACCCGCTCCGAGTCGCCCGACTCGTCGAGGAAGTCGTCCCAGTCGCCGCCGGTGACGGTGTAGACGCGGCCTTCGGTCGTCTCCCGCGATGAGGCGGGGTGGGCCGGGTCCGTGGTGGGATCGGTCAGTGGTTCGGTGGTCATGTTCAGCACCTCTCCGCGTGCTGCCTGCCGTGACTGCTGAGTGCCCGGCACCTCATGAATAAGCTCGTCGCTGGTCCGGCGGCGGGATCTCGGCGCCCTTGTACTCCACCGGGATGCCGCCCAGCGGGTAGTCCTTGCGCTGCGGGTGCCCGTCCCAGTCGTCCGGCATCAAGATCCGGGTGAGCGCGGGGTGGCCGTCGTAGATCAGGCCGAACATGTCCCACGCCTCGCGTTCCTGGAAGTCGGCCGTCGGGTAGACGGACACGACCGACGGCAGGTGCGGATCCTCCGCGTCCACCGCCACTTCCAGCCGGATCCGGCGCCGGAACGTCATCGACGTCAAGTGGTAGACCGAGTGCAGCCGCTGCGGCACCTCCGGCCCGTAGTCCACGCCGGAGACCGAGCTGCACAGCTCGAAGCGCAGCGCCGGGTCGTCGCGCAGCGAGGAGCAGGTCTGCACCAGGTGCTCGCGGTCCACGTAGAAGGTGATCTCCCCGCGGTCCACCGTGATCTGCTGGATCGCCGAGTCGATCCCCTTGTCCCGCAACGAATCCAGCAGCGCGTCGGCCACGTCGTCGAACCATCCGCCGTAGGGCCGCTCGGCGGCCTGCGGCACGTGCGGCGGCAACCGGAGCCCGCCGTAGCCGGAGGTGTCCCCGCTGCCGCGCACGCCGAACATGCCCTGCCGGGCGCGACCGGCGACGATCGGCTCCCGCGGTTCGGCGATCGCACCCGCGCCGGCCCGAACCGGTTCCAGGCCCTCGCCCGCGCGTTCCGCGCTGGAGCCCTTCTCGCCTGGGTCCGGGGTGGTCTGCTTCGAGTCGGTCATGCCGCTCACCTGCCCGCGCCGAGTTGCCGCTGCGTCTGCTGCCGCTGCGCGTCGGTCTCGACCGCGAGCGGACCTTCCGCGCCCATCTCCTGGCTCTGCGCGAGCTGCTGCCGTTCGGCGCGCTTGCGCTGCGAACGGTTCTTCGGCGCGTAGCGCTCGGAGGAGGCGATGAGTTCGGTGCGAGCCCCGCTCTCGGCGCGCAACGCGGCGCGCTTGGCGTTGATCGGCTCGTCCATGACCTTGGCGTGCAGCTTGAGGATCGCGTCCAGCAGCATCTCCGGCCGGGGCGGACAGCCCGGCAGGTACATGTCCACCGGCACCACGTGATCCACGCCTTGCACGACGGCGTAGTTGTTGAACATCCCGCCGGTGGAGGCGCACACGCCCATCGCCAGCACCCACCGCGGCTCCGGCATCTGGTCGTAGATCTGCCGCAGCACCGGGGCCATCTTGTTGGTCACCCGACCGGCGACGATCATCAGATCGGCCTGCCGCGGGGTGGCGGAGAAGCGCTCCATGCCGAACCTGGAGATGTCGTAGCGGGAACCGCCGACCGTCATCATCTCGATCGCGCAGCACGCCAACCCGAAGGTCGCGGGCCACATCGAGGTCTTCCGGGTCCAGTTGACGAGCTTTTCCACGTTGGCCAACAGGATGCCGTTGGGCAGCTGCTCTTCGAGGCCCATCTCGGCACTCCTTCCGCTGTCGCCATTGAGAACGGTCAGTGCTCGCTCAGGTCCGCCGGACCCGGGCGCTAGTTCCAGTCGAGACCTCCGCGCCGCCACACGTAGGCGTAGGCGAACCCGACGGTGGCGATGAACAACACGACCTCGGCCACGCCGAACAGGCCGAGGGAGTCCGCGGACACCGCGAACGGGTAGAGGAAGACCATTTCGATGTCGAAGAGGATGAACAGCATCGCCGTGATGTAGTACGCGACCGGCATCCGACCGCCGCCCATCACGGGCTGCGGGGAAGGCTCGATCCCGCACTCGTAGGCATCGAGCTTCGCCTTGTTGTACCGGCGGGGGCCGACCAGTGGCGCGATGCTCACCGAGAACACCGCGAATCCCAGTGCCAGCGCGAACATCAGCACCAGCGGGATGTACGGATCGAGCACGCCCGAAGCGCTCGCGTCGCCCATGACACCGCCCTCCTTCTGCCCCCGCCGAGACGAACGTCACGTCTTCGGCGTCGATTCAGCACTCTATGCGGTTGGCCGTAACCGTTCCGCAGTGAGGCGAACCTAACTTTATGACTTCTCGCACATCGACGTGACCATCTGACCAGACTCCGACTGTCAGGCGCTAGGGGTGAGACGAGTAGTGGTGCTGATCACACGGTCCATCGTGTCCCCATCGCGGCCGTCGTACAGATTTGCCAGCAGTTTCAACACGAAACGCATCAACGTGACCCTTGGCAGCCCGTGCTTGGTGGCCATCCGCATCACCGTCGGATTGCCAATCAACTTGCTGAAGATGTTGCCGAGCCGGAAGTACCCGCCCATCGCTTCGGACACCGCGGACGGGTACCGGCGCAGCGCGTGTTCCCGCGAAGGGCCCTCCGGCCGCGCGTACGCGTGGACCACGCACTCGGCCGCCAACCGGGCGGACTCCATGGCGTAGGCGATGCCCTCGCCGTTGAACGGATTCACCATGCCGCCGGCGTCCCCGACGAGCAGCAGCCCGTCCTGGTAGTGCGGCTTGCGGTTGAAGCCCATCGGCAGCGCCGCGCCGCCGATCTTGCCGGTCGCGTTCTCCTCGCGGAATCCCCACTCCTCCGGGGTTCCGTCGAGCCAGGAGCGCAGCAGCTGGCGGTAATCGGTCTTGCCGTAGGCGCTGGACGTCGACAGGATGCCCAGGCCCACGTTCACCGTTCCGTCGCCCATGCCGAAGATCCAGCCGTAGCCGGGCAGCAGCTTCGGCTCCGACGGCGTGGACCGGTCCCACAGCTCCAGGTGCGACTCCAGGAAGTCGTCCTTGGTCCGCGGGCTGTCGTAGTAGCGGCGCACCGCCACGCCCATCGGGCGGTCCTCGCGCTTGTCGATGCCCATCGACAGCGCCAGCCGGGCCGACACCCCGTCGCAACCGAGCACCAGCGGAGCCCGGTAGGTGACGGGCTGCTTGTCCGGTCCGGTCTTCGCGGTGACGCCGTCGATTCGGCCGGTCCGCTCATTCTTGACGGCGCCGGTCACCGTCGTCTGCTGGACCATCCGGGCGCCCGCTCGTTCGGCGTTGCGGGCCAGCAGGTCGTCGAAGTCGTTGCGCGGCCGGACCACGCCGTACGGCGGGAAGTCCGCGAGCTCGGGCCAGTCCAGTTCGATCGTCACGCCGCCACCGACGACGCGGAGGCCGCGGTTGTGCAGCCAGCCGGCGTCCTCGCGGGTGTCCACTCCGAGGTCGATGAGCTGCTTGACGCCGCGCGGCGTGATGCCGTCGCCGCACACCTTCTCCCGCGGGAAGACGCTCTTCTCCAGCAGCAGCACGTCGAGGCCCGCGCGGGCCAGGTACGTCGCCGCGGTCGAGCCGGCCGGCCCGGCACCGACGACGATCACGTCGGCGTCGTCGTTCGGTCGGCGTCGGGGGGTCGCGCTGGTCATGACACTCCTTGATTGCCGTGCAGGTGCGGTGACCGCCACGGCGGAGGCACGCGGACGCACCTGGTACCCGCACCGGCGCTCGCACCGGCCCGGCTCCGCCGTGACTCGGTGAACCCGCTTGTGAACGAGTTCACTATCTCTGCCGAGTCTAGGCCGGTGGAGGCACTCGATCGACCCCGAAAGATGGGCCGCCCGGGTGACCGTCCTCGCAGGTGAGGCGTATCTCCGCCAGATCGTCGAGCCCGCGGCGGCCACCACGGGCCGCCGGGACCGTCACTCCGCCCGCGCGTGCCAGGAGGCTTCCGCGGGCAGCGGGGTGCGGTGCGCGGCGAGCAGCGCCGCGCGGAAGTCGGCCGCCGCCGCGGTCAGCGGCCGGGCCGGGTCGCGGACCACGGCGATCCGCCGGTGCACCTCCGGCTCGCGCAGCGGCCGGTGCTCCAGGCCCGCGAAGCCCACCAGCGGCAGCACCAAGCCGGGGACGACCGAGACGCCCAGGCCCGCCGCGACGAGCCCGGCCACGGCGGCGATGTTGCGCACCGCCACCACGAGCTCCGGGTGCACTCGCGCGGCGGCGGTCGCGCGGTCGGTGTGCGCGCGGATGCTGCTGGCGGCGTCGAAGGCGATGTAGGGCTCGCCGTCGAGGTCGTCCCAGCGCAGCGAGTCGCGGTCGGCGAAGCGGTGCGCCGGTGGGAACACGCAGCAGAACCGGTCGGTGGCCAGCGGGTGCGCTTCGAGGTCGTCGCCAGCGTCGTCGAGCAGCACGGTCACGGCGAGGTCGACGTCCCCGCTGCGCACCCTGCGCAGCACCTCGCCGGACAGGGCGTCCTCGATCGACATCCCGATACCGGGGTGCGCGGCGCGATGCGCGGAGATCACCGGCGGCAGCAGGATCGCCGCGAGGGAGGGCAGCGTCGCCACCCGCACCCGGCCGCTGGACCCGGTCAGGAATCCGTCGAAGTGCCGCATCCCGGCGTCGAAGGAGTCGGTGACGCGGCGGGCGATGGCGCAGAACTCGACGCCTTCCGGGGTGGTCGTCAGCCGCCGGGTGGTGCGCTCGAACAGGGTGATGCCGAGCTTGCGCTCCACGTCGAGCACGGTCCGGCTCAGCGAGGACTGCGCGAGGTGCAACCGCTCGGCGGCGGCGGTGAACCCGCCTTCCTCGTGCACCGCGAGGATCGACCGGAGCTGCTGCAACGTCAGATCCATCCGCACAGCACATGAATCTATCAACATCCGATGCTTGACCGGCATATGCCGAGCGGACACAGTACTTCCAGCTCAACGCCGGAGGTGCCGCAACGATGCTCGCCGCGACTGGTTTCCTCACCATCGGGACGTTCCTGGCCCTGGTGCTGTCCCGCCGGGTGTCGGTGCTGCTCGCGCTGACCCTGGTGCCGCTGGTGGCGGCCCTGCTCACCGGTGCCGCGCCGCGGCTGGGCGAGCTGGTCGCCGACGGGCTGAGCACCGTCACGCCGGTCGCCATCATGATCACCTTCGCGGTGCTGTACTTCAGCCTGATGTCCGACAGCGGGCTGTTCGACCCGCTGGTGGCGCGGATCCTGCGCTGGGCGAAGGGCGACCCGCTCAAGATCACCGTGGGCACCGCGGTGCTGACGCTGCTGGTCGGCCTCGACGGCGACGGGTCCTCCACCTTCCTGATCACCTGCACCGCGATGCTGCCGATCTACAAGCGGCTGGGCATGAGCCGGATCCTGCTGGCGGGCGTGATCGGGCTCGGCGCCGGCGTCATGAACATGACCCCGTGGGGCGGGCCCGCCGCCCGCACCATGGCCGTCCTCGGCGCCGGCAGCTCCGAGGTGTTCCTGCCGATCCTGCCCGCCATGCTCGGCGGGATCGTCTGGGTGCTGGTCGTGGCGGTGATCCTCGGCCGCAGGGAGCGCAGGCGCCTCGGCGTCGGGGAGGTGCTGGAGATCGAGCGGCCCGTCCTGGACCGCCCGGCCCGCATCCGGTTCCGGCTCAACCTGGTGCTCACGCTCGTGCTGGTCGCGGCGCTGCTGGCGCAGCTCGCGGAACTGGAAGTGCTGTTCGTGCTGGCGTTCCTGCTGGCGCTGCTGATCAACCGGCGGTCCTGGAGCGGGCAGCAGGAGCTGTTCACCAAGCACGGCCACAACGTCGTGCTCGTTACCACGATGATCTTCGCGGCGGGCGTGTTCACCGGCATCCTCACCGGCACCGGCATGATCCGGGCGATGGCGGAGAGCCTGGTCTCCGTGGTGCCCGACGGAGCGGGCGGCGTGCTCCCGGTGATCACGGCGGTGCTGGGGATGCCGCTGAGCCTGGTGTTCACCCCCGACGCCTACTACTTCGGCGTGGTGCCGGTGCTGGCCGAGACCACCGCGGCGCTCGGCGGCGACCCGCTGGCCGCCGGGCGGGCCGCGGTACTGGGGCAGATGACCACCGGCTTCCCGCTGAGCCCGCTGACGGCGGCCACGTTCGTGCTGCTCGGCCTGACCGAGGTCGACCTCGGGGAGCACCAGCGGTTCCTGTTCAAGTGGGCGTTCGGCACGACGCTGGTGATGACCGTCGTCGCGGTCCTGACGGGTGCGCTGTGAACGCCGCGACGACGCGGATCGGCAGCGGCGCCGGGTTCGCGGGCGACCGGATCGAGCCCGCGGTGGCGCTGGCCGAGCACGCCGGGCTCGACGACCTGGTGCTGGAATGCCTGGCGGAACGCACCATCGCGCTCGGCCAGCGGCGCAGGCTCGCCGACCCGGACCTGGGCTACGACCCGCGGCTGCGCGCCCGGTTCGAGCGGCTGCTGCCGGTGGCGGCGCGCCGGGGCGTGCGGGTGCTGACGAACATGGGCGCGGCGAACCCGCTCGCGGCCGGGGAGGTCACCCGCGCGCTGTTGCGCGAGCACCGGCTGCCCGGCCGGGTGGCGGTGGTCACCGGGGACGACGTGCTGGCCGAGCTGGACCTCGCGGCGCCCGCGTGGGAGGACGGCATCGCGCTGGGCGAGCACGGCGAGGTGGTGTCCGCCAACGCCTACCTGGGCGCCGACGCGCTGCTGCCCGCGCTGGCGACCGGCGCTTCGGTCGTGCTCACCGGCAGGGTCGCCGACCCGTCGCTGTTCCTGGCCCCGCTCGCGCACCGCCTCGGCTGGGACCTCGCCGACCCTGATCGGGCCGCGGCGGGCACGCTCGTCGGGCACCTGCTGGAGTGCGCCGGGCAGGTCACCGGCGGCTACTTCGCCGATCCTGGCGTCAAGGACGTGCCCGGACTCGCCGACCTGGGGTTCCCGTTCGCCGACGTCGCGGGCGACGGCGCGGCGGTGCTCGGCAAGCTCGACGGCACCGGCGGCGTGGTGAACCGCGCGACCGTGCGGGAACAGCTGCTCTACGAGGTCACCGACCCCACCGGCTACCGCACTCCGGACGTGGTGCTGGACTTCCGCGCGGTCACCGCCACCGAGACCGGGCCCGACCGGGTGCGGGTCGCGGGCGCCCGCGGCCGGATCCGGCCGGACGAGCTCAAGGTGAGCGTCGGCTACCGCGCCGGGCACCGGGCGGAAGCCGAGATCGGCTACGCCGGACCGAACGCGGCCCGCCGCGCCCGGCTCGCCGCCGACGTCGTCACCGAACGGCTCGGTGGCACCGGGCTGCGGGTGCGCGCGGAAGTGCTGGGCCAGCTCGGCGATTCCCCCTCCGCCGAGGCGGAGTGCAGGCTGCGGGTGGCCGCGCTCGCTCCGGACGCCGCCCGAGCCGACCTGGTGTGCCACGAGGTCGAATCGCTGTACACGAACGGCCCCGCCGGAGGCGGCGGGGTGCGCACCTCGGTGCAGGACGTGATCGGGATCGTGTCCACCTCGATCCCCCGGGAGCCGGTGCGCCCGCGGGTGACGCTGCTGGAGGCCGATGATGCTGCTGCATGAGATCGCGCACTGCCGCGCCGGGGACAAGGGCGACATCTCGACGCTGTCGCTGTTCGCGCACGACGACGCCGACTACGAGCTGCTGCGCCGCGAAGTCACCGCGGACCGGGTCCGGGCCCACCTGGCGGGGCGGGTGCGCGGCGAGGTCCTGCGCTACGAGCTGCCGCTGCTGTGCGCGCTGCAGTTCGTCTGCCACCAGGCCTTGGACGGCGGCGTGACGACCTCGCTCGCGCTGGACACCCACGGCAAGACCCTCGGCCACCGGCTGCTCGCCCTCGTGCTGTGAGGGCTTCCACGGCTCGTCCGCCTTGGGTGTCCGGGGGAGCGGAACCCTCAGCGTGGGCGGCTTTGCGCCGTGGGCTGAAGCGCTCCGCGCTGTGCAGGCACGGCTTAGCCGCGGGCCAGGCGTCGCTCCGCTTGCCCTTCTCGGACCGCGCCGCTCGGCTGGACGGCCTTCGGTCGCCGGGCCAGGCGTCGCTTCGCCCGCCCTCTCGGGCTTTGCCGCTGGCAGGACGCTGATCACGAGTTCCGGGCCGCCCGGAACGGTGAGAGCAACTCCGCGGTTCCCGGCTCGGAGGTTCGCCCGCTCAGCGGATTCGCCGCTGCTGGCGCGGGGCCGGTCAGCGGGCGGGGATCACTCGGGCTTGAACGCCCGGTGCACCGCGACGGCGCCGCCCATCAGGTCGCGCCAGGCGACCTTCGACCAGCCCGCCTCGGCGATCTTCGCCGACAGCGCCCGCTGGTCCGGCCAGGCCCGGATGGACTCGGCCAGGTAGACGTACGCGTCGGGGTTGGAGGACACGGCGCGCGCGATGGACGGCAGCGCCCGCATCACGTAGTTCATGTAGACCGTGCGGAACGGTTCCCAGGTCGGCGTGGAGAACTCGCACACCACGAGCCGGCCGCCGGGGCGCACGACGCGCGCCATCTCCCGCAGTCCCGCGACGGTGTCCACCACGTTGCGCAGGCCGAACGAGATCGTCGCCGCGTCGAACGAGGCGTCCGCGAACGGCAGGTGCAGCGCGTCGGCGGCCACCATCGGCAGCCCGCGATCACGCCCCACCGACAACATGCCGAGCGAGAAGTCGGCGGCCACGCACCACGCGCCCGAGCGCGCGAGCTCGGCGGTCGACACGCCGCTTCCCGCGGCGAGGTCCAAGACCCGCTCGGCCGGCTTCGGGTCGAGCGCCTGCCGGGTGATCTGCCGCCACCGCCGGTCCTGGCCGAACGACATCACCGTGTTCGTCAGGTCGTAGCGCTTCGCGACGCCGTCGAACATCGCGGCGACCGCTTGCGGATCCTTGTCCAAACCGGCACGAGACACCCGTGCAGCCTACGTGCAGCGCACGCTCACGCGGCCAACCGGTCGGCCCGGGGCCGCCCGATGACCTCCCCGTAGTGGCCGATCAGCTGCTCGCACACCGCGGGCCAGGTGCGCTGCGCGACGGACTCCCGCGCGGCGGCGCCGAAGCGGGCCCGCAACGCCGGATCACGCAACGCGCCGATGGCCGCGCGCAGCCGCTCGGCGTGCGCGTCCTCGTCGTGCGGCGGCAGCAGGTAGCCGGTTCGCCCCGGCAGCACGAGGTCCCGAGGGCCGCCCGCGTCCGGCGCGATCGCGGGGATCCCGGCGGCCATCGCCTCCTGCACGGATTGGCAGAACGTCTCGTACGGGCCGGTGTGCACGAACACGTCGAGGCTCGCGTAGATCCGCGCCAGCTCATCGCCGGTGCGCAGGCCCAGGAAGGCGGCGCCGGGCAGCTCCGCGGCGAGCGCCTCCCGCTGCGGCCCGTCGCCGACGATCACGACCCGCACCCCCGGCACCTCGTTGAGCGCGGCGAGCCGCTCGATGTGCTTCTCCGGGGCGAGCCTGCCGACGTAGCCGACCAGCAGCTCCCCGCCGGGAGCGAGTTCCGCGCGCAACGACTCGTCGCGCTTCGCCGGGTGGAACCGGGTGGTGTCCACGCCACGACCCCACCGGTGCACCCGAGGCACGCCGTGCTGCCGCAACGCCTCCGCGGCCCAGGTCGACGGCGCGAGCGTGCGGTCGGCGCCGCAGTGCAGCCGCCGCGTCCAGCGCCACGCGGCGCGCGCCGTCAGCCCCAGCCCGTACGACTCGGCGAACCCGGCGACATCGGTCTGGTAGACGGCGACGGTCGGCACGCCCAGCTTCCGCGCCGCCGCGAGCCCCCGAGCACCCACCACGAACGGCGAAGCCAGGTGCACCACGTCCGGCCCGAAGTCCTGCAACCCCTGCAGCAACCGCCGGGTCGGGAACCCGATCGGCAACGACGACACCACAGGGATGTCCACCGCGGGCAACCGGATCACCGGAATGCCTTCGTACTCCTCCGGCCCGGCCCCCGGAGCGATCACCAGAGCCTCATCACCCCGGCGACGCACATGCTCAACCACTCGCAGCACGGAGTTGGTGACCCCGTTGACCTGCGGAAGGAAACTTTCCGACACGATGGCGATCCGCACGATGACACGGTCCCGCCCCACCTCGGCGCCCAGACGTCCCCCACGTGACACCCCTCAGAACACGAACGCAATTACCGGCCAACTGCCCTGCCCGGCCCGGCTCGCGGTGCGGGGATCCGAGGGCAAAGGTCGGCAGGTCCTCTTTCCGCGTCCACCTCGGTGTGGCTTCGCATACACCGGGGGTCACGACACTGGAGCGGCATGACGGTCTTGCCTTCGCAGCCTTCTCACGGCATCGAGCCCGGGCTGATCTCCCGTGCGCTGGAAGTGGCGGGGCGGCTCGCGAACGACGCCGCCGACGTGATCACCGCTACGGCGGGCCGGGGGGCGAGGCCCGCGGCGTCGGAGTCTCCGTTCGACTGGGTCACGGACACGGGGCGCACGCTGGAGCGGCACACGCGGCGCGTGCTGGGTGACGAGTTCCCCGGCGTGCCGGTGTTCGGCGAGGAGTTCGACTCGGGCCCGGAGTGGTCCACGTCGGTCGCCGACCAGCTCACGGCCCGGTCGGGTTCGGCCCGGTACCGCTGGTCGGTGGACCCGGTGGACGGGACCGCGAACTACGTGGCCGGGATGCCGTGGTGCGCCTACAGCCTCGCGATGCTGGACGAGCACGGCCCGGTGGTGGGCGTGGTGGCCGACCCGTACCGGTCGCAGATCTACGCGGCGGCGCGCGGCCGGGGCATGCGGGCCAACGGCACCCCGGTGCGGCTCGCCGATCAGCAGGAGACGCGCGCGGGCATCGTGTGCACGGAGCTCACCCGCGGCGGGACGTGGCCGGGGATGGACCGGTTCATCAGCAACGCGACGAAGGCCCAGGTGGGCGTGCGCCTGCTGGGCTCTCCGGCGTTGGCGATCGCGCAGGTCGCGCTGGGGCATGCGACGGCGGCGGTGCTGGACTCCTACGAGGAGTGGGACGTGGCGGGCGCGCTGGCGCTGGCCGTCGAATCGGGTGCCGCGGTGCTCGACCGGCGCGGGGAACCGGCGACGCTGCCGAGGGGCGGCCTGCTGGTGGCGGGTCCGGCCGTCGCCGGTGACGTGCTGGAGTGGTGGCAGCAGGCCTCGCTCTGAGCCCCGGTCTCGTTCGCGCGGAGGTCAGGGAGCGGACATCGCAGGTGTGGAGGACGGCAGGTCGAACGGAGCGCCTCCGGTCGCGCGCTCACCGGGGCCGAACACCGCCGACATGGGCCGCAGCAGCGGGAACTGGTCGCGCAGCACGGCGACCTCGTGGCGCATCCGGTGCAGGTCAGGCGCGGCGACGAGGTCGACGACGATGTCCAGCACGTGATCGGTGATCATGCCGAAGCGCGCGGCGACGTCGCAGAGCTGGCCGCGCAGCCTCCGGAGCACTTCGTCGCCGCGGTCCGCGTCCGGCAGGCCCCGCGGGCGGGCACCGGCGCCGAGGCCCCGTCCCACTTCCACGAGGGCCTGCACGTTGGGGAGCTCGGCGTCCATCCGGCGGACCACCATCAGCAGGGCTTCGCGCGCTCGCGCCGACGACACCGATTCGACGGCGCACCTGGCCCGCGCCACCGCCTGCTCGCACCGGTGCAGGTCGCGGAGCAAGGTGTCGGCCCGGTCCGGTTCGCCGAGGCCGTGATCCCCGAGGGGCTCCGCGGTCGGTCGGGGCGGCACGACCGGTTCAGGGGGCACCGACCGCTTCCGCAGCAGTCGGCAGGCCAGCAGCGTGCCCGCCGCGCCCATGCCACCCGCGAACGTTCCCACTAGCACTGCCAACCAGAAACCGTCCATCTCCAGTTGCGCCTTCCGTTCGGTTTCCGCGTACCACCTTCGCCCCCAAGACGGTCCTGCGGCGGACCCACCGGGTTTTTCCCGGCATCGCACCCACTTTGCCCGCACCGCCGCGGCGGATCGTGCGGGAAAGTACTCATTCGCGGAAACGGAATCATCACGGTTCGAGCGGATCGGCCCGCACCAGGTGCTGCATGTCGGCGAGCACGAACGGCATCGACTCGGTGTGCACGCCGTAGCGCCCGCCGGCGCCCGTCCAGCGCACTTCGGCGAGGTCGGGCAGGTCGAGCCGGGCCACCGACAGCGTTTCGTCCAGCACCGCGGCCACGTCGGCGCGCACCACGTCCGGGGCCACCGCGCAGTTCGCCGCGGCCAGCCTGAGCTCCACCGGGTGCACCGCGAACAGCTCACCGGTCAGCGGCCACAGCCGGTGCAGCGCGTCGAGCATCCGGGTGCGCGCCTCGGGCCCGCCGTCGCCGAGCCTGATCACCCACTGCGCGGCGTGCTCGCGGTGGCGCAGCAGCACCCGCCAGGTCCGCATGGCGATGGCCGAGAGCACCGGGTCGCGGGTGCCGGCGAGCCGCTCGAACACGGCGTGGCGCCACGAGGCGAACAGCAGCAACCGGGCGACGGTCATGGCGAAGTCGCCGCCGGGGCCCGGACCGCAGTCGATCTCGGCGAGCCGGACGTTGCGGAACCGGCTGCTGTCGCGGTGGTAGGCGAGCAGGTCGGCGTCCCGGCCCGCGCCTTCGAGTTCGGCGGCGCGGGCCAGCAGCGGCCGGGCCTGGTCGAGCAGGTCGACGGTGATCGCCGCCAGTGCGGCGCCCTCTTCCAAGTCGGGGCCGCGCACGCCCCACGCGGACAGGCGGTGCGCCAGCAGCAGCGCGTCGTCGCCCAGCATCAGGCAGTACCGCGCGAGGTCCGCCGGGGCCGCCCCGTCCGGCACGGCCCGGCTCTCCGCCGGGGCGGCCGGGACGCCCAGGACCCACTCGGGCCGCCTCGTCTCCGGCGTGGGCGTGTCCTGCCCGCCGGGGTCGGCCGCCGCCGCACCGTCCGATGCCGGCCACCTGTCCGGGTTTCCGGCGGAGGCGCCCCGGCCGGACCGGTCACCCGTTCCGAAGTTCATCGTGTCCATGACGCGCTCACCCACCTCGCGGGGGCCGCACCCGGTGGTGCGGGCTGGACCGCTGGTCGCGAGACCACTTGACACTCGCTGGTGCGGCCGTCGGCCCCACCGGTTCACCCGCTACCGCGGGGTCACCTGGGCACACTGTGGCCGCCGTGCCGGGCGGCGCGGAAGGGACGGAATTCCCGGTTGTTCAGCGTTCGCCGGGTGCGGGGCGGCGCAGCAGCCAGTGCGCTCCGCCGACGACGACCCAGAGCCCGGCGAGCCACCCGGCCACCGGCAGCAGGGACAGCACCATGCCGCGGCCCGCGACGCGGACCAGGTCGGGGTTGCGCGTGTCGTACTCGACGCGCACGAACTGGCCTTGTTGCAGGCCACCGGGGTAGAGCACGCCGTCCTGCGGGATGTACACCCGGCCTTCGGGGGTGCTGAACCGGATGACGGTGCGGGTCAGCGAGGTGTCCAGCACTTCGGCCACCCCGTCGCCGCGGGACTCCGCGATGGTGCGGTCGTCGATGGCGCAGGCCGCGACCACCGACAGGCCGAGCACGGTCAGCAGCACGCCCAGGACCAGGACACCGCGGGCGCAGGCTCGGCGGACGCGCCGCGCGGGCCACCGGGGCCCGCCGTCGTCCGTTTCGGTCGCCTCCGGGGGCACCTCGTCGCTCGCCACGATCGCCGATTGTAGGAGCCGGGTCATGACCTCCACGGGCAGCCGCACCTAGGCTCTACGCGTGGCGACATCCCCGAGTCCGCTGACCGTCCGCACCATCGCGATCCCCGAAGACGACCCGCGGCGCACCGCGGCGCTGCTGGAGCTGCTGCCCGACCGGTCTCCGCTGAGCTGGGTCCGCGGCGGGGAGGGGCTGGTCGGCTGGGGTTGCGCGGCGCGGCTGGACACCTCGGGGCCGGGGCGGTTCGCGGCGGCCGACACCTGGTGGCACGCCTGGTGCGAGCGCGTGGAGGTGCACGACGAGGTGCGGTTGCCGGGAACCGGCCCGGTGGCGTTCACCAGCTTCGCGTTCGCCGACCGGCCGGGCGATTCCGTGGTCGTCGTCCCGGAGGTCGTGGTGGGCTCCCGCGACGGCGTCCGCTGGATCACGACCGTCGGGGAGCCGTCGACGGCTGCGCGGCTGCCGGTGGACGATCCCGGCGCGGTCCGCTACGGCGCGGGCGCCGTGTCCGCCGAGCGGTACCGGCGGTCGGTGGCCGAGGCGGTGCGGCTCCTGGGATCGGAGGATTCCGGTCGCGCGGCCGGCTCGGGCGGCGAGGCGGTGCGGAAGGTGGTGCTGGCGCACGACCTGCTGGCGACCACGGCCGAACCGCTGGACGCCCGCTACCTGCTGGGCAACCTCGCGGCGCGCTATCCCGGTTGCTGGAGCTTCGCGGTGGACGGGCTGGTGGGGGCGACTCCGGAGCTGCTGCTGGAGCGGACCGGGCGGCGCATCCGGTCGCGGGTGCTGGCCGGCACGACGTGGCCGACACCCGGTGTCAGCGCCGAAGAACTCGCCTCGACGCTGCTCGGGTCGGCGAAGGACCTGTCGGAACACGCCTTCGCCACCGAGTCGCTGGCCGCCGAGCTCCGGCCGTTCTGCGGGGAGCTGGCGGTGCCCGAGCGCCCGGAGGTGCTGCGGCTGCGCAACGTGCTGCACCTGGCGTCGCACATCACCGGTGAGCTGCACGAGCACGCGGCGAGCAACGGCGTGGCGGCGTTGCTGCGGCTCGCTGCCGCGGTGCACCCGAGCGCCGCGGTCGGCGGGACGCCGACCCCTGCGGCGGTCTCGCTGATCGGACGGCTGGAAGGCATGGACCGCGGGCGTTACAGCGGCCCGGTCGGCTGGGTGGACGACGCGGGCAACGGGGAGCTGGGGATCGCGTTGCGCTGCGCGCAGATCGAGGACGGCGGTTCCCCCGGCGGTGCGGGCGGGCGGGCCCGGTTGTTCGCCGGGGGCGGCATCGTCGCCGGCTCCGATCCGGACCTGGAGGTCGCGGAGGCGGCGGCGAAGATGTTGCCGGTCCGCGAAGCGCTCGACGGCCTCGGCTGAGGCACGCGTCCGGCTGCCGGGACGGGTGGGCCGCCCCGGCATCCGGACTGCCGATCAGTGGTGGTCGTGCACGTGCCGGTGGGTGGCGTCGATCTCGGCCACCGCTTCCGGAGCGATCACCCCGGCCCGGGTGGCAGATGCCGGAATCCCGTTCTCCGGGGTCGCGGCGGGCTTGCCGGGCGTGAACAGCCACACCTGGAAGAACTCGTCGAGCTGCTCGCCGGAACGCTGCTCGGTGAGCGTGATGAAGTCCTCCACGGTGCCGGTGGAGTACCGCTTGTCCTCGACCCAGGTTCGCACCACGTCGAGCAGCGCTTGTTCGCCGATGACGTTGCGCAGGGCGTGCAGGGTCAGCGCGCCGCGGTCGTAGACGGCATCGCTGAAGATGTTGTCCGGTCCCGGCTCACCGGGGGCGACCTGCCAGAACGAGTTTTCCGGTGCGGTCGAGTAGTAGTGGTCGAACAGCTCCTGCGCCGTTCCGGTGCCCTGCTGCTCCGACCACAGCCATTCCGCGTAGCTGGCGAAGCCCTCGTTGAGCCAGATGTCGCGCCAGGTGTCCACCGACACCGAGTCGCCGAACCACTGGTGGGCGTTCTCGTGCACGACGACGGAGGTGTTGGCCCCGTCCTGGAAGAACTTCGGGCTGTAGGTGGGCCGGGTCTGGTTCTCCAGCGCGAAGTTCAGGCCTTCCGCCGGGACCACACCGCCCTGCGCCTCGAACGGGTACTCGCCGAACAGACCTGCGAGGAAGTCCAGCACCTCCGGGGTCCGCTCGACGCTGGCCTTGGCCGCGCCCTCGACCTCGCCGAGGCCGTCGGCGTAGGCGGTGACGAAGGGCTGCTCGAAGGCTCCGGTCTTCGTGTTGATCGCGTACTGGCCGATGCCCAGGAACGCCAGGTAGGTGGCGGTCGGCTTGGTGGTGCGCCACTTCCACGTGGTGCGACCGGCCAGCGCGGAGGTGTCGGTGTTCACGCCGTTGGACAGCACCTCGGTGCCGTCGGGCACGTCGACGGCGATGTCGAAGGTGGCCTTGTCCCTGGGATGGTCGTTGCCGGGGAACCACCACGCGGAGATCTCCGGTTGGCCGATGGCCAGCGCGCCGTCCGAGGTGCGGGTCCACGGGCTGATCCCGCCGACCTCGACGCTGGAGGGCACGCCGTCGTAGTCGACGACGAACGTGGCCTCGGCACCCGCGGGCAGTTCGGCGGGCGGCGTGACGGTGAGTTCGGTGCCCTGCTGCTGGAAGGTCGACGGACTGCCGTTGACCCGGATCGACTTCACCGGCAGCGCGAAGTCGAGGTTGAACGCGGTGAGGTTCTGGGTCGGCTTCGCCACGATCGTCGTGGTGCCGGCGAGCCGGTCGTCCCGCGGTTCGTAGCGCAGCCGCACGTCGTAGTGCGACACGTCGTAGCCGCCGTTGCCGTACTCGGGGAAGTAGGGGTCACCCGCGCCCGGAGCACCGGGGCCGCCGGTCCCCGCGGAGGCGGGAGTCGCCAGGAACGCCGCGGCGCAGCACGCGGCGGCCGTCACCCGAAGACCGGTTCGCTTGAACACCAGGGCACCTCCCGAAGATCAGGTCTTTTCCTGCAGCGTACGAAGATGATCTGGGCTGCGCGAGAGCCCGGAAGTGGAGGTTTTTGCCAGACCCGGACCAACTTCGGCAACGCTCACCCGAAAACCCCCGCAACGAGCCACCGGAAAGGAACGAATCCGCCCTCCCGGGAAGTGCCTTCCTCCAGTTCAGAGGCCACGCCCCCGCGCCGGAGCACGCGAGCGCGCACCGCCTCGACACCCCTCGGACGACACCGGCGCACGAGCTCACGACGCACCCACCGCCGCCCACGATGTGGGAGAACGCGATGCGCGAGGACCTCGGCCACCGAGCCCGGTGGCTCCAGACGCCCTACGAGCCTTCGATCAGTGACGTGTCAGCGGCGACGCGGCTGAGCCGCGACCACCACAACACCCGGCACCGCTCACGAGGACAGCGATTCCTCGTGCGGCGGAGCCACTCGTGAGGTCGTTCCCGAAGCGAGCAGCAGCTGAGGTTCCGCCATCCGGCCACCGAAGCCGTACGAGGACGTCACCCCGTCAGTACGGAGCTGACCGCGGCCTGGAGGCGGGCGTGGAGGCTGCGGGTCCGGGACCTGTCGGCCTGGATCTCCACTACGCGCAGACCCGGTGGCCCGTGCAGGGCGGCCGGGAAGTCCGAGCGCTGCCGCACCCGCACGTGCTCCACGCCGTGCGCCGCGCACAGCTGGGCGAGGTCGGTGCCGTGCGGGGTGCCGAAGACCCGCTCGAACGAGCCTCGATGTTCGGGCCCGCCCTGCTCCAGCAGCGAGAAGATGCCGCCGCCGTCGTCGTTGAGCACCACGATCGTCAGGTCCGGTCGCTGCTCCTGCGGCCCGAGCAGCAATCCGTTCCCGTCGTGCAGGAACGTGAGGTCGCCGAGCAGCGCGTACGTCGGCCCGTCGTGCGCCAGCGCGGCGCCGATCGCCGTCGAGACCGTCCCGTCGATCCCGGCCACGCCGCGGTTGCGGTGCACCGCGACGTCCGGTCGGTGCCGTGCCGCCAGCGCCACGTCCCGGCTCGGGTTCGACGACCCCAGCACCAGCAGCGAGCGAACGGGCAGCTCGTCGACCAGGTCCCTGGCGAGCACCGGCCCGTTCGGCCAGCGCTCCAGGTCGAGCGCGGCGTGCAGTGCGGCGGCGACCTTCTGATCCGCCTGCTGCCAGGCGGTGAGCCACTCCGGGTCGGCCGGGCGGGTCGGCCCGGCCTCGAAGGTGTGCGCGACCTCCCGCACCCCGTGGCCGGGCGACGGCCAGTCCGCGTCGCCGCCGTGCGCCAGCAGCACCTCCACGCCAGCGTCGGTGAGCAGCGACTGGACCTGGCGGAACACCGTCGGCCTGCCCACGCACAGCACCTGTTCGGGTCGGTGCTCGCGGACGAACTCGGGCTGGTTCAGCAGCCACATCCCGGTGCTGATCGCCGCGCCGCCGGGGAGCCCGACGCCGCCGGTCTCCGACAGCACCGGCCAGCCGTGCCGTTCGCCCCAGGCTCCGGCGGCGTCGGCGCTCCCGTCCGCGGCGAGCACCAGCCCGCGCCGCGCCGTCGGCCCGCGAAGGCTGCTGAGACCGAGGCCGTCGACGGCGACCTCGGTCCACGGCCCGCCGTCGGCGCGACCGTCCAAGGGCTCGCACCACTCGAGGTCCCCGGTCGGCACCAGCGGCTCCCGGAACGGCAGGTTCAGGTGCACCGGGCCGGATCGCGCCGTGCCCAGCGCCGCCTGCCGGGCGCGGCACACCTGGCTGCGCCAGTAGGCCTGCTGCCCGGGGCGGTTCTCGGCGACGCCCAGCTCGTCGAACAACCGGACCTGCGGCCCGAACATGCGGTGCTGGTCGATCGTCTGGTTGGCCCCGGCCGCGCGCAGTTCCGGTGGGCGGTCCGCGGTGAGCACGATCAGCGGAATCCCCGCCTGCGTCGCTTCGCTGACCGCGGGGTGCAGGTTCGCCGCGGCGGTGCCCGACGTGCCCGCGACCACCACCGGCCATCCGCTGCGCGCCGCCAGCCCCAAGGCCAGGAACCCGGCGCTGCGCTCGTCGATGCGGACGTGCAGCCGGACCCGGCCCGCCTGCGACGCCCGGTGCAGGGCGAACGAGAGCGGCGCGTTGCGCGAACCCGGAGAGAGCACCACATGCCGAACCCGATTGCGGATCAGCTCATCGACGATGACCTCGGCCTGTGCCGTGGACGGATTCAACCCATCACCCCGGACTCCCTCGCACGCTGCCTGACCGCTCCCAGTGTCGCCGGGGCCGCCGGGCCGCTTCGACCCGGTGTCATCCCGGCCGAACGACGTGCCGCCGCTCACACTGGACGGCGCCCTCCTGGTGTTCAGCACGCCGAGACGGGACCTATTGTCCCAGGCGTGCTGAACTCGCGTGTCTCTGAGCTGTTCGACCCGGCCGTGTGGGAACCCGTCAGCGGGTTCGACTTCACCGACATCACCTATCACCGCTGCGTCGAGGACGGTCCCGGCCGCGGCACCGTGCGCATCGCGTTCGACCGGCCCGAGGTCCGCAACGCCTTCCGGCCGCACACCGTGGACGAGCTGTTCCGCGCGCTCGACCACGCGCGGATGTGCAGCGACGTCGGGTGCGTGCTGCTGACCGGGAACGGGCCGTCTCCCAAGGACGCGGGCTGGGCGTTCTGCTCCGGCGGTGATCAGCGCATCCGCGGCCGGTCCGGCTACCAGTACGCCGCGGGCGAGACCGCAGACACCGTCGATCCGGCGCGGGCCGGGCGGCTGCACATCCTGGAGGTGCAGCGGCTGATCCGGTTCATGCCGAAGCTGGTCATCGCGGTGGTCCCCGGCTGGGCCGCGGGGGGCGGGCACAGCCTGCACGTCGTGTGCGATCTCACCCTCGCCAGCGCCGAGCACGCCCGCTTCAAGCAGACCGATGCCGACGTCGGGAGCTTCGACGGCGGTTTCGGCAGCGCGTACCTGGCCCGGCAGGTCGGGCAGAAGTTCGCCCGCGAGATCTTCGCCCTCGGCCGCCCCTACGACGCCGAGCAGGCGCACCGGATGGGGATGGTCAACGAGGTCGTGCCGCACGCCGAACTGGAGGCGACCGCCCTGCAGTGGGCACGGGAGATCAACGGCAAGTCGCCGACGGCGCAGCGCATGCTGAAGTACTCGTTCAACGCGATCGACGACGGCCTGGTCGGACAGCAGCTGTTCGCCGGGGAGACGACGCGGCTGGCCTACATGACCGACGAGGCGGTCGAGGGCCGGGACGCGTTCCTCCAGCGCCGGGAGCCCGACTGGACGCCGTTCCCCTGGTACTACTGACCGGTTCCGGACGGGCGGGGCCTGCCGGGACGCGCCCGGCAGGGCCGTCCCCGGGCCCGTGGTCCGCCCGGTGATCGGGTAGCCGCAGGAGTTCATCGTCCGCACCGCCTTCGCTCGCAGGTCGCTCTGACATGACCATCGACCGGCCCCATCGAACAGTTGAGCGATGTCATCCGAACTGGTGATCGAAGGCCGGTGATCGAGGGCACGGTCACCGCCCACCGCCGCATCGGCCCCTTCGGCGGTGGGCGCAAGATGGCGGGCATGCCAGCCCGCGAACTCCGGCCGCTGCCCGTCCCGGCGGGCCCCCAGGCGGCGACGGTGCTGCCCGCGCTGCGCCGCGCGCTCGACGGCGACGGCCCGGCGCTGCTCCCGGTCGCCCCGGACGGCGACGCCTCGATCGTCGAAGCGATGGGCGCGGACGTCCCGCTGCGGCCCGGCGAGGACGATCCGGCGAACCCGACCGCCCTGGTCATCGCCACCTCCGGCTCGACGGGGACGCCCAAGGGCGTGCTGCTGCCCGCCGCCGCGCTGCGCGCCTCGGCCGAGGCCACCCACCGGCGCCTCGGCGGTCCGGGGCACTGGCTGCTGGCGATGCCCGCCCACCACGTCGCCGGGATCCAGGTGCTGGTGCGAGCGCTACTCGCGGGCACGCCCCTGGAAGCGGTGGACGCCTCGGAAGGCTTCCGCCCGGACCGGTTCGCCACGGCCGCCCGCCGGAGCCTCGCCGCGCCGGGCAGGCACTACACGGCGCTGGTGCCGACCCAGCTGCGCAGGCTGCTGGACGACGTCGAGGGCTTGGCCGCGCTACGCGAGTTCGACGCCGTCCTGCTCGGCGGCGCCGCCACCCCGCCGGTGCTGCGCGAGCGGGCCGCGGCGGCCGGGGTGCGGGTGGTGACGACCTACGGCATGAGCGAGACCGCGGGCGGCTGCGTCTACGACGGCGTCCCGCTGGACGGCGTGCGGCTGCACGTCGAGGCGGCCGAGGACGGTTCCGGCCCGGTCGCGCTGGCCGGCCCCACGCTGGCCCGCGGTTACCGGGGGCAGGAGGCGGCGAGCGCGTTCCGCGACGGGTGGTTCCGCACCGGCGACCTGGGCCGCGTGGACGGCGGCCGGTTGGAGATCCTCGGCAGGGCCGACGACGTGATCGTCACCGGCGGGGTGAACGTCGCCCCCGTCCTGGTGGAACGCATCCTCACCGAGCACCCCGGCGTCCGCGAGGCGTGCGTGCTGGGCGTCGACGATCCGGAGTGGGGGCAGGCCGTGGTCGCGGTCGTCGTCCCTGCCGACCCGTCGGCGCTACCGCCGGTGGCGGAGCTGCGCACGTCGGTGCGGGACCGCGCGGGCGCCGCGAGCACGCCGAAGCGCGTCGAGTTCCTGGCCGAGCTGCCGCTGCGCGGGCCCGGCAAGCCGGACCGGCGCTCGTTGCGCGCGACTCTCAGCCGGTGACGAGGAGTGATGCGCGAAGATGATTCACATGGCGACCGTGAAGCAGTGGATTGAGGGCGCACGCCTGCGGACGTGGCCGAACGCGATCGCGCCGGTCCTGGTCGGCACCGGGGCGGCGACCGGGGTGGACAGGTGGAGCGCGCCGATCGCGCTGCTGGCGCTGGCGGTGTCGCTGCTGCTGATCACCGGGGTGAACTTCGCGAACGACTACTCGGACGGCATCCGCGGCACCGACGCCGATCGGGTCGGGCCGTTCCGGCTGGTCGGTTCGGGTGCGGCCGACCCGGTGGCGGTGCGCAACGCGGCGTTCGGCTGCTTCGGCCTGGGTGCGCTCGCGGGCATCGGCGTGGTCGTGCTGAGCGGGCAGTGGTGGATGCTGCTGCTCGGCGCGTTGTGCATCGCGGGCGCCTGGTACTACACCGGCGGCAAGCGGCCCTACGGCTACGCGGGTCTCGGCGAGATCTCCGTGTTCGTGTTCTTCGGCCTGGTCGCGGTGCTCGGCACGATGTTCGTGCAGGCGGGCACGATCAGCGGTTTCGGCGTCGGGGGCGCGGTGGCCGTCGGCTCGTTCTCCAGCGCCGTGCTGGTGGCGAACAACCTGCGCGACATCCCGACCGACCGGATCACCGGCAAGCGCACCTTGGCGGTCCTGCTGGGCGACCGCGACACCCGGACCCTGTACGTGACGCTGGCGCTGATCCCGTTCCTGATCACCGTGCTGATCGGCCTGCGCAACTCCTGGGCGCTGCTGGGTTTCCTGGCCTTGCCCCTGCTGATCAACTCGGTCCTGGCCGTGACCCGAGGCGGCACCGGCCGCAAGCTGATCCCCGCCCTCCGCGACACCGGCCTCGCCATGCTCGCCTGGGCCACCACCACAGCGGTGGCCCTAGCCTTCGGCTGACCACGACCAGCCCAGCAGCCGGCAAAGCCGCAAGAGCAAGCAAGGCGACACCTACCGCACGGCAATGCCGTGCCTTGCGGCGAAGCCGTACTCGGATGCGCGTCAACGCATAGCCCACGTCGAAAAGCCGCTCACCCAGAGGGTTCTCAGCGTTCCTCTCGCGAGGACAGCTTTTCCCGAGAGGCGGAGCCGCTCGGGAGAAAGATCCCGCGGCGAGAGGAACGCTGAGGTTCGCTGAACGACCACCCAAGCAGAAACGACCGGGGCAGGTCAGCGAACCGCGGCGAGGACGTACTGGGCTATTCCCTGGGCGGCGTCGCACTCATCGGAATCGGCTTCGGCGGCCTTCGCCGTGACTTGGAGGGTCGCTTCCCCCACCCCGGCGAACACGGTGCAATCGTTGGCGCGCAACGTCTCCGTGCCGGGCACCTCGCCGAGGCGCACCTCGTCCTCGCCGAGACCCGCGTACCCAGCGGGCTGGGAGGCGATCAGGATCGAGCGCACACCGCTGTCGGCTTCGAACTGGCAGCCGCGCACCGGCGGTTCGAATCCGATCTCGCGCGGCACTCCGGGCCGCACGGTGTAGCCGAACTGCGCGAGTTCGTCCACGGTGATCAGTCCGCACAGCTGTGGCGCGGAGGCGCTCGCGAGGCTCCGGCGCTGCTGCGGCGGCACTTCGCGGGTGATCGACGGGGTGACCGATTCCGGTTCGGTCCGGTCGCTGCCGCTCGTGGCCGGTGCGCTGCTCGGCGCGGGCGGCGCCCCGCCCGAGGTGCAGGCGGCGAGCACGACGGCGAGCGCGGCCGTGGGTACCAGCACCGCGGCTGAGTTCGTCGGCCGGCGCATGCCCCTCCTCGGACTAGTGGCTTGATCGCAGACTACGTGCCGCCCGCCGCTCACCCGGAGAGCGGCCAGGTCCCGCTGCGGTGGAACTCGGCGAGCGCGCCGAGGGGGCCGGTGAGGTCGAAGCCGTGACCGGTCACCCACTGGTCGTCGTAGTAGGTCTCGGCGTAGCGCTCGCCGCCGTCGCAGAGCAGCGTGACGATGCTGCCGGTCCTGCCGTCGCGCACCATCTCCGAGACGAGCCCGAAGACTCCCCACAGGTTGGTGCCGGTGGAGCCGCCCACGCGGCGGCCCAGCACGTCCTCGGCCCAGCGGATGGTGGCGATGGAAGCGGCGTCCGGGACCTTGATCATGCGGTCGATGGCTTGGCCGATGAAGGACGGTTCGACCCGTGGCCTGCCGATGCCTTCGATGAGCGATCCGCGTTCGCCGGTCCGGTCGGGATCTCCGTGGCACCACGCGTCGTAGAACACGGAGTGCTCCGGGTCGACCACGGCGAGCCGGGTGTCGTGCCTGCGGTAGCGGATGTAGCGGCCGAGCGTGGCGCTGGTGCCGCCGGTGCCCGCTCCGGTGACGATCCACTCCGGGATCGGGTGCCGTTCCAGCGCCAGTTGATCGAAGATCGATTCGGCGATGTTGTTGTTGCCGCGCCAGTCCGTGGCGCGTTCGGCGTGGGTGAACTGGTCCATGAAGTGCCCGCCGAGTTCGGTGGCGAGCCTGCGGGACTCGTCGTAGATCGCGCCCGGCTGGTCCACGTAGTGGCAGGTGCCGCCGTGGCGCTCGATCAGCGCCACCTTCTCGGGGCTGGTGGAGCGCGGCATCACCGCGATGAACGGAAGTCCCAGCAGTTGCGCGAAGTGCGCCTCGGAGACCGCGGTGGATCCCGAGGACGCCTCGATCACGGGAGTGCTCTCCGTCACCCACCCGTTGCAGAGGGCGTAGAGGAACAGGGATCGAGCGAGCCGGTGCTTGAGCGAACCGGTCGGATGAGTTGACTCGTCCTTGAGGTAGAGGTCGATGCCCCAGGCCGACGGCAGCGGGAACCGCAGCAGGTGCGTGTCGGCGCTGCGGTTCGCGTCGGCTTCGATCACCCGGACCGCTTCGCCGGCCCAGGATCGGGTGCGCGCGCAGGAGCGGTCGGTCACCGCACCGGAGTTGCCGGGGTCAGTCCTGGTCATCGGACTGCCCACGCTCGCCGCGGAGCTCGGCGCGCAGTTGTTCGCGACGCCGGGCGCGGTGCACCATGCCGGTGGCAACCCGGCGGCGCAGCCCGCCGAAGACCACCATGGACAGCGGCATCACGACCACCACGGACACCGCGGCGGCCACCAGCAGCGGCACCCCGCAGAGCGCGAGCACGGCCGCGACCGCGAGCAGCATGGCCAGCCTGACCACGGTGTACAGCGCGATGTCCCGCGCCAAGTTGGTCGGCGGGGCCGACTCCGTTACCGATGCGGTTCGCTGTTCCTGCACGTCAGCCAGGGTAGAGCACGGGCAGATCGGGAAGTCCTCCCCCATCTCGCCCGAAGCGCCGCTTTCGTCCCTTACCTTCCCTTTACCTAGACTCGAATGTTCGAGTACCTGACCATCGGGGTGCCAGGATGCGACCGGAATGCCCGAAAACCGTCCGCATTGTGGAGGTCCCCTGTGACCGCGACGACTCCCCAGTCTCGCCAGAACGGTCAGGAACAGCTGCTCACCCCCGGTGAGGTCGCCTCGTTGTTCCGGGTCGACCCGAAGACGGTGACGAGATGGGCGACGGCAGGTCGGATCGGTTCCATTCGCACTCCCGGCGGCCACCGCCGGTTCCGCGAATCGGAAGTGCGCACGCTGTTGGCCGAACTCACCAACGACGTCCGCTCCGCCTGAGTCGCTCGACGATCGGCACGCGTCCGGTCCGCCTCCGCATCAGCACCGCCCGAGGCGGGCCGGGCACGGCCCATCGCCGAGCCGCCCCGATTTCCGCTGCACCGTCGGATCTTCCCTGATCGGCGCACCCCACCACCCGTCGTTCTCCGGCTAACCTCGGGGGTGAGTAGTGGAGGTGTCCTGATGATCTACGTCCTGGCAGCGATCGGCGCGCTCACCGTGGCCGCACTGATGTGGCGCGCGTTCGGCCCCATGCGCGACACCGCGAGCGAGGGCGCGAGCACGCCCCGTCGCGCCGCACCGCTGGCGCCGGATGACGACCCGGAGTTCCTGCGTCGTCTCGACGAGCAACAACGCAACAAGAACGACCACGACCAGGACTGACTGACTTCCCACTCGCGTCCGCTGCACCCGCGAACGGGACGCGGCGGAGCTTCGAGTCGGCTTCGCAGACCAGAACGGCCCGCCCCACCTGAATTCCGGTGGGGCGGGCCGTTGCTCGGCAGGTCAGGCTTGGCGCTGGCGCCCGAAGGCCTGCGGGAAGTCGTCCGCGACGATCGCCGCGAGTTCCAGCAGGGCCAGCCGGGTCGGGGCAGCGAGCTGGTCCAGCTCGACCTCCGCGCCCTCTTCCAGGTGCGGATCGAACGGAATCCGGGACACCGCGCGGCAGCGCGAACCGAAGTGCGCGCTGAGCTTGTCGACGTCGACCTTGCCGGAACCCGGCCGCACCGAGTTGATCACCGCGACCGAGCGGGACACGAGCTGGCCGTAGCCGTGCGCGTCGAGCCAGTCCAACGTGGCCGAAGCGCTGCGCGCCCCGTCGATGGAGCTGGACGAGACGATCACCAGCGAGTCCGCGACGTCGAGCACGCCCTTCATCGCCGAGTGCATCAGTCCGGTGCCGCAGTCGGTCAGCACGATGTTGTAGAAGTGCTCCAGCAGCGTCACCGTGCGCTGGTAGTCGTCCTCGCTGAACGCCTCGGAGACCGCCGGGTCCTGCTCGCTGGCGAGGATCTCCAACCGGCTCGGGCCCTGCGAGGTGTAGGACCGCACGTCGCTGTACTTGCGGATGCGCTGCGCGTCCCGCAGCAGGTGGCGCACGGTGGCCGTGGTCTCCAGCGGGATCTTCTGGCTCAGCGTGCCGCGGTCCGGGTTGGCGTCCACGGCGATGACCCGGTCACCGCGCAACGAGGAGAACGTGGAGCCCAGCGTCGCGGTCGTGGTCGTCTTGCCGACGCCGCCCTTCAGGCTCAGCATTGCGATCTTGTAGCAGCCTTGCAGCGGCTGGTTGATCCGGCCGATCAGCTCGCGGCGGCGCAGGTCGGACGCGCTCTCCCCGAGGTTGATCGAACGGCCGCTGGCCACGTACAGCGCCTTGCGCCAACCCGATTGCGGGGCGCGCTTGGTCTGACGCAGCAGCTGCGAGGAGGCGAGGTCCTTGCCGAACGGCACTCCCGGCTGCTGGCCGGACTGCGGCTGGCCCTGCGGCTGCCCGCCCTGCGGCGCGGGCCCCTGCGGCGGCTGCTGCGGGTAGCCCTGCTGCGGGGGGAACGGTCCGGCGACCGGCGCGTAAGGATTCTGCTGGCCACCCATCTGGTAGGGACCGGACTGCCCACCGGGAACCTGGTACGGGCCCGAGTTGCCCGCGACCTGGTACGGACCGGATTGCCCGCCCTGCACCGGGTAGGGGCCCGACTGGCCACCGGGAACCTGGTGCGGCCCGGACGGCCCACCCGGCGGCACCGGGTACGGACCGGACTGGTTCTGCTGGGGCTGGTTCGGCTGCGGCCCGGACGGCGTCTGCTCGGTGTACTGCGGGTACTGCGGCCCGGCATCGGGGAAGGACTGTCCACTCTGGACGTTCGGGTTGCCGCCCGGGTAGTACGGCTGCGGCCCACCGGCGCTCCCCGCGCCCTGCAAGGGAGTGTTCGGCGTGGTCCCCGGTTCCGCGTACGGCTGCGGCGCCACGGGCACCGCGCCGTCACCGTAATCCGGCGTCGCGTGATCCGTCGCGCCGTTCGCCTGCTGCGCCGAGTCCGCACCGGGCGAGGCCGAACCCGCATCGCGTTGCGTTTCGGGCTCTTCGTACCGTCCGGTCACCGTTCCCGTACCTCCCACACATCGGTTCGATCTTTACCGGGACGAGTGAAGGCCACCCGATTCCGCGGAGGAACGGGTGGCCGGCGGTCGTGCTCCGGGTCGGATCATGAACTCATAGCCCAGCGTACGAGTGCAGTCCGGAGACGACGATGTTGATGAAGAAAAGATTGAAGATCATGACAGCCAGGCCGACGATGTTGATCCACGCGGCCTTGACTCCCCGCCACCCCGCGGTCGCACGCGCATGCAGGTACGCAGCGTAGACGACCCAGGCGATGAAGGAACAGGTCTCCTTCGGGTCCCAGCCCCAGAACCGGCCCCACGCGGCCTCGGCCCAGATCGCGCCGGCGACGATCGCGAACGTCCACACCGGGAAGATGATCACGGTGGCGCGGTAGGCCATCCGGTCCAGCACCTGCGTGGTGGGCAGCCGGGAACCGAACCGGGCCAGCTTGAGCGGGTTGTTCTCGTGCCGCGCGCGCAGCATGAACAGCACGCTGGCGACACCGGCGAACAGCAGCGCACCACTGGAGACGATCGCCGCGCTGACGTGGATCACGATCCAGTAGGACTGCAGCGCGGGCTGCAGCGGCGCGGCGCGGGCGTAGAGCACGGTGCCGGACAGGAACAGCAGCAGCACCACCGGCAGCAGCAGGAACCCGCCGAGCCCGCGCAGCTGCGCCGGCGAGGACTCGCGGCGCTCGGCGCGCATCTGCCGGAACAGCACGATCGTCCAGGCGGTCACCGCGGCCAGGCAGATCGCGGAGCCGAACTCGTACATGTTGCCCCACGGCGCGCGGCCGGTGGCCACCCCGCGGAACACCAGCGACGCCGCGTGCACCAAGGCACCCAGCACGGTCATCGACACGGCCATGCCGCCGAACCGCTCGGACAGCGGGCGCTTGCTCGGGGTGTCGATCCGGCCGACCCGCTCACCGGTCGACGAGTCGGACTCCGCAGCGCCTGCGGTGACCAGGTGCGCCTCGCGGGTGCGGGCGGACTGCTTGCGCCCGCCGTAAGCGAACTCCGCGAAGTACAGCAGCATGGCGGCGATGTAGATGACGACCGAGGTCGCGAACGCCATGTCGCTGTAGTTGGACAACATCTCGTTGACCATCAGCTCTTCCTTCCGCGTGCGGATGCTGCGCCCGGCGACTCCGCATCGGAGCCGTCCGTTCCGAGCAGGTCCTTGGCCAGCCGGGTGAACTCCTCGCCGTAGCCTGCCTGGTCGGTGCGGGCCAGTCCGCCGACCTCGACAACGGTACGCGCGGGATCATCCGCCCCGGTCCCGGGGGCAGGGGCCACCCGGACCCAGATCCGGCGGCGCTTGATGCTCAGCGAGGCGCTGATCCCGAAGATCAGGGCCACCGCGAAACCGAGGACGTACGGCTGGAACGGGTCGTGCGAGATCTGCAGGTTCGCCCAGCGCTCCACGCCGTCGAAGCGGACGGTGGTGCCGTCGTCGAGCCGGATCTCCTCACCGACCCGCACGTTCTCCCGCGCGACCTTCTTCAGCCGCCCGGACTCCACCATCTTCTGGTCCACGCCGAAGATCGACTGTCCGCGCCCGGAGTCCAGGCCGAGGTCGCCGCGCAGCACGTCGACCGCGGCGGTCGGGTCGAGCAGGTCCGGGAACTGCGAGCTCAGCACCTTGCCCTGGTAGGCGGCGGTCGGGGCGAACAGGCCGGTCACCGCGAGCTGCGTCTGCCGCCGCCGCACGTCGTCGGTGACGCCGGGCTGGTCGAACTTCGTGGCGCCCTGCGACAACATGGTCGTCGGGTCCATCGGCTGCCACTGGGTCAGCTGGGTGCGCTTCGCGCCGTCCGGGAAGGTGACGGTGAAGCGGGGCGCGTAACCGTTGCCGGTCAAGTAGATCCGGTCGCCCGCGATCCGCAGCGGGTGGTTCACCTGCAGGTCGTAGGGCCGCCAGGTACCGGCGTCCAGGTCCGCGCCGGACTGGTACTCCATGCCCACCCGGTAGCTCGCGACCTGACCGGTGTGCTGGTACTTCGCGTCGAAGTCGTTGACCCGCAGGCAGAACGGGCTCAGCTGGGTGCCGTCCACGCTGAGACCGGCGCGGAACGAGTCGTAGTTGTAGGTACCGGAGTTGCAGAACTCGGACCCGTCGGCGAGCACGATCACTTGGCCCTCGTAGCCGAGGATCTTGCCGCCCGCGACGGTCACCAGCAGCCCGACGAGGGCGAAGTGGAACACCAGGTTCCCCGCCTCCCGCAGGTAGCCGCGTTCCGCGCTGATCGAGCGGGTGCCGTCGTCGTCCTCGCGCTCGTCCTTGCGCCAGCCGCGCAGCCTGCGGCGCGCGGCGGCCAGCGCCTCCTCCGGCGTTCCGCTCACCGTCGCCGAAGCGTGGTGCGGCATCCGCGTCAGGTTCCGCGGCGTGCGCACCGGCCTGCCGCGCAGCTGCTTGTAGTACTCCAGGCAGCGCGGCAGCAGGCAACCGATCAGCGAGATGAACAGCAGCACGTAGATCGAGGCGAACCACACCGAGCTGAACACCTCGAACACGCCGAGCTTGTCCAGCACCGGCGCGAGGTCCGGGTATTCGGTGAAGTACTTGTCCACCTCGGCCGGGTTCAGCGAGCGCTGCGGGATCAGCGCGCCCGGCAACGCGGCCATCGCCAGCAGGAACAGCAGCACCAGCGCGGTGCGCATCGACGTCAGCCCGCGCCAGGTGTTGCGCAGGAACGCCAGCAGGGAGCGGAAGCGCGACATCAGATCGGCGTCTCGAATCCGGCGACGGGTTCGCGCAGCACAGCGATCAGTTCTCCCCACAGCCCGGTGACGAGCAGCACGCCCACCACGACCAGCAGCGCACCGCCCGCGATCTGGATGGCGCGGCCTCGGCGGCGCAGCCAGTCCGTGCTGCGCACCGCCCACCGCGCGCCCAACGCGAGCAGCACGAACGGCAATCCGAGCCCGACGCAGTACGCCCCGACGAGCAGGACACCGCGCACGGCGGTGCCGGTGCCCACCTCGGTCCCGATGGCCAGCGACATGACCCCGGTCAGCGTCGGACCTAGGCACGGGGTCCAGCCGAGGCCGAACACCGCGCCCAGCAGCGGAGCGCCCCACAACCCGGCCCGCGGCACCCGGTGCAACCGGACGTCGCGCTGCAACGCCGGGACCATGCCGAGGAACACCAGGCCCATCGCGACGGTCACGACACCGCCGATGCGCTGCAGCAGCAGTTCGTTCGCGAGCAGCGCGTCGGACAAGCCGAGCAGCAGCAGCGTGCCCGCGGCGAACACGACGCTGAACCCGGCCACGAACAGCAGCGCCGCACCGGCCACCCGCCACCGGCCGCGGCGGGCCTGCTGAGCTTCGGCGGAATCGACCGGGGGGGCTTCGGCGCCCACCACGCCCGCCAAGTACGCCAGGTATCCCGGCACCAGCGGCACGACGCACGGCGAAGCGAAGCTGACGGCCCCGGCGAGCACCGCGATCACGGCCGCGAACAGCAGCGGTCCGGAAGCGGCGAGCTCGGTCGGATTCACGGTTCCGAGGGTAAGGACTGCTCTAGCGTGACTACGCACCGGGCCGGGGGTCTCGGGGTGATCTGCCTAGTGGGGCGGGTGGCCGGCTTCTCGACGTGGGCTGTGCGCTGACGCGCGTGCAGGCACGTCCTTCGGCCGCGAGCATCCGGCTTCGCCGCGAGGGACGGGGTTGCGCTGGCGGGTTGGCGACGTGAAGAAGGCGATCGTGCGGCGAGGGATCCGGCGAGGTTCCGCTCTCCGAAGCCCTACGCGGGTCGTCCCGTTTCGCTCCTGGTCAGGGAGCCGAGGAAGGTGGACCAGTGCCTCGGGGTGAACGCGAGGGTGGCGGAGCGGGGTGCTTTCGAGTCGCGGACCGAGACGACGCCGGGGGCTCTGCCGACCTCCACGCAGTTGCTCTCCTCCCCGCTGTAACTGGACTTACGCCAACGCACCGTCGGGCTCACATTCCCTTTCCATCGCGCCCGCCACATCCGTGATCAGCAGTGCCGACTCCGCTTGGTCGAGAGCGACCGCGGGCAATCGGGCGGCGGCTTCGAGGAACGGGGCGGTGTCCGCGGGCACTTCCAGGAACGCGCCGCGGCGGCGCTGCTCCAGGTGGACCACGGGACGCTGCCGGGCGAACTCCAGGATCAGCTGGCTGCCGTTGAGCTCGGCGTACGCGCCGGCCGCGAACGGGATCACCCGCACCGACACGTTCGGCCGCCGCCCCATCCGCACCAGGTGCCGGAGCTGGTCCGCCATCACTCGGTGCCCGCCGACCGGCCGGTGCACCACCGATTCGTCGAGGTAGGCGTGCAGCTGCGCCGGTTCCCCCCGGGTGAGCACGCCCTGCCTGCCGAGGCGCAGGGCGACCCGCGACTCCAGGTCCGCGTCCCGGACGCCGCCCGCGCTGAGCACCGCGCGCGTGTAGTCCGGGGTCTGCAGCAGTCCTGGCACCAGGGCCAGCGCCACGTCGGTGATCCTGGTCGCCAGCCGCTCGAAGTCGATCAGCGCGGTGAGCGCGCTGGGCATCCCGGCGTACCCGGCCTCCCACCAGCGGGCTTCGGTGGCCGCGTTGACGAGCTCGAACAAGCGGGCGCGCTCCGAACCGGACACGGCGAGCGTGTCCAGCAGCGCGGCGAGTTCGGTCTCGCTCGGCACCCGCTCACCCGATTCGATCCGCCCGAGGGTGGCCCGCGACCACCCGCACCGGTGCGCGAGATGTTCCAATCGCAATCCGGCGGACTTGCGGAGTTCTCGTATCTCAGCGCCCAGTCCCCGCGCTCGAACACTGGTCATAGCAGGAACCTATTTCCTCCGCCGAAGTCATGCCATCGCTCGATTCGGTGAAGTGCATTGCCATTCGAGTGTTGAGGAGGTCTCATTCCCAGACAGGACGAACGCCCGAGGAATGGAGTCGACGCGATGCCCCCGCAGCAGGGCCTGACCTACGTGTGGCGGCCGATCCCGGCGGGACGCCACGCTTTCGCGGCCAGTGCGCTGGAAGCCGACCCGCAGTGCCCCGTCACCTCGTATTGCGGGGTGGAGGCGACCGCGACCGAACTGCACGGCCGCACCGAGTACGAGTGGGTGCGCCGGGGCACGTGCATGGACTGCTGGCGGGAACTGACCGGCTCCCGGACCGTCCGGTCGTCCTGATCCCGGCGGCGATCAGACCCGCACGGCGGCATCTCCGCTCCGGCGAACGATCGCAGCGGAGCACCGTTCGGCCCAACCGGTGGGCCGAACGACGTACCCGCCTCCGGCCCGGCACCGCGAACCCGGCGGACGCCGGGATTCGGCGAACCCGTGGCCGAGCGACCGCGGAACCCGCCGAATTCGACGCCCGAAACCCGTCATGCCGCGGGTTCCGCGGCGACCTTCTGCACTTCCGGAAGCAGTTCGCTCTCGAGCATTTCCGTGAGGAAAACAGCGGCCACCCGATGTTGCCGATCCAGAATGATGGTGGACGGCACCGCGCTTCGCGGATAGTTCTTCAGCGCCAGCAGCGAACGGCCCGACGGATCGAAAATCGACGGGTACGTCAAACCGCGATCCCGGTGGAAATCCGTCGCCGCCGAACGGCTGTCGCGCACATCGATGCCCAGCACTCGAACGCCCTGCGGACCCGCCTTGTCCTGGACGGCCTGCAGATCGTCGGCCTCCGCGCGGCACGGACCGCACCAGGATCCCCAGAGGTTCACGACCACGACCTGGCCCTGGAAGTCCTCCAGGCCGATCCGCTTCCCCTCCTCCAGCAGGCTGTCGCCGTGCAGCCCGGTCAGGCGCTGCCGCTCGGCCTCCGGGTAGAAGATGCGGGTCTGCCCGCCCGGCGAGACGAACGTGAACTCGCTGCCCTGCTCCACGGCGTCCGTGCCCGCGGTGGCGCAGCCACCGATCAGGCTCAGCGCGGCCACCGACAGCGCGGCCCTGGTCAGCAGCCGTCTCATGCCCCGGTCACCCGCGGGTCGGTCTCACCGGCCGGCTCGACGTAGGCGACGCGCACCAGCTGCTCGTCCCGGAAGACCAGGCTGGTCAGCGAGGCCAGCGAGCACTGCCTGCTGCGGGGGTCGTGCCACATCCGCTTGCCCTCGACGAACCGGCGCAACGTCCAGATCGGCAGCTGGTGGGACACGCAGACCGCCTCGTGGCCCTCCGCCGCCGCCCGCGCGCGCTGCGCGGCGGCGAACATGCGGTGCGCGATCTCCACGTACGGCTCGCCCCAGGACGGCAGGAACGGGTTGCGCAGCTTCGACCAGTGCTGCGGCGAGCGCAGCGCCCCGTCGCCCACCGACACCCGCAGGCCCTCGAACTTGTTCGCGGACTCGATCAGCCGGTCGTCGGTGGCCACGTCCAGCGCGAAGGTGCCACCGATCGGCGCGGCGGTCTCCTGGGCCCGCTGCAGCGGGGAGGCCACCACGTGCCGCACGTCCCGGCCCGCCAGGAACTCGGCGACGAGCTTCGCCTGCGCCGCGCCCTGATCCGAGAGCCGGTAGCCGGGCAGCCGCCCGTAGAGGATCCCGTCCGGGTTGAACACCTCGCCGTGCCGCAGGAAGTGCACGACCGTCTTCGCACCGCTCATGCCGTGTGCTCCTCAGCCGCCGCGGCGGCCCGAGCCGCGTGCGGCGCCGCCTCCGCGATCCGCTCGAAGGCGGCCTCGTCCATCGCCGCGTTGACGAACCAGGACTCGAACGCGCTCGGCGGCGGGTAGACGCCGCGGTCCAGGAAGGCGTTGAAGAACGCCGGGAAGCGCCACGCCTGCTGGGCCTGCGCCTGCGCGAAGTTCGTCACCGGGGACTCGGTGAAGAAGACGCTGATCAGGTTGCCCGCGAACGCCACCTGGTGGGGCACGCCCGCCGCCGTCAGCGCGGCACCGAGCAGGTCGCCGAGGCGGGCCGCGTTGCGGTCCAGCGCCTCGTAGGCGTTCGCGTCCGCCGCCCGCAGGTTCGCGAGCCCGGCCGCGACCGCGACCGGGTTCCCGGCCAAGGTGCCCGCTTGGTACACCGGCCCGGAGGGCGCGAGCAGCTCCATCACGTCGGCGCGACCGCCGAACGCGGCGGCGGGCAGGCCGCCGGACATGACCTTGCCGAAGGTGTAGAGGTCCCCGGCGACGCCGTCGAGGCCGAACCAGCCCGCGGCGGAGACGCGGAACCCGGTCATCACCTCGTCCATGATCAGCAGCGACCCGGCGGAGCGGGTGATCTCGCGCAGCGCGGCGTTGAAACCGGGCTGCGGGGCGACCGCGCCCATGTTGCCCGCCGCCGCTTCGGTGATCACGCAGGCGATCTCGTCGCCGAACTCGGCGAAGGCCGCGCGGACCGCGTCGATGTCGTTGTAGGGCAGCACCACGGTGTCCGCGGCCTGCGCACCGGTCACTCCGGGGCTCGTCGGCAGGCCCAGCGTCACCACGCCGGAACCGGCGCCGGCCAGCAGCGAGTCGACGTGGCCGTGGTAGCAACCGGCGAACTTGATGATCTTCGTGCGACCGGTGAAGGCACGCGCCAGGCGCACCGCGCTCATCGTCGCCTCGGTGCCCGAGTTGACCAGCCGGACCTGCTGCACCGGCTCCACCCGGCGGATGATCTCCGCCGCGAGGTCGATCTCACCGATCCCCGGCGTGCCGAAGGACAGGCCGTCGACGGCCGCCTCCCGCACCGCCTTCACCACGTCCGGGTGCGCGTGGCCGTTGACCATCGGGCCCCAGGACGAGACGAGGTCCACGTACTCGTTGCCGTCGGCGTCCCACAGGTAGGCGCCCTCCGCGCGGACCATGAACCGCGGCGTGCCGCCGACGGATTTGAAGGCCCGCACCGGCGAGTTGACGCCGCCCGGCGTCACGGTGAGCGCTCGGTCGAACAGCTCCGCCGACCGAGCAGTGGCGTTCGGACTCGTGTTGCCAGGAGTTTCGGCTGTCACGCCACCAGTCTGACAGGCCGTCCGCCGTGACCGGTCCCACCCTCGGGACGGCGGGCCGGTGCGTCGCGGACCGATCAGGCGGCGCGTTCCCGGCGCGGGGTGCGGCGGACCGCCCAGGCGAGCATCAGCTGGCGGACGGCGTCCACGAACAGCACGGCCGCCAAGGTCGGGGCCGCGATGCCGAGCGCGGCCCAGTCGCCGAAGATCCGCGTCGAACGCATCGGGGCACCGGTCGCGCCGGGCACCTCGACGGCGAGCTGCGACCGCTCCCAGCACCACCAGGCCAGCACGACCAGGGTCGCGACGAGCACGAGTTCGGCCGCCGCCACCACCGCCCGCCACGGCTGGGCGAGTCCGGCGCGGGGTTCGGCCGCGTCCGCGGTGTTCTCGCTGAGCATCGGCCCGTCAGCGGACCACGGTTCCGGGAACGTCACCGCAGCAGCGTCTCACGCAGCCCGATCGCACCGGTCGCACGGCCACCCGGAACGATCAGCTCTCCGGCAGCAGGGGGCGGAGCCGATCGATCAGCGTCGCCGGGTCCTTCGCCCAGGCCAGCACGACCTCGTCGTCGGATAACCGCAGCGGGATCTCGCCGGTGCCCTTCGGCGTGGTGAAACCGCCACCGAGCACCCGCGCCCCCAACGGAGCCCCGACGTCGGTGATCGACGCGATCCGGGCCAGCCGCACGTCCTCGCGGCCCACGGTCAGCACCGACGGCGTCAGCCGCACCGCCAGCGCCCGGCGCCGGGCGTACACCCACAGCACCGCCGCCGCGGCGAGCACGCCCGCCAGCAGGATCCACACCGCCAGGTTCACCCCGCCCGCCGGCGTGACCAGTTCGACGATCAACCCGACCAGCGCGAAACCGGGACCCCACAGCACCGGCCACCAGGTCGAGCCGGGCTCGGCGTAGAGCACCGGTCCGGTCTCGGCTTCATCCATGCTCGCCGGTCACCCATTTCGTACTGGACGTCGTCCAACTGAACCAGGCCGCGGCGCCGCCGAGGACCAGCACGATCAGGTTGGCCGCGGAGAACGAGAATCCGCCGAGCACGATCACGAGCTGAACCGCGAATAACGCGCAGACCCCGATCCTGGCCCACGGCCTGCGCTTGCGGAGCAGCACCCCCGCCGCGACGTAACCGGTGGCGAAGACCACGGCCAGGGCGGTGTTGAGCAGCAGCCGGTCTAGCGTCACGGCCCCCGCCTGGTCGGGGGTCGCGACGTGGTTGGCGACGAGCTGGCGCTCCAGCTCGCCCCGGTCCGCCCAGGAGAACACCGTCTGCACGAGCAGGAACGCGGCCAGCGCAGCCCACAGCCCGATCGCCGCCTGCAACGAGCGGGGCGGTTCGGTCGATTCGGTCACCGCGCGAACCTCGACGACTGGAAGTACCGGTTCGACGCGGGCAGGTGCACGAGCACCAGGAACGCCACCATCGCCAGCAGGCCCACGGCGCTCTGCGCGTAGCCGAGGGCGACGATTCCCGCCGGGGTCGGGGTGTCCGCGGCGAGCGCGCCGGTCAGCCCCGGCTCACCGGTGATCAGCCCGCCCGCCGAGTACAGCGCCCAGAACGCGGCGAACACGGTGAGCACCACCCGCGCCCAGGTGCGCCCGGCCCGGAGCTTGAACCCGAACGTGATCCACAGCGCGGTCAGCACGACCTCGAACACGACGACGAACAGGAAGACCGCGAAGGAGATGCCCGCCATCAGGCCGACGACCTCCTGGTTGAGCGCCGGATCCCCGCTGTCCGAGCCGACCGTGCCGGTCAGGAAGCTCTGCGTGAGCATCGAGTTCACCGCGTACAACACGGTGACCAGCAGCGGAACCACGATCGCGATCCAGAACGCGCACTCGACGGCGACCGGCCGCGCCGGCTCCGCGAAATCGCGTTGGGAATGCGGATATCCGGTCTGCGGGAACCCGCCGGGCGGGGTCCCCCAGGGCGTCGCGCCCGGTGGCGGGGCTGACGGGTACGGCGGCGGCGATCCGCCCTGCTGCCAAGGGTCGCGCGGTGACGTCACCCCAGAACAGTAGAAATCCGGCAAGACCGCTGTCCACCGGCTCCGGGAAAACGAACCCCTCCGCGAGGCGCGGCACTCATCCGTGGCCGCTGAAGTAGTCCCGGGTGGACGCCACGTGCATGCACACCATCGTCGCCACCAAGGCCAACGCCTGCACGACCTCCAGCGAGGTCAGCAGCTGGCCGGGCGAGCGAGTGCCCACCAGCGACAGCAACGTCGAGACCGCCCACACGAACGCGACGATGGTCAGCGCCACCCGAGCCCAGCTCCGGCCGCGCCCCATGAACAGCACCAGCAGGCCCCACACCGCCGCCAGCAGCGCGTAGAGGGCGATCAGCCCGGTGGTCACGCCGTAGTACACGCCGCTGATGTCGCCGTCGTTCGGCAGGAACGAGTCGGCCTCCCCCATCGCTTGCACGATCAGGTCGTCGGTGGTGACCAGCCGTGCCCCGAGCATCACGAACGCGATCACCACGTCCGCGACGCCGAGCGCGCAGGCGATGGTCACCGCGCGGGGGCGCCCCGCGGACGACGGCTCGACCCACACCTGCCCGGGCGAACCGGTGAACGCGATCGGCCCGGTCCGGACCGGCGGTGGCGCGGCCTGCGGTTCGGCGCTCGCCGAGGAGCGCGGAGCACCGGTGAGCCTGCCGCCGGAGACCTGCGCGTCCGGAAGCCGGTACTCGCCGTCGCGGGAGCCGTGCGGCTCCCCCGCGGCGGAACCGGGTTGCGGCGAGCGGGTTTCCGGATCTTGCGAGGCTGTCACACCATCGAGGTTAGATCACGCGGCGCCACCGCCGCCGCCACGAACCGTCCGGACGCGGGGAAACAGCCGATTCAGCGGGCGAAGGAACCGCCCGGCGTCCCGGAGGACCGCGGCGGCCGGGGCCGCCTGGCTTCGCGGAAGAACCGGTTCGACTCCGGCAGGAACATCAGCACCAGGGCCGTCACCTCGACCGCCGTCACCAGCACGCCGAAGATCAGGTCCGAGGGCTCCACGCGCACCTGGGTCAGCCGCATCAGCTCCGCCTGCCCCAGCTGGGACATCAGCACCAGCGAGCCCAGCGTCCCGAACGCGCCGAAGCCGCCGAACACGGTCAGCACGACCCGCGCCCAGTTCCGGCCCTGCGTCATCCGGGTGGACAGCGAGACGTACAGCGCCAGCAACGCCAACAGGTACAGCAGGTTGAACGTGATCAGCCCGTTGATCTCGTCGTCGAGCTGCGTCTGCGACAAGTCCGGCAGCGCCGCCCGCAAGTCGGTCGACAACTGCCGCCGGTCGCTGAGCTGCACGTAGGCCCGCACCAGGCCGAGCAGCGCGGCGGCGATCCACAGCCACCGCGCCACGTTCAGCAGGCGCGGCAGCGGCGGCCGGTCCGCCGCCGGGTCGGAACCCGAACCGCCGACGCGGTCGGGGTGCTGCGGCGCCGTCACCTGATCCCCAAGCTCTCCCGGTACCACTGGGCGGCCTCGGTCGCCCAGTAGGTCAGCACGATGTCCGCGCCGGCCCTGCGGATCGACGTCAACGTCTCCTGCACGGTGCGGCGGCGGTCCAGCCAGCCGCGCGCCACGGCGGCCTCGACCATCGAGTACTCGCCGGACACCTGGTAGGCGGCCACCGGCACGTCGGACAGGCTCGCCACGTCCCGCAGCACGTCCAGGTAGGACATCGCGGGCTTCACCATCACCATGTCCGCGCCCTCGGCGAGGTCCAGGTCCGCCTCGCGCAGGCCTTCCCGGCCGTTGCCCGGATCCTGCTGGTAGGTGTTGCGGTCGCCGGACAGCTGCGAGTCGACCGCCTCCCGGAACGGGCCGAAGAACGCGGAGGCGTACTTCGCGGAGTAGGCGAGGATCGAGGTGTCCTCGAATCCGGTCACGTCCAGCGACTCCCGGATCACGCCGACCTGGCCGTCCATCATCCCGCTCGGCGCGATCACGTGGGCGCCCGCGTCGGCCTGCGCCACCGCCATCTCGGCGTAGACCTGCAGGGTTCGGTCGTTGTCCACGGCGCCGTTCTCGTCGAGCACGCCGCAGTGGCCGTGGTCGGTGAACTCGTCGAGGCAGGTGTCGGCCATCAGCACCGTCGCGTCCCCGACCTCGGCGGCCACGTCGCGCAGGCCCGCGTTGAGGATGCCGTCGGGGTCCACTGCGCCCGTGCCCGTCGGGTCGTGCTCGGCGGGCACGCCGAACAGCATCAGCCCGCCGACACCGGCGGCGACCGCTTCGGAGGCGGCGCGGCGCAGCGAGTCGCGGCTGTGGTGGAAGACGCCCGGCATGGAGGTGATCTCGACCGGTTCGGTCAGGCCCTCCCGCACGAACATCGGCAGCACCAGGTGCCGGGGCTCCAGGCTCGTTTCGGAGACCAGCCTGCGCACGGCGGCGGTGCGGCGCAGCCTGCGCGGGCGGTGCGACGGGTACATCGGCGAGCTCCCTCGCGGCGATGAGCGGCGGACCGCGGGCGGCCACCCGCTCGGGTTGATCTTCACGCGGACATCCGCGCGGATGTCCGTTTCCTCCCCCTGGTGAGCCTGCCAGGGCGGAGAACGACAGCGGCCCGGACCCCGTGGTGAACGAGATCCGGGCCACTCGGCTCAGCTGCGGCGCGCCCGCTTCGCCTTCTTCGGCGGCGGCAGCGCGCCCTCGGCGCGCAGTCGGGCCGCGTGCTCGGCCAGCGCGTCCACCAGCGCGGGGACCTGCGCCAGTTCCGGCTGCACGTCCACCCGCAGGCCGAACTCCTTGGCGGTCTCGGCCGTGTTCGGGCCGATGCAGGCCACCAGGGTCCGCGCGTGCGGCTTGCCCGCGATGCCGACCAGGTTCCGCACGGTCGACGAGGAGGTGAAGCACACCGCGTCGAACCCGCCGGTCTTGATCATCTCGCGGGTCTCGGCCGGCGGCGGCGCGGCCCGGACGGTCCGGTAGGCCGTGACGTCGTCGATCTCCCAGCCGCGTTCCCGCAGTCCGGCGGCCAGCGTCTCGGTGGCGATGTCCGCCCGCGGCAGCAGCACCCGGTCCACCGGGTCCAGGATGTCGTCGTGCGGCGGGAAGTCCTGCAGCAGGCCCTCGCTGGACTGGTCGCCCGAGGGCAGCAGCTCCGGCGTGATGCCGAACGAGCGCACCTTCTCCGCGGTGGACTCGCCCACGCAGGCGATCTTCACACCGGAGAACGCGCGGGCGTCCAGCCCGAACTCGCGGAACTTCTCCCACACGGCGCGCACCGCGTTGGTCGAGGTGAACACGACCCACTGGTAGCGGCCGTCGACCAGGCCCTTGACCGCGCGCTCCATCTGCGCGGGACTGCGCGGCGGCTCCACCGAGATCGTCGGCACCTCGTGCGAGACGGCGCCGTGCGACCAGAGCCGCTCGCTCATCGAACCGGCCTGCTCCTTGGTGCGCGGCACCAGGATCTTCCAGCCGTACAGCGCGCGGGACTCCCACCAGGACAGCCCGGACCGCTCCGCGGTGACCGAACCGATCGTCACCACCAGCTGGCCCTGCAGCTCACCCGCGTCGGCGGGCAGCGAGGCCAGCGTCGTGTCGATCGTGCGCTGCGAGACCGTGGTGCCCGAGGAGGTCACGGCGACCGGCGTCTGCGCGGTCAGGCCGTGCTCCATCAGCGCCGAAGCGGCCTCGGCGAGGTGGCTGCCGGTCGTGTGCAGCACCAGCGAACCCGGTGCGGTCGCCAGCGCCGCCCAGTTCACCTCGCCGCGCACGTCGACCTCGGTGTGACCGGCGCCGAGCGCGACACCCGCGTAGGCGGGCACCGCGCTGCCCGGCGAGACACCGGGCACCACGTCGAACGCCGCACCGGTCTGGGCGACCTCGCGGACCTCCCGGACCACGGCGTCCACCGTCAGCGGGTCACCGGCGACCAGCCGGACCACCGAACGGCCGGTACCGGCCTCGTCGGCCAGGTTCTGCGCGACCTCCGCGGGTTCCCCCACGGCGGGCCGCACCTCGGCACCGTCGGCGGCCAGCGCGACGACGTCGGCGGGCACATCAGGATCGGTCACCACCAGCGAAGCTGCGGTGAGCAAGTATCTCGCCCGAACGGTGAGCAGTCCCGCATCACCGGGGCCGGAGCCCACGAATGCGACCCGTCCTGGGCTCTTGCGTGTCATCAGGGCACTCCCCATCAACTACTACCGGGACCGCTGAGCAAAGCGTCCCTGGCATCGAGCAGCTCGGCGGCCAAGGCCAGGCCCAACTGCTCTGCGGCGGTCGTCTCACCAGTGGCGGAGGCGCGCACCAAACGATTCTCGTCGGTCGCCATGACCCCGCGAACGGACAGCCGCTGTGCCACGCTGCCGTCCTCGTCGAGGTCCTCCACCACCTCGGCCAGCGCGCCGATCGGCGCACTGCAGCCTGCCTCCAGCGCAGCCAACATGGCGCGCTCGGCGGCCACCGCGGCGCGGCTGGCCTGATCATCCAGAACGGACTGGAGCAGGTGCTCGGTGTCCACGTCGTCGACGCGGCATTCCACAGCCAGCGCGCCCTGAGCGGGCGCGGGCAGCATCTGGAGTGGATCGAGCGATTCCGTGATCACCGCGAGCCGGCCGACTCTGGCCAGCCCGGCGCGTGCGAGCACGACGGCGTCCAACTCACCGTCGGTCACCTTGCGCAGGCGGGTGTCCACGTTGCCGCGGATGCCGCGCACTTCCAGACCGAGGCCCAAGGCCTCCAGCTGGCTGGCGCGACGCGGCGAACCGGTTCCCACGAGGGATCCCGGAGGCAGTTCACCGAGCGTCAGACCGTCCCGCGCCACCAGCGCGTCCCGCGGGTCCTCCCGGACCGGGACGGCGGCCAGCGAGAGCCGGGGGTCTTGTTCGGTCGGCAGATCTTTGTAGGAGTGCACCGCGACGTCCACTTCGCCGTCGGCGAGGGCCTCGCGCAGCGCGGAGGTGAAGACACCGACGCCGATCTCGGCGATCGGGGCCATCGAGCGGTCACCCGGCGTCGACACCTCGACCAGCTGGGTCGGGTAGCCCGCGGCCTCCAGCTGCTCGGCGACCATGCCGCTCTGGGCCATCGCGAGCGCGCTACCGCGGGTGCCGATGCGCAGCGTCTTGTTCACCGGTCCTCACCATCCTGTTCAGCAGGCTCTTGGCCGTGCACGTCCCGCAGCAACGCCTGCGCGGAACGCGCGCCGGTCACCGGCACGTCCTCCGCGGAGCGGGGGGTGCGGATCGCGGTGGGCGCCTGCGAGTCCAATTCGAAGAGTTCCCGCAGCGCCTCGGCGTAACCGGAGCCGCCGGGAACGGCGGCCAGTTCCTTCACCCGCACCGTCGGCGCGTGCAGCAACTTGTCCACCACGCGGCGCACGGTGCGGGAAAGCTCGTCGCGCACCGCGCCGTCGAGCTCGGGCAGCCGGGAGTCCAGCCGCAGGAGTTCGGAGTCGACGACCTCGGCGGCGCGCTTGCGCAACGCCGTGACCGTCGGGGTGACTTCGGCGGAGCGCTGCGAGGCCAGGTATCCGCGCAGCTCGTCGGCGACGATCGCCGCGGCGCGCTCGGATTCGCTGCCACCGCGCTGCGCGGTCAGCCGGGCCTGCAACGTCTCCAGGTCGACCACGGCCACGCCGGGCAGCTCCGCCACCTCGGGCGCGGTGTCGCGCGGCAGGCCGAGGTCGCAGAACAGCAGCGGCTGCCCGGTGTCGGTCCGGTCCCGCAGGGCCTCGGCGACGACGTCCCGGGTGACGACGGCTCCGACCGCTCCGGTGCAGGTCACGACCAGGTCGGCGGCGGCGATCGCGGAGCTCAGCCCGGTCAGCTCGACGGTGCTCGACTCGATCCCCTCGGCGCGCAGCGACTCGGCGAGCCGGGCCCCGTTGGCGGCGGTGCGGTTCGCGATCGCGACGGAACCGATCCCGGCCCGGCGCAGCTGGGCGGCTGCTAATCCGCCCATGGAGCCCGCGCCGACCAGCAGCGCGCGCCGACCGGCCACGCCGCCCAGCACGGCTTCGGCGTCGGACAGCGCCTCCGACACGACGGAGGCACCGGCGGCGTCGATCTCTGTCTCGGCGTGCACCCGCTTGCCGACGCGCAGCGCCTGCTGCGCCAGCTCGTGCAGCGTGCGCCCCACGGTCCCGGCCTGGTCGGCGACGCCGTAGGCCTGCCGCAGCTGCCCGAGGATCTGCGCCTCGCCCACGACCATCGAGTCCAGCCCCGCCGCGACGGAGAACAGGTGCTCGACGGCGGCACCGGCGTAGTGCACGTAGAAGTGGTCGGCGAGCTCCGACACCTCGGCACCGGCCTGCCTGGCCAGCACCTCGGTCACGTCGCCCAGCCCGCCGTGGAAGGTCTCGGCGACCGCGTACACCTCGACGCGGTTGCAGGTGGAGACCAGGAAGACCTCGCTGATGTGCGGGCGGTCGAGCAGCTCGCCGAGGATCTTGTCGACGTCGTCGGCGCCGATCGCGACCCTCTCCAGCACCCGTACCGGGGCGCTCCGGTGGGAGAGCCCGACGGTGAGCAGGTTCACGGCCGAACCACCATCCCGTCCACATCACCGCGCTCCAGCGCGGACTTCGAGTTCCCGTTGCCGTTCACCCGGTCGCCCGGCGGGCCGACGTCCGCGGTGTTGCCGGCGATACCGGGCACCACCGCCGCCTCCTGATTGCGCCGAGCGACGTGGAACGACAAGATCTGCATCTCGACCGCCAGGTCGACCTTGCGGACCTCGACGTGCTCGGGGACCCGCAGGACGACCGGGGCGAAGTTCAGGATGCACACGACACCGCCTTCGACGAGGCGGTCGCAGACTTCCTGCGCCCCTTCGACCGGGGTGGCGATGACGCCGATGGTCACTTCCCGCTCGCGGCAGACTTCGACGATGTCGTCGACCGCGCTGACCGGGATGCCGCCGACCGGCACGTCCAGCAGGTCGGGGTCGAGGTCGAACAGCGCGGCCACCGGGAAACCGCGGTTGAGGAAACCGCCGTAGTTGGCGAGCGCGTGCCCCAGGTTACCGATGCCGACGACGGCGACGCGGTGCTTCTTGGTCAACCCCAGCGTCCGCTCGATCTGCCCGATCAGCACCGAGACCTCGTACCCCACGCCGCGCGTGCCGTACGAGCCGATGTAGGACAGGTCCTTGCGCAGCTTCGCGGAGTTCACCCCGGCGAAGGCGGCGAGTTCCTCGCTGGACACGGTGGTGGTGCCACGCTCGTCGAGGCCGGACAGCACCCGCAGGTACACCGCCAGGCGGGCGACGGCCGCCTCTGGAATGGCCCGCGCCCGCTCGCGTGCGGCGGGGACCGCGATCGATTCGGGTGACCCGGACGGGACGTTCGCCGGCTGCCCGGCCTCGTCCCGCTCGCCCTCTCCGTGGGCCGTCACTGGCTCTCCCTTGACCTGCCTTGGTGATGCTCGTCCGCCGCGCTCGCTGATCGAGCGGCGCACCGGCGTGGAACCAGGGTGCGAACCGCTGACCTCGATGACACGGCTCAGAGACCACCGTAGCCATTTGTGAAGACAGGCACAAAGTCCGTGCGCGACCGCCTCAGCGACCGCACGACCACCCGACACCATGATGTCGGATGCGCCCCTCGCGAACCAAAACGGCTGGTCAGAAGGATGACTTGGCGCGAATCCGGCACCGGTGGGCGATCAACGCGCGACTCCCGATGGCGGCGCGGCGGATCGCTCGGTGCGAAACGACACACCCGGCGCGACGATCGGCGCGCCAGGCGTTTCGGGGTAGGCCGCCCCGGCCGACCTGCGGATGCGGTCCGCCCCGACCGAACGGACGAAACGGGCTTCGTCCCGCGGTCAGCGGGCCAGCGCCGCGCGGAGGCGGTCGGGCTCGACCTTCCAGTACCCGTGCTCGACACCGTCGACGAGGATCACCGGCACCCGATCGCCGTACTCCGCGCGCTGCTCGGGGTCGGCGTCCACGTCCTCGGTCGACCAGGGCACGCCCAGCTCACCGCACACCTCGCGCACCTCGGCGAGCGCCACATCGCACAGGTGGCACTGCGCGCGCACCAGCAACGTGACCGCGTGCCCCGTTCCCGCGGACTCCGGCACTTCCGACCTCCTCGACCAGACCTCACCTCAAAGTACCGACCTCCGGAACTCTCCGGTGGCGGGACCGGGCGCGACCGCTCAGGGCGTGGGCGAGCGGAGGGTCCGGCGGGCGATCTTCCCGGTGGGCGAGTGCGGGAGCGTGCTCGCGAACACGACCTCGCCTGGGACCTTGAACTTCGCCAGCCGGGCGGCGCAGTGCGCGCGCACCTCCTCCGGAGTCAGCTCGGCGCCGGGTTCGGTGACGACGACTGCCTTGATCGCCTCGCCCTGCTCCTCGTCCGGCACGCCGACCACCGCCGACTCGCGCACCCCGGCGAGCTCGGCCAGCGCCACCTCGACCTCCCGCGGGTACACGTTGAACCCGTTCACGATGATCAGGTCGGTGGCCCGGTCCACCAGGTGCAGATCGCCGTCGCCGTCGAAGTAGCCGACGTCACCGGTGCGGAACCAGCCCTCGTCGTCCGGCCCGTGCGCGGCGTCGGGCCAGTAGCCGCGGAACAGGTTCGCGCCGCGCACCGCGACCCGGCCGGTGTCCCCGTCGGCCTCGTCCATCGGCGAACCGTCGGCGTCGACCAGCCGCAGCTGCACGCCCGGCAGCGCGCGGCCCACCGAACCCGGCTTGGCCCGCTCACTGGCGAGCGTCGTGGTCACCACCGGCCCGGTCTCGGTGAGCCCGTAGCCCTCGAACACGTCCAGCCCCGTCGCCGACCGCACCGCCGCGGCCACGTCGGCGCCCAGCGGGGCCGCACCGGAGGTCAGCAGCCGAACCGTGGACATGCCCTCGCGCAGCCGGTCCGGCAACGTGCGCAGCCACGCCCGGTACATCGGCGGCACCCCCACGACGCAGGTCACCCGGTGCCGGGCGATCGTCGCCAGCGACTCCTCGGCGTCGAAGTGCGGCAGCAGCACGGCGGTGGCTCCCACGGCCGCGACCTGCAACATGCCGGGCCCGAGGCCGAACGCGTGGTACATCGGCAGCGCCAGCAGCACCCGGTCGGCGGCGTTGACCGGCATCGGGCGCAGCCGCGCGCACTGGCGCACGTTCGCCAGCAGCGCGGAGTGCGGCAGCATCGCGCCGCGCGCGGGTCCCGAGGTGCCGGAGGTGTAGCAGAGCACGGCGAGGTCGGCGGGGGCCTGCGGCAGCGGGAGGTCGGCCCGCTCGGATCCCGTCGGTGGATCCAGCCGGGGGACGCCGAAGTCCTCGTCCGGTTCCGAGTCGTCGCCGCGCACGGTGATCAGCAACCGGGCTCCGCTGTCGTCGAGCACCCGGCGCAGTTCCGGTCCGGGCGCCGTCGGTGGCAGCGGGACGGCGGTGGCACCGATCCGGAACACCGCGAACAGCGCGATGCAGAACTCGAAACCCGTCGACAGCGCCAGCGCGACGCGGTCGCCGGGGCGCACGCCCTCGTCCAGCAGCCGCCGGCCGAAACCGGTGACGGCGGCGTCGAGTTCGGACCAGTTCATCTCGTGACCGGCGATGTCGATGAGCGCGGGGTGGTCGGGCCCGCGCTCGGCGGCGGCCCGCACGAGATCCGCCAGGTTCACGTCGGAGTTCGCGGCACCGGACTCGCCGGTGACCTGGGGTGGGCACGCATCGGTCGACATGGGCGTACCTCCATCGCCGTGCCTGCGGAGCCGTCCGCGGCGCCCCCGCAGTGTCGCAAAGGGTGTTCGACATCACCCAACCGTGCGGTGGGGCGCTGAGGCAACCGCGATGAATCCGAGACCCCGAAGCACTACCTACTTATGAGTAACAACACGTATGCTCCGGCGACGCAGACCGAATCATCACGTTGCACCAGACCAGCACGCCCCCGGTGACCCGCAGGCCACAGGCGCCACCACAGCCGGGTCGCCACCACGGCAGGAGGTCGGTCGAGACAATGCTCACCAGCACGTTGCCCGCCCCGGTCCACTCGGCCCACCACCGGCACGCGCACCTCCCGGACCGTCCGCCCGGCCGGGCCGCCCAACAGCACCAGCAAGCACCGCTGCGGCACCCCGAACCCGCCGAGCGGCGGCCGGAGGCCGAGTCGACGACGCCGCAGCCGGTGGCCGAACCCGCGCCGGGCGAGAACTGGCGGCACGTCAGCGCCGCCCAGAACGGCGACACCGACGCCTTCGGCAAGCTCTACGACGAGTACGCCCACGTGGTCTACCGCTACGTGCTGTTCCGCGTCAGCGACCACTGCCTCGCCGAGGACATCACCAGCGAGACCTTCCTGCGCGCGCTGCGCCGGATCGCGACCGTCAGCTACCAGGGGCGCGACGTCGCCGCCTGGTTCATCACCATCGCCAAGAACCTGGTCCTGGACCACGTGAAGTCCAGCCGCGCCCGGCTGGAAGTGCCCATCCCCGAGCTCACCGACTCCCAGCACCGGCCGCAGGCCCAGTGCGGCCCGGAACAGCACGTCCTCGACGCCGCCACCCAGCAGGAACTGCTGCGCTGCGTCCGGCAGCTCAACCCCGACCAGCGCGAATGCATCAAGCTCCGGTTCATGCAGGGCCTGTCGGTGACCGAGACGGCGCAGCGCATGCACCGCGGCGAAGGCGCCATCAAAGCCCTGCAGCACCGCGCGGTGCGGCGGCTGGCCCAGCTGTTGCCCGACGATGTGCGATGACCCCCGCGATCACGATCATGTTCCGTCCAGGCTCGTCGGCGTGGACCGCGCCAACGCGCCGAGAGGGAGCCTCTAAGCTGGAAGCCTGCTGAACCGGGTCGTCGCACCACTGGAAACGGCCCGCTCAGCGCCCTGGGGATCCAGGACCGACCCGAGCAAGGACTCATCCAGCCGGAGCAAGACCGGGAGGCGCGGCGGTGCCGACAAGCAGGGACCCAGGCCACGACGGCCCAGAGCACCACGTCCCTGAACACGACGTGCCCGGCACCCCGGCCGAAACCGACCTGGCGGACGGTTCGTTCGACAGCGCGAAGGTGGCGGGCCGGGCCTCCGCCGAGGCGGCCGTGGCCGGCGCCGAACCCGGCGGCTCGCTCACCGCACCGCCCGATCTGACCGCGGCGGCGTTCTTCGACGTGGACAACACGATGATGATGGGCGCCTCGCTGTTCCACTTCGCCCGCGGCATGGCTGCCCGCAAGTTCTTCACCGCCTCCGACCTGGCCGGATTCGCCTGGCAGCAGCTGAAGTTCCGCGTCGGGGGCCGGGAGAACGCCGACGACGTGCAGGCCAGCCGCGAGCAGGCGCTGTCGTTCGTGGCCGGGCGCAAGGTCGCCGAACTCGTCGAGCTCAGCGAGGAGATCTACGACGAGCTGATGTCCGACCGGATCTGGGCGGGCACCCGCGCGCTCGCGCAGATGCACCTCGACGCCGGACAACGGGTGTGGCTGGTGACCGCCACCCCCGTGGAACTGGCGCAGATCATCGCCCGGCGGCTGGGCCTGACCGGGGCGCTGGGCACCGTCGCCGGGCACGCCGACGGCCTCTACACCGGCAGGCTCGTCGGCGAGATGCTGCACGGCCGGGCGAAGGCGCACGCCGTGCGCGCGCTCGCCGCCAGCGAAGGCCTCGACCTGCGCCGCTGCACGGCCTACTCGGACTCGGCCAACGACGTGCCGATGCTCTCCGCCGTGGGCACGGCGGTGGCCGTGAACCCGGACCAGCGGCTGCGCGACATCGCGCGCTCCCGGGGCTGGGAGATCCGCGACTTCCGCACCGGCCGCAAAGCCGCCCGCATCGGCGCCCAGTCCATGCTCGGCGCGAGCGCCGTCGCGGGCGCGATAGCCGCAGGCCTCGCCTACCGCCGCCGCGACCGCTCCTGATCTCCACGACGCCGGGCGCTTGGAGGTCCGTTCAGAAAGATCTTCTGGTTCGCAGTCCTGTCAGCGGCGAAGCCGCTGAGCAGCGACCACCACGCCCGCCGGCACCGCCGCGGGTTCTCAGCGGCTTCCTGGCGAGGACGGCTTTTTCCCTCGTGGCAGAGCCACTCGGGAAAAAGATCCCGCAGCGGGGAAACGCTGAGGTTCCGCCACCCGGACACCCGAGCAACAGGAGTTGACAGGCCCCCTCAGCCCAGGAAGACGTTCTGCCTCCTGGACAGGAGCCGGTAGAGGGTCTGCTGGATGATCTCGCGGACCTGGTCGCTGAGGCTGAACACGACCATGGGGTCGTCCGCCGCACCCTCCTCGAAGGCGGCCGTCTCGATCGGCTCGCCGAACTCGATGTACCACTTCGAGGGCAGCGGAACCACGCCCAGCGGGCCGAAGTGCGGGAACAGCGGGGTCACCGGGAAGTACGGCACGCCCAGCAGCCTGGCCAGCGGGCGGATGTCGGCGAGCTTCGGGTAGATCTCCTCCGCGCCGACGATCGAGCAGGGGACGATGGGCACGCCGGTGCGCATGGCGGCGGAGACGAAACCGCCCCGGCCGAACCGCTGCAGCTTGTACCGGTCGCGGTAGGGCTTGCCGATGCCCTTGAAGCCCTCCGGCCACACGCCCACCAGCTCACCGGCCCGCAGCAACCGTTCCGCGTCGGGATTGCAGGCGAGGGTGTGGCCGGCCTTGCGCGCGAGGGAGCTGACCATCGGCAGCCGGAACACGAGGTCCGCGCCGAGCATCCGCAGGTGCCTGCCCGGATCGTGGTGGTCGCGCAGCGCCACCGTCGTCATCAGCGCGTCCAGCGGCAACGTCCCGGAGTGGTTCGCGACCACCAGCGCCCCCGAATCGGGGACGTTCTCCAACCCGGTGGCCTCCACCCGGAACCACTTCTCGTACAGCGGTCGCAGCGGCGGCACCACGAGGTGGTCGGTGAGGTCCTCGTCGAAGCCGAACTCGTCGACCTTGTAGTCGCCGAGCAGCCTGCGGCGGGCGAAGGCCAGCGCGTCGGCCACGGCGTCCTCCCAGCCCCCGGCACCGTCCTCGGGCGCGGGGACGGACTCCGGCAGCGGGGCCGCGCCGCGCCGCGCGCCACCTCCCGTCCGCTGATCCGCCGGGTGCAGCGGGATCACTCGGGCGTCCGCCATCTGGCCTCCCATCACCGCAGTCGGGCGAGCAGGTCACCGACGCCGCGTTCCCACGCCGTGACGCGGTCCGGGTCGATCACCGGGTGCAGGTCGCGTCCGCGCACGAAGTCGTCGAACGCTTGTTGCGTGGTCCAGCGCGGGGTGAACCCGAAGCGCTCGCGCAGCTTCGTGGTGTCCACGACCCGGCCGAAGTTCAGGAACCGCATCTGCTCCGGGGAGAAGTCGACGAGCCGAGCGCCGCGGAAGAACCGGCTCATCGCGGGCACGCCGAGCCGCGGCACCGGGACGGCCACCCGCCCGGCGCGCCGGATCGCCTGGGACAGCATCAGCACGCCGTCGCCGCCTGCGTTGAACACGCCGGGCAGGGCGTGGGTCGTCGCCTTCTCCAGCACGGCCAGCGCGTCCTCGGAGTGCAGCAGCTGCATTCGGGCGTCGTAGCCGAGCACCGTCGGCACCAGCGGCAGCGCGAAGTAGCGGGTGAGGTCGGCGTCGATGCGCGGCCCGATGAGGTGGGTGAAGCGCAGCGTCGTGATGTCCACGTCCGGTCGCCGCCTGCCGAACCCGCGCACGTAGCCCTCGATCTCACCGGCGTCCTTGGCGTAGCCGGAGGACGGCAGATCCTTGGGTTCCATGTCCTCGCAGAACACGGCGGGGTCGCGCGGGCTGGCGCCGTAGACGGCCGTCGTCGACTTGATCACCATCCGGCGCAGCTCCGGGGCCTTCTGGCAGGCCGCCAGCAGCTGCATGGTGCCGATGACGTTGATCTCCTTCATCGCCGCGCGCCCCTCGGGGCCGGACTGGGAGTTGACGGCCGCGTGCACCACGGTGTCCACCGCGGCACCGGCGATCACCTTGGAGATCAGCGGGTTGCGGATGTCGGCGCGCACGAACTCGGTGCGCCCCATCCGGCGGCGCAGGTCGGGACGCGGCGGCGCCGTGTCCACGCCCAGCACGCGTTCGATGTCGGGGTTCGCGGCGAGCCGCGCGGCGAGGTGCCCGCCCAGGAAACTGCTGACACCCGTCACGAGCACGACGTTCGGCACCATGGTTCTCCCCGAGAGTCCGGCCGGAGGGTGATCGCTTGCATCCGCGCGCCGACGGCCGGCCGCGACCGCGAAACACGAGCTCCGTTCGCGATGCTACCCAGCCCAGGCGATGGTCCCGGTTACGCGCGAGGAAACGCGGCGGGGTCCTCGTGCACCCCACCAGCGGCCGATCCGCCGGGCAACCCGAACCGGCCCGGACCACCTGGACAGGGGTGCCAAAGCAACCGCCGCCGACCCGAGTGGCCGGCGGCGGCGAAGGCGCGAGACCCGAGACTCTGGTCTCGCACCGCGCGGGCGGAGCCGGAGTCCGGCAGTTCCCTTACTTGCCCAACTTACGACGCTGGACGCGGGTCCTGCGCAGAAGCTTGCGGTGCTTCTTCTTGGACATGCGCTTGCGGCGCTTCTTGATGACCGAGCCCATGCGGAATCCTTCGCTGTCGGCGTTGGTACGAATGTCATTTCGTGCCGGTGCTGCCCCTGTGGCGCACCGCCGGTGAGCGCACCGGCATCAAGCACGACCGATGCCGCAGCCTACCCGCCCACCGGTGCGCCCCTGACGACGTGGTCCTCCCCAGCGGTCCGGGAGCCTCCGGACGGGCGGTGCCACGTCCGGAGGCGGACGGCGATTTTCCCGCTATGACGCCGGAACGCGGCCCTCAGCCCGCGTTGTAGTAGGCGTTCTCCAGGTAGGCGTGCACGTCGTTCTCCGCCACGCGGAACGAACGTCCCACCCGAGCGGCTGGGAGATCGCCGGCGTGCACGAGCCGGTAGACGGTCATCTTCGACACCCGCATCAACCTGGCCACTTCGGCCACGGTGAGGAACTGCACCTGCCCGACCTGCGGAGGTGCTTGCTGGGTGGGTTCCGAGTTCGCAGACATGCTTCACCGAGTCCTTCGACACGTGACGCGCCGTCGGCTTCCCCTCCGACGGACTCCACACGCACGTGCTCTGTCGAGAGTAGCGGGACGCCTGGGAATCCTGCGATGCACGAACGTCCCGGTTTCAGGAGTTTCCGCCTGTCAGGACGCCTGCACCACATCTCGAAACCCCCCGATGAAGCCAACCCGGCCACCGGGCTTCGCGGTCAGTCGTGGGCGCTGCCCAGCTCGACGGAGCGGTCCCTGGCGGCCTCGATCGCGTCGATGAGGGCCGCCCGCACGCCGTGCTTCTCCAGCTCCCGGATACCGGCGATGGTGGTGCCCGCGGGCGAGGTCACGGCCTCGCGCAGGATCACCGGGTGCCCCTCCGAACCGTCGCGCAGCATGGTCGCCGCGCCCACGGCGGACTGCACGATCAGGTCGGCCGCGGTGGCGCGCGGGATGCCCAGCAGGATGCCCGCGTCGATCATGGCCTCGACCAGGTAGAAGAAGTAGGCGGGACCGGAACCGGACAGCGCGGTCACCGCGTCCTGCTGGGACTCCGGGACCCGGACGACCTGGCCGACGCTGCTGAGCAGCTCCTCCACCAGCGCCAGGTGCTTCTCGTCGGCGTGCGAACCGGCCGAGATGGCGCTCATCGCCTCGCCGACCACCATCGGCGTGTTCGGCATGACCCGGACCACCGGGGTGCCCGCGGCGAAGCGGCGCTCGTAGAGCTTCGTCGGCAGCCCCGCGCACAGCGACACGACCAGCGTGCTCGGTTCCAGCAGCGGCGCCACCTCGTCCAGCAGCGGCTCGATGTCCTGCGGCTTGACCGCGACGATCAGCACGTCGGCGCGCCGCACCGCGGCGTCGATCTCGACGTGCTCGATGCCGTACTTGTCGGTGAGTTCGGCGGCCCGCTCCGGGTGGCGTTCGGTGAAAAGCAGGTCGGCCGGGTTCCGACCGGCGTGCAGGAGACCCGACAGCAGGGACTCACCGATCTTGCCCGCGCCCAGTACGGCAATGGAATTCATGCGAATCAGGGTGCCAGAACGTCGCGTTCGGACCCTCCCCAGGCGTCACCTGCGCGGTTAGTGTGTCCGCAGCCACGACACCGCCGTTGATGGAGCGCCCGAGCGCTCGGACTTGGAGGTCCGATCCCGATGCTGAGCACGATGCACGACGGCCCGCTGTCGATCGCCAGGATCCTGGAACACGGCAGCACCACCCACGGAGCCTCGGAGGTGGTGACGTGGACCGGGGAGCAGGCCCGCCGCCGCAGCTACGCCGAGGTCGGCCGCCGCACGGCTCAGCTCGCCCACGGGCTCCGCGAGCTGGGCGTCACCGGTGACCAGCGCGTCGCCACGTTCATGTGGAACAACGCCGAGCACCTGGAGATCTACCTGGCGGCCCCGTCGATGGGCGCGGTGCTGCACACCCTCAACATCCGGTTGTTCCCCGAGCAGATCAGCTACATCGCCGATCACGCCGAGGACCACGTGGTGATCGTCGACGCGAGCCTGCTGCCGCTGTTCCAGAAGATCCTCCCGAACCTGAGCACCGTGCGCCACGTCGTCGTCAACGGCGGCGACCCGGCGTCCTTGCAGGCTCCGGAGGGCGTGCGGGTGCACGACTACGAGCAGCTGCTGCGCGGACGCCCGGAGACCTTCGACTGGCCCGAGCTGGACGAACGCAGCGCGGCGGCGATGTGCTACACCTCCGGCACCACCGGCAATCCGAAGGGCGTCGTCTACTCGCACCGCTCGATCTGGCTGCACTCGATGCAGGTGTGCATGTCGGACGGGATGGCGCTGGCGCAGGCGGATCGCGGGCTGGCCGTGGTGCCGATGTTCCACGCGATGTCCTGGGGCATGCCGTACGCGGCCATGATGGCCGGCGCGTCGCTGATCATGCCGGACCGGTTCCTGCAGCCGGAGCCGCTGGTCCGGATGATCACCTCGCTGCACCCGACGATGGCCGCGGCCGTGCCGACGATCTGGCAGGGCGTGCTGGGCCACCTCGACCAGGATCCGCAGGACATCTCCTCGCTGCGCGAGGTCGTGGTGGGCGGCTCGGCGTGCCCGCCGTCGCTGATGCGGACCTTCCAGGAGCGCTACGGCATCCCCGTGCTGCACGCGTGGGGCATGACCGAGACCTCGCCGCTGGGCAGCGTCGCCCGGCCACCCGCCTCGGCGACCGGCGAGCAGCAGTGGCCGTACCGCGAGTCGCAGGGCCGGTTGTCCTCGGCCGTGCAGGCGCGGCTGATCGACGACGACGGCAACGAACTCCCGTGGGACGGCAAGAGCGTCGGCGAGCTGGAGGTGCGCGGCCCGTGGGTCGCGTCGTCCTACTACAACAACGACGACCCCGAGAAGTTCCGCGACGGCTGGCTGCGCACCGAGGACGTGGGCACGCTGTCGGCGGACGGGTTCCTGCGGCTCACCGACCGCGCCAAGGACGTGATCAAGTCCGGCGGGGAGTGGATCTCCTCGGTGGAGCTGGAGAACCACCTGGTGGCGCACCCCGCCGTCGCCGAGGCGATGGTCGTGGGCGTGCCGGACGAGAAGTGGGACGAGCGACCGCTGGCCGCCGTGGTGCTGCACGAGGGCGCGCAAGCGGGCGTGGCGGAGCTGCGCGAGTTCCTGATCGGCCGGGTCGCGAAGTGGCAGCTGCCGGAGCACTGGACCTTCATCGACGAAGCGCCGAAGACCAGCGTCGGCAAGTACGACAAGAAGCGACTCCGCAAACAGCACGCCGACGGAGACCTCGACGTCGAGCAGGCGAAGTGACGTCGGCTCGTTCTGCTCTGGTGTCCCAGTAGCGGAACCTCAGCGGCTTCCTCGCTGCGGGATCACTTTTTCGAGCGGCTCCGCCACGCGCAAAATTGCTGTCCTCGCGAGGAAGCCGCTGAGAACCCGCCGGTGAGCGGCTTCTCGACGTGGGCTATGCGCTTCGCGCATCCAGGCACGGCTTCGCCGCGAGGCAGGCACGGCTTCGCCCGCCCTTCGCGGCTTCGCCGCTTCCGAAATCACGACTCGGCCGGGCGGCCGGCGTGGGTCACTCCGCTGGGGTCTCGTCCGGCTCTTCCGCGGGGGCGTTGTCGGTGATGGACTTCTCCTTGCCGCGTTCGGCGTTGGAGAAGGTGCCCTGCACGTCGGCGAGGTGCTCGGTCACCAGGTGCGCCAGGTGCAGCGAACGGTCGTACGCCGCGCCCTGCACCGTCGGCTGGGCCGCGGAGGCCCACTTCTCCTGCGCCCCGCACAGGTTGCACACCTGTCCGCCGCCCGAGTGCTTGAAGTCGAGCTGGATGGGGTGGATGCGCACGGTCGGCACGGCTGGTCTCCCTACGGTCGGCGGTCGTTCGGCCGGAGTCGCCACCCTAACCCCGGCCGCCGCCCGGAACGGGCAGGCCGCGCACGGCCCGCCCGCGTCCTCACTTCGCGCTCAGCGCCAGTTGCCGCGCCTGGCACACCAATCGGCCGGTGGAGTCGATGACGAGGGTGTCCTCGTCGAACCACGGGCCGTGCACCGCCTTGGACTCCACCACGAGGCGGAACCAGCCGTTCGCGGGCCGAGCCCGCAGCAACGCCGTGAGCTGCACCGTCGGCGACCAGCCGAAGCGGCCCAGGTTGAACGTGACGGGCATCGTCAGGTCCCCGGCGATGAGCCCGAACAGCAGGTCCGGCTGCCCCTGGTGCGGGCGCGCCCACATCCGCAGCCGCAGCGGTTCGCTGGTGCTGCCGCGCAAAAAACCGGCTCCGCGCGGATCGAGCCGCATGTCGCAGGCCCGCGCGAGCCCGTTCGGCCCGCCCGCTTCGGAGCTGCCGAGGTCGACCGCGTCCGGTGGCGGGTTCACCGGCATGTCCGGCAGGTCCGACCAGGTGGGCGGCTCGTCGGGGATCTCGCCGAGGGTGAGGGTGGCGTCCACGCACACCTGCCCGGCCTGCTCCAGCACCGCCCGGACGACGGTGACGGTCCGGCCCGCCTTGAGGCGTTCGGTGCGCAGCAGCACCGGCCCCACCTTCGGCGAGCGCAGGTACTGGGCGCTGACCGACAGCGGGTCCAGCGAGGTGTCGCCGACGGCGGCGCGGCTGAGCAGCGCCAGCAGGTAGCCACCGTGCGGGCGGTCGCCGACCGCCCAGTCCTGGTGCAGATCGGCGACGAAGGTGCCGTCGCCCAGCGGGCGCACGGCGAGGGTGTCGAGGAAAGGGGTGTCGTTCACGCGCGACCCGCGCAGTGCCGGCGTCGCTCATGAGCGAGCGAGGCGCGCATCGTACTCATGCCATGATCCTACGTACCCGTTTCGAAGTTGATCACGGGCCGGTACCGGGTTCGCCCGCCTGCGGCCTACCAGGCGCTTGCAGGTGCAATCGGGCGTACACCAGCGACTCCGCCAGCAGTGCGGCGCGTTCCTGCTGGTTGCGGGCCTTCCGGCTGTTCACCTCCAGCACGACCGACCCCGCGAAGCCATCCGCGGCCAACAGCTCGCAGACCTGCGCGCACGGCTGGGTGCCGCGCCCCGGCACGAGATGTTCATCACGGGGCGCTCCGGTGCCGTCCGCCAGGTGGACGTGCGCGAGCCGGTCCTGCATCCGCTTGTACAGCTCCACCGCGTCCACGTGCGCGGCGGCGGCGTGCGACAGGTCCAGCGTGTAGTTGCGGTAGCCGACCTCCGTCGGGTCGGGCGAAGGCGTGAACGCCGACAACCCGCTCGCCCGGCCGCCGCGCAGCCGGTTGAGCCTGTTGGGCGGGCGGATCGGGAACATGTTCTCCACCGCGACCCGGATGCCGCTGGTCTCCTCCAGCTCGCCGACCAGGTCGCCGAAACCCTCGGCGTACCGGCGCTGCCAGCGGAACGGGGGGTGCACCACCACCGTCGAGGCGCCCAGATCGCTCGCGGCCACCACCGCGCGACGCAGCCGCTCCTCCGGCTCCGGCGACCACACCCGCTGCGTGATCAGCAGGCAGGGCGCGTGCACCGCCAGGATCGGCACCCCGTGCTCCTGCGAGAGCCGGCGCAGCGCGCCGACGTCCTGGCTCACCGCGTCCGCCCAGACCATCACCTCGACCCCGTCGAAGCCCAGGTCGGCCGCCATCTCGAACGCGGCCCGCGCGGGCTGCGGCCACACCGATGCGCTGGAGAGCCCGACCGGGATGTCGGGACGGCTCGGCTCGGTCGTCGTATGCGGTTGCGGTGTCATGTCCTGCCCCAGCGTGTCGCGGCCCCACCACCTGGTGTCACCCCGGCGGGCCCGGCTGCGGACCCGCGCGACGAAACCGGCCTCAATGCCCGATCAGCAGCAGCGCGGCCGGTGACACGGTGCAGATCAGCCCGACCAGCACCGCGAGCAGGATCGTCTGCAGATCGTCGGTGCGCAAGAACTTCCGCGCGACGAACACCAGCGCGCCCGTGATCACCAAGGCGGCGACCAGCGCCGCGATCGGGATCGCGGTCCACAGCCAGCGGAACGCGAACCACACCGCGCCTCCGCAGATCAGCCCGGCACCGCCCTGCAGCGCCAGCACCAGCCACTCCTTGCCGGTGGTCTGCTCCGGTTCCTCGTCGGCGTCGTCGGCCCGGTAGTCGTCGGCGTCCAACCCGGCGGGCAGCGCGGCGTCGTAGTCGTCGTAGTCGTCATCGGCGTCGTAGCCGTCCCGGCGGTACCGGGTGGCCTCGCTGCCCTCGGCGTAGTCCTCGTAGACCGCTTCATCGGGGTAGTCGCCACCGGAGCGGTCGTAGTCCTCGTAGTCGTCGAAGTCGTACGGGTCGTCGGAGCGCTGCGGCGCTTCGGCGGTTCCGGGGTAGGCCATCATCGCGGTGCCCTCGGCCCCGGCGCTCTTGGCTTCGGCCTCCACCCTCGGCAACTGCTCGGTGGCGCCCTCGATGGGCACCGACCTAGTCGGCTGCTCGGGCGGCGGGCCCGCGGGAGCGCGTTTGGGCAGCGCGGGCTGCTGGACGGTCATCTCCGCGTCCGAAGGCCCGGCCTCGGGCTCGTGCGGAGCGGTCGCGCGCGGCGGCGCCCCGGCGGCGGCGAAGCGGCGAGCCCAGAAGCCGGAGCCCTGATCGGGGTCGGCGACGTCGTCCTCGGGCGGCGCGGCTTCCGCGGCGGGAGCCGGGCCGGCGGGCGGTCCCGGCGCGGCCGGCGGAACCGGCCCGGCGGGAGCGGGCGGCGGACCGGCGGCGGGCGGAGCAGCGGTCGGCTGCGGTCCGGTGCGCGGCGGTCCGGGCGGTGGCCCGGCGGGGTGCGGCCCGGACGGCGGGCCGCCGTACTGCGGCGCTGCCGGGGGAGCGGCGGGCGGCCCGGCGGCGGGCGGAGCCGGGGCTTGCGGCCCCGTGGCGCCGTGCGGTGCCTGCGGACGTCCCGGAGCGGGCGGGGCGGTCCCCCCGGCCTGGCCGGAACCGGTGTCCTCGGCTTCGTCCGGCTTGATCGCGCGCATGGTGCCGCTGTCCGAGAGCACCCGTTCGATGATCGCCTGCGGGGCGGTTTCGCTCGGGTCCTCGGCGCGCCTGCGTCGCCTGTGCGCGTTCTTCTGGGAGCCGCCGCCGTACTCGGCGAGCAGCTCCGCGACAGTGCGCTGGCTCGGGTGCTCGGACCCGCTGTCCCGACTCATCGATTCCACCGTGCCCCGTAGTGGGCTTGCCGTCCAGTTCCCCGATCCGCATCCGACCCGTTCGCGGAGGGCTCCGCGTCGAACGACCCGAGCTCTAGGCGGGTCCGCATGGCAGTGTGGTCCTCTCCGTTGGCGTGGTCCAGCCGCCTGAGGATGACTCCTTCCCGCAGCGCCCACGGGCAGATGTCCAGTTCGCTGACCCCCAGCGCCCGCATCACCGCCTCCGCGACCAGCGCTCCGCTGACGAGCTGGTGGGAGCGCGCGCTGCTGACCCCGTCCAGCCCGGCCAGGTCGGCCGCGGACATCCGGGTGATGAACGCCAGCAGCTGCCGCAGGCCGGTCTCGGTGAGGGTGCGCGGCACGCGCGGGCCCGCCGACGCGGGCGCCGAGCCGGTCAGCCGCGCCAGCGAGCGGAAGGTCTTGGAGGTGGCGACGGCACGATCGGGTTTGCCGATCTTGCGGAACCGCTTCGCCGTCGGCGCCAGCTGCTCGTCCAGCCACTCCCGCACTTCGCCCACCTGGCGTCGGCTCGGCGGGTCCTGCGGCAGCCGGGTCCGGGCCAGCCGTCCGGCGCCCAGCGGCAGCGAGGCCGCCAGGTCGGGCTGCTCGTCGATGCCGATGGCCATCTCCAGCGAGCCGCCGCCGATGTCGAGCAGCAGCAACCTGCCCGCGGACCAGCCGTACCAGCGGCGCGCGGCCAGGAACGTCAGCCGCGCCTCCTGCTCGCCGGAGAGCACGCGCAGGTCCACGCCCGTCTCGTCCCGCACGCGGGCGAGCACGTCGGTGGCGTTGTCGGCTTCGCGGATCGCGGACGTGGCGAAGGCCATCAGGTCTTCGCAGCCCGCCTGCTCGGCGGCCTGCTTCACCTCGGCCACGGTGCCGACGAGCTCATCGGCGTCGTCGTCGCCGAGGCGCCTGTCGGCGCCGATCCGCTCGGCCAGCCGCAGCACGGTCTTCTCCGATGTCATCGGGGTCGGATGGGCACCACGGTGCGCGTCCACCACGAGCAGGTGGACGGTGTTGGATCCGACGTCGAGCACCCCTAGGCGCATGTCCGACAACGTTACCGGCCGCAACCACACCCCCGAGCCGGGTGGGGGCCACGAACCGGTGCGAACCGGGCCACACCACCGCCACCCCCACGTCCCGGCCCGAAGCGCCCCTCGGAGCGGTGGCCGCCGGAGTTCCGCTATCGCCCCTCGCGGGCGACGAGCTCACACCTCGAACTTGTAGCCCAAGCCGCGAACCGTGACCAGGTACTGGGGTTCCGCCGGGTCCGGCTCCAGCTTGGAGCGCAGCCGCTTCACGTGGACGTCGAGGGTCTTGGTGTCGCCGACGTAGTCCGCGCCCCACACCCGGTCGATCAGCTGCCCGCGGGTCAGCACCCGGCCCACGTTGCGAAGCAGGTATTCGAGCAGGTCGAATTCCTTGAGCGGCAAGCTGATCTCCTCGCTCGCCACCGTCACCACGTGCCGCTCCACGTCCATCCGCACCGGGCCCGCCTCCAGCGCCTGCGGCTGCAGGTCCTCGGCCTCGCCGCCGCGGCGCAGCACCGCGCGCACCCGCGCGATCAGCTCCCTGGCCGAGTACGGCTTGGTGACGTAGTCGTCGGCGCCCAGTTCGAGCCCGACCACCTTGTCGATCTCGCTGTCCCGCGCCGTCACCATGATCACCGGGACGGCGGAACGCTGCCGCAGCTGCTTGCACACGTCGGTGCCGCTCATGCCGGGCAGCATCAGGTCGAGCAGCACGATGTCAGCGCCGTTGCGGTCGAACTCGTCCAGCGCCTCCTGGCCGGTCGTTGCGACCGCCGCGGTGAACCCCTCCTTGCGCAGCAGGAACGCCAATGGGTCGGCGAAGGACTCCTCGTCCTCCACGATCAGCACCCTGGTCACCGGACTCCTCCCGTTTCGACGGTTGCGACCCCGTCCGCACTATCGGTCTCGGGCCGGGTATCCGCCCGGCCCCGTTCAGCGGTATCCGCCGCGGCGGCGTCCGAACGGGCCTCGCCCCCGGACTGCTCGGAGCCGGCGTGCTCCGAACCGGTCGCCGCGTTCTGCTCGCCGGTACCGCCCACCTCCGCGTCGGCACCGTGCCGAGGCACCCGGAGGGTGAACGTGGAGCCGGTTCCGAGCCTGCTCCACAACTTCACCTCGCCGCCGTGGTTGGCGGCGACGTGCTTGACGATGGCCAGCCCGAGGCCGGTCCCGCCGGTGGCCCGCGATCGGGCCGGGTCGACGCGGAAGAACCGCTCGAACACCCGCTGCTGGTGCTGCGGGTCGATGCCGATGCCCCGGTCGGTGACGGCGATCTCCACGAAGTCGCCGACCATCCGGCGGCTGATGGACACCGGCGATCCCGGCGGGGAGTACGACACGGCGTTGTCGATGAGGTTGCTCAGCGCGGTGACCAGCAGCGTGCGGTCCCCGTCGAGCAGCAGGTCGCTGGGGTCGTCGAGGGTGATCTCGATGCCCGCGGACTCGGCCGCGATGCGCGAGCGCCCCAGCGCCTCCTCCACGACGACGTCGACCTCGACGGTGGTCAGCTCGGGCAGGCGTTCGGCGCCCTGCAGCCGGGACAGCGCGATGAGCTCGGAGACGAGCGTGCCCAGCCGGGTCGACTCGTGCAGGATCTTCGTGGAGAACCGGCGCACCTCGTCGGCGTCGTCGGAGGCGTCGATCACGGCTTCCGCCAGCAGCGCGAGCGCGCCGACCGGGGTCTTGAGCTCGTGCGAGACGTTGGCCACGAAGTCCCGCCGGGTCGCCTCCAACCGGACCGCGTCGGACTCGTCGCCCGCGTCGATCACGGTGAACCCGTCGCCGAGCGGTCGCACTTCGCCGAGCACCGCGGCCGGTCCGCGACCGCGCAGCGACGTGCGGTTCAACGGCGACAGGTCCACGGTCACCGGTTCCCCGGTTTCCAGCACCTCTTCGGCCGCTTTGCGGGCGCGGAGGTCGGCCTGGTTGTCGCGGACGAAGCCGAGCTCGTCGGCGCGCGGGTTGTTCAGCACCACGTCGCCGAACCTGTTGAGCACGACGATGCCGTTGTTCGTCGTGTGCACGAGTCGCTGCAGCAGTTCCGCGACGGTCGGCCCCTCGGGCCGACGACGTTCGCGGTGCCGCGCCGTCCGCGCGGCCAGGTACCCGGCCGCCACACCGATCGCCAGCAAGCCGATGATCAGGGCGGTATAGCCCAATGCGGTCACAGCAGCATCGTAAGCAGGGAGATGCGGTGCTGGACCAGCCCGCGAGCGCGATCCGTGACACCCGCGACATGAATCGGGGGGTTCTTCACCTCTGATTCACTCGAAAGTGGAGCCGGGTTCAGGTACCGCCCGTTCCCGCACTCCCAGCGTGAACGGGGAGCGGACGAAGAACGGGCGGCACCTTCGCTCAGCTGTCGCCCGGTACAACTACGCCCGGTGGCCACCCCGCCACCGGGCGCCCACTGCGCACCGGTGGCGGGGCGATCTCGGATCAGCGCCCTTGGTTGGCCACCGCAGCCGCGGCCGAGGCGGCGGCGTCCGGGTCCAGGTACGTGCCGCCCGGGTTGGTCGGAGCCAGCTGCTCGTCGAGGTCGTAGCGCAGCGGGATGCCCGTCGGGATGTTCAGCCCGGCGATCTCCTCGTCCGAGATCCCGTCGAGGTGCTTCACCAGCGCCCGCAGCGAGTTGCCGTGCGCGGCTACGAGCACGGTCTTGCCGGCGCGCAGGTCCGGCACGATCGCGCTCTCCCAGTACGGCAGCAACCGGGCCACGACGTCCTTGAGGCACTCGGTGCGCGGCATGTCGGCGCCGAGGTCCGCGTAGCGCGGGTCGCCTTCCTGGCTGAACTCGTCGGTCGGCTCGATCTCCGGCGGCGGCGTGTCGTAGGAGCGGCGCCAGAGCATGAACTGCTCCTCGCCGTACTCGTCCAGGGTCTGCTTCTTGTTCTTGCCCTGCAGCGCGCCGTAGTGCCGCTCGTTGAGCCGCCAGTCCCGGCGCACCGGGATCCAGTGCCGGTCGGCACCGTCCAGGGCGATGTTGGCGGTGGTGATGGCCCGGCGCAGCAACGAGGTGTGCAGCACGTCGGGCAGCACCCCGGTTTCGCGCAGCAGCTCGCCGCCGCGACGCGCCTCGGTCGTGCCCTTCTCGGAGAGGGGAACGTCGACCCAGCCGGTGAACAGGTTCTCGGCGTTCCAGGTGCTTTCGCCGTGTCGCAGCAGTACCAGAGTCCCGACAGTCATGGGCTCAGGCTATGACAAGCCGTTCGCGCCGCGTGCCCCGCCGCCGCGGCGCGCTCGCGGGACTCCGAGCCTGGCGGAGGCGGAGGCGGCACGAGCCCGGCGCGCCCCTGGCCCAGATCGCCGGAGACCGCCCGACCGTCCAGGAAGTGGCCGCGTCCCCCGAACGACTCAGGACGAACCCGCGCTGGGCTGATCGGGCCACACTCCACTACTCCGCGACTGAGTGACAATTCATCGAGCATGAGAATTTTTCGGTTGTGCGGCGCAACGACCACCCCGCTGTCAATCACTCAGCGGAATCCGCCACCGTATCGAGTGATGATCTTCAGGGGGACGCAGCCGCTGGCAGTGACCCCGCAAATCGGTTGCAGCCGTCACCCGACGGTTATCTATTCACCGTGTCACCGTGACACGAAAGTGTCTCCGCTCACAAACGTGAGCGCCATACCGAGATGATTAATCCGCAGTGTTACCCCCAGTGGGGAAGATCACTCGAATGGAGTAATAGATCGGACTTGTGGCCAGTGCGTGACTCTGCGAAGTTGACACTGCTCTCGCGGATCGGCTCCCACGCACTCCCCGGTCCGGACGAGAGCGAACAAAAGAGCGTGGTTCGTCTCCCCCGTCGAACCACGCCCCGCCGGGCCTCGGGTGCCCCCCGCCCACTAGGCCCGCTGGCGGGACCTCACGCGTGGGGCGGTTCGAGCTCGCGACTCCCCCTCTCTCCCGAGCCGCCCCTCGCGTCCGCTGGCAAGACCAGCGGCGATCAGGGACGTGCGGGGCGAGGGGATCAGGCCTGTTCTTCGTCCGCCGGCGCCAGCGGTCCGTCCCGGCGCACCAACTGCTCGAACGGCCGCAGGTTCGCCAGCGACTCGCCGCGCGACTCCCGCCAGCCCCACTCCCGCCGGATCGCGGTGCCGAATCCCAGCTCCAGCAGCGAGTTGAAATCCCCGTCCGCGGCCTCCAGCACCTGCCCCAGCACCCGGTCGATCTCCTCCGCGGTCACCGCGTGCAGCCCGATCCGGCCCACCAGGTAGATGTCCCCGGTCCCGTCGATCGTGTAGTGCACGCCGTAGAGCCGCGCGTTGCGCCGCAGCAGGTACCGGTAGACGTCCTCGTGCGCCTCATCCGGCTGCCTGCACACGAAGGCCTCCACGACCACCGCGTGCTCGGCCACGATCAGCCAGCAGTTCGTCTGCAGCTTCTTCGTGCCCGGCAGCGTCACGAAGAACCGGCCACCGGCCTCCTGCCGGTAGTCCAGTTCGCTCGCGTCCAGCGCGGACTCGATGGTCTCCAGGACGGTCACGCCGTCACCTCCAAGCTGAACTGCGAGTGGAACGCGTGCTTCGCCCGCGCGTAGGTCTCCAGCAGCGCCTCCGTGGTGCGGTCCCAGGAGAACGTCTCCGCGTGCTCCACCGTCCCCGCGGCGAGCCGGGTCCGTAAACCGGCGTCGGCCACCGAGCTCAACGCGTCCGCCCACTGATCCGTGCCGTGCCCCGCGACCAGCAGCCCGGACCGGCCGTCGGCCACCGCCACCGGCAGGCCGCCGACCGCCGCCGCCACCACCGGCGTGCCGCAGGCCTGCGCTTCCAGCGCGACCAGGCCGAACGACTCGTTGTAGCTGGGCACCGTCACCACGTCCGCGGCCCGGTAGACGTCGGCCAGCGCCTCCCCGCCCTGCGGCGGCAGGAAGCGCACCACATCGGCGATGCCGAGTTCCCGCGCCAGCTCCTGCAGCGCCTCCGGGCGTTCCAGCCCGCTGCCCGACGGGCCGCCGACGACCAGCACCGCCAACCGCGCGCGCAGCTCGGGACGCCGGGCCAGCAGCTCCGCGGTCGCGCGCAGCAGCACGTCCGGTGCCTTCAACGGCTGGATGCGGCCGACGAACGCGAACACCAGCGCGTCCCGCGACAAGCCGAACCGGGCGCGCGCCGCCGCGGTATCGCCCGGCGTGAACCGGCGCAGGTCCACGCCCGGCGGGATGGTCGCCACCTCCGCCGGGTCGGCGCCGTAGAGCCGCACCAGGTCGGACGCCTCCACCTCGGTGTTCGCGACGAGGCGGTCCGCCTCGGTGACCACTTGCTCCTCGCCGAGCACCCGGACCCGCGGCTCGGGGGTGTCCCCCGCGGCCAGCGCGGTGTTCTTCACCTTCGCCAGGGTGTGCGCGGTGTGCACCAGCGGCACTCCCCAGCGCTCCCTGGCCAACCAGCCGACTTGCCCGGACAGCCAGTAGTGCGAGTGCACGACGTCGTAGAACCCCGGCTCGTGCCGGGCCTCCGCGCGCAGCGCGCCCGCGGCGAACGCGCACAGCTGCGCGGGCAGCTCGTTCTTGTCCAGCCCCTCGAACGGACCGGCCACGACGTGGCGCACGGTGACGCCCGGCGCGAGCTCCGCGACCGGCGGGACCTCGGAGGACGTGGCTCGGGTGAAGATCTCCACCTCGGTGCCGAGTTCGGCCAGCCGGGTCGCGGTCTGCGCGATGTAGACGTTCATCCCGCCCGCGTCACCGGTGCCGGGCTGCTCCAGCGGCGAAGTGTGAAACGAGAACACGGCGGCGCGGCGGGGCCGCATCCGGGCGGTGCCAGAAGTCATCGACTAGCCCTATCGCAAACCTTGTCGGGGACGTCCACGCGCGGACGCCCGATCCGTTTCGGACGCTCTGAAGCTCGACGCCGGTGCGGGGGAAAACATTCCTGCGCCGCCGAGCACAGCCCGCTGACGCTACCCCGGAGCCCGGAGCGACCAGCCCGAACGCCGAACGGCTGGTGACGCTGTTCACAGCCCAGGAGCGCCCCCAGCCATGAAAAAGGTCCCGCGAGGGCGGATCGAACCGCCCTCGCGGGACCGGGAAGCGCAGCGCTAGATCACAACGCGGACTTCTGCTTCCACTGCTCCCAATCGATCATCCAGTCGAAGACGTCGTAGCGCGGTTCCATCGTGGTGACCGCACCGGTGACCTCGATCGGATCGCCGATCAGCGCACCGTCGAAGTACGCCTTCGCGTCCGCCTCGGACAAGTTGATGCAGCCGTGCGAGGTGTTGACCTTGCCGAGGTTGGCGCGGTTCTCCTCGTTCTCGTGGATGAACTCACCGTGGTTGGACATCCGCACGGCCCACTTCTTCTCCACGTCCGTGTAACCGTAGCGGGGGTTGTCCATGATCTCGACGGGGTTCTTCTGCATCACCATGTAGGTGCCGTTGGGCGTGTTCAGCTCCGGGTCGTGGTCCTTGCCGTAGCTGGCCGGGTAGCTGGCGATCTGCTTGCCGTCCTGCTCGACGATCATCTGGTGCGTGGACGCGTCCGCCTTGACGATCTGCGACCGGCCGACGGAGAACTTCGTGGTCAGGTCCGAGCGGCCGTACTCGCCCTCGCCGTAGTGCACGCCGTAGAGCTTGGCGTCGACCTCGACCTGGGTGCCCGCGGGCCAGTACTCCTTCGGCCGCCAGTCCACCTGCTTGTCCGACAGCCACGCCCAGGCGCCCTCGACGGGCACGGAGGTCCGCACCTGCAGCGCACGCTCGGCGGCGGCCTTGTCGGTGACGGACTGGTCGAACTTGACGCTGATCGGCATCGCGACGCCGACCTCGGTGTGGTCGGTCGGGTTGACGGTGGCGCGCACCGTCTTCGACGGCGACACGGTGGTGAAGCTGCCCTGAACCGGGACGCTCTGCCCGTCGGTGCCGGTGGCCTCGCCGGACCAGGTGTAGGTCTTGCCGTAGCCGAGCTGCTCGCCGGCGGTCCAGCTGAGGCCGTCGGCGGCCAGTTCGCCCTCGACCTCCTTGCCGTCGCCGTTGGTCAGCGCGACGTCGTCGAGCTTGCCGCGTTCGACGCTGACCTTCACCGGTGCGGCCGGATTGACGTCGGCACCGCCGCCGGGTTCGAGGTGCACCTTGGCCGCGGGCGCCTGCGCCTGCGCACCACCCCCGGTGCCACCTCCGCCCGAGGACTGCGATCCGCAACCCGATATCAGCAGCACGGCCGCCAGCGCGCCCGCCAGCGCAGTCCACAGCAGCCGTACCCGCGACCGACCCACCCTGCTCAGCACTCCTTGACCCCGATCCGTTCCGACATGGTTCTCACTACCCGAAGACGTCCGGCGACCAGAAAAGATGTCGCCGATCAACAGTGTGTCGGGTCACAGCATCGCCGCTGCGAGCGCCCCCGGGCCGCGCGGACCGCTCGATCGGACGGGAGCAACTCACTCGACGGGGCCATGACCAGGACGAAGAGCGTTCGCCGGCCGTGATCGACATCGCGTTCGCGCGGACCGGACGAGCGCCCGAACCCACGAGCGATCACATCCGTGGGCTAACTCACCGAACATCCGCGATCACACTTGGAGCTGGCGGTGCAGCACGCACAGCTCCACGTCGAGCTCGGCCAGCACGTCCACGATGGGGCTCGCGAACCCGGTCATCCCGCTGCGGGTACCCGCGAACAGCAGCCCGACGACCCGGCCGTCGTGGTTGACCACCGCGCCGCCCGCGTCCCCGGGGCGCAGGAAGCACCCGGCGGAGGCGGGGCAGTCGATGCGGATCTGCTCGCGCAGCACCCGCACGCCCAGCGCCGCGCCGTGATCCACCCGCAGCGTGACGTCCACCGAGGTGACCACCCCGCTCGTGACGCCGCTGCCGTAACCGCACTTGCGCACCGGCTCACCCGGATAGGCGGCGCACTGCCCCGTCACCGGACCGATGCCGGGAATCACCGGGGAGTGGGCGACGCCCCTGCCCAGGGTGACGGCCGCCGCGTCCACCCGGCCGGACAGCGCGCCCCGGGCCAGGTCCGCGTACACGTGCCCGGTGTCCGGGTCGACCATCCGATCGCCGACCGCCCAGCCGTCGTCGAGGCAGGCCACGTCGAACGTGGTCAGGCCCATCGTCGCCACCGCGGGCGGATGCCCGACGACCAGCGCGCCCAGCGTCCCGGTGCGCCGGTACCGGCCCGCGTAGCGGGCGTCCGGCGGCGCCAGCTGCACCGAGCGGCACGGCGCCAGCCCGTCCCCGCCGGTGACCGGGCCGTCGTGCGCGAAGCCGCGCCCGCGCAGCGCCACCGACTCCTCGGCGCAGGTGTGCGCGTGCTGCAGGAGCGGTTTCTCCTCGATGACGTCGGTGGGGATGCCGAGCACGTCCGGGGGGACGTGCGTGCCCGGCCACACCCGGTCGGGAGGACGTTTGCGCGCGACGGACACGACGATGCCCTGCTCACCGGTGAACCGGCCGGCGGTGCGCTTCTCACCGATGTCGACCGCGGTGACGCCTGGGAGGTCCAGCAGCTGATCCTCGACCGCGCGCTTGATCGGCCTGATGACCGCTCTGTCCCGAAGTTCCCTGATGCTGAGCATGGCGGCCCCCTCCAGCGACCATTTAACACTCAGGGTTAATCAATAGTCACGAAGAGTCACTCTTCCGGCCGGTCAGCAGGTGGGTGAATCCGGTCGGCACCGCACCGGAACCAGCCCATCGAGCCGGTCGTGAGCGCGAGCCGCGCCCAGCGCCTCAGAGCGAACAGTCCACCAGGACGGGCTCGGGCGCCAGTGACACGCCGAACGCCGAACGCACCCCGTCGCGGACTTCACGCGCCAGGTGGAGCAGGTCAGCGGTGGTCGCCGAGCCCCGGTTGGTCAACGCCAAGGTGTGCTTGTCGGACAGCGACGCCCGGCCGCCGGGGCCGGTGTGGCCCTTGCCGAACCCGGCGCGGTCGATCAACCACGCGGCGGAGAGCTTCGTGCGCCCGTCCGAAGCCGGGTACTGCGGCACCCGCTCGTCCGGTCCCACGCGGGCCGCGATCAGCTCCAGCACTCCGGGCAGCTCGTCGGCCGCCACGATGGGGTTGGTGAAGAAGGAACCGGCGCTCCAGGTGTCGTGATCGTCGGGATCCAGCACCATGCCCTTCGTGCGCCGTAAACGCAGCACGGCCTCGCGCACCTTGGTCACGTCGACGCGAGCGCCCGGCGTCACGTCGAGTTCGCGGGCCAGCTCGGCGTACCTGATCGGCGCCGACTCCCCGCCGTCGCGCAGCAGGTAGCGGGCGCGCAGCACCACCGCGTCCGCGGTGTGCTTGAGCACGCTGCCCCGGTAGACCAGCCCGAGGTCGTCGGCCAGCACCGTGCGGATCCGCCCGGTGTGCCGGTCCAGCAGGTCCACCGAGACCAGCATCTCGGAGATCTCCACGCCGTAGGCGCCGACGTTCTGCACCGGGGTGGCACCGGTGAGCCCCGGGATCCCGGACAGGCACTCCAGGTTGCCCAGTCCCTGGTGGACGGTGTCGGCGACGACGTCGTCCCAGTCCTCGCCCGCTTCGACGGTCAGCTGCACGAACCCGTCGACGATGTCGTAGCGGCGACCGCGGGTGGCGATCCGCACGACCCGGCCGTCGAAGCCCTCGTCCGCGATCACGAGGTTCGAGCCGCCGCCCAGCACCAGCAGCCGCTGACCGGCCGCGTCGGACTCCCGGACCGCCTCGGCCAGCTGGTCGGGGTGTTCGGCCAGGACGAACTCGGCGGCCGGGCCGCCGAGGCGCAGCGTGGTGTGGCCGGACAGGGCGTGGGGCGTCGGCTCGCCGGTCGGCGGCGCGCCACCGCTGGTTCCTTCGGCGCCGGACATCGAGGGGTTCACGATTGCCAAAGGTAACCTTCCGCCCATGGCACGCCGCATCGAGCACCGCAGCACCTCCGAGTGGCCCGCGTCGCAGGTGCATGCGGCGCTCATCGACCTCGACTATCTGCGGGAGCGCCTCGCCGAGCTCGGGGGCACCCGCAACGAGCTCGTCGAGCACGCGGTGGACGGCGACGCGGTGCGCTTCGAGGTGCGCCAAGGCGTGCGCACGGACTCGCTGCCGCCGGTGGCGCGCACCGTCGTGGGCGCGGGTGACCTGGTGATCGACCGCAGCGAATCCTGGCGGCGCGAGCAGGACGGGCACTACACCGGCGAGATCGCGGCCGAAGTCGCCGGGGTGCCGTGCACGGTCGGCGGATCGATGTGGCTGCGCGACCTGACCAACGGCGCCGACGCCAGCGAGTTCCTCGTCGAGGGCGAGGTGCGGGTGAACGTGCCGTTCGTCGGCGGCAAGCTGGAGGACCTCGTGGCCGACCAGGTGCAGAAGCTGCTGGCGGCCGAGGAGCGGTTCACCACCGAGTGGCTGGCCCGCAGGCCGGCCTGAGCCCGGATGATCTTCACCACCTGGGCGGGAACCGCATGAACCAGCCCCGCAAGCGGGCACCCCGGCTGGCGGCCGGACGCGCCCGCGCGCTCGGCGTGCCGACCCGCGGCACCACGAACCCGAACCGCCTGCGCCGCGTGGACCGCTGGATCGCCGGGACCCCGTGGGTCTCCCGCTCGCTGTCCTCGGCCGCGGACCCGCTGGTCATCGATCTCGGATTCGGGGCGACCCCGGTGACCACCGTCGAACTCGCGGCCCGGCTGCGCCCGGTGCGCCCGGACGCGCGGGTGTTCGGCCTCGAGATCGACCCGGATCGGGTGACCGCGGGCAAGGCCGTCGCCGACCCGCCCGCGCTGGAGTTCCGCCGCGGCGGCTTCGAGCTCGCCGGTCTGGCCGCGGGCATCGGCGGGCAGGACGGTCCGGCGCTGGTGCGAGCGCTCAACGTGCTGCGCCAGTACACCGAACCGGAGGCGTGGAAGGCCTGGGACGAGCTGCGCGGACGCCTCGCCCCCGGCGGGCTGCTGGTCGAGGGCACCTGCGACGAGATCGGGCGGCGCTGCTGCTGGGTCGCGCTGGACCGGTCGGGGCCGCGGACGCTGACGCTGGCCTGCCTGCCCGGAGACCTGGAGCGGCCCTCGGACCTGGCGGAGCGGCTGCCGAAGACGCTGATCCACCGCAACGTGCCGGGGGAGAAGGTGCACTCGCTGTTCACCGACCTCGACGCCTGCTGGGCGAGGGCCGCGCCGCGCGCTCCGTTCGGGCCGCGGGCGCGCTGGGCGGAGTCGGTGCGGCTGCTCGCCGCGCTCGGCTGGCCGGTGCGGGACCGGCCGCGGCGGTGGCGGCTGGGCGAGCTCACCGTGGATTGGGCATCGGTCGCGCCCCTACCGGGGGAAGCGAGCGGCTCGTAGGCTGCCGCGCATGGTCGACGAGTTCCACCACCGGGCATGGGGCCAGCAGGCCACGGCCTTCCGAACCGCCGCGGTGCAGGCGGGACCGGAAGCGGCGGTTCCGAGCTGTCCGGGCTGGGACGTGCGGAAACTCGTGCGACACGTCGGCCGGGTGTACGCGATGGTGCTGCTGGCGCTGGAGCTCGAACCGGGCGGGCAGCGCCCCCGGCCGAGTGCTCCGCCGGAAGGCTTCGACGAAGCGTTGAGCTGGTTCGACGACCGTCTCGCCGAACTAGGCACAGCGCTGTCCGCCGCGGACTCAGCGCGGCCGGTGTGGGGCTTCTTCCCCGGCGCCACCGCCGGATCGTGGACTCGCCGGATGGCTCACGAGACCGCCGTGCACCGCTTGGACGCGGCGCTGGCGAGCGGAAGCGGGCATGAGCTGATCTTCGATCCCGAACTGGCGGCCGACGGCGTGGACGAGATGCTGCGCGTGATGGCCCCGCTGGGCGACTGGTCGGAACGCTCCGCTCAGGGCCGGGTGCTCTACCACGCGGCGGACGCGGGCCGGGCCTGGCTGGTGCGGTTCGAGCCGGGCGAAGCTCCCGAGGTGGGCGAACCGGTGGGCCCCGCGCTGGACTCCGAGGTCGACACCACCGTGACGGGCACCGCCGACACGCTGTACCGGCAGGTGTGGGGACGTTCGAGCACGGCCGTCGTCACCGGCGACGCCGCCTTGGCCGACGTCGTCGCGGGTCGCTGACCTCGCCCCACCGGCAGCACGCGCCCCCTGATCATGGACGCGGTCGCGCCTCCGGTAAAAATCGCCGCGACACACCACGATTGATCAGGGCGACTTCGCCGAACGGGCCGTTGGGAGCAGTGCGATACTCCGCAACCGTGCCCTCTCGATTCGTCATCACCCTCGGTTGCCCGGACCGCACCGGGATCGTGGCGCGCATCGCCTCGTTCCTCGCCGAATGGGGCGGTTGGATCGTGGAAGCCGGGTACCACACCGATCCTGAGACCGGCTGGTTCTTCACCCGCCAAGAGGTGCGCGCGGACTCGCTGCCGTTCGACGTCGCCGAGCTGCGGCAGCGCTTCGCCCGCGTCGCCGACGAGCTGGGCAGCACGAACTGGCAGGTGACCGACACCGCCGAGCGGCGACGGGTCGTGCTGCTGGTCTCCAAGGAAGGGCACTGCCTGCACGACCTGCTCGGGCGCGTCGCGTCCGGGGAGCTCGACGTGGACCTGCGGGCCGTCATCGGCAACCACCCGCGGCTGCGCTCGATCACCGAGGCGCACGGGGTGCCGTTCCACCACGTGCCGTTCCCCTCCGGCTCCGACCAATCAGCCAAGAACAGCGCGTTCCACGAGGTCCGGGCGCTGGTCGAAGGCCACGACCCGCACGCGATCGTGCTGGCCCGGTTCATGCAGATCGTGCCGCCCGCGGTGTGCGAGGCGTGGGCGGGCCGGGCGTTGAACATCCACCACAGCTTCCTGCCCTCGTTCGCGGGCGCCCGCCCGTACCACCAGGCGTACGCGCGCGGGGTGAAGCTCGTCGGGGCGACCTGCCACTACGTCACCCCGGAGCTGGACGCGGGGCCGATCATCGAGCAGGACGTGACCCGGGTGGACCACACCGACGCGGCCACCGACATGGTCCGCAAGGGGCGCGACATCGAGAAGGTCGTCCTGGCCCGCGGTCTGCGCGCGCACCTGGAGGACCGCGTGCTCGTGCACGACAAGCGCACGGTCGTGTTCTGAGCCTCGCGCCGTCGCGGCGCGCAGGTCAGCGCGAAGAGGTGAGGATCAGGTGTCCGTCGGGACCGCGCGGCCCAAGCCGTCCAGGACCTCCGCCGCGGGCAGCCCGGACAGCAGCGCGCCGGAAACGATGATCTTGGATCGGCGCAGGCCGCTGCCGACCACCAGGGCCGGAGCGATCGCCACGGCCGGGTCCAGCAGAACCGGCCACTGCGCGGGCAGCCCGAACGGCGTGATCCCGCCGTACTCCATCGACGTCAGCCGCACGGCCTCGTCCATGGCCGCGAACGACGCCTTGCGCACGTCGAGGCGACGCTTGACCACGCCGTTGACGTCGGCGCGCGCCGTGGCGGGCACCAGGCACGCCGCGTGCCGGACCTCCCCGCCGCGCTTGCCCGCCACGATCACGCAGTTCGCGGACAGCGCAGGCGGCGATCCGTACCGCGCGCAGAACGCCGCGGTGTCGGCGAAGTCCGGGTCGATCTCGGCGACCCCGACCAGCGGCGCTTCCGCAGGCGGGAACGCGGTCACCGCGTCGCGCACGGGGTCGGCGAGCAGGTCGGGGCGGTCCGGTGCGGGTTCCACCGCGAGCGTTCCGGCGGCGAGCGACCAGTCAGCAGCCATGCGCCGACGATACGAGCGCGGCGGCTACCGCCTCAGCGCCCCAGGAAGTCGCTCAGCAACGCCCGCAGCGCGCGTCGATGCGTGAACATCGGAGCCACCGACGGCAGCACTTCCAGCCGGGCACCGGGGATCGCCGCAGCGGTCCGCCGCGCGGCGGACACCGGGTGCAGCGGGTCGTCGGTACCGGTCACGACCAGCACGTCCGCCCCCACCGAGCTCAGCGCCGCGGCGTCGTCGAGCACCGGCCGGTCCGCCAAGGCGTGCAACGCCGGGCCGAGCCTGCGCAGCGCGGCCACCCGCAGCGCGAGGTGCTCGCCCAGATCCACGTCGGGAGGGAACTCACCCGCCACCCGCTCGCGCAGCGCGGCACCACCATCGGACTCCGCCGCGTCGACGGCCTCGGCGAGCCGCTCCAGCGCCCACGCCGACGACACCTCGCGCGCTCCGTCCACCACGGCGGGCAGCAGCAGCGCGAGCCGTTCGAACCGGTTCGGGCAGGTCGCGACAGCCCTAGTCAACGCGCCCGTCCCCAGCGAAACGCCGACCGCGCGAGTGGCGCCGGTGGCATCCGCCGCGGCCAGCACGTCCTCGGCCAGCGCTCCGTGGTCCCAATACCCCGCGCGCGGGTCGGCCGCCTCGCCGTGCCCCGCGAAGGTGAGCACGACACGGGTGCCCGGCAGCCCTGAGGAGGGGATGCGCGCCTCACCCGGCGTCGCGCCCAGGCCGTGCGTCACCAGCGTGACCGGCTCGCCCTTGCCGTAGGAACGCCACCGGGCGCCGGAAGGCAGCACGCCGTCGGCTGGGACCACCGAGCCCTCGGCTACCAGGAGCTGCCCCGCTGCACGTCGGTGACCTTCGGGCGCACGTCGAGCAGGTAGACCAGGACGCCCACCAGCCCCGCCAGCCAGATGATCGTGATCGGCCCGCTGGTGAACACCGCCAGCATCACCAGCCCTGCCCCGGTGATGCCCAGCCACGCGGGCTTGGACAGCTTGCCGACCGCGGTGAACGCGTCGGCCCGCTGCAACAGCGCGTGCACGAAGGCGTACAGCCCGAGCGGCAGACCGGCCAGCCAGATGACCTTCAGAATCCAGAACTGCAGCAGCAACTCCGGCGGACCGCTGAATGACAACTCCACCACTCCACCCTACGTGTGAGCGGGACCCCGGAGTAGCCGTCCCGGGGTCCCGCTCGGTCGTACCGCGCCCGAACCCGCCGCTGCGCGCGGCCGAGTTCGCCGACGCGGCTCAGTTCTCGGACTTGCCGGTCGCCTTCTTCGCGGTGCCGGTCTTGGCGGCGCCGGTGCTCTTCGGCGCGGTCTTCGCCGGGGCGGTGCGGTTGGCGGCCTTGCGGCTGGTGCTGCGGGTCGCGGTCGCCGCGTCCGAACCGGTCTCCTCGACCGCGTCCGCCACGTCGGCCGCCGTCTCGCGGACCTTCTCCGCCGCGCCGGCCGTGGTCTTCTCGGTGGTCTCGGCGGCCTTCTCACCCCAGGAGCGGGTGGTCCGAGTGACCTTGCCCAGCACGTCGTCGGCGATGACCCGCGCGTCCCCTACGGCGGTGTCCACCCGGCCCTGCACCTGCTCCAGCTGGCTCCACGCCTGCTTGACCTGGGGCTGGGCCTGGATGCGCTCGAAGGTCGTCTCGCCCCGGTCCGCGAGGTAGCCGTAGAGCTGCACCGCCGACTGCGTGTAGGCGTCGACGCGCTTGCGCAGCTCCGCCGGGTCGAAGCGCTCCTTGAGGTCGTTCGGCAGCTCGTTGACCCCGGTGCGGGCCGACTCCGCACCCTCGTTCAGCCGGCCGCGGAGCTTGCCGAGCGTGTCGGCGATGGTCTGCGCGGCGAGGTCACCGGCGCCGAGCGCGGCGAGCAGCGGGGTGCGCGCCTGCTCGACGGCTTCGCCCAGCGCGGGACCGGACTGCGCCTGGCCGGGGGTCTTCGTGCTGTTCTCGTTCGTCGGCATGATGCTCACTCCTCATCGGAAGAATCGGTGCGGTGCTGGTCCGGCCCATCGGCGAGACCGTCGTGTTCGCGCCGGAACGAGGCGTAGATGTCGAGCAGGACCTGCTTCTGCCGCTCATCCAGATCGGGGTCGGCGAGGATGGCGTCCACCACCGGGCCGCCCTCGCGCTGCTCCAGGATCCCGGCCTGCACGTAGAGCGCCTCCGCGGAGATGCGCAGCGCCTTGGCGATCTGCTGGAGGATCTCCGCGCTCGGCTTGCGCAGGCCGCGCTCGATCTGGCTGAGGTAGGGGTTCGACACCCCCGCGCTCTTGGCGAGTTCGCGGAGCGAGATCTGGGCGTTGCTGCGTTGCGCCCGGATGTAACCGCCGAGGTCGCTGACCGCTTGGTTCACGGCCTTGTTGACGGTCTTGTCCACCCGCTCCATCGCCCTTGCTCCTTCCGGCTGCGTTCCACGGTAGCCACGAGTGCTAACTATTGCAAGCAGCCAGCTTGCACCTTCCGAGTGAGACGATCAGCACCCAGAGCAGAGCCGCCACCAGCGCCGACACCGCTACCGGCGGATCACTGCTGCGCGCACACGCAGAACGGGTGACCGTCGGGGTCGGCGTAGACGCGCCACTGCACCCCCTGTCGATCCGGCGGCTGCGGCAGCAGCCGCGCCCCGGCCCGCACCGCGCGCTCGTGCCCCTCTTCCAAGGTCGCCACCCGAACGTCGACGTGCATCATCTGCGGCCTCGTCCGGTCCGGCCAGGTCGGCGGGACGAAATGCGGATCGAACTGGAAGGCCAGCGGCGGGCCGCCCGCCGGGTCGGCCAGCTCCACCCAGTCGGGCTCGGCCTCGGCCTCGTCGATCTCCCAGCCCAGCAAGCGCCCGTAGAACTCGGCGAGCGCACGCGGATCAGGGGTGTCGATCGCGAACGCCGCGATCGACAACGGTGCTGCGGTGCTCATGGCGGGTCCTCTCCATCGGGAACGGATTCAGCGAGCGCGGAACCGGGATCGCGCGGCGCCCCGCGGGTTCCCCCGGCCACCCAACCGGACGACCGGAGCCGCCCCCGCTCAGCGCCTCGCCGTTGACCCCGCATCGTCACTTCGACGAGCCACATCGTGACATAACCATCGTGGTATTTACAGAGGTTAGTAACCGTCTTGCGAAGTACACGAGTTATCACCGCACGCTGCAACCGGCTAATCGCCTACGATGGTGTTCGTGAACAGCAGAGCCGTCGCTGACCGAGTCCCTGCGAACCACGCCGCGGACCAGGACGCCGAGCGCGACGTCGAGCTGGTGCTGGCCTTCCTCAACACCTGCGACGCCGAAGCCGACACGGACGTCCTGGACTCCGCCGACCAGTGGCGGGAGTGGTCCACCGGGCGCGGCCTGGGAGAAGCGGGCGAACGCGGCGCGGCGCGGCGCATCCGCGACGCCATGCGCGGCGCCGTGTCCTACGACCCGTCCGCACCCGCACCGCACACCGGCATCGACACGATCACCTGGCCCGTTCCCGTCGTCCTGCACGACGGCGTGCCGGTGCTCGGCGGGCACGACGCGCTGGGCACGGTGCTGGCCGCCTCCGTGCACCTGGTGCACACCGGCCACTGGAACCGGATCAAGATCTGCCCGGCGGACGACTGCCTGTGGGCCTTCTACGACCGCTCGCGCAACAAGTCCCGCACGTGGTGCTCGATGCGGGTCTGCGGGAACCGGGAGAAGGCGCGCTCCTGGCGCGAACGGCACGCCACCGAGAGCTGACGCCCACCCGCCGGATCACAGCAGCAGCTGGGACGCCGTGTAGATCACCAGTCCGGCGAGCGCGCCGACGACGGTGCCGTTGATGCGGATGAACTGCAGGTCCCGACCCACCTGGAGCTCGATCTTGCGGGAGGTCTCCTCCGCGTCCCAGCGCTCCACGGTGTCGGTGATCAGCGTGGTGATCTCGGTGCGGTAGTGCGACACCACGTACACCGCGGCGCTTTCGATCCAGCCGTCCACCTTGCCGCGCAGCTCCGGCTCGGCCGCCAGCCTGCGCCCGAACCCGCGCAGGCCGTCGCGCACCCGCAGCCGCAGCTCGCTGGAGGGGTCCTCCGCCGCGTCCAGCAGCATCCTCTTGGCGGTGCTCCAGGCCGAACCGACGAGGTTCTGCACCTCCGGGTGCTCGATCACCTGCTGCTTGATCTGCTCGGCGCGCTCCATCGTCTTCGGGTCGTGCTGCAGGTCCTGGGCGAAGTCCACCAGGAACCGGTCCACCGCCTTGCGCATCTGGTGGTCCGGGTCGGTCTTCACCGCCCACGCGAACGACAGCACTTCCGCGTAGATCTTGTCGGCGACCATGCCGTCGAAGAACCGCGGCGACCAGGACGGGGCGCGCTGGCTCACCACGCGCAGCACGGTGTCGTGGTTGTCCCGCGCCCAGTCGTACGCCCGGTCGCAGATGAGGTCGACCAGCTTGTGGTGGGTGCCGTCGGCGAACACCTGCGACAGGATCCGCCCCAGCGGCGGACCCCACTGCTGATCCAGGACCTTGCGCAGCACCGACTGCTCCAGCACGGCCTGCACGTCGTCGTCGCGCAGCACCTGCACGGCGCCGCGCACCGCGGTGGCCAGCTCGGAGGTGACCCGCTCGGCGTGGCCCTCGTCGTCGAGCCAGGTGCCGACGCGGGCGCCGATCTCGGCGCGGCCCAGCTTGTCCCGCACCACCCGCTCGGCCAGGAAGTTCTCCCCGACGAAGGCCCCGAGGTTGCGGCCCAGCGCGTCCTTGCGGGTCGGGATGATCGCGGTGTGCGGGATCGGCAGCCCCAGCGGGCGCCGGAACAGCGCCGTCACCGCGAACCAGTCCGCCAGCGCACCGACCATGCCCGCTTCGGCCGCCGCCCGGACGTAACCCACCCACGCGGCGGCACCCGCGTTCTCCTGCCAGCGGGCGATCACGTAGATCACCGTGGCCGCGAGCAGCAGCCCGCCCGCGACGGCTTTCATCCGTCGCAGCGCCCGCCGCTTGAGCTCGTCCGAATCGGCTACCGCAGTCTGTGCCACGCCACGATTGTTGCAGCAGCGAGCGGGACCACCGGTGGGATCGTGCCGGAAACGTCCCCCGGTGACCGTTCGTCGCGGCCCGCGCACGGTGCGCCGCCGGCCCGCGATCGCGTCGCGCAGCTCCGTCCTGCGGTCGTTCCGCCGAACCGAACAAGATCGAAAAATGCCGGTAGGGTTCCAGCCGTGCGTACTCCCGCCCTCACCTCCCGGTTGCGCCCGTTCACGTCGACGATCTTCGCCGAGATCACCGAGCTGGCCCGCAAGACCGGAGCGGTCAACCTCGGGCAAGGCTTCCCCGACACCGACGGCCCCGCGGGCATGCTCCGAGCCGCGCAGCAGGCGATCGCCGACGGGGTCAACCAGTACCCGCCCGGCGCGGGCGAACCGGATCTGCGCGCCGCGATCTCCGAGCACCGGCAGGCGCACTACGGGATCGAGCACGACCCGGACGGCGAGATCCTGGTGACCGTCGGCGCCACCGAGGCCATCACCGCCTCGATGCTGGCGCTGCTGGAACCGGGCGACGAGGTCGTGCTCATCGAGCCCTACTACGACTCGTACCCGGTGGCCGTCGCCATGGCAGGCGGGGTGCGCCGCACCGTCGGGCTCCGGCAAGGACCCGAGCACCGGTTCGAGCTGGACCTGGACGCCCTGCGCGCCGCCGCCGCGGGACCGCGGACCCGCGCGCTGGTGCTGAACTCGCCGCACAACCCCACCGGCACGGTGCTCACCGATGCCGAGCTCAACGCGATCGCCGAGGTCTGCCGCGAGCACGACCTGATCGCCATCACCGACGAGGTCTACGAGCACCTGCTCTTCGACGGGCGGGCGCACACCCCGCTGGCCACGCTGCCGGGCATGGCCGAGCGCACCGTGACGATCTCCAGCGTCGGCAAGAGCTTCAGCGCCACCGGCTGGAAGATCGGCTGGGCGTGCGGACCCGAGGAGCTCATCGGTGCGATCCGCGCCGCGAAGCAGTTCCTCACCTTCGTCGGCGGTGCCCCGTTCCAGCCCGCCGTGGCGCACGCGCTGCGCAACGAACTGGACTGGGTCCGGGGCCTGCGCGACGACCTGCAGCGCAAGCGGGACCGGCTGTCCAAGGGCCTCGCCGAGGCCGGCCTGGACGTGCTGGCCTCCGAAGGCACCTACTTCATCTGCGCGGACGTCCGGCCGCTCGGCTTCACCGACGGCGCCGAGCTGTGCCGGGCGCTGCCGGAGCGGGTCGGCGTCGCGGCGATTCCCGTGCAGGTTTTCTGCGACGACCCGGAACCGGTGCGACACCTGGTGCGCTTCGCGTTCTGCAAGCAGGACGAAGTGCTGGACGAAGCGATCCGCCGCTTGCACGGGCTCGCCTGAGGGGCTCCCTTCCTTCTGCCGCTCTGGTGGCGGAATCTCAGTGGTCTCCTCGCTGCGGGACCACTGCTTCGAGTGGTGATCCGCCACGCGCGCACTTGCCGTCCTCGCGACAAGACCACTGAGAACCCGCGGCGGTGCCGGTGTCGAGGGTCGCTGCTCAGCGGCTTCGCCGCTGACACGATCGGCCGAGCGGCCCCGGTCGTTTCGGGGTGTCGGGTCAGCCTCCGTATCCCAGGCAGAGGAAACCTGATTCGCCGTGGGTGCTTTGGGCCGTGGCGAGGGCTTCGGCCGGCGGCGCACCGCTGCGCAGCAGGGAGTGCAGCGCGAGCATCACGTCCGCGGTGCGCTCGTCGGGCACCGGGACGACGCTGGCGATCACCGTCGCCGTGCCGCGCCCGAGCAGGGTGGCGGCCAGGCCGGTGAGCTGGCCGGCGCGGCCGACCACCGAACGCCCCGCTTCGCACGCCGAGAGCACCACGATGCGCGGTCCACGTCGCAACCGGTCCAGGTCGTACCCGTAGAGCGGACCGTCCGCGAGGTCCAAGCACGACAGCAACGGCTGGTCATCCCGGAACCGGCCGTGCGCGGCGATGTGCGCGATCCGGGCTCCGTCCACCGCGTCCAGCACCCGCTCCGCGCGGGCGTCCTCCCCCGACAGCAAGCGCCCGCCTCCTGCCTCGTGCAAGGCCGCGACCTCGCGCTCGGCGTGTTCCAGCCCTGGACCGGACACCCACACCGGTTCGCCGGGAGACCGTTCCAGCCCGGCATCCGCCCGGCCGCGCAGCCAGGTCCGCAACGACGGCGCCACCGTCACGCCCCGGCCCCGGCAGGCGGGCAACGCGGCCCACGGCACCGCGTGCAGCGGTCCGGTCGGCACCACCACCAGTCGCTTCCCCGGAGGCAGCGCCGCGGCCACCGGAGCCAGCAGTTGCCGCTGCACGGCTGCCGCCGCCTCGGCGGCACCACCCGCGTAGACCGCGCCGACCCGCCCATCACCCGACTCGGCCTGCCGCGCCAGCAGGTACCGCAACCGCTGGGTTTCGAGCACCGCCGTCGCCTCGGGCCCGAGGTCGTGCAGCCGCGGCCGGCCGTCGACGACGGAGACCGCGTGCAGCTCCCCGTCGTGCGCGAACAGGCTGAGCAGCACGTCGTCGCCCAACGCGCTCAGCACCTCGTCGACTCCGGCCACCTGCGCCTCGCCCGCCGAGCCGCCGGCGACCAGCAGCGCCCGATCCCGCACCTGCCGTTCCAGGACGCCGATCTCGGACAGCGCGGTCCGCAGCCTGGAACCGTCGGCCGCGGTCGCGCCGGACACCGCCGAGCGCAACCGGACCAGGGCCGAGCCCAGCTCGGGATCGTCGGGCGGACGCACCGCTCGGCGATGCGCCGACCCGAGCCGGTACCGCTCGACCCAGCGCAGCACCAGCCGCGGATCCTCCGAGCGCAGGGCCGCGCCGATCGCGACCCCACCGAGCTCCTCGGCGAGGCCGAACGCCTCGATCCGCGGTTCCCAAGCGGCGATCCCGCTCGCGTAGGTCTCCACCGCGCGCAGCCCGTGGCGGCAGCTGTCGAACAGCCTGCCGTCGTCGCCCGCGTCGGCCGCGAGCAGCGCCTCCCCCAACCAGCCCACGGCCAGCTGCCGGGTGGAACCCGGAACCTGGCCACGTCCGGTCGCGGCCAGTTCCAGCAAGGTGCGCCCCGTGACCCGCCTGCCCAGCCGGGTCGCTGCGCGCCCCGCGGTGAGCCACAGCTCGGCGGCGGCCGTGGTCCAGCCGTGCGCCGCGCACGCGTGGCCCGCCCGCTTCGCCGCGGCCAGCGAATACCGCGACACCTGCCCCACCCGCAGCCTCGCCTGGCACTCGGTGGCGACCGCCAGCGCGGCCCACGAGCGCCGCCGCTGCGAGCGGAACAACCTGGCCGCGCGCCGCGCCGGACCGATCGCCGCTTCCGGCGCACCCGCGCGCAGCGCACATCCGGCGAGCGTCAGCCAGGTGTCACCGAGCCGCGCCTCCCTGCCGAGTCGCCGCAACCGGTCCGCGGCCCGGTGCAGTTCGCCCCTGGCCTGCTCGTGCAGCCCCGCCTCGGCCAGCGCTTCGGCCCGGTCGATGCGGACCTCCGGGTGCTCGTCGGGATCGACCCCCGCCGCCCGCGCCTCGTCGAACAGCCGCAACGCGCGGGGCAGATCCCCGGCTCGCAACGCCACGCAGCCCCGGTTGTGCCTGCACAGCGCGGCACGGCCGTCCCGGCCGTCGGCACCGAACAGCTGCTCCGCCGCGGCGAGGTCGGACTCCGCCGAGTTCAGACCGTTGCGGTAGAGGTGCGCCAAGCCTCGTGCGACGTAAGCGTTCGCGGCCCACTGGTGGTCGCGCTCCTCGAGCAACCGCGGTAACGCCGCGGAGAGCGCCACCTCCGCCTCCGCCAGGAGGTCCTGGTGGCACAGCAGCACTCCGCGCAGGCACTCCGCCCGGACCGCGTCCAGCCCGGTGAGCTGCTCCGCCGCCTCCGCCAGCTGCCGCCACGCGGTGTCCGGGTCGCCCCGGTTCAGCTCGATCCAGGCCGAGGTCAGCAGCACCTGCGCGGCCCGCTCCGAGAGCCGCGCGCTCCGTGCCGCCGACAACGCGAGACGCACGTGCTGCCGCGCCTCCGCGGACCGCCCCTGCTCCACGGCGGCCAGCGCGCAGATGTGCCGCGCCAACACCCGCAGCTCGCGATCCCCGGCGTGCGCGAGCCAGTGCTCCGCGGCCCGAACCGCGCCGTCCGGATCGGCGCCCACCTGCTCCCGCCAGCGCACGGCGACCGAGATCGGGTCCGCGACCGGCGCCAGCACCGCCCCGGCGCTCAACAGACCAGCCAATCCGCCACGGCGGGCGCGGAGCCCACCTGCCGGAACACCACGCCCAGCGGACCTGCCGGAACGTCGGTCGCGCGGAACGCGCCGAACCGGTCGAGTTCCGCGACGCACTCGCCACCGGGATGACGCAGCAGCACGTTACCCTCCGGCCGCCCCTGGCCGGATCGGCTGATCACCATGCCGGAGGCCCGGAACAACCCCTGCACCATCGGCACCAGGTCCAGCTCCACGATCCGGCCCGGCATCAGGAACGTCAGCACCCGCGGCTCCGGCTCACCCGTCCCGGACGCGGACGACCGCACCGGGGCGGGCGCGTCAGCCGAGTCGCCGACCAGCTCCAGCGCCGCCGCGTCCGACCGACCGCGCGCCAGCCCCGCCGCCGCGTACGCCGCGGTGCGGACCTGCCCCGGTGGGGGATCGCAGAGCTGGAACAGGTCGCGCAGCACGCGCAGCTCGGCGGGCATGCGCGGGCTCATCCCGCGGCCTCCTCGACGTACCCGCCGGTGGCCAAGCGCTCCCGCAACGCGGCGAGGCAGCGGCCCTTCTTCGGGCCGATGCTGCCCCTCGGCATGCCGAGCGCCTGGCTCACCTGCGCGTAGCTGGCGTCCGGGGCCACCGCCACCACGCGCAGCAACTGCTGGCAGCGCCGGGACATCCCGGCGAACGCCTGCCACATCCGGGACACCGCGACCGAGCGCAACGCGCTCACCTCCGGGCCATCGGCGTGATCGGGAATGTCGAACATGCCGGTGTCCCAGTCGACCGGCGACTCCCGGTGCCGGGCCTTCGACAACCGCACCGCCTCCCGCCGCGCGGTCGTGGCCAGCCAGCCCGGCAAGGCCCGTGGATCGCGCAGGTTGCCGAGGTTCTCAGCCAGCGACAACCAGGTCACCTGGCACACGTCCTCCGCGTCGGCCGCCGTCGGCGAATACGCCCTGGCCGCCGCCCACACCACTGCGGTGTTGCGGTCCACCAGCTCCCGCCAGGCCGCCGCCTCACCGGTCGCGGCGCGTTCCAGCAGATCCGGCGCACCGGCCGGCTCCGAGATCTCGTGCACGGCGTGCATCTCGCCCCCTCCCCTCATGATCGGGTCACGAGTAAGAGGCGCGAGCACCCCGAACAGATTCATCGCGCGCCGATTAACCCCCGAACGGGTAACGCCGAACGGCGGCCCGCGCTGCCTCCCGCACATCGCGACCATCCCGGAGGGCGGTCGCCACCCCAGCCGCGACCTGCGGCGCGGCGAACGACGTCCCGCTCCAGCGCGCGAAGCCGTACCGCCGGGCACCACCGGTTCCCGGCAGCAGCCGGACGTGGCTGCTCACCACGTCCACCCCCGGCGCGCACGCGTCGACCCAGCCGCCCGAGTTCGAGAACCCGGCGAGAGCACCGTCCGCCCCCGCCGCCGCGACACCCACCACCTCCGGCAACGCCGCGGGCCAGAACGGGCGGGACGAACCGTGGTTGCCCGCGGCGGCCACCACCACGGACTCGCCGAAGCACCCGAGCTCGGCGCGCAGCGCGGGCGGGCACCGATCGCCCGCGGTGTGGCATCCGGCGGTCAGCAGCACCACGTCGGCTCGTTCGCCTCGCGCACCGGATTCCCGCCGCAGCGCCCGCAATCCGGCGACGACGGTCAGGTCATCGGTGAACCCCAGCGAGGACAGCACCCGGCGCGGCCGGATCGTGACGCCCGGAGCGTGCCGCAGCAGCACGCCCGAGACGAAGGTGCCGTGCCCCGCCTGCCGGTCCTGATCGTTGTCGTCGTCCGCGTCGAGCACCTCCGGCGCCGCTTCGAACCAGTCCCGGGCCGCGAACCACGGATGTGGATCGCACCCCGTGTCGAGCACCGCGACGGTGACGTCCCACCGCTGCCGGGCGGGTTCCTCCACGAGTGCCGCCGGTCCCGGATCAGCACCGGTCCCGAACATCACCGGGGTGCCGAACATCGTCGTCGAACCGACGTGCACGTGGTTGGCGCTGACCTCCGGCACCTCGCCCGCGATGTCGATGCAGCGGTCCCGCTCGGAGGTCCGCAGCCGGACGCGGGCCAGCTGCAGTTCGTCGTCGTGCTCGACGCGGTCCACCCAGCGCCGGAACCGGGACAGCGCCGGATCCAACGAGCCGCGCGGGGCGATGAGCTCACCCCGGCGGACCAGGCATTCCCCCGGGCCACCAGGATCGTGCACCTGCAGGTCGTGCCCGTAGCGGGCCCAGTGCGCACCGAGCTCCGCGAGCGTCACGCTGGTCCCCACCGTTGGATCCACACGGGACACTGTGCGATCAGTCACTATGATCGTCCACTTGGGGCATGCTGTCGGGTGAAATCCGATGGCATGCCAGTGGCACCGAGCCAGGGACATTCGCCGCAACCGGTGGTAAGACACCGCCTATCCGGGTGGTTGATACCGAGAAGGGCTGCCACCCATCCTATGGCGGAGGGACCATTGATCCCTCGTGCTCGGCGCGATCCGACCGACAGGCGGTGGTGAGGGTGACCGGTAGCTGCGCGCAGCGCAGACACTGGTCGCTCCTGCGCGCGTGGACCGCGCGGAGCCTCGCCGTCGCCGGGCTCACCGGCGGCGCCTGGCTGCTGGGAGCCGGTCTCGCCACGGCGGCACCGAGCGCACCGCAGACGCACCTCGCGACGGTCCTGGCGGTCGCCGTCACGGCACCGGCCGTGGACGCCGGGGAACCGGAACCCGGCGCTGCCATCGAGACGCCCCAGCCGGAATCCGCCGCCGCGGAAGCCGGCAGCGCTGCGGTCACCGCCGCGGAGACGGACACCGCGCCCCTCCACGACGAATCGCCCGCCGCGAACGCCACCGGACGACCGATCGAGGTAGCCGAACTCGTCGGCGGCATCGCTTCCGACGTCCACTCCCGGCTCGGCCCGGTCGGCGACCCCGAGGTCCCCGGTCCCGTCGAGTCCTCGCTCACCGAACCCGACGCCGACGCACCACGCCCGGCCGAGCGGCTCCCGGACACCGCGCTCGACGCCCCACGGCGTTCCGAGCACGCCGAAGCTCCGCACCCGACCGCACCGCACCTCTCCGAGCCCGTGCCCCAGTCGGCGCCCGCGGCGGCGCCGGCCGCAGCGGAATCCCAGCACTTCGCCGAAGGCACCGGAACCGACCACGCCACCCAGGACCGCGGCTCACCGGCGAACCACGCGCGCGGCGACCGCGGGCATCCGCCCACGTCGACCCCGCAGCCGGTGCCGCCGATCTGCCCACCGGCGGCACCCGTCGCCACCGCGACCGCCGCACCCACCGGCCCGGGTCACGGCCTGCGCTGGATGCACGCCATCCTGCCGACGCAGCCCTGCCTGCCCGGCCCCGTGCGGGCCGCGGGCGGCCACGTCGAAACGATCGCGCTGCGCGGTATCGCGCTGATCGAGCCGTCCGCCTCACCTGACTGATCCGAACAAATCGCACGGCCCGCGGGCCTCCGTGCGAACACGCCACCGCAGTCTCCGGTCCAGCCGACTGCGCCCGGCAGGACCGGTATCGGGGGCAACTCTCGGCATGCGTGCACAGGAACCTTGACCTGTCCTGATCACCGTCCGAGCGCCCCGGTCCCGGTGTCGCGCTGCCCCTGCGACGCCGGGACCACACCCGAGGTCGCCTTCCGGCACGACGAGGGGCCGTGCCGGAAGGCGGTCCGGGTCAGCTGATCGACATGTCCCACGGGCACGGGTCGGTCGCACCGTCGAATCCGGATGCCGCCAGCGCCAACCGCCGCACCGCCTCGCGCTGCTGATCCGCGGGCAGCGTGTACGGGAGCCGCAGGTACCGCTCCATCGTTCCCCGCACCGCGAAGCGGGATCCCGGAACCAGCCGCAGCCCGTGCTGCTCGGCGGCGACCGCGAGCCTGCTGCTCACCGGGACGCCCAGGTCGCACCACAGCGCCAGGCCGCCGTCAGGCACCCGGAACGTCCAGGCGGGCAGCTGCTCGGCCAGCTCCGCGATCAACGCCTCCCGCAGCTCGGCCACGTGCGCTCGCCTCCGCCGCAGCACCGGTTCGGGGTCGGCCAGCAGCTCGGCGAGCAGCAACTGCTCCAGGACGGGACTGCCCAGGTCCACCGCGGCCCGGTCCAGCAGCAACCGCTGCACCAGGTCTTCCGAGGCCCGGACCCACCCGAGCCGCAGCCCGCCCCAGAAGGACTTCCCCGCGGACCCGAGCGTGATCACCCGGTCCTCGCCGAACGCCGCCACCGGTGGCGGCGGGGTCCGGCCGGTCAGGTCCAGGTCGATCAGGGTCTCGTCGACGACCGCCGTGGTGCGGGTGCGGCGCAACACCGCGACCAGCCGTTCCCGGTCCTGCGCGGTCATCCGGATGCCGGTGGGGTTCTGGAAGTCGGGGATCAGGTAAGCCAGCTTCGGCATCGCCTGCTGCAACGTCGCCGCCATCAGGTCGAGGTCCCACCCCTGCGCCAACATCGGCACCGCGACCGCGTCGGCCCCCACGCCGCGAATGGCCTGCAACGGGTTCGGATAGGTCGGGTGCTCGACCAGCACCCGTTCACCTGGGGACACGAGCGCGCGCAGCACCAGCGCGAACCCGTGCTGGGCGCCGTTGGTGACGAGGATCTGCTGCGGCGAGGTCGGCAGCCCGCGTCGCGTGTGGCTCTCCGCGATGCGTTCGCGCAGCTCGGGAAGGCCGAACGCCTGGTAGCCGTGGCCGCCGAGGTGTTCCGGGAACCGGCAGCGCGCCCGGTCCAGCGCTTCGGTGAGCTCCGGCGGCGCGGGCAGCGTGGCCTGCGCGAGGTTGATCAGATCCGGGGTCGCGGGCTGCCAGCCGCCGGGATCGGTGTTCGCCCGATCTCCGGGCAGCCGCACCCACGAGCCGGAACCCTGCCTGCTCGCGGCGAACCCTTCCTCCCGCAGCAGGTCGAGCGCTCGCACGACGAGCGTGCGGCTCACACCGAGCGCGTCGGCGAACTCGCGTTCCGCGGGCAGCCGGGTTCCGGGCGGGAGCCTGCCGTCGAGCACCAGCCGACGCACCGCTTGGTGCAGGCCGGTGGACGTGGCCCGGCCCGAGTTCCAAGTGCCGAGCAGCTCAGCGATGCCACGGGCGCCGATTCGTCCTACCACGCGAGACATGAGTCCAATAGTTTCAGATTGGCACTCGAAAACAAGGCCAATCTGCCGGTACCAAAGACGCATGGCTGCAACACCACCCAAGGTGGATCTTTCTTCGGTACCCGTCACCGTCCGCCCGACCGCCCGCCTGGCTCAGTTGTTCGCCGGGCTGGCGCTGTACGGCACGAGCATGGCGTTGATGGTCCGCGCGGAGATCGGCCTGTCGCCGTGGGACGTGCTCCACGACGGCCTCACCCAGCGCCTGGGATGGAGCTTCGGCGCTATCACCGCGCTGACCAGCGTGATCGTGCTCGCGCTCTGGGTGCCGCTGCGGCAACGGCCGGGCATCGGAACGGTGGCGAACGTCGTGGTCATCGCGCTGTCCGTGGACGTGGTGCTCGGGGTGGTACCACCCGCGCATTGGCTCCCGTGGCAGCTGACGCTGATCGTGTCCGGGATCGTGCTCAACGGGCTGGCCACCGCGATCTACGTCGGCGCCCGGCTCGGCCCGGGGCCGCGGGACGGTCTCATGACCGGCCTGCACGCGCGGACCGGCTGGTCGGTGCGGCTGGTGCGAACCGGGATCGAGATCGGCGTGCTGGCGGTCGGCTGGGCGCTCGGCGGCAGCCTGGGCCTCGGAACCGTGCTGTACGCGGCGTCGATCGGAGCGATCACCCAGCTGTTCCTGCCCCTCGTGACGGTGCGCGGCAGCCGATAATCGGGGCATGCCGAATGTCGAGGTGGCCGAACGGGCGGGAGATCGACTGACCCCGCCGGACCCGGCGGCGAACCCGAGCGAGGACGTGGTGCTGGTGCTGCCGAACGCGGTGGCGGTGCTCGACGGCGCGACCTCCCTGCACCCCGGAACGCGCAGCGGCGGCTGGTACGCGGCCAGGCTCGCGGAAGCGCTGGAGCCCCGGCTGGCGGATCCGGGAGCCGACCTGGCCGACGTGCTCGCGGACGCGATCGCGGAGCTGGTGGCGACCTTCGAGTTGCGCCCCGGAGCAGCACCGTCCAGCACGGCCTCCCTGCTGCGCTGGGACGACGAGCGCGTGGACGCCTTGGTGCTGGCCGACAGCCCGATCGTGCTGAGCACCGCCGACGGGATGCGGCCGGTGATCGACGAGCAACTGGCCTCGCTGCGCTCACGCCCTGGTGCCGGATACCGCGACCGGCTCCGCTCAGGCGAAGGATTCGGCGCCGGGCACCGGGACGCGCTGGGCACGTCGATGGACCGCACCTCGCGCTGGCGCAACGTCGACGGGGGTTTCTGGGTGGCCGAGGCGGTGCCGGACGCCGCCGCGCACGCGTCCCGCCTCCGGCTCGCCCGCCGCGACGTCAAGTCGGTCATGGTGATGACCGACGGCGTGTCCTGCGGCGTGCAGGAGTACGGGATCTATCCGGATTGGGCCGCGATGCTGGACGTGGCGTTGCGGGACGGGCCGGATGCCGTGCTCGGTCAAGTCCGGGCCGCGGAGCGGTCGGATCCGAACGGGGTTCGCTGGCCGCGACCGAAGCGCCACGACGATCAGGCGCTCGCGCTGGTGCGTTCGGCCGACACGTGAGGCGACAGGTCGGACCTGGGCCGCTCCGATCCCGCGAAAAAAGATCTCTGCAGCTAGAGACAATCCGCATCCCGCCCAAGTAACCTGAAGGCTGTCCACCTGACCCCCAGGGGTGGACTTCACGCCCCCGCACTCCCGGTGACCCCCAGGCCGGTTGAGCGCGGGGGCGTCCTACGTTCGGGTGTAATTTGTTTTCCTACGCAACCGAGTTCCGCTTCACTCGTTTGAGTGGGCAAGGGAACCTGCCGCCGCCGCTCGCGGTCGAACCCGACAGCCGTACTCACAACTCCGCACTATGGGGAGGGATCGCCCGTGGACCTGCACACCCGGATCGAACTGTTCGGTGGGCCCGAAGACGGGCGGGAGATCACCCTGCCCGCCGGCGCCGCGGGCGGGCCGCTGTCCCCGCTACCCGTGCCGCGCGACGGCGAGGAGCCGATGGCCGCCTACGTGAAGGACCACCAGCGACCGCACGGCGTCTGGATCTACAAGTACACGCTGACCCCCTCGATGCAGCAGTCCCCCGTGCAGTGACCACCACCCCCGCCTGAGACGCCTCCGAAACGGCGGCTGTCACCACCCCGACGCCGAATCCACCCTCGTCAGCCGACGAGGGCTGCTTTCGTCGAGCGAACGACCAGCACGCGAGCGGAAACTCGGACCACCCGGCGCCGTGGTGGGCGGCGGGCGCCTGCGTCCGTGGCGTGCTCGTCGCGTCGCTCACGTCGGCGGGGTGGCAACGTCGGCGGTCTCCGGACGGTGGCCGATGCGGGAGTGCCTGCGGCGACGCGAGCTCTGCTCGTCCTTCTTGGTCTTGGGAGTCGCCGGTTCGGCGCCGAGCAGGGCCTCGACCCATCGAGCGCGGGGATCGGCGTCTACCAGAACGGCCTTGACCAGCAGGGTGAGCGGGATGGCCAGCAGCGCACCCAGCGGGCCCAGGATCCAGGCCCAGAAGAGCAACGCCAGGAACGTCACGGTGGCCGAGAGGCCGACGGAGTCACCGATGAACCGTGGTTGAATCAGCGACTGGATGACTAGGTTGAGCACGCAATAGACGACCGTGACCGCGAGCGCGAGCTGCCAGCCGCCGGTGAGCAGGGCCAGCAGGACCGGGGGCAGCAGCCCGATGATGAACCCGACGTTCGGGATGAAGTTGGTGATGAAGGCGAGCACGCCCCACAGCAGGGCCAGCGGAATCCCCATGATCGCCAGCGCGGCGGTGTCGAGCACCGCGACGATCAGCCCGAACACCGCGGTGACCATCAGGTAGCTGCGGGTTCCGTGGACGAACCCCGCCAGCGCGGTGACCACGTGCGGGCGATCCTTCGAGATCATGCCTATTCTGCGGGCCGTGCCGCCGGACTCCGCGGTCAGGAACAGCAGCAGGGCCAGGATGAACACCAGGCCGCTCAGGATCGCGCCGACGCTGGAGAACACGGCGCCGATCTGGTCGGCGAACTTGCTCAGATCCGCTGATCCGGCCGTGTCCCGGGACTGGGCGGGATCGATACCTAGCCTGGTCAACTGGGCGGACAGCGAGGCCACCAGCTGCTGGGCCTTCCCCGAGTTCTCGGCAAGCAGCGCGCCGAGCTGGCTGACCGAGGCGGCCAGGAACGCCGCGAGCGCCAGCAACGATCCGAAGATGACCACGAGCAGTGACAAGACGGCGGCTGACGTCGGCCACCCCTTGGCCTCCAGCCAGGTCTTGATCGGGTACACCGCGATCACGATCACCAGCGCCAGCAGCAGTGGTCCGAGCAGCCACGACACCCAATACATCCCCGCCACGGTGACCACCACCGCGGCCGACCCCAGCAGGATCACCACTCCCCGCGGCAACGCGGAACCGCTCGGAGCCTCGCCTGGACCTGTTGGTTTCCCTGCCGATTGCTGCCCGCCGCCCCCGGGATGGCCACCGCTGTCAACCATCGCTGTTCGCTCCCTACTGCTCGAATCAGCCCGGTCGCACGACTCAGCGGCACAGGTCGGTCGCGCCCACGGGGCGCCGTGCGGCCGTCTGGCAGCGGGGACCGGCGGCGCCCGGCCAGACCGGACGCCCCGCAGCGCCGCCCCACGCCGTCGACCAGTCGGGCCGGCGGCCATGTGGGATTCGCGAGCTGCCGCCGGCCGACGACTCAGGCGTCACCGCTCGGTCCGCGCACCCCAAGTGGCGATCAGTGCGTAGAGCACGAGCACGTCCATCACGAGCAGAATGATCGACCAGATCGGGAAGGCCGGAAGCCAGGCAAGCTGCACGATCATGTTGATCGCGACCAGTCCGGTCCCGACGGCGCGCGCCCAGCTCGGGGCATTGCCCAGCAGGGCCAATCCGGTCGCCAGCACGAGAGCTCCGATGATGATGTGCAGAAATCCCCACGTGGTGAGGTTGAGAGCCAGGACTGTACCTCCGACGGTGACGAAGTAAGTGGGGGTGAGCAGCGCGGCCAAGCCTTCGATCACGCTGAACCCGCCGAGCACCGCCATCATCACGCCGCCGAAGCGCACCCAGTCCATCCCGACGCCCGAGTTCTCCATCGCCCTGCCGTGCTGCGAGCGCGGCTTGGGTATGGGCCCGCGGCCCTCCGCGGTCCGTGCCTGCGATTCGGTCATCGATATCTCCAATTGTTCCTGACGGTCCGTCTCCATCGAGGAACCGCGCACGGCCAACGTGCGCTTGGTCGACGAAAGTGACCAGTGCCAGAAGTCCCAGCCGAACGGCCTGCCCACTCCTGCGGCCACTTGCCCGAACGTGCCTGACGAACCGTTCGACATGCTCTTGCGGCACGAGGGCAGCAGCAGGCCGAACGCGAGCCAGCCGGGAGCGAGTGACACGAAGGCGGGTTCGTCTTCGCTCAGCCCAACGGCAAGCCACTCGACCCCCGGCGCGACCTCGACGAGTGGAAGGAGCTGCTGACCGAAGCCGGGGTACGGGAAGCCCGGCTGCCCGACGCGCGTCACACCGCCGCGACCACGCTCCTCGTCTTCCGAGTCTCGGACCGGACCGTGATGGATCTGATGGGCTGGTCGACGCCGACGATGAAGAAGCGCTACCTGCACGGATCCGGCCGGGACGTCGCCCAACAGCTCAACGGCTTCTTCTGGGGCCGCGACTGAGACCCCCAAGAAAACCAAGAAGCCCCACCGGAAACCGGTGGGGCTTGCTTGTGCCAGCTCAAGAGCGGTGGCCAGGGGCGGGGTCGAACCGCCGACCTTCCGCTTTTCAGGTCGGCGACCTTCCATCCGGAGGTGTTCAGCGCGTACGTAGGCGCTGGTCAGGAGACTGCGCGCACTCAGCTGAATCACCCTGAACGCTTACGAATGAGACCAAGACTGAGACCAACGAAGACGCGGCGAGCCTCAAACGAACGGTGCCCCCAACACAAGGCCCACATGACCCGCTATGAAGTGACGCATGGAACACCTCTGGTGGGATCTCGGACTCTGCACCGCTGGCACCGACGTGGAAGTAGAGCTGCGCGGCGTCGAAGCCTTCGTCCGCCTCCTCGACGCCGACAACTATAAGGACTACCTGGATGACGACGAGTACACCTACTACGGCGGTGTCTGGCAGACCAGCCCGGTCGTCCTCGAAGTGCCTTACGACGGCCACTGGTACCTCGTCGTCGATGGCTATGAAGGGCGGATCAAGGTCCGTCAGGTCACCACGATCCCCGGCTGACTAGAACGGATTTTCCGTACGGCGCGCGCGGGTACACCGCTATCGGGATGGGCTGCGCCCCGGTGCTCGATCACCTGGCCCAGACAACGAAAACATTGCCATTGTCGACGTGCCTTCGCCGGCAGCCGGATGCTACAGAAGGACGGCCGCTTCGAGCGGCACCCTGTGGACCGGTTGGGGCATCGGCCAGGCGTTGGCTAATCTATAGATCCCGCAACGTGATCCTGACCAGCAACAATATACATGTGACTTAGCACAGATTTGGCGCAGCACATTTTGAACCTGCCTGCTGAGTCTCGATGGCACCGCGCCCCAGAAGTTCTTCACCGACACTGATCACCGCCACGGATTTTCAGCTTTCTATACTTGTATCGTCCTCAAATCCTCTTGTCTACGCGCTATTCCAGGTTTCGGACTCGGCCAAACAGTCTCGCTCAGCAACCAATTCAGCTAAACCTTTCGCAGCATCGAGGCTCCCATCTTTTGCGGCCTTATTCCACAACTCCTCAGCTTCAGTCTTGTCACCGCGCCGGTAAGCCAAAACGCCGAGATTGAATCCAGCTTCCCTGGAGCCTGCCTCAATGGCTTTGCGCAACCAAAACTCAGCTTCTTCCATCGCGCCACGAATGGCAAGGAGGCCACCTAGTGATAGCATGCCGTTTATCATAGCCTCCTCATCATTTCCCTCCGCCGCCTTCCTGCACCAGATCTCCGCCTCTCCGTATTCTCCTCGCTGGATCAGCAAAACACCCAAGTTCTGCATAGATTTTTCAACCCCGCCGGCGGCCGATTCACGCCATAATTCCTCAGCACTATCCTTATCGCCACCCTGATCAGCGATTAGGCCGATTTCATACATGGCTTCCCGCGAACCGACTTCGGCAGCTTTACTCCACCAATACTCAGCTTGGATATTTTCGCCACGCTCAAAGAGCAAGACCCCGAGATCGTACATAGCTTCTCGATATCCGGCCTCGGCCGCTATGGCGTACCAGTACAAGGATTCATCAATCTTCCCACGCTGGAAAAGTACGCTGCCTAGGCTATACATCGGATTTCGATAATTTGCTACCTTGTCTTTGCGCCACTTTTCCACGGATTTAGGATCCTGACCATTTTTGATGAATAGGTCAGCGAGCTGCAAGAAAGACTCAATCATGGAGGGGCCGAGGTCACTCTTAACAACCTTGCGAAGCCAGAATTCAGACTCGGCATATTCGCCGCGCACAAGAAGGAGCTCGCCAAGGTAGTGCATAGCTGTTTCATTCCCTGCATTAGCAGCTTCACCCCACCATTTTTCGGCCTGCTCTACATCACCCCTCTGGTTTGAAAGTTCCGCTAGATGGTTCATCGCGTGAGTATCGCCAATACCAGCACCCTTATGGAACGCCTGGCTAGCTGCCTCGCTGTTCTTTGACTGTTGCGCAGCGAGTCCGATGTAGACTGCTTCAGATTCCTCACACAGCGCAAGGACGACGTCCCATACTTTCCCGACAACTTCACACCTAGCTATTGGACTCTCGGCGTCATCAACACTATCAACCAAATAGTCGGCTGCCAGGAAAGTGTCGTCGGGCTGGGGCTGCAGACACGAGTTGGCACCGAGCACGATTTTAGTCGACCACTTAAGCCCCTCCCGGAAACTTGGAATATCAGCTCGCTGGCGCCATCCCGAACCGAGGTAGTGGACGTGTAGTTCCCTCAAAACGGTAGACGGAACAGGCTTGTGGTAGCCAGCACGCCGACAGTCGACGGCAGCGCTGATCACGGCTTGACCGACTTGAAAGAGTGCGCCATCGCCGGTTGACCATCGGCCAAGCATAGCGCGTCCTGCTACAAGATACTCAGCAAAACCGTCGTCGGATTTCAGAGCAGCCTGAACGCGATGATCAGGAATCTTTTTTGCCTTGGCTCGTTCATTCTCGCTAAGGTGCCGATCAATACGTATTCGCCACCTACCTCGAATACCCTGGATCAGCTCTACCGCATCGTACACCAAAGCATTTTCAGTGACCGATCTATCAATGTATGCATCGTTATAATGAGCAAGAACATCGTCACGCATCGTTGCAACAATGGAAGCCCCGACCCCTTGAGCAGAAAGGCGATGCAGTAGCGCTACATCAAGTCCGCCCGGCGCAAGGAATCGCTCCAGGTCGTCTAGCCACACAACCGATGTTGATAAATCAATTCCAGAATCGACCAAATTTCGCAGCGCTACTCCGTCACGCGGCACTACCAGATCATGGTGTGGCCGGAGACGATGGATGGCTTCTGCTGCTACTCTAGTCTTTCCAGACGCTGCGCGGCCATGCAGCAATACAATTCCCCCTTGCGCAATAGACCATTCCAAGTCTTGATCTCGGTCGCGCTCAACGAATGATGGAAGATCGGCGTCTGTTTCGGTATCCATCGCGGGCTTAACCCGGAGGTCGAGAAGCTTCACATCGCAAACCTTCGGAAATCGCCCATCGATCAAAAAAAGGGCGTGGTCTACCAGCTCATTTCCCGTCGCGTGGAGAACGGGAAAGTCGGACTTCTCGCTTCGGCGCAACCATCGCCATGCGCCAGCGCCGACTGGGCCAGCTAAACTTCCGATCGCGGCGAGCCAGCTTGCGGCCTCAAGTACATTGCGGACAGGACTGCTATCCGCTAAGAACCAACCTGGCCTACTCACTAGGAAACCCGAAATCGCAGCTGTCGCGATGCCAGCTAGCAGCAATATTCGGCGCCACGGTACGTACATGCTCAGATTGTCCCGCAGAAGTACGCTCGCGGGGGCAGTTCTGCGAAATTATCGATGCGATCTCGACCTGGAAAGTGCTTCCGGAGGGGGCGACTCTTACAGTATCGGCCGGGCCGTTGCTTAGCCTACCTCGTTCGGTGCCCGACAAGCGAGATACTTGCTCAAGGCACGACACGCCACCCATCCCATGGGCGGGAGCCGTTCCTTCCCTGAAGGCAGTCCAATCGGCGGTCGAGTTGACCACGCGCTGAAGGATCTGTTCCGGCTATCTGGGCCGCCGTGGTGGTCATGCGGAGCTCTCGAATACCGCGGAGGACTTCGAAGCCTTCCCAGGTGGTGACGTCGTAGCCGTAGGTGCGGCAGTAGTCGGTCCACTGTTCGGTGGTGAGCCAGCCGGTGGTGACGTGGGCGATGGCGGTGGAGACGAGGTCCCATTCCGGTGGGCCGTAGGAGCAGCGCTCGAAGTCCATCAGGACCGGGCCGGTTGTGGTTGCGGCGACGTTGCCGCGCCAGGCATCGCCATGGACCAGGCGCCACGGGATACCTGCGGGCAACTCTCGGTAGGCATCTTGGAGTTCGGCCAGACGCTTGCGCAGCCAGTCCCGGTCCTGGGGTTCGAGCCAGGCGGCGCCGTCGATGCGTTCGGCCACGCGTACGAATGGCGCCAGTTCCGGCAGCTCCATCCCGTCCGGCGGGTCGAGGCTGTGGAGTTCGCGCAGCAGCCCGGCTACGTCCGTCGTACTGCCTTGCTCGTGCGGCGGGAGCTCGTGCCAGAACGTCACCGCCCGCTCTCCCACCACAACCGGCTTGTCCTGCACTTCCCACGGGCGCACCGCTGGAACCTGGGTGCCGGCCAGCCATCGAGTCACCCGTAGTTCCTTAGCCGCCGCGGAGACCTGGCCGGGCTGGGAGATGCGAGCGACCACGCCACCGGGCAGTCGGTAGAGATCGTTCTCCCCTGCCCTGATGAGCTCTGCGGCCGTGTGGTCCAAGCCGACCTGCTCGCACGCCCGACGAAGCACGGCAGCGGTCTCGGTGCTCATACGGTCGCGACCGCCGCCTCGATCCGGCCGCGCAACGCGGTGACCTCTCCGATGTCCTGGTGAGCACGCGCGTACCCGCTCAGCGCCCGGAGGTCGTCGGCGGCCCGGTGGGACTTCAGCGGGGTAGCCGCTTCCAATGCCCCGCCTCCAACGGTGGCCGCTTCGAGCGGGTCGCCGGTGACCATGACGAGGGAAGCGAGCTTGGTCTGACTGATCGCGCGTGAACGGGCCGCGCCTTCTCCGTGTCGCCGGACTGCCGTCTCCAGCCGAGTAGTTGCGTCAGTGACGAAACGTCCCTGGATGGCCAGCTCCCACAAAGCGTGTCCCGTATCCCCCGCGTGTTGGGCTCCGTCGTAGTACGCCATCCACGGCGGATCGTTCGACGGTTCGGCGCGGGCGAATGCGTCGTCCGCGTTGCCGACCGCCATCACCGTGTCCTGCGAGCGGCGAAGCTTGCCGAGTGCTCGGGCACGGGCGGTGTGCAACATCGCCTGCTCGGTGCCTGTGAGCCGGTCGGACCGGACCAAAGCCATCTCCGCGAAGGTCAGGCCCGAGTCCGGATCGCCGCACCAGATCGCTTGTCGGGCCATTGACGAGAGGATCTTGGCTCGCAGGGGCCAGTCACCTGCCTCTTCCGCACATGAGAGCGCGAACCGGAACATCCGGCGCGCATCGTCATGGGCGTAGGCGTCGAACGCCATGAACCCGGTGACGTGCCCGAGATAGCCCACCGCGGACAACAGCTCGCCCCGCGTCCGCTCGGAACCTCGGGCGTTGAGCAGCTGCACCGCGAACCGCAGTTGTGCCATCACCGCTTCACGGACGAATCCACCGCCGTAGCGGGCATCCCAGGTGCCGAAGGTCTGCGCTGCCGCCCGCACCTCGGCGACCTCTGCCGTCCCCACCACCGACGGAACCGGAGTCGGCTCGCTGAAGGCGAACATGTCAATGACGTGCGCACCGCCGACCGCCGCGCCGACTCCGACGGTCCGCAAGAACGTCTGCCGGTTCACGCCCGCTTCTCGGGGAGGCTCCCGCCGGGGGCGACGGAATCCCAACTCGCTGTCGGTCTCAACACCCAGCACGGCGCGCAGCGCGGCCCGGCGATTCTCGTCTTGCGGCCAGCGGATCTTGCCCTGTTCCAGCTTGCCGATGTAGTTGGCGTCGATCTCCGCGACGTTCGTGGCGCCGATGTTCTCGTAGATCCACGCGTTGACGAGCTCGGCGAGTTCTTGGCGCGTCAACGATTCTCCGGACGCGTTCGGCGACTGGACGCGCTCCCGAGCGCGACGCAGCGGTTCATTGGCCTCGGGCATGGCCGACCCCTCATCCACGGTTGGAGGCTCGCACCTCCAAACAGTAACCGCGATCACCAAGCCCGAACCTCCCTCAATCCTCCCCGGGCGCTCCCCTTGACAGCCCGGTTATCCGACGTCCCGGACCGCGCACCTTCAGAGCCACTGTGGACACAGCGCGAGCAGTGACGCCGCGTCGTGCGGCTCTCGCCCGATGCAGGGGAGGTAGTCGGTCCATGTCATTCGAAGAACACCGGTCCACCGACGCGAGACCGGAGAACACGTTTCAGCCGGTCAGCTACAGGTTCCGGTATCTGCGCGGAGTCGTCGGCGAGTCCCAGCGAGTCGTCCACCTTGCCGTGTTCGCCGATCAGGACTCGGTCTGGTCGTTGTGCCACCGGGAGTTCGTGCTCGGCGACGTCGAGCAGGTCGAGCGCTGCGGGATGCCGTGCCTTCCTTGCACGGGACGTGCTGCCACAGCGGCAGCGGGCCTCTCCCCCGCGCTCCAATCGGGAGTGCTCCCCGTTGAGGGGAGCGATCCGCGATGACGGCCGCCGTCGTGCTGCTGCTCTTGCTGGCAATCGGGCTCGGAACGCTCGCGTGGCCTCCCGAAGCCCCTCAGAAACCGGCCTCTTCGCGGCGCGGAGTCCGCTGATGGACACCCCGCTGATCTGGATCGCGAGCACCGCGGAATCGGAATGGCACGCCGCCGCCCGTTGGGAGTGGCACGGCGCCAAGCCGATAGCCGTGTGCGGCCACATCGTGCCGGGAAAGGTACACGGCCGCCGCAGTGTCCTGCCCCCGTTAGAGGTGGGGCGCGAGTCGTGCGCTGCGTGCCTCGCGGCGCTGGAAGTCGAATTCGGACGCCTCGGCTCCCGACTCTCACCATCACCAGAGCCCGAGGTCACAGCGGAGATCGAGCCTCCGGACGCGGCGACCGCGCGCAACGTTGAGCTGAACCGGGCACTCCGCTTGGACCCGTCCTGGCCAGCAACCGACTTCGACGCTTCGGACCACCGCAGCAGACCTCAGCAAGAGCATCGGTTAGCTGCCTGAGCACTTCCCCCCAGCTGAGAGCACGGCCTACCACAGCCGCCTCAGCATCCCGAACGCCGGTCGGCGGTGCAGGCCCCGATACCGCACCGCCGACCGGTTTCCACCCACCCACCCGGTCCGGGCGCCGCATAGGCAGCCGCCCGGACTCCCCGTAGCCTGAAGCGAGCCGAAGAGGAGCAGCGCTTGATGGAGAACGCGACGTTCACGCCGCAGACCACCCGCCAAGTCCTGGAGACCGCCAGCGAAGCGGCCGGAGTCGACCCGCGCGGCGCTGAGCTGGTCCGTATGGGCGAGAACGCCATGTTCCGGCTCGCCGCTGCTCCGATCATCGCCAGGGTCGGCCGCTCCGTCCCCGCCGGCCACAAGGAAACACGGATCGCGAGTTGGCTCGCCTCCCACCAGTTCCCCGCCGTCCGACTCGCCCCGGTCGATCGCGAGTTCGTCCCCGTCGGCGACTTGGTGGTGACCTTCTGGGAGTTCATAGAGGAGAGCGAGCAGCCGATCAGCTCCGGCGAGCTGGGCGACGTGCTGCGGCGGCTGCACTCCATCCCCGAGCCCTCGGACCTCTCGCTGCCGTTCTTCGAGCCCATGCCGAAGGTGGAGAGCCGACTCCAGAACATCGGCTCATCCCTGCCCGAGGACGACCGGGCCTTCCTCAGCAACCGCAAGAAGGAACTCGGCGAGCAGTTCGCCGACCTGACCTTCGAACTCGGCTTCGGCCCGGTCCACGGCGACTACCACAAGGGCAACCTCATGCGGGACCAAGACAGCACCGTCCGGGTCATCGACCTCGAAGACTTCTGCTGGGGACCGCGCGAATGGGACGTCTGCGTCGAAGCCGTCCGCTACCAAGCCATGGGCTGGGTCAGCGACCAGGATTACGCCGCCTACACCAACACCTATGGCTTCGATCCACTGCAATGGACCGGATATCCCGTAATCCGAGCCATCCGCGAACTCAACATGACAACCTGGCTCACCCAGCAGCTAGGGCAGTCCCATGCAGTCGATGACGAGATCTACAGGCGTATCGCAGACCTGCAAAACGGTGCCCTTCCGCGCCGATGGACCACCTTCTAAGGGCTCCGAACGGGCTAGCTTGGACAATCAGGCCCAGCAGGGGCTGGCACCGAGGAACCCCACGATGCATGTCGGTGTGCGTTCCCATCGAGCGTCTAGAATCCGAAACTAAAGCATAAGCAAGGTTTGTTCGACGACCTGCGTCGCTGATTGCTGTTCCACCTAACGAACAGCCGGATGACCCAGATTTCAGGCGCAACGGTAGATGTCGTAAACGTATCATCGGTCGGCGACGAGCAGATCGAACTGGTGGGGCGGCCTTCTCACTCACGACGCTTAGCTCCTCGCCGGCGGCCCGCAGAGAGGCCAGAGCAATCTACGGAGCGCCGTCAAGGTACTCCAGTCACAGCCCTCATGCAGTGCGAACGCAAAAAACTGGGCGTCGTGATCACAACTACAGTAGCATGAGATGAGACGGATCACCCTCAAGATAGGAGAGCCCCACATGAAAGACCCTCGCAGTCGGGTTCGAACAACGCGAGATCATAGCAACCCTTTAGTATTCTAAATTTCGCGCGCGATAATCTTAACAGGAGCGCAGTTTATTGTCTTCATATCCTACACGGTTGAATCGCAATGCGAACAATCAAGCCGCAAGCTGGTTCATGGACCTAAAGGCCACTGGTCGAATTGACCTGAACCCGCCCTATCAACGCCGAAGCGTATGGAATACGGCCTATCAGCAGTTCTTTATTGACTCCATTATTCGAAACTATCCGGCACCTAGCATCTTTTTGCAAGTTGAACGATCCCCAGGCGAGTTGACAATGTATCGCGTCATCGACGGAAAACAGCGACTCACTGCCCTCTTTGATTTCCAGAAAGATCTTTTCCCTACATCAGAAAGCCTTGAGGACCTAGGATTTGCCAATATGTACTACTCAGAGCTACCTGAAGAAACCAAGGTGGCCATACTTGAATATGTATTTACCGTCGAAACATTGAAGACCACGTCGCCAGCAGAATTGAATGAGGCATTCGATCGCCTAAACAGGAATGTTGCACGCCTTAACAAACAGGAACTTCGGCATGCGAAGTACGACGGTGCTTTCGTCAAAAAGGTAGAGGGTCTTGCCGAGCACCGATTTTGGACCGAGGTGGGCCTATCCACCCCAGCTCGAATAAGGAGAATGCTTGACGTTGAGCAAGTATCCGAGCTTTATATCATTTCCATGGATGGCACCCAAGAAGGGAAAGACTATATAGATAGCTATTATGCTTCGAATGATGCGGAGATCAAAAATGAGGAGTTGACAGAAGAACGTTTTCACTCCGTACAGGATTTCGTCCACAAGCTAAATGCCTTTTACCCACTCAAGGGAACTCGCTTTACAAATGTCGCTGATTTCTATTCACTTTGGGCGGCGGCGACAGATCTATTTGTCCGCGAGGGACTGCCAAAACCACAATCTGCAGCCCAGCGTCTAGCTACTTTCACAGATGAAATCGAGGAGGCGAAAACGGATCGCGCCCGCAATTATCACCTAGCCGCCGTGCAGGGGTCAAATAAGAAGCCTAATCGCGACCTGCGCGCTAAAGCGCTGGCTATGGTTCTTCGTGGGGAATAATGTACGCTCCCGTACCGGCCGAATTTCGTGGCCACTTTGATTGGATAGAATCGGACCTCGACCATGGTCGCCAATACATACAAGCACGACTTACCAGCGAACTTAGCTCCTCCCGCCCAGTAGCTATTCAAGCACGGGTTAAGAATTGTCAGTCTGCCCACGAAAAGATCCAAAAGGGAGACTACCCGTGCCTGTCAGACGTCGAGGACCTGATCGCAGCACGTATCGTCGTCCTGCACCCGGCTGACGTCCGAAACGCGACAGAAATTGTCAAGAAAATATTTCCCGTAGTAGAGGAGCGGAATATTGGTGCGGAGAAGCCTACAGACTTTCGCTACAAGCAACCTCACCTAATAGTTCGTATACCCGATGAATACTGCGATCGACATCCGGAGCTGTCTGCTTACAAGGCAGAGATCCAACTAACTACCTACATCCAACATGCACTCCAGGAATCGGTTCACGACATAACATACAAAGGAGAATACTTCTCCTGGCTTGAGAATCGGATGGATGCCCGTCTTCGCGGCCTCCTCGAAGTTGTCGACGACATGCTAGAGAATGTGTCCACAATTGCCAAGATTGCGGATGAGCCTGCCTACGCTCTCTATGACAAGAGGAATGAGGTTATCGACGCATGCCTGCAAATTTGGGACAGAAGCACACTGCCTCCAGACCTTCGCAGGATGGCTACAACGATTGAATCACTACTGACCCAGTCAAAAACAGAGATTTCCGAACTTATCGAGATGACATCCCGACACTCCGACCTAGTCTCAGCAAGATCACTAAGTGCCGTCGATAAGGTTCTCGGAATTATCCTACGCGAGAAATCCGATCAATTAACGCGAGGCTTGAAACGCCAAAAGGTATACATATCCAACGAGTTGGCTGGACTTGTGGACGAATGCGAAAATATCCCCAAAGATAAGCGCATGCATCTACAATAAGACCCTTGCGTGATTCCTGGATGGCGAAGTCACGTCAACTCCTTGATTCTACTTGTGACGTAATCTTCGAACTCTGTTACGGTAAACGTGTCGGACTGCTGATGTAGGCGATTGCGAAACTCATTGAGATACGAGTGGACTCGATAGGATTTCAGGCCGGCGGCGGTGTCGACGACTTCGCGCGCGACCACCACCGCCTGCTCAAGCTCGTTGGCCTGAAGGTACGACGTGGCCAGGACGGTGCGGCAGAAAGAAAGGCTGCGGACGTAGAGGCTTTCGGAGGACTCGATGGACTTCACCGCGTGTTCGGTGGCTAGGTCGGGTTTGTCGAGGTCTCGGAAGCAGTGGGCGAGCTCGGCGTTCATCTCCGCGAGGTCGAAGTAGCGAATCCAGTCCGGGTCGTCTTCGGGGTTGCTGGCGCTGAGGGACTTCTCGGCTTCCAGCATCGCCGTGGTGGCTTCCTGCTCGTTGCCCTGGGAGGAGAGGGCACGGGCCTCCATCGAGTGGAACAGCGCCATCGCTGTCGGAGTCGCCTGCCCACGTGCTCCCTGCGACGCTGCGCGGGCCAGGTGGACGGCCTGCTCGTAGTAGCCGAGGAAGTTCGCCTGGTGGCTCATGCCCGCGAGGATTCGGCCGGCCAGCGCCCGGTCCCCTGCCGCTCGCGCAAGGCGGAACGCGTGGTGCAGGTAGCGCTGAGCGAGAGCGTGTTGGCCGGTGTCGTAGCAGGTCCAACCGGCCAACCGGGTCAGCGCGGCGACCTCCTGGAAATACCTGCGGCCCAGCTCGGTGTCCGGCGTGACGTGCGGCAGCAGCGGGAGCACTTCGCTTTCGAGGTACTGCGCTACCAACGGCTTCGGCCGACCGCCGCCGTAGCGGTAGTCGTAGCCCGCGAACATCGCGGTCGCGTCGTGCACCGCTTGGACGTCGAACTCGCTGATCGGACGCGGCTCCACCGGCCGCGAGCGCTCGCCGTCGCTGCCGAACATCCACTTGACCAGCAGCGAACTCCACGCCGCCGGAACGACCAGCAGTTTGTCCGACTGTCCGGACGAGCGCAGCTCAAACGAAGCGAGCTGCGTCAGCGACGTGATCGAGTCGCTGATGGTCTCCGGGTATTCGAGCGTGCCGTCCACGTTCTCGGCGGACACCTCGCCGTAGCCGACGTCGTCCATCGTGACCGGGCGGCCGAGCACGTGGGTGAGCACCTTGACCAGGACGTGGCAGGTACGGGCCTTCGGGCGCCTGGTCGCGCCGCTGAGCCACTTCTCGACGTTGGTATGGGACGGGGCGATCGGTTCGGAACCGTCGAGCTTGCTCAAGTCGCTCATGCGCTTGGCCAGGCCCTTGTTCGCCAGGCCCGCTTCGCTCATCAGCGCAGCTAGACGCCGGTTCGGTTCCTGCTCAGTCATGATCCCGTGCCTCCGCCGAGTAGTAAAACATGCGGGGCCGACCTATCGGGGGCACACGCGGTTCGTCGCGTGTGCCCCCTCTCTGTGCCAATGCGCCCGCACGTGTGCGCTGCCGTAACAGCGCCCGACGACGGACTCTTGAGTCATGGCAACGGAAACGGAAACCGGGAGCGATCAGAAGCCCCGCCACTCCGCGACCACCACGACGAGAGGTGACAGCAATGGCAAAGCAGACGTTCCCCATGCCCGGCTCGAATGGCGGCGGAGTACTGCCGAAGGTGCTCGGCGCCCTGATGGGGTTGGCGGTCCTGACGCTGGTGGTGCAGGACCCGGTGAGCGCCGCGAACCTGGCGACCCAGCTAGCGGGGTTCCTCGGGTCCGTGGTGACCGGGATGGCGACGTTCTTGCAGAACGTCCTGAGCTAACTCAGCCGGTTTTCCAGGTGCTCGACCCGCTTCCGCAGCGCGCGCAGCTCGGCGCGGAGCGCCTGGACGTCGTCGGCACCAGCGTCCGGAGTGGACGACTCACCGCCGCGCAAGACCTTCTGCAAGTGGTCCTCCGGCCAGCCGAGGGCCTTCGAGATGCGGCTCAGCGTCCGCGGGTTACGCCGGCGGGTGCTCAGCACGTGCACGAGTTCGCGCACCGTCGTCAGCGAGACCTCGGCCTGCGCGGCGAGATCGGTCATCGTCGTGCCTCGTTCGTCCAGCCGCTCGCCGATGGCTTGGCCGACCGCACGCCAGTCCTCGTTCAAGGGGCCTCCTGCCCGTCGTGACCTGCGGCAAGCCTAGCTGAGCCGATCACTTCACTGCCAAATCACTGGTGAACCCGTTGACAAACTACTATCAATTCACTACCAATATGAGCGTGAAACGACACCATGGAGGCGTCATGCACGAGCTTGACCTCGACGTTCCGAGCGCTGCCGATCTGGCTTCGATCGAAGCCGCGTTGCCCGAGTGGGACCGGCTTCTGGTGCGGGACCACTGGGAATCCGTGATCGCCGAAGAGTTGGGAGCGCCGCAGCGCCCCGCATTGCCGTGCGGACATTCGGACGTCAGCTCCGGTGACCGGGTGCGAGCACGTCGCCACCTGCGGCGGATGGACAACACCGCGCTCCGACGCATCACCGCCACGGTCGAGGACCCGACCGCCCTCGGGGAGGCCGCGTGAGCAGCGGCAACCGAGCGGCCGTCCTGCGCGACGCCTGCACCTTCAGCTAGCGGTGCCCCCGGCCCGGCCGATCCCGCCAAGAACCGCCGGGCCGGGGCTCCCGACCAATCCCTGATCAACCAGGAGGAATCCGATGCTAGTGCGCCTGTTCAGGTTCGTGAGCCCGTCCGTGCGGGTGGCGTTCCGGGTGCTGCGAGTGGTGGCTTTGCCGATCACCCTGCTGATCGCGTTGTCGCTGGCCTCCGGGCTGGTGCGCACTGCCGCGCTGTTCGCGTTCGCCGTGGTGGCACTGCTGCGCGGCGCCATCCTCGCCGTTGACTACCTGGCCGAGCGCGTCCCCGCGCCCCGACTGGGCTGGGAGGTGGCCCGATGACCGCCGTGAAGAGCGCGTATCCCGTGCCGATCGACGACCTGATCCCGCAAGCCCGTCAGCTGGTCGTCGACCTCGGTGAGCTGCCGTCACGAAACCGGCTGATGTCGGAACTTCGGATCGGGGCGAAGAAGGCCAACACGGTCCTAGAGCTGCTCGGAAAGCCCGCTGCGACGGACGACGAGACGGGCCCTGTCCGGCTGCACCTGGTCGCCGGGACCGAACCGGATAGCTCCGGCCAGGAGCCCTCTCAGCAGTTCCCGGAAGGCGACGAAGAGCAGCCGAGCCCAGAACCGGAACCCACTGAGTCCGGGTCCGCCAGAAGTGTCGAGCCAGAACGATCGAGCGCTCATGCGGAAGCCGGACCGGTCGAGTCGGAGCAGGTGGACAAGATCGCGAGCCCGGAGCCGCCGACCGTCGCCAGGCCGGTTCCGCGTTGGCCGGTGTTGTTGCTGGCGTTGCCCGCGTTCGTGGCGATCTGGTCCGGCTGGGTCGGCCTGGGCGGACTCACCGGGTTCGGCATCGTGCACCCGCTTCCGGGCATCTGGTCCGGGTTCGAACTCAACACCGCGATCACGCTCCCGATCGGTGTCGAGACCTACGCCGCCTACGCACTCCGTGTCTGGCTCTCCGGCCGCGTCCCGCAGCGGGCTCGCCGGTTCGCCCGGATCTCGGCGCTGGGCTCGCTCGGGCTCGGTGCGCTCGGCCAGGTCGCTTACCACCTGATGACCGCTGCGGGCATGACCTCAGCTCCCTGGTGGATCACCACGCTGGTCGCCTGCCTGCCCGTCGCCGTGCTCGGCATGGGCGCCGCCCTCACCCACCTGCTGCACACCGACCCCACGGAGGTGAACCGATGAACCACCACGACGAGCACCACGACCAGGCCGAGCAGCAGACCGCCCGAGTCTTGCACCTGCACTCCGAAAGGGTCGAAGCTCCCAATTCCGGGCAGGCCAAGCCGGGAGCGCCGGACCCGGAGGTGATCGAGGGCGAGATCGTCGAGCCGGAGTCCGTCGACCAGCCCGAGGCAAGATCCGAAACCGGGTCGCCGCTGGTGCGGCCGGAGAAGCGGCTGCCGATCCTGCCCGCCTGGGCCAAGGACCCGCAGGAGTTCCGCGCCACCGCGAGGTGGGCGCTCGGCTACTCCGGACACACCGCCGGGTTCCACGCGGTTCGCTGCCCGCTCTACCTCGGGCGCATCGTCGCGCGAGTTCCTCAAGGGATTCTCCGGTTGCTGCGCGCCTTGCTCAACTGGGTCACCGACGCCGAAGGACGTCCGGTCCGGTATGCCTCCGCTCGACGGGAGGACGCCGCCGAGTACCTGAAGCTGTCCCAGCAGCGGGACGGTCGGGTCCGTGCAAGAGCTGTGATCGCCACCGGCCTCGGCGCTGCGAGCGTCGTAGCGATCTTCCTGGTGCGGGAGCTGCTGCCGGAGATCGCGCAGTGGGTCTTCGTCACTGCTGCTCTCGCCGGTCTGGGCTGGTTGGGAGCGCCTGCTGACAAGCCGATCGCGAGCCGGGCAGTGGAGTCCACCAAGGTCCCCAAGCTCACCTCCGGCGCAGTCGAAACCGCACTGGCATCCCTGGGCATTTCGCTGATCAACCAGGCTTTGGGCAAGGGCGGCACGGGAGTGGGCTTCCCGCGTCCGATCGCTCGCGACGGAAAGGGGTGGCGTGCGGACATCGACCTGCCGCCGGGGGTGACACCGGGCGACATCATGGAGCGTCGCGCCAAGCTCGCCTCCGGACTCCGGCGCCCGTTGGGCTGTGTGTGGCCGGAGGCTGACAACGCCGAGCATGCCGGGCGCTTGGTGCTGTGGGTGGGGGATCAGGACATGCGCAAAGCCACCCAACCCGCCTGGGCACTACGCAAGGGCAACCGGGTCGATCTGTTCCAGTCGCAGCCGTTCGGCACCGATCAGCGCGGCCGGTGGGTCGATCTGCGGTTGATGTTCACCTCCGTGGTCATCGGCGCGATTCCCCGCATGGGCAAGACATTCGCCCTGCGCGAGCTGCTGCTCATCGCCGCCCTCGACCCCCGGGCCGAGCTCCACACCTACGACCTGAAAGGCACCGGCGACCTCGATCCACTGGAACCCGTCACCCACGTGCACGGCGTCGGGGACGAGCCGGAGGAGATAGACCAGGCCGTCACTGACCTGCGCGGACTGCGCGATGAGCTGCGTCGCCGGGCGAAGCTGATCCGCGATCTGGCGAAGAACGGAAAGGCGCCGGAGAACAAGGTCACGCCTGACCTGGCCAGCAAGAAGAGCTTGCGGCTGCATCCGATCGTCATCGGGGTGGATGAATGCCAGGTGTGGTTCGAGCACCCCGATTTCGGCGAAGAGCTGGAGGCGATCTGCACCGACCTGGTCAAGCGAGGCCCGGCACTCGGGATCATCTTGATGCTCGCCACCCAACGCCCGGATGCGAAGTCCCTGCCGACCGGGATCAGCGCGAACGTGTCGACCCGGTTTTGCCTGAAGGTCCAGGGGCAGACCGAGAACGACATGGTGTTGGGCACCTCGAAGTACAAGCAAGGCGTCCGGGCCACGACGTTCGCGTGGGAAGACAAGGGCATCGGCTACCTCGTCGGCGAAGGCTCGGAGGCGCAGATCGTGCGGACGGTCGCGGGGCTCGACGGTCCGGCCGCTGAGAAGGTCGTGGCCTACGCCCGGAACCTCCGCGAACAGGCCGGAACCCTCACTGGTCACGCGATCGGCGAGCAGCTTCAGTCCGAACAGGACTCCCGCCGGGACACGCTGCTCGAAGACGTCCTCACCGTGGTGCCGGAGACCGAGAAGAAGGTCTGGAACGAACGAGTCATCGCACGCCTCTACGAACTGCGACCCGACGTCTACGGCACCTACCGGGAAGCCGCCGACCTCACCGCCGCCTTGAAGCGGCACGGCATCCGCACCGCCCAGGTCTGGGGCACCACCGACGAAGGCAAAGGCGCTAGCCGCATCGGCATCACCCGCGCCGACATCACCGAAAAAGTCGCAGAGCGTAACCGTCATCGTGACGCCGGATAGCCCGGCGTGGGCCTCTAGCCCTAGACGGTGCCGCCTCTAGGTCTAGAGACCCCGCTAGACACCTCTCTCTTTCCTCACCAGCGCCCTAGCCCCTAGAGGCGCCTGGGCCGACGCGTGCCAAAAACCGCCAGGAGGCCATCCATGACCCCCACCGACTCGGCAACGGCGTTCCTGTTCGCCGCCCTACTGGTAATCACTCTCGGTTACGCGGCGAGCTGCAAGATCTGGCCGTTCAAGGCCTGCCGGACCTGCGGAGGCACGGGCAAGCTCCGCTCCCCGTTCATCCGGGCCATCCGCCACTGCCCGCGCTGCCGCGCCACCGGGCTGCGCCCCCGGATCGGGCTGAAGGCATGGAACGCCTACCGCCGCCTGCACCACAGCAACCGCCGCAACCGCTGACGAAGGACCGCGGTCCCGCCCGGCTTCCTCTGGCCGGAGTCCGGCCGGGCGGGACCACTTCACCCCCTGCGCAGGAGGCGCACCAGATGTTCGCAGAGATCACCTTGCCACTGGCTACCACCGGTTGGGCGGCAGTCGCCACCGCGACCGCCGTCGCGCTTCACCGGCGCGTGCACACCGACGAACTGACCGGCATCGGCAACAGGGCCGCACTCCGGCGCCATGCCCGCCGCACCCGTCGATCGGGACTGGTGGGAGTGCTGCTGATCGACCTCGACCGCTTCAAGGTCATCAACGACACCCACGGCCACGACTTCGGCAACGACGTCCTGACCGCCGTCGCCGCCCGCCTCGCGGAGAACACCGCACCCGGCGAGCGAGCCGTCCGGCTGCACGGCGATGAGTTCGCCATCCACCTCGGACGTACGAATCGCCAAGACGCCGTGCGCCGGACAAACGAGATCACGGCCGCCCTCGCCGACCCCCTCGACGTGCGCGGTCACCAGATCACCGCGCTCGGCAGCGTCGGGCTCACCGTCGCCGCAGCCGGCACCCCGCTCGGCGACCTGCTCGGCGCGGCCGATCGCCGCATGTACCGGGCCAAGCACGCCCGCCGGATGCCCGCTCTGCGCACCGGCAGACCACGTCGCACCCGCGACCTGCCGCCGCCCGACCACGCCGCATGAAGGAGGAGACCATGACGACTTCCCTCGAACTCGCCACCTGGCTCGCGCGCCACGGGCTGCACGTCTTCCCCTTGCGACCGGGCAGCAAGCGCCCGTTCGGCAACTGCACTCGCTGCAAGGCCGAGCAGTGCGTCCCGGCGGACTGCTCGTGCTTGACCACCGATCGCCCGTGCCACGGCTACCTCTCGGCCAGCACGGACCTGGGTCAGATCCGGCGCTGGTGGTCGCGGGCTCCGCGAGCGAACGTCGGCATCAGCACCGGTCCTTCCGGGTTGGTTGTGCTCGACCTCGACCGCAAGCCCAAGCCAGCCGCGTCCGCCGCGCACGACGTGCCCACCTCCGTCGCGAACGGGTTGGAAGCACTGCACGCCATCACCGCGGCTGAAGGCGTGATCTGGCCGGAGACGCTGACTGTCGAGACCCCCAGCGAAGGACGGCACCTGTACTTCCTCGCCCCAGACGGGCTGGAAGTTGGCAGCGACGCAACCGGCAGGGTCGGGCACCAGATCGACATCCGCGCGGACGGCGGCTACGTCGTCGCACCGGGATGCGAGATCACCGCACCGCCTGAAGACCGCTTCGGCCGCTACGAGCGGGTTTCGTTCGGGATCGAGATCGCCTCGCTACCGGAGTGGCTGAAGCCGCGGGTCGCTCGCCCGGCTCCGGTGATCGAGCCGGTGACAGCTCCCAACCTTCCGCCCGGTCCGAGCGGCGACCATGCGCCCGGCTACTGGCGGCGGGTCTGGGACGCCGAGCTGCACAAGGTCGAAACCCGCGACGGGGAGCGCTGGCGGCTCGTCTACGCCTCCGCCCGGCGTCTGGCGAACCTCGCCGTGCACGACGCCGCGCCGTGGTCCGAACACGACGCGATCGGCGCCCTGGTGGACGCCGCGATCCGCCGCCGCCAGCGCACCGGCAAACCCCTCGAAGAAGCCACCGCCCGACGCAACGCATCCCGTGGCTGGCAGCGCGGCAGCCACGACGGACCGGAATCCCTGCTCGGACTCGGCCGCACCGCATGACCGCCCCCGACTCCATCGGAGATAGCTCGATGACACCCCAGCCCGCCCGAACCGGTGCCGCACTGCTCGACGAACTGCACGCGGCCCTGACCCGCTACGTGGTCCTGCCCAGTCCGCAGGCCACCAACGCCGTGACGCTGTGGATCGCCGCCAGCCACGCACAACCGGCCTGGGCGCACGCGCCCCGCCTGGTGATCCGCGCGCCTGAGAAGCGCTGCGGGAAGTCCCGACTGCTCGACGTCGTGGAAGCCACTTGCCATGACCCGTTCCTGACCGTCAACGCCAGCCCCGCCGCCGTCTACCGATCCATCACCGAAGACCCGCCGACCATGCTCGTCGACGAGGCCGACACCATCTTCGGCCCGAACGCCGACGGCAACGAAGACCTGCGCGGACTGCTCAACGCCGGGCACCAGCGCAACCGCCCCGCCAAGCGCTACGACGCCGCCACCAACCGCGTCGAATCCATCCCCACGTTCGCGATGGCCGCCCTTGCCGGAATCGGCACTATGCCCGACACCATCGAAGACCGAGCCGTCATCATCCGGATGCGTCGCCGAGCGCCGGGCGAATCGGTACTTCCCTACCGGCACCGCCGTGACCGGCCGCTTCTCCTGGAACTCGCCGAGCGAGTCGGCAACTGGCTCCGCAGCGATCTCCCGGCGCTCGAACGCGCGGTGCCCACGATGCCCGTCGAAGACCGCGCCGCCGATACCTGGGAACCGCTCATCACCGTCGCCGACCATGCGGGCGGCGACTGGCCGGACCGAGCACGACAAGCGGCCCTGACGCTCATCGCCGAGGCCCAGGGCGACAACGAAGGGACGCTGCGCACCCGCCTGCTGGTGGACTGCCGAACCGGCTTCGGCGATCACAACGAGATCGCCAGCGCGGAACTCATCCGCCACCTCAACGCCGACCCCGAAGCACCGTGGCGGGATTACGGCTCCCAAGGACTCACCCAAGCCAAGCTCGCCAGGCTCCTAGGCGAATTCGACATCCGCTCAGGCAACGTCCGCTTCCCGGATGGCAGCCAATCCAAGGGCTACCGCCGCAGTGACTTCCTCGACGCCTGGAACCGCTACTGCTCGCCCTCCGGGGGTGAGCCGTCCCGGACGTCCCAAGCGTCGCCGCCCAGCTCTACGCGGGACGCCTTCCTGCTCCGGGACGGATCGAAGCGTCCCGGCGAAGCCAGCCGTCCCAGCCTGACCAGCCTCGGGACGACCGGGACGTCTGGGACGGGCACCCCCGCCAGCACCAACGAAAGGGGTGCAGCGTGACCGACCGAGCCACCGAGATCGCCAGCACGCTCGCCAAGCTCGCCGCTCTGCTCGCCGAAGAGGACAAGCCCGAGCCCCAAGCCGAGGTCCGTTCCCTCCCGGCGCGTGTGCTCCTCACCGTCGAGGAAGCCGCCGAACGACTCGGCATCGGCCGCACCACCACCTACGCCCTGGTGCGCTCCGGCGAACTCGACTCCGTCCGCATCGGCCGACTACGCCGCATCCCCAAGGAGGCCATCGATCAGTACGCCGCACGACTCGTCCAGGACCAGCCCGACCAGCAGCGCGCAGCCTGAGGAGATCCGGATGAACGACAAAGCGGACAAGCCGAAGAAGGCTCGAAACGCCAACGGCCGGTCGAGCATCTACCTGGGCAAGGATGGCTACTGGCACGGGCGAGTGAGCATGGGCGTCGGTGACGACGGCAAGCCCGTCCGGCCCCACGTCAAGCGCAAGGCCAAGGAAGACGTCGTCGAGGAGGTGAGCCGACTCGAACGCGCGCGGGACGAGGGCCGTCCCGCGAAGACCCGGCACGGAAAGTTCCGGCTCGTCGAGGATCTGCTGGTCCATTGGGTGGAGGAGATCGCACCGCTGACCGTCCGGTACAAGACGCTGCTCGGGTACCGCACGGCGATCTACAAGCACTTGGTGCCCGGCATCGGCGCCCACCGGCTCGATCACATCCAGGAACACCCGGAGTACTTCGAGAAGCTGTACCGGAAGCTCCTCCAAGCTGGGTTCAAACCAGCCACCGTTCACCAGGTGCATCGGACCGGCCGGACCGCGTTCGGGGAGGCGCTTCGCCGCGGCTACATCAACCGCAACCCGTTGGCGCTCGCCAAGGCTCCCCGGGTGGAGGAAGAGGAGATCGAGCCGCTGGAGCCGGACGAGGTTCAGCAGGTTCTCAAGGCAGCCTTGGAGCGCCGGAACGGTGTCCGGTACGTCGTCGCTCTCGCCCTGGGAATCCGGCAGGGCGAGGCCCTCGGCCTCAAGTGGCCCCGGCTCGACCGCCGGAGGAAAGCGCTGAAGATCCGAGAAGCCATCCAGCGCCGGACTTGGGAGCACGGGTGCTCCGACCCGCACGCGTGCGGCGCGAAGTACCACAAGGTCAAGCCCTGCCCGAAGCAGTGCAAGCGGCACACCCGAGCTTGCCCGCCACCGTGCCCGGCGGACTGCACCGACCACGCCCGGTGGTGCCCGCAGCGCCGGGGCGGCGGCCTGGTCCTGGTGGAGCTGAAGTCTTCGGCGGGCCGACGCTCGATCGGGCTGCCTGACGAGCTGTTCAACATGCTCTTGCGACACGAAGAGCAACAGCAGGCCGAGCGGGAGCTAGCCGGTAACGAGTGGCACGAGGGCGGGTTCATGTTCACCCAGCCCAACGGCAAGCCGCTCGATCCGCGACGGGACCTCGACGAGTGGAAGGAACTGCTGACCGAAGCAGGGGTGCGGGAGGCCCGGCTGCACGACGCACGTCACACCGCGGCGACCACGTTGCTGATCCTCGGCGTGCCCGACCGGACCGTGATGGATCTGATGGGCTGGTCGACCCCGACGATGAAGAAGCGCTACATGCACGTCACTGACGAGATCCGGCGGGACGTGGCCTCACAGCTCAACGGGTTCTTCTGGGGCCGCGACTGAGACCCCCAACTGAGACCAAGAAGCCCCACCGGAACCCGGTGGGGCTTGCTTGTGCCAGCTCAAGAGCGTGGCCAGGGGCGGGGTCGAACCGCCGACCTTCCGCTTTTCAGGCGGACGCTCGTACCAACTGAGCTACCTGGCCATGGCGGCCGGCTCTCAACCGAACGCTCTGGCGACCCAGACGGGACTTGAACCCGCGACCTCCGCCGTGACAGGGCGGCGCGCTAACCAACTGCGCCACTGGGCCATGTTCTGTTGTTGCGTACCCCCAACGGGATTCGAACCCGCGCTACCGCCTTGAAAGGGCGGCGTCCTAGGCCGCTAGACGATGGGGGCTTGGCCGATTCGACACCGACCCGGCCTTACCTCCAACCGGCTTTTCCCTTTCGGGGCGCCCCGTTGGCAGTGATGAAAGCTTACGACACGCCTCCAAGGGCCTCGCACCGGGGGGTGCTTAAGCGGCGCGAGCTCGCCGCACGCTCGCCCCGGCGAGCGCGGCCACGGTCGAGTGTAGCGACCTGACCAGCTTTTTTCACTCGGCCGGCAACTCATCCGGACGGGGCTCGACGGAGCGGGGTCACCGCGAAAACAGGGCTGCGGGCCCGCCCGGGAGGGGTTCGGGGCGAAAATCGATCTTTGTGACGACGGTCTCAGCTTGGACGCGGGGCGGCGGCCGGGACCGAGGGGTTGTCCCGCAACCAGTCAGCGGTGGCGATGCCCCCGAGGACGAGCCGCCAGATCTCGCCGGTCTGCTGAGCCACGCCGATCGCGCGGCTCGCGCTCAGCACGCGGACGCCGACGAGCGTGGCGTAGAGGACGCGGGTGGCGGCCACGGGATCGACCTCGGGGCGCAGCAGGCCGTTCTCCGCGGAACTCCGCAGCAGGCCGGCGAGCAGCTGCTCCCAGCGGGTCACGGTGTCCTGGTCCCGCATCGCGAGCCGGGCTCCGGCGCGGACGACCACGTCGTGCTCCAGGATCCGGACCACTTCGTCGACGAGTTCGACGGCGGTGGACAGCGGATCGAGACCTCGGGACGTCCAGCGCTGCCAGATCTTGGACCACACCTGGGCCTGGAAGCGCACGAGCGCGGCTGCGACGGCGTCCTTGGACGGGAAGTGGAAGTAGAACGCGCCCTTCGTGACGCCGCTTCGACGGAGGATCGCGCTCAGCGGGGTGGCGTCGAAGCCGACGCGGTCGAACTCCTCGGCAGCAGCGACGACGATGGCACGGCGGGTGACTTGCGCCCGACGCTGCTGGGGCATGGCACGGCTCCGGCGGCTGGAGTGTCGGCCATGCTCAGCGCGAGATCTCGGCGTTAACTAGATCCGGTGACACGGCCCACGAAAGGATGATCAACTACGCCACGCGAAGTTACCCCGCCGCCCCTGCACGTGCCCATCCGCCGTTCCCGTGTCCCGTCGGTGATCTTGCTGGAACCGACCGGTGACCTGGAGGGAACGCGAAAGAAACCGCACGGTATGTTTTCACCGAGCCCGCCGCTGGGCTCGACGTCTTCCCGCGAGGCGAGCCACCGGGGGGTGCCCGCCCTCGCGGGAAGACAGCCCTACTTCGACAGCGTCGAGCCCTCGTCCCAGCGCTACCGACTCGCCGCCCGGACGCCGGCACGGCCGGTGCCCAGCGATGTCGCCGCCGATCACCACCTACCCGCGCGGGCAACTGCTCGCCCGAACCGGTCACCGCTCGCGCCCACGCCGGACCAGCGCCGACCCGGTCGAGGTGATCGGCTCCGAGCGCTGCGGAGACGGCTCACTGCGTGACCGGCGGCTCGCCGTCCTCGTCCGGGACAAGCCCGAGCATGTCCAGCAGCAGGCGGCAGTCCTCGGCGTCCTCCGAACTGCGCGCCACCGCGACCCTCGCTCGGTGCACCTGGTCGTCGGTGATCCCGGAGGGCTCGCCGCTGCGCGGCGCAGGCACCACCGAGGCTGATCGGCTAGCGGTTTCTTCCTGCTGCGACAAGAACTTCCGTACGTCCAGCGACCCGTACATGGTGCCTCCCCGGCTCGGGTTTCGGCCGCAGGTTATCCACAGCTTGTACACAGCCGCAGCCCCCCACAGAGTGATTCGCTCGAGACGCTGCGTAATCGTTCGGGCTGTTTCGATCCACTTCGGACCCGTCGACCGTCCAAGCCGAACCGGACGTCTCGTCCACTCTGGAAGATGGCCGTCGCCGACCCCCTGCCGCCGCCGGGAGGTCCGCCCGGCGAACCGGGATCACCGCAGTTCGTGAGACCGCTGCCCGAGCCGAGCGCTCGACCGCGGGGTGAGCCCGCCGCGCCTGGCGGGACGAGCCGCGGACGTGCCGGTCGAGCGCGCGGGCTCGTGCACCTCGTGCCCGAGCGCGGGCGGGGACTGCTCTTTCCGGGTGGATCGAGCGGGTACGCGTGATCGCGGAGGGCGGCGGCCGACTCCCACTCGCCCAACGGTGGCCCGGGGGCGGACCTTCGAGTGAAGCTTGCTGGCGTTTGGGCGATACAAGTAACAACGGGTAGCAACGTTTCCCGGCTGTCCCTCCCAATAACGGGAAAGCCATGCCACAATCGTGAAGCTGACCCACCCCCGGTCAGCGACTGTGGAGATCCCCTCCGACCCCCGCGCTCCTCCCCCTGGCGTGGGGGTCCTCCGCTGTCCGAGGTACCTGGCCCCGGGGTGCGAGCGCCGATCAGTCGCTCGACCTCGCCGCGCCGTCCGGATAGCCCAGCGGAGTCCGGTCGCCTTCCCAGCCACGAACGGGGCCGGCCCGGCGAAACCGAGGTAGCCGGGCGGGGTCAGCAGCGTCGTCGGCGCCTGCGCCGGACCGCCCGCGACCCGTGGCGGGAAGTCCCACACCATCGCCCAGTCCACGTAGACCGAACCGCCGAGCGAGGCCCGCAATGGCACCACGTCGCGCAGCCGCGGGCCGGTGGTGGCGAGCCAGCCGCCGCCGTCGGTGGTGGCGTCGGTGGCGAAGATGCGCGCGGTGTTCGCGCCCGCGGGCACATCGGCGGCTCCGACCTGCGCTTCCCGCCAGTCGGGGCGGTCTTGCGGTGCGTCCTCGACGACGCGGTCGCTGGGGTAGGTGCGGCGTTCGTCGTCGTCCTTCCAGGAGTCGTCGAGCACCCGCCGCCCGATCGGCCGCGAGTCCCGGCCGAACTCCAGGACGAGCCGGTTGCCGTCGCCGGTGCGCCCGGCCACCGACAGCGCGACCTCCTGGTCCGGCGACGGCGGCGGCAGCGCGAACCAGCGGCTGGTGAGCTCGCCCGTCGAGGCACCACCGCTGTCGAGGCTGCCCCACAGGTAGGTGGCGCTGCCGGTGCCCGGCGGTGCGGGCGGCGTCTGGAACTCCGGGTAGCCGCCGCGTTCGACGAAGCCGCGGGACCGGTCGGCGATGCCGCAGTCTCCGCCGGTCAGGTGCCCGATGTTCTGCGCGCCGACCGAGTAGCCGCCGAACTGCCGGAACGGGGCGACCACGAACGACACCAGCAGCACCGCCACGCCGAGCACCACAGCCGTCACGCCCAGCATGGCGGGCACCCGGCCGAGCGCCGCCCGCCGAGCAGCAGCACGACCGCGGTGAGCGCGAGCCACGGCAGCGGGCCGTCGAACGGCGCGAACGGGGTCTCCGCGTGCGGCACCCCGAAGTCCGAGTGCAGGAACCACTCGTTGCGGCCCGCGAACGCCACGCTGATCCCGACCACGAGCAGCACGGTCCCGATCAGGCCGACGAGCTCGTCGCGCGCCGCCACCAGCAGCACCACCGACACCGTCAGCGCGAGCGCGCCGAAACCCGCGAGCGCGCCGAAGTAGTGCGTCCACTTCGACGGGGTCAGCCACAACATGCCCAGCCCCACCGCGAACGCCACCGGCGCCACGTGCGCGGTGCGCAGTCCGGTGAGCGCCCGGTTCCCGCCGCGAGCAGCAGCACCGCGCAGGCCAGCAGCGGCAGCGTGATCAGCACCGGCGGCCGAGGCCGCCTTGTTCGTCGTCGAAGCCGAGCAGGTACTCGTAGCGCCGGATCTCCTCGAACCACGGCACGTTCGGCCCGTAGAACCGGTGCAGTTCGGTGGCCCGGCCGACCCCGTACCAGGACTGGTCGGCGAACATCGCCACCAGCCCGACCGCGCCGACGCAGGCCAGCAGCGCGATCGCCCCGTACGGCGAGCCCCCGGCGCGCAGCGTCCGCCAGATCCGAGGGGCCAGCAGGAGCAGCGGGGCGGTCGCGGTCACGCCGACCGGGTTGACGGCGACGGTGAGTCCCGCCGCCAACGCGCCGCAGCCCAGCAGCAGCCCGTTCTCCCGCCGGGTACCGCGCAGCACGCAGGTCAGCACGACAGTGGCGCCGAACGCGACGAACGGCTCCGGGCGCACTCCGAGGTCGAACGGCAGCCACCAGAGCAGCAACGCGCCGGCGAGCAGCGAGCGCACGCGGCCGAGGCGGGCGTGTCCGGGCAGCAGCACCGGCAGCGCGCCGCGGCTCGGCAGCAGCCAGGTCAGGAATCCGGCGATGAGGCTCGGCAGCCGCAGCACCAGCGGGTTCGCCTGCAGGGAGATCAGCGGTTCGACGAGGAGGAGCACCGCGGTGAACGGGGATTCGGCACCGTTCTCCCAGCGGTAGTAGTTCGTGAACGCGCCGGAGTGCAGCGCGGTGCGCTCGATGCCCTCGGTGAAGCCGTCGTCGGGGGTGCGGGGGCCGAGCACCGCCCAGATCAGCAAGGTGGCGAGCACGCCGAGGTCCAGCGGTCAGGAACCGATCCGCCGACGCCGCCCGGCGGCTCCGGCCGCGTCGGCAGGTACGTGCTGATCGGCTCGCGCACTTCCGCCGGGGAGGGGCTCGTCGCCGGACCGGTCCGCGGGCCTGCGGCGCCGGTCGACGCGGGCGAGCAGGGTGAGCGCGGCGCCGGCGAGGGCGAGCTGCGCGCCGATCAGCGCGATCTTCGCGCCGGTGGGCGAGTTCTCGAACCAGGTGCTGGTGCGGGCGCGCACCGCCAGGCCGCGGGCCTGCTACGCGGGGAGGTCCGTGGTGAACGCGAAGACCTCCCGCACCCGGTCACCGGGCAGCGCCGTGGTGTCCGGGCCGATCCGCAACGTGCTCCCCGCGCCGGCGGCGTCGAGCCGCACCGAGCAGTCACCGGCGGGGATCGGTCCGCGGTGCACTTGTTTGCCACCGACCTGCACCAGCAGATCACCGTCCGCGGTGAGCACCGCGAAGCCCGTCGACGGCGCGCCCGGCCGGGTGCTCGCGACCAACGTCGTCGGCCCCGATTCCCGTTGCCCTGCGCGCACGACCGGGCACGGCACGTCGAGGTGCGTCTCGGCGGGCGCGTAGGGCACGAAAAAAAGCCGTGGTCGATTCCGGGGCGGCTCCCGCTCGCGGCCACGTCACCGTGGTCTCGTCGGCGAGCACCGGTGCGAACGGCAGCAGCAGCGCGGCGAGCACGCCGAGAACGCCGATCACCAGCGACGATCCCGAACGCAGCGGAAGCGGCGCGGCGCTCGCGCGGATGCGCGGGGGCGGCTCGTTCACCCGTGGAGACTCCCACTCCGGCCGCCCGCGGGGGCGCGGTACGTCCGACACGCCGCCATGAATGCGGACACAGCACTCCATGTTTCGCAACAGAACCGTTATCGTGTGCGCGTGGCTCTAGGACGAATCAAGACCGGACGCCGGCAGCAGGATCAGCGGGGCAAGTCCGCCAACCAGCAGCAGGCCAACGAGCCGGATCACGAACTCGACTCGTACCTCGCGGCCCTGGCCCCGAAGGACGACCTCGAAACCACCGGCACCGGCCGTGGTTTCGGCGGGGCGGAGGTCCACCAGCTGCGGTTGCCGCTGATGGCCAACGAGCAGCTCAAGGAGCTCGCGGCCCGGCAAGGCACCTCGCCTGGTGCGCTGGCTCGGGACTGGGTGATGCAGCACCTGTCGCAAGCCGCCGAACCGGAACCGGTGCTGCCGGAACCGCCGCGCGGCCCGGTGCAGCACGGGCAGCCCGACGGGACGCCCGCTTGGCCCCAGCAGGAAGCGGGTTACGGGCAGCAGCCCGGCTACGACCCCTACGCCTACGCCTACGGCGGCGAGACCGACGCCGAGATCACGGTCCCGCGCGAACGCATCCGCTGATCCCCGACCGCGCGCCCTGACGGGCGGCCGATACCCCCGACCAAACCCCCGAAACCCGACTACACCCCCCGAAAACCTCCGGCTCTGCCGGCAGAGGCGCCCCCCGACCGCCTCTGCCGGCAGTTTTGTTGGTGTTTGAGGGGGCTGGGCTCGTTCTGCTTGGGTGGTCGTTCAGCGGAACCTCAGCGTCCTTCTCGCTGCGGGATCTTTTTCCCAAGTGGCTCCGCCACGAGGGAAAAAGCCGTCCTCGCGAGAAGGACGCTGAGAACCCGCGAGTGACCGAGTTTTCGACGTGGGCTATGCGCTTCGCGCATCCAGGCACGGCCTTCGGCCGCGAGGCAGGCATCGCTTCGCTTGCCCACTGCACGGCTTCGCCGCAAAGGCACGGCCTTCGGCCGCAAGGCAGGCATCGCTTCGCTCGCCCACTGCATGGCTTCGCCGCAAAGGCACGGCCTTCGGCCGCTGGGCACGGCTTCTGCTTTCTTGTGGGGCTACGTCGCCGCGCGGGTCACAGGCCGAGTTCTCGGGCGATCAGCATGCGTTGGACCTCGCTGGTTCCTTCGCCGATCTCCAGGATCTTGGCGTCGCGGTAGAAGCGGCCCACGGGGGTTTCGTTCATGAAGCCGTAGCCGCCGAAGATCTGAGTGGCGTCGCGGGCGTTGTCCATCGCGGCGTTGGACGAGGTGAGCTTCGCCAGCGCGGCCTGCTTGCGGAACGGTTCGCCGCGCAGCATCCGGGACGCGGCGTCGTAGTAGGCGAGCCGCGCGTTGTACGCGCGCAGCTCCATGTCGGCGATCTTGAACTGGATCGCCTGGTACTCGCCGATGTGGTGGCCGAACGCTTCGCGTTCGCCCGCGTAGCGCAGGCACTCGTCCACGCATCCCTGGGCGAGCCCGGTGCCGAGCGCGGCGATGGCGATGCGGCCCTCGCTGAGGATGGACAGGAACTGCGCGTAGCCCCGGCCGCGTTCGCCGAGCAGGTTCGCGGCGGGCACGCGGCAGTCGTCGAAGGCCAGCTCGTGAGTGTCGGAGGCGTTCCAGCCGACCTTGGAGTACTTGGGCGCGACGGTGAACCCGGGCGTGCCGGAGGGCACGATGATCGTGGAGATCTCCTTGCCGCCGTCGGGTTTGGTGCCGGTGACGGCGGTGACGGTGACGAACGCGGTGATGTCCGTTCCGGAGTTCGTGATGAACGCCTTGGAACCGTTGAGGACCCACTGGTCGCCGTCGAGCACAGCGGTGGTGCGGGTGGCTCCGGCGTCGGAGCCACCGCCGGGTTCGGTGAGCCCGAACGCGCCGAGGACCTCCGCTCCGCACAGCCTGGGCAGCCACTCCCGCTGCTGCTCGGCGGTGCCGAAGCGGTAGATCGGCATGGTGCCGAGGGACACGCCCGCTTCGAGCGTGATCGCCACCGACGAGTCGACCCGCGCGAGCTCTTCCAGCGCCAGGCACAGCGTGAAGTAGTCGCCGCCCATGCCGCCGTGCTCCTCGTCGACGGGCAGCCCGAACAGGCCCATCGATCCCATGGTCCGCACCAGCGGGTACGGGAACTCCTCGCGCTCGTAGTAGCCGCCGATGACGGGCGCGATCTCCTTGCGCGCGAAGGTCCGCACCGAGTCGCGCAGCGCTTCGTGGTCTTCGCCGAGCCGGTGGTCGATCATGTCAGGGCTCCTCGGGATGAGAGGGGTGGGCGGTGAGCACGGCGAGCGCTTCGTCGAGCGCCACCGGTGTTCCGGTGCGGGCGGCGACCGAGGTGACGGTCCCGTCCAGCGGGGCGGTGACGGTGTGCTCCATCTTCATCGCCTCCACCACGAACAACGTCTGTCCTTTTCGGACTTCTTGGCCCGCGGTGATCTCGACGGACAGCACGGTCCCCGGCATCGGGCTGGTGATCGCACCGCCCGAACCGGCGCCGCGTTCGGCGCGTTCGGCGAGCAGCCGGTGCTCGGTGACGGCCCAGGTGCGGCCGTCCGCGGCGAGCCAGGTGGTGTCGCCGTCGCGCGCCCAGCGGTAGCGGCGGACGAGGGAGCGGTAGGTGACGGTGAGCCGGTCGCCGTGCAGCACCGCGCTCGCCGGTCCCGCCTCGCCGTCCAGCGAGACCTCCGCGTCGGCCGCGCGACCGCGCACCCGGACCTCGGCGTCGGCGTAGCGCCACACGCTCCAGGCGGGTTCGCCGAGCCGCCAACCGCCGGGCACGTCCCACGGGTCGACGACGGCGGCGGGTTCGGCGGCGGCGAGGTCGGCGAGCGCCGCGGCGACCAGCACCTCCGGGCGCACCGGGTCGGCGGAGAGCTCCGCCAGGTTCCGCTCGACGAGCCCGGTGTCGAGTTCGCCCGCGCGCACCTCGGGGTGGCCGAGCAGCGCTCGCAGGAACGCGACGTTCGTGGTCACGCCGAGCACCGCGGTCTCGGCCAGCGCGGCGTCGAGCCTGCGCAGCGCAGCGCCGCGATCCGGGCCCCAGGTGATCACCTTGGCCAGCATCGGGTCGTAGTCCGAGCCGACGATCGTGCCCGCCGAGATGCCGGAATCGACCCGCGCACCGGCGGGTTCGTGCACCGCCAGCACCCGCCCGCCGCTGGGCAGGAAACCGCGGGCGGGGTCTTCGGCGTAGACGCGGGCCTCCACGGCGTGACCCTCCAGCGACAGGTCCTCCTGCGCGAACGGCAGCCGCTCGCCCCCGGCGATCCGGACCTGCCACTCGACGAGGTCGAAGCCGCGCCGGCCGCCGACGGTGGTGACGAGCTCGGTCACCGGGTGCTCCACCTGCAGCCGGGTGTTCATCTCCATGAAGAAGAAGTCCTCCGGCCGGTCGGCGGAGACGATGAACTCCACGGTGCCCGCGCCGACGTAGCCGACCGAGCGCGCGACGGAGACCGCGGCGGCCCCGATGCGCTGCCGGGTCTGCTCGTCGAGCAACGCCGACGGCGCCTCTTCGATGATCTTCTGGTGGCGGCGCTGCAGGCTGCACTCGCGTTCACCGAGGTGCACCACGCCGCCGTGCGCGTCGGCGAGGACCTGCACCTCGATGTGCCGGGGACGGGCTACGAAGCGCTCCACGAACAGCGTGTCGTCGCCGAAGGCCGCGCCCGCCTCCCGCCGGGCCGAGACGATCTGCGCGGGCAGCTCCGCGGGGTCCGACACCAGCCGCATGCCCTTCCCGCCGCCACCCGCGGAAGGCTTGAGCAGCACCGGGAACCCCACGTCGCGCGCGGCGCCGACCAGGTCGGCGTCGGTCATGTCCGGGTCGCTGCGGCCGGGCACGACGGGCACGCCGGCTTCGGTGACGGTGGCCTTGGCGCGGATCTTGTCGCCCATCGCCTCGATCGCCGCGGCCGGTGGCCCGATGAACAGGAGCCCGGCTTCGGCGCAGGCTCGCGCGAACTCGGTGTTCTCGGACAGGAATCCGTAGCCGGGGTGCACGGCCTGCGCCCCGGAGCGCACCGCCGCGTCCACGACCCGCCGCACGGACAGGTAGCTCTGCGCGGCGCTGCTCGGTCCGATGTGGACGGAGGTGTCGGCTTCGGCGACGTGCCGGGCGTCGCGATCGGCGTCGCTGTGCACGGCGATGGCCCGGATGCCCAGCGCACGCAGGGTGCGGATCACCCGCACCGCGATCTCACCGCGGTTCGCCACCAGCACCGCATCGATCCGGCCACCCTCGGCCGGCACCGCCTCGCTCGCCACCGCACTCACCTCGTTCCGTTGGCACACATGGACAATCCCGTTGAACCCAGCTCGATCCCGGTCGTTCGCCCTGCCAGCGGCGGAACCGCTGAGCAGCGACCACCGGCGGGTCTCAGCGGTTGAGGTTCCGCTGAGCGACCAGCTACGCAGACCATTCCGAGAAGTCACATCCGGAAGACGCCGTAGCCGACCGGGTCCAGCGGCGCGTTCGCCGCGACCGACAGCGCAAGCCCCAGCACGGACCGGGTCTGCTTCGGGTCGATCACGCCGTCGTCCCACAACCGCGCCGTCGAGTAGTACGGATGCCCCTGCTGCTCGTACTGCTCGCGGATGGGGTTCTTGAACTCGTCCTCGGCCTCGTCGGACCAGTGCTCGCCGCGCGCGTCGAACTGGTCGCGGCGCACGGTGGCCAGCACCGACGCGGCCTGCTCCCCACCCATCACGGAGACCCGCGCGTTCGGCCACATCCACAGGAACCGCGGCGAATACGCGCGCCCGCACATCGAGTAGTTGCCCGCGCCGAACGAGCCGCCGATGACCACGGTGAACTTCGGCACCCGCGCGCAGGCCACGGCGGTGACCATCTTCGCGCCGTGCTTGGCGATGCCGCCCGCCTCGTACTCCTGGCCGACCATGAACCCGGAGATGTTCTGCAGGAACACCAGCGGGATCGAGCGCTTGTCGCAGAGCTCGATGAAGTGCGCGCCCTTGAGCGCCGACTCGCCGAACAAGATCCCGTTGTTGGCGACGATCCCCACCGGATGCCCGTGCAGCCGGGCGAAGCCGGTGACCAGCGTGGTGCCGTAGTCGCGCTTGAACTCCTGGAACCGGCTGCCGTCGACGATCCGCGCGATGACCTCGTGCACGTCGTAGGGGGTGCGGCTGTCAGTGGGCACGGCGGCGTAGAGGTCGTCCGGGGACACCGCGGGCTCCTCGGGCGCCAGCACCTCCCACGGCCGCGGCGCGCGCGGACCGAGGGTGTCGACGATGGAGCGCACGATGCGCAGCGCGTCCGCGTCGTCCTCCGCGAGGTGGTCGGTGACGCCGGAGGTCCGCGAGTGCAGGTCGCCGCCGCCGAGCTCCTCGGCGGTCACCTCGGCGCCGGTCGCGGCCTTCACCAGCGGCGGGCCGCCGAGGAAGATCGTGCCCTGCTCGCGCACGATCACCGCTTCATCGCTCATCGCGGGCACGTAGGCGCCGCCTGCGGTGCAGGAGCCGAGCACGGCGGCGATCTGCGGGATGCCGCGCGCGGACATGGTGGCCTGGTTGAAGAAGATCCGCCCGAAGTGCTCGCGGTCCGGGAACACCTCGTCCTGCCTGGGTAGGAACGCGCCACCGGAGTCCACCAGGTACAAGCAGGGCAGGTTGTTGTGCAGCGCGACCTCTTGGGCGCGCAGGTGCTTCTTGACCGTCATCGGGTAGTAGGTGCCGCCCTTGACGGTGGCGTCGTTGGCGACGATCACGCATTCGCGCCCGGAGACGCGGCCGATGCCGGTGATGATCCCCGCCGATGGCGCGTCCCCGTCGTAGAGCTCGTGCGCGGCCAGCGGGGACAGCTCCAGGAACGGCGAGCCCCGGTCCAGCAGCGCGTCCACCCGGTCGCGGGGCAGCAGCTTGCCGCGGTCGACGTGACGCAGGCGGGACTTCTCCGGGCCGCCGAGCCGGGTCGTCGCGAGCCGGGCGTTGAGGTCGTCGACCAGCGCCGCGTGCTCGGCGGCGAACCGGGCGGGCCGTTCGGCCTCCGCATCGATCGTGCTGGTCAGGACGGGCGCATCCACCGACGTTCCTCCCGCTCAGGCTGAATCCGGTCGAGTTAGTCATCGTTAACTGCTGCCCAGATGTTAACGACGACTAACCTCGGCGTCTAGTATCGGCGCCGATGACCGAACCGGCCACCTCCCGACCGAGCCGCCGCGAGCAGATCCTCGACGCCGCGGCGGAGCTGTTCGCGCGCTACGGATTCCACGGCGTGGGCATCGACGACATCGGCCGGGCCGTCGGCATCTCCGGCCCTGCGCTGTACCGGCACTTCCGCGGCAAGGACGCGATGCTCGCCGAGATGCTCACCGGCATCAGCGACCGACTGCTCGACGCCGGGCGCAGCCGGGCGAGCTCCACCGCCGAACCGCTGCGCACGCTGGACGAACTGGTGCGCAGGCACGTCGAGTTCGCCCTCACCAACCCGGCGCTCATCAGCGTGCACCTGCGCGACCTGGACAGCCTCGCCGCGGACGAGCGGCACCGCGTTCGAGAGGCCCAGCGCGGCTACGTGGAGGTGTGGGTGGAAGTGCTGCGCCTGGCGCGGCCCGAGCTCGATCCGGCCACCGCGCGCGCCACCGTGCACGCGGTGCTCGGCCTGATCAACTCCACGCCTTACAGCGCGCACCTCGGCACCGCCGCCATGACCGCGCTGCTGCACCGCATGGCCATGTCCGCACTGACCGGCTGAGGCGTCCGCTGGTCTCGTCGCTCGGGCGGCCGGGTGGCGGAACCTCAGCTGCGGTACCGGTGGGCAGAGTGGTCGCTGCTCAGCGGCTTCGCCGCTGACGAGCCAACGATCACGCTCACGGACAGGACCTCAAAACGGTTCGCCGTCGATCTCGGTGGTGAGGCCCTCGGCCAGGAAGCAGAGCCGGTCGGCGATGGCGAGGGCGCCGTCGAGCGGCTCCGGGTACGACCACGCCGCGTCCGGCAGGCGCTGCTCGCCCGCCCGCAGCGTCGCGTAGGAGGCGGTGCCCTTGTACGGGCAGGTGGTGTGCGTCGCGCTCGGCTCCAGCAGCTCGGTGCGCACGTCCTCGCGGGGCAGGTAGTAGCGGTTCGGCAACCCCGTCTCGGACAGCAGCTTCGCGCGCCTGCTCTCCGCGACGACCACGTCCCCGGCCAGCACCCGCACGTGCCTGCCGGTGCCGCGGACGTCGACCCGGTGGTACGGGTCGCGGATGTGGGCGAAGACCTCCTCGTCCTCGTCGAACCAGGCGTCCATCGAGCCCCAGTAGAGGGCGACGAGGCCCTCCAGCCACGGCGCCGCCTCCGTCGGCCGCGGGTAGTGCCACATCGCGTTCTCCGCGATCCGATCGCCCGCCCGCACCGAGTGGTACGCCGCGTCGCCCTTGAACGGGCAGTGCGTGCTGTGCGAGGTCGGTTGCAGCAGGTCCGTCCGCACGTCCTCGGCGGGCACGTAGAGCTGCGGGAGCAGGTTGCTCTCGTGCAGCAGCCGCGCGCGATCGCTGTCGAGCACCACCTCACCTCCGAACAGCGCCCGGACCCTGCGCGGGAAGTCGTGCAGGAACAACCGGTGCGGGGGTCCGTCGATCCGGTAGTTGACCGCCTCCGGCGGGCGAGTCATGAGCGGTCCGCCGCCCAAGGTCAGTGCCATGTGGTTCCCTCCGAGTTCCTGCCCGCCGCACCAGGCGGCGCGGCGGCGTCGATGACGAGCCGAGCAGACCGGGCGCTCCCGCTCAAGGACCGGTCGTCCCGAGTCCGGCCGCGGACCGGATTGCCGCTCCTCCGGACCGGGTCAAGACTGGACGACGAGGCCTCGTTCGCGCAGCTCAGCAGCGACCTAGCCGATCAGCGGAGCCCACTTCCAGAGGAGCACGCATGGCCACCGTGCACGAACGGCCGTCCCCGATCCCGACCCGCGCGCACAGCGTCGAGCACCCGGCGAAGGGCGCCAAGCTCCTCGGCATGCTGGGCACCACCGACCCGAAGGAGATCGGCAAGCTCTACCTGGCCACGGCCTTCGGCTTCTTCATCGTCGGCGGAGCGATGGCCCTGCTCATCCGCGGCGAACTGGCCCAGCCGGGACTCCAGTTCCTGTCCCAGGAGCAGTACAACCAGCTGTTCACCATGCACGGCACGATCATGCTGCTGCTGTTCGCGACGCCGATCGTGTTCGGCTTCGCGAACATCATCCTGCCGCTGCAGATCGGCGCCCCCGACGTGGCGTTCCCGCGGCTCAACGCGTTCTCGTACTGGTTGTTCCTGTTCGGCGGGCTGATGGTCGTGAGCGGGCTGGTGATGCCGGGCGGGGCGGCGGACTTCGGCTGGACCGCGTACGCGCCGCTGTCGCGCTCGATCTACAGCGGGGGCCTCGGCGGCGACCTGTGGATCACGGGACTGCTGGTCAGCGGGCTGGGCACCATCCTCGGCGGGGTCAACATGATCACGACGACGGTGTGCATGCGCGCTCCGGGCATGACGATGTGGCGGATGCCGATCTTCACCTGGAACATCCTGGTGACCAGCATCCTGATCCTGATGGCGTTCCCGATCCTGACCGCCGCGCTGTTCGGGTTGCTAGCGGACCGGCACTTCGGGGCGCACGTGTTCGACCCGGCCACCGGCGGGGCGATCGCCTACCAGCACCTGTTCTGGTTCTTCGGGCATCCGGAGGTCTACATCGTGGCGCTGCCGTTCTTCGGCATCGTCACCGAGATCCTCCCCGTGTTCAGCCGCAAACCCCTGTTCGGCTACACCGGCCTGGTGTACGCGACGCTGCTCATCGGGGTGCTGTCGGTGGTGGTGTGGGCGCACCACATGTTCGCGACCGGCGCGGTGCTGCTGCCGTTCTTCTCGTTCACGACGTTCCTGATCGCGGTGCCGACGGGGGTGAAGTTCTTCAACTGGATCGGCACGATGTGGCGCGGGCAGATCACGTTCGAGACGCCCATGCTGTTCGCCGTCGGGTTCCTGGCGACGTTCCTGCTGGGCGGGCTCACCGGTGTGCTGCTGGCCGCGCCGCCGCTGGACTTCCACGTGCACGACACGTACTTCGTGGTGGCGCACTTCCACTACGTGCTGTTCGGGACGATCGTGTTCGCGGTGTTCGCCGGCATGTACTTCTGGTTCCCGAAGATGACCGGCCGGATGATGGACGAACGCCTCGGCAAGATCCACTTCTGGCTCACGTTCATCGGTTTCCACACGACGTTCCTGGTGCAGCACTGGCTGGGCGGGGCGGGCATGCCGCGGCGCTACGCGGACTACCTGCCCACGGACGGCTTCACCGGCATGAACGTCGCCTCGACCGTGGGCGCGTTCATCCTGGGCGCCTCGATGCTGCCGTTCCTGTGGAACGTGTTCGCCAGCTACCGGTTCGGGACGAAGGCCGACGTGGACGACCCGTGGGGGCACGGGAACTCGCTGGAGTGGGCGACGTCCTGCCCGCCGCCTCGGCACAACTTCACGGAGCTGCCGCGCATCCGGTCGGTCCGGCCCGCGTTCGAGCTGCACTACCCGCACATGCGGCGCCGGATGGAGGTGGAGGCGCACGTGGGCGGCCGGCACTCCGCTTCCGAAGAGGTGTGATCTCGCGAATCGCGCGGTGATCTCCGGGAAACGATTCCCGCGCGGTGCGCGGCGCATTCACAGATCAACTCGCGGACCCGTCGCAATGGATCATCTCGAGGCGCCTCCGCTATCGGGATTCAAACGTCCACAAAGGACAACGGGACGAATTGGGCACACTGCACAACGCGGCACGCCCGACGAACTGACCTCGCACAAATCGTTTCAAGTAAGGGTCGGAACCGTAACGCCCGCTCCACTGTGGCCGATGCCTCCCATGGCGCGTTCGCACTGAACCGAACGAGTGGAAACCGGCCCGCGCGGCAGTGGTCCGCTTCATAGTCCCGCCGGGAACACCATCGGCGGGCACTAGTGTTGAACGTGCCCGGGGAGCCGCCAGCGACAGCCGGTCTTCCTGAGAGAGCTCCGAGCACCGACGACCGCCACAGCAGCGGGGATCACGCGCGCCCTCAGCCGGAAGGCGGGTTCGGGGCACTGACCCGGTCCGGCACTTTCGCATTCAGGAGACCTCCTTGCCCATTGCCCTGTTGGCACTGGCCATCGCAGCTTTCGGCATTGGAACCACCGAGTTCGTCATGATGGGGCTGCTGCCCGAAGTGGCCTCGAACCTGCACGTGTCCCTGTCCGACGCCAGCGGCTACATCTCGCTGTACGCGCTGGGCGTCGTCGTCGGTGCGCCGCTGCTCACCGCGGGCGGCATGCGCGTCCGGCGCAAGACCATGCTGATCAGCATGATGGCCCTGTTCGTCGTCGGGAACCTGGCCTCCGCGTTCGCCCCCACTCACGAGACGCTGCTGGCCTCCCGGTTCATCGCCGGGCTGCCGCACGGCACCTTCTTCGGCGTCGGCGCGGTCGTCGCCGCCGGGCTGGTCGCGCGGGACAAGCGCGCCCAGGCCATCTCGATGATGTTCATCGGCCTCACCGTCGCCAACATCGTCGGCGTCCCGCTCGGCACCCTGCTCGGCCAGTCCTTCGGATGGCGCTTCACCTTCGGCGTGGTCGCGGTCATCGGCGTGATCGCCCTGATCGCCGTCGCCGCCCTGGTGCCGCAGCAGCCCAAGCCGACCGACGTGAGCCTGCGCGGCGAGCTCGTCGCCTTCAAGCGCCCGCAGGTGTGGCTGGCGTTCGCCGTCGTCGTGTTCGGCTTCGCCGCCACGTTCTCCTTCTACAGCTACATCAAGCCGCTGCTCACCGACGTCACCGGCTTCACGCCCACGATGGCCACGGCACTGCTGGCGCTGTTCGGCGTGGGCATGACCGCGGGCACCATCATCGGCGGGCGGCTCGCCGACCGGGCTCCGATGCGGACGCTGTACGTCTTCCTCTCGCTGCTCGCGGTGTCGCTGCTGACCTTCCTGGTCACCGCGCAGAGCATGGCGCTGACCTCGATCAACGTGTTCGTGGTCGGGCTGGCCGGTTTCGCCGCGATCCCCAGCATCCAGGCGCGCATCCTGGACAAGGCCAAGGAGGCCCCCGCGCTGGGCTCGGCGAGCATCCAGTCCACGTTCAACATCGCCAACTCGCTCGGCGCCTACCTCGGCGGCCTGGTCATCGCGGGCGGGTTCGGCTTGACGGCGCCCAGCTGGGTCGGTGCGATCCTGGCCGTGATCGGGCTCGGCTTCGCGCTGCTGTCCGGTTGGCTGGACCGGACGCCGCGCTCCGGCGACGTCGTCGCCTCGCACCGCTGCGAGACCGAGCGGGCGGAGGCCCCGGCGGCCACCCCCGCGCACTGAGCACCCTCGAACGAAACGGGGCCGGTCACCCACGCGGTGGCCGGCCCCGTTCGCGTCCGGGACGAAGGTCCTGAAACCGCTCGGAGGCAGGGGCGCCGCTGGTTCGCCGGATAGCTTCCGGTCGGGGTGCGTGCTGTGATGGAGGGCGCCTCGAACCGGGAATCCGCGGCCCGGCGGGCGGGTTGCACCGAGTGGTGATCCGCGGGCGAGGTCGCGGATGCCCCGGCAACGTTCGACCCCTTGGGAGGAACGAGTAGATGACCCAGGTTCCGAACCTCACCCTCAACACCGGCGCGGCGATCCCGCAACTCGGCTTCGGCGTCTTCCAGGTGCCGCCGGACGAAGTGATCGAGCCGGTGGCCACGGCTATCGAGGCCGGGTACCGCAGCATCGACACCGCTGCTGTTTACGGCAACGAGGAAGGCGTCGGCAAGGCGATCGCCGAATCAGGTGTGCGGCGTGAGGACCTGTTCGTCACCACCAAGCTGTGGAACGACCAGCAGGGCTACGACAGCACCCTGAAGGCGTTCGACGACAGCATCGGCAAGCTCGGCTTGGACTACGTCGACCTGTACTTGATCCACTGGCCCGCCGCCGGCCAGGACAAGTACGTCGACACGTGGAAGGCGTTCGAGAAGCTGCGCGCCGACGGCCGCGCGAAGTCCATCGGCGTCTCGAACTTCCAGATCCCGCACCTGCGCCGGTTGTTCGAGGAGACCGACGTGGTGCCCGCCCTGAACCAGATCGAGCTGCACCCGAACCTCCAGCAGGGCGACCTGCGCGCGTTCCACCGCGAGCACGGCATCCTCACCGAGGCGTGGAGCCCGATCGGCCAGGGCAAGGGACTGCTGGAGGACCCGACGCTGGGTTCGCTGGCGGAGAAGTACGGCAAGAGCCCCGCGCAGATCGTGCTGCGCTGGCACATCCAGCTCGGCAACGTGGTCATCCCGAAGTCGGCGACACCGTCGCGCATCCGGGAGAACATCCAGGTGTTCGACTTCGAGCTCGCCGACGACGACCTCGCGGTCATCGCGGGCCTGGACACCGGGACCCGCGTCGGCCCGGACCCGGACGTCCTCGGCGCCTGATCCCGCAGCGGCCGGAAAGCCCGCTCGACCTCGCGTCGAGCGGGCTTTCGCACGTCCGGAGCGGGTTGACTCGCAGCGGACTCGAAAGTTCAGCATCGATGCCGTGAACACGACAGCACCGACGACCCGTGGTCCACCGGCTCCCTCGACGTCGAGGCCTACCTGCGCCGGATCGACCAGCCGCGACTGCCTCCGTCGGCGGAAGCGCTGCGGGGCCTGCACGAAGCGCACGTGCGCACGATCCCGTTCGAGAACATCGACGCGATCCTCGGACCGCACCCCGGCCACGGACTCGACGTGATCGCCGACGAGCCGGTGAAACCGCCTGGGGGGCCGGACGTCCACGGTGGAGCGCCCGACCGCCCCCCGGGAGAGCACCACCATCGCCCCCGAGTCCCTGGGCAGGCTCCTCCCCGGCTTGGGGGTCGAACTACCCGCCGCCCGGCTCGACGCGTTGATCGACTTCCAGCGCCACCACGAGGGAACTCACAGCACGAACGCGTGAGCTCAGGCAGGAACGGGGCGGAGGACGGTGCTGCCCGAGCGCAGCGAGGCGACCTGGCTGCGGGTGGCGATCCACTTCGGGAGCCTGCCGACGCGCTGCAGCGGGGTGCTGCGCTGCGCGGAGGTGAACGCGGCGGTGCGCGAGACCTTGAGCACGCGGGAACGCCGCTCCTGCTCGTAGGCCCGCAGGGCCTCCTCCGGCGCGCCCTCCACCTCGGCGAGCCGGTGCGAGAGCAGCCAGGCGTCCTCCAGCGTCTGGTTCGCGGCCTGCGCCACCGCGGGCGGCATCGCGTGCACCGCGTCGCCGAGCAGCGTGCTGCGCGCTCCGCCCCAGACGCGGGGCACGACGTGGCGGATGTGCGGGAAGAAACCGAGGTCGTCCGGCCCAACCTCGGCCAGCAGCGGGCGCACGGGGTCCGCCCAGCCGGCGAACATGCGGCGCAGGTCCCGCAACGACAGCGGGGTGTCGCCTTCCCGCCACGGCAGGTCGAACCACCAGTGCAGCAGCCCGTCACCGGCGGGGATGAAACCGCAGTGCGCCACGCGGCCAGCGATGTTCACGGTCTGGTGCCCGTGCGCCACCGGCAGCTCGCTGCGGGTGAGGCCTTGCCAGCTGGCCCAGCCGGTCAGACGCGCGGGACTGCCGCCGAGCACTTCGCGGCGCACCACGGACCGCTGCCCGTCGGCGCCGATCAGCACGTCGCCTTCGGCGCTGGTGCCGTCGGCGAAGTCCACGATGACCCGCTCGGGGGTCTCGGTGACGGCGATGCAGCGGCGGCCGAAGTGCAGCGCGTGCGCGGGCAGCGCCGCGGCGATCTTGCCGGTGAGCAGGCGGCGCGGGGTTTCGATGGTGGGCGAGCCGAGGCGTTCGGTGACATCGGCCAGGTCGGCTTCCCACAGCAGCCGCCCGGTGTCGGTGATGGACTTCAAGGAGTGCAGCGGGCGCCCGACATCCTCCAGAGTGACGCCGAGCTGGCCGAGCGCGGCGGTTCCGTTGCTCCACACGGTCACCGCGGCGCCACCGTCGCGTAGCGCGTCCGCGTGCTCGAAGACCGCAACGTCGTGACCGGCGTCGATGAGACCTTTGGCCACCGCGAGACCACCGATCCCGGCTCCGATGACGAGAACGCGCATCGTATCCATCCGTCCTGCGAAGCTGGCTGGCTCGCCGATTTTACCCAAGCGTCCGGCGGATCCGAGTTGTCGCTCCTCACATACAGTGATGAACATCTCTCGAATGGAGTAATGCGCGAGGGTAATCCACTGGGCGACAGCGGGGTGCGGTCACCCGCTCCGCGGGGAAGTAGGTTGCCGGGGCATGAGTCCTCGCGTAGCCCCACCGTTCCGCGCCGACCACGTCGGCAGCCTCCTCCGCCCACCCCACCTGCTGGCGGCCCGCGACGAGTTCACCGCCGGGCGCATCGACGCCGCCGAGCTGGAGCGGATCGAGGACGAGGCCATCACCGACGTCGTGGCCATGCAGGAGGAGATCGGCCTCTCCAGCGCCACCGACGGCGAATTCCGCCGCGCGTCCTGGCACATGGACTTCCTGTACCAGCTGCGCGGCATCAACCGGGTCGAGGACTCCTCGCTGACCGTGCGGTTCCACAACGCCGACGGGGACGTCGAGTTCGCCACCCCCGACATGCGGATCGATGAGAAGATCGGCCTCGACCACACGATCTTCGAGGGCGCGTTCAAGGCGCTCGCCGACCGCGCCCGGACCGCCACGCCGAAGCTGACCATCCCGTCGCCGGGCATGGTGCTCTACCGAGGGGGTCGCGCCTCGATCGACCCGGAGGTGTACCCGGACCTCGCCGAGTTCCGCGCCGACCTCGCCGCCGCCTACCGCGCCGAGGTGCACGCGCTGGCCGGGCTGGGCTGCCACTACCTGCAGCTCGACGACACCAGCCTCGCCTACTTGAACGACCCGAAGCAGCGCGAGCAGCTCGCCGCCCGCGGCGACGACGCCGAGCACGAGCACCTGCGCACCATCGAGCTGATCAACGCCTCGATCCGGGACCGGCCCGCGTCGATGGCCGTGACCACGCACCTGTGCCGCGGGAACTACCGCTCGTCGTGGGTGGCCGAGGGCGGCTACGACTTCGTCGCCGAAGCCCTGTTCAACCAGCTCGACGTGGACGGGTTCTTCCTGGAGTTCGACGACGCCCGCTCCGGCGGGTTCGCGCCGCTGCGCTTCGTGCCGAAGGGCAAGCACGTCGTGCTCGGGCTGGTCACCACCAAGAGCGCCGAGCTGGAGTCCGTCGACGACCTCAAGCGGCGCGTCGACGAGGCGTCCCGCTACGTCGACCTGGACCAGCTGTGCCTGTCGCCGCAGTGCGGCTTCGCCTCCACCCAGGAGGGCAACGCCCTGAGCTACGAACAGGAAGTGGCGAAGCTGAGCCTGGTCGTGCGCGCGGCCGAGCAGATCTGGGGGTGACTCCGGGGCGCCCGGCTCGTGGCTCGCCGGATTCGGCGTGCGCGGGCCGGGAGGTTCCGCCGCCGACCGTTGCGGGAGGCCGGCGTTCGGAGGTCAGGCGGCTGCTTCCTCCAGGAAGCGGCCCGCTACCAGGCCCGGCTCCTCGCTGCCGTCGAACCGGACCCACAGCACTGGGCCGTCGAAGACCTCGGGAAGTCCCGATGCCGTCTCAACCACCGTGCCGACCTGATCGCGGAACCGGCCGAACGAGGCACGCACCCGCGTGCCAGGCTCCAGCGGACTCGATGACTGCTCCATGAGGGAGGACGTTACGTGTCGTGGCGGCGGAACGGAAAACCGCGTCCGAGTGACGTCCACATGAATACCGTGACCTGCGGTATCGACCTCGCGCACCGGCCCGGATCACGGGAATCGAGCGTGTTCAGGTGATCGAGGTCACCATAACTGCAGGTAGAAGCGTTGCGAATGGGAAGGGGTGCGGGTGCGCGCAATCCGGCGATCAGGCGAATTCGAGCTGGAGATCAAGCGGTCCCGGTTCCTCTGCGCGCTGTCCCGAGCCGAGTCGGAGGAGCAGGCGCGGGAGTTCATCGCGCAGCGGCGCAGGCTGCACCACGACGCGCGGCACCACTGCTCGGCCTACGTGCTGGGCGCGGACGGCCGGACCCAGCGCTCCAGCGACGACGGCGAGCCGGGCGGCACGGCCGGGGTGCCGATGCTGGAAGTGCTGCGGCACAACGAGATCACGCACGTGGTCGCGGTGGTGTCGCGGTACTTCGGCGGCACGCTGCTCGGCGCGGGCGGCCTGGTGCGCGCCTACGGCGGGGCCGTCTCGGCGGCGTTGGATCACGTGGCGCTCGCCGAACTGCGCCCGATGCGGCTGATGTCGACCGCCGTGGACTACCTGGTGGCGGGGAAGCTGGAGAACGACCTGCGATCGCAGGGATTCCTGGTGTCCGATGTGGACTACTCGGAGCACGTCAGGTTCGTGGTCCAGGTCCCGGAGCAGGAGCTCGACGCCTTCGACGTGTGGCTCGCCGAGGCCACCGGCGGGGCGGCCGAGGCCGTGCGCGGTGAGCTCGTCCACGCGGAGGTCCCGCTCTGACGCGCGGGCGGCCTCACATGACCAGGAGATAACCGGCCGCGCCCGCCGCGACGCCGATGACGGCGCCGACGGCCACCTGCGCGGGGGTGTGGTCGCCGAGCCTGACCCGCGACCACCCCACCGCCGCCGTCAGCAGCCACAGCAGCAGCAGCCACACCGAGAACACCACGGCCAGGATCGCCGTCGCTCCCGCCGCCACGGCGGCGTGCACCGAGACCTTCCACCACACCGTGATCAGGCCGACGACCAGCAGCGCCGACAGCATCGCCACGTCCAGCGCCACCATCAGCCGCGGCGCGCCCGCGAGCACCAGCACGACCAGGCCGAGCGAGCTGAGCACGATCAGCAGCCCGAACGGCACCAGCCTGCCCTCCCGATCGCGCACGTGGTGGCCGTCCCACCAGCCCAGCCGGGAGCCCGCGACGATCCCCGCCATCGGCAGCACGCTGCTGGTGAGCGCGACGAACACGCCCCAGCCCAGCGCGGGTCCCGGCGAGTGCGTCGCGCGCCAGGCCACGGCGATCGGCAGCAGCAGGACGATCACCGCCGGGGAGAACACCTCGGTGAGCACCCGCGCGACCAGGTCACCGGGCCGCCGCGCTGCGCCTTCGAGACCGGCGCTCTCGCCCGGTCCCGCATCGATGTCGGCCATCCGCCCTCCCCGTTCCCGCCCGAACCCCCATGATCACCCAAGAACCGGCTCGGCGAGGGGACGCGCGCGGGAACGATCGATCACGGCACGGCGCGCAGCCGCGGCCCGGCCTGGAGGGCGTCGAGCTTCGCGGCCGACGCGGACCCCGGTTCGGCGGTCAGCAGCACCACCCGGTGGTCGTGGCCGGGCACGCGCAGTTCCAGGATCTCCAGCTCGACCAGGCCGAGCCGGGGATGCCGGATGCGCTTGGGCACGGCCTCGCCGACGCCCAGCTCCTGGTCCCGCCAGTGCGCGGCGAATTCCGGGCTGTGCGCGGCGAAATCCCGCACCAGCTCGCCGAGCCGCCGGTCCGCGGGGTAGCGCGCGGACGCCTGCCGCAGCTCGGAGGCCGCCTGCCTGGTGAAGCCGTCCCCGGACGGTTCGCAGCGCAGCGGGCCCCCGCTCATCGCCAGCCGGAGGATGTTGCGCTCCGGCGCGGGCAGCGCGGCGAAGTCCACCAGCAGCGCCGCGGCGGCCGGGTTCCACGCGAGCACGTCGTGGCGGGCGTTGAGCACGTAGGCGGGCACCGTCCCGAGCCGATCCAGCAGCCGCCGCACGGCCGACGGCAGCTCCTCCGGCGGATCGGAGCGCGCCGGGGCGTGCTCGGCGAGCCTGGCCAGGTGCTCCCGCTCGGTCGCGGACATGCCCAGCGCGGCGGCCAGCGCGTCCAGCACCTGCGGCGAAGGATGCGGACCGCGGGCCTGCTCCAGCCGCTCGTAGTAGTTCGCCGACACCCCGGCCAGCACCGCGACCTCCTCGCGCCGCAGACCGGGGGTGCGCCTGCGCTGCCCCGGGGGCAGGCCGGCCGCCGCGGGCGTGCGCGCTTCGCGCCTGGTGCGCAGGAAATCGCCGAGGTCCCGTTTGCTCACCGAGCCAGCCTGGCACGGACTCCGGCCGCCATCCACGGACCGCCGGTCCGGGGCTGAACCGGACGTTCCCGCGCCACGCCGCCGCGCCGAACGTGGACGGCGACACCGACGCGGAGGAGCGACCCGTGACCACCCCGACCACACCGGCCGACGTGATCGACCGGTTCACCACACTGCTGCTGGCCAAGGACATGGCCGGCGCGATCGACCTGTTCGCGCCGGACATCGTCTTCGAAGCCCCGTTCGCCGCGGGCACGCCCGCCCGCGTCGACGGGCGCGACGGGATGCGCGAGTACCTCGACGGCTACCCGGACCGCGTGGACATCACCGGTTTCCCCGCCTACGAGCTGCACGAGACGACCGACCCGGAGAAGGTGATCGCCGAGTTCACCGCGCACGGCCGCACCGTGCGCACCGGCGAGCCGTACGTCATGCACTACATCGCGGTGCTGACCGTGCGGGACGGGCTGATCACCCACTACCGGGACTACTGGAGCCCGGTGCTGGCGGCGCAGGCAGCCGGGGAGCTGCCCGCGCTGGTCGAATCGCTGGAGGCGCGGGCATGACGGTGCTGCTGACCGGCGGAACCGGCAAGACCGGCCGCCCGCTGTCCCGGCTGCTGCCGGAGGCCAGGGTCGCCTCCCGCAACCCCGGCCCCGGCCAGGTCCGGTTCGACTGGAACGACCCCGCGACCTTCCGGCCCGCGCTCGCGGGCGTCCGGGCCGCGTACCTGGTGCCGCCGCTGGCCGAGCTCGAACCGATGCGGCTCGTCGCGCCGTTCCTGGCGGAGGCGACCGCCGCCGGGGTGCGCCGGGTGGTGCTGCTGGGTTCGCTCATCGTGCTGCCCGGAGCGCCGGGGGTGGACGAGCTGGTGCGGGCGGTGCGGCGGATGCCGGAGTCCGCGGTGCTGCGGCCATCGGGCTTCATGCAGAACGTGCTCGGGGACCACCCGCTGGCCGTCGGCCTGCGCGAGCACGACGAGCTCGTCAGCGCGGCAGGCGACGGCAGGCTCGGCTGGATCGACGCCGAGGACATCGCCGCGGTCGCCGCCCGGTTGCTCACCGGCCCCGCCCCGGAAGGCGAGCACCTGCTCACCGGGCCGGAGGCGCTGTCGTACCCGGAGGTCGCCGAGGTGCTCAGCGAGGTCACCGGTCGCCGGATCCGGCATCGTGCGGTGAGCGTCGCCGAGCGCGCCGAAATGTTCCGCGCCACGGGGATGCCGGAATCGTTCGCGGCGGCCTTGGGGGCGGTCGACGCCGGTATTCGCGACGGCGCGGAGGACTGTTCGACCGCGACCGCCGCGGAGATCCTGGGACGGCCGCCGCGGTCCTTCCGCGAATTCGCCCGCGCCCATCTGGCGGAGTTGTCGTAACCCGATCAACCGGCGGCGGTCACGGGTGGTGGCCGCCGCTTTGGGTTCCTTTCTAGGGAGTTTCAGGCGGGCGGATCTGCCTCGAATGCTTCACCAGCCACACAATCGTTAGCCCGAACGAGTGAGTTGGTGCCGGAATGGCCCGATCCGGCGGTGGGATTCGTGAAGATCTCCGCTGAATCGAACGCCCCGCGAGGGGGACCGATGTTTCCACCGCCGCTCGCCGAGCGCGACCACCCGGTCAGCGGTGACTGGTTTAGCCCGGCCGGGTCGAGAATGAACGGCGACCGGCGACCGCGGACGCACCGCATTCGGCTGAATTCGCGTTCGGCCGAACGCCACCTCGCGCTTCGGGAGGAGAGGAGCGGTCATCACTGATCCACCTCAGGCGCAGTGGCCGGAGTTCAGCTTGCTCGCCCGGCTGCGCCGCGAAACCCAGCGGACGTTGCTCGACCTCGGCCCCGAAGTCATCTTCGAAGCGGGGCACACGATTCTTCGCCAAGGCGACGACAGTTCGCACGTGGTGCTGCTGCTGAGCGGCTCGGCGAAGGTGCAGGCGCTGTCGGAGTCGGGCGGCCCGACGCTGCTCGGCATCCGCTTCGGCGGTGACCTGGTGGGCGAGATGGCCGCACTGGAACGCCGCGCCCGGTCGGCCACGGTCATCGCGGGGGCGCACACCAGGGCCCGGCTGATCAAGTCGACCGATTTCCGCCGCTTCCTGAGCGAGCACGCGGATGCGGCGGTCGCGATGATCCTCATGGTCAACGCCCGGTTGCGCTGGGCGAACCGCCGCCGGATCGACAACGCGAACCTCTCGGCGACCAAGCGGGTGCCGCGCGTGCTGCTGGAGGTCGTGGACACCTACGGCGAGCAGGACTCCGACGGCAACTGGCGGATCGGCCCGCCGCTCAACCACGAGGAGCTGGCGACGCTGGCCGGGGTCCGGCTGCGCACGGTGGAGAAGGCGCTGCGCGACCTGCACGAACAAGACGTGCTGCAGCGCGGCTACCGCAGCATCGTCGTGACGGATCTACCGCGGCTAAGAGAAATCTCAGATTATTCCGGCTAAACCCGCATCCGTGCGTTTTCCTCTCGCCGATACCGCGGCATTATTCTCCCCAGCGAGCACTCGCATCCAGAGCCGGAGGGACCGGGCAATGCCTTCCGGCTATCGCGCACCGACGACTGCGCGACGCGACGAGGTGGCCGACGCGGTGGATGCCCCAGGACTGCGCACCGCGCCGATTCCGCGGCAGCGAACTCGGCGCCGCGGACGCATCCGGATGTTCGACGAGTTCCACGGATATCCGGCGATATCGCCCACCGCGGAAACGGCGGAGAATTCCGGCACCGGCCACCCGGCGGCCCACCACCACACCTGACGGGATCCGGCCGAAGACGTCACCGCGCGACGGGGCCGCGGTGACCCGCGCGTTGCCCGAGTCGCATCGGGGTCGACTCGGGCAACGCGCCCTCCCGGATACGAACATGTGAATAGGGTCACACGAACGCTCCTTTGTTGAGCGCGCAAAAGTTGAACCCCCTGATCTGTGCGACGACGCTCAGAAGAGGTGGTGGGTTCAATGGCGAACCGGACTCGTGACGGCTCCGCGCGAACCGCTCGGAGAAGACGACGGCTCGGTGTCGTGCTGGCCGCCGTGGCGGCGAGCGCGACCTTCCCGGCGAACGCGGCGGCCGACGACGAACTCCCGGTGATCAACTCGGGGGCGGCGGCCTTCGCCCACGCCGCGGCCCACCCCGAAACGTCCCCCGCGGGCTCCAACGACGACTCCTGCACGCCCTCACCGGAACACCCGCGACCGGTGGTCCTGGTGCACGGGACCGTCGAGAACATGACCTTCAACTGGTATTCGCTGTCGCCGCGCCTGGCCAACGAGGGCTATTGCGTGTTCGCGTTCAACTACGGCCAGGACAGCGGGCTCGGCGTCGGTGCTCCCGGCGCCTTCCCCACCGGCGGCACCGCCGCGATACCCGACTCCGCCGTCGAGCTCGCCGAGTTCGTCGACGAGGTCCGCGACACCACCGGCAGCGAGAAGGTCGACATCGTGGGGCACTCGCAGGGCGGCATGCTGCCCCGCTACTACCTCGGCGAACTCGGCGGCGCGGACGAGGTCGAGCACCTGGTGGGCCTGTCCCCGTCCAACCACGGCACCGACGTGCTCGGGCTCTCGAAGCTGCCCGGCGTCCCCGAACTGCTGCAGGCCGGCCTGGGCGACTCGGTGCGCGACCAGCTGGCGGACTCCGAGTTCATGGCCGAGCTCAACGCCGGCGACGACGCGGTGCCCGGCGTCGACTACACCGTCATCCAGACCAAGTACGACGAGGTCGTCACCCCGCACACCTCGGCCTTCATGGAAGGCCCGCAGGTGACCAACGTCCTGCTGCAGGACGGCTGCGAGATCAACCTCACCGACCACATCGGCATCGCGTTCGACCGCCGCGCCGAGCAGTACGTGGTCAACGCCCTGGACCCGGACAACGCCGTCGAACCCCCGTGCGTCCCCAGCCCGCCCTTCAACGGAGCCGAACACTCCTGACCGCCCCAGTCCTTGAACTCGGTCCGCGCAGCAGGTCGGGTAGCGGAACCTCAGCGGTTTCCTCGCCGGGGGGGAGGTCGTCCGGATCAGCCGCCGGTGGCGATCAGGACGATGAAGAACAGGCACACGATGATGTTGACCAGCCAGCTGCGGGTGTTCATCCAGTCCCGCAGCTTCGGCATCGCCGTCACCGCACGCCGGTGGAACAGCAGGTACAGCAGCAGCGGCAGAGCCGCGATCAACGTGGTGGCCGCGATGAACGGGACCGCGGCGACCGGCCCGGCGTCGTGGTGCTGGAGGTTCACCCCGACCGTCAGCATGATCACGATGTCGGACGGCATCGCGAGCACCACCAGCAGCCCCGTCTTGAGCGCGGTGCCCGGACCGGCCGCGAGCAGGGCGCCCAGCCACTTCGGCGGCTCGGCCGTCTTGCGCCGGAGCCAGTTGCGCAGCGCCAGCAGGGCCAGCAGGGCCATCAACGCGATCTGGACGACCTTGCCCAGCGTTCCCGCCGCGTGCGATTCGCCGTCGACCGGGAAAGCGCCGCCCAGCAGCGCGGCCAGCCCGCTGGCCACGAGCACGCCGAACGTCGTCGCCACGAGCACGCCGAGCACGAACGCCACCGAGACCCGCACCGGTCGCGCGGTCGTCACGAACACGATCGCCGACATGATCTGCGGCCCGGCCAGCATGGTGATGGCCAACGGCAGGATCTGCAGGCCCACGACTCACCTCCCGCACGGACACGCCCGGCAACCACGGTGCGCCCATCGGGAAGCGCCGTCCCAGGGGCCAAAGGCCCCGGCACCGGCTCAGGCGAAGACGTCGGCGACGTAGCGGGCGTGGTCGCGCTCCATCGCGACCATCCACTGCTCCGCCTGCTCCGCGGTGGCGCCGGTGGCTTCCTCGTAGATGCGGGCGCAGGTCCGGTGCACGGCCGGAGCCATCCGCTGCCCGTCGCCACACACGAACACCGTCGCCCCCCGCTCCACCAGGTCGATCACGTCGGCGCGGTCCGCCCAGAGCCGGTCCTGCACGTAGCGGACGCCGTCGACCGGTTCCGCGGAGTACGCGGGCCGCACGTCGACCACGCCGTCCGCCACCCACGCCGCGAGCTCCTCGCGGTACAGGTGGTCGGATTCCGGGCCGTGGCAACCGAAGAACAGCAGCGCGGGCGCCGGAGTCACGCCCTGCTCCCGCGCGGCGAGCGCGCGGTCCTGCAGGAAGCCGCGGAACGGCGCGATTCCGCTGCCCGCGCAGGCCAGCACCAGCGGCGCCTCCAACGACTCCGGCGGGTGGAACGCCACGTTCGACGGCCGCACCGTCACCGCGACCTTCGTGCCCGGCCGGGCCTGCGCGAGGTGGTTCGACGCGGCGCCCTCGTAGATCCCGCTGCCGGAGCGCGCGGGCTCGTTGAGCACGGCCACGGTCAGCGTGGCGTGCGCCGGATCCCACCGGGGTGAGCTGGAGATGGAGTACTGCCGCGGCGTCAGCGGGCTCAGCAACCGCAGGAACCCGCCGAAGGTGAGCCCGCAGGACGGGAAGCGCTCCAACAGGTCGAGCAGGGTCACCCGCGGCTGCAGGACCTGCTCGGCGTGCGCGTCGGCGTCCCGGCTCAGCGCGTGCAGCGCGCGCACGTCGGGCGGGCATGCGGCGGCGTCGGCGAGCAGCTCGATCTGCCTGCGCGTCGCGGGCTGGGCGAGTTCGACGTAGCTGCTCAGCAGTTCACCGGCGGCGACGTGGGCGCCGGTCGGCAGGAAGGTCCGCTCGCCGCGCAGCACCACCTGGTCGTCGTGGGCGAGTTCGAACCGGCTCAGCGCCCGCGCCACCACGGCGGGCGGGTTGACCGGCAGCACCGCGAGGTAGTCCCCGGCGCGGTAGCGCACGCCTTCCGGCAGCGCGATCTCCAAGTGCCGCTTGGACCCGGCGGAGAGGTCGGTGAGCTCGCGGTTCTCGACGACGGTGCCCCACTGCAGGTCGTTGGCCCGCACGATCGGGTCGCGGGTGGTCCCGGCGAACTCCACCGACAGCTGCCCGGCGGTCTCCGGAGCGGTGTCCGCCAACCCGAACTCGGCCGCGACCGGCCCCCAGAACCCGGAGTACCAGTCGTCGAACTGCCCGAAGAAGTCGTCGCGCGCGTCGGCCCGGCCGCGTTCGACGAGCCGGGTCGCCCCGGCCCGCGCGAGCTGTTCGTCCACTTCGGACGGAACGGCCTGGTAGGTGCGCGCCCAATCGGTGTTGCCGCAGCCGAACACCACGTACCGCAGCCCGGCCAGCGCCCCGTCCGGCTGCTCCCGCAGCCAGCGCACGAACTCCCGCGCGTTGTCCGGCGGCTGCCCCTCGTAGGACGCGGTGACGATGACGACCACGCCGTCGCCCGCGAGGTCGTCGACGGCGCTGTCGAGCGGATCGAGGCTTCCGGTGTAGCCGCGAGAGGCGGCGTCGTTGGCGATGCGCTGCGCGAACGCCTGCGCGGTGCCCGCGTTCGAGCCGTAGAGCACCCGCACCGGCACGCCGTTCGGCTCGGCCCGCACGGTGGCGGGAGCGGTCCGCTCGGCGGGTTCCGCGGAGCTGATCCGCCGGTCGCGCCTGCGGGCGTGCAGGTGCAGGCCCTCCGGTTTGATCGTCAACGTCTGCTTGATCTTGAGCCGGTAGTCCGGGTCGGCCGCGGAGATGTCGAAGCGCTGCAACAGCATCGCGAGGAACAACGTGGCTTCCTGCAACGCGAATCCGCGTCCGATGCAGGAGCGCTGCCCGTTGCCGAACGGCTTCCACGCGTTCGGCGGCAGCACTTCCGCGCGCTCGAAGGAGAACCGGTCCGGGTCGAAGGTGTCCGCGTCCGCTCCCCACACCGCCGGATCCCGGTGCAGGCCGGGTGCCACGACCAGCAGCGTGTCGTCCCGGTCCAGCTCGTAGCGCCCGCCGAGCACGGTGCCGTCCGCGCGCGGGGTGACGGCGAACGCGGGCGCCGTCGGCCACAGCCGCAGCGACTCCTTGAAGATCTGGTCGAGGTAGCCGAGCCCGCTCAGGTGCTCGAACCGCGGCGCCTCGGTGCCCAGCACCCGGTCCACTTCGGCCTGCGCCTTCGCCAGCACGTCCGGGTTCCGCAGCAGTTCATGCAAGGTGAACGTGAGCAGCCCGCTGGTGGTTTCGTGCCCGGCGATGAGGAAGGTGACCAGCTGGTAGCGCACGTTCTCGTCGGGCAGCCGCGCCCCTGTCTTCGGGTCGGTGGCGGTGAGCATCGTGTCCAGGATGTCGTGCTGTCCTTCGGGAAGCGGGTGCTCCCGGCGGTCGGCGATGAGCTGGTCGGCGACCCGGTGCATCAGCTCCTTGTCCGCCGCGTACTGCTTGCGGGTGCCGCGCATCAGGAGTTCCTGCCCCGGCAGCCGCCTGCCGCGCGCACCGGATTCGACCAGCGCCCGCACCATCGACTCGACGAACGGGTTCATCCGCTCCGTGTAGAAGCTGTTGAAGCGGTGGCTGAACGAGCACAGCGCGATCGTGTCCAGCGTGAGCCGCGTGGTGTCGTCGGCGACGTCGATGCGGTGCTCCGGCCCGCGCCGCTCCCACATCAGCAGCAGCTGCTCGGCGATGTCGGCCATGCCGTCGAACATGTCGCGCAACGACGCCGGGCCGAACGCGGGCATCAGGATCCGGTGCGCCGCCTGCCAGTTCGGCTCGTCGGTCCACGAGGTGAACAGCCCGTCGCCCGCGAAGTCCCGGACGTTGAGCAGCGGCGTGTTGAGCGCCTTGTCGAACCGGTCCTCATCGCAGAGCTCGTCGACCAGTTCCTGCGACTGCACGACGACCAGCTTCCGGTTCAGCAGCTGCAACCGGAAGATCGGACCGTACTGCTCGGCCAGCTCCACGAAGCGGAAGACGCCCTTGTCCGCGTCGAGCTCCGGGAGGTTGCCGACGATCGGTTTCGGCTTCGGGCGCGGGATCGCCACAAGTTCCTGGGGCGTGGTCATCTCAACCCTCCAGTGGGGATCGGGTTCGCCGGAACCCGCTGCTTCGACTCCGTCTCGCTCTCGCGGCGACGGTTCAGCCGCCCGCGCGGGCGCGAACTCCGGCCAACGCCGTGTCCACCATCGTTTCCGCATAGGTTTCCCAGGACCCGAATGGACAATGCTCGAAGGTGACGACCACGGTGGCGACACCGTGCACCGCCGTCCACAGCACCGTGCTCGTCGCGAGCACGTCGCCGCTGAGAGCTCCGCGCGCGACGCATTCCGCCACGTGCTCGGACAGCAGCGCGAACGCCGGGTTCACCGCGTCCGGGCACTCCGGCCGATCGGTGATGGGCTTCTCGCCCAGGAACAGCGACCGGTAGTGCACCGGGTCCTCGTGCGCGTAGCGCACGAACTCCACCAGCAGCTCGCGAACGCCGTCGACGCCGCCCCGCTCGACCGCCCCCGCGAGGCGGCGCGCGATCACCTCGAACCCCTGCCGCCCGAGTTCGTGCAGCAGCGCCTGCTTGTCGGCGAAGTACGAGTACAGCGACATCGGCGCGTACCCGAGCCGGGAGGCGAGCTTGCGCATCGTCAGGCCCGCAAGACCTTCCTCCCGGATGAGCCGCTCGGCCTCGTCGAGGATCTCCTGACGGACCTCGCCGCGAACCCGTTCCCTCGCCGTCCTCGGTGGCACACCGCACCCCTTCCCAGCTGGGCTCCGTACATGTACGAACTAATGTACATGTACGGAGCAGGGCGCGGGGATCTCCTCACACCACCCACCCGCCCGCGCTTTCGCGCAGCCGCGCCGCCTTCGCGCGACCGGCGGGCAATGGTGCGACCGCGGCGGCCGATCAGGCGAAATCGCCGGATACGACCACGTCAGCGCCTCCGCTACGTACGGCCGCCCCCTGGGGAACGACCGCTGCACTCGGGCGACTGTCCGCCGTCGACCAGGTCGCGCACGCAATGGCAGGCCGCCGGCTGTTCCGGCCATCGCCTTCCTTGCTGCGGAAGCACTCGCCATGAGGCGGTAGGAGCCGGTCAGCCTTCGGGACGACCGCTGCCGTCCGGCACGGTCCTGACGGATCGGCTGTCGTGTGGACCCGCGCCCCTCAGCCCGGACGACGGCCGGTGACGGCCACGATCCGATCGATCAGCGGAGCCCCGGCGGGGACGGTGACGGCGGCACCCCACAGGTCCGGCAGCGGGGCGTTCGGCACGAAGTAGGCGACCGTGCTCCAGGCAGGTGCGCAACGTCCGCTCCGGCAGGTCGAAGAGCTGCCCGGTGGCCTGGGCGAGGTCCCAGCCGTGCACCACCACTTCGGTGCACGCGATCTTTCCCCACAGCTCGTTCGAGCCTCGGAGTCGTCAGCCGCGACCCGAGCAACGGGAAGTGGTCAACCAACATGACCTCATCCTGCCCAGTGGTCGCCAGCGGATCAGCCGCTTTCCCGTTGCTGCGGGCCCTGCACCGGCCGCATCCGCGAGCGGCGACGACGCCGCGCACCGGTGCTCTCAGTTCGGGCCGAGCGGACCGAGGAGGTCCCACCGGTTCCCGGCGACGTCCAGGAAGACCGCGACGCGACCATGGGTGCGGGACTCAAGATCACCTAGCGAACCAGGACCTTGTCCCTCACGGCTGAACCCTGCCTCCGGAGGGCGTTCCAGCCGCGTCGTCTACCTGCGGCGCGGCAGGCCACCACCGCGATGGCCTGCCGTGCCGCATTGGTTAGTTGCCGTCGCTCTCGGTCGTCTGTGCTCCGCACGTACCCCACGAGTGGCCCCCGCTGCGTCGTCGACGAACCTAGACCGACGGATTCTGAGGCCACGCCCTCGATTGTCACCGGCCACTTCTCATTACTGCGCATGACCTGTAAGAATTGCAATCACAAATGACGTGGCCTGTGGTTGTTTCCGGTCACTCGAGGTTGTTTTGTGGAGGTAAAGCGTGGGCGCAGCCGACGATGACCCGCCACCGGGCGCCCGCCAGGTAGTGACCGCTCCACAGCACATCACAGCGCGTCAGTCCCAATACTGGGCATGGATGGCGGCTGGGTCTTGCGTGCCGACATAGAATTCCGCTCGTCCGTTACTTCCGTCAACATACTTGTTGAGATTGCTAATGACCTTACATCCGCTACTGTCGCCGCTTCCGCTCCACCACGAGACAACTTCCTCGTCGGCGTTCGCCCCAGGGTCCCACTCCTTAAGCACGTACCAATTATCCTCGGTGTTAGAGGTACCGATGCAGACCTTAAAGCTGCCACCTCCGGAATTGACGGCGTTAGTCTCATAGGGATAGTACTCGTTTCCCTTATTTATAAAGTCATAGCTTCCTTTGTAATCCCACCCTGCCCCTTTGGCCTGAGTAGCTCCTGCGGGTGCGGCCGACAGTGCGACAGCAGCCGCTACGACAACGGGAAGTGCAAGCAGTCGCCTCAACATAGTTCTACTCCTCGGCAGGTTTTAGCTTGCTTGTTTCTTTGCTCGAAACTTTCGATCTCCCCAATTCAACATGAACTACGGCTGGGGCTGCGACGGCGGAAAGTCGAGGCTCGAAGCTACGAGAGTTGCGAACATCTGCAACTTTCGTAGTGCTCCGATTCCTGACGCCTCCGAAAGTTGGCGGTGGGGAGCAAACGGGTGGACGCGCCGTCTTGGCGGTCTACCCACGGCTCGTGGGCGCTTGGCGCAGGAAACTGGTCACGGGAGCGGGATACGCGGATAAATGAAGGCTCGGGACCACAGCCAGTTAACCACCTGAGCAAACGGGGCGGCGTAAGTAACGGGAGCGGCAAGGTGCCTACCGTCACAGCGTGCCCAGCACTGGTCCGTTGAATCTGCCCGGGAGGGCACTCGACGTGCCGGCGTCTTAGGCACGGATTCCGCGGATCGCCTATTCGCGCCTCGGCGACCTCGCCGTGTTCCTGGTCGTCGTACTGGTGCTCGTTTAGGTTCGGTTCCTAACTGAGGCCCCTTGCGTGGTTCCTGGCCGCCTGCCTTCCGCTCTGCGCCCGGCCGCCGGCCGCTGCGACCGGCGCCAGCCGCACGCCCGGCGGTCGGCGGCCGGGCTCGCATACAGCAGGCAGGCGGCCCCGCAGGGGCCGCCCTTGAAGCCGATGAGGTCGCTTCTCGGAAAGATCTGCCGGACTTGTCCCGCTTCATGCTCGCCACCGGAGTCCGGATCGGTGAGGCGCTGGCCGTGTGCTGGCCCGATCTCGACCTGACGGCCGGAACGATCGCGGTGAACTTCACCGTGGCCCGGCGAAAGAGGAAGGGACTCATCCGCAAGTCCACCAAAACCATCGCGGGCGAACGGACGCTGCCGCTGCCCTCGTGGGCCGTCGACATGCTCCGGCGGCGCTACTACCTGGCAGAGGGCGAAGAGGGGCCGATCTTCCCGGACAGCATCGGCGGACTCCGCGATCCGTCGAACACCCTTCGCGATCTCCGCAACGCTCGCGGAAGCGAGGGATTCGCCTGGGTGACTTCGCACGTGTTCCGGAAGACAGCGGCGACCATCCTGGACGAAGCGAGGTTGACTCCGCGGCTCGTCGCCGACCAGCTCGGCCACTCTCGGCCGTCGCTCACGCAGGATGTCTACATGGCTCGGAAGACGGTCAGCCGGGACGCTGCGACCGCGCTCGAAGCCGCCTTCGCTAAAGAGTCACACTAGTTTCGTGTGGGTTCTGTGTGGACGCGATCTTGATCCGAGAACCGAACAACGCTCTGACCTGCGGTGGTGGTGGGGCGCCTGGGGATCGAACCCAGAACCCACGGTTCTGGCGTCCGTGCTCGTCGACATCTGCCGTCACCTGACAGCATGGGCCTGTCACCTGCGAAGACCTCGCCACCATGAACGCAGTCATCTGCCATCACATGACGCCGTTGCCACCTGATTTTTGGCACTTCATTGGCAACTTCCACGCGTCGGCGAACGTCCGTACCTGCGACCGGCGCCCGCACGCACCACTTCCTCAAGCCAGTCAGGTCGAGCCGTCGGACCAGTGGACCTAAGTCAGTATGCCAAGATGATCATGAAAAGTTGGCTTGCGCCAGGCGCACTCCCAGCGGGAACACCGCTAGCTTCACGTCAGGCTCATCCAGGGCAGCAACGAACGCACGATAGTGTGATACTCCTTACATCGACACAACCCCACTTCTCGGTTGACCTATAGTCAGCCTAGATATTTCGACTTCATCGAAGCGCGCCCTGGGAGGTTTCATAGATCCCACCTCGGATGAGGTAGAGTTCTTGAAACTGACCAACTGGAGGTTTGCTCTTGCAGCGCTTCGACGACGAAGGGCCCTGGGACCGCTTGGAGGAGCTGGGCGTGTCTCACGACCTGTTCCACGAGGTTCTGGACAAGGCAGCGGCTGACGCACGTGCTTGTACCAAGTTCGACGCCCCCAGCATGAAGGGCACCACCTTCTGGAGCCGCGCTAACCGCTACCTGGCCGAGGGACTGCGCCCTCAGCAGTGGCTCCACACACCGAAGGACAGCATCCTTCGCGTGATCCACCCAACGCGAAGCCATGCGATCACCGTCATGAGTGCTGCTGGCGGTGTTGGCGACCTGACGAAGCGCGTGCGCTCCAAAAACCCCAAGGGCTCTGAAGTCAGCAAGCTCGTGGAGAAGACCGGCCAGCTCGTCCTTCTCAGCGAGGACGTTGTTCGCTTCGGCAAGGAGTTGGACGACATCCCGACGTGGATCCTCCTCTACCGTCGAAGCAAGGAAATCAAGGCCGAGCTTTCGCTCCCGAAAAAGATGAACGGGAAGTACATCAACGAGTGGCACGAACGCATTCCGTTGAATCTTCCTGACCTTGGCGAGCCTGGAAATAGGGCGCCGATGGTCGATACCCCATTGGACACTCGCGGCGATGACACCGAGGTGGTGGTGGAGTTCCGCGAGAGCCAATAATGATCACAGGAGAGTAGAGATTGAGGAAGGTGTTTACACCCGAGCGGCTAATCTTGGCCCGAAAGCGTCGGCGACTAACGTTGGCCGCGCTTTCCCGAGCTTCCGATGTTTCGGCTCAGAGCATAACCGCTTTCGAGAATAGCCGAAAAGTTCCTTCGGATGAAACGCTACTTTCTCTCGCTAAGGCTCTCTCGTACCCAGTTGATTTCTTCTACGGTGGCGCCCATGAAGAGATCCAGGCCGACGCGGCAAGCTTCAGGGCGCTATCCAAGATGAGTGCAATTGAGCGCGACAGCACCCTAGCATCGGGTGCTGTCGCGCTCATGCTCAATTCATGGATTGAGGAACGTTTTAGGCTTCCGAAACCAAATGTTCCGACCTACCCTGATTGTTCTCCAGAAGAAGCTGCCGAGAGGGTCCGCGCTTCCTGGGGACTGGGCGAATCCCCAGTCCCCAATATGGTAAGAATTCTAGAATCTAACGGCGTTCGCGTTTTTTCACTTTCGTCCGACTGTGAAGATGCGGATGCATTTTCGGCAATCAGATCCGGTGTTCCTTTCGTCTTTTTGAGCATCAAAAAGACGGGCGAGCGTGGGCGATTCGATGCAGCCCACGAGCTTGGACACTTGGTACTCCACTGCGAATACCGAATTCCACATGGTCCTGCCGCTGAATCCGAAGCGAACAAGTTTGCCTCCGCTTTTCTAATGCCGCGCTCAGCCCTTTTCTCTCAAGGCCTAGAAAATGCTTCCATCGAACGGATCTTGAGCGCAAAGCGCGTATGGGGCGTGTCCGCAATGGCGCTAACCTATCGACTTCGAGATCTAAGTATAATTTCCGAGTGGAAGTACAATCAGATCGTAAAGGAGCTAGCCCGGCGTGGCTATAGAAAATCGGAGCCTGGATCTTCGCTAGGCAGAGAAACAAGTGAGTTGCTGGCCAAGGTATTTAAGGAGCTTCGCCGAAGGGGCGTAAAGCCGGCAGAGGTGGCTCAAGAGCTAAATATTTACTCATCAGAATTGAGCGAGCACGTATTTGGACTAGTTCCTGTTCAAATATCTGGCGGCGGCCAGCGTTCTAATCCGGTCCGTCCCGATTTGCGCGTAATCAATAGTTAGAAATTTTTGAACTACGGCAAAAAACCACAAGCAGTTGACCACGTCGGAACTGGCGATACGTGTAAAAACAGAAGTAGTAGGGCGACCAGCCTGGCAACGTGCCCAGCACTGTCCTGGTGTATCTACAGATGCAGGCATCCGGGGACTGAGGCGTTGTCAGGTCCGTGAGTCCGCGCAATGCATTCCTGTGGCCCTATTCGGGCCCGACATTCATCATGCGGCCCTGCGTGGTTCCTGGCCGCCTGCCTTCCGCTTTGCGCCCGGCCGCCGGCCGCTGGGACCGGCGCCAGCCGCACGCCCCGCGGCCGGCTTGGCCGGGCTCGCATACAGCTGGCAGGCGGCCCCGCAGGGGCCGCCCTTGATGAAGAAAAGAAACTCTGAACACGAGCGCCGTGGCGCAGCCTGGATGAGACGAGTTCCGGCAAGCACTCAGCGCACAGGTGCCGCGATGCTCATAGGCAACGACGCGGGGTCCACACCTGTCGAGATGCGGACCCCGCGTGCTCTGGTTTTCACGTCAGGCGTGCTTGTCCCATGGCTTTGGTGACTTGCCTTGACCGTGGCCTCTGCACATCATCGACAGCCGGAACGCCAGTGGGCGAACCTCTGCGGACCAGGCGTCAAAGGTGCTGATTGCATTGCCACCAGAGGTTTGAATCCATGCATCGAGCAGTGCTTCAGTTCCGATAATTTCGCCAAGGATCCGCCGGGTGACGTCGCCCATCCCTGTAGCAACGTTGAAGGCGACGGCAGGGAGGTCCATGGCGTCCTTCCCCGCTTCTCTGGTCCGGTTGGTGCCCTCAACCCACTCGCCCGCTCCTCGGATGTATTGGGCTAGTTGGAAGACCGAGACCAATTCGCCAGTAGACTCAAGGTCTTGCTTTTGCTTGTCTGATTGGAAACGGATTCCGGCGCCGTTCGCGTCATCGGACCAGACGAGCAGCCCGACCAGGTCGACCAGCCGCCACAAGTCGGCGCGGTCCTCGGGGGTGTCAGGTGCTTGCATGTCGCTGTCCTCTCGTCTCGCGGTTGTCAGGGCCGATCGGCTACGAGATCGATGCGCAACTGCCAAGCGATGGAGCAGAGTTCGTTGACCCACCGTTGGCCGACTGCTGCGGCAAGCCCGTCTACCTGCCTGTCGAGCCCGAGTCCGTCGGCTACGAGCGCCCCCACCGCAGTGATCAGCACCCTTGGTGCGCCCTCAAACACATCGAGCACGTACACACTCAAACGATCGACAGGATCACCGTATTTTTCAGTGTCGCGAGCGGTTCGGTAGTCGATCAGGCCGTTGATGAGCAGTGACCACCGATCGGAATCGACCACCGAAAACAGCTCGTCCGCCGCCTCAGCGTCATCCCACGGGACCAGGCTCATCAGTGTCATGAGCCGGTTTCGATCAGACAAAATCCACCCCTTCATCGGGTTGATGACTGACACGTCCACGTGATCAACGCGCGAGCGGGCTCGTGTGCTCCCGAGTTCGAAACGATTTCTCGGGACCGAGCAAGCAGAACGCCTCGCACCTGATCGGCGCGAGGCGTTCGACGTCTGCGGTATGCGTTGTTGGCTCAGTCCCCGTGAACGCGAGCGTTGTAGCCAGCGTGGCCGTTCAAGTCCAAGCTCTGCTCAGGGGAGAGCGTGGGGGTAACTCCGAGGCTGGACAGGAGTTTGCGGGCTGCCTGGATGCGTTCGGGCTCGCGGTCGTCGTCCGGGTGGGGCGTCACGCCGCGCTCCTGGAGGAGTTGGGCGACGTCGTTGACGAGTTTGGCGGCTGGGTAGGTGTCCCAAGGTTCGGTCATGACTGGCTCCCGGGGGTCCATGTTTCGCCGGTGATGCGTTCGAAGACTTCGGTGTACCGCTGGCGGGTGGCCTTGACGATGTCCGCCGGAACCTCCGGGCCGGGCGGGGTGCGGTCCCACTCCAGCGTGCTCGACCAGTCGCGGACGAACTGCTTGTCGAAGGCGAACTGGGGGCCGCCGGGCTTCCACTGGTCGGCGGGCCAGAACCGGGAGGAGTCCGACGTCAGCACCTCGTCCCCGAGCGTCAGAGTTCCGTCCGCGTCGCGGCCGAACTCGAACTTCGTGTCGGCGATGATGATGCCCTTCTGCTCCGCACGCGCCGCGCCCCGCTGGTAGATCTCGATCGTGAGATCCCGGAGGCGTTCGGCGGTCTCGCGGCCGACCTGGTTCACCACGTCGTCGAAGGTGATGAACTCGTCGTGACCGGTATCGGAGATCTTGGTGGTCGGCGTGAAGATCGGCTCGGGCAGCTTGCTGCCCTCGACCAGGCCGGCGGGCAGCGGGACGCCGGAGACGGTGCCGTACTTCTGGTACTCGCGGAGGCCGAGGCCGGCCAAGTAGCCGCGAGCGATGCACTCGACCTGGATCATCTCCAGCGGCTTGCAGCGCAGCGCGTTCCGGCCGAACTCCGCGGGGACATCGGTGGTCGAGATGACGTGGTTCGGGACGACGTCGCCGAGTTCACGGAACCACCAGGCGGAGAGCTGGGTCAGCAGAGCGCCCTTGTCGGGGATCGCCGTGGGCAGCGTCACGTCATAGACAGAGACCCGGTCGGACGCGACCAAGATGATGTCGCCGTCCAGTTCGTAAAGGTCCCGGACCTTACCGGCGTGAATGTGCTTCATTGAATTCCTCGACTGCTCTCATCGCGGGCACCTCGGCGGCTCTGACCTGCGCATCCTACTACACGGGCTTGTCGCCATCGTGCGCGCTGATGGGCTACCCGGAATTAAGAGCGGGATACTTCAGAAGCAGAAAGAAGAATTATAGAAATCAGAGTTCTTGCAAACCTTCGAGCACCGCGCGTAGCAGCTCCGGAGTCGGCTCCGCCCACTCTCCGCCCAGTGCGGCCGGACGCTGCGGTTCTCGGGGCGGAACCGGCTCGGCAAGGTCACTGCTGAGGTCGCCGGTCCAAACCGTCATGTAGCCGATGATGCGTTTGCTCTGGCTGTGCCTGCCCATGACGTGCCGCCGCCGGTCAATCGTGCGGTTCTTCGACGACACGAGGAACCTCGGCCCGCTCTCGCATCATCTTCGCCAAGTCGTCCAACGTTGTCGCCAACTCGGCGTATTCGGCCTTCCCGCATCGCCCCTGGTTGATGTGGTCGGCAGCGTCATCGAGCAACCACTGAGCCCTGCGCAAGATGACGGCTACGGGCTTCTCATCAGGAGCACGGACCGGCATCGGATCGTCTGCCGGGACTTCGATGGCAGCCGTGAACACCAGGAGGCACTGAACGCAGGGCGCGCACGGTGTCGCTTGACCGGCTTCGGGGCGCTCCCCCGGCTTTGCAGTGATCTCGACCAGGTGGCCGGGGAATTCACGTCGGCACCATGAAGTCCAAGCGGCGGACTCCTCCGATTCCTCAACGAAAGCGCTGTGCACAATCCGGCGAGACTGCGACACGACTCCCGCACGATACTGAAAATAGGTCGTATCCAAGACAAACTCCCCCCGGCGGCACCATTACTGGTGTCGCTGGTTAGCTGATTCGATTGTTCAGTGGATTGGTTCGACTACTATTCGCCGTCTTCGATGCTGTACTCGTAGAAAATCCAGTGATCCGGCTGTGCCGTCGACTCGCCGTACTCGATCACCGCGCCGTTGCCGTCGATGAACCTGTTCCGGCTCAGCAGGACCGGGGAACCCTCGGGAACCCCAAGTTCTCCCGCGTCGTCGGCTGAAGCGGTGCCTGCGGCGTGCTCAACGTAGGTCGCGACGATCCCCCGGCCGGTCTGCTCCTCGACGTACTGCGTCGTGCCCTGGACGATGCGGCCGGTCGTCAGCAGCAACGGGGCCAGGGCCGCGAGATCACCCGCGAACCACGACACCGATGTGGAGATCGGGCTGTGGTCCTCGCGGTAGGTGGTCCGCTGGCGGCGGATGGCCGGTGCGCCTTCCTCGATCCCCAATGCATCGGCGGCCCGCTTCGTGGCCGAGACCAGTTGCGCCGACCGGATCTTGGCGTAGTGGCCTGGCGGGTAGATCTTGCCGGTTCGGTTGATCGAGACGGTGCGGTCACGCGCGGACTGATGCGCCTGCCCCTCGGTGTGCACGACCGTGCCGACGCCCTTGACGCCTCGCACCAGCCCGCTCGTCCGGAGCGTGCTCAGAGCCTTCGTCGCCGTAGCCAGGCTGACGTCCCACTCCCGCGCGATCTGGCGAGCCGACGGGATCATGTCGCCGTCCTTGAGCTCACCGCTGGTGATGCGGTCCCGGATGTGCCGGACCACCTGGAGGTAAGGCGGCTCGGCGCGGTCGATCGTCGGCACTTCAGCTCCTAGCTAGAGGATCGCGGTGTTCTAGGACAGAACCCTACTCGCGGCATCTTTCCTGGTACAAGCCCTATTGATGCTGTATCAGAACACCAGTTGACGGTGTACTAGAACACCTGTATGTTGATTGATGTCAGGCAGTCGAAAGCCCCGAAGACGGGGCTTGGAGGTCAAAGTGCGGAACATCCCGGTGAACTTGCAGGGCTACAAGCTGATGGTGACGGAGTCTCCGGCGTTGAAGATGCGGGAGAACGACAACGGCGTCGAGGAGCCGGTGACGGACCGCTCGGGGGTTCAGCACTTCGTGGTGTCGCTGTTCGCGAAGAAGCGCCCGCAGGAAGGTCAGTTCGCGGAGAAGGGTGAAGAGATCAAGGTGACCCTGACCACTGACCCCGGTGACGGGTTCGAGGAGGGCACGTACGTGCAGTTGATCGACGCGACGGTGTCGCCGTGGCAGACCGAGCGCAACGGCCGCTACGCCTCCGGGCTTGCGTACCGCGCGGCGGGCGTGACCCCGCTGGTCTGATCTCCGCCCCGCTGGGTGTGACGGTCTTTATCTAAAGCATTTTTCAAGCCGTTTTCGTGGGCTGCTTGTTCTTTAGTGAATTCCATAGTGGGCCGATCTATGCCTTTTTCCGGCACGAATGCGCGTGCCGGTAGGGCTTTGTTGGTCCCCGAGTCGCCGGTTTTCAATGGCGGTTCGGGGGTCTTCATGGCCTTGTCCATGTCGAAAGGACCAGATGATGCGGGTTCGTTCTGATCGGGATTTCTGGTTTCACGGTTCCGGCTGCGTGGGTGGCCGGTGGCATCTCGCCGACAACGGCGAGTGACGAGAAAGGAAGGGGTGGTTGTTGATGGCGATGGAGCAGGCGTTGAAGCGGGTGGGTCCGGCGTCGGCGGCGGTGACGCGTCTGGAGGTGTTGGCGCGGTTCGTGGATGAGCTGGACCAGGACTTGGGCCGGGTGGCGTTCCTGGAAGACGACATCGTCGACGCCCGTCGGTTCGCGGATATCGAGGACCAGGCGCAGCAGGCGCAGGTGGCGTTGACGCGGTTGCGGGACGCGCTGGCTGAGCACGGTGGTGCCGTGGTGGCGAAGGGATACAAGTGATGACACGGGGCGAGAGTGTGTACGGGACGGTGCGGCGGATCGATTCCTCGATGGCCGCGATGAACCGCGTCCTGCGCAAATTCGGGACACCGAAAGAAGTCGCTTCCGAACTGAAGGCGGTGAAAACCGCTGTCGGTGAGGTCATCGCCCAGTTGGAGATGGCCGAACGACGCAGCTAGACCAGCAGAACAGAACACATCGGCACCGGGGTGCCGGATTCCACATCGGAGTCCGGCGCCCCGTTTTCGTTTCCGGGGAGCAGATTATGACGGACACACGGGTAGCAGTCGGAACGACTCCGGCACGGGCAGCGGGGAAGTGGGTGGCTCGGCATCCGCGTTCCATGACGAGCACGGTCGTGCTGGGGGCATCGGTGGTGTGGCTGGGCTACCTCGTAGTGCTCAGTGCCGCCGGTGTCGCTGTGGTGGCCGGTGCCTCCTGGTGCTTGTTGGATCGTCCGACGTTCGATCGGTTCGCGGGGCGGTTGTTGCGGGCGTGGTGGAGACGGTGGGCGGTCTATCAGCGTCAGTGGTTCGACCTCGCCTATCGCGCGGGTCTCGTGGTCACTGATCATCGGGGGCGGTCGTGGGCGCCGAAGGTGGTGCGGGTGTCGTCGTCGTGGTGCTGGGACCACGTGCGGATTCGCATGGTCAAGACCCAGGAACCCGGCGACTTCGAAGCCGTCCTGGAACGCCTCGCCAACGCCTACCGGGCTCGTCGGGCGACGGTGCGCACGCTGAAGCCGGGTGTGATCAGTCTGGATTTCCAGCGCCGCGAACCGTTCGATGAGATGCCCGTCCCGCTGCCTGCGTTGCCGGAGTCGGTTGAGTCGGTGGATCTGGGTCGCCTGGTGATCGGGCGGACGGAGTACGGCCGAGACTTCGCCCTCGATCTCTTGGGCGGCCTGCACATCCTGTTGGCCGGAGCCACCGGTTCGGGGAAGGGCTCGTGGTTGTGGGGCTTGATCAGGCAGTTGGCGCCGTTGATCCGGGCGGGGTCGGTGCGGTTGTGGGTGATCGACCCCAAGGGCGGCATGGAGTTCGGGGCCGGGCGGGAGATGTTCCACCGGTTCGCCGACAGCGACGAAACCGGCCTGGAACTCATGCGCGAGTACGTCAAGACCTTGGACGCGCGGAAGGAAGACCTCGGCCGCCGAGGAATCCGGACCGCGACGGCGTCGGTCGAGACGCCGATGGATGTGTTGATCGTGGATGAGCTGGCTGCGATGACGCAGTACTGCACGCGTGACATTGCCCGTGAGTTCGAACCGCTGCTGGGCAAGGCTCTGACGCAGTACCGGGCGGTGCTGGGCCGGGTGGTGGGGGCGGTGCAGGAGCCGCATAAGGACAACGTGCCGATGCGGGGCCTGTTCCCCACCAAGATCGCCCTACGCCTCGACGAAGCCTCGTACGTCGACATGACCTTGGGCGAAGGCGTCCGCGACCGCGGGGCACTCGCGGATCAGATTCCGGAGATCATGCCCGGCGCCGGCTACGTCAAACACGACGGCCGCCGCGAACCCCTCCGCGTGCGCGCCGCGTTCACCAGCGACGACGACATCGCCGCCCTGGTCACCTACTGCACGGTCACCCCGATCCGCCGTACCGAGCGACGCCCGGCGCCCCGGCGCACCGCGATCGCGGAGATCACCGAAGCCGACATCGAACACATCGACTCCTTCGACGGCGACGACGAAGACCACGACGCCGCCTGAATCCGAAGTTCCGTTTTTTCCTTCTGTCTAAGGAGATTTGCCATGTTCCACGTGCATTTGACCCTGGGTTCGTTAGCCGCGCTGGCCCTGGCCGGGCTGCTGGCTGTGGGCCTGGTGGCGCTGGTGTGGGCGCTGGCCGGTCCTGCCGCCGGGCTCCTGGTGCTGCTCGTCCTGGCGCTGATCGTGCAAGGCGTCAAAGCCCTGATCACCACCACAACCGAGGAATAGGAAGGGAGGGACGGGCGATGTGGCCGTTCCGCAAGAACACCGACCAGGACGCCGGGAAAACCCGGCGAGTGGAGCGGCTAGGGGCACGCATCGCCGAGTCCAAACGGCTGCGTCCCCTGTCCCTCGATCCCGATTTGATCGCTGTCGCGATGGAACGCACCCGGCGGCGCACCGTGGCCGGGCTGTGGTTCTTCCTCGCTCTCGGCCTCTCGTTCACCACTACCGGGGTTCAGGCGTTCCTCGCCGGTGACGCCACGTCTGGTGACCCGGTGTGGTGGGCGGCCTGGACGGTGGAACCGATGTTCGCCGGGCTGCTGATCCTGCTGCTCAACTTCGAAGCCGTCATCTTGTCCCACGGCGTTGAGCCGGGTCACCATTGGTGGACGCGGATCAAGCGGGTCCTACTCGGCACGACGTTGTTCATGAATGTGATCCCGCAGCTCGATCCAACCCGGTTTCAGCTCGGGTCGCTGGCGGTGCACCTGATCATTCCGGTGGTCGTCTACGGCCTGGCCGAGGTGATCCCGGTGATTCAGGCCCGGTCACGGCAAGTCGTGATGCAGGGCTACGCCGACGCAGCAGGGCATGACTCACCTGCGGAAACCAGGGAAGTAGTCCCGCAGCCGGCCCCGGCTCCCACCGCGCCGGAAGCACCCACGCCGATGCCTCCGGTAGTCCCGGCTGAGCCGGTGAAGCGTGGCCCGCGTCTGCCCTCGCACGTTGTCGACGCGCTCAAGCGTGCTCGGGATCAGGCGGCTGAAGAGGGCCGTGGGTTCGCTCCGGCGGACGTGCAACAGGTGGTGAAGGTCCCGGACGCGATGGCCACCGCCATCCACGCCGATCTCATCGCCACCTGACCGAAAAACCGTTGCCACAACTGAATAAGCACAACCACACGAAGGCGGAGCACCACCACCGAACGACATCGGTGGTGCTCCGCCTTCGTCATGTTCGAAAGGGAACACACCAGATGGTGCGCACTGATCCGGCGGTCGTGGACCGCTACCAACGACGACTCCACAGCACCGATTACGGCCGCTGGCGTGAACAGGTCGAAGCCACCGGCGGATGCACCCACCCCGTCCGCATGACCGGCGCCTGGACCGTCACCGACACCGCCACCAGTCAGGTCCTCGCGCACAAAGGCGGGCACGTGATGGTGCCCTGCGGAAACCGCCGCGAATCGGTCTGTGCCGCCTGCTCCGACCGCTACGCCGCCGACGCCTTCCACCTCCTCCGCGCGGGCCTGTCCGGCGGAACCAAAGGCGTCCCCGAGCACGTCACCGAACGCCCGAGGGTGTTCCTCACCCTCACCGCGCCCTCGTTCGGCCCGGTCCGTGACGACGGGCAGCCTCGGTTCCCGACTCGGTACGACTACACCGGGCACGTCCTGTTCAACGCACACGCCGGACAGCTCTGGCACCGATTCGTCATCGCTCTACGCCGCCACCTCGCTAAAGCCGCCGGAATCCGCGTCCGCGACTTCGCCGACCACGCCCGGCTCTCCTACGCCAAGGTCGCCGAATACCAGCGACGCGGAGCGATCCACTTCCACGCCGTGATCCGCCTCGACGGACCCAACGGCGCCACCGACCAGGCACCGGCGTGGGCGACTCCGGACCTGCTGGGCGATGCCATCCGTGCGGCGCACGCGCAGGTCCAGATCACGACACCGGAGATCGACGGCCAGGCGCGAGAACTGGCGTGGGGCCGTCAGATCGACGTCCGCACCATCAAGGCCGCGAACGCCCCGGACTTCGAGGACGGCGACGGCGAGATCACCGACGACCGCCTGTCCTCCTACGTCGCGAAGTACGCCACCAAAGGCACCGGCAAGTCCGAAGCGGCCGACCGGCCGATCCGCTCCGATGCCCACATCGAACAGTTGCGGATCAACGAGCACTACAAGCAGCTCATGCGCACCGCCTGGGCACTCGGCGACCGCCCGGAGCTGGATCACCTCAACCTGCGGCGCTGGTGCCACATGCTCGCCTTCCGCGGCCACTTCCTGTCCAAGAGCAAGGCCTACTCCACGACGTTCAAGCAGATCCGTGGCGACCGGCAGCGCTTCCGCCTCGAAGCCGCCCTGGACGAACTCGGCGTCACCGAAGAGTCGGTAACCGTGGTCAACCACTGGGACATGACCTCAGTCGGACACCGCACCCCAGAGGAACGCGACATCGCCGAAGGCATCGCCCAACGACGACGCGACACCCGCAAACACCGGCACTCCACCGAACGAAAGGACTGATCCCGATGCAGAAACTCTGGGGACCGCAGGACGTGGCCGACTACTTCGGCGTCCCGGTCGGCACCGTCTACCAATGGCGCACCCGAGGAACCGGACCCACCGGCAAGCGAGTCGGCAAGCACGTCCGCTACCGGCCCGAAGACGTCGAAGCCTGGTTCGACGCACAACCCGAGGGGGTGATCTGATGTCCGGTCGGCTTCCGCTGCCGCTGGGCAGCATGGGAGAGATCACGGTCAAACCGGTCGGCAAGTCCTATTCAGCTCGGGCCTGGTACCGGCGCGAGGACGGCAGCTATGTGGACGTTCGCCGCCGGGGAAAGACCAAGGAAAAGGCGAAGCAAGCGGTCCGGGACGCGGTCAACAACCTCGCTCCACCGGCGGCTCCCGGTGCCGACCTGACCGCGTCTTCCCCGTTCGGTGAAGCCGCCGCGCAGTGGCTGACTCAGTTCCGCGACGACGCTGAGAACGGCATCTACTCGCTGACCACGCTGGACACCTACGAGAACGTCTACGCAAACCACGTCAAGCCCGAGTTCCAGAACTTCCGGCTGTTCGAGGTGAAGACACCAGCGGTCAGCAACCTGTGTCAGCGCAAGCTCAAGGCCAACAGCCTGACCTTGGCTAAGCTCGTCAAGGCCGTGATCAGCAACATCATGGCCTTCGCTATCCAGGCCGGCGCCGTGGAGCAGAACCCGGCGAAGGGGATCGCTGCCTTGAGCGAGCGCCGCGCCAAGGTCAAGCGCAAGAAGCCCCGCGCGTTGACCAAGGATGAACTCCGCGACCTGCTGGGCAAGCTCGACGCCGATGAGGAAGCGAAGCGGCGCGACCTGCCTGACCTGGTGCGGTTCTTCATCGCCACCGGCGAACGCATCGGCGAAGCTCTCGGAGCCCACTGGGAGGACTTCGACCCGGCGGCCAAGAAGCTGCGGATGAGCGGCAACCTGATCCGGGCACGTGGTCAGGGCACGCGCCGCAACGACGGCAAGAGCGACGGCTCGGCTCGCGACATCGCGTTGCCGGACTGGGCCGTGCGGATGCTCTCGGAACGAGCCGAACAGCTCGGCGACGTCGACCCGGCGAAGCCCATCTTCGTCAACACCCAGGGCGGCTACCTCAACTCGTCGAACGTCGGCAACCGGACCTGGATCCCGTTCCGCAAGCGTGCGGGCTACGAGTGGGTCACCTTCCACACCATGCGCAAGACCGTGGCGACACTGCTCGATGAGGCAGGGCTCACCGCCCGCCAGGTGGCCGACCTGCTCGGCCACTCCCGAGTGTCGATGACCCAGGATGTCTACTTCGGCAGGGGCCAGCAGTCTCGCGCGAGCGCTGACGCGCTGGCGTTCGTGGACTCCGACGGGCAAACCGGCGAAGTTGGCAATTAGTTGGCAACCGGGCTCGGTAGCGAGATTCTCCAAGTCCCTGACCAGGCGGGATGGTGGGGCGCCTGGGGATCGAACCCAGAACCCACGGATTAAAAGTCCGTTGCTCTGCCAGTTGAGCTAACGCCCCGCAGGGGCAGCCTACAAGGGCGTGGTCATCTCGTGTGACGGTGGGCCGAAGTCGGTGGGGCGCGGTGTTAGCAGGGCAGCGGCGCCGCGCCGCGGGGGCGATGCCGCCGCGGTGATCACATCGCGGGCCTCGAACCGGGACTGCAAGGTCGACTGCGGCGTCAGGGACAATGGTCCGCGTGACCGTGCTCGATTCGATGGTGCCGACCGCTGAACGCCCGCCTCAGCATGGGCTGCGGATCGGGCCGTACGCCGTGGATCCGCCCGTGGTGCTCGCTCCCATGGCCGGGATCACGAACGTAGCGTTCCGCAGGTTGTGCCGGGAGTACGGCGCGGGGCTCTACGTCTGCGAGATGATCACGAGCCGGGCGTTGGTGGAGCGGCATCCGCAGACCATGCAGATGATCACGTTCGACGCCGATGAACGGCCTCGTTCGATGCAGCTCTACGGCGTCGATCCGGTGACCATGGGCCAGGCCGTGCGGATGATCGTGGACGAGGACCTCGCCGATCACGTCGACATGAACTTCGGCTGTCCCGTTCCGAAGGTCACCCGCAAGGGCGGGGGCTCGGCGCTGCCGTACAAGCGGCGGCTGTTCGAGGACATCGTCACCGCCGCCGTGCGGGCCGCCGAACCTGCGGGCATCCCGGTGACCGTGAAGTTCCGCATCGGCATCGACGACGAACACCTCACCTACCTCGACGCGGGGCGGATCGCCGAGCAGGCCGGCGCCTCCGCCGTGGCGCTGCACGCGCGCACCGCCGCGCAGCGCTACTCCGGCACGGCCGACTGGTCCACGATCACCCGGCTCAAGGAGACCGTTCGCGGCATCCCGGTGCTGGGCAACGGCGACATCTTCAGCGCCGACGACGCGCTGCGGATGATGGCCGAGACCGGGTGCGACGGCGTCGTCGTCGGGCGGGGCTGCCTCGGGCGGCCGTGGCTGTTCCGCGACCTGCAGGCGGCGTTCGCGGGGCGGGAGATCCCGGCCGGTCCGAACCTCGGCGAGGTCCGGCGGGTGCTGCGCAGGCACGGCGAGCTGCTCAGCGAGCACATGGGCGAGCAGAAGGGCGTGCGGGACCTGCGCAAGCACATGGCGCAGTACCTGCGCGGCTTCCCGGTCGGTTCCGATCTGCGGCACCGGTTCGGGCTCGTGTCCAGCCTCGCCGAACTCGACGACCTGCTGGCGGGGCTCGACCCGGACGTGCCGTTCCCCGCCGACGCCGAAGGTCCGCGCGGGCGGCAGGGCTCCGCGGGGAAGGTCGTGCTGCCGGAAGGCTGGCTCGACGACCCCGAGGACAGATGCGTCCCGGCGGGGGCTGAGATCGATCACAGCGGCGGCTGACCGGGCGATGCGGACCGCACTCCTGTGCCTCGCGGCGTGCGCGCTCGCGGGATGCTCCGCCATGCCCGGCGTACCTCCGCGGGAACAGCAGGTCCGCGAGTACTTCGCCGCGAACAACGCCACCGCGCGGCAAGGGCCGCTCGCCCAGCAGGACTTCTTCGGCCGGACCCAGCACCCCGACTACGCGGACCGGACCTGCGAACTCGACGGGCTCACCGTGGAACTCGACCCGGCGCTGAGCACGCTGCGGCCCGACCCGGCCTACTCGCCGGACGAGACCGGGCCGCCGCGCGGTGAAGTGTGGGTGATCGGCGTGGAAGTAACGGTCCGTCACGAGGGCACGATCACCGGCAGGCAGATCGGATCGCAGCACCTCGTGCTCCTCGACGGCCGAGTGCACGGATTCGCGCCCTGCCCCAACGGCAGCGGCTCATGACACGAGCGGAGAGCGGCGCTTTGCCCAGCAGTGATGTGGAACACGGCGTGATCGATTCGTCCGTGCGGGTGGGGACACGTCGATTCGCTTCCACCCGATCTCCCGGCCCGGTACACACCAAGGCAGTCCGGCTACGTGAGACGCACTCACCAATTCGGAGCAAGGACAGGTAAGCCGGATGAGCGAATTCCGCAGTACGCGCGTCCCGGCGCCTCAAGCGACCCGCCGGAGCCGACGACACCACGGACGGGAGGTGACAGCGATGACCGGATTGCGCGACGGTGTCGCCGGACCCGAACCTCTGCGCGAGGACGTCGCGCGTTCGTTGTGCCCCGCGCCGGCGCCACCGCCGGATCTCGGGCCTCGACGCACGCGCCACGAGCTCGCCAACGAGGGCGGCATGGTGGAACTGCACGAGTCGATCGCGGCACTGCTCGCCTCCCGGGGCCAGTGGCGGCAGGCCTACCACCACCTGCGCTCCGCGCTGGACCTGCTCTCCACGCAGGACACCCCGCGCGTTCCGGAACAGCTGCGGCACGAGGTGAACCGGCTCCGGCGCGAGCACGCGGAAGCCCGCGAGCAGAGCCTGCGCGACAGCCTCACCGCCAGCTACAACCGGCGGTACCTCGACGAACGCCTCGCCGACCTGCTCGCCGTGGACAGCGCGGGCGGGCTCGCCGTCGGGCTCGTCGACCTGGACTGGTTCAAGCAGGTCAACGACACCTACGGGCACCTGCTCGGCGACCGCGTGCTGCAACGCGTCGTCGAGCTGCTGCAGGAGGCGCTGCCGTCCGGCTCGTTCTGCGCCCGCTACGGCGGCGAGGAGTTCGTGCTCGTGCTGCCCACCATCGACGCCGCCCGCGCCGTCGCCGTGTGCGAAGCGGCCCGGATCCGCATCGAACGGTTCCCTTGGTCACAACTCGCTCCGGGACTGCGCGTCACCGTGAGCATCGGGATGGCGCACGAACCCGACACGGGCCAGCAGACCTCGCCCACCGCCACCGCCGAGCAGCAGCTCATCGGCGCGGACGCCCTGCTTTACGCGGCGAAGCAGTCCGGGCGCAACGCGGTCGCCTACCGCTCCGCCAGCGAAGTCCACATCGCCGGGCTCGCCGCCGAGCGCCGAACCGGGGCCAGATTGCTCGGCTACTGAGAGCGATCACCCGGGAACCGGTCGTACCTACTTTGGGTGTCCACGCCGGTCAGGTGGCGTAACACAGTTGGCCGATACGGCGCACAATCTCAGTGAATCGTGCACTGATTGTGAAGAAATTGTCGCCCACTATCGTCAGTTCGGGCGATCAGCCGTACTATCTCGGGAGCGTTGAGCGATAGGACTTCGGGGAGTCGACCGCTGACGCCCATACCGAACGACGACACCATCGACTTCGACGGTGGGGAGGGAACACGGGTGCCGCAGGACCCCCGGCATGGCCAGCACGGGCACCACAGTCCCCACCAAGACGGGGGCCCGGACGAGGACAACGCCCCCGACCAGCAGTCCGGGCGCCGCCGTCGCGCATTAGGTGACGACGGCACCGGCGGTACGCGGGTGTTCGACCTGCTCTCCAAGCACGGCAAGGCGCCCGGCGCGGGCACCGGCTCGCACCGCCGAGCCGCCGAGCCCGAAACGCCGAACGGCGGCGGGCGTCGCGCTCGCCCCGAGCCCCCGCAGTCCTCCGCGCAGCAACCCCCGGCGCAGCAGCCGCCGGCGAGCCCGCAGGGCGGCACCGAGTCGCCCGGTTCGCACCACGCCCCGCAGGCGTCGGCGCAGGCACCGTCCCGCGGACGTTCCACCCGCAGCGGTCAGCCCGCCGAACGCCGGTCCGACTGGACCCCGCCGGAGTCGGCCTCCCGGCCCCCGACCGGGCGCACCCGGCCCGCCGCACCGACCCGCCCTCCCGGCGAGGGCAGGCACTCCGAGCCGCTCGGCACCCAGCAGCCCGCGCCGCCGAACCGGCAGGCTCCGCAGCGCCCCCAGCAGCCGCCCGCGGCTCCGCAGGGTCCGGTGCAACCGCCCGCGCCGCAAGATCGGCAGGCGCAGGAGTGGTCGGCACCGGCTCGACCGCAGCAAGGACCCGGCCAGCAAGGCCCCGCCGGGCCGCAGAACCGGGCGCCCGCTCCGCACGCACCTGCCGCTCCGCAAGAACCGCGGCCCGGTGGACGCCGGGCCGCCGAGCCACCGGCGGACCAGGGCGAGGCCCGTCCGCCCGGTCGGCCCGGTCACCCGCAGACCGGCAGGCAGCCCGCTCCTGGACGCCAGCCGCGTCCGCCGCAGGAGCCGCAGCAGCGCCGCCGCCCGTCGTCCCCGCCGCAGGCCGCCGCAGGCGCGCTGGGAGCCGCTCAGGACGCCGAGGCCACCCACATCACGCAGGCGCTCGCCGGGGAACCGGCCGCGGAGCCCGAGGCTCCGCCCAGGCGCCGGGAGGCACCGGCCAACGAGGGCGAACGCCAGCCCCAGGGGCGGCCCGGCCGTCCGGGACGGCCCGGTCCCGCGCGTCCGGCGTCGGCCCCGTCCGAAGATCCCGAGGCGACCGCGGTGGTCCCCGCCGTGCCCGCCGAACCGGAACCCGCCGCGGGCGAAGGCACCAAGGTCACCCGCGCTCCCGGGGCCAAGCCCGGACGTCCCGACAAGGCGGCCCGGCCCGACAAGAGCTCGCGGCCCGACAAGGCCGCGGACGAGACCGCCGTCGTCGCACCGGTCACCGGTGACGACGCCGACGAGGACGACGCGAGCGGCGACAGCGACGAGATCCGCCAGATCGACGCGACGCTGGCCCGGTTCTCCGCGGTGCACGACCAGATCGCCGTGGAGGAGGACGCGCGGCGCAAGAAGTACTCGTGGCTGTTCGGCATGCGCAAGGAACCCGAACTGGGCCGCGACATGCCGTTCGACTTCGTCGAGGGCCGCGAGGCGGGCGCCTCCCGGATGGACTGGAAGAAGGAGCAGCGCAAGCGCCGCACCATCCGCATCCTCAAGGCGCTCGCGGTGGCCGCCGCGCTGACGATCTTCGTGGCGACCGGGATCGGCTGGAGCGCGAAGGCGTGGGTGGACGCGAAGTTCAAGGACATCGCGGCGCTCGACCCGAACTCGTCGTCCATCAAGGACATCTCGAAGCAGTCCGGCGACCGCAACTTCCTGCTGCTGGGCTCCGACACCCGCGCGGGCTCGACCGCCGCGGACGGTGTCGGCGACACCACCGACGAGCCCGGCGCGCGCGCCGACTCGACGATGATCGCGCACATCCCGGCGGACCGGAGCCGCGTGCTCGTCGTCTCCTTCCCGCGCGACCTGCAGGTCGACATCCCGAGCTGCGAGCGCTGGAACCCCGACACCGGCGAGTACACCGGCGAGCAGGTCCCGGCGCGTCCGGCGACGAAGCTGAACGAGGCCTACGCGGTCGGTGGGCCGAAGTGCACCACCAAGGTCGTGCAGCAGCTGTCCGGCCTGTCGGTGACGAACTTCCTCGGCATCGACTTCCAGGGCTTCAAGTCCATGGTCGACGCGATGCACGGCGTGGACATCTGCTCGAACATCCCGATCGTGGACCGCAAGCTCGGCGTGGTGCTGCCGAACGCGGGCCCGCAGACCCTCACCGGCACGCAGGCGCTGAACTATGTGCGCGCCCGCTACGTGGAGGGCGACCCGACCTCGGACTACGGGCGGATGCAGCGCCAGCAGCTGTTCCTGTCCTCGTTGCTGCGCAAGGCCATGTCCGGCCAGGTCCTGATGGATCCGCAGAAGCTCAGCGGCTTCGTCGACGCGGTCGCGGCGAACACGTTCGGCGAGAACGTCGGCACCGACCAGCTGCTCGAACTGGGCCGCTCCATGCAGGGCATGGACGCGGGCAAGATCACCTTCATCACGGTGCCGACCACCGGTTACGCCAACGACGAGGGGATGGAGGAGCTCAACCAGGCCGACGCGGCCGGGCTCTTCCGCGCCATCATCGAGGACGCCCCGGTGGCGCAGCGGCAACCCGCCGCCTCGGGGCCGGCGGGCGGCGCGGGGCCCGCGTCGACCGCTCCCGCCGCGTTCGGCACCGGTGCGGCCACGGCGAAGCCCTCCGACGTGCCGGTGCGCGTCGTCAACGCCTCAGGTGAGGACGGCTTGGCCGGTCGCACCGCGGATCAGCTCGGCAAGGCCGGTTACGTGGTGTCCGGCTCGGAGACGCTGGCGCGGCCGGGCTCGCGGACGGTCGTGCGGCACAGCGCGGCGAACTCGGCGGCGGCCCGGTTGCTGGCGTCCTCGGTCCCGGGCGCGACGACCGAGCAGGACCCGGCGGCGGGCGACGAGCTGCGGCTGGAGCTGGGCACCGGCTTCGACGGAGCGGTGCAGGCGCCCGGCGGGGCGCAGCCGGAGATGCCGAGCGACCTCTCGACGGTGAACGCGGGAACCGACATGTGCGGCTGAGCCGACATCCGGCGGTGTCCGATTTGCTCCGTTTCCGCCTTGTCGAGGCGCGGGCACCTCTGATCGGATGGTGAGCCCTGCGATACCACTCGAACGAGCCCATCATGGTCCGTTCACCGCTGATTCACCATCGTGCGTCTTGTCCGATTCTTCCCGGAAGTAAGGTGACCGGCATGCGTGAGGTCTACCAGGAACAGCTCGGCGATCTCGCCGAGGAGCTCGCCTCGATGTCGACCATGGTCGGAACGGCGATGGAGCGTGCCACGAAGGCGCTGCTGGAGGCCGATCTGACTCTGGCCGAGCAGGTCATCGAGGAGGACGTGCACGTCGACGAGGCCCGTGCACGTGCCGAGGAGCAGGCCTTCGGCCTGCTGGCCCTGCAGGCGCCCGTCGCGGGTGACCTGCGCACCGTCATCTCCACCATCCACGCGGCCGAGGACTTGGAGCGCATGGGCGACCTGGCGCTGCACGTCGCGAAGACGGCCCGCCGCAGGCACCCGCAGCCCGTGCTCCCCGAGCCGGTGCAGGAGTACTTCGCCGAGATGGGGCGCGTCGCCGTGGACCTGTGCGGACGCGCCGCCGCGGTGATCCGTTCCAGGGACATCGAGGCCGCCCGCGACCTCGAGGCCGCCGACGACGCCGTGGACGACCTGCACCGGCACCTGTTCACCGTGATGATGCGGCCCGACTGGTCGCACGGGGTGGCCGCCGCCGTCGACGTCACCCTGCTCGGCCGGTTCTACGAGCGGTTCGCCGACCACGCGGTCGCCGTCGGCCGCCGGGTCGTGTTCACCGTGACGGGCAGCATGCCCACGAGTTGACCTGATCGAGCGACGACGCCCGCTGGGAGATCCCGGCGGGCGTCGTCGTGTTCCGGGGGTGTTCGCGCAGCTCAGCGGCCGGTTCCGGCGAGTGGCCGAGTGATCGTGGAACCGAAATGATCAGACCCGATACGGCAACCGACGTATTAATACTCGGTCTCACCAGTCGATGACTCGAATGCCGTGTGCGATCGTCGTGGACGTGACCAGCAGCGATGAGGCGCGCCCCGACACCGTCCGCTCGGAGGTCGAGGGTGCATAACAGTCCGACCGTGCACCGCCGGCGCCTCGGCGGCGAACTGCGCAAGCTCCGGGAGAAGGCGGGCCGCACGCACCGCGAGGTGGCCGCCCACCTGGACTGCTCCCAGGGCAAGATCAGCCAGATCGAACTGGGCCGGGTGCCGGTGCGCACCTCCGACGTGCGGTTGATGGCCGAGTTCTACGGCATCGGCGGCGACCGGATCACCGATCTGATCGAGCTCGCCCAGGGCTCCAAGGAGCGCGGCTGGTGGCAGCGGTACCCGACGACCGCGCAGCGCCCCGGCTTCGAGACGCACCTCGGCCTGGAGACCGCCGCGAAGGCGGTGAGCTGCTTCGGTGCCGACCCCATCCCGGAGCTGCTGCACACCGCGGAGTACAGCGCGGCCCTGTTCGACACCGAACTGCACGTGCCCGGTGAGTCCGACCGCCAGGAGCGGCTCACCGTCACCACGACCCGCCAGCAGCGGCTGCTGGGCAACGAGCCGCTGGAGCTGTGGGCAGTGCTCGACGAGGCGGCGCTGCGCCGGTCCGTCGGCGGCCCGGTGGTGATGCGCCAGCAGCTGGAGCACCTGGTGCTGATGGGCTACCGCCGCAACGTGACGATCCAGGTGCTGCCGTTCGGGCACGGCGGGCATCCGCTGATGGGCGAGCGGATCTCGGTGTTCTCCTTCCCGGACGACGCCGACCCGCAGGTGGTGCACGTGGGCGACGCCGCGGGCTCGCGCTTCCTGGACAAACCGGCCGACACCGGCGACTACCTGACGGCCTTCGAGCGGGTTTGCGGCGTCGCCCTGCCGCCGAAGGACTCCAGCGCCTTCATCTCGGCGGTGGCCGACGACTGGAAGGCCTGATCGCGGCTCACATGTCGCGCGCCGCGTCCCTGATCGCGGCGCGGATGCGCGGGTAGGTGCCGCAGCGGCAGATGTTGCGGATGCCGTCGAGATCGGCTTCGGTGACCTCGCGGTCCTCGGCGGCGACTCGCCGCAGCAGCGCCACGGCGGTCATGATCTGGCCGGGTTGGCAGTAGCCGCACTGCACGACGTCGCCGTCGAGCCACGCCCGCTGCATCGGGTGCAGTTCCGCGTCCACCGTGGCCGGGAGCCCTTCGATGGTGGTGACCTCGTCGGTGGCGTCCAGGTCGCCGATCGGGATGGCGCAGGGGTTCACGGCGTCGCCGTTGAGGTGGCTGGTGCACGCCTTGCAGACGTTGATGCCGCAGCCGTACTTCGGGCCGGTGACGCCGAGCAGGTCGCGCAGGACCCACAGCAGGCGCACGTCCGCGGCCACCTCGACGGTGACCTGCTCCCCGTTGAGCCGGAAGGTGTGCTCGGGCACGGATCTCTCCTGGGGTCAGCGGGCGTGGTCGCGCCCGTCGGTCGGTGATTCGGGGATCGGCGGCACCGTCGGCTTCGGGTCGAAGGCGAGCGTGCCGTGGTTGATCGGGAAGGTGGTGGGCCGCTTCCCGGTGGCGCGCCCGTAGGCGCAGGCGACGGCCGCCACCGTCGCGGAGACGGCGAGTTCGCCCGCCCCGCCCGGCTCGTCCGAGGTGTCGGGCATGATCACGACCTGCAGCTCCGGCGGGACGTTCCACTGCCTCGTGTAGGAGTAGTCGTCCCAGCTGGCTTCGAGGAAGTACCCGTCGCGCAGGTGCAGCCCGGCGGTCAGGGCCAGCGCGATGCCGTCCATGGCTCCGCCCATGAGCTGCGCTTCGAGCCCTCGGGGGTTCACGACCAGCCCGGCGTCGACGACGAAGACGACCTTGGTGACCCGCGGCCCCGCCACGCCGTCCCGGATGGGCCGCTCGACCGTCTCCGGGGTGCAGTCGATCTCCACCAGCGCGGCGGTGGCGCAGCGGTACTCGGCGTGGAACGCGATGCCCTGGGCGGTGCCGGGCGGCATCGGCCTCCCCCAGTCGCCGACTTCGGCGGCCTTCGCGAGCACCGCGCGGGACCGGTCGTCCTGCAGGAACTCGTGCCGCAACCGGTACGGGTCCGCGTGCAGCTTCGCGGCGAGACCGTCGACGACGAGCTCCCGGCCGCAGGTGACGTCCGGGGAGTAGACGTTGCGCATGCTGCCGGTGTTGAAGCTCCCGTCCGTCTCGGCGAGCAGCTGCGTGGTGGGGCCGAAGTCGTAGGGCATGGACTGGCTGAGCTGGAACATCACCTCGGAGAACGCGATGTCGCCGCCGGGTGCCCCGCCGACCAGGGCGGTGATGATCTCGCCGAGCCCGTGGCTCCAGTCGGTGGCCACGCTGGTGTGCCGCTGGTCGTAGCCGAGGACCCGGTTGCCGACGTGCGCGAGCCGCACGCGGGAGATCGCCATCGGGTGGGTGCGGCCCTGCCGGGAGTCGTCGGCGCGGTGCCACATCAGCTTGACGGGCTTGCCCAACGCACGGGAGATCTCCGCGGCCTCCCGCGCTCCGTCGAAGAACAGCTTGCGCCCGAACGAGCCGCCGCCCTCGGTGACGTGCACCCGCACCGCCGACACGGGCAGGCGCAGGTCGGCGGCGATGGTCTGCTGGGCGAGGATCGGGGATTTCAGGCTCGACCAGATCTCGGCGCCCTCGGCCCGCACGTCGGCGACGGCGCAGTTCGGTTCCAGCGCGCTGTTGCTGCGGAAGTGGAAGGTGAACTCCTCCTCCACCACCTCCACCGGTGGTCGCGGTCCGATGGGGAGTTCGGCCGCGCGCAGGTCCGCGAGCACGGTCTCGTCCGATTTCCCCGCCGCCGAGCCGGGTTCCCACGTCACCTCCAGCGCCCGCACCGCGTCGATGCACTGGCCGAAGGTCTCGGCCCGCACCGCCACCCCGGTGGAGATCACGACGACGTCGGTGACGCCGGGCATGGCGCGCACCTCGGCGAGGTTGGTCGCGGCGCGGACCTCGCCGTTGATGGTCGGCGGACGGCAGACCATCGCCGGTGCGGCACCGGGCACGGCCAGGTCCATCGCGAACGCCTTGCGCCCCGTGACGGCGGCGAGCCCGTCGATCCGGTTGTGCGGGGTGCCGATGACGGTGTGCTCGTGGCGCGGGGTGAGCTCCACCTCGGCCCGCCGCGTCCGGGTGCTCGCGGCCTTCCCGGCGAGCTCGCCGATCCCGAGGCGGGCCCCGGAGGGCGAGGTGATGACGCCGCCGCGCAAGTCCAGTTCCCCCGCCGTGGCCCCGAATTCGACCGCGGCGGCGGCCAGCAAGCCGTCCCGCGCCAGCGCGGCGGCGATCCGCACCGGCAGGTAGGTCGCGATCGTGGTGTTGGAACCGCCGGTGAGCTGGTTGAACACCAGCTCCGGGCGGGCGTCGGCGAGCGTGACCCGCACCCGGTCCACCGGCAGCCGCAGTTCCTCGGCGATGAGCATCGCGGTGGAGGTCGTGATGCCCTGCCCCGTTTCGGCCCTCGGCAGCGCGAACGAGACCGTGCCGTCCGCGTTCACGGCGACCGCGATCAGGTGCGAGGTCGGGCGGGCCGCCGCGGTCATCAGGTCGTTGGCGTCGAAGAACTCGGCCAGGCCCGGCGACGGCACCCCCGCCGCCGGGGTCGCGGCGCCCGGTTCCGGGACGCCCAGTTCCGCGGCGGCCACCAGCGTCGGGGCCGCCACCAGGTACCCGAAGAACCGCCGCCGCCCGAGGACGTGCGCATCGCGTTCCGAGCGGGGTTCACTGCCGGTCATCGATCTCTCCCACTTCCGGCCGGTTCGAGCACCACTCGCCGCAGGGGCACCGGGGTGGGATCGGTGCCGCGACGTCCGCCGCCGACATCGATCCCGTTCCCGGATTGCGGTCCGCCCGAGCGATCACGCGCTTCCACGGTGTCCCGGTGCGCCCGCGCGGTCGCACCGGCGGGCGTTCCACGCCCCACCTCAACAACGTCCTGCGCAGGCTCAGGATGGCCGGTTCCCGGTGGGGATCGAGATGCTGATCGGGTAGTCCCCGCGGGACAGGAACAGCAGCACCGCCTGGCGGAGGACCTCGTCGAACGCCCAGTAGGCCTGCTGCGTACCGGGGAACACGTCGAGCAGTCCTTCGCGCACGGCGATGAACGGATCCCACAGGTTGGCCAGCAGCGGATCCCAGATCGGTTCCTCCGGGATCATCAGCCACTCGGCGACCTGGTCGCCGAGCATGAAGCGGGTCAGCGCGCCGATGACCGGCCTGCTGAGGATGCTGCCGTCGATCTCCTTGCCGAAGTCCATCAGGATGTCGGCGAGGTTGACCCCTTCGGCGGTCGGCGCCAAGATCGGCGTGAGGACCTGGTCGGCCTGCGCGTTGGCCTCGTCCCAGCTCGCCGGGATGTACTCGTCGGCGATCCCGAGCATGTGCGCGCTCATCTGCCACGAGTGCAGGTACGCCTCGGATTCCTCGGGCGGGATCGGCACTCCCCACTCGACCATCTTCCGGTTCACGGTCGTGGCGAGGCTGTGCCAGGTGACCATCATGTCGGCCTGGCTGATCGGGATGTCCTCGGGCGCGACGTCGCTCCAGTGCGGCGACTGCGGCAGCAGGTTGCGCACGCCGGCGTGCGTGAGCCTGGTCTTCACGCAGGTCACGATCATCTCGCCGTCCGGCTGGAACGCCTTCGGGGTGCCGATGTCGTAGCCGAGCTTGGCGGTCTTGGTGATGCGGTCCTTCATGTCGGAGCCGCCGTAGGAGTGGTAGACCGCGCGCGCCTCCTTGGGGATGACGGTGCTCATCATCCCGCTGGCCATGCCGTACAGGACGCCGAGGTAGAGGCCGCGCTTCTCGTTGAACGTGTAGGCGAGGTCGAGCTTGCCCTGGTCCGCCCAGGCGGGCAGCCGCCGGGCCTCCTCGATGAAGTCCCGCAGCTCCGGGGGCAGTCCTTCCGGCAGCTCTTGGGCGTTCTTCGTCCACTGGCGCAGCAGCTCGTTCACGCGGGGCACTTCGCCCCGTTCGAGCAGCGAGCCGACGAGCTGGTCGGCCACCTCGTCCCACACCCACCTCGGGTCGGCGCCGGTGCCCGTGCCCAGCACCGAGCCGCCGGGCGACCAGGTCCACGCCATCGCCGGGGAGGCGGTGCCGAGCGCGCCCAGCGCGCCCAGCGCACCTCCGGTGGCCAACAACTTTCTCCTGCTGAGTTCGCTCATCCTGAACTCCTCCTTGAGTTCCGCGGATCGAGGATCGACTTCGAAATCTGCGTCGGGGAGGTTCTGCCGGGGCACGGGAACGCGCCGTCCGGGCGGTCTCGCGATCGAGCCGGGGAGGGACCGGGGTTCAGCCGGGCCGGTTCGCGGTCGGGATCTCGATCTTCGTTTCCTCGCCCTTGGTGAGGTAGAAGAGGATGTACTGCCGAGCGGCCTCGTCGAGGGTCCAGGCGACCTCCGGCACCGCGGGCAGCGGAACGAGGTTCTCCCGGAACTTCACCAGCAGCGGCCAGGCCTCCTTGATCAGCGGATCCCACACCGGCTCCCGGGGGATGGCGTCCCAGGCCGCGACCTCGTCACCGCCCAGGTAGCGGGCGAGCGCGTTGCACAGCGGCCTGGTCACGCCGAGGGGCGGGCTCGTCTGCTCGGCGAGCTGCCCCAGCAGGACGTCGGTGAGCTCCACGCCTTCGGGCGTGGGCCCCATGTTCCGGCCGAGGATCAGGTCGGACTGGCGTTCGGCGGCGGCCCAGGTCGCGGGGATGTACTCCTCGCGGATGCCGAGCAGGTAGGCGGTCACCTGCCACAGGTGCAGGTACGCGTCGGACTCCGCCCGCGTGATCGGCACCTCCCAGTCGAGCATCCGGCGCATCGCGAAGGTCGGCAGGGTGTGCCAGGTGACCAGCATGTCCTCCTGGCTGATCGGGATCCGCTGCCCGCCGCTGGTCTGCGACCAGCCCGGCGAGCTCTGCAGCAGGTGCCGCACGGCCGAGTGCACCAGCCGGGTCTTGACCGACTCCACCACGACGGACCCGTCGGGCCGGTAGGCGTTGGGCTCGCCGACGGCGAAGCCGAGGATGCTCGTCTTGGCGACGCGGTCCTCCATGTCGGCGCCGCCCTTGGAGTAGTAGACGGCGCGAGCCTCCTTCGGGATGGCGGTGCTCAACATGCCGCCGCCGACCCCGTTGAGCAGGTTGAGGTAGAGACCCCTGGACTTGTTGAACTCGGCCGCGAGCTCCAGCTTCCGCTGGTCCGCCCAGTCCGGGAGGCGGCGCGCTCGCGCCATGAACGCCCGCAGGTCCTGGGGCAGCTCCTGCGGCAGCTCGTGGTCGTTGCGCGTCCAGTTCCACAACAGCCGGTTGACGTCGGGCACGTCGCCGCGGTCGAGCAGCGAGGCGACCAGCGAGTCGGGTTCGTCGTCCCACACCCACCTCGGATCGGCCCCCGCTCCGGTTCCCGCGATGGAACCGCTCGGCGACCACGTCCAGGCCATCGCCGGCGACGCCCCGCTCAGTGCGCCCAGTGCTCCCAACGCCGCACCCGAGGCCAATACCTTGCGTCTGCTGAGCCCATCCATGCCCTGAACTCCTCCTTGAGTTCGCGAAGAGCCGGTTGATACGGTGATACACGAACCGACACCGTGTTTCACAGAGAAGCACAAGACGATCGCCGACGCCAGGCTTGAATCGCGAATACCCCGACCAGCGGACGGCATCCAGACCTGGAGATCCGGCGAAAGGAGCAAGCGCTCAGCCCAGGTGCACCACATCCGCGACCGGCGGCGATCGACCGCTCGCCGACGCCGTCCGGCGACGGGGACCGGTCCCGAACGTGGCGGGAGGCCACCGTGGAACCTGTAATGTCCGATCCCATGACGCCGCAGGACTCCGAATCACTGCTGGAGCGCGCGTTCACCGAGGCCATGGACAGCGCCGAGGACACCGACGAAGCCACCGCGCGCGTCCTGGACGCGGCCTACGAGCAGTTCTGCCGGCTGGGCCTGCGGCGGTCCACGATGGAGGACGTGGCGCGCCGCGCGGGGGTCTCCCGGATCACCGTCTACCGCCGGTTCACCACCAAGGACGCGCTGGTGGAGCAGGTGGTCCGCCGCGAGTTCCGGCGGTACTTCGACCGGTTCCGCACCGACGTCCGAGGCGCCGAAACGGTGGCGGACCGGGTGGTGCTCGGCTTCGCGAGCGCGCTGCGCGCCATCCGCCGCAACCCGCTGATCGGCGGGCTGATGGAGGTCGAGCCGGAGGTGGTGCTGCCCTCGATGATCAACGACGGCGGGCGGACCATGGCCACCGTGCGGCGGTTCCTCGCCGGGCAGCTCCGCCGCGAGCAGAGCGCCGGGCACGTCTCCGGCGACGTGGACGTGGAACTCGTCGCCGAGCTGATGGTCCGCGTCTCCGCGTCGTTCCTGGTCATCCCCAGCGAACTCGTCGACCTCGACGACGACGAGCAGGTCCGCGCCGTCGCCGAGCGATTCCTGGTCCCGATGCTGGGACCCACCGCTGCTTGATCCGGACTCCACGCGTCGTCACGTCGCGGACGATTCCCGCGCTGTCGCCAGAGCGGACCTGAGGCCCCGCACGACGAGGCGCCCGCGACTTCGCGTGAAGTCGCGGGCGCCTCGGACGGCGGTGCGTGCCGAGCGGATCAGCCGAAGCGGCCCGAGATGTAGTCCTCGGTGGCCTTCTGACCGGGGTTGGAGAAGATGCGGCCGGTCTCGTCGATCTCGACGAGCTGACCGGGCTCACCCACAGCGCGCAGGTTGAAGAACGCGGTCTGGTCGCTGACGCGCGCCGCCTGCTGCATGTTGTGGGTGACGATGACGATCGTGTACTCCTGCTTCAGCGTCGAGATCAGGTCCTCGATCGCCAGCGTGGAGATCGGGTCCAGCGCCGAGCACGGCTCGTCCATCAGCAGCACGTCCGGCTGCACCGCGATGGCGCGCGCGATGCAGAGCCGCTGCTGCTGACCGCCGGAGAGGCCGCCGCCGGGCTTGCCCAGCCTGTCCTTGACCTCTTCCCACAGGTTCGCGCCGCGCAACGCCCGCTCTGCGACCTCGTCGAGGCGCTTCTTGTTCTTCTCCCCGGCGAGCTTCAGCCCCGCCACCACGTTGTCCCGGATGGACATCGTGGGGAACGGGTTCGGCCGCTGGAACACCATGCCGATGGTGCGGCGGACCTGCACCGGGTCGACGTGGGCGCCGTAGATGTCCTCGCCGTCGATGAGCACCTTGCCCTCGACGCGAGCACCGGCGATGACCTCGTGCATCCGGTTCAGCGAGCGCAGCACCGTCGACTTGCCGCAGCCCGAAGGGCCGATGAACGCGGTGACGCTGCGAGCCGGAACCTGCAAAGTCACGTCCTGCACGGCGTGGAACTTGCCGTAGTACAGGTTCAGGTCCTTGATATCGAGACGCTTGGCCATGAAAACCGCCCTACTTGGTCTTGACGGCGAACAGCCTCGACAGCAGCGACGCAGCGAGGTTGATCAGCATGATGACGAGAACGAGGGTGAGCGCGGCGCCCCAGACGCGGTAGTCGCCCGCCTCGGTGCCGGTGCTGCGCTCGGTGTAGATGACCAGCGGCAACGAGGCCAGGCCGCCATCGAAGAGGTTGAAGCTGATGGCCTTCGCGTAGCCCACCAGGATCAGCAGCGGCGCGGTCTCACCGAGCACGCGGGCCAGGCCGAGCATGACGCCGGTCAGGATGCCGGACAGCGCGGTGGGGAGCACGATCTTGACGATCGTCTTCCACTTCGGCACCCCCAGCGCGTAGGAGGCTTCGCGCAGTTCGTCCGGGACGATCAGCAGCATCGTCTCGGTGACCCGCACGACCACCGGGACCATCAGCAGCACCAGCGACAGCGCCACCGCGAAACCGCTGCGGTTGAAGCCGAAGGTCGTGATCCACAGCGCGTAGATGAACAGACCGGCCACGATCGAAGGCAGGCCGCTGAGGATGTCCACGGTGAACGTGGCGACCTTCGCGAAGCGCGAGTCCTGCCCGTACTCGATCAGGTAGACGCCGACGAGCACGCCCAGCGGCACCGAGATGATCGCGCACACGAGGCCTTCGAGCAGCGTCCCCATCAGCGCGTGGTAGATGCCGCCGTTGAAGTCGTTGGCGGTCAGCCCGTTGAACGAGTGGCTCCACCAGTCCGGCCGCAGCAGCGGCGCGAGGCCCTTCTGCAGCAGCGTGAACAGCACCCACAGCAGCGGGATCACGGCGATCACGAACGCCGCCCCGAACATCGTGGTCGCCGCGCCGTTCTTCAGCTTCCGCCCGAGCCCGAGCGGCTGGAACGCCGGTGTCGCAGCGGGCCGTTCCACGTCAGCGGTGTCCGTTCTCATGCTTTCCCCTTACCGCTGGCGCTCTCGATCCACCGGGCGATCGCGTTCACCGCGAAGGTGAGCACGAACAGCACCAGACCGGCCGAGATGTAGGCGCCGACCTGCATGTCGTTGACGAACTCCGCGGAGCCGAGGGCGATCTTCGAGGCGAAGGTCGCGCCGGCGTCGAAGATGCTGAAGTTCGGGCCGATGTTGACGCCGCTGAGGATGATCGTCAGCGCGACGGTCTCGCCCAGGGCTCGCCCGAGCCCGAGCATCGAACCGCCGATGAAGCCGTTGCGGCCGAACGGCCACACCGTGGTGCGCACGACCTCCCACCGGGTCGCGCCGAGCGCCTGGGCGCCTTCGATGTGCGCGGTGGGGGTGCGCTGGAAGACCTCGCGGGTGACGCCGGTGATGGTCGGCAGGATCATCACGGCCAGCACGATCCCGGCGGTGAAGATGTTCGCACCGCTGTTGGCGGGCACGTTGCCGTCGGCGAAGATCGGCACCCAACCCAGGTTGGTGTTCAACCAGCTCGCGACCGGGTTCAGCACCGGCGCCAGCGCTACGACGCCCCACAGGCCGTAGACCACGGACGGCACCGCGGCCAGCAGGTCGACGACGTAGGCGAACGGCCGCGCCAGCGAGCGCGGCGCGTACTGGGTGAGGAACAGCGCGATGCCGCAGGAGACCGGCATCGCGATCACCAGCGCCACCAGCGAGCTCGCCACCGTGACCCAGGCCAGGTCGGTGATGCCGAACTTCAGGTTGTTCGGGTCGCTGGTGTCCCAGACCCGGCTGAACAGGAAGCTCACCTGGTTGGCCTGCAGCGAGGGGAAGGCCCGCAGCAGGAGGAAGATGCCGACGGCCGAGATCAGCGCGACGATGAAGATCCCGGAGCCGGTGGCCAGGGACTGGAATACGCGATCACCCGCGCGGACTACCTTCTTCGGTTCGTCCGCGGCGGGTGCTTCGGGAGCGGAAATGGGGGCCTCCGGTCCGGAGCTGGACGCCGGAACGCCCCGACGGGCGCCGGTGTCGTCACCGGTGCCCGCGGGGCGTTGATCGGCTCGGGTCGAGTCGGTCACTGCGGTTCGCAGCCTCTCACTTCGGGACGTGCGCCGAGGTTCAGCATCAGGAGATGGCGTTGACCGCGGTCAGCACCTTGTCCTTGAACTCCTGCGGGAGCGGCACGTACCCGGCTTCTTCGAGTTCGGTGGGGTTGGCGTTCGCGGCGATGGTCAGCGCGGCCTTGACGCCCTTGGCGGTCTCCGGCTCGTAGCCCTTCGAGCACACGATCTCGTAGGTGTTGAGCACGATCGGGTAGACGCCGGGGGCCTTGTTGCCGTAGATCGAGTCGAGGTCGACGCGCAGGTCGTTGCCCTCGCCCTCGATCTTGGCCTCGTTGATGGCCTTGCCGACGTTGGCGGTGGTGAGCTCCACCGGGCCCGAGCCGCTGTCGATCTTGGCGATGCCGAGGCCGAGGTTCTTCGGGAAGGACCATTCGATGTAGCTGATGCCGCCGGGCGTGGCCTGGACCGCCTGGGAGACCTGGTCGCTGCCTTCCTTGCCCTGGCCGACGCCGGGGCCGCCCCGGAACTGCTTGCCCTCGCCGGTCCACGCGCCGTTGGTGGCGGTCTTCAGGTACTTCTGGAAGTTGTCCGAGGTGCCGGACTCGTCGGAGCGGTAGAACGGCACGATGTCGAGGTCCGGCAGCTTCTTGCCGGGGTTGAGCGCCGCGATCGCCGGGTCGTTCCAGTTCTTGACCTGACCCTGGTAGATCTTGCCGATCAGCTCGGGGTTCAGCGTCAGGTCGCTCACGCCGGGGATGTTGTACGAGATCGCGATCGGCCCGAAGACCATCGGGAGGTTCCAGGCGGGGTTGCCCTGGCAGCGCTCGGCGGCCTTGGCGACCTCGCCGTCCTCCTCGTCCAGCGGCGAGTCGGACCCGCCGAAGTCGATCTGACCGGCGTTGAAGGCGGAGACGCCCTTGCCCGAACCGGACTTCGTGTAGCGCAGCTCCTGGCCCTCGCACTTGGAGCTGTAGTCGCGGGCGAACACGTCCATGGCGTTCTTCTGCGCGGAGGAGCCCTCGGAGGAGACGGGCTTGGTGCCGCATTCCACGTTCAAGTTCGACAACGCCGGGTTGACGTCCTCGGCCTTGATGTTCTGGTCGCTACCGCAGGCCGACAGCACGAGCGTGCCCGCCGCGAGGAAGCCCAGCGCGGCACTGTGGCGCTTGATCTTCACTTCGGTTCCTCCATGATCAGGGAAACACCGTGGACGCGGCACGCTGCCGCTCGTCCTGGAACGCTAAGCAGCGGGAGTGGACTGGCGCCATGCAGGAAGTGAACGAGAAGTGAACATGGCACGCTTAGTAAGCAGCGCCACGTTCCAACGGGTGACGCGCAATCTTGTCGTGACCTTGCCGTTCGCAACCAGTGATCCAGCGGCCCGGCGTCGGCTCAGCGCCCGAATTGCACGTCGATGTCCGTCCGCTCGAAGCCCAACCGCTGGTAGACCTTGATGGCAGGCACGTTGTCGCCCTCCACGTAGAGCAGCACCCAGGAACAACCGACGTGCCGCAAATACCGCAATCCGGCCACGGTCAGCGACTTCCCCAACCCGTTACCCTGCGTGTCCGGGTCGACGCCGACGACGTACACCTCACCCTCACCGCCCGGGTGCACCTTCGTCCAGTGGAAGCCGAGCAACCGGTCCTGCGAGTCCACTGCGAGCAGGAACCCGGCCGCGTCGAACCAGTCCTCGCCCTCCTTCTCCCGCAGGTCCGCCTCGCTCATCGCGCCCTGCTCCGGATGCCACTGGAACGCACGGTGATTGACCCGCACCACCTCGGGCTCGTCCGCGCCCGGCCGGAACGCACGGATCGTCACCGACTCCGGCAGCGACACCTCCGGCAGGTGCGCGTCGGAGAGCCGCACGCCCATCCGCCACAGCTCGCGCGGCCGGGCGAAGCCGAACCGCTCCGCCAGCCGCAGCGCACCCGGGTGCTCCCCGTGCGACCACACCCGCAACCTGCCGCTGTCGCCCTCGGGGCCCGGCGCCAGGTCGGCGCGTTCCAGCAGCGCCTCGACGAGCCGGGTGCCGACACCGCGGCGCCGGTGCTCGGGGTGCACCGCGAGCTCCGCCACCAGCGGCTCGCCCGGTTCTCCTTCGACGTCGAGGTGGGCGTAGCCGAGCAGGGCGTCCGCGGCGTCGCGCACCACGAAGTGCTCCGACCGCACGTCCGCCTGCACCGGTTCGATCTGCTGCGCCACGTCGCGGTGCGCGCGCAATCGCAAGATCACGTGCTCCCCGGCGGGAGCGACCCCGTCGGCCTGCTCCGCCGCGCCGAGCAGCGCCATCACCTCGGCCACCTCGGCCTTGTCCAGTCCGTTCCGCCACGTCAGCTGCACGGCCCCGACGTTACCCACCGACCGCCTCGCCGCGACACGTGACGAAGTCGGCCGGTGCGCAGCGCAACGCCCCCTGGCCGCTAGGCGCCAGGGGGCGTCGCAATGCTCTCCGGCGGACTCGTCCGCCGGTCGTCCGAGCAGGTCAGGCGTGCGAGGCGATGATCGCTTCGGCTTCGGCGACGGCGGTCGCGTCGGCGTCCACCGGGGTCTTCGGCTGCGCCTGGCCGGGACGGGCGGGGCGGACGAACTTGTAGCCCACGTTGCGCACCGTCCCGATCATCGAGTCGTACTCGGCGCCGAGCTTCGCGCGCAGCCGGCGCACGTGCACGTCGACGGTGCGGGTGCCGCCGAAGAAGTCGTAGCCCCACACCTCCTGGAGCAGCTGCGCGCGGGTGAACACCCGGCCCGCGTGCTGCGCCAGGTACTTGAGCAGCTCAAACTCCTTGTAGGTGAGCTCCAGCGCCCGGCCCTTGAGCCGCGCGGTGTAGGTCGCCTCCTCGATGACCAGGTCGCCGACCGACAGCGAACCGTCCGCGGTGGCGTTCTCACTGCTCCGGCGGGTGGTGAGCAGCCGCATCCGCGCGTCGACCTCGGCGGGGCCGCTGGTCGGCAGCAGGATGTCGTCCACGCCCCACTCGGCGCTGATCGTGACGAGGCCGCCCTCGTTCACGATCGCGATCACCGGAGCGTCGCCGGAGGCGAGCACGCGGCACAGGTCCCGCGCCCCCGCCAGGTCGGTGCGGGCGTCGACCAGCACCACGTCGTGGGTGCCGGCGGAGAGGATCGCGCCGGGGTCGGGAGGCAGGACGCGCACGCGGTGCGGCAGCAGGGCCAGTGCGGGCAGTGCGGCTTCACCGTTCTGGTCGCTGGTCAACAGCAGCAGTTCGGAACTCATGCGGGGGGGCCTCCCGTCCCAGGGCCAACACCGAAGCGGCTGGCTCACGAAGGCCGTTCAGCCAGCGTGCTGGGCCGGACGACCCGGCTTCGTTGCCTGTGGATACCAAGCACAATAACCCTGATGAGTGCGAAAACCCCAGGTGAAACCGACGGCGTCACATTTGTGAATGGGCCGCGAAGCCACGTTACGGCCACGTTTCGGCCGCGCCCGATCACGCTGACCGCGGCCGACGGGGTCCGGCTCCGCGGCCTCTACCACCGCTGCCCGCGCAGCTCCGACCTGGCGTTCGCCGTCGGGCACGGATTCACCAACCACATCCGGAAACCCGCGGTGCGCCGAGTGCTGCGGCGACTCGCCGAGCACGGCTCGGTGCTCGCCGTCGACTTCCGCGGCCACGGCCGCTCCGCCGGGGTCACGTCCGTCGGGCCGACCGAGGTCCAGGACATCACGGCGGCGTTGACCCGGCTGCGCGAACTGGGGCACCGGCGCGTCGTCACTCTCGGGTTCTCGCTCGGCGGTTCGGTGGTGCTGCGCCACGCGGCGCTGGCCGCACCGGCCGAGCGTCCCGACGCGATGATCTCGGTGAGCGGCCCGGCGCGCTGGTGGGTGCGCGACACCCCGGCGATGCGCCGGGTGCACTGGCTGCTGGAGCAGCCGCACGGCCGGTGGGCGGCGCGGCTGCTGGGAGTGCGGCTCGGCGGCGAGTGGCCCGAGGTCCCCGCCTCGCCGATCGAACTGGCGTCGCGGCTGGCCCCGACCCCGACGCTGCTGGTGCACGGCACCGACGACCACTACTTCCCGGTCGCCGACGCGCAGGCGCTGCACGCCGCCGCGGGCGGTGAGCTGTGGCTGGAACCGGGCATGCGGCACGCGGAGAGCGCCACCGGCGGCGACCTCGTCGACCGGATGGCCGCCTGGGCGCGCACCGCCGTCGGCCCACGACCGTGAGCAGCCGCGCAGCGGCGCGATGGCCTCCGCGAACCACCTGTTGCCGAGCACACCTGTCGGTGGCGGGCGGTCAAGTGCGAAGGTGAACCGGATCAACCCCGCACGATCCACTCCGCCCCGAATCCGAGACCCCGACAGAACGGACCGCTCGCGGTGAAGAAGCTCGTCGTCACCCTCGTCATCGTCCTCGGCCTGCTGGTGGTCGCCGACTACGGCGCGGCGTCGGTCGCCGAGTACCAGGTGTCGCAGAAGGTCCGCGAGCAGTTGAAGCTCGACGAGGACCCGTCCGTCCGGGTGCACGGATTCCCGTTCCTCACCCAGGCCGTCGCCGGGGACTACCAGGACGTGGAGCTCGCCGCGAAGGCCGTGCGGGTCGGGCAGCTCAGCGAACTCGGCGTCGAGGCGAACCTGCACCACGCCCGGGTCGCGCTCGGCGACGTGATCGCGGGCAAGGCCGACGAGATCCAGGTCGACGAGCTGGTCGGGCGGGTGAAGCTCAAGGCCTCCGACGTGGGCCGCTACATCGGCATCACGGACCTGACGATCAACCCGGCTCCGAAGGACGCGCTCGACGAACCGGCCGACGGCAACGACGGATCGGGCGGCACCACCGGGACCGGGGCGAGCGACCCGAGCAGGGCCACGGTCGCGCTCGACGGCTCCCTCGACATCGCGGGCAACAACGTGCGGGTGAAGGTCATCGGGGTGCTGTCGCTGCTCAACGGCCAGATCACCATCGAGCCGAAGAAGCTCGACATCGCCGACCAGGCGCTGTCCGACATCCCGCTGGGCGACGTGTTCGAGAAGTCGATCCTGCAGCAGTTCACCACCACCATCGACCCCGGCGTGCTGCCGTTCTCCGTCACGCCCACCGCGGTCCGGGTGGAACGGGGCGCGCTGGTCATGGAGGGCACCGCGCAGGACGTCACGATCGGTTCCGGCGGGGTGACCACCGGATGACCGGCTGGGTCGTGCTGCTCGCCGTCGTCGCGGCGACGCTCGTGTTCGGGGTGATCTGGCGCGCCCGCGAGGGCCGGGTGCGCCCGGCCGCGACGACCACCCCGCTCGGGACGGGTGAACCCGCGGACGGATCCGGGAAGACCGAGGCGTCCGCGGACGTTGCACCGGACGTGCCCGATCAACTCCCCGACGGCTTGCGCGCCCGGCTCGGCGACCTCGACGGAACCGGGGTGACGCTGCTGCAGCTGTCCACCACGTTCTGCGCGCCCTGCAGGCACACCCGCATCCTGCTGGCCGACCTGGCGCAGCGCACCGAGGGCATGCGCCACGTCGAGGTCGACCTCACCGATCACCCGGAGTGGTCCACGCCGCTGCGCGTGCACCGCACGCCCACGACGCTCGCGCTGGACGGCTCCGGCAAGGAGCTGTTCCGCGTCGGCGGGGTGCCCCGCCGCGACGAGCTCACCGCCGCGCTGCGACCGCACCTGCCATGAGCGCCACCGCTCCCGCCGCGGTTATCCGGATGCTGGGAAACCCGGAAGCCAGAACCGCGAGCACCGTCACCGCAGCTGCCGAGAACCTCCCGCGCGGCACCGGTGAGCTGCTGTTTCACCGCGCCGACGCGGCGAACCGGAGTACGCGATGCGTCTCACCCAGTGAACATTCTTCCCGCCGATCGGTCGAAACGGGTAGCCTCCGAGCCGTGCATGTACTGCTGACCCGACGGCGCGCGGTGGACTTCTGCCGCGTGGGCAGCAGCCTGTGTCCCAGGCACTGACCGGGCGGTAGGACGGATGCCCGTGGCGCTCGCAAGGAATTTCTCCTGCGCAGAAGCCCGCATCCAGCGCCGCCGGACGGACCGGTCGATCAGCCGGTCCACGAGATCCGGTCCACCCTGTCGGTACCGCTACGGAGGATGCTCATGCCCGCCACCCTGGACCCGCGTGGAGTCCGCTTCACCGCCGCCATCACCAGCGTGATCCTGGCCGTCGGCCTGGTCACCGGGAGCTGGCGCGTGCTCGCGGTGCAAACGGTGCTGTTCGCGTTGTGCGCTTTCGTCGGCATGGGTCTCAACCCGTGGGGAGCGGTGTTCCGCTCCGCCGTGGCGCCGAAGCTGCGCCCGATCCCGGAAGCCGAGCGGGAGGCCCCGGCGCCGGTGCGCTTCTCGCAGGGCGTCGGCTTCGTGTTCACGGTGGTCGCCACCGCCGGATACGCCCTGGAATGGTCCACGTTGGGCATGGTCGCCAACGCGTTCGCGCTGGTGGCGGCGTTGCTGAACGCGGTGTTCGGCTACTGCCTCGGCTGTCAGCTGTACCTGGTGCTGCGCCGGGTCGTCCCGGCGAAGCAGGCCCACACCGGGTGAGTCCACAACACACGTGCAAGGAACGAGAACAAGAAGGAGTCGCTCGATGAGCCGTGCAGAGGTCCTGGTCTCCACCGATTGGGCCGAACAGAACCTGAACACCGACAAGGTCGTGTTCGCCGAGGTGGACGAGGACACGACCGCCTACGACGGCGGCCACATCCCCGGCGCCATCAAGCTGGACTGGCGCAACGACCTGCAGGATCACGTGCGCCGCGACTTCGTCAGCCGGGCCGGCTTCGAGAAGCTGCTCTCGGCCAAGGGCATCTCCAACGACGACACGGTGATCCTCTACGGCGGCAACAACAACTGGTTCGCCGCGTACGCCTACTGGTACTTCAAGCTCTACGGCCACCAGGACGTGAAGCTGCTCGACGGCGGGCGCAAGAAGTGGGAGCTCGACGGCCGCCAGCTCGTCAAGGACGAGCCGAACCGCGCGGGCACCAGCTACCAGGCGCAGGAGCCCGACACCTCGATCCGCGCGTTCCGCGACGAGGTCGTCGACGCCATCGGCGCGCAGAACCTGGTGGACGTGCGCTCGCCCGACGAGTTCGCGGGCAAGCTCGTCGCGCCGGCGCACCTGCCGCAGGAGTCGGCGCAGCGCGCCGGGCACATCCCGCAGGCCGTGAACGTGCCGTGGAGCAAGACCGCCAACGAGGACGGCACCTTCAAGTCCGACGACGACCTCAAGAAGATCTACGCCGAGGCCGGTCTGGACGACTCGAAGGACACCATCGCCTACTGCCGCATCGGGGAGCGCTCGTCGCACAGCTGGTTCGTGCTGCGTGAGCTGCTCGGGCACGCCAACGTCAAGAACTACGACGGTTCCTGGACCGAGTACGGCTCGCTGGTGGGCGTGCCGGTCGAGAACCCGAGCCAACAGGGAGCGTGAGCATGAGCCTGGACGGATGCGGTGCGCCGCAGCAGACTTCGACCGCCGTCGCCGAGGACACCGATCAGATCGTCGTGACCGGCAAGGTGCACTCCGGTTCCACGCCGGTCGGCGGGGCGTTCGTGCGACTGCTGGACGCCACCGGTGAGTTCACCGCCGAGGTCGTGTCCTCCCCGGAGGGCGACTTCCGGTTCTACGCCGCGCCCGGATCGTGGACGGTGCGCGCGCTGCACCGCGACGGCAAGGGCCAGTCGGACGTGTCCGCCTCCGGACCGGGCGTCCACGCCGTGGACATCGCCGTGGCCTGATCCACGAAGATCGCGACAGGGCCGGTACCCGCTCGGGTACCGGCCCTGCTGCGTCCGGCGTTCAGGCGCGGCGGGAGCGCAGCATGGCGAAGGCCCGTTCGTCGCGGTCGGCGCGGGCGGGTTCGGAGCCCTCCTCGCAGCCGACGGTGACGAACTCGACGACCTCCCAGCCGGTGCGCTCGAACAGCCGCTTCAGCCCGGCCTCGGAGAAGATCCAGAAGTTGGTGGCGTCGTTGTTCGCCTCCGCCGGGTCCAGCAGGTAGGCGACCGGCTGGTCGCGCAGCGGCGTGCCGTCCGGCGCCTGCCGCGCGACGCGGGTGGACAGGAAGCACAGCTCGGCCCGCTGGGCGAGCGCTTCCAGGACGTAGAACGGGTTCTTCAGGTGGTAGAGCAGCCCGAGGAAGAACACCGCCCCGTACCGCTCGGCGGGCAGCGCGAACTGCGAGTCCAGGTCGATCTCGTGCACCCGCACCGAGGAGGACAGCTCCTCGACCAGCCGGCGCGCGGCGCGCAGCCCGTTGAAGTTCGTCGGCGGGTTGTCGATCACGTCGACCTGGCAGCCCAGTTCGCTCTCCAGGAAGAAGCCGAAGTCCCCGTCGGCGGCGCCGATGTCGGCGATCCGGCTCCCGGCGAGGGTGTCGAACACCGACCGGTTCCGGTCGGAGAGCAACCGGTCCAGGTGGAAGATGTTCGCCATCGTGTCGTACGGGTACCAGTCGAACTCGGCGGGCGCGAGCTTCTCCTTGCGCGCGAGCAGATCCTCCCGGAAGGCCAGCGCGTGCTCGCGCAGCGTGTCGAAATCGGTCATGCGGCCCGGTTCCCCCCTGCTGTGGCGATCTGTGCTCCGGAATCATGCCCGACGCCACACTCCACGGGCCGCTCGCGGTGGTTATCCTTTGCGCGTGGAACTCATACCTTTCCTGCACTACGGCCTCGTCTCGCTGCTCGTCGTCGCCACGATCATGGTCCTGTGGTTCGCCGGGTACGTGTTGTTCCGGCTGTACAACGACTGACCCGCGAGGCTTGCCGCGCCGGTGCCGCGGGTAATCTGCGAACGATGACTGCGACGTCCAACCAGCCGGAGCCCGGTAGCGGCGATGCGGCCGTGCAGGCCGCCGCCGAGCGTGCCGAGGTCACCCGCGAACGCAACGTGCCGTCCTTCGACGACCTGCCCGGTGTCGGCGACACCGCGAACCTCCGCGAAGGCCCTGACCTGCACAGCGCCTGCTTGATGCTGCTGCCGCTGGTCGGCGTGTGGCGCGGTGAGGGCGAGGCGGCGCACCCGTCGCAGGACGAGAGCTACCGCTTCCTGCAGCAGGTCACCTTCGCCCACGACGGGCGCCCGTTCCTGTACTACGAGAGCAGGGCGTGGCGGCTCGACGGCGAGGGCGGCTCGGTGGTGGCCCCCGCGTTCCGCGAGGTCGGCTGGTGGCGACCGCAGCCCGACGACACGATCGAACTGCTGCTGGTGCACAGCACCGGCGTCTCCGAGATGTTCTTCGGGCAGCAGCGGAACAAGACGACGTGGCAGCTGGCCACGGACGCGGTGATCCGCACCCCCACCGCCGAGGACGCGACGGCCGCGAGCCGGCTCTACGGCGTGGTCGACGGGTCGCTGGCCTACGTGGAGGAACGCGCCACCTCGGAGCACGAACTGCAGCCCCGCCTGTCCGCGAAGCTCGAACGCATCGTCGGCTGACGATCGGCCCCGCGATCTCCCGTGAGATCGCGGGGCCGATCGCTTCAGTAGAGGGACTCGTAGAGGCCGGTGAGGTCCCGGTACAGCTCCGGGTCCGCCTTGATCGGAGTGCCGTCGAGGGTGTGCACCGGGGTGACCAGCCGGACGCTGGAGGTCATCCACACCCCGTCGGCGGTGCGCAGCTCCTCTTGGTCGAAGGGCTCGACCTTCGTCTCCCAACCGGCCTTCTCCGCGGCCCGGAACAGGGCGCCCTGCGTGGTTCCGGGCAGGATGCCGCTGCTAGGCGGGGGCGTGATCAGGGTTCGGCCGCGGGCCAGCACCACTGCCGACGTGGGGCCTTCCAGCACCGACCCGTCGGTGGCCGTGAAGATCACCTCGTCGGCGCCGCGGCGTTCCGCTTCGCGCAGCGCGGCCATGTTCACCGCGTACGACAGGGTCTTCGCCGACAGCAGCAGCCACGGCGCGCGTTCCTTGAGGTCCGGTGCGAACCCGCGATCGAGCGTGACCGCGACCAGGCCGTCGCGGCGCTTGCGCAACGTGTCGGGGCCGACCGGGGATCCCATGGCGAACCCGGTGGGCGTGCCGTCGCCGCCGTCGACGCCCCGGCTGCACACGAGCTTGAGGGCCATCTCGTGGTCGGTGTCCCACGGCCACGCGTCGATCACGGCCTGCGCGGCGCGCTCCCACGCGGCGCGCGGCGGGGTCGGGATGTCCAGCAGCGCGCCGGAGCGCTCCAGCCGGTCCAGGTGCGGCCCCATCTCGCGGGCGTTCCGCGCCACCACCAAGATCGTTTCGAAGATGCCGTCGCCACGGGTGACCGACAGGTCGTCGGCCCGCATCAACGGCGCTTCGGGATCCGCCAACGTCCCATCCAGCAGAGCCAATACGCGCATACCCGCAGACTAAGCGCCCGAGCTCGACCTCGTTCCGCGCGGTGGGTCCGCGTGGCGAAGCCGCGCCCGGACGCGCGCAGCGCTCAGCCCCGTCCAGCAGCCGCCACCCGCCGAGGCGGAGCGAGCGGGCGGATCCCTCGGAGCGGTAAGGCATACGATCGGAGGGGTACGTCAGGATCGTCGAGCACGGGAGCCGGCAGTGGGTGAGACGGGATCGCTGCGCACCACGCTGCACCGGCACGGCATGCGGGTCACCCCGCAGCGGCGGCTCGTGCTCGACGCCGTGCGCGAGCTCGGCCACGCCACCCCGGAGCAAGTGCACCGCCGGGTGCGCAGCACCGCGCACACCGTGAACATCACCACCATCTACCGTGCGCTGGACGCGCTCGAGGACATCGGGCTGGTGCGCCACACCCACCTCGGGCACGGCGCTCCGACGTACTCGGCGGATGAGCACGAGCACGTGCACCTGGTCTGCCACCGGTGCGGGGAGATCGACGAGGTGCCGTGCGATCTGCTGGACGACCTCGCGGAGCTGCTGCGGCGGCGAAGCGGGTTCGAACTGGACGCCACGCATCTGGCGTTGTCGGGAACGTGCCGCGGCTGCCGCGGTGCCGATGACGTCGACCACTTGGAGCGCGCGGTCGAGGAGACACGATGAACTCACCCCTGCTGGAGCTGCCCGGAGCCGTCGCGGCCCCGGAGGAGGCCTCGCTGGACACCTCGCTGGACGTGGGTGTGGCGTGGCACTTCGGCGACCCGTTCGCCGAGCAGCGCTCGGCGACGCGATCCGCGGTGGTCGTCGACCGGTCGAACCGCGCGATCATCGCGGTTCCCGGCGAGGAGCGGCTGAGCTGGCTGCACCTGGTGCTCTCGCAGCACCTCACGGAGTTGCCCGAGGGGCAGGGCACCGAGGCGCTGGTGCTCGACAGCCAGGGCCACATCGACTGCCACGCGATGGTCGCGCACCACGAGGGCGTGGTGTACCTGGACACCGAGGCGGCGGCGCGGGCTTCCAGCGCGCTGCCCTCGATGGGAGTGGACGGCGAGCAGTCGCTGCTGGAGTACCTGGAGGCCATGCGGTTCTGGTCGAAGGTCGAACCGCGCGACGCCTCCGGCGAGTTCGCGCTGCTGAGCGTGCTCGGCCCGGACGCGGTGGAGCTGCTCGGCAAGGCGGGCGTGAGCTCGGTGCCGACGAACCCATACGAGGTGGTGGGCCTGCCCGGCGGTGGTTTCGCGCGGGCCGTGCCGTTCCGCGGGCTGTACACGGTGGACTTGGTGGTGCCGCGGGATTCGCTGGTCGACTGGTGGACGCGGTTGACCGACGCAGGCGTGCGCCCGGCGGGCACGATGGCCTACGAGGCGCTGCGCGTGGAGGCGCTGCGCCCGCGGGTCGGCGTGGACACCGATGATCGGGCGATCCCGCACGAGATGGGCTGGATCCACACCGCCGCGCACGTCGCGAAGGGCTGCTACCGGGGCCAGGAGACGGTGGCCAAGGTGCACAACGTGGGCAAGCCGCCGCGGCGCATGGTGCTGCTGCACCTGGACGGTTCGGTGGAGATCCGGCCGGAGACCGGTGATCCGGTGTGGCACGGGGAGCGCAAGGTCGGCCGGGTCGGCTCGGTGGTGCTGCACCACGAGCTGGGCCCGGTGGTGCTGGCGCTGCTGAAGCGGACCGCGCCGGTGGACGTGGAGCTGGTCGCGGGCGACGCCGAGCAGGACCGGGCGGTCGCGGCGGCCGTCGACCCGGATTCGGTGCCGCCGGACACCGGGGAGCCGCCGGGCCGGATCGCCGCGCAAGGACTCCGCGGGCGCTGAGGCGCTCCCGGCCGCGGTGGCCGGTGGCGCGCGTTGGCCGGATCCCGCGCACAGCGGGCGATCGTGGCCACCGTGGGTGAAGTCGGCCGCACCGGTCACCCGTCCGATGGTCATTTGACGGATCGGAACAACTACGCGCCCCCGTGGGTGTGCCAAGATCACCCCCATGACAGGGTCGCCGGAACCGACCGGCACGGTGCTCGCCGTCGCCGCGGCTCAGCCTGGCGACGGCACGTCCACATCGGTCGCGGAGATCGTGCGGTCCGCCGCCGGGTGCGCGCGGGTCGGCGCGGCCGTCGTCGATCTGCCGCCCGTTCCGGGAATCCCGCTCGGTGATCTGGTCGCGACCGTGCGGGAGCGGACGGGCCTGCTCGTGCGGGTCACCGGCTCCGAGGCCACGCCGCTGCCGGAGCTGGTGGACTGCGGCGCGCACGCGCTGAGCTGCCCGCTCGACGCGTCACCGGAATTCGTGCGGGAACTGCGCGCGGGCGCGCACGAGCGCGGGACGGCCGTGCACTTCCTGGCCCGCGGCTCGGCCGATCTGGCCGTGCTGCGGGAGATTCCGGATCCGGCGCACGTGATCCTCGTGTTCACCGGCGAAGCCCGGTTCTCGACCGGAGCGGAGTTCCCGGGCTCCACCGGCTCGGGCGAGAACCACGGATCACCCGAGACTTCTCGTGCTAGCCGCTCGCCCCGAGCGGGCGCACGGGGTACGCCGAGCACCGTGACCGAATTTGCATCCGCAATGGAGCTGCTGCCGCGGGGAACGGGATGCACCGCCGCCGGGGTCGGATCCGCGGGACTGCCGGTGCTGCTCGCAGCGCTCGCGGCGGGGGCGCACGTCCGGATCGGACGCGCCGACACCCCCGACTACGCGCCGGGGACGCCGGCCCGGGACGACGCGCAACTGGTCGCCAGAGCCGCCGGCGTCGCGAAGATCGCGCAGCGCCCCCCGCTGCCCCCGGACCAGGCGGCCCCGGCACTCGGGATCAAGACGTGATGCGGGAGCACTTGCAGGACATGCACACTGGACGCACCAGCCGCGCCGGCCGTGACGATGCCGCCAGGGCATCGAGTGCCGGTGGGCACGATCGACGGAGGATGGGCACGTGATCGAAGTCCGCCCCGGTGGGCGCCGCCGGATCGACCGGGTCCTGGACCCGGAGTACGCCGACGGGATCGAAGAGCTCGGACTAGGCGAGGTCCGCGGACTGCGCGATGAAGCCGCTCAGGAGGAAACGGACCTGTCCTACCTGCGCCGGATGCTGCACGCGCGGATCGACATCGTGCGCGCCGAGCAGCGCAGGCGCTCCGAGAACGGCTCCGCGTCGGTCGTGGAGCAGCTGGTGAACATCCTGTCCGACAACGCCGTCGGCCCGGCCACGGGTTCCGGCCGCTACCAGACCACCGAGCCGTCGCGGGCCGAGGCGCACCGCAGGCACGTGGAGGCGCTGGTGTCGGACGTGGACCTGTCGAACGTGATGTCGTTGGTCGACGCCAAGTTGAGCACCGCGCTCGCGGCCTACACCTCGGAGGAGGACTCGGTCTCGCAGCGCCGCCGCGAGGTGCAGGCGGTGGTGGACCTGTTCAACGCCGAGATCGCCCGCCGCTACCGGGAAGGCGCGGCGTCCGTGGACGACCTGCTGGCCGCCGAGCGGGACCGTCCGTGAACGCTCCCGCTCCACTCGTCGAGCTGGTGCGAGGCGGGCTGCGCGAAGGCGTGCACTTCGGTTCGGCGGTGCTGCTGGATTCCGACGGCTCGGTGCTGCGCTCCGTCGGGGACGTGACCGCTCCGATGTTCCCGCGCTCCACGGTGAAACCCGCGCAGGCGCTCGCGATGCTGCGCGCCGGCCTGGAACTCCCCGACGACGCCGACCTGGCGCTGGGCGCGGCCTCGCACAACGGGGAACCCGGCCACCTCGAGCGGGCCGCGGCGGTCTTGGCGCGGCACGGCTTGGGCGAGGACGCGCTGCGCTGCCCGCCGGACCAGCCGATGCACGAGCCGACGCGGCAGCGGTGGCTGGCGGACGGCACCGGCGGGCGCAGGCTCGCGATGAACTGCTCGGGCAAGCACGCGGCGATGCTGGCCACGTGCGTGCAGCTCGGCTGGCCCGTCGCGGACTACCTGGATCCGGAGCATCCGCTGCAGCTGGGCGCCAGGGAGACGATCGCCGAGCTCGCCGGGGAATCGATCGAAACAGCCACTGTGGACGGTTGTGGGGCGCCGCTGTTCGCGATCTCGCTGACCGGGCTGGCACGGCTGTTCCGCGGCATGGTCACCGCGGGCGGCGCGGCCGGGCGGGTCGCGGACGCCATGCGGGCCCATCCGTGGCTGGTCGCCGGTACCGACCGGGACGACACCGAGCTGATGACCGCGGTGCCCGGGCTGCTCTCGAAGATCGGCGCGGAGGGCGTGCTCGCACTCGCGCTGCCCGACGGCCGGGCGGCGGCGGTCAAGATCAGCGACGGCGCCTCCCGCGCCAGGGGGCCGGTGGCGGTCGAGGTGCTGCGCGCCTTCGGCGTGGACGTCACCGGCGGGCGCGTGAAGGACATCGCCGAGCAGCCGCTGCTCGGCGGGGAGCGGCAGGTCGGCGTCCTGCGCGTGATCCCCGGCGTGCTGAGCGCCTGAGCTCGGCGGGCGAACCCGCCGCGCTACGAGGGCTTGTTGCTGGTCGCACGCCGCCGTAGGCTCAGATTCCGGAATTTCCGTCCCACTAGCCGGGAGCCCGGATGGCGCACGGAGACGTGTACACGCACGGCCACCAGGAGAGCGTGCTGCGCTCGCACCGGTGGCGGACCACGGAGAACTCCGCCGCCTACCTGCTCGACGACCTGCTGCCGGGCACGACCGTGCTCGACGTGGGATGCGGGCCGGGCACGATCACCCACGACTTCGCCGACCGCGTCGCCCCCGGCCACGTCACCGGCGTCGACAACGCCGCCGGGATCGTCGAGCAGGCCGCGGCGGACTCGCCCGCGAACGCGACGTTCCAGGTCGCCGACGTGTACGCGCTGCCGTTCGCGGACGGCTCGTTCGACGTGGTGCACGCCCACCAGGTGCTGCAGCACCTCACCGACCCCGTCGCCGCGCTGCGCGAGATGCGGCGGGTGTGCCGGCCCGGCGGGATCGTCGCCGCCAGGGACGCCGACTACGCCGCGATGACCTGGTACCCGGAGCTGCCCGCGCTCACCGACTGGCTCGACCTCTACCACCGGGTGGCGCGCGGCAACGACGCCGAACCGGACGCCGGGCGGCGACTGCTCGGCTGGGCGCGGGACGCCGGGTTCGACGGCTTCGGCGACGTGGACGCCACCGCCACGGCCTGGTGCTTCGCCACGCCCGCCGAACGCGAGTGGTGGGGCGGCCTGTGGGCGGACCGCGTCCTGGACTCCGCCTTCGCCGAGCAGGCGCTGAACCGGGGCCTGGCCACCCGTGCGGAACTGGAGCGCTTGAGCGGTGCCTGGCGCGAGTGGACGCACTCGGACTCGGCCTGGTTCGCGGTCCTCAACGGCGAGGTCCGCTGCCGCCGGTGAACGTCGCGCGGCGATCTCGTGCTCGGGCTGGCTCAGTTGTACCGCTCGTGGGCGGCGAACTCGGACCAGAAGTCGCGCAGCGCCTCGTAGCGCTCGCCGACTTCGACGTTGTCGCCGGACTCCATCGCGTCGATGATCGCGTGCACGTCCTCGGCCGAGGTGTCGGCGTCGAGGTCGCTGCGGCTCATCATCTGCACCAGGCCGCCGTAGTCGAGCTCGACCGCGGAGTGCGGGTGGAACCGCTCCAGCCAGCGCCCGGTCTCCCGGAGGATCTTGGTCGGCCCGCCGTCGCCGATGGAGTCCCGCGCGACCGTGTGCGCCCGCGCCACGCGGCGCCGCGCATCGGCCATCGCGACCCGCCAGCAGACCCGCCGCTTGCCGTCCTCGTCCTCGGTCACCCGCTCCGCAGGGTCGACGAGCACGAACCACGGCAGCGGCACCGTCCAGGTCGACGACAGCACGTGCACCGCGTTCTCCGCGAGCTCGCTGACCACGGCGCTGGCCTGGTTCTTCGCCTTCTCCACCGGCAGCGACACCACCGCCGAGCGCAGCGGCACCTCCGCCGCGCCGAGGAACCCGACGAGCGCCGCCGCGGACCGGCCGCGCAGATCGAGCGGGCACACCAGCGGGCCGGGGCCGACCGTGGCGGCGGGACCGCTCGGCACTGACTCGGGGTCGAGGGTGAGGACGTCGCCGGAGTGCTCGGCGGTGCCGTCGGCGGCTTCGCCCGGCAGCAGCTTCGGCGGGGCCGTCACCTGGGTGCGCAGCCACTGGTCCTGTTCCCTGGTCGCCGCGACGGTCGGTTCCAGCGCGCCCTGCTCCAGGGTGGCGGCGAGCCGCTCGCGCAGCGGGGAATCGATCGACGACAGGGGTTCGTAAACCCTCAGGTAGGCGACGAACGGTTCTGGCACGCGAGTATCGTGCCATGCGCCCCGATGGTGTCTTCGGCTGCCCGCGTTCCACGGCGAGCCACGACACGATGATCGCGGACCGCCGATTCGCGATCTAGGGGGAAGGTCACGCGCGACACGGAAGCTCTCCACGAGACCACGTCGCGTAGAACCGCATCGGCACGGTACGGTAGTTACAGGAAAAGTTGTCGAGATCATGCGGGGCCGCCGTTCCCCTGGCCGCCCCGCACACCCTGCGCGAGGGGGTCGAGCCATGGGGCGCGGCCGGGCTAAGGCCAAGCAGACGAAGGTGGCCCGCGAGCTGAAGTACAGCTCGCCCACCATGGACGTCGATGCATTGCAGCGGGAGCTGTCCACGGAACCGCCTGGCGAATGGTCCGAGGAGGACCGCGACGACACATACGACGACGGGTACGACGACTACCGGCGTTGACGGCACGTACACACCGGGTGGACGGCTTGTTCGTCCACTCGGTGCTCTGTGTCGCCGGTAGCCGTCGTAGCGTTCCCGGTGTCGTTCCGTGGGCGAGAAGCACGAGCTGGTGGTCCTGTCGAGATCGCCCGGCCGGTGCGCATCGTTGATGTGCGCCGACCGGGCGGAACAGGCCGTGTGTCGGGCATCAGCGAGTGATGCCGGCGGCCGGAACGGGCGCGTGATCGCCATGCGCGCCCGGTGAAGCGAAAATCAGTGCGCCGGTCATCCCGGCGCACTTTTTTCGCGCCTGGACCAGGGTGGGAACAAGTAAAGGGCCGGTGTGCGGGCCGCCTCTCGGCGGGTGGCGCTGCAGGGCTCCAGCCGAACGGTATTCCCTGCAGGCTCGTGATGGAGCCCGGGGGCACGCGCACACCGACCAATCCGTACAACGGACGGGCCCTGCCCGGAATTCCCCGCGGCTCGGATTTCTTCGCCGCGCCCGCTCGGAGCCTGCCGCCGGTCTTGCCGTTCCAGGTGAGCCGCATCCTTGATCGTCGTCTTGCCGGGCGGAGCCGCTGAGCGGTGACCAGCGGCGCTCCCGCGAGGTTCCGCCACCCGACCCGCGAAGCAGAACGCGTTCGACGACAGGCGGTCAGTGCTGCCCGTGCACCACGGCGTGGCCCTTGCCGCGGGCGATGAGCCACTTGTTCACCGGCACCGTCAGCACGAACGCGACGGCCAGCGAGAACGCCAGCGAGCCCCAGAACAGCGCGCTGCCCGCGCCCGCGTCCATCGCGCCGGGGACCACGACCATCACCACGTTGTCCACGACCTCCATCACGAGGATGGACACCGTGTCGGCGGCGAGCGCCACGCGGAACGCGGCGGCCAGGCCCACTCCGGTGCGCAGCACGCCGCGCATCGTCAGCGCGTAGCCGAAGGCGAACGCGAGGACCACCGCGAGGACCACGGTGCCCGCGTTGTGCAGGCCCAGCGAGGTTCCGATGATCATGCCGAGGACCTCGCCGATCGCGCAGCCCGTCAGGCAGTGCAGCGTCGCCGAGATCGCCACGGCCCACGACGCGCCGCCCGGCCCCGAGCGCGACCCGTGTTCGTGGTGGTCGGTCATGGCGGCTCCCCTTGCTCGCGGTCGGTCTTCGCCGACCACAACACCTGCCGGGCAGCACCGCATTCCGCCGACGCGAGAGGGCCGCGACCGGTCAGCCGGTCGCGGCCCTCTCGTCGATCAGGAGCTCAGAACCTCGGGTGGTTGCCCCGCACGACCACGCGCTGGTCCTCGGCGGCGTCCTCCACCGTCGGCTGCTTCGCGACCTCGCCCAGCACCCACGCGGGCACGTGCCGCGCGGTGAGCACCGCCAGCGCCCGGTCCACGTCCTCGGCGGTGACGACGGCGACCATGCCGACGCCCATGTTGAAGGTGCGCTCCATCTCCTCGGTCTCGACCCGGCCGCGCTGCGCGATGAGGCGGAACACCGGGTCCGGGGTCCAGGTGCCGCGGTCCAGCACCGCGGTCAGGCCCGCCGGGACGACCCGCGCCAGGTTCGCGGCCAGGCCACCGCCGGTGACGTGCGCGAACGTCCGCACCGCGGTCTCAGCGGCGAGCGCCAGGCAGTCCTTGGCGTAGATCCGCGTCGGCTCCAGCAGCTGCTCGCCGAGCGTGCGGCCGAACTCCTCCACGTGCCCCGTGAGCGGCATCCGGGCCAGTTCCAGCAGCACGTGCCGGGCCAGCGAATAGCCGTTCGAGTGCAGGCCGGACGAGCCCATTCCGATCACCACGTCGCCGGGCCGGACCTTGTCCGGGCCGAGCATCGCGCCAGCCTCGACGACGCCGACACCGGTCGCGGAGATGTCGTACTCGCCGGGCGCCATCATGCCGGGGTGCTCGGCGGTCTCCCCGCCCAGCAGCGCGCAACCGGCCTGCACGCAGCCTTCGGCCACGCCCTTGACCAGGTCCGCGATCCGCTCCGGGACGACCTTGCCGACGGCGATGTAGTCCTGCAGGAACAGCGGCTCCGCCCCGGAGACCACGAGGTCGTCGACGACCATCGCGACCAGGTCGATGCCGACGGTGTCGTGCTTGTCGAGCGCCTGGGCCACCGCGAGCTTGGTGCCGACGCCGTCGGTGGAGGAGGCCAGCACCGGCTCGGTCCACCGGTCCAGCTTCAACTGGAACAGGCCGGCGAAGCCGCCGAGCGAACCCAGCACTTCCGGCCTGCTCGCCCGCTTCGCCCAGGGCAGCATCTGCTGCACGGCCTCATCGCCGGCTTCGATGCTCACCCCCGCGTTCGCGTAGGTGGCCTTCTCCGCTTCGGCGGCTTTCGCCCCTGCGAGCAGGTCTTCGGACACGACTGACTCCACATCTGATGTGCGTTTGCTGTTGGCGGGCTCGCGGGAGCCCCGGTCGTGGCGGGCCTCCCGGCCCACGCGGGCGATGTGGGGCATCCCACAACGACCACCGCCCCTTGCCTACCACAGGCGCACCCGCCGAATCCCGCTCCGGCCGGTGCGGATTCCCCGTCCCTGCCGGTGCGAGCGGGCGGACGGCGGCATCACGCTACGCGGCGCCCGAGCGGCCCGGATCCGGACCGCCGCCGCGTGCGGTCAGGGCCTGCGCAGCGCGTCGGCGCCGCCGTAACCGCTGGGCAGCACCGGTTCCGCGGGACCGGCGACGCCCTTCTCCGCGGTGTCGGACACGCCTTCGAGCAGGTACTTGCCGAGCTGGGCCTCCTCGGGCAGCGGGATCGGGTAATGCCCGTCGAAGCAGGCGGCGCACAACCGGGTGCGCGGCTGCTCCGTGGCCGAGATCAGCCCGTCCAGCGATACGTAGCCGAGCGAGTCGGCCCCGATGGAGCGGCGGATGCCGTCGGTGTCGGTGCCGTTGGCGATCAGCTCCGCGCGGGAGGCGAAGTCGATGCCGTAGAAGCAGGGCCACTTCACCGGCGGTGACGCGATCCGCACGTGCACCTCGATGGCGCCTGCCTCGCGGAGCATCCGCACCAGGGCGCGCTGCGTGTTGCCGCGCACGATCGAGTCGTCGACGACGACGAGCCGCTTGCCGCGGATGACCTCGCGCAGCGGGTTGAGCTTGAGCCGGATGCCGAGCTGGCGGATGGTCTGCGAAGGCTGGATGAAGGTGCGCCCCACGTAGGAGTTCTTCACCAGGCCGTTGCCGTAGTCGATGCCGGAGCCCTGCGCGTAGCCGATCGCGGCGGGCGTGCCGGATTCCGGCACCGGGATGACCAGGTCGGCGTCCACCGGGTGCTCGCGAGCCAGCTTGCGCCCGATCTCCACGCGTGTGCTGTTGACGGACCGACCGGAGATCGTGGTGTCCGGACGGGCCAGGTAGACGTACTCGAAGATGCAGCCCTTCGGCTTCGGGTGCGCGAAGTGCTGCGACCGCAGGCCGTCCTCGTCGATCGCGAGCAGCTCGCCCGGTTCGACCTCGCGCACGAAGGAGGCGCCGACGATGTCCAGCGCGGCCGTCTCACTGGCCACGACCCACCCGCGTTCCAGGCGGCCCAGCACGAGCGGGCGGACGCCTTGCGGGTCGCGGGCCGCGTACAGCGTCGTCTCGTCGGAGAACACCATCGAGAAGGCGCCTTGGACGGTGGGGAACAGCTCCATCGCGGCCTGTTCGATGCCCTTGTCCGCGGCGTGCGCGGCCAGCAGTGCGCACACCAGGTCGGAGTCGGTGGTGGCGCGTTCGCACGCGGAGGCGGGCGAGGAGCTGTTCGCGGACACCGTGTCCACGCCTTCGGCGACGATCCGCTCCATGAGCTCGGCGGTGTTCACCAGGTTGCCGTTGTGGCCCAGCGCGAGGCCGCGGCCGGAGACCGTGGTGCGGAACGTGGGCTGGGCGTTCTCCCAGCTCGCGCCGCCGGTCGTGGAGTAGCGGTTGTGGCCGACGGCGACGTGGCCGCGCAGCGAAGCGAGCACCTGCTCGTCGAACACCTGGCTGACCAGGCCGAGGTCCTTGTAGACCAAGACCTGCGAGCCGTCGCCGACGGCGATGCCCGCGGCTTCCTGGCCGCGGTGCTGGAGTGCGAACAGGCCGTAGAAGGAGAGCTTGGCGACTTCCTCGCCAGGCGCCCACACGCCGAAAACACCGCACTCCTCGTGCGGCACGTCCTGCTCGAACGGATCGGTGGGAAGCGTCGAGTCGGACGCACTGGGGAAACTGCCGTCTGGCCGGTCGGAGACCACCGAGAACTCCCTGGAGGACGGAGTCGGGCTTACGCCTCAGTGTAAACGGGACCCGAAGCCCCGATGACCGGCCGTCTCCGCAAGCCCGCCGGACGCCCCCGGCTCACCAGGAGTTTCGCCGCCGCCGCGGCGGCGGTGTGAACCCGGTCATCGGGATTCCGGTCGCGCTGCGTGCTCGGGCGAACACGCGGGCGAGCGGGCGCGGCGCTCAGTGGGCGGTCTTGAGCAGGATCACCAGCAGGCCGATCCCCATCAGCACCAGCACCAACGCGGCGCGCTTCCACCAGGGCAGGCGGGTGCGGCGGACCGCGAGCACGGCGAACAGGCCCATCGTGGCGACCAGGAACCAGATGCTGATCCACCCGGCGACGCCGACCGGGATCAGGCCCAGCGCGGCGGCGACGAGCAGCACCACCGGCAGCACGGCGGCCTGCAGGATCTGCCCGGAGGAGCGCAGCATCTCGACGGGGTGCGCCCGCTCCGGCACGATCTCGCGGACCGCCAGGTGCGCGACGTACTCGGAGAGCAGGCTCGCCGCCCACAGGCCGCCGGTGGCCACCACGACGTCGAGCACGGCGGCCCACGGCTCCAGGTGCTCGCCCGGGTGCCGGACGAGCACGAGCAGCGTGCTCAGGCAGGCGATGCTGCCGTAGACGCGTTCGCGCAGCACGGAGGCGATGTGCTCGGGCCTGCGCGACGCGGGGTCGGAGCGGGAGATCATGCGGACGTTTCTAGCCGCAGCGGCGGCCCGGCGCGGACGCGGGGCGTGGCCGCGCTTCGCTCGTCACGCGGTCGTGCGCACCAGCGGGAGCCAGCGGGTGAGGTCGGCGCGGGAGCCGGAGGCGCTGACCTTGCCCTCGTCGACGGCTTCGGCGAAGTCCGCTCGGCCGGTGGCCAGCAGCAGCCAGGTGCGCGGATCGGTCTCGATCACGTTCGGCGGGGTGCCCCGGGTGTGCTCCGGTCCCGCGACGCACTGCACGGCGGCGAACGGCGGCACCCGCACTTCGACGGTCCGCCCCGGCGCGAGGTCTTCCAGCGTGCGCAGGCTCAACCGGACCGCCGCCGCGAGCTCGGCGCGGCGCGGACGCTCCTGCCGCTCATCTCCCAGCCACGGCCCGACCACCTCGATCGCACCGCGCAACTCCTGCGGATCCACCCGCCGACGCGAAGACATGCCCCCACCTTAGGAGGCACCGCACGGCGCTCTTCCACAGCGGAAACAACCCGCCGACGGCCGGCGCACCGGAAACCAGTCGATCTTGTCAGCGGCGACCACCGGCACCGCAGCGGATTCTCAGCATTCGTCCCGCGAGGACGGCAATTGCGCGCGTGGCGGATCCACTCGCGAAATCGATCCCGCAGCGAGGAGGACGCCGAAGTTCCGCCACCCGACCACGAAAGCAGAACGAGCAGCGAAGCAGCCTCAGAGCCAGCCGAGTTTGACCGCTTGCATTCCTGCTTGGAAGCGGGTTTCGACGCCGAGGCGGGCGATGAGTTCCCGGACCCGGCGGTGCGCGGTGCGGGCGCTGAAGCCCATCAGCCTGCCGATGGTGTCGTCGGTCGCGCCGGAGGCCAGCAGCGACAGGATCCAGCGCTCCTCCTCGGAGGGCTGGTCTTCGCCGCTGAGCCGTTCCTGCTCGCAGGTGAACGGCGCGGCGAAGCGCCACAGGTCCTCGAAGATGCGCATCACCGCGACGAGCATGGCCGAGCTGCGGATCACGACCGCGCTCTCCACCGTCTGGTCGGTGGCGGTCAGCGGCAGCAGCGCCACCTCGTTGTCGACCAGGATCATCTTCGTCGGCGCCACGTGGATCACCCGCGCCTGCTCGCCGAGCGCCACCAGCCGGGAGGTCAACTCCAGTTGCGGTGGCCGCGCGAGCGCCGAGCGGTCGTAGAGCACCTGGTAGTTGACGCCTTCGGCGAGCTTGCGGGATTCGAGCGAATCCAGGGATCCGGTGGCCGCGTACGGCGGTTTCGCGACGCCCTGCACGAGTTCCGTGGCGCTGCGCTGGAGTTCGTAGGCTGCCCAGCCGACGCGGCGGGCGCCGTGCACGACCTGCAGCACTCCGCCCGCGCTGCCCGCTTGGGCCTTGGCGGCGCGCGCCACGGAGACGACCGCCTCCCGCGCTTCCACCTGGGATCGGACGGCACGTTCGGTGTCCGTCGCTCCGGCCCGGCCCTGGCCGGGCACGGCCCGCTCAGACGAGGTCGGCTGTGCGCGCTCAGGCGCCTCGGTGTATCCGGATAACACGGCACACCCTTTCGTGACGTGCCTTCACAGGCTCAGTCGGACCTTAGTCGATCTTGGTCTGGACCAGTTCCGCGACAGGCAGCGATCGGCCCCCTCGATCGGGAACGTAACCATCTTGAGACCGTCGCGGGAACCCACTTTTGCAGTAGGCCCCCGTTCAACCTTTGTAGAACACCATTCGGCGGCGCCCCGTCTTCCGCCGAATGCCCCAGCGAACTCCGAATCCGCGCCGAACCCCGCCGAGGATCAACGAGGCGGAGTCCGGCGCGGTCACGCGCTTCGGATCACAGATCGCCCGTCTGGAGCAGATCGCTGATCGTGCCGGCGGGCGCGTCCGCGATCACGCCCGTCGCGGCACCGCCCTGCAGCCCGCTGATCACGTCCGCCGGCGCGGCGTCCGGAGTCGCCTCCAGGAACAGCGCGCCGACGCCCGCCACGTGCGGACTGGCCATCGAGGTACCGCTCATCGTGGCCGTCCCGCCGCCGGGTGCGAGCGAGACGATGTCCACACCGGGCGCGTAGCCCTCCACCGTCGCACCGAAGTTCGTGAAGTACGCCGAGCCGTCGGCGTCGTCGGAGGCCGCCGTGGTGAACACGCCCTCCGCGCTGGCCGGGGACACGTTCTCCGCGTCCTGCGACTCGTTGCCCGCCGCGACCGCGAGGAACACGCCGCTGTCGACCAGGCCGGTGGCGGCCTCGTCCAGCGCCGGGTCCTTGCTGCCGCCCAGGGACATGTTCGCCACCGCCGGGCCGTCGGCGTCCTGGGCGACCCAGTCCAGCCCGGCGATGATGTCGGCCGTCGTGCCGCTGCCGTTGTCGTCGAGGACCTTCACCCCGACCAGCGCCGCCTCCTTCGCCACGCCGTAGGTCGCGGAACCGATGGTGCCCGCCACGTGCGTGCCGTGGCCGTGCCCGTCGCTGCCGTCGCCGCCGGTCGCGTCGAAGCCGATGGAGGCCCGGCCGCCGAAGTCCGGGTGGTCGGGCGCGATCCCGGTGTCGACGATGTAGGCCGTCACGCCCGCGCCCGTGCCGGTGGGCGCGTAGGTGTCGTCCAGCGGTAAGGCGGGCTGGTCGATCCGGTCCAGGCCCCAGGACTCCACGGCGGCGGGCCGCTGCGGCTGCTCGACCTGGACGTGGAAGTTCTGCGAGACGCCTTCCACGTCGTGGTTCGCGCGCACCGCCTGGAGCTGCTGCGGGCTCAGCGTCGCCGAGAACCCGTTCAGGCTGTGCGCGTAGAGGTGGTCGGCTCGCACGCCCAGGCCCGCGGCGACCGCGGCGGCGTTCTCACCGTCCTTCAGGTTGACGATGTAGGAGTCGGCGGAGCCGTCGGCGGAGAGCACGCCGGCTTCCGGGTGCAGGGTCAACGGCGCGAGCGTCGGCGCCGCGAAAGCGGGGGCACCGGCGAACACGAGCGCGGCGGCGGTGATTCCGGCGCCCGCGAACCTGCTTCGGGAGAGCATTTTTTTCATGGTCCCTCTTCCTTCAGCGCCATCCGGGTGGGGCCGGACGGCGATCTGATGGTGCAATCCGAACGTAAACCATGAAAACAAGCGAAAAGACCCGCTTGGCGATTTGTCGCCAAGCCCTTGTGTCGTAGATGTAACGGCATTCCACGGATTTGCCGAAAATGAGGGAACAAAGTGGATCTACCTGCGATTACGAAGCCATCAGCGTCGGCCACGCAGCGCGTTCGCATTTCTCGCCGGAGTTCGCCCGGATGCCCGGACACGCCTCGTCGAGCGGATGGGGACGCGCACGCTCAGCTCTCGGAATTGTTTACGAAAAGCCGTTTTCGTCACTCCGATGGCGGCACGAGCGGATGACTGGAAACGCCGCCGCAATCTCGGACCCGGTCTCCTTCGGCCATTCGTGAAGGACGCGGGAAAAGGTCACCGAACGGTCTCGGGAACCTCGCAGGTTCCCAGTCCGTGGACGCGCCGGTCGTCGTGATCAGGTGGCCGCGACCCAGCGCCGCAACTTGAGCCGCACCGCTTCGACGTACTCCGGCGGCAGTTCGCCCTGCTCGGCGGGATCGGCCGACGCGGTCGCCCCGTCCCCCTGCCGCACCGGCTCGGGTTCGGCGGGAGTCACGCCGTACTCGATGCCGTAGTACAGGTACAGCGCGTGCTCCTGCTCCAGCATCAGATCGCCGTCGTCGAGCCGGACGTGCGGCGCCTGGCGCACCGTCTCCTTCAGCACGGAAACGGTCAGGGTGTCCCCGTCGAAGGCGGCGCCGTCCAGCGGCACGAAGCTCTCGTTGGTGCCGAACAGGCCGGTCTGCACGGTGATCCACGCGGGTTGCTCGGTGGCCTCGTCGAGGAACAGCTGGCCGACGATCCCGATCCGGTGTCCCGCCGGATCGAAGACCTCGCACCCGAACAGGTGCAGTGCTTCCCGCTGACCGATCATGCCGACCGCCTCCCGAACTCGCCGCTCGCCCAGTCTGCCCCGGCCGCGGCCGGACCGGCACCTCGGAAAGGCGTATCCGCGACCGGGTGCACCGGTCTCGCACCACTCCCGGAACCCGTTGCCGCGGCGGTGAATCCGGCCGCGTGCCGCGCGATCCGCGCGAGTGTCCGACCGGGATGGACGGACCCGCTGCCCGCTCCACCCGGCACCGGCCGGTAGAACTGGCACGCTCAACGGGTACACCTCGCACGGACGAGGCGGGCGGGTCGTTCGAAGATCGCGCCGCCGGCACCCGGTCGAGCTCCGCACTCCCCTCCGAAGAAGGACGCCAGCACCATGTCAGAGCAACCCGACCGCCCCGGGCCGCCGCCGATCACCGACGAGATGCGGGAGCAGGCCAGGCAGACTCCGAACAGCTGGCTCTACATCGTCGACCCCGGCTACCAGGAGTCCGGGGACGACGTGCCGCCGGAAGGCGTCGTCGGCGCGTACCACATCGACGCCGACGGCGAGATCGATCCGGAGTTCCAGTACAACGACGAGTACGAGCCCTCGGACCTCACCTTCGCGCTGCCGGAGCCGGTGAACGAGCTGGAGCGGGTGCTGCACCGCATCGCCACCGGCGAGGTCCCCGACACCGAGCTCGCCCCGGCGGTGCTGGCCGCGGACGTGCTGGTCTACGACCCGGAGAACGGCGCGGGCGAACCCGCCGTCTACGTCGCGGAACTCGACGACGGCAGCCAGCTGGTGCCCGCGTGCACCTCGGTCGAGCGGGTGCCGGAGAGCTGGCCCGGTTCGCGCCGGGTGCCGGGCGGCGAACTCCCGGAGCTGCTGGGCGGATTGGACCTGGGCCTCAACCTGGACGACGCGGTCCGCGCGGTCATCCCGCACCACGTGCTCACCGACGCGGCGTCGCCGAACTGACCGGCGGAACCTCGGCGGCTCTCCTGCGGGCCGGTTCCTCCGCGCAGCTCAGCGCTGCGCGGGAACCGCTCGCGGGGGAGCCGCCTTCTCGTGCGGCCATCGCGCGGCGCACGCCGGCGCTGCTGACCACGGGCACCGACATCGCCGAGGTCGTCCGCGACGGGCGGGCCTGAGCTCGGTCCGAGCCGATCGGGCGCCGAACGCGGGTCGGAGGTGGCAGGGGACGGGTCGCGGTGCCTAGCCTCGGCGGGGTGAGCGATCAATCCGCCGGCCCGCCCGGCGACATCGAGAACTACGCGCTGCTCTCGGACCTGCGGACCGCCGCGCTCGTCGGCCTCGACGGCTCGGTGGACTGGTTGTGCCTGCCGCGGTTCGACTCGCCGTCCTGCTTCAGCCGCCTGCTCGGCGACGACCAGAACGGCCACTGGCAGATCGCCCCAGCCGAACCGGTGCGCGAGGTGCGCCGCCGCTACCGGGACAACTCGCTGGTGGTGGAGACGGACTTCGAGACCGACGGCGGTGTGTTCCGGCTGGTCGACAGCATGCCGCCGCACGAGAAGAACCAGCACGACCCGCCGAGCCTGGTGCGCATGGTGGAGGGCCTCTCCGGCGAGGTCGACGTCCGGATGCGCTGGGTCGTGCGGTTCGCCTACGGCGACGCGGTGCCGTGGATGCGCCACGTGCGCCAGAGCGAACCGGAGCTCGACGAGTACATCCTCGCGATCGCGGGCCCGCACACCGTGGTGCTGCGCGGAGATCTGCTGCCGCAGCGGGTTCCGGAGCAGCGCGCGCATGAGCTGGTGTTCACGTTGCGCGAGGGGCAGCGCCGGTCCTGGGTGATGCAGTGGTCCAGCGATCACGAGGAAGTTCCGCCGCGGATGGATCCGGTGCAGGAGACCCAGGACAGCGAGGACTTCTGGCGCGACTGGACCGACAAAATCAACTACGCCGGTCCGCACGCGAAGGCGGTGTACCGGTCGCTGGCCACGCTCAAGGCGCTCACCTACGCCCCGACCGGCGGCATCGTCGCCGCGCCCACGACGTCGCTGCCGGAGGCGTTCGGCGGCAACCGCAACTGGGACTACCGCTACTGCTGGCTGCGGGACGCGACGCTGGTGCTGCTGGCGCTGGACAACTTCGGGTGCTCCGCGGAGGCGGCGGCGTGGCGGCGCTGGCTGGTGCGCGCCGTCGCGGGCGACCCGGCGGACGTGCAGATCATGTACGGCGTGGACGGCGAGCGGCACCTGCTGGAGTGGGAGCTCGACTGGCTCGGCGGCTACCAGGGCGCGCAGCCGGTGCGCGTCGGCAACGGCGCCTACCGCCAGCAGCAGCTCGACGTGTACGGCGAGGTGATGGACGCGCTGCACCTGGCCCGGGAGCGCGGGCTCGCGGAGGACGCGGACACCTGGGCGTTGCAGCGCGGCATGCTCAAGCACCTGGAGACGATCTGGCAGCAGCCGGACAAGGGCCTGTGGGAGGTGCGCGGACCGGACCGGCACTTCACCCACTCGCGGGTGATGGTGTGGGTCGCGTTCGACCGCGCCGTGCGGGCCGCCGAGGAGGACGGGCTGCCGGGCCCGGTGCAGCGGTGGCGGGAGCTGCGGGACGCGGTGCACGCCGAAGTGCTGGAGAAGGGTTGGAACCAGGAGCTGGGCGCGTTCACCCAGTACTACGGCGGCAGCACCGTGGACGCGGCGACGCTGCTGATCCCGTCGGTGGGTTTCCTGCCCGGTGACGACGAGCGGGTGCGCGGCACGATCCGGGCGGTGGAGCGGGAACTGCGCCACGGGGTGCTGGTGGACCGCTACACGACGGGTGAGGACACCAACGACGTCGACGGGCTCACCGGGCGCGAGGGTTCGTTCCTGGCGTGCTCGTTCTGGCTGGTCGACGCGCTGGCGCTGAGCGGGCGGCGGGACGAGGCGGTGGCGATGTTCGACGAGCTCGTCGCCCTCGCCAACGACGTCGGCCTGTTCGCCGAGGAGTACGACGTCCACTCCGGACGGTTCACGGGCAACTTCCCGCAGGCCTTCAGCCACCTGGCGCTGGTCAATTCGTCCGCCGTGCTCTACGGCGGGCACACTCGGGACGAGTCCAGCAGGCGCAACGGGAGGGATTCGCGGTGAAGGCGGCGACGGTGGTGCCCGGCAAGCCGGAGCTGGCGGCGGTCTCCGAGTTGCCGGAGCCGACGCCAGGATCCGGTGACCTGCTGGTGGACGGCCTCCTGGTGGGCGCGTGCGCGACAGATCACGACGTGACGCACGCTTCGCACGGGGTGCTGCCGCCGGGGCAGGAGCGGATGGTGCTGTTCCACGAGTCCCTCGGCCGGGTGCGGTACGCGCCGGCGATCAGCGGCTTCGACGAAGGCGATCTCGTCGTGGGCGTGGTGCGCCGCCCCGATCCGTGGCCGTGCCCGGCGTGCGCGGCGGGGCAGTGGGACTTCTGCCTCAACGGCGAGTTCACCGAGTGCGGCATCAAGGAGCTGGACGGTTTCGGCGCGCAGCGCTGGACGATCGAGCCCCGCTTCGCGATCAAGGTCCCGGCCCGGCTGGGCGACCTCGGCGTGCTCACCGAACCGGCGTCGGTGGTGACGAAGGCGTGGGAGCAGGCCGAGCTGATCGGCCGCCGCGCCTACTACGCGCCGCGGCACGCGCTGGTCACGGGCGCGGGCGCGATCGGGCTGCTGGGCGCGCTGCTCGGGGTGCAGCAGGGGCTGGACGTGCACGTGCTGGACCAGGTGACCGACGGGCCGAAGCCGGACCTGGTGCGGCGCCTGGGCGCGACGTACCACACCTCGTTGGACGACCTGGGGTGCGAACCGGACGTGGTGATCGAGGCGACGGGCGCGGGCGAAGTGGTCTTCGACGTGCTGCGCCGCACCGCCCGCAACGCGATCACGGTGCTCACCGGCATCGCCGGGCACGACCGGACGCTGCCGGTGCCCGCCGGGGCGATCAACGACGAGCTGGTGCTGGACAACGACGTGGTGGTGGGCAGCGTCAACGCGAACCTGCGCCACTACCAGCAGGCGGTCCGCTCCCTCGCGGACGCGGACCCGGCCTGGCTGGGCGACTTGATCAGCCGTCGCGTCCCGCTGGACTCCTGGACCGACGTCCTCACCCGGGCCGACGACGACGTGAAACCCGTGGTGGACCTGCAGGCCTGAGCGGGAGCACAGCGAGCCCGCGCCGATGTCCGGCGCGGGCTCGCTGTGTTCGCGGCGGGGATCAGAACGCGACGACGCCCTGCGGGGACGGCTGCAGGGTGCCGATCTGCATGCTCTTGATCGCGATCTCCATCGGGCTGCCGCCGCCGTTGAGGCCGGAGACCTCGACGGCGGCCTCGCCCTGCATGTCCGACGGGGTCGCGGTGAAGCCGGAGGCGACCTGGGCGTCCGGGTCGGACTGCTCGGCAAGCTCGATCTTCACGCCGGAGAAGGCGCTCTTGCCGGGCTCCAGGGTCAGGTTCGCGTCCGGGCCGGGCAGGTTCACGTTCTCGGTGGGAGTGTCGATCGGCTGACCGGCCATGTTGGTCGGGGTGACGTCCACCCAGCCGCCGAGCTCGCAGGACTCGTCCGAGGTGTTCTTCATCTGCAGCAGGAACACACCGCCGTCGGGCTGCGCCTGCATGGTGATCTCGAAGTCCTCGGCCGAGCAGTTCGAGGCGGAGATGTCGTCGTGGGTGCCGCCGGCGTGGTCGTCCGCGCGGGTCGCGGGTGCGGTGTCGCTGCTAGCGGTGTCGCCTCCCAGGCCCTCCGGCGCGGCGGCGGAGTTCGTCGCGGCCTGGCCGCCGCAGCCGGCGAGCAGCAGCGCGCCGCCGACCAGTGCCGCAGCCGTGCTTGCCGTGCGAGTCCGCTTCCCCATCAGATCCAGCCTTCCCTCGGTACGCCGCGCCGGTGTCTCCTGCGCTTCTGTCCGTAAGACGCCCGCCCGAGGGGGAGGTTGCGAAGCTGAGCGAAATTTGCGCACGCGCCGGAAAAGCAGCGGTGCGGTTGTTTTCCTGACGAGCGCCCGGTTTCCGCTGCGCTACCGCGACGCGGACCGTCCTGAGAGGACTTCAGCCGACGTGGTCGGCGATGAAGGCGCGGATGCGCTCCGGCGAGCAGGGGCGGGCGAAGAAGTAGCCCTGCCCGGTCTCGCACCCGATCTCCGCCATCCGGCGGGCCTGGGCGTGGGTCTCGACGCCTTCGGCGGTGACGGTCAGCCCGAGCGTGTGCGCCAGGTCGACGAGGGTGCCGACGATGCGGGCGTCGACCGGGTCGGCCTTCTCCGGGTCGCGCAGCCCGTACATGAAGGACCCGGCGATCTTCAGCTCGTGCACCGGCAGGTGCCGCAGGTAGGCGAGGTTGGAGTAGCCGGTCCCGAAGTCGTCGATGGCGATGCGCACGCCCATCTTCGTGAGCGCCCACAAGGTTTCGATGGGTTCGTCGGCGGTGCCCATCACGGCGCTCTCGGTGAGTTCGAGCTGCAACCGGGACGGGTCGAGGTTCGTTTCGCGCAGGATCGTCTCGACGTCGGCGACGAGGTTGGGGTCGCGGGACTGGCGCACCGCGAGGTTGACGCTGACGAACGGGGCGGCGTCGCCGAACTCGTCCTGCCACTGCTTGGCCTGCCTGCACGCTTGGCGCAGCACCCAGCGGCCGAGGGGAACGATCAGCCCGGTCTCCTCGGCGAGCGAGATGAACCGGTCCGGCCCGAGCCTGCCGAGGTCCGGGTGCCACCAGCGGGCGAGGGCCTCGACGCCGACGACGCCGAACTCGCGCAGGCCCACCAGCGGCTGGTATTCGACGAAGAACTCCTCGCGCTCCAGCGCGGCGGGCATGGTGGCCGACAGCCGGTACTGCGCGACTTCGGTGGCGTTGCGGTCCGGGTCGAACAGCGCCCAGCGGCCTTTGCCCTCGGCTTTGGCCCAGTACAGCGTCACGTCGGCGTCGCGCATGAGTTCCGCGGCGCTCTGGCCGTGCACTTGGCGTTCGACGATGCCGATGCTGGCGGAGACGGACAGCTCGTGGCCTCCGATGCGGATGGGCTCGATGAGCGTGTCGAGGATTTCGTCGGCGATCTCGATGGCCTGCTCGGTGCCGGGCGAGTCCTCGATGAGGATGACGAACTCGTCGCCGCCCATCCGCGCCACCAGCCGGTCCTCGCCGTGCACGGACAGCGCGAGCCGCTCGGACACGGCGACGAGCAGGTCGTCGCCGACGTGGTGGCCGAGGCTGTCGTTGATGACCTTGAACCCGTCGAGGTCCATGTAGCACAGCGCGACCCGGTCGCCGTGCTCCCGGGAGCGCATCGCGGAGGTGAGGCGCTCCATGAACAGCGCCCGGTTCGGCAGCCCGGTCAGCGGGTCGTGCATGGCCTGGTGGCGCAGCCGGTCCTGCAGCAGCTTGCGCTCGGTGACGTCTTCGACCATGGCGACCTGGTAGAGCGGCATGCCGTCCTCGCCGCGCACCAGGGAGACGATGACCTCGGTCCAGGCGCGTCCGCCGTCGGGGCGGGTGAACCGCTTCTCGACGCGGTACTGGTCGCGTTCGCCGCGCACCAGTTCCTCGTAGAGCCGCCAGAAGCCCTCGGAGTCGGCGGGGTGCAGCCAGTCGTGCATGGTCATCCGCCGCAGCTCGTCGGTGGGGCGCCCGAGGATGCGCCGCAGCGAGGAGTTCACTTCGAGCACGTGCCCGGCCATGTCCGCGATGCAGATGCCGATGGCGGCTTCGGCGAAGATCGCCCGGAACCGCGCTTCGCTGGTGCGCAGGGCTTGTTCGACGGCGTCGCGAGCGTCGAGCACGGCCTGCCGGATGGCTTCCTGCTCGTCGAGGGTGCGCTTGCGGGCGGCCTGCACGAACCCGGTGCACACGGAGCCTTGCAGCGCGGCGATGCGCCGCCGCCAGCCGGGGCCTTCGTCGAGGTGCAGGACGTCGAGGAATTCGTCGCCGATGAGGTCGATGGTGCGGGCCAGCGAGTCGGCGCTGGTGAAGTGCACGGCGACGAGGTCTTCGCCGACGTCGTGGCCGGGTGCCGGGTCGAACGGGTCGGACAGCAGCGCTTCCACCAGCCGGTCGGTGTAGCCGAGCAGCCTGCCTTCGACTTCCGCGCTGGTCATGGGGACGTAGCTGGTGCCCATCAAGGTCTGGGCCCAGACCGCCGCGAATCGCCTGCGGTCGGTTCTGCTCACCGCCGGCTCCGTCTCCTGAGCGCTGGGAACCGGTGCGGTCCACCCCGTCATGCCCGTGGCGCCCCTCCACTCGATTCGTCCTCGGCTCGCCCTCTGGCCCCTGCCCTGGTCCGGTCTGCCCTGGTGGATCGGGTCGTTCGGAGCATACGACCGGTGCCGCTGAGAGGTCGAACCCGTACTTCCGCCCACCCAGGGTAGCCATTCGTGTCGAACCGGCAGGCCAGTAGCCCCTGCGTTGGGGCGGCCGTCGCACCCGATTCACCCGACCGTCGAGTGCGGGGAGGCCAAAACGTGCGGATTCCCCTCACTGCGGCTGGGATGTCGCTCGACGTGATCGTGCCGTCCGGATTGCGCCATTCCGGTTAATTGACCACTTCTGCGCTGCCGGGAACGTGCCGAGCTCGCCAGAATTTTCGAGCCGGGGACCGCTCCGGCTCCGACTCCCCCGAGAGGCCACCTTCGATGACGCATTCGAGTGGACGCGCTCGCACGCGCGGGCTCATCTGCCTACTCTCGATCACCTGGGCGTGCACGCTGTTGACGTTCCCCGCGCACGCAGGCACATCCCCTCTCCGAATGGAGCAAGCGATGAGCTCCGAGGTGAACGACCCGAATCCGGACACCGACCACGCGATGGGTTCGCAGATCCGCAAGCACGAGGGTGACGGCGAACCCCGCACCGCACCTGAGAAGTCCCCGCTGGCCACCGTCGAGGGAATCGACGTCAGCGGGCATCAGGGCAACGTCGACTGGCCCGGCCACTGGAACCAGGGCAAGCGGTTCGCCTTCGTCAAGGCGACCGAGGGCACCACCTACCGGAACCCGTACTTCGCGCAGCAGTACAACGGTTCCTACGACGTCGGCATGATCCGCGGCGCCTACCACTTCGCGCTGCCGGACGTGTCCAGCGGAGCGGCGCAGGCGAACTTCTTCGTGGACCACGGCGGTGGCTGGTCACCGGACGGCAAGACGCTGCCGGGCGCGCTGGACATGGAGTACAACCCCTACGGCGACACCTGCTACGGGCATTCGCCGGGCTCGATGACCGGGTGGATCAAGGACTTCAGCGACACGTACTTCCACCGCACGGGCCGCTACCCGGTGATCTACACGAGCACCAACTGGTGGAACCAGTGCGCGAACGGCGACTTCAGCTCCACGAGTCCGCTGTGGATCGCGCGGTACGCGGGCAGCGTGGGATCGCTGCCCTACAACTGGGGTTTCCACACGTTCTGGCAGTACAGCTCGACGCCGATCGACCAGAACTCCTTCAACGGCGGCTACGAGCAGCTGCAGGCCATCGCCCGCGGCTGACCGCTTCTCCCCGACGCGCCCCATCCGCCCCGCTCGTGCCGGGGCGGGTGGGGCGTTCGTCGTGCGGGTTCCGGGTCGCCGGATCCGCACCGCCGACGGGTGCCGAACTGCGATGATCACCCGCATGAGTGAGGTCGATGCCCGTTCCGGGGCACCGGTGCGGCGGGAGCGCCGCGCGGGGTTGGTGCTGACCATCGCGCTCGCCGTGGTGGTGCTGGCGGCGACGAGCGCCGGGCTGCTGCTGTTCGACCAGCGCAGCACCGGGGCGGACGCGCTGCGCACCGGCGGGCTCGCCGCCGGGTCCGTCGTCGCGCTCTACGCCCTGTGGCTCAACGACCGCAGGCGCCGCGTCGAGGAACGGCGCCAGGAATTGGACCAGCGGCGCCAAGAACTCGACCAGGAGCGCTACGACCTGGAGCGCAGGCGCCAGGAGTTGGAGGACCGGCGCACCGATCACGACCGGGACCGCGCCGACGACGAGCGCTTCGCCAGGGCGGTGGAACTGCTCGGGCACGAGGCGGATCAGGTGCGGGTGGGCGCGATGCACGCGCTCGCGGGCTTGGCGCGCAGCCGGTCGTACTACACGCAGACGGTGCTGGACGTGCTGTGCTCGTACCTGCGCCGCCCGTTCGACCATCCGAAGTGGACGTTGCCGGAGCTGCTGCCCGCGGGGGAGCCGCCGTCGATCGCTCCCGAGCTGGAGCGGGAGCGGCACGCGCGGCAGACCGCGCAGCGCCTGATCATCGAGCTGCTGCCGACGCGGGACGAGCCGGATCCGCCGATCTACGACCTCGACCTGACCCGCGCCTGGCTGGAGCGCTTCAACCTGGCGGATCGCGTGGTGGGCCGGGTCGCGGCGTACCGCTGCCGGTTCCGGCACACCACGAACTTCAGCAGAGCGGTGTTCCACGGGGACGTGCACTTCCGGGATTCGGTGTTCCTGGGGCGGATCCGGGCGACGAGCTCGGAGTTCCGCGACACCTTGGAGCTGCGCGGGATCCGGACGCTGGAGCCGTGCGATTTCGACCGGGCGCGGTTCGCGCGGAACGTGGACCTCAAGCGGATGAGCTGCGCGCGCCGGTGGTTCGTGCGGGACGTCGAGTTCGGCGGCGCCGTCGATCTGCGTTCCGCGCGCCTCGACGGCGGCATCGAACTGCGGCCGAGCGCTCCGGTGCGCGAGGTGCTGCTGGACGATCTGCTGGCCGCCGAAGGGTCCGCCCTCCCCGACGAGTGGAAATCCGTTGCGGCGCACCAGGAGCAGGCGGATGCGTAGGTACGGGCTGCCCGCGACCGTGGCACTCGCGACGCTGGTTCTGTTCGGCGTGAGCGCGGCGCTGCTGGTGTTCGACGGCCGGGTGAACGGGGCGGACGCGCTGCGCACCGGCGGCCTGGCGGCGGGTTCGGTGGTCGCGCTGTACGCGCTGTGGCTCAACGACCGGCGCCGCCGGGTCGACGAGAGCAGGCAGCAGCTGGAGGGCGCGCGAACCGACCTCGACCGGGAGCGCATCGCCGACGAGCGCTTCGCCCGCGCCGTGGAGCTGCTCGGCCACGAGGCCGATCAGGTGCGGGTGGGCGCGCTGCACGCCTTGGCGGCGCTGGCCCGCAGCTCTCCCGGCCACACCCAGACGGTGCTCGACGTGCTGTGCTCCTACCTGCGGCGACCGTTCGCGCATCCGCGCTACGCCGACGAGGGCGAGTGGGAGCGGGACGAGCGCAACGCGGCGGACCGCGAGCTCCAGGTGCGGCTGACGGCGCAGCGGCTCGTCACCGATCTGCTCCCGGAGGTGGGGGCGGACGCACCCGCCTACGACCTGGACTTCACCAACGCGACGCTGGAGTACTTCGACCTCTCCGGGCGCCGGGTCGGGACGCTGGTGGCGCGCTACGCGCGGCTGTTCCACGACAACAACCTGAGCCGGTGCGACGTGATCGGTCCGGTGTGGATGACCGGGGCGTCCACCCACGCGGGCGGCCGGTTCCGCTGCCGGGACGCGGTGTTCCGCAGCCGCGCCCAGTTCGCCGGGGTCGAGTTCGGCGGGCCGGTCTGGTTCGATCGCTCGGTCTTCCACGGCGTCGCCGACTTCCACGGCGCGGCGCTGCACTCCGAGGTGAGCTTCGCGGACTGCCGCTTCGAGGACGTGGCGAAGTTCGCCGACGTCACCTGCGCCGACACCGACCTGGCCGCGCTGCTGGAGGAGGCCGCCGTCCCGCCCACCCACGGGTAGCCGCGCCGACCTGGGCGGTTCCCGGCTCTGCCACCATGAGAAGCGGAACAGCGCTCCGGCGGCGCGGGGAGGGAGCGGCGCGGTGGACGAGGGCACGACGCGGCCGAAGCGGGCGGACGCGCGGCGCAACGAGCGGACGCTGCTCGACGCCGCCGCCAAGGTCTTCGTCGCCTCCGGTGTGGACGCGCCCGTGCGCGATGTCGCGGCGGAGGCGGGCGTCGGCGTGGGCACGATCTACCGCCACTTCCCGACGCGGGCGGACCTGATCATCGCCGTGTACCGGCACCAGGTCGACGCCTGCGCGGAAGCGGGCCCGCGGCTGCTGGCGGACAGCGCGTCCCCGTACGAGGCGCTGCGGCGGTGGATCGAGGAGTTCGTGGACTTCCTGGTCACCAAGCACGGGCTGGCGCACGCGATGCGTTCCGACAACGCGGGGTTCGACGCGCTGCACGCGTACTTCCTGGACCGGCTGGTGCCGGTGTGCGCCGAGCTGATCGACGCCGCCGAGGCCGCCGGGGAGGTCCGGTCCGACCTGCGGGCGCTGGAGCTCATGCGCGGCGTCGGGAACCTCTGCATCGGCGCGGGCACCGATCCGCGCTACGACGCGCGCCACGTGGTCGGCCTGCTCGTCGACGGGCTGCGCCGGATCTGAGCACGGCGCCGGGCGGGCTGCTCGGCCGGGGCGCACCGCGCGAACCGGGTTCGCCGAAGTTCGCCCCGGTCGCGGGTTCAGCGCCCGGTGGGCCATATCCCCAGGTCAGCGCAATGTGCACATTGTCCTCGGCTCGGGCGGGCATTGTCCCGCCGGCCACGAGGTGATCGTGCCCAATGTTGGCTGGAAACACCGCTCCGGCCGCACCTAGCGTGATCGACGTGCGGCGCTCCGGGGGTGAGCGCCGGAAACGAACGGCCGATCGACGATGTCGAGATCGGCCCGAACTGGGAGGACATCTCATGCGCTCGAAGGCTTTCCGCCTCATCGCCGGAACCACCGCGGGCACCGCCGCCTGCATGGCGCTGCTCGTCGCGCCCGCCACGGCCGCGCCGGACGTGAGCGCCAAGGCCGACCACAGCTACTCGGTGACGTGCAAGGGCGGAAAGGCGAACCTGTCCTGGTCCACCGGCTCCCTCAACACCCGCGTCTACTACAACAACCACTGCTCGACGACCGCGAAGGTCTCGGTGCAGCTGGCCGACGCGGAGAACACCTGGCTGGAGTGCCTGTCCATGCCGGCGGGCAAGAAGAGCAGCAAGGAGTTCAACCACGGCCTCAGCGGCTCCATCCAGAAGATGATCAAAGGCTGCTGATCCGCCCGGAAGCCCCGCTCGCCCGATCTCCTCGGGCGAACGGGGCTTTCACCTCGCGCGGGGCCGAGTCACTCGGCGGCGCTCTGACTGATGGGGGTGGCGATCAGCACGTCGCCCTTGATGGGCTCGTTCGCGGGCCAGGCGGCGACCTCGTGGGCGGCCGGACCGTCCGGGATGCCGGGCAGGTTGAACTCGACGGTGGTGGGCACGGCCGGGTTGGCCGGGGCGTCGACCTTCTGCGCGATCCGGGAGATCCCGAACAGGCTCCCGTCGACGCTCACCGGATCCGCCGGGGCGTGGTCGACCTGGACCTCGACGCCCGGGATCTTGTTCGCACCGTCGAAGAAGGCGAAGTCGGCGGAGCCGCCTTCCAGCTTGCAGTTGGTGTGCGGGGTCGCGGCGGTGTACTTGACCAAGAACGCCTCGTACTCGCCCGGTTCGGCGAGGTCCCTGGTCACCTCGATGTTCAGGTCGTCGCTGGTGCACAGCGCGTCGCTGGGATTGGCCAGCGCGGAACCGGCGGTCAGCGCGGACAGGCCGAGGGTGACGCCCGCGACGGCGGTGGCGGCGATGGTGCGGGTGAGCTTCATGGTCTGCCTCCTGGCTCGATCGGCTTCTTGGTCCACAAGACGTCCGGGAGCCGCGCAGGGTGCTCCGGTATGCGATGAGCCACAGGAGCGCAACGCCGGCCGCTCAGCGACGTCGTACCCCCGCACACCGGCACGGGGGGCGGGAGGAGTCGCCGGTGTGGGAGCGGGGGCGCACCGGGTGTGGGCGGCGCGCCCCCGCTCGACCTCCCGCGCGCGGTCCGCCGGGTCGGGGTACCGACGTCGCGGCGACGGGAGGCCGTTCCGGGGTCGAGGCGGGGAAGGGGAGGCCGCTCGAACCCGGAGATCTTCTAGCCGAACAAGCCCGGCTCCGGCTTGGGAAGTTCACCGCGCAGCACCGAGTTGCAGGCGTCGCAGGTCGGCGCGAACACCCAGTCCGATTCGGACGGTTCCGCCGCGAGCTCGACCCCGGCGCCGCACACCGAGGTGGCCGCCGCCTGCCCGCACCACCGCCGACCCCGGAAGGCGTGCCGCACGAAATCGCCGCCAGGGCGCCAGAAGTGCCGGTCGGAGTCAGCCACCGGACACCGCCGTGCAGCCCGCGCAGGCGTCCCGGTCGAAGGTGCCCTCCGGCGAAGCGCCGCGCCGCAGGTGCAGCGGCCCGTAGACGAACGCCCCGCACGCGGCGGGCAGCGCGCCGCCATCGGTCCGCCGCACCACGTGCCACCGCGAATCCACCGGCCCGCACGACGCGGCCCAGGTCAAGACGTCCATCGGATCACCCCCGCTTGCCGGACTTACCGGTACTTACCAACACATGATCGGACTGCGGTAAGTTCGGTTCAATTCCCCGATCGAGGGATGATCTGTCTCTGCCGAAGTTCATAGGATCGTTTTCATGCCCGGAAAATCGGAGAACACCCCGAAAGCTCGTGCGCTGGGAGCCGAATTACGAGAGTGCCGGGCCGAAGCCGGTCTGACGCAGCAGCAGCTCGCGGAGCAAATCGGCGTCAGCTACGTCTCGATCTCCCGCTACGAAACCGGCACGAGGACGCCGAAGCCCGAGGACGTGGCCCAGATCCTCGCGACGCTCGGCGTCACGGGTGACCGCTACGCCTCGCTCGTGGAGATGTCCAAGGGCGCCGATCAACCGAACTGGCTCGACACCGGGCAAGGAATCCGGAAAGAACTCACCAGGCTGATCGAATTCGAGCGCACCGCCACCGAGATCACCGACGTCGCCACCAGCGTCATCCCAGGGCTTCTGCAAACAGCCGACTACGCCCGGTCTGTCATGGCAGCGACGCCGACAGACGAAGTCGAGCCCTACGTGGCGATGCGCGTCGGGCGTCGCGAAGTGCTGACGAAGCGAAATCCGGTCTCCTTCACGGCTTTCATAGCCGAGACCGCGCTGCGAGAACGAATCGGTGGCCCGGAAATCGCGCTCGACCAGCTCCATCACCTGGAAAAGATGGCGAAACTCGACAACATCGCCGTCTTCGTGCTGCCCGCGGTGTCCGAACGGTGGCACCCGGCGCACGCGGGCTCGTTCAGCTTTTACACCTTCGCCAAGACATCCCCGATCGTCCACCTGGAGCACTACGCATCCGGTGTCTTCCTGTACGACGACAGCGATGTTGGCCCTTACCAGGACGCCCTGACTACCCTGCGAGAAGTAGCGATGAGCCGAAACCACTCGGCAAGAACCATCGCCGAAATCGTCAGTGAGTTGGAAGGTGCAGCACCATGAACTCGACCCCCGCCAACTGGCGCAAGTCCAGTCGTTCGCACCAGGTGTCCAACTGCGTCGAGGTCGGCAAGGTCGACTCCGGTGCGGCCGTGCGCGACACCAAGAACCGGGCAGCCGGATACATCACAACCGACGACGACCAGTGGACAGCATTCCTCTTAGCGATCAAAACCGGCCGCTACGAGCGCTGACGCGAAACGGCCCGTTCTCCCGCGAGCGCGGTGAGAACGGGCCGTTTCCGTTGCTACGTCAGCCGAACAGCGCCGGGAGGGTGCCTTCCCAGGCCGCGCGGAGTTCCGCGAGCGGGATCTCGGTGATGCCCTGGACGTCCAGGCTCGACGAGCCCGCGTCAGCCACACCGACCTTCGCGCAGGGCAGTTCGCGCGCCGCGCACATGTCGGTGAACCGCAGCTCCTCACTGCGCGGCACCGCCACCAGCACTCGGCCGGCGGACTCCGAGAACAGCGCCACGAACGGGTCCGCGTCCTCGGGCAGGATCACCCGGGCGCCGCACTCGCCGATCAGCGCGGTCTCGACCAGCGCCTGCGCCAGCCCGCCCTCGGACAGGTCGTGCGCGGCGGAGATCATGCCGTCGCGGGAACCGGCCAGCAGCACCTCCGCGAGCAGCTTCTCCCGCGCCAGGTCGACCTTCGGCGGGGTGCCGCCGAGGTGGCCGTGCGCCACGCGCGCCCACTCCGAGCCGCCGAACTCCTCGCGGGTGTCCCCGAGCAGCAGCAGCGTCTCGCCCTCCTCACCACCGATGCCGGTGGGGATGCGGCGGGTCACGTCATCGATCGTGCCCAGCACGCCCACCACCGGAGTCGGCAGGATCGGCTGGGAACCGGTCTGGTTGTAGAAGCTGACGTTGCCGCCCGTCACCGGGATGCCCAGCTCCACGCACGCGTCGGCGAGACCGCGCACCGCCTGCTGGAACTGCCACATCACGCCCGGGTCCTCGGGGGAACCGAAGTTCAGGCAGTTCGTCACCGCCATCGGCGTGGCACCGGTCGTGGCGACGTTGCGGTACGCCTCCGCCAGCGCCAGCTGCGCGCCCGCGTACGGGTCCAGCCGCGTGTAGCGGGCGTTGCAGTCCGTGGCGATGGCGACACCGCGGCCCGTCTCCTCGTCGATCCGCAGCACACCGCCGTCCGACGGCTGGGCGAGCACCGTGTTGCCCCGCACGTACCGGTCGTACTGGTCGGTGACCCACTCGCGGGAGCACAGGTTCGGCGAGGCCGCCATCTTCAGCACCGTGTCCCGCAGCTCGTCCGCGGTGGACGGGCGGGTGAGGGTGTTCGCGTTGTCCGCGGCGATCAGGTCCTGCTCACCGGGACGCTGCACGGGACGCTCGTAGACCGGGCCCTCGTGCGCCACGGTGCGCGGCGGCACGTCCACGACGAGCTCGTCGTGCCAGTAGATCTCCAGGTTGTCCCCGTCGGTGACCTCGCCGATCACCGTGGCCAGGGCGTCCCACTTCTCGCAGACCTTCATGAAGGCGTCCACGTCCTCCGGACGCACGACCGCGCACATGCGCTCCTGCGACTCGCTGGACAGGACCTCCGCCGGGTTCATGCCCTCCGCGCGCAGCGGCACCCGGTCCAGGTCGACGCGCATGCCGCCGTCACCGGCCGAGGCCAGCTCCGAGGTCGCGCAGGACAGGCCCGCGCCGCCCAAGTCCTGGATGCCCACGACCAGGCCCGAGTGGTACAGCTCCAGGCAGCACTCGATGAGCACCTTCTCGGTGAACGGGTCGCCCACCTGCACGCTCGGCAGCTTCTTGCGGCCCGTCCCGCCTTCGGCGTCGTCGAAGGTCTCCGAGGCCAGCACGGACACGCCGCCGATGCCGTCGAGGCCGGTGCGCGCACCGAACAGGATGATCTTGTTGCCCGCGCCGCTGGCGTGCGCCAAGTGCAGGTCCTCGGTCTTCATCACGCCCACGCACATGGCGTTGACCAGCGGGTTGCCCGCGTAGGACTCGTCGAACACGACCTCGCCGCCGATGTTCGGCAAGCCCAGGCAGTTGCCGTAGCCGCCGACGCCCGCGACCACGCCGGGCAGCACCCGGCGGGTGTCCGGCGCGTCCGCCGGGCCGAAGCGCAACGGGTCCGCCACCGCGACCGGGCGGGCGCCCATCGCCATGATGTCGCGGACGATGCCGCCGACACCCGTGGCCGCGCCCTGGTAGGGCTCCACGTACGACGGGTGGTTGTGCGATTCGAGCTTGAACGTGACGGCCCAGCCGTCACCGATGTCGACCACACCGGCGTTCTCGCCGATGCCCGCCAGCATCTTCTCCCGCATCTCCGGCGTCGTGGTCTCGCCGAAGTACTTCAGGTGCACCTTCGAGGACTTGTACGAGCAGTGCTCGCTCCACATCACCGAGTACATCGCCAGTTCGGCGTCGGTGGGGCGGCGGCCCAGGATCTCGCGGATCCGCTGGTACTCGTCGTCCTTGAGGCCCAGTTCGCGGTACGGCTGGTCGAGCTCCGGGGAGGACTTCGCGATGCCCACGGTGTCCAGCTCCGCGCGCTCCACGACCGGATCGCTCTCCGGCCCGTCGGCGACGGCGCTCACCGCCGCCGCGGTCGCGTCTTCGGGGTTGTTGCTCACGCTGCCACCAGTACGTCGAGAACGGACAGGAACATGCCGAGGCCGTCGTCGGTGGGCCCGGTCAACGGGTCGATGGCGTGCTCGGGGTGCGGCATGAGGCCCGCGACCCGGCCGCGGGCGTCGGTGATGCCCGCGATCCCGCGCAGCGACCCGTTCGGGTCGTCCCCGGCGTAGCGGAACAGCACGCGGCCTTCGCCTTCGAGCTCGTCGAGCACGGCCTCATCGGCCATGTAGGCGCCCTCGCCGGACTTCAGCGGCACCAGCAGCTCGGCGCCCTGGTCGTAGCGGGACGTCCAGGCGGAGGTGTTGTTCTCCACCTTCAGCCACTGGTCGCGGCACACGAAGTGCAGTGCCGAGTTGCGGGTCAGCGCACCCGGCAGCAGGCCGGCCTCGCAGAGGATCTGGAAGCCGTTGCAGATGCCCAGCACCGGCATCCCCTGCCCGGCGGCGCGCACCACCTCGCCCATCACCGGGGCGAACTTCGCGATGGCGCCGCAGCGCAGGTAGTCCCCGTAGGAGAACCCGCCGGGCACGATCACCGCGTCCACGCCGCGCAGATCCGCGTCGGCGTGCCACAGCGGGACCGCTTCGGCACCGGCTCGGCGCGCGGCGCGCTGGGCGTCCACGTCGTCGAGCGTGCCGGGGAAGGTGATGACACCGATCTTCGGGCTCATGCTTCCACCCGCCGCACGGTCCACTCCTCGATGACGGGGTTGGCCAGCAGCGTTTCCGCGATCTGGGCGAGCGTGGCGTCGTCGACGTCGTCGGCGACCTCCAGCTCGAAACGCTTTCCTTGGCGCACTTCGGAGATGCCCGCGTAGCCGAGCCGGGGCAGCGCGGTGGCCACCGCCTGACCCTGCGGATCGAGGATCTCCTGCTTGGGCATGACGTCGACGACGACTCGGGCCACGGGCGATGCTCCCGGATTCGTGCAGATCCAGCTGCTCCGTGCAGAGCAGTGATGGATGTCCAGCAGTACCTGCAAAGGGTAACTGAGCTGCGAGTTCACCCACGCAGACAGGTGCGCCGGAAGCGCCGTGCGCCACACTCCGGGCCGTGCGGGGGCACGCGCGGGCCCACGGGTGCGCAAGTGCCGCGCCCGCACCTCATCCGATCGGGCGACGTGCGAACAAAAGGACTCACGGCCATATTGAGCAGCACTACTCAGCTGAATTCAGCACGTTTATCCAGAACGCTTTCACAGGCTGTGCCCTCGAACACTCATCGCCGATTTCATGGAACATTCACGGCGTTCCGCACGTCTTATCCGTAGCAGTCGGAAAAACCGACTCCGAGCTCCGCCCCACTGCGCCCCGACCCCCGGAAGCCGATCGCACGCCGCCGTCCGATCGGCCAACCGAGCACCGAACCACCAGCTCCCGGCCGTGCAGCCGGGCAGATCCGCCACCGCAGGCGCGCGACCTCCCCCTTCCGCGCGACGCGGGGCGGCGGGGATTCCGCACACCCCCCAGCGGAACCCCCGGAACGCTTCTCGTTGCGCCGCACTCCCCCCATCAGCGGCGCAACGAGAAGCCCCGAACCACCTTTTCCGCCTACAGCGATACGTGTATCCCCGGTCTCACCCGAATGGCAGCCTCGAATCATGAAAAAGCTGATCGCGGGCGGAACGCCATTCCTGTCCCGCGCGGTGGCGCCGGGGCTCGACCGGCCGCGCGAAGCCGGGCTCAGCGCGGCGGCCGAAGCGGCGCTGACGGGGCGCGGAGAGCGGCCCCGGCGACGGGTTCTGAGACGCTGGTGGCCGGACCCGACGCAGCCAAGAGAGGCGAGCCGATGAAGATCACTCACTTCGGACACGCGTGCGTGCTGGTGGACACCGGCCGAGCCCGCCTGCTGATCGACCCCGGCGCCTTCTCCCAGGGGTTCGAGGACGTGCGGGACCTCGACGCCGTGCTCATCACGCACCAGCACTTCGACCACTACGACGCCGACCGCCTCCCCGGGCTGCTCGACGGCAACCCGGACGCGCGGCTCATCACCGATCCCTCCACCGTGGGGATCCTCGCCGAGAAGGGCTTCCAGCCCGAGACCGCGCGCCCCGGCGACGCGTTCGAGCTGGGCGGCTCCGCGATGAACGTCGTCGGCGGGCAGCACGCCGTGATCCACCCGGACATCCCGATCATCGACAACATCGGCCTGGTCGTCGACCACGGCGGCTTCTACCACCCCGGCGACTCGTTCCACGTGCCCGAGCAGCGGATCGACGTGCTGGGCCTGCCGACCGGGGCGCCGTGGCTGAAGCTCTCGGAGGCCGTGGACTTCCTGCGCGCCGTGAGCCCCCGGGTCGCGGTGCCGATCCACGAGGCGGTGCTGGCCTCGCCCGCCATGCACTACGGGATGTTCGAGAAGCTCGGGCCGCAGGGCACCGACGTCGCCGTGCTGGACCGCGCCGCCGCGACCTCGCTGTAGGCGCCAGGTGAACGGACCGTCCGGCCGGACGGTCCGTTCCGGCGTGCCGCGTCAGTCGTCGTGGGGGCCGTCGTCGAAGCGGTCGTCGCGATCGTCGTCGAACCGGTCGTCGTCGAAGTGGTCGTCGAGGTGGTCGTCGCGGTCGTCCAGGTGGTCGTCGCGGTCGTCGTCGAACCGGTCGTCCAGGTGGTCATCGCGGTCGTCGCGGTCGTCGTCGAACCGGTCGTCGTCCGGCAGCGGTGCTCCGGGGATCCCAGCGGGGACGTCGTCCCGGTCGTCGCGTTCCCAGCGGTCGTCGTCCCACGGCCCGTCGTCGTCCCAACCGACCGTCGCCGCCGGAGCGGGCTGCCGCGGCCCCTGGTCCGCGCCGCCCAGCGCGACGCCCGCGCCGCCGATGCCCAGCACGCCGATGATCGCCGCGGTGGTCAGCACTGCCCTGCTCGGCTTCTTGATCCTCATCGTCCCAACCTCTTCTCGTCCCGTTCTCCCTGACGAGAAGAAGCTTCGCGGGCCAGCATGAGGGTTCCCTGAGCACAAGGTGAAAGCCCTTTCACCGCGGCGGATCGAGGGCTAGCTCGACAGCGGATCCAGGTTCGGCAGCCGCCCGCTCGACCGCGGCGCCCGGCGCTGCCGGGGCACGACCGCATCGGCGAAGGCCGCGTACGTCGCGGGCTCCGCGCCGTGGTGCAGCGCCAGGTCGATCGAATCCAGCACCGCCCGCCGCGGTCCGGGGCGGGACAGGTCGGCGGCGTCCACCGCGAGCCGCACCATCCGCCCGCGCCGCGCCGCGCGCCCCACACCCAGCACCAGCGCCCGGCACCACCAGTGCTCGACGCGCTCACCCGGCCCCAACGCGTGCACCCGGGCCCGGTGCACCCGGCCGGTGGCCAGCTCGTGCACCGCCAAGGCGTCCGCGCACACCGCGAAACCACGCCCGCGCAGCGCCGTCACGGTGCCCGGCGAGGACAACCAGCGCGGCGGCACGAACAGATCGGTGCGCAGGCCCAGCCGGTCCAGCGCGGCGGTCGCGGCGTGCAGCCGCAGCCCCGCCTCGTGCGCCGGGAGCGCCGCGAACTCGGCGCCGCGCACCGCCGCCGCCGGGCCCGACGACGCCACCCGCGGCAGCAGCCGCTGCCCCGACGGGGCGTGGTCGAAGCCGTGCAGCGCCAGCGCATCGCAGCGGCGCTGCCTGGCCCGCACCCAGCTCACGGCGGGACGGTCGGGTCCGGGCGGCGCGGAGCCGCTCGGGCGCGGCGCGACCAGCAGCGTCAACGGCGTGCGCCGCAGGTCCAGCTCGGCGGCGAACTCGGCGCAGTGCTCCAAGGACCGATCTCCGATCCCGGACAGCGAGACGACCATCGGGATGCCCACGGCACATCATTGGGCCCGCCTCAGATGTCGGCGCCTTGACCACCGGGTGACCGACGAGCGCAGTTCGCAAGAACCTCGTTCTCCGCGCCGCGTTCTGCGAACGGCCCGCGCAGCGGGTCGGGTGGCGGAACCTCAGCGGCTCCGCCGCTGACAGGACGCGGAACCAAGGCCGATGCGCGCGAACCTGTCAGGCGGGCGACGGCCAGTCCGCGAGGTCGCGGCCGGTGATGCGCTCGTAGGCCTCGACGTAGCGGGCGCGGGTGGCGGCGACGACGTCCTCCGGCAACGGCGGCGGGGGCGTGTCGGCGGCCCGGTCCCACCCGGACTCCGGTGACGTCAGCCAGTTCCGCACGTACTGCTTGTCGAACGACGGCTGCACCCGGCCCGGCTCGTGGCCGTCGGCGGGCCAGAACCGGGACGAATCCGGGGTGAGGACCTCGTCGCCCAGCACCAAGCCGTCCGCGCCCAGGCCGAACTCGAACTTGGTGTCGGCGAGGATCACGCCGCGGCTCTCCGCGTGCTCCGCGGCGCGCGCGTACACCCGCAGGGTGAGTTCCCGCAGCTGCTCGGCGCGCTCCCGGCCGACCTCGGCGGCGACGGCGTCGAAGCTGACGTTCTCGTCGTGCGCGCCCAGCTCCGCCTTCGTCGCCGGGGTGAAGATCGGCTCCGGCAGCTTCGAGGCCTCGGTGAGACCGCCCGGCAACTCGACGCCGCACACCGCGCCCGTGGCGCGGTGGTCGACCAAGCCGGAACCGGTGAGGTAGCCGCGCGCGACGCACTCCACCGGCAGCATCTCCAGCCTGCGCACCAGCAGCGCGCGACCGCGCACCTCGGCGGGGATCCGCGGGTCGTCGGCGGCCACGACGTGGTTCGGCACCACGTCGGCGAGCAGGTCGAACCAGAACACGCTCATCGCCGTGAGCACCCGGCCCTTGTCCGGGATGGGGGTGTCCAGCACGTGGTCGTAGGCCGAGATGCGGTCCGACGCCACCATCAGCAGGTGCTCGTCGTCCACGGCGTGCAGCTGGCGAACCTTGCCCGCGGCGATCTGCGGGTAATCGGAGAGTGCGACCACGCGCCGATTCTCTCCCACCGCCCCTGACCGGCGACGACCGGGCGTGCGGACGTGACGCGGCCCGGTCACCCGAGACCGGGTGACCGGGCCGCGCGAGTCCTCATCTGATGGTCAGAGGATCGGCGACGGGGTGTACTTCGCGGCCTCCGGGTAGCGGGCCACGACCTCGTCCACCGCGGCGACGACGGCGTTCACCTGGTCGGAGGCGGCGCCGGTGAACGACAGGCGGTCGGCGAGCAGCCCCTCCAGGTCCGCCTCGTCCAGCGGCAGCCGGTCGTCGGCGGCGAGCCGGGCCAGCAGGTCGTTGCGCTCGATGCCCTGCTCCCGCATGGCCAGCGCGACCGCGACCGCGTTCTCCTTGATCGCCTCGTGCGCCGTCTCGCGGCCCACGCCGGCGCGCACGGCGGCCATCAGGACCTTCGTCGTCGCCAGGAACGGCAGGTAGCGGTCCAGCTCGCGGGCGACCACGGCCGGGTAGGCGCCGAACTCGTCGAGCACCGTCAGGAACGTCTCCAGCAGCCCGTCGAACGCGAAGAACGCGTCCGGCAGCGCGATGCGACGCACCACCGAGCACGACACGTCGCCCTCGTTCCACTGGTCCCCGGCCAGCTCGCCGCCCATCGACACGTACCCGCGCAGCACCACGGACAGGCCGTTGACGCGCTCGCAGGAACGGGTGTTCATCTTGTGCGGCATGGCGCTCGAACCGACCTGGCCGGGCTGGAAGCCCTCGGTGACCAGCTCGTGGCCCGCCATCAGCCGGATCGTCTTCGCCACCGAGGACGGCGCCGCCGCCAGCTGCGACAACGCGGTCAGCACCTCGAAGTCCAGCGACCGCGGGTACACCTGGCCGACGCTGGTGAGGACCTTCCCGAACCCGAGGTGCTCGGCGACGCGGCCCTCCAGCTCTGCGAGCTTCCCGGCGTCACCGAGCAGGTCCAGCATGTCCTGCGACGTGCCGACCGGGCCCTTGACGCCGCGCAGCGGGTAGCGCGCCAGCAGGTCCTCGACCCGCCCGAACGCGACGAGCAGCTCGTCGGCGGCCGTCGCGAAGCGCTTGCCCAGCGTCGTGGCCTGCGCCGCGACGTTGTGCGAACGGCCCGCCACGACGAGCTCGCCGTGCTCGGCCGCCAACCGCGCGAGCCGGGCCAGCACCGCGACGACGCGGTCGCGCACGTGCTCCAGGCTGCGGCGGACCTGCAGCTGCTCGACGTTCTCGGTGAGGTCCCGGGAGGTCATGCCCTTGTGCACGTGCTCGTGGCCGGCGAGGGCGTTGAACTCCTCGATCCGGGCCTTCACGTCGTGCCGGGTCTGTCGCTCGCGTTCGGCGATCGAATCCAGGTCGACCTGGTCGATGACGCGCTCGTAGTCGGCGACCGCGCCGTCCGGCACGTCGACGCCGAGATCGGCCTGGGCGCGCAGCACCGCCAGCCACAGCTGGCGTTCCAGCACGACCTTGTGCTGCGGGGACCACAGCTCGACCAGCTCCGGCGAGGCGTAGCGGTGGGCGAGCACGTTCGGGAGGTGGGGCTTGACCGTCACGGCTGGCCAGGATACTTCCCGGCCCCGGAGCTCCGGCGCTCGCGCCTCCCGCGATCCCGGTTCGCGGATGTGAGGTGCGCGGAAAAGCGGTCGCCTCCGGCGTCGGGGGCGGGCTAGTTTCGGGACGCCATGACTCCCGACGCGCGCGGCCCGGTCCGCTTCCTGTGGTCGCTGCTGCGCGACCGGCCCGGACTGCTCGTGCTCGCGCCCCTCACCGGATCGGCGTGGCTGCTGCCGACCGCGGTGCTGCCGCTGGTCATCGGCCGGGCGCTGGACGCGGGCATCGCGAACCGGGACGGTTCGGCGCTGCTCTGGTGGGTGCTGGTGGTGCTGGGGCTCGGGCTCGTCCAGGCCCTGGGCGCGGCGGCGCTCGGCTGGACGGCGCACACGCTGTGGCTGCACGGCACCGGCACCGCGGAACGCGCGGTGCTGCACCACGTGGCGGGGCTCGGCGGCACACTCACCCGGCGGGTCCGCACAGGTGAGGTCGTGGCCGTCGGCTCCTCCGACATCTACCAGGTGGGCAAGGCGTTCGAGGTGCTGGCCAGGCTCACCGGCGCCATCGTCGCGTTCCTCGTCGCCGCCGCCGCGCTGATCACGATCTCCCCGCTGATGGGCGCGGTCGCGCTGATCGGAGTGCCGCTGGCGACGCTGGGCATCGGCCCACTGCTGCGCCCGCTGCGCCAGCGCGAGGAAGCCCAGCGCGAGAACCTGACCGGCCTCAACACGCTGGCCGCGGACATCGTGTCCGGCCTGCGCATCCTGCGCGGCATCGGCGGCGAAGCCCGGTTCCACGCCCGGTTCGTCGCCGCGAGCCGCGAGGTGCGCGCCGCGGGAGTCGCCGCCGGGCGGATCACCGCGTGGCTGGCGGGCGCCGAGATCCTGCTGCCCGGACTGGTGACGGTGCTCGTCACCTGGCTGGGCGCGCGGATGGCGCTGAGCGGCGCGATCAGCGTCGGCGAGCTCGTCGCGTTCTACGGCGTGTCCAGCTTCCTGGTGATCCCGGTGCGCACGGCCACCGAGGCGGCGAGCACCTTCGCCGCCGCCGTGGTCGCGGCGAACCGGGCGTGCGGGCTGCTCCGGCTGCGCCCGGAACCCGCCGACCCGCCGGAACCGCGCGCGCTGCCCCTCGGACCGCTCGCGCTGGTCGACGAGCGCACCGGCGCCCGCGCCGGAGCGGGCGAACTCACCGCCATCGACGCCGGCGGGGACGGGGAGGCGCTGGCGGAACGGCTCGCCCGGCACACCTCCGACGGCCGGGTGCACGCCGGGGACGTCCCGCTCGACGAGGTCGCGATCGCCGCGCTGCGGGAGCGGATCGTGCTGGCGCACAACCAGGACCTGCTGTTCGCCGGGCCGGTCCACGCCGGGCTCGACCTGGGGTCCGCGGTGCTGGTCGAAACCGCGCTGCACGCCGCCGACGCCGACGACGTGCTCGACGCGCTGCCCGCCGACGGCGTGCTCACCGAACAAGCCCGCTCGCTGTCCGGCGGGCAACGCCAGCGCCTGCTGCTGGCGCGGGCGTTGTGCAGCGACGCCGACGTGCTGGTGCTCGACGAGCCGACCTCCGCCGTCGACGCGCACACCGAGGCGCGCATCGTGCGCCGAGTCCGGGACCTGCGCAAAGGCCGCACGACGATCGTGCTCACCCAGAGCCCGCTGTGGCACGCGACGGCCGACCGGGCGCTGCGCGTGACGGGAGGAGCGCAGTGAGCCTGCCGCTGGCCGACCGGACCGAGGTGCTGCGCTGGCTGCGGCGCACCGGGGCCGCGCACCGCCGCGAGTTCACCCTGGTGATGCTGCTGTTCGGGCTGACCACGGTGGTCGGGCTGATCGGCCCGCAACTGCTCGGGCGGCTGGTCGACTCCGTGTCCGCGGGCACCGACGCGTGGCGGGTGGACGCGCTCGCGGGCGGGTTCCTCGCGGTGCTGGTGGTGCACGCGCTGCTGGCCCGCGCCGCCCGGCTGCGCGCCGCCGTGTTCGGCGAGTCCGTGCTCGCCGAAGTCCGGGAGGACGTGGTGGCCCGCGCGCTGCGGCTGCCGCTGGGCACCGTGGAGGACGCGGGCACCGGCGACCTGCTCAGCCGCTCCACGGCCGACGTGGACCGGCTCGACTTCACCGTCCGCGAAGCCGCGCCGGAGCTGACGGCGGCCGTGCTCACCATCGCGCTCACCACCGTCGCGATGCTCATCACCTCGCCGCTGCTCGCCTGCGGGATGCTCGTCGCGGTGCCGCTGCTGGTGGCCGTGAGCCGGTGGTACTTCCCGCGCGCCGCGACGACGATCAGCAGGCTGCTGCAGGACTGGGCCGGGGTGCAGTCCAACATCCACGAGACCGTGCGCGGCGCCCGCACCATCGACTCGCTGCGGCTCGCCGAACGGCGCCGCGCGCACAACGACCAGGTCGTGGAACGGGCCATCGACGGCGAGAAGCGGCACCGCACGCTGCTGTCGGTGTTCCTTCCGACGCTGGAACTGGCCTACGTGCTGCCGATCGCGGCGATCCTGCTGCTCGGCGGCTGGAGCTACCAGGCGGGCTGGGCCGAGCTCGGCACGGTGACCACCGTCGTGCTGTACGCGGCGACGCTGTCGGCTCCGCTGGCTGAGCTCTTCGCGTGGCTGGAGGAGATGCAGCTCGGCCACGCCGCGCTGAGCCGCATCCTCGGCGTGCCGGAATCGCCGCCCGAACGCGCCCCGCAGGACCCGGCGCCGCGCGGAGCCGGGCACGACCTGGTGCTGCGCGACGTGCGGTTCTCCTACCGCGCGGGCCGCGAGATCCTGCACGGCATCGACCTGCGCGTGCCCGCCGGGGAGCGGCTGGTGATCGTCGGTCCGTCCGGGGCGGGCAAGTCCACGCTCGGGCGGCTCATCGCCGGGGTCAGCGCCCCCGACTCCGGTTCGGTGGCGTTCGGCGACGTGGAGATCACGACGATGCCCACCGCCCGCACCCGGCGGGAGGTCGTGCTGCTCACCCAGGAGCACCACGTGTTCACCGCGAGCCTGCGGGACAACCTCTCGCTGCCGGAAGCGCGGGAGTGGCGGGACGCGGAACTGCTCGACGCGCTGGACACGGTCGGCGCCGCGGACTGGGCGCGGCGGCTGCCGGACGGGCTGGACACCGTCGTCGGCTCCGGCGGCCACCCGGTGCCCGCGGCCGTGGCGCAGCAGCTCGCGCTGGCGCGGGTGGTGCTGGCCGACCCGCACACGCTCGTGCTCGACGAGGCGACCTCGCTGCTCGACGGGGACAGCTCGCGGGAGCTGGAACGGTCGCTGTCGACGCTGCTGGCGGGCCGCACGGTGATCGCCATCGCGCACCGGCTGCACACCGCGCGCACCGCCGACCGGGTCGCGGTGCTCGACGGCGGGCGCGTCGTGGAGCTCGGCGCGCACCGGGACCTGCTGGCCGCCGACGGCTCCTACGCTGCGCTGCACCGCACCGCCTTCGGCGAGTAGCGCCAGGTCGCCGTCGTCACCTGACCGGCACCGGGCCCGACGGCGCTCCTAGGATCAGCGGTCATGACAGCGGCCACCCCGAAGGGCGAGCGCCGCCGCCAGGCTCTGGTCGAGGCGGCGGCGGAGTTGCTCTCCGAAGGCGGGCTCGAAGCGGTGCGCCACCGCGCCGTGGCGGAGCGGGCCGGGCTGCCCCTCGCGTCCACCACCTACTACTTCACCTCGCTCGACGACCTCGTCGCGGCGGCGGTGGAGCACGAGGGCCGGGCCGAACTCGCCACCGGCCGCGCCCGGCTGGACGAGCTCGCCGACGAGCTGCGCACGGTGGACGTGGTGACCGACCTGCTGCTGGACCTGCTGCTCGGCCACGAGTCGCGGGAAGGCGGGACGAAGCCGGTGCTGCTGCGCTACGAACGGCTCGTGGGCTCGCCGCGGCGGCCGTACCTGGCGCCGCTGATGCGGGAGCTCAGCGGCGAGCTGCACGAACTGCTCTCCGAGATCCTCGCCCGCAGCGGCATGCCGGTCGACCGGGAACGCCTGCTGGAGCTGATCGCGCTCGTCGACGGCGCCGTGGTGAACGCCCTCATCGAGAGCGACCCGGACCCCCGCTCCGCGGCCCGCCGCATGCTCCGCCGCAAACTCGCCTGACCGGTCGCCCATCTGAGGGTCCCCCTGGCCGCTCAGCCAGGGTGCCGCGGCCAGAACCGAGGGGTTCGCCCCGTTCGGGCGGCTCGACTTCTCGCGACAGTGCGGGAACGACCCACACCGTCACGGGTACCGAAGCGCTCCTAGAACCGAGGGGCCAAGGTGTCGGCGATCTCCTGGAGCCGGTCGGCGTACGGGGCGTGCTCCGCGCCCTTCGGTTCGCTGAGCACCGTCAACGTCCGGCCGCTGCGCGTCGGCACCTCCACCACGGCGGTGTTCGGCGCCCGCCCGGTCGCGGCGGCGGGCTTCGCGCCCGTCGGGCTGACCAGCACCGCGACCTTGCCCGACGCCTGACCTTCCCGGATCACGACGGCGGCGGTCTTCGCACCGATCGGACAGGACCCGTCGGCGCCGGTCGGCTGCGTGCCCCTGGCCTCCGGGAGCCGCTCCGACAGGGCGCTCGCCAGCTCCGAGTCCGCCGGGCCGCACTCGCCGCCCGCGACCGGGTCGCCCAGGGAGATCGGCCCGGAGCGGGGCGTGGCGGGCGCCGACTTCGGATCGGCCGGTGCCTGCGGCAACGCCATCGGGGACTGCGTCGGCGTCGCGGGGGCCTGCGCCACCGGGGCGCCGGACTGGCCGAACAGGCCGGTGCCCACACCGACCCCGCCGACCAGCACGGCCGCGGCGACCAGCGAGCCGCCGGCGAGCGCCGTGCGGCGGCGCGCCGTGACCCGGCGTGATCCGCGCAGCACGTCCTGCTCGTCGAACGACGCCTCGGGAGCGCCGCGCGCCGCGTTCTGGAACAGCTGCTCCAGCTCTGCCTCGTTCACTTGCCGCACCTCCTCACGACGTCGATCGAAGATCGTCGAGTTGGCCGCCGAGGGCTTCCCGCAGCGCCTCCAGCCCACGGGCCGATTGGCTCTTCACGGTGCCCTCGCTGCACTTCATGACCTCGGCGACCCCGGCGACGTCGAGCCCCTCCAGGAATCGCAGCACCAAGACGGCCCGCTGCTTCGGTGGAACCTCGCGCAGACCGGCGACCAGCGTCTGGCGGGTCGCGATGCCGTCGTCGACCGCACCGGACTCCGCCGGCCGGTCCGGCAGCACGTCGGTGAACCGCTCCCGCCGCCAGGGGCGCCGGGACTCGTCGATCACCGCTCGGCTGAGCGTTCGCCGCACGTACGCGTCGAGCGCCCCCTTGTCCCGCACCTTGCGCCAGTGGCGGTGCAAGGCGATGAACGCGGTCTGGGCGAGATCGTCAGCGCGATGCCAGTCACCGCACATCATGTACGCCATCCGACGAACCGCCTCCCGCCGAGCCGCGAAATACTCCGCGAACTCCTGCTCCTCGCGCTGGTCCACGCGGACTCTCCGCTCGTCCGTGCTTGCACTCCTGGGACGGTGCTTCCGGCCCCTACGGTTGCATGCCGCCGGGCCTCGATCTCGGACGCCTCGGACCGGCCGCACGCGTGAGGAACCTTAGAGCCTGCGCCGGATCCGCCCGGCCTCGGTGCGCACGGTCGGAGCACCGCGCTCAGCGTCCACCGCAGCGGTGTCGTCGGCGATCGGCCGTTCAGGGGATCGGCGAACGCGCGGTGCCCGGAACGAACGGGCAAGAAACGCGTCCGGGTCAACCGGTGTCCCCCAACCAGTTGCCTCCACCCCCCGCCGATGTGGTGTGATCGGTTCGTGACCAAAACGGCATCCATAGATCTGCGTTCCGACACGGTCACGCGTCCCGACAAGCGGATGGCGGCGGCGATGGCCGACGCCGAGGTCGGCGACGACGTGCTGGACCACGACCCCACGATGCGCGCGCTGGAGGAGAAAGCAGCCCAGCTGCTGGGCACGGCCGCCGCGCTGTGGGTGCCCAGCGGCACGATGGGCAACCTGATCGCCCTCTCGATCCACCTCCGCAGAGGAGACCGGTTCCTCGCGCCGCGCGGCGCGCACGTGCTGCACCACGAGCTCGGCTCCGCCGCGTGGCTCGCCGGTGGCATGCCGGAACCGCTCGACTGGAACGCCGGTCCGGGGCGTCCCACCGCGGACGCGGTACGTGCGCACGCAAGCGGTGACCGGCGCTACGACGCGCTGCACACCACGCTGCTGTGCCTGGAGAACACCCACAACGCCGCGGGCGGCGCCGTCATCCCGCCGCACGAGCACGCCCAGCTCGCCGCGGCGGCCCGCGACCGCGGGTTGCGGGTGCACCTCGACGGCGCGCGGATCTGGAACGCCGCGACGGCCCTGGAGCTGCCGCCGGCCGCGTTGACCGTCGGGGTCGACACGGTGCAGGCGTGCCTGAGCAAGGGGCTCGGCGCTCCGGTGGGTTCCGTGGTGGCGGGCACCAGCGACTTCGTCGCCGAGGCCCGGCGGGTGCGCAAGATGCTCGGCGGCGGGGTCCGCCAAGGCGGGGTGCTCGCCGCGGCCGGGCTGCTGGCGCTGGAGCGGATCCCGGCGCTGGCGACGGACCACCGGCACGCGAAGCTGCTCGCGGACGGCCTCACCGAACTCGGCTGGGACATCACGGCGCCGCAGACGAACATCGTGCTCGCCGCCGTGCCGGACGTGCGGCTCACCCTGGACTGGTTGCAGGAGATCGGGGTCCTCGCGGTGCCGATGGACGGCAACGTCCGGTTCGTGACGCACCGCGACGTGACCGAACGCGACATCAAGGACGTGCTGCGCCGCATCTCCCGCAGCACCCGCGCGGACCGCCCGGCGGGGATCCCGCAGGCGGGCTGAGGGTCGCGCTACCGCCCTTCCAGGCGGCGACGCCGGTGGGCGGCCATGCGGACGGGAGCGTTGATCTCGCCGCGCCCGCGGTAGCCGTCGATGCGCTGCACGACCTCGAAGAAGACCCGCGAACCGGGCACCGCGACCGAGAAGTGCAGGTATTCGCCGTCGCGGTCCCGGTCGTAGAGCACCGAGTGCTCGCGCAGCGCGGCCAGCAGCTCCGGCGCGAGCCGCAGCCGGGCGTCCAAGTCGTCGTAGTAGTTGTCCGGGATCGCCACGACCGCCGCGCCCAGCTCGCGCATCGCACGCGCGCTGGCGAAGACGTCGTCGCTGCTCAGCGCCACGCACTGCGGATGCAGCACGCCCGGCGCCCACGGGCCGCGGCGCAGCACCGCCGAGTCGAGCGCGATGCGGACCGTCTCGTCCCGGTCCAGCACCATCCGGCTGCGCACCAGGCCGAACGGGGCGGCGAACTCCACCGGCGGGGCAGGGCGCAGCCCCAGCACCGAGCGGTAGAACAGGATCGCCTCGTCGAAGTGGTCGAACGGCTGGGTCAGCGCCACGTGGTCGATGCCGGTGACGCCCGCCGCCCGCCCTTCCTGCTCGGGCGGCCCGAAGTCGCCCAGCCAGCCCGCGTCGCGGTCCGCGTCGGTGCGGCAGAACAACAGCGCGGTGCCGTCCGGCGCGGCGACCGACGACAGGTCGGCCTCGTCGGGCCGGGCTGACCGGGGCAGCACCGGCGCCAGCAGTCCTTCCGCTCGCCGCGTCGAGGCGGGCGGGTCCGCGCTGTGCACCCCGATCGCCGCCAGCGCGCCGCCGCCGCGGTGTTCGGGCTGCTCGGGCTCGGTGTTCACCAGGATCCGCGCGGCGCCCTGCTGCCAGAGGCGCACCGGTTTGGAGCGGTGCCGCCCGGCGGGCCGGAACCCGAGCGCGGCCAGCGTCGAGTTCAGCCGCTCGCCCCCGGACTCGTCCGCGCCGAGCTCCACGAACGCCGGGCCGGACAGCTCCGGTGGCGCGGGCAGCGCGGGCGCGGCCACCGACTCCTCCAGCGCGAGCAGCGAGCGCATCGCGTCGACCGCCGCCGGGCCCGGGTCGGACTGGCGGAACACGTCGTTGAAGACCTCCAGCGACAGCGGACCCGCGTATCCGGTGGCGAGCACGGTGCCGACGAACTCCGCCAGGTCGAACTCGCCCTGCCCGGGGAACAGGCGGTGATGCCTGCTCCACTGCAGCAGGTCCATGTTCAGCCGCGGCGCGTCGGCCAGCTGCAGGAAGAACAACTTCTCCGCCGGGATGGTGCGGATCGTGGTGAGGTCGCCGCCGCGGGACAGGATGTGGAAGCTGTCCAGGCACACGCCCAGCGACGGGTGGTCGGCGCAGCGCACGATGCGCCACGAGTGCTCGTAGGTGTTCACGAACCGGCCCCAGGCCAGCGCTTCGTAGCAGACCCGGATGCCGCGGTCGGCCGCCAGCTCGGCGAGTTCGCGCAGCTGCTCGGCGGCCAGGTCGTCGTCGTCCACGGCGTCCGGGGACACCGAGGAGCACACCAGCACGGTGTCCGCGCCGAGCCGCGTCATCAGGTCGAACTTGCGCTCGGCGCGGCGCAGGTTCGCCCGCAGCACGTCGCCCGGGACCGCCTCGAAGTCCCGGAACGGCTGGTACAGGTCGATGGACAGGCCGAGTTCCGCGCAGCGCTCGCGGATCCGCTCCGGCGAGCTGGCGGAGGCGATCAGGTCGTTCTCGAAGATCTCCACCCCGCCGAACCCGGCGGCGGAGGCGGCGGTGAGCTTGTCCTCCAGCGAGCCGGACAAGCAGACCGTGGCGATGGAGCGGGCGCGTTCAGCGGGCGGCGTGGACACGGGGGCCTCCGGGGTCGGTCACGAGGGTCTCGAAGTGGCGCAGCATCCGGTCCGCGTCCGGTTCGCACCCGGTGAACAGGCGGAACGCGTCCGCCGCTTGGAACACCGCCATGCCACCACCGTCGAGCACCCGGCAGCCGCGGGCACGCGCGGTGCGCACGAGTTCGGTCTCCAGCGGCCGGTACACGACGTCGGCCACCCACAGCTGCGGGCGCAGCGATTCGGCGGGCACCGGCAGTCCGGGGTGCGCGGCCATGCCGACGGGAGTGGCGTGCACCAGCCCGTCGGCGGCGGCGAGCGCGGCTGCGGGCCCGGAGTCGAGGCCGCCCGCCACCGCGCGGTCCGCGCCGAAGCGGCGGCGCAGCGATTCGGCGAGGTCCTCGGCCCGGCCCGCGTCCAGGTCGAGCACGTGCACCGCGCCGGTGCCGAGGGTGAGCAGCCCGTGGGCGACGGCGGCTCCGGCGCCACCCGCTCCGAGCAGCACCACTCGGTCCAGCGGCACGTTCGGCAGGCCGCGGCTGAGGCTGCGGGCGAACCCGGACCAGTCGGTGTTGTGCCCGACGGCCCCGCCCTCGGTGAACACGACGGTGTTCACCGCGCCCAGCGCCGCCGCGTCCGCGGACAGCTCGTCGAGGTGCCCGATGACCAGCTGCTTCGCCGGATGGGTGATGTTGAGCCCGGTGAACCCGGTGAGCCGGGCCGCGCGGAGCAGGTCGCCGACGGCGGTGGCGGGCAGGCCCAGGTAGTCCAGGTCGAGCCTGCGGTACAGGCAGCGCAGGCCGAGTTCGGCGGCTTCCCGCTCGTGCAAGGCCGGGCTCAGCGAGGGACCGATGCCCGCGCCGATCAACCCGGTGAGAACCCCGTTGCCGACGTCGCCGATGACGGCCACCCCCTGCGCCCGAACCGGGCCGACGAATGAACGAACTAGCTAGTACATATTAGCCCGGCACAGAACCCCGGCCAAGGACCGCGCATTAGGGTGGGCGGAACTTAACCCGATCGAACCGGCGCTGACCAGCGAATTCCGCTCGCGAGCCGGAACCGAGACCGAGCAGGAGTCCCCGTGGTGGCACCGCCGTCCGACGCCGCAGCGCCCGAACCGAACGGCGCCGAGCGGCCCGCGGACGAACCCCGGCAGCGCGACGCCGAGCGGACGCGGGCGGAACTGCTCGACGTGGCCCTCGCGGAGTTCGCCGACAAGGGCTACGCCGGGGCCCGCGTCGACGAGATCGCGGCCCGGACCAGCACCACCAAGCGGATGATCTACTACTACTTCGGCGGCAAGGAGCAGCTCTACATCGCCGCGCTGGAACGCGCCTACGCCGCGATCCGCGGCATCGAGCAACGGCTCGACGTGGCCCACCTGGATCCGGTGCAGGCGATCCGGCGGGTGGCGGAATCGACCTTCGACCACCACGAATCGCATCCGGCGTTCATCCGGCTGGTGTCGATCGAGAACATCGACCACGGCAGGCACCTGGCCAAGTCCGCCGAGCTGCCCGGCCTCGGCACGCCCGCCTTGGAGGTGCTCACCGGCATCCTGGAGCGCGGCCGGGACGCGGGCCTGTTCCGCGCGGACGTGGACGCGCTGGACGTGCACATGGCGATCAGCTCGTTCTGCTTCTTCCGGACGGCGAACCGGCACACCTTCCAGGCGATCTTCGACCGCGACATGCTCGCTCCGGACCGCCGTGAGCACTACCGCCGCATGATCGGCGACCTGGTCCTGAGCTACCTGGGCGCTCGTCCTTGATCTCGCTTCGCAGGGGCGGGGACGGCCCCGCCGCCCCTGCGCTTCGGAGTGAGAGCGGAACCTTGACAGGCGTGGACCGTCATCGCAGAGTTACGGACTAACCAGGTGGTACATAACTGCTTCTCGCTGTTCCTGAGCAACGGAGCAAGGACGTCAGGAGCCTCTCGGTGACCGAGACCCGCACATCCGGAACGACACCGGGCGAACACCGCAAAGCCGCGTGGGCGGCCTGGATCGGCAGCGCGCTCGAGTACTACGACTTCTTCATCTACGGCACGGCCGCCGCGCTGGTCTTCAACAAGATCTTCTTCCCGGCGTCCTCGCCCGCCACCGGCACCCTGCTCGCGCTGGCCACGTTCGGCGTCGGCTACCTGGCGCGGCCCATCGGCGCCTTCGTGCTCGGCCACGTCGGCGACCGCTTCGGGCGCAAGCAGGTGCTGGTGCTCACGGTGCTGCTGATGGGCGTCGCCACCGTCGGCGTGGGCTGCCTGCCGACCTACGAGCAGATCGGGGTCGCCGCGCCCATCACCCTCGTCGTGCTGCGCCTGCTGCAAGGGTTCTCCGCCGCGGGCGAGCAGTCCGGCGCCAGCTCCATGGCGCTCGAACACGCACCCGAGCACCGGCGCGGGTACTTCACCAGCTTCACGCTCAGCGGCACCCAAGCCGGGCAGATCCTCGCCACCGCGATCTTCCTGCCGATCGCCGCGCTGCCGCAGGAGCAACTGCTGAGCTGGGGCTGGCGGGTGCCGTTCTGGCTCAGCGGCGTCGTGGTCATCGTCGCCCTCGTCATCCGCCGCACCCTCGACGAGACCCCCGTGTTCCGGCAGGAGGTCGACAAGGGCGACGGGGAACTGCCCATGGCGGTGCTGTTCCGCGACCACTGGGCGAGCGTGCTGCGCGTCGTCGTGGCCTCCACCGTCGCCGCCGTGAGCACGATTTTCACCGTGCACGCGCTGAGCTACGCCGTGAACACCATCGGCCTGGAACGCAGCCCGATGCTGTGGGTCGGGGTGCTCGCGAACGTGGTGGCGCTGGCCGCGATCCCGCTGTGCGCGCTGCTGTCCGACCGGATCGGGCGCAAGCCGGTGTTCATCGGCGGCACCGCGGCCAGCGCGGTGCTCATGTTCGGCTACCTGTGGTCGATCTCCACCGGGCAGTACTCGCTGATCTTCCTGACCGGGATCCTGCTGTTCGGCGTCGCCTACAGCGCGCCGAACGGCGTCTGGCCGTCGTTCTACGCCGAGATGTTCCCGCCGAAGGTGCGGCTGTCCGGCATGGCCGTCGGCACCCAGATCGGCTTCGCCATCGCCGGTTTCTCCCCCAGCATCGCCGAAGCCATCGGGCCCGGGCGCGACGGCTGGATCGCGGTGTCCGCGTTCGTCGCCGTGCTCTGCGCGTGCAACATCATCGCCGTGGCGACCGGCCGGGAGACCCACCGGGTGCCCACCGCCGAACTGGGCGCGGTGCGGCCCGCCGTCGCGCGGAGCTGAGCGCGGCGGGACCGGCGTGCGCCGGCCCCGCCGGGCTCACTCGGAGCCGATCTTCTTCTTCCGGTCGCCGGCATACCCGATGGCGGCGGTGGCCACGAACAGCACGCCGCCGATCACGGCCAGCCAGAACAAGCCCTTGATGACGAACCCCGCGACGCTGACCACGAGCCACAGCAGCAACAAGCCGCCGATCACTTTCCACACCACAACGATCACCCCGATCAGGAGAACTCACTCCAGCTTGCCAGACCACGAGCCCCCCCGAACCCCGATCCACCACGAACATCAGGGACAACTCAGGGCCCCACCAGGGTGATCGCGCCCAACCGCACCCCGAGAACCGACGGAGCGAACGGACCGCTCGTCCAACGAGATCGGGCAAACGGTCCGCTCACCCCGACCAAGCCCACCTCGCAGGGCGCGACGCACCGACGCGGAACGAGTGAACGGACCGCTCGTCCAAGGACATTGGGCAAACGGTCCGCTCACTCGGCGAAGGTCCGGCGGGGTCAGGTGAGCCAGGAGGCCAAGCGGGCGAGGGATTCGGCGATGTCCTCGGTGGCTCCAGCGAAGGACATGCGCACGAACCGGCCGCCGCGCTCCGGGTCGAAGTCCGCGCCGGGCACCACCGCGACCCCGGTCTCCTCCAGCAGCCGGTGGCACCACAACGCGGAATCGCCGGTCAAGTCCCCGATGTCGGCGTAGGCGTAGAAGGCGCCGTCGGCGGGCGCGACCCGCTTGATGCCGAGCTCCGCGAGACCGGAGAGCAGCAGTTCCCGGTTCGTCTCGTACCTGCGGACGTGCTCGGCCGCCTCGGCGTACGCGTCCGCGCTGAACGCGGCGATCGCGCCGTGCTGCGACAGCGCCGGCGGGCACAGGGTGAAGTTGCCGGTCAGCGAATCCACCGCGCGCCGCAGTCGCGGCGGCACCAGCATCCAGCCGAGCCGCCACCCCGTCATGCACCAGAACTTCGAGAAGGAGTTCACCACGATCGCCTCGGTGGAGAACTCCCGCGCCGAGCGCAGCGGCTCGCCGTAGCCGATGCCGTGGTAGATCTCGTCGCTGATCAGCTGCACGCCCCGCCGGTCGCACCAGCCCGCGAGTTCCGCCAGCTCCTCCCCGGTGAGCACCGTGCCCGTCGGGTTCGCCGGGCTGGCCACGATCAGGCCCTGCACCGGCTCGTCGAGCTCCTCCAGCATCGCCACCGTCGGCTGGAACCGGGTGGACTCGTCGCAGGGCAGCTCCACGACCTCGCAGCCGAGCGCGCGGAGGATGTTGCGGTAGGCCGGATAACCGGGCCGGGCCAGCGCCACTCGATCGCCCGCGTCGAACGCGCTCAGGAACGCCAGCAGGAACCCGCCGGAAGCGCCGGTGGTCATGACGACCTCGTCGCGCTCGACCGCCGGACCGCCGTCGCGCTGGTAGTGCGCGGCGACCGCGTCGCGCAGCTCGGGGAGGCCGAGCTGCTCGGTGTACCCGAGGGAGTGCCGGTGCAGCGCCTCGGCCGCCGCTTCCCGCACCGCCCGGGGCGCGGGCGAGGACGGCTGCCCCGCCGCGAGCGACACCACGTCACCGCGGCTGCGCTGCCGCGCCGCTGCGGCCGTCAGCACCTCCATGACCTGGAACGGCGGAACGTTCGCGCGCTGAGCGGCGGCAAGAGAATCAGACCTGACCATGCGTGCCAGCGTGCCAGACGAAGGGGCCCGCTACGGAACCCTGCCGCCGCCGATCATCGGCCGCGAAACCGAAGGCCCCGCATCAATAGCCCTGGTAGCCGCCGCCGTCGGACATGGCCTTGAGACCGGGGTGGCCTTCGAAGCCGCCGTAGCGGTCGAAGGTGTAGCGGACCCCGGCGATGATGTTGTCCACCGGGTTGTAGATGTCGTCGTGGCCCGGCAGCTTGTGCGCCTCGAAGGTCGGGTCGATGCACTGCATCAGGCCCTTCGACGGGGTGCCCTTGGCGGCGTTGGAGTCCCAGTCGTTGATGGCGTGCGGGTCGCCACCGGACTCCTTCTCGATGATCGTCCAGATCTCGTCGATGTTGTCCTCGGTGACGGGGATGCCGTTCTCCTGCAGGATCTTGATCGCCTCGCGGATCCACTGGTCCACGTTGCCCGGCGGCGGGCCGCTGCTCGGCGGGCCACCGCTGGAGCCGAGCCCGCCGGAGGAGCCGCTCGAACCTTCCGCACCGCTGGAACTCCCGCTGGGACCGCCGGAGCCGCTCGAAGAACCAGAACTCCCCGTGGATCCCCCGGTCGAATCGCCGGGCGCACCGGACGCCCCCGGGCCGGTCGGTCCCGGCGCGGTCGCCCCCGGTGCCGCGTTCGACGGCGCGGTGCTCGCGGGCCCTTCCGGCTCCTGGAACTTCCACTCCGTGGTGCGCCCCTGCGCCGGGGTGAAGCCCTGCTCGCCGGCCTTCGGGATCTTCGTGAACACCTCGGCCATGCCACCGGCGGCGGCGTTGAGCGAGGTCAGCGCCGCGTTCAGCCCGTCGTTCGCCTCGGCGACCTTGGTGGTGGCCTCCTGCGCGTGGGATTCCATCGCGCGCCGGATCGCGTCGTCGCGCACCTGCGCCGCCAACTGGTGCGCGGGCGGATCGTTCGGGTGCGCCAGCACAGCCTGCTGGTAGACGTTCTCGGCGTTTCGCGCGTCGGCCAACGCCCGCTCACCGATGGAGTTCACCGCGTCCTTCGCCGTCTGCACCGCGTCCGCGGCCTGGTCCAGCGCGCCCGCCGAGCTCTCCAAGGTCTGCTTCGCCGCGTCGAAACCGCCGCGCACCTGCGCCATGTAGCCGACGAAGGCGTCCGCCGACGCCCCTTGCCACGCCCCGTCGAGGCCGGTGACGGCGCTCTGCACCTGGCCGTTCGCGTCCGCGGTCGATCCGCCGGCGGTGCGCCAGCGCCGACCGATCTCGCGGATCGACTCCGGCTTGCCGTTCTCCACCTTGCGCAGCTGCTCGGCGAGCGCGGCGCCACCGGGCTTGCCGGCGACTTCCCCTGAGATCCCCATGTCGTCCCCAGTCCAGGCGGGGGTCAGACCCGCAACGAATCGGCGTTGGTGCGCTCGATCTCCTCGACGCTGGTGCGCACCGCGTCCAGCGCCGCGCTCACGCCGCGCAACAGCTGCTCGGCGCCGTCGAACTGCTGCTTGGCGACGCCGTCCAGGTTCGCGATCGCCGACGCCAACCCGGCCGCGGCGTCCAGCTCACCGAAGATCGCGGCGTCGACGTGCTGGTTCTCGAACCCGTCACCGATGGCGCCGACCGGGCCCGCCTTGCCGTCCAGCGCGGAGCGGCAGGTTTCGAGCGCCCCCATGTTGTAACCGGCGTCTGCCACGAGCACTCCTCGCTGGGTTCACGGCCCGGATCACCGCGTCCGACGCGCCCCACCCGCGCGCCGTTCCGGCCGGAACCATGATTACCAGGGGAACTGCTGCGCACGGCGGTTTTCGAGGAAATGCAGCCGATCGTCGTGCCCCCGCACGCGAAAAACCGCACGCGTGCGGGGGCACGCGTGCGGTTCGTCCGGTTCAGCTCGTCAGGCGGGCGGTGCGATCTCGCCGCGGGAGGCGCGCAGCGCGATGTCCACGCGGTGGTGCGAACCGGGCAGCCGCACGCCCGCGACGCGGCGGTACACCTCGTCCCGCGCGGCGGTGAGGTCCTCGCCGGTGGCGACGACCGACAGCACCCGGCCACCCGCCGACAGCACCGCGCCGTCGTCGCGGCGCCGGGTTCCGGAGTGCAGCACACCGGGAGCGTCGCCCCCGGTGATCACGTCGTCCACCCGCGGGCGGCCCGGGTAGCCCTCGGCGGCCACGACGACCGTGACCGCGGCACCCGGTTCCCACTCCAGCGCGGGAGCGGCGGCGAGCTCGCCGTGCGCGACGGCGTTGAGCAGCCCGGCCAGCGGCGTGTGCAGCAGCGACAGCACCGCCTGCGTCTCCGGGTCGCCGAACCGGCAGTTGAACTCGATGACCTGCGGGCCCGCCGAGGTCAACGCCAGGCCCGCGTAGAGCAGCCCGGAGAACGGGGTGCCGCGCTCGGCCAGTTCGTCCACCACCGGCTGCACCACGGTGCGCACCACGGTGTCGGTGAAGCCCTCGGGTGCCCACGGCAGCGGCGCGTAGGCGCCCATGCCGCCGGTGTTCGGGCCCGCGTCCTCGTCGCCGACGCGCTTGAAGTCCTGCGCGGGCAGCAGCGGCACCACCGTGCTCCCGTCGACCAGGCAGAACAGCGAGGCCTCCGGGCCGTCCAGGAACGACTCCAGCAGCACCGGGTGGCCGTCGTCGAGCAGCGTCAGCGCGTGCGCGCGAGCCGCGTCGAAATCACCGGTGACCAGCACGCCCTTGCCGCCGGCGAGCCCGTCGTCCTTGACCACCCAGGTGGGGCCGAAGCGGGCCAGCGCCGCGTCCAGCTTCGCCGGGTTGTCCACCGTCTCGCTGTGCGCGGTGGGCACCCCCGCGGCGACCATGACGTCCTTCGCGAACGCCTTGGAGCCTTCGATGCGGGCGGCTTCCTTCGACGGGCCGAAGCAGGCGATCCCGGCGGCGCGCACGGCGTCGGCGGCACCCGCGACCAGCGGGGTCTCCGGGCCGAACACGACCAGGTCCGCTTTCCAGCTCGTGGCGAGTTCGGTCACCGACGCGGGGTCGGCGACGTTCACCGCGTAGGGCTCGGCCAACGCGGCGGTACCCGCGTTGCCGGGAGCGCAGGCCAGGGCGGTCACCGATGGGTCCTTCGACAGCGCGAGCACGATCGCGTGCTCCCTGCCACCTGCCCCGATCACGAGGATTCGCACGCCCGGAAGCGTAGAGCGTCCCGCCACCGCCCGGCGGTGGCCCCCCGCCACGGTGTGGCGAACCGGACAGCCGCCACCGCCGGTCGGCCCCGACCAGCCGGAACCGGACGCGGTACGCCTGGCGCCCACGCCGAGTTCACCCGATGGTCGCGTGGTCTTGCCGAAGACGTCGCTCACCCCGGCAAGGGTCGAGCCGGGCGCGCGGCCCTTCCCGCGCACGAACCACCACTGGAGGACAGATGCTGATCCGGACGCACCTGGCGGCGCTCGCCGTGTCCACGGTCGCCGCGCTGAGCAGCCTCGCGCAGCTCCCGGCCGCCGCGGCCCCGTCCGCTCCCGCCGAGGCGGACCGCGTCGAGGTGTTCGGGCACCGCGGCGCCTCCGGCTACCGGCCGGAGCACACGCTGGCCTCCTACGAGCTGGCGGCGCGGATGGGCGCCGACTACATCGAGCCCGACCTGGTCTCCACCCGCGACGGCGTGCTCGTGTCGCGGCACGAGAACGAGATCAGCGGCACCACCGACGTCGCCGACCGCCCCGAGTTCGCCGACCGCAAGACCACCAAGGTCATCGACGGCGTCGAGCTGACCGGCTGGTTCACCGAGGACTTCACCCTCGCCGAGCTCAAGACGCTGCGGGCGGTCGAACGCATCCCCGAGCTGCGCCCGAACAACACGATCTACGACGGCCGGTTCGAGGTGCCCACCTTCCAGGAGGTCGTCGACCTCGCGCACCGCCTGTCGAAGGAGCTGCACCGCGAGATCGGCGTCGCGCCGGAGACCAAGCACCCCAGCCACTTCCAGCACATCGGCCTGCCGCTGGAGCCGGAGGTCGCGCGGGCGCTCGACGACAACGGGCTCAACCGCCCGAACGCGAAGGTCGTGGTGCAGTCCTTCGAGGTCGCGAACCTGCGGGAGCTGGACCGCGTGCTGCGGGTGCGGCTCGTGCAGCTGATCAGCGGCAGCGGCGCGCCGCAGGACTTCATCGAGGCCGGCGACCCGCGCACCTACGCGGACCTGGTGACCCCGGAGGGACTGCGGGAGATCGCGGGTTACGCCGACGTCATCGGACCGGACACGAAGGTGCTGCTGCCGGTCGACGAGACCGGCCACCTCACCGGTCCGACGCGGGTCACCGCCGACGCGCACGCCGCCGGGCTGGAGGTCGTGCCGTACACGGTGCGCGCGGAGAACGACTTCCTGCCCGCCGACTTCCGCTCCTCCGACGTCCCGTCCGAGTTCGGCGACGTCTTCGGCTACTTCGACGCGCTGTTCGCCCAAGGGATCGACGGGATCTTCAGCGACCACCCGGACATCGCGGTCCGGTCCCGCGACGACCACGCGGGCTGAAGCCCGGGTGCGCGCCTCCGCCGCCCGCGCGTCCGTCCCGTCGATCCGCGCCCCGGGGCGCGGATCACCCGGCCCCATCGGGTTCCGCCCCGATTCCGGGCTCGGGGGGTCAGGACGCGGGGCTGGGGTCCGGGACGCGGGGCGCGGCGGCGGGAGCGCCCTGTTCGGCGAGCAGGCCGCGGCGGGCCAGCACCGGGCGCACGCCCTCGCCGAACCAGTACGCCTCCTCCAGGTGCGGGTAGCCGGAGAACACGAACTCCTCGACGCCCACGTCGTGGTACTCGGACATGAGGTCGGCGACCTCTTCGTGGCTGCCGACGAACGCGGTGCCCGCGCCGCCGCGCAGCAGCCCGACACCAGACCACAGGCCGGGGTGCACTTCGAGCTCGCGCGCGTCGGAGTGCAGGACGCCGCCGTGCAGTTCCGCCATCCGGCGCTGCGCGGTGGACTCGGTGACCGCGAACTTCGCCTGCGAGGCCGCCACCTCCGCCGGATCCATCTGGGCCAGGAAGCGCTGCGCCGTGGCCCACGCCTCGGCGGAGGTGTCGCGGGTGATGGTGTGCGCCCGCAGCCCGAACCGCAGCGTGCGGCCTTCGGCTGCGGCGAGCTCCCGCAGCCGGGCGATCCGCTCCCCGACCTGAGCGGGCGGTTCGCCCCAGGTCAGGTGCACGTCGGCTCGTCGCGCCGCCACGGGCAGCGCCGCGGGCGAGGAACCGCCGAAGTACAGCGGCGGCTGCGGGTTCGGCACGTCGTAGGCGGTGGCGCCGCGCAGCCGGTAGTGCTCGCCGTCGAAGTCGGCGGGTGCACCGGACCAGATGGCGCGCATCGCGGCGAGGAACTCGTCGGTGCGCTCGTAGCGCTTGTCGTGGTCGAGCCAGTCGCCGTAGCGGCGCTGCTCGGCGGACTCACCGCCGGTGACGATGTTGAGCAGCAGCCTCCCCCCGGAGACCTGCTGGTAGGTGGTGGCCATCTGCGCGGACAGCGTCGGCGTCAGCGAACCGGGCCGGAACGCCACCAGGAACTTGATGCGCTTGGTGCGTCCCAGCAGCGCGGCCGTGGTCACCCACGCGTCCTGGCACCAGCTGCCGGTGGGCGTGAGCATCCCGGTGAACCCGAGGTGTTCGACGGCCTGCGCGACCTGCGCCAGGTAGTCGATGTCGGGTTCGCGCGGGGTCTGCGCCCCCACCGCCGTCACGTGCGGACGGTCCACGATGGACCGACCGTCGCCGTGCGTGGGCAGGAACCAGTGCACCGTGATGCTCATGCGAAGCCCTCCGAAGCTCGAACTCGTTCCGCGTGGGGTGGCGGAACCTCACTGCTCGACTTTCAACACCGCTGCGATGGGGGCCGGGCAGCGGAGCCTCGACGGCTCCGCCGCTGCCGACGGACGCCCGCAAGTCCGAGGACAGGGCGGTCAGCGGACGGCGGCGAGCCGCTGCTCGAATCGGGTGTCGACGTACTCGGCGAAGTCGAACGCGCGCGGGATCTCCTCGGCCCGCACGAACGCGTCCGCCAGCTCCTGCGAGGAGCGGATCACCGCGTCGTCCAGCGGGATCGGCAGGTTCGGCCCGGCGTCGGTGGCGCGGCGCGTCACCTCGATGGGCAGGCCGGTGTCCTCGGCCCACGCCTTCGCCCGCTCGGGCCGGTGCGCGTCGGAGAAGATCTGCGCCTTCGCCACCCGCACCACGTAGTCGGCGAGCGCGGTGTTCTTCGCCGCGTCGGCCAGCGCCGCGTCGCTGGCGACCTGGAAGTCGAGCCCGTTGGAGATGCCCGTTCCGTCGACGAGCACCTCGGCGCCCGCTTCCAGCTGCACTTGCGCGAAGTACGGGTCCCAGATCGCCCAGGCGTCCACCTCGCCGCCGTTGAACGCGCCCAGCGCGTCCGCGGGCTGCAGGATCACCAGCTCCACGTCGTCCGGGGTGAGTCCGGCCTGGCGCAGGTTCAGCAAGACCTGGCCGTGCGCGGAGCTGCCGCGCGCCACGGCGATCTTCTTGCCCCGCAGGTCCTCCACCCGCCGCAGCGGGGACCCCTTGCGCACGATCAGCGCGTCGCTGGTCACGTTGCCCTTCGACGCGGCCACGACCTTCACGTTGCGCTTCGCCGCCGCCGCGAACAGCGGGGGCGTGTTGCCGACGCCGCCGATGTCGATGGCCCCGGCCGAGGCGGCCTCCAGCAGCGGCGGCCCGGAGGTGAACGTGGACCACTCGATCGCGTAAGGCGCCCGGTCCAGCCCGGCGGAGCGCAGCAGGGACTGCGAGTTGCCCTTCTGGTCACCGACGCGGAGCCGGACCCGGCGCAGTTCGGCGTCCCCGACCGGCGGCGGAACGGGCGCGGAGGCCGCGTCCGGGCTCCGGCCGCAGGCTCCGAGCAGGCCTGCGGTCGTGGTGGACAGGGCGAGGGCAGCGAGGAAATCCCGACGGTGCAAGGTCGTGTCGCTTTCGCTAAGCAGGCGGACCTCGATCGGCCCGTCGACGCGGGACGATCGGAGGCAGAGCGATGAGGTGCGTCAGCGACCGCGACAGACCGCGCTGGCCTGCCGCCGGAGATCGACGTGCAGGCGCCCGGTCAGCACGGTGCGCACGGCCATGCCTGGAGATTCGCACCCGCCCGAACCCCCCGTCAACGCCCGGGAAAACCATCCCACCAGGTGATATCCATCGCGAAAACCCCGGCGGAGGCGGAAAAACGCCCCACCCGCCCTGCGCGGGCGAGTGAGGCGTTCTCCGGATTCGCGGCTCAGCAGGTGCCGAGGGCGTCCTTGAGGGCGGTCTTCTCGGCTTCGGTGACCGTGAGCTCGTACTTGTGCTTCGAACCGACCCACATCGAGGCGTAAGTGCAGTGGTAGCCCGCTTCCGGCGGCATCCACTGGTCCGGGGTCTGGTCGCTCTTCTCCTGGTTCACGTTGTCGGTGACCGCGATGAGCTGCGGGCCTTCGAGGTCGTTGGCGAACGCTTCGCGCTGCTCGTCGGTCCACGCCGCCGCGCCGGAACGCCAGGCGGCGGCCAGCGGCACCACGTGATCGATGTCCACATCGGACGGCTGGGTCCAGGAACCGCCGTCGTACGGGCTGTTCCAGGTGCCCGACGTCGGGTAGCAGTCCGAGCCGACCTCGACGTTCTCCCCGTCGCGCTTGAGCACGGCCTCACGGGTGCTGCACCCGTCGGCCCCTTCGCTCCAGTGCGGGAACTTGTCGCGGTCGTAGCCGTCGGAGGAGCCTTCGGGCGCGACCTTCAGCTCGTCGAGCTGGGTCTGCGCCGTGGCGCCGTCGGGGATGCCGGGCGGTTCGGCACCGGCGGGCAGGGCCAGGCCGAGCGACAGTGCGCCGGCCAGGGGCAGCGCGGTCAGGGCTGCGCGAAGCGAACGTTTCGGCGTCATGGGGTCCTCCGCTGTGGCTGATCTCGCCGATGTCGATCCTGACCCTCATCGAGCGAGGTGGCCATGGCAATGCCCCGAAGTGACTAGGCGGTGACCTGTCGTGAAAGCGCCACGTCCCGGCGCCCACATCTGGTGAATCTGTGTGTGCGCAGGGCTTTTCGCCGCTGTCGGCGGCGTCGTCACGGCCGCACGAGCAGCAGGTCCTCGGTGTGGCGGTACCAGGCCCATTTGCCCACGGGCCTGGGGTGCGCGACCCCGTCGCGCAGCACCGTCGCCTCGCGGAACCCCGCCTGCACGGCGCGTCCCCTGGTCACCTCGCGGCGGGTGCGCAGCAGGCCGCGGCGCACGGTGGTGACGCGCAGGCCGTCGGCGGCCGGGTCGAGGTTCGCCGACATCGGATCGGCGGTGGGCTCCGGCAGCGGCGTCGCCTCCGGGTCGGGGCTGATCTCCAGGCTCCGCGCGGGGCCGTGCAGCACCCGCTGGTCGTCGCAGTACACCTGCCCGGTGATCGGCTCGACGCGCCCGGACGCGATCAGCAACCCGCCCGAGTCGTCCCGCACCAGCGCGGCCGGACGAGCCTCGCCTTCGAACGCGAGCCGCCGCGCTTCCGGCCCGACGGGCAGCCCCCACAGCCGCGTCGCGGGCGACTCCGCCACCGGGACGTAGCCCACCGCCAGGTCGGCGATGCGGTTCTTGCGCAGCAGCCGCAGCACCACCGCGGCGAGATCCGCATCGGTACCCTCGACCACGACTCGCCCGGGGCCGTCGGGCAAGAGCGCATCGACCTCGGCCTTCCCAGGAGCGGGAGAGACGAAGTGCCACGCTGCGTCACCGCGCGCACGCGTGGTGTCATCGTTGTTTGTGCAGGACAGTGCAGTGGTACTCACGTTTCGCTCCTGGTTTACCCTGATCGACCGGCATCAGTGTCGCGTCGAAGCGGGAAGTCGCTCGCGCGGACCCACAGTCCAGGTTGGAGTTTCACATGCCGGCGATCGTGCTGATCGGAGCCCAGTGGGGCGACGAGGGCAAGGGCAAGGCGACCGACCTGCTCGGTGAGCAGGCGCAGTGGGTCGTGCGCTACCAGGGCGGCAACAACGCGGGCCACACCGTGGTGCTGCCCGACGGGCAGGACTTCGCCCTGCACCTCATCCCGTCCGGGATCCTCACTCCCGGCGTGACGAACGTGATCGGCAACGGCGTCGTCGTCGACCCGGGCGTGCTGCTCGACGAACTCGCCGGTCTGGAGGAGCGCGGGGTGGACACCTCGCGGCTGCTGCTGTCCGCGGACGCGCACATGATCATGCCGTACCACGTGGCGATCGACCGGGTCACCGAGCGCTACCTGGGCAAGAAGCAGATCGGCACCACCGGCCGCGGCATCGGCCCCGCCTACCAGGACAAGGTCGCCCGCGTCGGCGTCCGCGTCCAGGACCTGCTGGACGAGAAGATCCTGCGGCAGAAGGTCGAGGCCGCGCTGGAGTTCAAGAACCAGCTGCTGGTCAAGGTCTACAACCGCCGCGCGCTGGACGCCGACGAGGTCGTGGACACCGTGCTGGAGCAGTCCGAGCGCTTCGCCGGGCGCATCGCCGACACGAAGCTGCTGGTGAACGAGGCGCTGGAGCGCGGCGAGACGGTGCTGCTGGAAGGGTCGCAGGGCACGCTGCTCGACGTCGACCACGGCACCTACCCGTTCGTGACCTCGTCGAACCCGACCTCCGGCGGCGCGTGCGCGGGCTCCGGCATCGGGCCCACCAGGATCAACGCCGTGATCGGCATCCTGAAGTCGTACACGACCCGCGTCGGCGCGGGCCCGTTCCCGACGGAGCTCACCGACGACGCCGGCGAGAACCTGCGCAAGCAGGGCGGCGAGTTCGGCGTCACCACCGGGCGCTCGCGGCGCACCGGCTGGTTCGACGCGGTGATCGCGCGCTACGCGACGCGGGTCAACGGCATCACCGACTACTTCCTGACGAAGCTCGACGTGCTCTCCGGGCTGGAGACCATCCCGGTGTGCGTCGCCTACGACGTCGACGGGCAGCGCGTCACCGAGATGCCGATGACGCAGACCGGCGTGCACCACGCCGTGCCCGTGTACGAGGAGGTGCCCGGCTGGTTCGAGGACCTCAGCGGGGCGCGCGCCTTCGAGGACCTGCCGACCAATGCGCAGAACTACGTGCTGCGCCTGGAGGAGCTGGCCGGTGCCCGCATCTCCGCGATCGGCGTCGGCCCGGGCAGGGACCAGACGATCGTCCGCCACACCATGGCGTGACCGTTCGTTCCGCTTGATCTGCACAGGTGTCCGGGTAGCGGAACCTCGGTGAGCCTCTCGCCGCGGGATCTTCTTCCCAAGTGGCTCCGCCACGAGGGAAAGCTGTCCTCGCGAGAGGCTCACTGAGAACCCGCCGGTGGTCGGCTTGATCACGTGGGCTGATCGCTGCGCGATGACAAGCACGGCTTCGCCGCGAGGCACTGCCTTCGGCCACGAGGCTCGGCCTTCGCCGTTGACAACAGGCAGGGCGCGAGACCGCTCAGGTCAGCTGTGGTCGCCTTCGCGGCGGGGGTGCAACGGCGGGAGGGCGGCGATCGCCTCGGTCCGGGTGAGGCCGGTCGCCTGGAGCAGGTCCACCGCGATGGAGCGGACCTGGAGCACCACCACCTGCATCGAGAAGTCGCCTTCCCCCAGCAGTTCCACCGAGGAGCGGCGGGCCACCGAGCGCGCGGCGTCGCGCGCCTGCAACGGTTCGGTGCCGCTGGCCAGCTCGTCGCGCAGCAGCACCACCGAACCGGCCAGCTCCTCCAGCAGTCCCGGCAGCGGACGCGGCACCGGTTCCCCGTCGCGCAGCGCCGCCATCGCGCGCCGCGCCAGCACCCGCGTGTTGCGCAGCGCCCGGTCGATCGGCGTGGCCGCCGACTCGTAGCGCTCCAGGTCGCCGCGTCGCCGCCACCGGATCGGGGCGAACTTGGCGATCTCGCCGCCCGCCTCCAGCGCCGTCCGGAACTCGTCCACGAGCTTCTGGCTCTTGCGCGCCGCGGCCAGCGTGTCGGAGGCGACGTCGACGTCGCGCCGGGACACCGCCCACGCGACCCCGCGCAGCCCCTCGGTGAGCGCGCCCAGCACCAACCGGCCGTTGCGGTGCGCCACGGCCAGCGGGTTCGCCGGCAGCAACGCGGCGACCGCGAATCCGACGAGGCCGCCCACGGCCGCGTCGATCATCCGGGTCCAGCCGCCGACCGTCGCGGGCGGCAGCAGCGTGGCCACCAGCACCGACGAGGACGCCGCCTGCAGCACGATGATCGCGCCGCTGTCGGCGAGCACCGCCGTGCTCATGGCGAGCGCGACGACCAGCGCGATCTGCCACGGTCCGGTGCCGATCATCGAGATCAGCACGTCGCCGACACCGATGCCGATGCTGACGCCCACGACCAGTTCCAGGGACCGCCGCATCCGCTGCCCCAGCGACACGCCCAGCGACACCACCGCGGCGATCGGCGCGAAGAACGGCGCCGGATGCCCCACCAGGTGCTTCGCCACGGCCCACGCCAGACCCGCGGCCACGGCGCACTGCACGATCGGCACGCCCGACCGGAACAACCGCCGCAACCGCCGACTCAACTCCTGCCGCACCCGCTGCACGCGCTCATTCTGCGCCACGAGGAGCGCGCAGGCGATCACCCAGGTCGTACCGGCCGCTGCCGGTCGGGTTCCCGGAGGAAGCACCCTGCTCGGGAGGGTCCGGCGCACCGGACCCTCCGCTATGGCGTCACGCCACTCCGGTGGCCTCCACCGAGGCGGGGTCGCTGTCGAGCAGGAGCTGGCGGCAGCGGTCGAACTCCTCGGTCTCGCCGATCGCGCTCGCGGCCTTGGCCAGCACGGCGACGGCGCGCAGCACGCCCTGGTTGGGGCGGTGCCGCCACGGCACCGGGCCGAAGCCCTTCCAGCCGGACTTGCGCAGCGCGTCCAGGCCGCGGTGGTAGCCGGTGCGCGCGTAGGCGTAGGCGGCGATGAACTCCTCGCGCTCCAGCGCGGCCTCGCCGAGCTGCGCCCAGGCGGCGCTGAACGCGGGGAACTCCGCGGCGACCTTCGCCGGGTCGGTTCCGGCGTCGAGCGCGGCCTGTGCGGTGGTGTTCTCCGGCAGCAGCGTTTCCGGTGGCTCCAGCAGGTTCGTCATGGCGTCATCCTGTCATCCGACGCGCGAACGCCACCCCGGTGCTCGGTCCGGGGTGGCGTTCGAGGTGCGGTGCGGTGTCAGCCGGCCAGCATGCGGCCCGCGGACTTCAGCGTCTCGCAGCCGTGGGCGACGCGGGCGGCCATGGCCTGCTCCGCGGCCTTCAGGTAGCTGCGCGGGTCGTAGACCTTCTTGTTGCCGACCTCGCCGTCGACCTTGAGCACGCCGTCGTAGTTCTTGAACATGTGCTCGGCGATGGGCCGGGTGAAGGCGTACTGGGTGTCGGTGTCGATGTTCATCTTCACGACGCCGTAGGAGACCGCCTCGTGGATCTCCTCCAGCAGCGAACCGGATCCACCGTGGAAGACCAGGTCGAACGGCTTGGACCCGGCGGGCAGGCCCAGCTTCTGGGAGGCGACTTCCTGGCCCTGCTTGAGGATCTCGGGGCGCAGCTTGACGTTGCCGGGCTTGTACACGCCGTGCACGTTGCCGAAGGTCGCGGCCAGCAGGTAGCGGCCCTTCTCCCCGGCGCCGAGCGCGTCCACGGTGTGCTCGTAGTCGCCCGCGGCGGTGTAGAGCTTGTCGTTGATGTCGTTGGCGACGCCGTCCTCTTCGCCGCCGACGACGCCGACCTCCAGCTCCAGGATGATCTTCGCCTTGGCCGCCGTGTCGAGCAGCTCGGAGGCGATCTGCAGGTTCTCGTGCAGCTCGATGGCCGAGCCGTCCCACATGTGCGACTGGAACAGCGGGTTCTCGCCGCGGTCGACCCGCTCCTGGCTGATCTGGATCAGCGGCCGGACGTAGCCGTCCAGCTTGTCCTTGGGGCAGTGGTCGGTGTGCAGCGCGATGTTCACCGGGTACTTGGCGGCCACGACGTGCGCGTACTCCGCGAGCGCGGTGGCCCCGGTGACCATGTCCTTGACCTTCGTACCGGAGGCGAACTCGGCGCCACCGGTCGAGACCTGGATGATGCCGTCGCTCTCGGCCTCGGCGAAGCCACGCAGCGCCGCGTTGAGCGTCTCCGACGAGGTCACGTTGATGGCCGGGTAGGCGAACTCACTTGACTTCGCCCGGTCCAGCATCTCCGCGTAGACCTCGGGGGTAGCGATGGGCATCGGTCGTCCTCCTCGGGGTGGAGTCGTTCTTGGCAGCGGGGAGCCGCGCCGAATCCTACGAGGGCGCGCGAGGTCCGCGCGGGCCTGTGGAGGTCAGCGCTACCCGTTCGCGTCATAGGGAAAACCACTGGATCGGTGCGGATCTGCACCGCTGTCGCAATCCTCACACCAATGGATGTGCGGGGTCGCCCGAACAGGCTAGTGGATCATGAAACCCAGGAACCGGTGATCGCGTTCCACTCACGGACGGTGGTCGAGGCGATCACGCCCTCCTTGAGGTACGGGTCCTCGTCGAGCAGCCGCTGCACCGCCGCCGCGTCCGCCGCTTCGTAGACGAGCTGGGCGCCCGCGCCGTCCTCGTACGGACCCCCGGCCAGCAGGATCCCCTGCTGCGCCAGTGACTTGGCGTAGACGCGGTGGTCGGGCCGCACGGCCAACCGGCGCTCCTCGTCGTCGCCGTAAACCATTTCGACCACGAACTTCGCCATTTCGGACCTCCCTGATCACGAGCCTGTTCCGGACGCTACCCGGCCGGGGGACAGCCGCCGGGCGAAGCCGGTACTTTCAGATCATGTTCGGGGATTCCTCAGCGGGGGTCGAACGCAGCGTCGAGCAGACACTGGGCCACCTCCGCGCGATCGACACCGCATCCACCGCCACCGACCAACCGCTCACCCTCGAAGACCTGTACCGCCAGCAGCGGATGCGCATGGTCCGGCTGGCGATCCTGCTGGTCGACGAACCGGCGACCGCCGAGGACGTGGTGCAGGAGGCGTTCACCGGGCTCTACCGCAACTGGTCCGGCCTGCGCGACGCGAAGGCCGCCATCGGCTACCTGCGCACCGCCGTGGTCAACGGCAGCCGCTCGGTGCTGCGGCGCCGCAAGACGGCCCGCGAGTACCAGCCGCCGCACCAGGCCGACGCGCGCTCCGCGGAGTCGCTGGCGATGCTCACCGCGGAGCACCAGGCGGTGGTGGCGGCGCTGGGCGAACTGCCGCCGCGGCAGCGCGAGGTGCTGGTGCTGCGCTACTACGGCAACCTCACCGAGGCCGAGATCTCCGAGGCCACCGGCGTCTCGAAGGGAACCGTGAAGTCCACCGCCAGCCGCGGCCTGGAAGCCCTGCAGAAGGTCATGCGCTCGCACTGAGCGCGGTTCCCGCCCCGCGCAGCCGCCCTGAGCCGGGTCAACGGCGACCCCTCAGAGTGATCACCCCGACGCGGGTCCGCTGATCAGGTGAGCGAGCTGCGGACGGCGACGACCGGGGAGATCGCCGTGCCGTCGGCGCGAGGTGCCTCCGAGGCGCCGACGCTTCCGGAGCGGCCGTTCGGGCTACCACCAAGATCACCCGATCAACATCGGGTTTTCACCCTCCTGCCGCAGGGCACCGGGCGGCACCCCATGATCCGACGGCGCGGCAGCGAAGACCACACCATGCTGGTGTAGACCATTAACGGGTCGGTGCCGGAAGATGGCAGCGCCGACCACCGCAGCCATCGCCGCCCGACGCGGCCTCGCCCGCGGCCCCGGCGACACCGCGGCGCGGGCGACAACGAAAGTGGGGACAGCCAGTGAACGCGCACGACACCGGGGCCCGCACCCTCACCGCGAGCCGCATCGTCACCCCGGACGGCGTGCTGGAGAACGGCTGGATCCGGCTGTCCGGCTCCGTCATCGACGAGCTCGGCACCGGGCCCGCGCCCGCCGGGGCCACCGACCTCGGCGACGGCTGGCTGGTGCCCGGTTTCGTCGACATCCACTGCCACGGCGGAGGCGGCGGCTCGTTCACCGGGCTCGAAGCCGACCAGACGCGCGCCGCACTCGCCGCGCACCGCTCGCACGGCACCACCACGACGCTCGCCAGCCTCGTCACCGCCCCGCTGGCCGACCTGGCCAAGCAGGTCGGCGCGCTGCACGAGCTGGTCGTCGACGGCCTGCTCGACGGCATCCACCTGGAAGGCCCCTTCCTGTCCGCGGCGCGCTGCGGCGCGCACGACCCGGCGCTGCTGCGGGAACCCGACGAGCAGGCGGTGCGCACCCTGCTCAAGGCGGGCAAGGGCTCGATCCGGATGGTGACGCTGGCGCCGGAGCTCGACGGCGCGATCCCCGCCGTGCGCACCCTCGCCGAGCAGGGCGTGATCGCCGCCATCGGGCACACCGACGCCGTCCGCGAGCAGGTGCTGCCCGCGGTCGACGCCGGGGCGACGGTCGCCACCCACCTGTTCAACGGGATGCGCCCGCTGCACCACCGCGAGCCCGGCCCCGTCGGCACCCTGCTCGACGACGAGCGCATCACGGTGGAGCTGATCTGCGACCTCGTGCACCTGCACCCGGCCGTGGTGGGCTTCGCCGCGCGGCACGCAGGCACCGGCCGGACCGTGCTGATCACCGACGCGATCAGCGCCACCGGCGCCGGGGACGGGACCTACGAGCTGGGCAAGCTCCCGGTGACGGTGGTCGACGGGGAACCGCGGCTGGCCGACGGTTCGCTCGCGGGCAGCACGCTCACCATGGACGCCGCCTTCCGCAACCTCGTCCACGGCGGCGGGCTGCCGGTGACGGCGGCCGTGCACGCCGCCTCGACCCGGCCCGCCGAGCTGCTCGGCGCCGCCGACCGGGTCGGCTCGCTGCGGCCGGGCTTGGCCGCGGACCTCGTGCTGCTCGACGACGACCTGAACCTGCGGCGCGTCATGAAGGCCGGGACCTGGCACTCGACCAGCCGGTGAGCCCGCACCGCCGCGACCGGCGAGAGCCCGCACCGTTCCGGGCGTGATCGTCGTCGTGTCAGCGGCGAAGCCGCTGAGCAGCGACCACGCGCGCAGCCGGACCACCGGCGGGTTCTCAGTGGTTTCCTCGCGAGGACAGCAATTTTGCGTGTGGCGGAGCCACTCGAAAAATTGATCCCGCAGCGAGGAATCCGCTGAGGTTCCGCCACCCGGCCACCCGAGCCGGACGAGCGAGAGAACAACCTCCTACGCTGGCAGGCATGGAGAGTTCGCGGGACACCCCGGAGAACCTGCTGTCCGCCGCGCTGCGCGCGCAGGCCGTCGGCGGGCAGCCCGGCAACGTCGCCCCGCCCTCGCCGCAGCCCCCACCACCTGCCCGGCAGCCCGCGCCGCGCGGGCTGCCGGTCGGACCGGTGCTGCTGTTCGCCCTGCTGCTCGGCATCGCCGCGGGCGGCCTCGCCGGAGTGCTCACCCTCGCTTGATCCGCGGTCGCACCGCCCGACGAGTCGGACGTCACCAGAACTCGTCCGGCGCGGCGACTTGCCCCGCCCCGAGCGGCGGGGGTCGGGCTGGCGGTTCACGCCCAACGGGCACCGGTACCGTTGGCGAGCGTGACGACCGAACTCCCCGCGATGCTCAACGCCGCTGGCACGTCCACGCTCGCCCTGCTGCCGTCCTGGCTGGATCCGGAGAACATCGTCAGCTCGCTCGGCCCGTTCGCGCTGATCGGTGTCTGCCTGATCATCTTCGCGGAGTGCGGCCTGCTCATCGGGTTCTTCCTGCCCGGTGACTCGCTGCTGTTCGTGACGGGTCTGTTCGTGGCGACCGGTGCGATCTCCACGCCGATCTGGCTGACCTGCCTGCTGCTGTCCGTGTGCGCGTTCGTCGGCAACGTGACCGGGTACTGGATCGGCCGGAAGGTCGGGCCCGCCCTGTTCAACAAGCCCGACTCGAAGCTGTTCAAGACCGAACACGTCGACAAGACCCACGAGTTCTTCGAGCGCTACGGCGCCCGCGCGATCATCCTCGCCCGGTTCGTGCCGATCGTGCGCACGTTCATCACCGCCGTCGCCGGCATCGGGCAGATGGACCAGCGGAAGTTCTTCACCTACTCCGCCATCGGCGCCGTGGCCTGGGCCGCGGGCATGACGGTGCTGGGCTACTTCCTCGGCACCATCCCGATCATCAAGGAGAACCTCGAGGCGATGGCGATCCTGATCGTCTTCATCTCGATCCTCCCGATCATCATCGAGTACGTGCGAGGACGCCGGACCAAGGCGAAGGACGCCGCCTGAACCACTGGCACCTGAGCCCGGCCGGACGCGGACGACCCGCGCCGGCCGGGCTTTTTCACGCCCTCACCAGGCGCGGGACGGGTCCGCGTGCTGCGCGATCCAGGCGTGCATGGCGATGCCCGCCGCCACCCCCGCGTTGATCGAACGGGTCGACCCGAACTGCGCGATGGACACCACCGCGTCCGCGGTGTCCCGCGAGTCCGAGTGCAACCCCGGCCCCTCTTGGCCGAACAGCAGCACGCAGCGCTCCGGCAGCGCGGTGCGCTCGATGGGCGTCGCGCCCGGCGTGTTGTCCACCGCGACGATCGCCAGCCCTTGCTCGGCGGCGAACTCGCGCAACGAGCCCAGGTCCGGGTGGTGGTGCACGTGCTGGTACCGGTCGGTGACCATCGCGCCGCGCCGGTTCCAGCGGCGGCGGCCCACGATGTGCACGGCGCGGGCCGCGAACGCGTTCGCGGTGCGCACCACCGTCCCGATGTTGTGGTCGTGCTGGAAGTTCTCGATGGCCACGTGGAAGTCGTGGCGCCGGGTGTCGAGGTCGGCGACCACCGCGTCCCGGTGCCAGTACCGGTAGTGGTCCACGACGTTGCGCCGGTCACCCTCGGCCAGCAGCTCCGGGTCGTAGCGCTCGTCGTCCGGCCACGGCCCCTCCCAGGGCCCCACGCCGACGCCGGTCCCCCACTCGGTGGGACCGGGCACGTCCGTCTCCTGGTTCATCGCCCGGACAGCTCCCCCCACGGAACGCCGCCGTGCACGTCGACCAGCAGGTCGAGCACCGGCAGCACCGTCTCCGGCTTCGCCGAGCCGCCCCGGAACGCGACGACGTGATCCGGCGCGAACTCCAGCACGACGTCCTTCATGCGTTCATCGGTGAGCAGGGCGCGCGCCAGGCCCGGCGGGACCGCGCGGCGCGCGAACTCCGCGTCCGGCGAGGTCAGCAGGTACGCGCGGTCGAACTCCGGGTCGCCCGAAGCGACCCGCAAGTCCTGGCCGAGCGCGCCGAACACGCCTGAACGCGCCAGCCGGAGCTCAGGTCCGGGCACCGGGCGCGGCAGCACCACGGCGAACCCGAAGGTGAACACCCGCTGCCCGAGCCCCGGTGGACGCCGGTACTGCACGGCCTCGAACGACCGGCCGCGGTGCTGTCCCGCCAAGTGGAAGTAGTCGTGCAGGCCGCGGGAACTCGCGAACTCCCGCAGCACCCGCACCTGCCGCCACAGCTCGTTGCCCGGCACCTGCCGCCAGCCCGGCCCGGACCGCAGCAGCCGCTGGAAGTTCCCGGCGGAGCGCTTGCGGCCGAGCACGGCGAGCAGCACCCCGCCCACCAGGACCAGGACGATCAGGACGAAGGCGAGCGGGACGATTGCTTCCACGAGGTACGACCGTTCTCCAACGGGGTCAGCTCAAGCCGAGATCGGCCAGGTTCAGCAGCGAACGGTAGCTCAACCCGGCGGCCTCGATGGCCTCCTTCGCACCGGTGCCCCGGTCGACCACCGTCACCACGCCGACGACCTCGGCGTTCTCCTCGCGCAGCGCCTCCACCGCCGTGAGCACGCTGCCACCGGTGGTGGAGGTGTCCTCCACGGCGAGCACCTTGCGGCCCGCGACACCGGGGCCTTCGATGCGGCGCTGCATGCCGTGGGCCTTCGCGTTCTTGCGGACCACGAAGCAATCCAGCGGGCGGCCGGGCGCGTGCATCATCGCGGTCGCGACCGGGTCCGCGCCCAAGGTGAGGCCGCCGACGGCGTGGTGCTCCCAGTCCGCGGTCAGCTCCCGCAGCAGGCCGCCGATGAGCGGCGCCGCGGCGTGGTGCAACGTCGCCCGACGCAAGTCGACGTAGTAGTCCGCCTCCTTGCCGGAGGACAACGTCACCTTGCCGTGCACCACGGCGAGTTCGGTGACTAGCCGGGCAAGTTCAACACGTCGCTGCTGGTCAATCACGGTTTTGATCCTACTGGGGGGCTGGGCTCGTTCTGCTGGGGTGGTCGGGTGGCGGAACCTCAGCCGTCTTCTCGCTGCGGGATCTTTTTCCCGAGTGGCTCCGCCACGAGGGAAAAAGCCGTCCTCGCGAGAAGACAGCTGAGAACCCGCGGGTGGTCGAGTTCTCGACGTGGGCTGTGCGCTGGCGCGCATACGAGCACGGCCTTCGGCCGCAAAGCAGGCGGGCTTCGCCGCCCAAGGCACGGCTTCGCCGCGAGGCATGGGCTCGGCCGGCTGCTTCCGCGGTGGCTCAGGTTCGGCCGGGGACCGCACGGGTGACCACTGCTCGCTGGAGGCGGTGGGGGATGAGGCGGCCCACGGTGACCAGCGCCTTGTACTGCGGGCTCGGGATCGAGACCGAGCGGCCTCGGCGCAGGTCGGAGAGGCCCTCGTGGACGACGTCGTCGGCTCGCAGCCAGAACGCCTTCGGGAGGCGGCCCATGGACAACCCGGCGCGCTCGTGGAACTCGGTGCGGGTGAAGCCGGGACACAAGGCCATGACGCGCACCCCGCTGCCGGTCAGCGCCGCGGCCAGGCCTTCGGAGAACGTCGTCACCCAGGACTTGGTGGCGGCGTAGCTCGAACCGGCCACCGAGAAGAAACCGGCGACGCTGGACACGTTGATGACGTCGCCGCCGCCGCGCGCCCGCATCCCCGGCACCACCGCGTGCGTCAGCCGCAGCACGGCGGCCACGTTCAGGTCGAGCTGCTTGCCCAGCGTGGCCCGGTCGGTGTCCCAGAACGCCCCGGAGGTGCCGAAACCCGCGTTGTTGACCAGCAGGTCCACCGGCCGCCGCTCGTCGGCGACGCGCCGCTCCACCTCCGCGAGCTGCGCTTCGTCGGCGAGGTCCGCCACGAGCACCTCGACGGTGACGCCGTGGCGGGCGCGCAGCGCCTCGGCCAGCGCCTCCAACCTCGTGCCGTCGCGGGCGACGAGCACCAGGTCGTGTCCCTCGGCGGCGAGCCTGCGGGCGAAGGCGTTGCCGATTCCGGCGGTGGGGCCGGTGACGAGTGCGGTAGGCATGGCTCGCACCGTATCGCCTTGCCGACCGGCTTCCGTCAGGACTGGTTCTCGGAGTGCTCGGCCCGCTCGACGCGGATCGTCTCGTTGGTGTCCGCCGGGGACGTCGCCCCGGTCGCTCCCTTGAGCTGCCGGGTGGGTTCGGCGTCCGCGGCGGGCTCCGGCTCGTCCAGGGACTCGTTCGGGTCGGTTTCGAACGGGTCGATGATGTCGGCGAGCTCGCCCAGCGAGCGCAGCAGGCGTTCCAGGCGGGCCGGGTCGGCGCCGTCGGGTTCGATGGCGGCCAGCACCCAGTCCTGCTCCAGCCACACCACGGTGACGTCGGGCCCGACCTCTTCGGCCGCCTCCACCAGCGACGGCGTGACCAGCGGACGAGCGGCGGCGACCTCGGTGACGAAGGCGTACCGGGAGCCGACGGGACCGAGCAGGTCCAGCCCGGAGTCCTGCGGCACCGGCACGTCCGGCTGCCAGAGTTCGAGGGTGGTGCTGATGCTGCGGCGGCAGCGCACGCCGGCGAGCACGGTGGCGACCTTGTTGTTCACGGTGAGGTCGAGCACGTAGACCTGGCGGCGGCCGTCGGCGGTGAACGTGGAGCCCGCGACGACGTCGGTGGCGGTGCTGCCGCTGTGCTGCGCGAGCGCGCCGCGTTCCCAGCGCGTCGGCAGCACTTGATCGATTTCGGCGAACTGCCAACCGCGCAGCGCCGCCCAGCGGCGTCGCTCCCGGTTGTTCGGGGCGCGTCGTGTGCGGTCGGCGATCAGCAGCGCGACGCCCGCAGCGATCGCGAGGACGGCGACGAGGAACCAGACCCAGGCAGGGATACCCACACCGCGCAGGGTAGTCCCGTCGTCATCTCCCGCGAAGATCGCCGGGGTCTCCCGCCGCGAATTGCGCCATCCGTGCGAGGTGCGCAGCACGGATGCTCCGGGAGGGTGCCGCTCCGGATACGAGCGGGCCTCGCGGGCCCGTTCCGCGAACCCGTTTCGCGCAGCGGCCGGGGTGAACGGGAGCGGCGGCGGAAGGGGCTCGCGGCCCGCCGCGAACCGGTTCGAACGCGGCGCGGCGACGAGGGCCGGAAACGAAGAAGGACGGGAGCGGCGAACCGTTCCCGTCCTTGTCTCCTTCTCTTATCGACCGGCTGATCCTGTCTCTGTAGCGGCCGATCGGGTGAACGTCAGACAGAAATCCGCCGGAGCCACCAACCGGTGAACGCGAACAGCGCGAGCGCGGTCGCGACCAGCAGACCGGCCTCGATGCCCTGGAAGAGCCAGAACCGCTCGGCGGGGTGGCAGCTCACGAGGTCGATCCCCGGATGTCCGACGATGAACGAGTCGCGCACCGCCTCGGTCGGCCGCGAGATCACCGGGCTCAGGTAGTGCGGTCGCAACCCGATCCACACGACCAGCGACCACACCACCGAGCCGACCAGCGTCGCCGCCATCGCGGGCACGGTCCGCCGCAGCACCGCGCCGAACGCCACGCCGATCGCGAAGCCGCACAGGCAGTTCGCCGGGAACACCGGCACGCCCTGGGTGAAGGTCGTGAACCAGCCGCCCTCCGCGGCCAGCGGGGCGAACCACCGCATGTGCACCACCGCGAACACCGTGGCGAGCACCGAGATCACGACCCCAGGTACGCGACCTTGGCCGCCAGCCAGCGATCCCGGTCCACGCCCTGCGTCCAGGCGTAGCGCACCGTGCGCTGCTCCAGTTCCCGCGCCACCAGCGGAGCTCCGACGAACGCGCCGATCAGCGCGGGCAGCGGCGAGAACAGGTTGTTGAGGTCCTCGAAGAACTTGAGCTGCCGGGGAAATCCGCTCGCCGGCGCGTAGACGACCTCAGGTCCGGCGGCCACCGCGTACATCCCGGCCAGGCCGAGGAAGAGCACGGCGAGCCCAGCACGGCGACGCGGCGCCGGCGCCAGTTCAGCCAGATCATGCGGGGACCTCAGGCGGTTTCGGGCCGCCGCATCGCGTGCACCTCGGCCCAGTCCGGCGCCGCGCCGGGCAGCTCGGCGCGGTCCCCGGCGCGCAGGCCTTCGACGACCAGCGCCAGGTAGCGGGCGCGCAGGTCCGCGCGCCTCGGCTCCGCGATCGGCAACGCCGGGTTGAGGTGCTTGAACAGCAGCACCACGTCGGCGGCGGCGAAGTCGGCGCGCAGCTCGCCGGCCTCGTGCGCCGCACGCACCAGCGCCTCGACGGAGTCGGTCATCTCCCGGCGGATCTCGGTGTACTCCGCGGAGTGCGACCGGCCGGGCTCGTCCGGCGGCAGGACCGTGCCGACGCCGCTGCCCTCGGCCAAGCACCGGAACAGGAACCGGGTGAACGCCCGCCACGGATCGGATTCCTCGGCGGCGGCCGAGCGGGCCTCCGCGACGATCCGGCGCAGGCAGCTGATCCGCACCTGCTCGGCCAGTTCGGTCTTGCTCGGCCAGCGGCGGTAGATGCTGGCCACGCCCACACCGGCGCGCTGCGCGACCTCGGAGATCGGCGCGCCGAAGCCCTGCTCGGTGAACACCTCGCGGGCGGCTGCGATGACCCGTTCGGCGTAGCCGGTTGATCGCTGGGCTGTGGTCATGGACACAGCGTACGCCGGAGCGGAATGTTCCGCTCCGCTCGACGGTTGGCCCCGAGCGGAACCACCCGCCCGCGCACAGAGGAGGGGCATGACCGCGCCCGAGCTCGCCGTCGACCGCCCTGCCCGCGCCCCGCGGGCGCTGCTCACCCCGCAACGCGCGTTCTGGTTCGTCGGCGCGCTGCTGGCGCTGTTCCTGATGGCCTCCACCGCGCCATCACCGATGTACGCGATCTACCAGCAGCGCTGGCACTTCTCGGCGACCGTGCTGACCGAGGTGTTCGGCGCCTACATGATCGGCATCCTCGTCGCGCTGGTGCTGTTCGGCGCCCTGTCCGACCGGGTCGGCAGGCGCCCCGTGCTGCTCGGCTCGCTGGCGCTGGAGATCGTGTCGCTGCTCGTGCTGGCCTTCGCGCCCGACGTGGGATGGCTGTTCCTCGGCCGGTTCCTGCAGGGCGTCGCCACCGGAGCCGCGACGGGTGCGATGAGCGGCTCGCTGCTGGACTTCCAGCCGCCCGGCACCAGCCGCGGCGCCACCTTCAACGGGGTGGCGGCGGGACTCGGCATGGCGGTGGGCTCCGGCGTCGCCGGGATGTTGGTGCAGTTCGCGCCCGCACCCACCGAACTGGCCTACCTGCTGCTCGTCGTCGCCTTCCTGGTCGCGCTGCCGCTGGTGTGGCTGATGCCGGAGCCGGTGCGGACCGGCCCGATCGCGCTGCGGAAGGCGTTGCGACCGCAGCGGCCGGGCGTGCCCGCCGGGCGCGGCAAGGCGTTCGCGCTGCTGGCGACGACGATGCTGTCCGCCTGGACCATCGGCGGGATGTTCATGTCGCTGGGCCCGTCGGTGGCCAAGAGCCTGGTCGACGGCACGCCTTACCTGATCGGCGGGTTCGCCGTCGTCGCCGTGACCGGGGTCGGGGCCATCGCCCAGCTCAGCGCGTCCGGCTGGCTCGGGCAGCGGGCGGTGCGCGTCGGCGCTCCGGCGCTGATCATCGGGCTCGTCGCGGTGGCGGGGGCGGTGCTGTCCGGGAGCGCGGTCGCGTTCTTCGCCGGGTCCGCGGTCGTCGGCGTCGGCTGGGGACTGATGTTCATGGGCGGGTTCCGGCTGCTCACCGCGCTGGCCGATCCGCGGAACCGGGCCGCGACCGCGTCGATGATCTACATCGTGGCGTACCTGTCGGCGACGGTGCCCAGCGTGAGCCTCGGAGTGCTGACCACCTACGCCGGGCTCATCACCTCGACCCTCGTCTTCGCCGCCATCGCCGCGCTCTTCGCCGCGATCGCCTGGGCGGGCACCTACGTGCGGCACTGAACCCGTTCTGCGCAGAGGCGTGGCCGACCCCCAGCGGTCTTCTCACCGCGGGATCGATCTCGCGGGTGGCTCCGCGCCACACCCGACATCGCCGTCCGCGCGAGAAGACCGCCGAGAGCCCGCTGCGGTGGCGGTGTCGAGGGTGGTCAGCGGCTTCGCCGCTGACGGGACACCGACACCCCCGCCCTGCTCGTCACCGTCCCAGCAGGACGGTCAGGCCGGGCTCACCGTGAGGGCCGAGTTGTCGTCGGCCACGTCGACCAGGACCTTGTCGCCGTCGCGGACCTCGCCCGCCAGCAGCTGCTTCGCCAGCTGGTCGCCGATCGCCGACTGCACCAGCCGCCGCAGCGGACGGGCGCCGAAGACCGGGTCGAAACCGTTGATCGCCAGCCAGTCCCGCGCCGCGGGGCGCACGTCCAAGGTGAGCCGCCGCTCGCTCAACCGCTGCGCCAGCCGCTCCACCTGGATGTCCACGATGGACGTCAGCTCCTCGGTGTTCAGCGAGTGGAACACCACCATGTCGTCGAGCCGGTTCAGGAACTCCGGCTTGAACTGCTTGCGCACCACCGAGAGCACCGCGTCGTCGCGCTCCTGCTCGGACAGGTTCGGATCGGCGATGGCCTGCGACCCGAGGTTCGAGGTGAGCACCAGGATCGTGTTCCGGAAGTCCACCGTGCGGCCCTGGCCGTCGGTGAGCCTGCCGTCGTCGAGCGCCTGCAGCAGCACGTCGAACACATCGGGGTGCGCCTTCTCCACCTCGTCGAACAGCACCACCGAGTACGGCCTGCGCCGCACCGACTCGGTGAGCTGCCCGCCCTGGTCGTAGCCGACGTAGCCGGGCGGGGCGCCGACCAGGCGGGCCACCGAGTGCTTCTCGGAGTACTCGCTCATGTCGATGCGGATCATCGCCCGCTCGTCGTCGAACAGGAACCCGGCGAGCGCCTTCGCCAGTTCCGTCTTGCCGACGCCGGTGGGTCCGAGGAACAGGAACGAGCCGGTGGGGCGGTCGGGGTCGGCGACGCCCGCGCGGGTGCGGCGCACCGCGTCGGACACCGCGCGCACCGCCTCGGCCTGGCCGACGACGCGCCGCTCCAGCTCGTCTTCCATGCGCAGCAGCTTCGCCGTCTCGCCTTCGAGCAGCCGCCCGGCGGGGATGCCGGTCCAGGCGCTGACCACGTCGGCGACGTCGTCGGGCGTGACCTCCTCCTGCAGCATCGCCTTGCGCTCGCTCTGCGCCTCGGTGGCGGTGGCGAGTTCCTTCTCCAAGGTGGGGATGCGGCCGTAGCGCAGCTCGGCGGCCTTGCCCAGGTCGCCGTCGCGCTCGGCCCGGTCGGACTCGCCGCGCAGCTGCTCCAGCTGCGTCTTGAGGTCGCGGACCTTGTCGATGGACTCCTTCTCGCCCTGCCAGCGGGCGGTGAGCCCGGAGAGCTGCTCGCGCCGGTCGGCGAGCTCGCCGCGCAGGGTGGCGAGCCGGTCGACGGAGGCGGCGTCGGCCTCCTTGGCCAGCGCCATCTCCTCGATCTCCAGGCGGCGCACCGCGCGCTCCACCTCGTCGATCTCCACCGGTCGCGAGTCGATCTCCATGCGCAGCCGGGACGCGGCCTCGTCGACGAGGTCGATGGCCTTGTCCGGCAGGAACCGCGCCGTGATGTAGCGGTCCGAGAGCGTCGACGCGGCCACCAGCGCCCCGTCGGTGATGCGCACGCCGTGGTGCACCTCGTAGCGCTCCTTGAGCCCGCGCAGGATCGCCACGGTGTCCTGCGGGCTGGGCTCGCCGACCATGACCTGCTGGAAGCGGCGTTCCAGCGCGGCGTCGGTCTCGATGTGCTCGCGGTACTCGTCCAGCGTGGTCGCCCCGACCATGCGGAGCTCGCCGCGCGCCAGCATCGGCTTGATCATGTTCCCGGCGTCCATGGCGCCCTCACCGGTGGCGCCGGCACCGACGATGGTGTGCAGCTCGTCGATGAACGTGACGACCTCACCGGCGGAGTCGGTGATCTCCTTGAGCACGGCCTTGAGCCGCTCCTCGAACTCACCGCGGTACTTCGCGCCCGCGATCATCGAGCCGAGGTCGAGCGCGACGACGCGCTTGCCGCGCAACGACTCCGGCACGTCACCGGCGATGATGCGCTGCGCCAGGCCTTCGACGATGGCGGTCTTGCCGACACCGGGCTCACCGATGAGCACCGGGTTGTTCTTGGTCCGCCGGGACAGCACCTGCACGACGCGGCGGATCTCGGAGTCGCGCCCGATCACCGGGTCCAGGTCGCCGTTGCGGGCGCGGTCGGTGAGGTCCTGGCCGTACTTCTCCAGGGCCTTGAAGGTGCCCTCCGGGTCCGGGCTGGAGACCCGCGCGGAGCCGCGCACCTCGGTGAACGCCTCGCGCAGCGCGTCCGGAGTCGCGCCGTGCCTGCGCAGCAGGTCGCCGACCTGCCCGCCTTCGGCGGCGAGCCCCACCATCAGGTGCTCGGCGGAGACGTAGTCGTCGCCCATCTCGGTGGCGAGGTGCTGGGCGTGCGTCACGGCCTTGAGCGCGTCCCGGGACAGCTGCGGCGCGGAGACCGTGGAGCCGGAGGCGGCGGGCAGCGCGTTGATCAGCCCCTCCACCTCGCGGCGGACCTCCGAGGGGTCGGCCTCGACCGCGGTGAGCAGGGGCGCGGCGATGCCGTCGCCCTGCGCGAGCAGGGCGCCGAGCAGCCGGGCCGGACCGACGTCCGGGTTTCCGGCCACCGTGGCGGCCTGCGCCGCCGAGGAGATCGCCTGCTGGGTCTTGGTCGTCGGGTTGAAAGCGTCCATTCCTCCACCTCGCCAGGGCATCGCTCGCGAGCCACCATGCTCGCGCCGAACCTCCATCGTGCACACCCGCAGAAGCCCCGGCTCGGTGAGCGCAGGTTCTCCGGCAGGAAAGTTGAGCCTGTTGCGCTCAAGCTTACATCCTCGTAGCGCCGGGAGAGAAGCTTCGGCCGCACGGCTTGATGCGATCGCCCGTTCAGTCGAACTCTGATCACGCTCAGTCTCAAATCAGGTGTCAATTGGCGGGTGAATCCCCTAAAAGGATTGAGTCTTGAAAGTCTGATTGCTCAACTTTCGCCATGCCACCCGCATTCGGCTCGTCGCACACGAGCCCACCCGCGCACACCGACGTACTCGCCGCTGAAAGCGGCCCCCTCTCCAGTGTCGAAGACACGATCAACACCGTCTTCGAACCGATCTCCGACGGGTTCTCGAACCTCGTGTTCGGCGAGCTCACGCTGTTCGGCGTCACGTTCCCGTGGATCGTGGCCTGGCTCGCGATCGCCGCGGCCGTGTTCACCGTCGCCTTCGGCTTCATCCAGTTCCGCTCGCTCGGGCTGTCGCTCGCGCTGCTCCGCGGCAAGTACTCGCGCGACGACGACCCCGGCGAGATCACGCACTTCCAAGCCCTGTCCTCGGCAGTCTCGGCCACCGTCGGGCTGGGCAACATCGCGGGCGTGGGCGTCGCGGTCACCGTCGGCGGTGCGGGTGCCACCTTCTGGATGATCATCTGCGGCATGCTCGGCATGTGCACGAAGTTCGTGGAGTGCACCCTCGGCGTGAAGTACCGGGAGATCCACGAGGACGGCACGGTCACCGGCGGTCCGATGCAATACCTGCGCAAGGGCATCGCCGAGCGGTTCCCCGGCGCGTTCGGTGTCGGGCTGGGCAAATCCCTCGCGGTGATCGCCGCGATCATGATCCTGTTCTTCGGCATCGCCGGCGGCAACATGTTCCAGGCGAACCAGACCTTCGCGCAGCTCCGCAACGTCACCGGCGGCGACGAGGGCTGGCTCGCCAGCGACGGCGCGGCCCTCGTGTTCGGCGTCGTGCTCGCGACGCTGATCGGCGTGGTCATCATCGGCGGCATCAAGTCCATCGGCGCGGTCACCAGCAAGCTCGTGCCCGCGATGGCGATCATCTACGTGGGCGCCTGCCTGACCGTGATCGCGGTCAACATCACTGTGGTCCCGGCCGCGTTCGGCGAGATCATCAGCGGTGCCTTCACCCCCGCCGCCGGGTTCGGCGGCGCGATCGGCGTGCTCATCATCGGTTTCCAGCGGGCCGCGTTCTCCAACGAGGCCGGAGTGGGCTCGTCGTCGATCGCGCACTCCGCGGTCAAGACCCGCCACCCCGTCACCGAGGGCTTCGTCGCGCTGCTGGAACCGTTCGTCGACACCGTGATCGTCTGCACCATGACGGCGCTGACCATCGTCATCGCGAAGACGGAGTTCTGGACCAGCGCGCAGCAGGACGTCATCAACGGCGGCGAGCCCCCGGACGGGGTCATCGTGACCTCCGACGCGTTCGCCACGGTGCTGCCGTGGTTCCCGTACGTGCTGACGCTGGCCGTGGCTCTGTTCGCGATCTCCACGATCATCACCTGGGGCTACTACGGTCAGCGCGCCTGGCTGTTCCTGTTCGGCAAGAGCAAGGCGAAGGAGATCACCTACAACGTGATCTTCTGCATCAGCACCGTGATCGGCTCGGTGCTGACGCTGACCAGCGTGCTGAACTTCGCCGACGCGGTGCTGTTCGCGCTGGCCCTGTTCAACATCATCGGCCTGTACCTGCTGCTGCCGGTGGTGAAGCGGGAGCTCAAGAGCTTCCGCGAGAAGCTGCGCACCGGCGAGATCGCCCCGGTGGACGAGGAGCTGGAGAAGGTGAGCTGACGCCTTCCCGATCGAACGGGCAGGGGCCGTCCACCGGTGGTGGACGGCCCCTCTCGTGGCGGGGTGGTGCGTCAGTTCCGCTGGACGGCCTGGATGTCGATGTCGACCCGCAGCGTCGTGCCGATCGCGGCGATGCCGGTGCGCAACGCCTGGTTGAACGTCATCGCGAAGTCCTCCCGCCGCAGCTCGGTGGTCGCCGAGGCGGAGGCGCGGGAACCGCCCCACGGGTCCGGGCCGACGCCCGCGTAGTGCGTGTCCAGCACCACCGGCTTGGTCACCCCGCACAGCGTGAGGTCCCCGGTCAGCTCCCAGCGCTCACCGCCCGCGGGCCGCAGCCCGGTGCCGGTGAAGGTGATCTCCGGGTAGCGCTCGACGTCGAGGAAGTCCGCGTGGCGCAGGTGCGCGTCGCGCTGCGCGTTGGCGGTGTCGACGCTGGCCGCGTCGATCCGCACCGACACGCCCGTCGTCTCGATCGGGTCGCCGATCGACACGTCGCCGCTGAACTCGGTGAACCGCCCGTGGATGCTGGTGATGCCGAGGTGCCGGGCGCTGACCCGGATCGACGAGTGCACCGGGTCGATCTCCCAGCGCCCCGGCTCGGGCAGTTCGGTGCCACCGGCCCGGCGCAGTTCGAGCACGCCGAGCGCGGAGTCCTGCCCGACGCGCACCAACGCGGTGCGGGCGACGGGTTCGTAGCCGAGCGTGGAGACGATCGCGGTGTAGGAGCCGGGCGCGATCCCGGTGGCGACGGCCACGCCGTCCTCACCGCTCTGCGCCCGCGCCGCCTGCGCGCCGCCGCCGTCGATGAGCGTCAACGCTGCTCCCGGCACCGGCCAGCCGTCCCCGGTGCGCACCGTCGCCGTCACCGCGCCGGTTCCGCCGCCGTCGTCCACGTCGCTCCTCCCGTCCTGGACCGCGGTCATGCTCAGTACCCCAACTCGACGTCGTGCGTGGTGCGCTGCCCGTCGAGCCGCAGCGGCGTCGCGACCGGCGGGTAGCCGGTGGCGATGACCGTGTAGTCGCCGTCGGGCAGGTCGGTGAACGCGTAGGTGCCGTCGGCGTCGGTGGTGACCGCCGTGACCACCTCGCCGCTCGCGTCGAGCAGCGTGACCCGCGCGTCCGGCACCGGGTGGCCGAGGTTCGCCGAGCGCACGACACCGGTCAGCGCCGCACCGGTCTGCAGCGCCACGTCGAGCGCGGCGCATTCGCCGTCGGCGACGACCACGGGGGTGGCGACGGGGCGGAACCCCTCGGCGGTCGCGGTCAGCGCGTAGGAACCGCCGACGAGGTCGGTGAACGCGTAGCGCCCGTCCTCACCGGTGGCGTTCGAGCCCACCACCTCGCCGCGCAGGTCGGTGAGCACCACGGTGGCACCGTCGATCTCGCGGTCCCCGCAGCGCACGACGCCCGCGACGCCGCCGGAGCCGAACATCCGCACGTCGTGGCGCACCGGCCGGTCGCCGACCACCACCATCGAGGCGGTCGGCTGGTAGGTGCCCGCCGCGGCGATGAGCACGTAGGTGCCGCCGCGCACGAGGTCGAGCCGGTAGCCGCCGTCGTGGTCGGTGCGGGCTCGTTCGACCTGCCTGCCGAGCGAGTCGGTCAGCGTCAGCACCACCCCCGCGACGGGGTTGCCCGAGGAGTCCTGCGCCGAGCCGTGCACGAACAGTCCGCTGCCCTCGGCGCCACCGTCGGCGAGGTCGCCGGCCAAGTGGCGTCCCGCGGAGCCGTGGCCGTTCGACGCGGGCGTCGTTGACCAGGAACGGGAGTGGTTGCCCACAGAGTTGTCCACAGGCTCGCCGAAGTGCGGGGCCGCCGCGTGCGGCACCCCCGCAAGCTGCGCGGAACCACTCTGGCGCGTGAGGGGCGTGGTCTCCTGCCCGACCGAGTTGTCCACAGGAAGCGGTTGGTTGTCCACAGTTTCGGCCAGCACCTCGTCCTGGGATTCGATGGTCCTGCGCAGCGGGACCTCCTTGATGAACACCACGGCCAGCAACGTGATCACCGAGACGCAGGCGGAGACGAAGAAGATGTCCCCGATGGCGTCGCCGTAGGCGGCGCGCACGACCTCCTGCATCGGGCCGGGCAGCGCACCGACGTCCAGCGAGCCGCTGCCGCCGCCCGCCCCGGCGGGCACGCCCATCCTGGCGAGGCCCTCGTTGACGTAGTCGGTGACCCGCGCTGCCAGCACCGCGCCGAGCACGGACACGCCCGCCGAGCCGCCCAACGTGCGGAAGAACGTGACGACCGAGGTCACCGAACCGACGTTCTTGCCGGTGGTGACGTTCTGCACGGTCAGCACCAGGTTCTGCATCAGCGAGCCGACGCCGATGCCCATCATCGCCAGGTACACGCCGACGAGCACGAGGTTCGTGGTGTGGTCCATGGTCGCGAGCAGGCCCATGCCCGCCACCAGCACGATGGAGCCGAAGATCAGGAACGGCTTCACCTTGCCGCTGCCGCGGGAGATGATCTGGCCGGAGATGGTGGAGGACAGGAACAGCCCCAGCACCATCGGCAGGGTCATCAGCCCGGCGTGGGTGGGGCTGAAGCTGCGGGCGATCTGGAAGTACTGCCCGAGGAACACCGAACCGCCGAACATGGCGGTGCCGACCGCGATGGTGCCGATGGTCGCCAGCGTCACCGTGGGGTTGCGGAACATGCTCAGCGGCACGATCGGCTCGGGGAACTTCGACTCGATGATCACCGCGATGATCAGTGCGAGCACCCCGCCGCCGACGTAGGCCGCGGTCTCAGGCGAGGCCCAGGGGAACTGCTTGCCCGCGAGCGAGACCCACACCAGCAGCAGGCTCACCCCGCCGACCAGGAACAGCGCGCCGAACCAGTCGATGCGCACCGGCCGCTTGATCACCGGCAGCTTCAGCGTGCGGCCGAGCACGATGAACGCGATCACCGCGATCGGCACGGTCACCCAGAAGCACCAGCGCCAGCCGAGCCACGAGGTGTCCACGATGAGCCCGCCGACCAGCGGACCGCTGACCGTGGCCACCGCGAAGGTCGCGCCGATGTAGCCGCTGTAGCGACCGCGTTCCCGCGGCGCGACCATGGCGGCGATCACGACCTGGATCAGCGCCTGCAACCCGCCCATGCCGATGCCCTGCACGGCGCGGAACGCGATGAGCTGCGGCATCGTCTGCGCGAAGCCGCCCAGCACCGAGCCGAGGGTGAACACGGTGATCGCGATCTGGTACAGCATCTTCTTGCTGAACAGGTCGGAGAGCTTGCCCCAGATCGGGGTGGAGGCCGTGGAGGTCAGCAGCATCGCCGTGACCACCCAGGTGTACTGGCTCTGGCTGCCGCCGAGGTCGGCGAGGATGCGCGGCAGCGCGTTGGACACGATGGTCGAGCTCAGGATGGCGACCAGCAGCGCCAGCATGAGCCCGGACATCGCCTCCAGGATCTGGCGATGCGTCATCGGCGAGTCGGACGCGACCTGGTGGCGACCGCCGTCCTGTCCTGCGTCGGATCGGCCGGTCGAGCGGCCGATCGATGCTGAGCTCGCCGGCGCGGCTTCGCCGATCGTCGAGCGGGTCATCGAATTCCTTTCTGCGACGACGCAGCGGGGCGTCGGTCATCGGCGGGCACCGGCCGGGCGACGGCCGGGTGCGAGGTCTCGGCGTGCGTCGCCTGGTGCTCGGGCAGCACCGCGCGACGGATGTCGGCGGCGGCGACGTCGAGCAGTTCGGCCAGGTCGCGCACTTTCGTCTCATCCCAGTCGCGCAGCGCTTCGCTGAGCCACTCGGCGCGGTGTTGTTCGATGCGGGCCAGCGCCTGCTCGCCTTCCTCGGTGGCGCGCAGCAGGGAGACCCGGCGGTCTTGGGGGTCGGCGCGGCGGCTGATCAGCCCGGCTTGTTCGAGCTGGGAGACCTGCCTGCTGACCACGGAGGCGTCCACGACGCGATGCGCCGCGAGGTCGGAGGCTCGTGACTCCCCGCAGTGCACGAGCTCGCCGAGCAGCCCGGTCGCCGCGTACGGCAGATCGGTCCGGGCGTGTTGGTTGAGGGTCTGCACCGCGACCTGCTTGAGGCCCATCAGCGCGCGGAGGGGCCGCAGCAGTTCGCTGCACGTTTCCGGTGTCGGTCCCACAGCCACTCCTTTAGTTGCTGCACGCAACTATAATTATGTTAGTTGCAGAAGGCAACTTACTGGGGAGTGGCCTACCCCACGACCTCCGGATGGCGCTACGGCACGAGGGCCACCCGCGGCACGCGGGTGCGCTCGGCGAACGCCACCGCCGAGGCCACCTCGCCGAGCGGGAAGGAGCGCGGGACCAGCGCCGCGAAATCAGCGCTCCTCCTGGCGCGCGCGAGGAAGTCCACCGCCTCCACCAGGTCGCCCACGCCGTATTTGTGCGAGCCGCTGACGGTGAGCAGCCGCCGCACCACCGACTCCGGGCTCAACCCGACCGGCTCCGCAGGTGACACCGACCCGACCAGCGCCAAGTGACCGCCGACGGCCAGCAGCTCCCACGACGAGCGGATCGCGGCGTTGCTGCCGGAGAGCTCCAGCACGGCCACCGCGCCCTCCTCGCCGCTGAGCCGCCGGACCGCCGCGGCCACGCCCTCCGGGCCGGTCGCCTCGGTGGCGCCGAACTCACCGGTCGCGCGGCGGCGCCCCGCATCCGGGTCGCACGCCACGATCGACCGCACGCCGAGGTCCCGCAGGTAGGCGACGGCGGTCAGCCCGAACATCCCGGCAGCCCTGCACCGCGACCACGCCCGACGGGTCCGGGTCGGCGCGGCGCACCGCGCCGACCACCGTCGCGGTGGCGCAGGTCGCCGGGGGTGATCACCGCGTCCGGGCCCGCCCGGTGCGGCGGTCTCGACTCGTCGCGCACGAACGGCAGCCTAGAGAGCGGCGTGCGCCCTCAGAACATCCGGTTGAGCTGGGCCAGCAGGCGGGAGAGGTCCTGGAGGTCCGTGGTGGACCAGTGCGCGAACTCGCCGTGCATGTGCTTGCGCCGCTGCTTGCGGACCTGGGCCAGCCGCGAGCGCCCGGAGGCGGACAGCTGGATGCGCCGCGCCCGGCCGTCGTCCGGGTCCGCCACCCGTTCCAGCAGGTCCAGCTCGACGAGCGTCGCGATCTGCCTGCTCACCGTCGACTTGTCCAGCCCGGTGCGGTCGGCGACGTCCATGCCGCGCAGCGAGCCCGCGTCGTCGACCATCAGCAGCAGGCTGTAGGAGGCCGGGTCGAGATCGGGGTGCACCTGGGAGGCCACGGTCATCGAGAAGTTGCGGGCGCGGCGGAACATCATCACCAGCTCGCGTTCGACCGCTTCGGCCGCGCCTCGCCGTTCCCGGTGCTCCGCCCTGCCGGAGCTCGTGGCCGGACCGTCCGCCGGCGCCTCGATCCGCTCGATCACGGCACTCTCCGCCCGCCGTCGGTGCATTGGCGCGATGCTTCCACGCCCCACCAGTGTCCCTTCCGTCCAGTATCCCGTTCCCCAGGGGTGGGCCTCCCGGCACGCCGCGCTCGCGGCGCGGATCACTCGGAGACGAAGTAGTGACCGGCTTTGCGCTGGGGGTCGTCCGTGCCCCAGCTGCGCTTGCGCAGCACGGGGACCATCCGCGGGATGTGCTTGCGGCAGTGGATGTAGGCCTCTTCGACCTCGACGACCACCCAGCGCTCGGGGGTCCGGCCGCGGTCGAACTCCACGGGCAGGTCGGGGTGCAGCTCGCGCAGCTCGGCGTCTTCGACGATCCGCGCGCCGCCGTTGACGTGCAGGCCGATCAGGTCCTCGGTGAAGTCGACCATGAGCATGCCGATGTGCGGGTTCTCGCTGATGTTGCCGAGACTCGCCAGCACGCCGTTGCCGCGGTACTCGGGGTAGGCGAGGTGGCGGTCGTCGAGGACCTCGATGAAGCCGGGCGGTCCGGCGCGGAGGCTGGAGTCGCACTCGCCGTGGCCGTCGGAGGTGGCAACGAAGGCCAGTTCCATCCGAGCGATGAACTCGCGCATCCGGTCGTTGAGGTGGTCGAGGACCTGGTCGTCGTAGAAGCGCCGTGCCCGCTTCTCGGTTCCGTAGGCGGTTTGCAGCAGGTGCTCGCCCGCGGATCCGGGCAGGTCGGCCGCGTCCCGCCGATCGGCGTCCGGGCCGGGGCGGTTCGGCTCGCGCCGGAACGCTTCGTCCGCGCGGACTCCGGCGGAGTTCGCGGCGGCCGGGTAGGCGGTGTGAGTTTCGGGGCGCACGCGCACACAGTGTCATGCACACCGTGAGATCCACACCATCAGATGCAGGTTTCCCCGCTACATATCCGGGACGATCGACTAGGAGTAGTCGAAACGCCCGCAAACGTGGCATCAATAGTGTGAGAGCACGACGAGGCGTTATGGTCCTGCACGTCGGGGGACATCAAATGCCAGCAGCAGTGTGCACCTGACCGGATGCCACCCGACTTCGTGGAGACCACGACCGAACCATGTCAGCGAACGCCGTACTGAGCCCAGGGCCCCGCCCGAACCGGCCGACGCCGGAACGCGCGAGCCAGATGGTCCACCTGATCCGGGAGAGCTGGGCGGGTGTCGAGGCGCGCTCCGACGAGGTGGCCCGGTTCTTCTACGCGATGCTGTTCAGCATCGCGCCCCACACCCGCGAGCTGTTCGCCGCCAACATGGAATCCCAGCGCGACCGGCTGATGCGGGCGCTGGTGCACATCATCCAGATGATCGACCGGCCCGACGACCTGCTGCCCTTCCTGCACCAGCTCGGCCGGGACCACCGCAAGTTCGGCGTGGTCTCGACGCACTACGAGGCGGTGGGCACCGCACTGCTCGCGGCCATCAAGAAGCACTCCGGCCCCCACTGGACCCAGCAGGTGGAACGCGCCTGGGCCGAGGCGTACACCGTGCTGGCCACCGCGATGATCAGCGCGGCCAACGAGGACAACGGGCCCGCCTGGTACGACGGCGAGGTCATCGGCCACACCCGGCTGACCCGCGATCTCGCGGTGATCCGGGTGCAGACCGACTACCCGGTGCCCTACCACCCGGGGCAGTACGTCAGCGTCGAAGTGCCCCAGCGCCCGCGGCTGTGGCGCTACCTGACCCCCGCGAACCAGCCCGGCGACGACGGCGTCCTGGAGTTCCACGTCCGCACCGTGGAGGGCGGCTGGGTCAGCCGCGCGCTGGTCGGGCACGCCCAGCGCGGCGACCGGTGGCGCATCGGCTCACCGATGGGGCAGCTGCACGTGGACCGCGAGAACGAGCGGGACGTGCTGATGATCGCCGGGGGCACCGGGCTCGCCCCGATGCGGTCGATCGTCGAGGACTTGGCGCAGTACGGCGAGAATCCGCAGGTCCGGTTGTACTACGGGGGCCGCACCCGCGAAGACCTCTACGACCTGGCGAACCTGCAGCGGGTGGCGATGACCAACCCGTGGTTCACGGTGACCCCCGTGCTGGAGGACGACCAGGCCGCCACCGGCGCCGAGCAGGGCACGCTGGCCGAAGCGGTGGCCCGCCACGACTGGTCCCGGCACGAGGTCCTCATCAGCGGTTCGCCCGCGATGGTCCGGGCCACGGTCTCGAAACTGCTGATCACCGGAGTTCCGCTGGACCAGATCCACTACGACCCGTTCGCGCTGGACTGAGCAGCGCCCCCGCTGCGGGGCGCTGCTCGTCAACGGCGGCGGGAGTCCGGCTTCCAGACAACCAGGGCCGTTTCCTGGTGCAACGGCACCAGGTCTCGGCGGTACGAGGCGTGGACTTGGGCCGCGGTCTGCTCGACCGACGCGTAGGCGGCGGTGAGTTCGTCCATCAGGCCCTGCACCTTGTCGCGCAGCGCGTCGACCTCGTTCTCCAGCTCGATGATGCGCTTGATCCCGGCGAGGTTGACGCCTTCCTCCTGGGAGAGCCGTTGCACTTCGCGCAGCAGCGCGATGTCCCGCGCCGAGTAGCGCCGCCCGCCGGCCGGGGTGCGGCCCGGTGACACCAGGCCGAGCCGGTCGTAGCTGCGCAGCGTCTGCGCGTGCAACCCGGAAAGCTCCGCGGCCACTGAGATCACGAATACCGGTGAGTCCTCATTGGCCCCTGGTGGGAAACCGATCGTCACGTTCAGCCGAGCGCTGCGTGGACCGTCACCCATGCCTACCTCCCGAGCAGCTCGTCCCACTCCGCACGCGGATCGTGCTCCGCCGTGGCCTCCGCGTAGGACCGCAGCGCCTCAGCCGCCGAATCGTCCAAAGTGGACGGGACGACGACCTGCAGGGTGACCAGCAGGTCACCGCTGCCACCGGATTTCCGGCCCACGCCCTTGCCACGCACCCGCAGCGTCCGCCCGCTGGCGGTACCGGGCTGCACCTTCAGCGAGACCTTCCCGTCGAGGGTCGGCACGGTCAAAGTAGTGCCCAGCGCCAACTCGGGGAAAGTCACCGGAACGGTCACCGTGAGATCATCACCGGATCGTCCGAACACCCGGTGCGCGTTGACGTGCACGACCACGAACAGGTCGCCGCCCGCCGCGCCGTTGCGCCCCGGTTCGCCCTGACCGGCCAGCCGGATGCGCTGGCCGTCGTTGACGCCGGCCGGGATGCGCACGGTCAACGTGCGGGAACGAGTGGCGACGCCCTCGCCCCGGCAGTCCGGGCACGGGTCGTCGATGATCTGGCCCTTGCCTCGGCAGTCCGGGCAGGGCTCGCTGAACGCGAACGCCCCCTGGTTGCGGGTCACCAGACCCGCGCCGGAGCAGGTGCTGCAGGTGCGCGGCCGGGTACCGGCCTTCGCGCCCGAGCCGTGGCAGGTCAGGCAGGTGGCCGGGCTGGACAGCCGCAGCGGCACCGTCGCGCCGCGCACCGCCTCGGCGAAGTCGATGCGGACCTCGGTCTCGACGTCCGCGCCGCGCTGCGGCCTGCTCGCGGTGGACGCGCCACCGCGGCGGCCCGCGCCGCCACCGCCGAACAACCCGCCGAACAGGTCGCCGAGCCCGCCGGCGCCCGCTCCGGAGCCACCGGGCCGAGGCCCGCCGCCGCCGAACAGGTCGCCCAGGTCGAATCCGCCCGCGCCACCGGCGCCCGCTCCGGAGCCGAAGCCCCCGAACCCGCCTTGGTTACCGCCGAAGCCGCTGCCGAACAGGCGGCGAGCCTCGTCGTACTGCTTGCGCTTCTCCGGGTCGGACAGCACCCCGTACGCCTCGGAGACGGCTTTGAACTTCGACTCGGCCTTGCTGTTGCCGGGGTTGGCGTCGGGGTGGTTCTCCCGCGCCAGCTTCCGGTAGGCCTTCTTGATCTCGTCGGTCGTCGCGTCGGACGAAACGCCCAGCTCGCCGTAGAAGTCCTTGTCGAGCCATTCCCTGGCACTCACCGGGCGCCCCTCCTCTCACTTCGCTGCCGCGCCGCACCGGCGGCCGGTGCGGGTGTCGCTCCGCCTCGCAACGTGGTCTTCGATCTTTGTCCTGCCAGCGGCGAAACCGCTGAGCAGCGACCACCCGAGCGAGCCGACCACCGGCGGGTCACCCGGAAATCGGAACCGCAGCGAGCGAGCCGCTGCGGTTCCGCTACCCGCGCACCTGCGCGGACCATTCCGAAAGGACTCCTCGCGGACCCGACCCCGCCCGGCCACGGCCGGGCGAGGCCACGCGGAACGCGACCTCCCGTGCTGGTGAAGTCGCGTTCCGCCGAGCGGGGTCGTGGTCTCACTGTGCCGTGTCCTCGCCGGTCTCGGCACCGCTCTCCGGCGGTGCCGCGGCTTCCGGTTCGTGGTCGGTGACCGCGACCATCGCCGGCCGCAGCACCCGGTCGCCGAACCGGTAGCCGCGACGCATGACGGTCGTGACGGTCGGCCCCGCGACCTCCGGAGAGGTCGTGTGCTGGACCGCCTCGTGCACCGACGGGTCGAACTCGTCGCCTTCCCGGCCGAACGCCTCCAGGCCCGCGTTGGTCAGCGAACCCGTCAGCTTGTCGGCCACCGCCTTGAACGCGCCGGTGAGGTCGCCGTGCGACTCGGCCCGCTCCAGGTCGTCGAGCACGGTGAGCAGGTCACCGGCGACCGACGCCTTGGCGGCGCTGACCACCGACTCCCGATCGCGCTCGACGCGCCTGCGGTAGTTGGCGTACTCGGCCGTGACGCGCTTGAGGTCCTCGGTGAGTTCGTCGACCTGCTTGCGCAGGCCCGAGTCCGCACCGTCGGCGTCGGCTTCCTCCGGCGCGCCCTCGACGGACGTGCCTTCGGCGACCTTGGCCAGTTCCTCGTCCAGCGTGCCGGACATGCTCTCTGCCACCTGCCCCTGCTCGGTGGCGGCCCGGGGTTCACCGGTCTGCGGATCGATCCGCCTGCGGTCCCGGACCACCACCGGCTCCTGCTCGCCGTCCTGCGGCGACTGCTGCCGGTCGGAGTTGCCTGAGCTCTCGGAGGTCACTTCTTCTTCTTTTCGTCCTCGTCGTCCACGATCTCGGCGTCGACCACGTCGTCGGCTCCACCGCTGGTGGCACCGGCTCCGGCGGTCGCGCCCGCGTCACCGGCGGCACCCGCGGCACCCGCGGCACCGGCCGCGCCCGCGGCCTCCGCACCGGCGTCGGCGTAGAGGGCCTGGCCCAGCGCCTGGGACTCGGTGGCGAGCTTCTCCACCGCGGCCTTGATGGCGGCGACGTCCTCGCCCTTGAGCGATTCCTTGACCTCGTCGACGGCCGACTTGACCTTGGTCTTGGTCTCCTCGGGCAGCTGCTCGTCGTTGTCGGTCAGGACCTTCTCGGTCTGGTAGACGAGGGTCTCGGCCTGGTTGCGGGACTCGGCCTCTTCGCGGCGCTGCTTGTCCTCGTCGGCGTGGGCCTCCGCGTCGGAGACCATCCGGTCGATGTCCTCCTTCGGCAGCGCGGAGCCGCCGGTGATGGTCATCGACTGCTCCTTGCCGGTGCCGAGGTCCTTCGCGTTGACGTGCACGATGCCGTTGGCGTCGATGTCGAAGGACACCTCGATCTGCGGCACGCCGCGCGGCGACGGCGGCAGACCGGTCAGCTCGAACATGCCGAGCTTCTTGTTGTGCGCCGCGATCTCGCGCTCGCCCTGGAAGACCTGGATCTGCACGGACGGCTGGTTGTCGTCGGCCGTGGTGAAGGTCTCGGAGCGCTTCGTCGGGATCGTGGTGTTGCGCTCGATCAGCTTGGTCATGATGCCGCCCTTGGTCTCGATGCCCAGGGACAGCGGGGTGACGTCCAGCAGCAGGACGTCCTTGACCTCACCGCGCAGCACACCGGCCTGCAGGGCGGCGCCGACGGCGACGACCTCGTCCGGGTTCACGCCCTTGTTCGGCTCGCGGCCGTCGGTGAGCTCCTTGACCAGGTCCGTGACGGCGGGCATCCGGGTGGAACCACCGACGAGCACGACGTGGTCGACGTCGGCGATCTTCACGCCCGCGTCGCGCACCACGGCCTCGAACGGCTTGCGGGTGCGCTCCAGCAGGTCGGAAGTGATCCGCTGGAACTCCGCACGGGTCAGCGTCTCGTCGAGGAACATCGGGTTCTTCTCGGAGTCCACCGTGATGTACGGCAGGTTGATGTTGGCCGTGGAGGAGCTGGAGAGCTCGATCTTGGCCTTCTCCGCGGCTTCCTTGATCCGCTGCAAGGCCATCTTGTCCTTGGTCAGATCGATGCCGTTGGAGGTCTTGAACTTCTCGACCAGCCAGTCGACGATGCGCTCGTCCCAGTCGTCCCCACCGAGGTGGTTGTCACCGCTGGTGGCGCGGACCTCGACGACGCCTTCGCCGATCTCCAGCAGGGACACGTCGAACGTGCCGCCACCGAGGTCGAAGACCAGGATCGTCTGTTCCTTCTCGCCCTTGTCCAGGCCGTAGGCCAGCGCGGCGGCCGTCGGCTCGTTGACGATGCGCAGCACGTTGAGCCCGGCGATCTGGCCGGCCTCCTTGGTGGCCTGCCGCTGGGCGTCCTCGAAGTAGGCCGGGACGGTGATCACGGCGTCGGTGACGTCGTCGCCCAGGTAGGCCTCGGCGTCGCGCTTGAGCTTCATCAGCACTCGCGCGCTGATCTCCTGCGGCGTGTACGCCTTCTCGTCGATGGACGTCTTCCAGTCAGTGCCCATGTGGCGCTTGACCGACCGGATGGTGCGGTCGACGTTCGTCACCGCCTGGTTCTTCGCCGGCTGCCCGGTGAGGATCTCGCCGTTCTTCGCGAAGGCGACGATGGACGGCGTCGTCCGCGAGCCCTCGGAGTTGGCGATGACCGTCGATTCACCGCCTTCGAGGACGGAAACGACGGAGTTGGTCGTCCCCAGGTCGATACCGACCGCTCGCGACATGGATGGTTCCTCCTGCTCCTTGCTCATGCGCCCAGGACCCGATAGTCCGTTGAGCCTTGCCGACTCAAGTTTTACCGGCACCCATCGGCAGCCGTCAAACCGGGTTGAGCGCGGGTCGCTCAATGTTTCTGCCTGGACAACGGCTGAGCTGCGCGGGAAGTTCCCGACGAGGCGGGAGAAATCGATCGGCCGCGCGCAGCACGGCCATCCGGCACCTCAACGGATCCGGACGAACCCGGCAGGAGTCAGTGGTCGACCTCGATGGAGCCGGTGCCGGTGCTCAGCTCCAGCAGCCGCGGCGAGTTCGGATCGGTGTCCACGTCGACGTCCTGCGACCCGGTGCGGGTGTCGGCGTCGACCCGGTATGCCTCGTCCGGCACTCCGAGTTCGATGCCGCCGGTGCCGGTGGCCGCCCGGACCACACGGGGCCCGGTCAGCTCCAGGTCGATCGACCCGGTGTCGGTGCCGACCACGACGGTGCCGCCGCCCAGGTCCTCGCCGTCGATTCCGCCGCTGCCGGTCGTCACGTCCACGTCGCCGTCGACGTCGCGCAGGTCGATCCCGCCGGAGGAGCCGTGGACCCGCACCGGCCCGCTCACGCCGGAGACGCCCACCGAACCCGCGGCGGTCTCGACGTCCACCGACTTCATCCCGGCGACCTCGAGCGACCCCGAATCACCGGTACCCGTCACGGGCACCGGAACGGGCAGCGCGACCTCGTAGTCGACCGAGCAGCCGGAACCGCAGCCGGGAAGCACGAGCGCGCCGCCCTCGACCCGGTGGCGGGGGGCGTCGTCGCCCAGCAGGTCGTGCGCTCGTTGGCGCACCTCCGCCCGAGCGCCGGGTTCGTACCGGGTGCGCACCTCACCGGCCGACTCGGCGAGCCGGACCTCGGTGATGCCGGGCAGCGCGGTGACGACCTCCCGGCCGCCCTGCTCACCCCAGCCCCAGCTCACGACCGCACCCGCCACCAGCAGGCAGGCCGCACCGGCCACCGCGAGATCCGTCCGCACCATGCTCGCTCCCGCCTCGTCGCACTGCGCATCCGCACGGCGACGACCGCGACCACCGTCCGGGATCGAGATGCCCCGAACCTGGTCAGCTCGTGACCTCGCCGGCCTCCCGCAGGTACGACAAGGGTTGCAGCAGGAAGTGCAGCGCGGGCTCGAAATCCGCCGCGACCGGAGGCTCGTCGGCGATGAGGGCCTGCATCAGCAGGCCGTCGATCGCGGCGAACAACGCCTTGACCACGCCCGCGTCGCCGCCGCGCCCCTCGTTGATCTCGCCCGCCGCGACCTCGATCCACCGGCGCGCGGCCGGGCGCAGCGCGGGCCTGCGGGCGGCGAGCAGGTACAGCTCGTACTCCGCGATGGTGCGCGCCCGCCGCTCGTTGATCATGATCGCCAGGTTCTCGGCGATGGCGCGCGCCCACGCGCGCCCGTCCTCCGGAGTGTCCGCGCGCATCCGCGCGACGTCCGCGACGAGCAGCTCCACGCTCTCCAGCAGCGTCGCCACCAGCAGCTCGTCGATTCCGGCGAAGTAGTAGGCGATCGACGCGGGCGGCACCCCGGCCTCCCTGGCGATCGCGCGGTGGCTGACCCCGGCCACCCCGTCGCGTTCCACGACGCGAGCGGTGGCGTCGAGGATGGCACGGCGGCGGCGCTCGCCCTTCGCGAGGCGCCCGTCGGTGGATTCGGTGGTCAATGCGCACCGCCGAGTTCGAGCGTCACGACGCCGCCGATGATCAGCGCGAGGCCGCCGAGCTGCACGGCGGTGATGCTCTCGCCGAGGAACGCCGCGCCGATGAGCGCGATGAGCGCGACCCCCGCGCCGGACCAGATGGCGTACACGACGCCGACCGGCAGGCCCATCTTGAGCACCAACCCGAGCGCGGCGAACGCGGCGCCGTAGCCGAGCACGACCAGCACCGACGGCAGTGGCTTGCTGAACCCTTCGGAGAGCTTCAGCGACACGGTGCCCACCACTTCGGAGCAGATGGCCAACACCAGCATCAGGTACGCCACCTGAACCTCCCAGAGAAACCTGAACGTGTGCCCTAGTTGTTCCAGGATACGTCAGTTCCGCGCGCCACCGGCAGGCCCGTTCAGCGGCCGAGCCCTCCCCGGCCCGGACCTTCCACGCCGCCGGGGCCCTCTTCTTCGTCGGCGTCATCGGACTCGTCGGAATCGCCGAACAAGGCCTGCGCGACGAGCACCACGCCCCAGATCCCCATCGGGAAGATCGGGAAGAAGGTGATCATCTCCCCGCTCGCCAGCGAGATCACCAACCAGATCCCGACCAGCAGGAACGAGACCTGAGCCCATTCCCGCCACTGCTTCTCCATCCCGCGCCAGCGGGAGCGCGCGGCGGGAGCCCGCTCGGACCCGGCCGCCGGAGCGGGCGCGGTGGCCGGCAGGTCGGCGGTCAGCGGCACCAGATCGGCCCGGGTGACGGCCCCGTAGGCGTCCCGGACCCGCTCGTCGTACTCGACGAGCCCGAGCCGCCCTTCGTCGAACGCCACCCGCAGCAGCTCGGCCACCCGCTCGCGGTCGGCGTCGGAAGCGCGCACCGCCGGGCGCTCGGCGTCATCCATCTCGTCCCCCTGAGCTCGACGAGGTCGCGACCGGCCTGCCTGCGACTCCCCGAGAGGACTCCGAGAATACGCGGAGATCCCGCCCCCGGAGGGCTCGTCGATCGACCGTCAAGCGAGCCCGAACACGCCGAGGTAGTACGCCACCCCGCGGCTCGCGAGCAGGAAACCGACGATCCCGAGCAGCCAGAGCCAGGTGTCGTCCTTCTTCTCCGCCCGCTCGTCCAGCCACCGCCGCATCCGCGGGCGCAGCGCCCCCTCGAACCTCCCGAACCCGGCCATGAGCAGCAGCGGCGGCAGCACGAAGATCGCGACGTAGCTCGCCAGCAGCGGCAGCGCGATCAGCGCGTCCGAGGTGTAGCCGCGCAGGATGCCCAGCGCCCCGAGGTAGGGCAGCGCGGTGCCGAACTCCGCGACCGTGATGGTCACGCCGACCCCGAAGACCACGCCCAGCGGCAAGTGCTCCGGGAGCTTCGGCAACCGGAGTCCGCGACCTGCCGATTCCGGCGCGAACAGCGCGTAGAGCAGCATCGCCGAACCGCCCAGCGCGGCCAGCGCGTACCCGGCCCGTTCGGCGACCGCGGAGTCGGCGATGCGCAGGAAACCGTCCAGCCCGAAGTAGATCAACATCCCGAGCAGGAGGTAAGTGGTGAAAATCGCACCGGCGTAAGTCAGCACCCGAGTCCGGAATGGACCGCCTCGCATCAGCAGGAACAAGGTGACCGCCAACGCGGACGGGTTGAGCGCGTCCAGCAGGGACAACCCGTAGAACCCCAGCAACGACGACATGCCCGCCCCCAGTCTCAAAACCAGAAACCTGGGCGATCGTACAACATAAAGTGGGGCGAATGGCCAACTAGTTTTTCCGCTAGCCGTTGCGCAGAATCACCCCCTGTTCCCACCACGGCGTAGCCCCGCTGGTTACCGGCTAGTAATAAGGCGTACGCTCCTCAAACGGACAACCCCCGAACATGGAGGCCGCGAGCATGGGTGCTCTGCAGCTGGTCCTGGGCCTGATCTGCCTGGCCGTCACGGCCGTCGCGGTGGTCATGGTCACCAAGACCGTGCGGCGGATGATCTCGTCCATCCGTCTCGGACAACCGGACCCGACCAGGCGTGGCCCATTCGGGGCGAGGTTCGGGAACATGCTCAAGGAGGTCTTGGGCCACACCAAGATGCTCAAGTGGGGCCACGTCGGCGTGGCCCACTGGTTCGTCATGGTCGGCTTCGGCGGCCTGAGCTTGAGCGTGCTGGAGGCCTACTTCGAGGTCTTCGTCCCCACCTTCGAAACCCCGGTCCTGAGCTGGTTCGGACCGTGGAACCTGATCGTCGAACTGCTCGGCATCACCACGGTGCTCGGCGGCTTCTGGCTGATCGCCGTGCGCCAGCTCAACCACCCGCGCCGCGCGGGCCGCGTCTCGCGGTTCCAGGGCTCCAACTTCGGCCAGGCGTACTTCGTCGAGGCCGTCGTGGTCCTCGAAGGCTTCGGCATCATGGGCCTGCGCGCGTTCAAGCAGGCGTCCGACCTGTTCGAGGCGCCGCTGTGGTCTTCGCCGCTGACCTACGCGCTCGGCAGCATCCTGCCTTCGAGCACCGCCGCGATCTCGATCTTCGCCGGGTTCAAGATCCTGTCCGCGATGATCTGGGTCATCGTCATCGCCTCGAACATCACGATGGGCGTGGCGTGGCACCGGTTCACCGCGTTCTTCAACATCTACTTCAAGCGCGAGGTCGGCGACGGCCGCGCCCTGGGCGCGCTGCAGCCGATGATGTCCGGTGGCAAGGAACTCGACTTCGAAGAAGCCGACCCCGACGAGGACGTGTTCGGCGTCGGCAAGGTCGAGGACTTCAAGTGGAAGGGCTGGCTGGACTTCACGACGTGCACCGAGTGCGGTCGCTGCCAGTCCCAGTGCCCCGCGTGGAACACCGCGAAGCCGCTGTCGCCGAAGCTGCTGGTCACCTCACTGCGCGACCACGCCTACGCCAAGGCCCCGTACCTGCTCGCCGGCGGCAGCAAGGACATGGCGGGCGACGAGGTCGGCATCACCGGTGACGGCGCCGAGGAGAAGCTGGCGGGCATCAACGCCCTCGCGCTGGCCGAGGCCGAGCGCCCGCTGATCGGCGGCCCCGAGGAGATGGGCGTCATCGACCCCGAGGTCCTCTGGGGCTGCACCAACTGCGGTGCCTGCGTCGAGCAGTGCCCGGTGGACATCGAGCACGTCGACCACATCGTCGACATGCGCCGCTACCAGGTGCTGATCGAGTCGAACTTCCCCACCGAGCTCGGCGGGATGTTCAAGAACCTGGAGAACAAGGGCAACCCGTGGGGCCAGAACGCCAAGGACCGGCTGGCCTGGACCGAGGAACTGGACTTCGAGGTCCCGGTCTTCGACGGTGAGCTCGCCGAGGACACCGAGTACGTGTTCTGGGTCGGCTGCGCCGGTGCCTTCGAGGACCGCGCGAAGAAGACCACCCGCGCCGTGTCCGAGCTGCTGCACATGGCCGGCGTGAAGTACACGGTGCTCGGCGGCGAGGAGACCTGCACCGGCGACCCGGCGCGCCGCGCGGGCAACGAGTTCCTGTTCCAGATGCTCGCCCAGCAGAACGTCGAGACGCTGAACTCGGTGTTCGAGGGCCGCGAGCCGGGCAAGCGCAAGATCGTCGCGACCTGCGCGCACTGCTTCAACAGCCTCGCCAACGAGTACTCGCAGCTCGGCGGGAACTTCGAGGTCGTGCACCACACGCAGCTGCTGAACAAGCTGGTCCGCGAGAAGCGCCTCACCCCGGTCGCCCCGGTCGCCGAGGACGTGACCTACCACGACCCCTGCTTCCTGGGTCGGCACAACAAGGTCTACACGCCCCCGCGCGACCTGGTCGGCGCCTCCGGTGCGAACTTCCGCGAGATGCCGCGCCACGGCGACCGCTCCATGTGCTGCGGCGCCGGCGGCGCCCGCATGTGGATGGAGGAGCGCACCGGCAAGCGCATCAACGTGGAGCGCGTCGACGAGGCGCTGGGCACCGCGCCCCAGAAGATCGCGACGGGCTGCCCGTTCTGCCGCGTGATGCTCAACGACGGCCTCACCGCCCGCCAGAACGAAGGGGCGGCGTCGGAGGACGTCGAGGTCGTCGACGTCGCGCAGCTGCTGCTGTCGTCGGTGAAGCGCGGCGGCGACGGCGCCTCCGCCCCGGTCGCCGAGCCCGAAGCCGACGGCGAGGCCGAGACCGGCGGCGAAGCCGAGGCCAACGGCAAGGCCGACGCCGCGACCGACGCCGAACCGACCGGCACCCCGCTCCCGGACCAGGACAAGTCCGAGAGCTGACGCACCACGCGAAGAAGGGCAGGCCCGTGACGGGCCTGCCCCTTCTTCTTGTTCAACCGCCGAGACCCGGTGAGGTGGCGGGTCTCGGCGGTCGGTCCCGTGCGGTGACCGAGGTCAGCCGGCGATCTTCCCGGCGACGAAGTCGCCCACCGGCATGCCCTTGTGCCAACCGGCCTTGCTGTTGCCGTTGCCCACGCCGTTGCCGTTGACGCCGCTCTGGTGCACGCCGACGTTGGTGCCGTCCTGGTTGTTCGTGACGTATCCGTCGGCGAGCGCCGCGGGGGCGGCGAGGGCGCTCAGGCCGAGCATGATCCCGGCGGTGGCTGCGGTCTTCGCGAACTTCGAGAGCTGCATGAGTACCTCTCCGTCGTTCCAGTCGGTTCGGCGTCGCGCTGTGTCGATCGCCGGGATCAGTCCTACGGGGTGAAGGTCGACTCAGCGCGCTCCAGCGGCCACTGCCACCCGACCCGGTGGCCCAAATCGCGAGAACGGGGGCACTTCCGAACCGATGAGCACGAGCCGTAACCGAGCCCCGACCACAGGGGCGAGTGCTTGATCGCTGGGGAACATCTCGGCAACGTGAAGTCACGAGTGCCGTGGAAGTGGAAGGGGTGATGACCACGGCCGCAGCGTTGGGCCACGAACCGACCGGGCTCGACCCGCTGGTCGACCGCTACGGCGTGTGGCCCCCTGAGCTTGCCGACCGGTGCTTGCCGATTCCCGGGGTCCCCGAGGCGAAGTACGAGCGCCCGGCCGGAGGGCTGATCTTGAACCCGGAGAGTTCGCGGCCCGGGAGGGGTCTCCAAGTCGACATAGCCACGTTCCTCCACTCCGTACGCCCGCCTGCTTGGAGGCGAGGTCGAGGACATCGGGGGCGCAACTCCCGGGCGATCTTCGATGCCGTCCCCGTGATCACCACGGGATCCCGGTAGCGGGGTTCCCGATTCCGACGCTCCCCATCTTCGCAGCGGAGCCGCGGGAGTCCGGTGTGGACAGTGAACGTCGAGCTGTTCGCCGATCGGGAGGAGCGCCCGCGTGGCACGCGCGAAGTCGTTCGCCTGGCCGAAATCGACCCCGGCACCGACGAACCCGACCCCGAGCAGATCCGCCCCTGGGGCGTGCGACTGCCTGCGGGCAGCGCGGTCGTCTACTGGCGCGGGGGCGGCAAGAACCGATTCGCCACCTTCGGCTCCGCGAGCCGAGCCGTCCAGCGCTTCGGCACCCTCTACGACCTCGTCCTCGTCTACCTCTGAGCGAGCGCCCGCGTCGCCCGCCGGGTGAACGGACCGTTCGTCCGATCCCGTTGGACGAACGGGCCGTTCACCCGTTCCCGATCGGCCGGTGGACCGTCGAGGACGGTTCGAGTGAACGGCCCGTTCGTCCGATCCCGTTGGACGAACGGGCCGTTCACCCGGAAACCGGGCCCGGGTGCGGTCAGCGGGGCAGGGAGGCGAAGAACTCGCGGACGTCGGCGGTGAACAGGTCCGGGACTTCGGTGGCGGGGAAGGTGCCGCCGCGCTCGTATTCGGTCCAGCGCACGATGTTGTTGAGGCGTTCGGCGAACGGGCGCACGGGGGCGAGCACGTCCTTCGGGAACACCGCGACTCCGTGCGGGACCTCGCCCACTTCCAGCGCGGCCAACGCACCCTCGGCTTCGGCGTGCTCGGCGGTGTCGGGGGTCTCCACGAAGGACCGCGCCGACGAGTGCGCCGTGCCGGTCAGCCAGTACAGCATCACCGTGGTCAGGATCCGGTCGATGCCCAGCGCCTCGTCCGGAGCCTCGGTGCAGTCCGTCCACTCCCGCAGCACGCCGACGATCCACGCCAGTTGCCCGACCGGGGAGTCCGCCAGCGAGAACGCCAGCGACCTCGGCTTGGTGGACTGGATGAGCTTGTAGCCGTAGAGCTCGTTCACGTACCGCTCCCACGACGCCATCCGCGCGTGGTCGGCTTCGGTGAGCTCCTCCATCTCGCCGGGAGCTCCGGTGGGGAACGTGACCAGCCCGTTGGTGTGCACGCCCACGACTCGTTCCGGAGCGCGGAGCGCCACTTCACGGGAGATCCAGGTGCCCCAGTCACCGCCCTGCACGCCGTAGCGCTCGTAGCCGAGGCGGCTCATCAGCTCGACCCACGCCCGCGCGATCCGCTCGGCGCCCCAGCCGAATTCCGCCGTGGGGCCGGAGAACCCGTAGCCCGGTGGTGACGGGATGACCAGGTGGAACGCCTGCGTTCGATCCGCCCCGTGGCCGCGCGGGTCGGTCAGCGGGCCGATCACGTCGAGGTATTCGGCGATGGAACTCGGCCAGCCGTGCGTGAGCAGCAGCGCCACGGCGTCCGGTTCGGGTGAGCGGACGTGCAGGAAGTGCACCCGCTGGCCGTCGATCCCGGTGGTGAACTGCGGGTGCTCGTTGAGCAGCGCCTCCTGCGCCCGCCAGTCGTAGTGGTGCCGCCAGTGCTCGACCAGGTCCTTCAGGTACTCGACGGGCGGCCCGTGCTCCCAGCCGCTGCCCGCGACCTCGTCCGGCCAGCGCGTGCGCGCCAACCGTTGCGCCAGGTCGTCCAGCTCCTGCTGGGGGACCTCGATCCGGAACGACTCCACCGCGCACCTCTCCCGCATCCAGTTACGTACTTTGTACGGTACACGTTACGTGCGATGTTCCGGATCGACTGCGCAGCGCGGACGGGGTGCGGACGCGCGAAGGCGCCCCGGGCCAGTGCCCGGGGCGCCTTCGCGGAGGGGAGAGCGCTCAGCTGCCCATTTCCTCCAGGGAACGACCATTGGTCTCCTTGAGGTAGCGCAGCACGAACACCAGCGAGATCACCGCGAACAGCGCGTACATGAAGTACGTGGCGGGCAGGTTCCAGTCCCGCATGCTCGGGAAGCTCACCGTGACCAGCCAGTTCGCCACCCAGTTCGTCATGGTGCCCACGGCCAGCGCGGCGGCGCGGATCCGCGGCGGGAACATCTCGCCGAGCAGCACCCACATCACCACGCCCCAGGACGAGGCGAAGAACAGCACGAACGCGCTCGCCGAAATCAGCGCGACGACGCCCCAGCCCGGGGGCAGCACCGCATCCTCGCCGACGACCTGCGCGAAGCTGAACGCCCAGCCGGTGACCGCGAGCGACACCGCCATGCCGATGGAGCCGATGACCAGCAGCGGCTTGCGGCCGATCTTGTCGACCAGCGCGATGGCGATGAACGTACCGACGATGTTCACGATCGAGGTGAACAGGCTCAGCAGCAGCGAGTCGCTCTCCTGGATGCCGACGGACTGCCACAGCGAGGACGAGTAGTAGAAGATCACGTTGATGCCGACGAACTGCTGGAGCGCGGCGATGGCCATGCCGACCCACACGATCGGCAGCACGCCGAACTTGCCCCGCAGGTCGGAGAGCTTCGGCTTGCGCTCGCCGAGCGCCGCGCGGATCTCGTCGATCTTCGAGTCGGGGTCGCCGGGCTCGATCTTCGCGAGCACCGTGCGGGCCTTGTCGACCTGACCGGCGGCCACGAGGTAGCGCGGGGACTCCGGGATCAGCGACGACACGACCAGGTAGACCACCGCGGGAACCGCGGCCACGCCGAGCATCCACTGCCAGGCCTGCAGCGGCCCGAGCAGGTTCGAGGCGCTCCCGCCCGCGGCGGCGGCCAAGCCGTAGTTGACCAGCTGGGACAACGCGATGCCCAGCACGATCGCGAGCTGCTGCAGCGAAGTCAGCCTGCCTCGATAGGCCGCGGGCGCGACCTCGGCGATGTAGGCGGGGGCGATCACCGAGGCGATGCCGATGGCGATGCCACCGACGATCCGCCAGATCGCCAGGTCCCAGATCGCGAACGGGACGGCCGAGGCGACGGCGCTGATCACGAACAGCACCGCCGCGATCTGCATGACCCGGATGCGGCCGATCCGGTCGGCCAGTCCACCCGCGATGGCCGCGCCGACCGCGGACCCCAGCAGGGCCGACGAGACGACGAGCCCGGTCAAGGCCGACCCGACGTTGAAGTGGGCCTGAATGGCGTCGACACCACCGTTGATCACGGACGTGTCGTAGCCGAAGAGGAAGCCGCCGAGCGCCGCCGCGCTCGCGATCATCACAACGTGCCCCAAGTGCCCGGTCGTGGCACCGTCGGCGCGCGACTGCGTAGTCGACATCGAGTTCTCCTGTGCCCGCTCGCCGGTGAGCCACCTTGCACACCTGGGGAGAGCGCCGGGCCCTGGGGACTTTAGGGTCTGAACCACCACTTTTCTTCCACGATTCAGGGTGAGCATCCTCACCGTGGCGACTGAATCGTTCACGTGGTAATCACGTGCGTGCGCAACGTGTGCGATCAACGCACTCACCAGGGCCGATGCGAAGGAGCAGGACCGATCGGCCGCATGCTCTTCCGCCGGGAAGCGCAGCAGCGCCTACACCGGACGGCCATGCGCGAACGGCCGATCCGACCGGATGAGCGGGCCGATCAACTTGGACGCCCCGCGGCGGGCGTTGCGGAAACGAGAGCCGGCGAGATCAGTCGCGGCGGGTCTCGACCCGCTGGAAGTTGAGGTGGGCGCGCGACGGCGTCGGCCCGCGCTGGCCCTGGTACCGGGAACCCGCGTGCGTCGTGCCGTACGGGTGCTCGGCGGGGCTCGACAACCGGAACAGGCAGAGCTGCCCGATCTTCATCCCCGGCCACAGCGTGATCGGCAGATTGGCCACATTGGACAGTTCGAGCGTGATGTGCCCGAAGAAGCCGGGGTCGATGAACCCGGCGGTGGAATGCGTGAGCAGCCCGAGCCGCCCCAGCGAGGACTTGCCCTCCAGCCGCCCGGCCAGATCGTCCGGCAACCGCACCGACTCGTAGGTCGACCCGAGGACGAATTCGCCAGGGTGCAGCACGAACGGATCGTCGCCGGTGACCTCGACCGGCGAGGTGAGTTCGTCCTGCTGCTGCGCAGGATCGATGTGGGTGTACTTCGAGTTGTCGAAGACCCGGAAGAACCGGTCCAACCGCACGTCGATGCTGGACGGCTGGATCATGGCGACGTCGAACGGATCGAGTTCGAGTCGGCCCTCGTCCAGCTCTTTGCGCAGGTCCCGGTCACTCAGCAGCACGCGCACAGCGTATCGGCCACACCCTGAGCGATCTTCGTCGCCTGCCGTGTTAGAGTTGGCGGCGCCGGAAACGGCACTGCGGATGTAGTTCAATGGTAGAACATCAGCTTCCCAAGCTGAATACGCGGGTTCGATTCCCGTCATCCGCTCAGCAAACGAAGGCCCAGGTCAGAGCGTTGAGTCGCTCCACCTGGGCCTTCTTCTCTCCCGGCCTCGAACCGCGGATCGCACCGCATTCACGGCCGCTCGACCGGCGGACCCGCACGCCTTCGGCCTTCATTGGCGAGGCCGGACGTGGGTGTCCAAGTTGGCGAGGATCAAGTTCCAGGGGATCTTCTGGTCGAGGCCGCTGCGCGGTTCGTGCGGCTGCCACAGGTCGTCGCCGGTGAGCAGGTGCACGCCCGCGTCCTGCAAGGTCGAGGTGTGCGACTTCCACGCCGGGTGGCGGTGGTGCGCGGCGTTGACGGTGGGGAAGACGACCACCGGCGCCGTGCCCGCCCCGATCGCCTCGACCACGGTGGTCATCGCCTGGCTGTCGCCCAGGCCGAGCGCCAGCTTGCTGACCGTGTTGGCCGTCGCCGGGCACACCAGGAAGCAGTCGATCGGCGGGTGCGGGCTCGGTTCGGAGGGCATCCGCGGCTCGAACCGGCACGGTAGGCCGGTGACCTCGGCGATCCGGTCGACCTCGCCCGAGGCGGCCAGCCAGGCTCCGGCGGTCGGGGTGAGCGTCACCGCGACCCGCCAGCCGCGGGCCAGCGCCGGTTCGACCAACCCGGTGCGGATGTGCTCCACCCCGCCCGCCGCCGATCCGATCAGGGCCAGAGTGCGCGTCGCGTCGATCATCCGACAATCATGACCGAACGAGCGACCGTTGCGGGCCGAGCCGACCGCTCAGCGGCGGAAGACGAGCAGGCGCTGGGTGAGGAAGTTGAACGAGGTGCCGATGCCCTGCGACACCACCCAGGCGATCGTGATCTGCCACGCCGACACCGGCAGCGAGTGCCGGACCAGCCAGTAGATCGTCAGGATGAGCACGAAGGTCGCGGCGTACACGGCGGCCACCGCGACCGCCTCCTTCGTGTCCCGGCGGGAGACGAAGGTCCAGCGGCGGTTGAGCAGGTACGCGGTGGTGCTGCCGAGGACGAAGCTCAGCGCGCGGGCCGGTTCCTGCCACACCCCGAAGGTGACCATGACCAGCAGGCTTCCGTAGTCGGCGGTGGCGCTGACGACGCCCACGAGGCCGAACCGCACGAGCTGCCCGAGGAGCCCGTTCGGCTTCGAGCGCGTGGACCGTTCCGCTGTTCCCGCTGGCAACGCGCCCCCACATGACCGGTTCCGCCCTCTCCACGCTACCCGATCGGCCGAGCCCGATCACCGGTCCGAACGCTGCTCAGGAGGGATCGGGTCCGGGCTCGCGGGCGTCGGCCGAGGCCGGGGAGCTCCGCCGCGCCACCGCGAGCCGCGAACCCGATCGGGCCGGGATCACGCGTGCGCGGCGCCCGCTGGGGGCGGCACGGCGCTCCCGGCCGGTTCCGGGCGCGAAGCCACCGCGCGGACCGCGGTGATCCCGCCGTAGACGATCAGCCAGATGCCGAGCAGGTACGTCAGCGTCACCAGGCCCAGGCCCGGGTACGCCAGCAGCACCACACCGGCGACGATGCCGAGCAGCCCGGCCACCATCGCCCACCCCCGCGAGGTCACGTGCGTCCTGGTCACCGCGTGGAATGTCTCCAGCACCCCGTTCACCGTCCAGAACAACCCCAGCACCAGCGGGAGCGCGACGGCCGACTGCACCGGGTACCGCAGCACCACCACGCCGGCGAGGATTCCCAGCACCGCCAGCATGATCTGCACCGCCGTGCCCTTCTCCTCGGACGCGAGCGCGCTGCCGAACCAGAACACCCCGCCGACGAGCAGCTGCACGCCCAGCAGCAGGGCGATCACCAGGATCGTCGCGCCCGGCCAGGTCAGCACCGCGATGCCCGCGACCACCGACAGCACGCCGAACGCCAGCAACCAGCCCCAAGAACGCCCCACCCGGCCCAGCGATTCGTGGACCCCGCTGGACTCCTCCGTCGACCACGCCATGACTGCTCCCCGAACGCGCGCTGATCCGTCAAGGCAACGGTGCGCCGCGGATTCGTGCGCCCCCAGGGCACAAGGTCCCCCGCCGACCCGCCGGTCAGCACTCGGCGAAGGTGCCGTCAACGGACCGGCGGCACTGTTCCAGGCGCGAATGCGGGTGTGCGCTGCTAGTGCACTCGACCGGGCACTGCGACGAGGAGGTGGGTGCGATGCCGGTACTGCTGCGCACCCTCACCAGCGAAGAGACGAACCTCGAAGACGGTGTTCTCGACGAACTCCGCGCCGGATTCCGCGGCCCGCTCATCGGCCCCGGCGACGACCTGTACGACCAGGCCTGCGTCGTGCAGAACGGGATGTTCCACCGGCGGCCCGCGCTCATCGCCCGGTGCTCCGGCACCGCCGACGTCGTGGACGCCGTGCGGCTCGCCCGAGACCACGACCTGCTCATCGCCGTGCGCGGCGGGGGGCACAGCGTCGCCGGGCACAGCATCCACGACGGCGCGCTGCTGATCGACCTGTCCGCCATGCGCGGCGTCGCCGTGGACCCGGAACGCCGGATCGCGCGCGTCCAGGGCGGCGCCACCTGGGCCGACGTGGACCGCGAGACGCAGCTGTTCGGGTTGGCGGTGCCCGGCGGGATCGTGTCCAGCACCGGAGTCGGCGGGCTCACCCTCGGCGGCGGCATCGGCTGGTTGCACCGCGCGCACGGGCTGGCCTGCGACAACCTCCGTTCAGCGGAGGTCGTCACCGCCGACGGGCAGGTGCTGCGGGCCGGACCGGAGGACCCGGAGCTGCTGTGGGCGTTGCGCGGCGCGGGCGGGAACTTCGGCGTCGTCACCTCCTTCGAGTTCGACGCGCACCCGCTGGGGCCGGTCGTGGCGAACGGGGCCGCGATGTACCCGGCGGCCGACGCCGAGCAGGTGCTGCGCTCCTGGCGGGAGTGGACGAGCGGGCTGCCCGACGAGATCACCACCCGCGCCGTGCTCTGGACGCTGCCTGCGTCCCCCGCGCTGCCCGCCGAACTGCACGACCAGGACGTGCTCATCATCGGTGCCGTGCACGCCGGACGCGTCGACGACGGGATGGCCGCCCTCGAACCGATGCGCCGGTTCGGCACTCCGCTCGCGGACCTCAGCGGGCCCGCGCCCTACACCGCGGTGCAGCAGGCGTTCGACCCGTTCTTCCCGAAGGGCGGGCTGCTCAGCTACTGGAAGTCGCTGTACTTCCGCGAACTCGACGACGCCGTGCTCGACCTGGTGGTCCGACGCGGCCGGGAACGGCCGCACCCGTTGACGATGCTGCACGTCCCGCTGCTCGGCGGAGCCGCCGGGCGGGTTCCCGCCGCGGCCACCGCGTTCGGCGACCGGGACGCGGACTACATGCTCAGCGTCGACGCCAACTGGACCGACGCCGACGACACCGCGACCGCCGTGCAGTGGGTGCGGGACGTGCTGGCGGAGGCCGAGGCGATGCCCGGGGCCGCGGGGACGTACCTGAACTTCAGCGGGGAGGCGGTGCTCGACCCCGGCGCGCGGGCGTCGGCCTACGGCGACAACCTGGAACGCCTCGGACACGCGAAGGCCCGGTACGACCCGCGGAACCGCTTCCGCCTCAACAACAACATCCCGCCGCTGGGCTGACGACCCCTCGCGGACCCGCCTCAGCGGCGATCAGATCGGGGGCTGCGGGTCGTACTCGATGCCGCGGCGGACCTCACGCGCCCTGGACGTTCCCGCGAGCCGGGCGACGAGGTGCAGCGCCATGTCGATGCCCGCCGAGACGCCCGCCGAGGTGATCACGTCGCCGTCGTCGACGAAGCGGTCCTCGGCGCGCACCTCGATGGTCGGGTCGAGTTCGGCGAGCAGCTCCAGCGAACGCCAATGCGTGGTGGCGGGCCGCCCGCCGAGCAGACCGGCGGCGGCGTACACCAGCGATCCGGTGCACACGCTGGTCATCAGCGGCACCGCTGCGCGCTGCTCGCGCACCCAGGCGAGGTGCTGCTCATCGCCGAGCATCGGCCGGGTGCCCTGACCTCCGGGGTGCAGCAGCACCTCGAACTCGGGGGCGTCGGCGAAGGAGTGCCCGGCGGAGACGGTGAGGCCCTTGGCGCACTCGACCGGCCCGCCGTCGCGGGAGACCGTCGAGACCGCGTAGCCGTCGTCGGGGAAGCCGCGGGTCCAGAAGGACAGCACCTCCCACGGGCCGATCGCGTCGAGCTCTTCGACGCCGGGGAACAGCAGGATGCCGATGTGCCTGGTCATGGTGCCGCCTCGATCCTCGCCGGCCGTCGTTCCCGAGATCAGCCGCGGACGTGCTGGGACGCCGTGCGGGCCGCGGCCTGGACGGCGCGGCGGTCGACCCGGGTCGGTTCGCGGTCGTGCAGCACCTCGGTGCCCGCCACCCACACGTCGCGCACGCAGCGCGAACCCGCCGCCCACACCAGGTTCGACAGCAGCTGCTCGTCGGGGGTGTCGAGGCCGGTCGCGAACGCCGGGTTGTCCACGTCCAAGTGCACGATGTCGGCCCACCGGCCCGGTTCCAGCGCGCCGATGTCGTCGCGGTGCAGCGCCGCCGCCCCGCCGCGGGTCGCCGCGAGCAGCGCGCTGCGCGCGCTCAGCGCGGTCGCGTCCCCTGTGGACAGTCGAGCGAGCATGCCCGCCAGCTGCACCTCCTCCCACAGGTCCAGGTCGTCGTTGCTGGACGGCCCGTCGGTGCCCAGGCCGACCGGGATGCCGGCGGCGAGCATGTCGACGAGCCGCGCGGTGCCGGAGGCGAGCTTCGCGTTGGAACCGGGGCAGTGCGCGATGCCGGTGCCCTTGCTTGCGAACAGCGCGATGTCGGCGTCGGACAGGTGCACGCAGTGCGCGGCGAGCACCCGGCCGTCCAGCATCCCCACCTCGTCGAGCAGGGCCGGGACCGAACCGAACTTCTCCCGCTGCTCCCGGTCCTCGTCGGCGGCCTCGGCGACGTGGACCTGCACCAGCGCGTCGCGCTGCTGGGCGGACTCACCGATGAACCGCAGCGCCTCCGGCGGCAGCGTGTACGCGGAATGCGCGCCGTAGCCCAGTTCCACGCGCTCCGCCGGGCCGAAGCGGGTGCCGTCGGCGTCGATCCACTTGCTGATGTCGTCGACCATGCCCTGCCACGAACCCATGCCCTCCAGGTCCGGTGTGGAGATCACTGCCGGGGCCAGCACCACGCGGGACCCGACGGCCAGCACCGCCTCCGCCACCGACTCACCGGAGAAGTACATCTCGGCGCTCGTGGTGACCCCGGCGCGCAGCATCTCCACAGCGCCGAGCTCCATGCCCGCGCGGATGTCGCCGGGCCGCAGCCGAGCCTCCGCGGGCCAGATCACCTCGCGCAGCCAGCGCAGCAGCGGCAGGTCGCCGCCCATGCCGCGCAGCAGCGTCATCGGGCTGTGCGCGTGCGCGTTGATCAGGCCGGGCAGCAGGATGCCGCCGCAGTCGCGAACCTCGGTCTCCTGCGCGCGCGGCGGCGCGCCCTCGCGGGGACCGCAGTAGCTCACCCGCCCCTGCTCGTCCACGTCCACCACGGCGTCGCGGATCACCGAACCGGTGGCGTCGCAGGGAACGGCTATGGGGGCGTGCAGGCGCAGAGCGGTCGACATGGACGCATTCTGCCGCAGCGGCCGGCGGCCCCGGAACCGCGGCGGACAGCGGGTCCGCGAGGTGGACGGATCACCCGCACCGGGCGGCAATCAGTCCTCCATGAGGCCGCTGCGCCACGCCCACGACGCCGTCTCGACGCGGTTGCGAGCGCCGATCTTGTTCTGGGCCGCGGCCAAGTGGGTCTTCACGGTGGACAACGACATGAACAGCTCCGCGCCGATCTCGACGTTGGTCAGCCCGCGCGCCGTCGCCCGGACCACGTCGAGCTCCCGCTCCGTGAGCGCGTCCCGCAGCGGTTCCACGGTGCGGCGCGGACGTTCCGGCGGCTTCGCGAAGTGCTTCAGCAGCCGCACCGTGATCTGCGGCGACACCAGGGCGTCCCCGCGCGACGCGGCGTGGATCGCCTCGATCAGCAGCGCCGGACCGGCGTCCTTGAGCAAGAATCCGCTGGCACCGTTCGCCAACGCCGAAGCCACGTAGTCGTCGAGGTCGAAGGTGGTCACCACGACGACCTTGATCGGGTCGGCCACGTCCGGGCCGGCGAGCTGCTTGGTGGCCTCCAGGCCGTCCAGGCCGGGCATCCGGATGTCCATCAGGCACACGTCGGGGCGCAGCTCCTTGGCGCGGCTCACCGCGTCCAGCCCGTTCGCGACGTCGGCGACGACTTCGATGGAGTCCTGCGACTCCAGGATCATCCGGAAACCGGCCCGCACCATCTCCTGATCGTCCGCGATCAGCACCCGGATCATCGGTCCATCCTCCTCGTCGTGCCCCACGCGCGCACTCACCCGGCCGCGCGTTCGGCCAGCGGCAGCCACGCTTCGACCCGCCAGCCGGTGCCCTCACCGGGGCCCGCGCTGAACCGGCCGCCGAGCAACTCGATGCGCTCGCGCATGCCGACGAGACCGTATCCTCCGGAGCCGCCGACCGGTGCGGTGCGCCTGCCGGAACCGTTGTCGGTGATGCGGACGTGCAGGTGCTCCTGCGGGGACCGCACCGACACGAGGATCTCGGTGGCGTCCGGGGCGTGCTTGCCCGCGTTCGTCAACGACTCCTGCACCAGCCGCAACGCGGAGCGCGCCACCTCCTGGGGCACCTCGCGGCCGATGTCGAGCAGCAGCCGCACCTTCGGCCCCGCGCCCTCCGCCAAGGACGTGAGGTCGGCGGCCAGGTCGGTGGTGGCCTGCTCGGTGGCGCCGCTGGTTCCGGCGGGTTCCGCGCCGCGCATGCTCGCCACGAGCCTGCGCATCGCGACCAGCGCCTCGGTGCCGCTGCTGGCGATGCGCTCCATCGCTTCGGCGGCGGCCTCCGGTTTCTGCGCGGCCACCATCTGCGCGGCCTGCGCCTGCACCACGATTCCGGTGACGTGGTGGGCGACGACGTCGTGCAGTTCCCGCGCCAGCGCCAGCCGTTCCGCCTGCTGGGCCTGCTCCACCGCCGTCTCCACCGTCCGCGTCCGCTCCCCGTCGCGGGTCCGGAAGTACACGCCCGAACCGACCGACAGCGCCAGCAGCAACCCGCCGAACGCGAGGATCTGCATCCCGGCGGTGATATCCGGCCGGTCCTTCTGCACCCAGTCGAGGAACACCGCGACCAGCACGGCACCGACCAGCGCGGAACCACCGATCCACGCCTTCCGGCGCGCGGCGTACCGGACCAGGTACGCCATCAGCAGCATCCCGGCGGCGGTGGCGGTGATCGGCAGCGGCGGCAGGATCGACGAGTTCGTCCGGTCGGCCCGGATCAGCACGTTCAGCACGCCCATGCACGCCAGCGCGCTGGAGCCCAGCAGCGCGGCCTCCACCGGGCGCAGCGGCGCGATCACCGCGAGCACCGCCAGCACCAGCGCGCCCAGCAGCATGGCGATCGCGCCGGGGCCGTCCTGCAGGTAGGCGGTGGCTTCCGCGAACACCAGCACCGACAGCGCGGCGATCATCGGCCACTGGCGGCCGAACAGCTCCAGCAGCGGCGTCCGCGCGGCCGTGAACTGCCAACCGCGCAGGTAGGTCCCGGTGCCCATGGCCAGCAGCAGCTGCAGCACGCCGAATGCGAGGGTCGTCGTATCCGGCGTCGGAGTGCGGACGTACAGCGAGACCAGGCAGGCCGCCACCAGGGCCGCGGTGATCGGCAGCGCCTTCACCGGCGGCAGCCGCCGGTGCGCGAACAGCACCAGCAGCACGCCCGCCGCGTTCTCGGTGGGCAGGATCGCGCCCATCCCCAGCGAGTGCGGCTCGGCACCGGCCACCCGGAGCAGCCCCGACGACAGCACCAGCACCGCCGCCGCGGCCACCCCGCACAGCGCCGGATGCGACCGCCCCCGCACCGCCAGCAGGGCGAGCAGCGCGGCCCCCGGCAGGGCGAGCACTTCGGTGCCGCCGCGCTGCACGGCGAACGCGATGTCCGCGCAGCACAGCAACGTCATCAGCGTGGCGAGGACCCATTGCGCCCGCACGAGACGACTGAGTCGCTGCGCCAACGAGGGGGGCGTCGGGCTGGAGCTCACGCCGCGACCCTAATCCCCGGCGAGCGCCGCACGGCTTGGCCGAACGGCTCGAAAGGCATGGCCGATCGGTCGACGAGGGATGTCCCTCCGTCCGACGCACCGAACCACTCGCTCACGAGAAGGTTCCTCCACACCCAGTGGCGATCCGGTGCGAACCGGCAGGCGAGAGGAGCGGACAGTGTCGACTGCATCGACGGCACCACTGCTGGAGGCGCGGAACCTGACCACGCTGCCGCAGCTGTTCGGAGTGGACTTCACCGTGGCGCCCGGCGCGGTCGCCGCGCTCGACGGACCGTCCCCGGAGGCCCGGACGGCGCTGCTGCACGCGCTCGCCGGCCTGCGCCGCCCCGACGAGGGGGCGGTGCTGCTCGACGGGGTGCGCCTGGACCGGCTCACCGACCACGAGCTGAGCGAGGTGCGCCGGCGCGACTTCGGGTTCGTGTTCGGCGACGGGATGCTGGTTCCCGAGCTCAACGCCCAGGAGAACTGCGCGCTGCCGCAGATGCTGGCGGGCACCGGTCGCGCGGAGGCGATGGCGCTCGCGCTGAGCGTGCTGCGGGACTTCGGCCTCGACGGGATGCGGGAGCGCTTCCCCGGCCAGCTCTCCACCGCTCAGGTGCAGCGGCTGACCGTAGCCCGCGCCATGGCGCACCGGCCGAAGGTGATCTTCGCCGACGACCCCGCCCTCACCGAGTCCGCCATCGGCGAACTCGTCGACACCGCCCGCGCCGCGGGGATCGCGGTGGTGCTGGCGACGGCGGAGCCTTCGCTCACCGTGCAGGCGCAGCGCCCGGCCCGGTCCACCGTCCGAGCGCAACGCCCCCGCCCGGTGCGCAACACGCGGGCGGGGCGCTCCGTCCGGCTCAGCGAAGGCGTCCTGGACCTGCCGGTCGCCGCTTGATCAACGCGGAGAGGTTCACGCCCGCTCGAAGATCAGGTCGTGGATGACCCGGCCTTCGTCGTGGGCGCGGTTCTCGAACTTCGTGACGGGACGCCACTCCGGCCTGGGAGCCCAGCCGCCCGGCTCGTCCGCGTACCGGTTGCGCAGCTCCGGTACGGCCGAGCACACCTCGAGCATCTGCTCGGCGTAGCTCTCCCAGTCGGTGGCCATGTGCACGAACCCGCCCGGCGCGAGCCGGGACGCGATCAGCTCCACCGTCTCCTGCTGCACCAGCCGCCGCTTGTGGTGGCGCTTCTTCGGCCACGGGTCCGGGAAGAAGATCCGCACCCCCGACAGCGAGCCCGGTTCGAAGTGCTCCCGCAGCAGCACCACCGCGTCGCCGCGCAGCAGCCGCAGGTTGGCCAGCTCCAGGTGTTCGGCGCGCAGCAGCAGCTGCGCCAGGCCCGGTTTGTAGACCTCGACGGCCAAGTGGTCGACCTCGGGTGCGGCGGCGGCCAGTTGCGCCGTCGTCTCGCCCATGCCGGGGCCGATCTCCAGGACGACGGGCGCGGTCCGGCCGAACCAGGCGGCCGTGTCCAACTGCCCCGGGGGCAGCGCGTCGACGGAGTCGCCCATCGCGGACCAGTGCCGATCCCACGCCCGCTGCTGTCCGACGGTCATCCGAGCGCCGCGCTGGACGTAGCTCACGATCGAGCGGCGATGCTGGACCTGCTGGTCAGAAGTGCTCACAGGGGACCAGTATCGCAAACCCGTCCGGCGGGGCGGCTACCAGGATTCGACGACCGGAAGCGCGGCGAGCAAGCCGTCGGGACCGCTCAGCGGCAACGGCTGCGGCGGCCCGTCGGTGTAGGCGGCGACCACGTGGATCCAGCCGGAGTGCCGGTCGGTGAGCGCCACCGTCGTGGGGGCGTGCCGGGTCCCGCGTTCGGAGGGCCCGTACTCCCAGTACCCGGTCTCGCCGACGCCCGCCCAGGGCACGAAGAACCAGCCGCCGCGACCGGCCAGCAGCCGGTGCACGTCGTCTTCGAGGGCGAAGCCCTCCTCGCGGGAGGCGAGCTCGCCGCGGTCCAGCGCGCGCAGCCACCACGGCGCGGGCAGCCTGCTCGCGGACCCGTGCAGCTTCCGATAGAGCTCGAGCACCTTCTGCTCGGGAGCGGTGTGGATCCAGCTGCGGCGCATCGAGGCGGGCGCGGCGGCTTCGGCGACGGTCGGGTGCGCTTCGGTGGCCAGTGACCACTCCAGCCGCGGCACGGCCACCAGTTGGACATCGGTCTGGGAACGCCGGTTCAGCAGCGGGTTGCGCCGCTCCGGCGAGCACTCGGTCGAATGGACCATGACCCACCTATCTGCTGTTGGGAACTCACGCGAACCGCTGTGGCGGTCGTCGTGGCGCATGCACCTCAGCGGCGTTGGTGTGGAAACACGCGTCCTACCTATGCATTACCACAGTGCATCGATCATGTGAAGTTCTCGACCCTAGCCGCGAATCATCACATATCGGACTCGTTCGAGTGCCCGGGTCGACAGCAGGGGCGCGAGGAGGTGAAGTGGAGGTGTGGTGGAACGCACAGTGCAGCGGGTCGAGCTCGACGGCGGTGTCGCCGTCGGCCTCGACGGATCTCCGTCGTCGCTGCGCGCGCTGGAGGTCGCGGCACACGAGGCGAACCTGCGCAGCGGAGCGCTGCACGTGGTCCGGGCGTGGAGCATGCGCACCGCGCCGCGGCCCGCGGACTGCCCGCCCGGGGCGGTGCCGAGCATGGACGCCTACCAGCAGTCGGTGGACGAGTCCACGGAGATGATCGTCCGAGACCACCTGGGCGAGACCCCGCCCGTCCCGATCCAGCGCCACATCGTGCACTCCCCCTCGCCCCAGGCCCTGCTCTCAGCGTCCCGAGGCGCAGACCTCCTGGTGGTGGGTCACCGAGGCCGCGGCGGCTTCGCCGGCCTCCTGCTGGGCTCGGTAGCCGAACAATGCGTCCGCCACGCGGCCTGCCCAGTCCTAGTGGTCCGCCCCACCATCTGACCCCACGGCGAATCCCACGAAGACCGGCAAAGCCGTGCCCTGCACAGCGAACAGGCCCGCGTCCCGGCCGAAGGCCAAGAAGTAAGCAGCGCAGCCGTGCAGTGGGCGGCGAAGCCCGCCTGCCTCGCGGCGAAGCCGTGCCTTGCGGCGAAGCCGTGCCTTGCGGCCGAAGGCCGTGCAGTGGGCGGCGAAGCCCGCCTGCCTCGCGGCCGAAGGCCGTGCCTGGATGCGCGCCAGCGCATAGCCCACGTCGAAAAGCCGACCACCCGCGGGTTCTCAGCG